>MKTI01000014.1 GCA_001898185.1 Cellulomonas sp. 73-145 | reverse complement strand
GACGAGACGACGCCAACACGAACCCCGATTCTCAAGGACGTGTTGCGACGACGACTGGAAACCACCCCGTCGCCACAGGGTCAGTTCCAGCCCGTCGTTGACACGTGGGATGGCTCACCTCCTGAAGCTGTCCCGCAGCACTGTCCGTCACCGCACCCAACGCGGACTACTTCTCGCAGCACCGCTGCGAAGCGGCGCGCTCATCTACCCCCTGTTCCAGCTCGACGGCGAGCAGGTCCTGCCCGCTTTCGGTGCGGCAGCCGCACCCTTTCGCGCCCATCACGTCGACGCGTGGGCGACGCTGGACTGGTTCACCACACCCAGCAAGGTCCTTCACGGGCGCACCCCGGCCACGGCGATCCGCGAGCAGAGCAGCGAACTTCGCGCCGTCATCGCGCTCGCCTGCGACACCGCCCGCCGCTGGTCGAGGCTCGATCTTGTGGTCACGCCGTCCCACCCGGCGGGTAGTGACGTCGGCGACCGGCCCAAAGCACACCGATCACCACACCGCGACGCGACGGCGGACGACCCCCATCTCCACCCATGGCAACGGAGCGGACACCCATGGCTGACGACGGCATTCCCCAGCTGACACCGGTAGAACAAGAGCGGTGGACCGCGATGCAATCCGCCATCGACGCCGCCGCGCACGCCCTCACCTCCCCGACGGCGGATGGTGACGAACTGCAGGCCGCGGTGAACCAGATCCAAGCCATCGACCTGGACATGGGCCGCGTCCGCGACAGCCTCCACATCCCCGACGACGCCGGCGACGACGCAGCTGCTCTGGAAGCGGTCCTGCGCAGGATCCCTCCGGGCTGGGGCCGGTGGATCTCCTGCAAGGCTGGCTGGTACCAGTTGATCATCCGGACCGACCGTGAGCTTGCCGCGATCGACCCGGACTACACCGTCCACCAGATCAAGGAAAAGTGGTCCGTCCTGGAGTATTACGCCCACACCACCAAGGGCGCCTCCGTCGAAGTGGCCATGAAGGCGGTCACCGACCGTGCTCGCGAGGAGTCCGAGCACACGTGCGAACTGTGCGGCGGCCCTGGAAATGAGTGCTCCAACTTCGACTACATCAAGACCCTCTGCGTCGAGTGCGCCGCCCGCACCGGCTATTGCACCGCGCCGAGGCCCACGACTGAGCACTAGGCGCGTCTTCGCGAGAGCAGACGCACCTCCCTCCTGCGCGCAGCATCACGCTGACGGATGCCGCCTCACGCGAGCCGGCATCCGCCGCAGCCCTGGCCTGGGAGACGGGCATCCATTTCGCTATCAGAAGTGCACTACCGGGACCCGATCATGGCGATTGCTATTGCACAGGTAGCGGCGGCTGCGGCCACGATGTCCATCCAACTCGGGCGGAAGATCCACGGGAGTGGCCGTTCACGATTCGCCCATGTGCGGGCCTGGAGAGGCAACATCAAGCGCCGCACTAGCTGGATAGCACCCACGGACCACGGGAAGGCGCCGAGTGCCAGACCGATGTTGAGAGGCGCAAGTGACCCGGCGGCGATCCATACCACCAGGCCGATCGCAAGAATGGCGAATCCCGGTATCGCCCCAAGCGTCGCCCCAATAGTCAGCAATCGCCTAAGTCTAGTGAAGTCTGGAGGACTTGAATCCAGGCTGCGAGCGATTTCCTGCTGAGCTAGTTCGTGCGCTTCACCACGCGACCGCCCTCCGCCCGGCGAGCATCGTGTAGTACGCCGTATAGATCATCCGCATGCCGACGCCGCACCTCGAAGGTATCCCTCACGTGCGAGGGCACGGTGCCTCAACCACCGAGCAGGCCCCGAAGGCGTCTCCGATGTCATCGCATCACCGGCCGATCGATGCCTGTGGTCGAGCCGTCAGCCCGGGAAGGTTCGCGCACCCTGTGGGCACGCAGGCAGGTCGCTGGTGCCTTGAGAAGGCGCGGCAGAATCGTGCGATTTGTAATCAAACGTGAGACAACCCAAGACCTCGCCGGAATCGTTTCGAACCTGAAGGACTTGCGGGTCGTTGTTTGTGTCCACGTGCAACACAGTCGCCTGCTGCGGCGCGAGATGGCGCGGTGGCCGGGTGTCTAGCGTGACCGGGAGCATCCTCGTATTTGTCACGGTGACGTCGACCCATTGGTCCCCGTCGACCGAGGCTCCGCACGCGGCCGAGGACACTGCCAACGTCAGGGACAGTGACATCCAGACCGCCACGCGGCATCTCATGCGTTTGAAGCGCACCAGGTTCCTGCTCCTAGATGTTCGGAACACCGCTACGGTCCCCCCATCCCGCGCCCCAGCCGTAGTCGCTTGGACCGACTTCCCGCGTTCCATCGGGATCAACGCCGGGAAGATATGTGTGCAGCGGATCCCCGGGATCCTTGTCGACTCCAGAAATGTGGATAGGGAGGATGCCACCGTTGCCCCCCTCGTCGTTATCCGGTTCTTTAGCACCCAATCGACGCTTTACGCCATCGAGTGCCTGATCAGCATCCAGCATACGGTTCTCGAGCCATGTGGCTGCGCTGTTGGCCCAACTCGGCGGACGAGTGCCCAAACTCCCCTGCGTCCTGTACGTCACGTAGTAGACGGCATACGGAGCGACCGCGACAGCGGACACACCGACGCGCGCAACCGTCTTGGCGATGGAAACGGCCCCGTGCGCGACGTTCAAGATCGTGTTGGCCGCGACGCCGGTTACGGCGCCCCAGGAGTAACCAGCTGTACAGCTGTTGGCACCGTCCTGAGTTCCCCCGTTGAGTCCGGAGCCGGCCATGGCGTCGCTGGAGTTGCCCCACCAGTCGAGTCCGAGTGGATCCGTGAGTTGGACGGGGTTACCGGGTGTGTAGGCGTAGGGCAGGTGGGTGGCGGCCACGAGGGGGTCGATGGTGAGGAACTGGCTGGTGGTGGGGTCGTAGTAGCGGGCTCGCAGGTAGAGCAGTCCGGTGGGGTCGGTGTACTGGCCGGCGTAGCCGAAGGGTGTGATGGCGGAGATGGGGGCCCCGTTGACGTCGAGAGGGATGCCGTATGGGCTGTAGTCGCTGTCGGCGACGACGTTCCCCGAATGGTCGGTGACGGTGCGGACGGATCCGGTCTGGTCGGTGTGCAGGTAGTCGACACTGTTGTCGGCGTTGACCTGGGCGATCGGGGTGGATCCGACGCCGTAGACGTACTGGTGGGTCCCGTCGGTGAGCAGTTCGGGGACGGCAGCAGTGGGGTCCCAGACGAACCGTTGGGCGCCGGCCGAAGTGGTCGCGGTGGACCGTAGCCCGGAGGCCTCGTAGGTGTAGGTGCTGGTGGCGCCCGTCGGGTCGGTGAGGCTGGTGAGCTTGCCGGTTTGGTCGTAGGCGTAGGCGGTGGCTTTGTCGCCGACGGTGGCGCCGGTGCGTTGCCCGAGGCTGTTGTAGGTGTAGCTGGTGACCTGCCCGGGGGTGCCGTCGGAGCCGGCCGCCGCGGTGCGGGTGCTGACCTGCCCGGCGGTGTCGTAGGTCAGAGACGTGCCGTCCGGGAGCTGGGTGAGCTGCCCGGTGGTGGTGAACCCGTAAGCACCGGCCTCGGCGCCGGTGACCTGGCCGAGCTGGCCGAGCGGGTCCCACGTGTAGGTGGACGTGGTGGTCGGGGTGGTGGGGGGTGCGCGGGGGCCGGTGGACCGGTCGGCGGTCTGGGAGGTCAGCTGCCCCGCGTCGTCGTAGGCGTAGGCGAGCTTGAGCAGCTGGGTGCCGGCCGAGTTGTCCGAGGTCAGGGCAGTGGCCTGCCCGGCGGTGTCGTAGGTGTGGTGGGTTGCGATCCCGTTGGGGTAGGTGAGGGTTTCGACCTGCCCGTCCTTGGTCCAGGTGTACTGGTAGTCACCCCCGGCCCAGTCCGACACCTTGGTCAGTTGCCCGGCCGGGTCGTGGGAGTACCCGACCGTGTTCCCACCTGGGTAGGTCAGCGTGGCCAGCCGCCCACCGGCGGTCCAGGCGTAGCCGACGGTCGCCCCATCCGTGGTGACCGTGGTGGGCCGACCGGCGCCGTCGTAGGCGTAGGTCGTGCTCGAGGACCCTGACGTGGCAGTCGTCACTCGGGACGCGGCGTCGTAGGCCCGCGTGGTCGCCGGCGTGGTCCCCGAGTAGGTCGTCCCGGTCGACCGACCCAGCCGGTCGTAGGTGGACGTGGCCGTCCCCCCGTCGGGGTAAGTGACTACCGTCTGGTTCCCGGCCGGGTCGTAGGCGTAGCCGGTGACCCGACGCGCGGTGTCCGTTGCGGTCTTCAACCGGCCCGCAGCGTCGTAGGCATACTTGGTCACCGCCCCGGCCGCGTCCGTGTAGGACGTCTGCCGACCCGCCGCGTCATAGCCCCAGGCCAGCTTGGTCCCGTCGGCGCGGGTCACCTGGGTGGTCCGCCCGGCCTTGTCGTAGGTGGTGCTCACCGCCCGGCCCAGGGCGTCGGTCACGGTGACCGGCCGGCCGGCCTGGTCGTAGGTGGTGGTGGTCGCGTGGCTGTTCGGGTCGACGACCTTGGTCACCTGACCGGCCGCGTCATAGGTGTATGACGTCGTGGCCCCGGACGGGGTCGTGGTGGAGGTGACCTTGCCGGTCAGGTCGAACGTGCTCGTCGTGACCCGCCCGTCCGGGTCCGTGGTCGAGGTCCGGTTCCCCGCCGCGTCATAGGAGTAGCTGCTCACGCCACCGTCGGGGGCGGTGATCGAGGCCACCCGACCGGCCTTGTCGTACGACCACTTCGTGGCCGCACCCGTCGGGTCCGTGGCCGACAGCCGCTGCCCAGCCGCGTCGTACGTGAACTTCGTGACCTGCCCCAGCTGGTCGGTGCTCGAGGTCACGTTGCCCACCGCGTCGTATCCCATCGACGTCCCCGACCCGTACGGGTCCGTCGCCGAGGTTGGCCGCCCCGCCGGGTCGTACGCGATCGTCGAGGTGTACTGGGTCGGGTCCGCACCCGTCACGTTGCCCCGGGGGTCGGTCACCGACACCTGCCGGCCCAGGGCGTCGAACACCGCCGTGGTCACCGCACCGTTCGCGTCCGCGGTCGAGGCCAGGTACCCGTGCGCGTCGTAGCCGTACCGGGTCACGTTGCCCGTCGCGTCCGTCGCTGTCGCAACGGTGCCGTCCGAGTTGACCGTGAACGCGGTGACCGCCCCGGTCGGGTCGGTCTTGGACTGCAGGTTGCCGTGGCTGTCGTAGACGAAGGTGGTCGTCTCCCCTGCGGGGTCCGTGACTGTCAGGGGTTCGTTGAACTGGTTGTACGTGGCGTTGGTGACGCGGGACAGCGGGTCGGTGGTCGAGGTGTGGTTGCCGTTGGAGTCGTTGATGTAGCTGGTGGTGTGGCCAAGGGCGTCCGTCGTGGCGGTCAGTTGCCCGGCCCAGTAGGTCGAGGTCGTTGTCGCTGCTTGCGGCGTGCCGACGGCCGTGGTGCGGCTGGTGACCTCGCCTTGCTCGTAGGCGTAGGTGGTCACCGTGCCGGTGGGGTCGGTCTCGGTCGTCTGCCCGGATCCGGGGTCGCCCGTGTAGCCGAAGGTGGTCTGTCGGCCGACTGCGTCGGTTTGGGAGCTGACCCGCTCGCTGGTGTCGTAGGTATTGGTGACCGTCCCGCCGGCCGGGTCCGTGATCGTGGTCGCCCGGTGGTCGGCGTACGTGTACGTGGTGGCAGCACCGGTCGGGTCGGTGGCCGTCGTCAGATCTCCGTTGGCGTCGTACGTGTAGGTCACCTGCCGGCCGGTCTGGTCGCTGGCGCTGGTGAGGTGGTTGGCGTCCCAGGTCAGGGTCAGGGTTCCACCGTGGTTGTCCTGGATGCGGGTGGGGTTCCCGTTGCTCGTCGTGACGGTCGCGGTGTTGCCGTTCCGGTCCTGGACCGAGGTCAGAGTCCCGTCGGCGGCGAAGGTGAAGGCGGTCCCGTCGGTGCGCGCAAACCGGAACGTGCCGTCGCTGTTGGCGGTGAGCGTGGCGTGGACCCGTTGTGCCGTCTGCAGGTTGCCATGCGCATCCCGGACGTAAGAGACGAAGCTGCCGTTCTCCTGGACCACGATGATCTGGCCGGTGTCGGCCAGGCTGGTGCCGGTCGCGCCAGGGCCCATCTCCAGGTGCACGCCCCAGTTCCAGGATGACCCGTACCCGAACGGCCCGTCCTGGCTGGCCAGGGAGCTGGCATAGGCCCGACGCATGGACACCAGCGGGCTGGCAGTCAGGTCGGCGGTGGTCTTCCAGTACTCGCCAGTGACGACGTTGACCGGGTCCGCCGCGCACGCCTGCGTGCACTTCTCGGACGGGTTGATCCCACCCGAGGTCTCCCACCGTGCGCCCCCGCCACTGAGCGGCAAGGACTGCGCGGGCCCGTCCGTAGAGAAGTACATGCCGTGGTCGCTGACGGCCTGCACGTCGTCATACGGCCCAGCGGGGCCGGCGACCCGGTTGCCGTAGAAATGACCATTCAACGGGATGACGACGTCGCAGGCGTCACCGGTATCGCACCGCTTGACCACGGTGTTGGTGGTCAAGTCCATGACGTACTGGAAGTAGTTGCCGTTGGTGAGGCCGACGTCCTGGTTGACCCAGCCCTCGATCATCACCGTCGACCCGACCGGGTCCTGCACCTCCCCGACCCCGTACGCGCTCCAGGCCGCGCGCGGGATCGGCAACGGGGTCGTGTACGCCACGACGTGAGTGGTCGGATCGTTCGCGTCCGCCAGCCAGGTCCGGAAGCTGTGCAGCCCGGTGTAGTACGTCGCGTCAACGTTGCACGGATTGACCATGCACTTGGCAAGGGTCGTACCGGTGGTCACGTCCTCGACATAGATCGCGTACTGCCCATCCATCGGGATGTCCGCGCTGTCGCGAGCCTCGATCGTGAGGGGCTCACCGTCACCGGCGTAGAAGTTCGGGTTCCACTGCGCGTAGTACAGCGACACCGACGCCGCGTACCAGCCGGTGTACCCCACCTGCGCGTGCTGAACCTGATCCGACCCGTCGGTCTTGGTCGACACCACGACCGCGGAGACGGGATGCTGCGCACCGGAGTACCAGGGCATCAGCTCACCCAGGCACGAGTCGGCCGGCAGCGAGCACGACGCGAAGACGGTGCCCGTCGTCTCGTCGACGAAGTCGATCGCGTACTGCCGCCCCGGATCCAGGGAGCCGGAGAAGCTCGCCGTCGCCCAGAAGTGGTGCAGGTCGTAGGAGTTCCCGTTCAGCTGCGTCCACGTCTGATCCGCGGTTGGCGTGGTCTCCTGCATCCCGACAGAGACCGTCCAACCATTCATCGTCGCCGTCGACACGTCGTGGATCGACGGATCGGTCACCGTCGCGGCCGCAACAGCAGCCGGAGCCTGCGTCTGCGCCGACACGCGTGACTTGGCCGCCCCAGCGCGCTTCGTCGCCGCGCCTCGGGCCGGCTGGACCGTCACCGTCTTCGAGAACAGAGCCCCGTGCCGGGCCCGGAACACTTGCACCCGGGTCGACTCCGGGACGTCCGCCGCACACGTCGACGACGCGCACGAGCCGACAACACCACCCTCGCGCGACACGATCTCGGTCAGACCCTGCTCCGACCCGGCACCCGAGGCCGTCGCCACCAAGTGCACCGAGCCCGGCCCGCGAGTCAACGTCAACGTCACTGCCGGAGCCTCAGGCCCGTGTTGGCCCTTCGCCACCGCGTGCGTCGCCGCGGCGGTCGGTGCCGCAGCGGGAGGGGTGCTCTTTGAGACCGCCGGGCCCGCGCCTAACGCCATCGCTGCGCTCAGAACCACCCCGACATGCGCACGCCACAACACCATCGACACAGCTAGCTCCCCTGCACGCCGCTGGAATGCCTGCCCCAACATCAGCGGCGACCGCCAAGCGGTCGTCCCGGTGGACGCTACGCACCGGCGCGGCTCGCTCGGAGCGAAACAGTGCCGGTTCACCCGAACAGCCCTGCGCGTCGGAGCCACCGGGACGACCAGTCAGGGCGTCAACCGCTGGCTCGTTGCGCCGCTTCTCCGAGCCGGTCTCCGGCGCAGACGCGGCCCCGGTGCGCGTTGCGGGGCTGCCGGGACCGGCGCATGCCTTGGGACATCCGCCACGAGGCTCGCCCACTTGGCGTCGGAGCATCATCGCGAGGGTGTAGCGGAGAGGTGGCGGGCCTCCTGTGCGTGCTTGAGGTCGTCAGGCTGCGCGCCAGCGGTTGCGGGTGTCGGTGGCTGAGGTCTTGCACTGCATCAGCACGCCTGTCGCGGTGTGCCCGAAGGCACCGGCCGGCTTGCAGTACGCACCCGGGTGCACCCCCTCCTGGATCGCGGGCGCAGCAGGTGCAGGGGCGGGAGCAGCAGGTGCAGGTGCAGGTGCAGGTGCAGGTGCAGGTGCAGGTGCAGGTGCGGGAGCTGCCGGAGCCGGGGCGGGAGCGGCGGGGGCAGGTGCTTGGGTGGGTGCCGGCGGCGGTGTCACCCCGGGCGGTAGCGGCTGGTTCGGGCATGTTGTCAGGACGCTGACCATGGCGTTCTGCTCGGCCGCGGTGACCCACAACCCGTAGGTGTACTTCACGCCGACCTGGCGTGCGACGTACTGGCACCGGTACGCCTTGTTCGGCGGCAGCCAGGTCGCCGCGTCGCCGTCGCCCTTCTGCACGTTCAACGGCCCGTCGACGGCGAGCAGGTTGACCAGGTCGTTGGCGAACTTCACACGCTTGGCGACGTCCCACTGCTGGGCGCCCTTCTGCCACGCATCGGACAGGGCCACGACATGGTCGATCTGCACCGCACTGGACGTCTCCACACCCCGCACGAACGCGATCGTCGCGCCGCCGTACGGATCGACCAGGCTGCCGGTCAAGACCTCGCACGAGCCAATCTTGAGGGTCACCGCGGTCAGATCACGGGCCAGGACATCATCGCGCTGATCGCACCCGTTGCCGTCGGTGTCCTGCCATGCGGGACCAAACTGATCCCGGGTGTACCCCGTCTTGGGCGCTCGTCCCTTGACCTCCAGCAGCATCGCCGTAGCCATCGCAGTCTGCGTGCTTGCCTTGGCCCCGGCGGCCGCGACATCAACCTGAGGCGCCAACTCCGGCGCAGGCAACGACGCCGCCTGATCCGCCAGCGACAGCACGGTCGGCGAGGGCGTGAGAGAAGGGGACGTCGACGGGCGCGGCGAGCTGCTCGGGCTCGCAGCGGTCGACATGCGCGCGGTAGTGATGGGCTTGGTGGCCGGAGCCCCGGCAACCGCACCCCCGACCATCATCACCACGAGGCCGCCGGCCAGGACACCGACCGCCGTGGTCCGGCTGAGGCTGCCTAGCCACGACCGGTGCCGCAGCACCGCGTACAGTCCCGTACCCGTCAGGTACAGCCCAGCGAAGACCAGCACACCGCCCAGCCCACTGGTCAGACCCAGCAGAGCGACCAAGACGAAAGCGGACACGCCGACGATCTGGGAAGTTCGCCACCGGGGACCACCCTGTCGCCCGATGCCGCCGCGACCGGGCCCTGCCCCCATGCCAGACATGGGGACGAAAGTACGCGGCTATGCATCCGCTGTGTGCCAGTTTGGTCGCCGTCGAGGGGTGGATTCGTTGCACCTCACCTGGCTTGGCGGCCGAAGCGCCGCGGTGACGACGGTGCGGCGATGCGACCGTGCCGTTTGCCCACCTGGCAGAAAATCACGGTTCGGCGCCCGTAGAGCCGCCGGAGAACCTTCAGCCAGGTCGGAGCGACATCACGTTCTGCGTCTCCGCACTGTCCGCTTCCCGACCGACCCCGTAGCCCCAACGGGCTGACCAGCGGCTTCGTAGTTTCTGCCAAGTCCCGGTGGTGCCCTCATCATTCGCACCGACCAGCAGATTGCCGAGATTGATCCGGCTACACCGTCCACCAGATCAAGGAGGAGTGGGCCGTACTGGAGTATTACGCACACACCAAAAAGGGCGCGGCCATCGAAGCGGTCATGAGAGCAATCACCGACCGTACGCGCGATGATTCGGAAAACAACTACGAACTCTGCGGCGGGCTCGGTCGCGAGTTCGTCAACTTCGACTACATCGAGACACTCTGCGCCGACCGCGCCGCGCGCCGGCTACCACCTTCGGCCCGGGTCAGAGCCAAGGGTGTAGCGGCACCTTCGACGGGAGCGGGCCGATCATCAGAGCCGCAGCGCACGTCCGGGTTGACGCGTGCCGCGCTCCCGGCGGCCGCGCTGCGGTACACCAACGGCTACGGCTAGGGGCGCGAGGCGCGGGTCAAACATCGGTGCCCAGCGAGTGGGGCGGGTGACTGCAAGCAGTGCCCCGTCAAACCCGCGACCCCAGGCTTCACGGCCTTGCCGACCGGGCTTTCGATATTGGCTGCGAACGGCTCCTAGGAGGCCTAGGATAGTCTTACGCGGCTAGACGTCTCGGGGCCTTGTGCTGACACTTGTTGCTTCTCGCTCCGGAGCGGCCCAACTCGCCAGCAGTCCAAGTCTGTCGGCCGACCTGCTGTCCGGTTCTGCGGAAAAGGCGTTGAGGGTCAGGCCGGGCGCGGAGAGCGGAGCCAGCGATTCATAGGTGAGGTCGAGGACGCCGACCAGAGGATGCCGCAGTTGCTTGAGGCCTTGCCGGTGTTTGCGCACTTCATGAGCCCCCCAGCGAACACGGAACGCCTCGCTGCGCGTCGAGAGCTCGCCAACGAGATTGCTCAGGTCCTTGTCGTATGGGTCCCGGCCGGCAGCACTGCGGAGGATCGCGACGATCTCGTCGGCCGCTTCGTCCCAGTCGAGGTAGAAGTCGGTGGCGCGCGGGTCGAGGAAGATAAACCGGGCGCTGTTGCCGTGCGCGGGAAGCTCGAACATCTGCGCCCCGAGCGCACGCCCGAGCGCATTGGTCGCGACCAGGTTGAGGCTCGCGTCGTGCACGAGAACAGCCACGCCGCTCATGGCATCAAGGAGTTGCTGGAGGCCGGCGCGAACGACGGGCTTGGGCGCGCGCCGCGCCAATCGACTTGCTGGCGCGTTCGCTGCACGTGCCAGGTCGGCCAGATAGGTGCCTTCGGCGCCATCGAGCCGGAGCGCCTTCCCTAGCGCGCTGAGCACAGCGCCGGACGCGCCACGGAGATTGCCCCGTTCGAGCCGCGCGTAGTAGTCGGTGGTGACGCCGACCAGCTGTGCGACCTCCTCGCGTCGTAACCCTGGGACCCGGCGCTGGCCATAACTGATGAGGCCAGCATCCTGGGGCGTTACGCGAGCCCGACGGGACACAAGGAAGTCGTGCACCTCGGAGCGGTTGTCCATGGCTCCACGCTAGGTGGTCCGCACGAACCGTGGGGTGTCCTGTCAGTTCCTGTTGCGCCGATCTGCACCTCCGCCCCTGCGCATCAGTCCTCGCCACTACGCACCCGCCACCCCACGCGAAGGGGGAACTGGCAGGTCCTATCACCTAACCGCAGCCTCAGCCTACCGTCGAGGTCGCAGCCGGAAATGGAACTGCATCGCAGCGCGGCCGTCACAGGGCGTAAAGGCCGCACCTCACCAGAAATGCGAGGAACAACCATGTCTCTGGAGATTCTTGAGGCCAAGGGCCAGCTCAAGGAACTGGTGGACACGTTCTCCAACCTGGCCGACGAGAAGCGCATTGCCGACCAGATGTCCCTCTTCACGCCTGACACCAAGGTTCAGGTGTTCATGGGTGACGACCTACTGTTCGACATCGACGGCACCGCGCAGCTCGAGGAGACCTTCAACGCCTTCACGGCGAACGTCAAGCGCTCGAACCACATGAACGGGCAGCAGGTCGTCCAGATCGCGGGCGACACCGCGACCGGGATCGCGTACTGCCAGGTCAAGCTCGTCAGCGACGAAGGCGACAAGGAAGTGATCGTCGACAGCAGCATCCGGTACGACGACGAGTACGTTCGCCAGAACGGCCGGTGGCTGATCAAGACCCGAATCTCTCACTTCAGCATCAACGACAAGCGCACTCTCCAGAGCTGACGGCATCCGTCGTCGACGACTCGAAGAGACGAGCCCCTCCCAACGCGGGTGCACGGATCTGCTCGTGCACCCGCGTTGGTGCCGACCTACGGGAAGCAACCCCGAAGCCCGATACGCCCAGCTGGAAGCCCAGCGCCGAGCGAGTCGCGCGTCGCACCGAGTCATGGAACGACAACTTCACTCCCCCACGGCGCCCGCCCGTGCGTGCCCACCTGGCAGGAGACGCCAGAGCTAACGCGCTGCAGCGGGGTAACGACAGGGCCTCCCATCGCTCCGACCCGCTACCTAGCGTCAGGAGGCATGAGCGTGCACTCGATCCCGACTCTCACCCTGAACAACGGCGTCGCGATGCCGGCTCTGGGCTTCGGGGTGTTCCAGACGCCACCCACGGAGACCGTGTCTGCGGTGCAGACCGCGCTGGAGGTGGGCTATCGGCACATCGACACCGCGGCCGCGTACGGCAACGAGCGGGAGGTGGGCCGGGCCCTCAGCAGGTCGGGGGTTCCGCGCGACGAGGTGTTCGTCGAGACCAAGGTGTGGATCAGCGACTACGGGTACGACGCCACGCTGCACGCCTTCGAGAAGTCCGCGGCCAAGCTCGCTCTGGACACGATCGACCTGTTGATCCTGCACCAGCCGCTGCCGACCCGGTTCGACCTGACGATCGCGGCCTACCGCGCGCTCGAAGCCCTGCTTGCGGACGGGAAGGTACGCGCCATCGGCGTCTCCAACTTCATGCAAGAGCACCTGGCTGACCTGCTCGAGGCCACCGCCGTGGTGCCAGCGGTCAACCAGATCGAGGTGCACCCGTATTTCCGGCAGCCGGACGTGCTGGCCGCCGACGCGCTGCACGGCATCGTCTCCCAGGCGTGGTCCCCGATCGGCGGGATCACGTTCTACGGGGAGTCCGGGCGCACGTCCACGTTGCAGGACCCGACGATCGGCGAGATTGCCGCGCGGCACGGGAAGTCCCCGGCGCAGGTGATGCTGCGCTGGCACCTGCAGCAAGGGCGTTCGGCGATCCCGAAGTCGGTCACCCCGTCCCGGATCGGGGAGAACTTCGCCGTCACGGACTTCGACCTGACCGATGCCGAGCTGGCGGCCATCGACGCGCTAGACACCGACCACCGTGGCGGCCCGGAGCCGGCATCGATGACCCTCGAGGCGTGGGGACGTCCTATCCCGGAGGCATGAGCCGGTCCAGAGCCCCTTGTCAACGAATCACCGAAAGGACTGTTTGTGCGAGCAACATTCATGTACGGCGCTGGCGACGTGCGCGTGGAGGAGGTGCCCGACCCGCAGATCGTCGAGCCCACCGACGCGGTCGTGCGGGTCACCCTGGCGTGCGTGTGCGGGTCCGACCTGCACCCGTACCGGTCCACGCCCGCCTCGGCCACCGGCACACCGATGGGGCACGAGTTCCTCGGCGTGGTGGAGCAGGTCGGGTCGGCCGTCACCAACCTGAAGCCAGGTGACTTCGTCGTGTCGCCGTTCGCCGTCAGCGACAACACGTGCCCGTTCTGCCGGGAGGGGTTCCACACCTCCTGCCAGCACGGCGGGTGGTACGGCGCGGGCGGCATCGGCGGAGCCCAGGCGGAGAAGGTCAGGGTCCCGCAGGCCGATGGGACGCTGGTCGCCCTGCCGGGCGACGTCGACGAGGCCCTGCTGCCGTCCCTGCTGACCCTCTCTGACGTGTACCTGACCGGCTACCACGCCGCGCACATGGGACGCGTGGAGCCCGGCAAGACCGTGACGGTGATCGGCGACGGTGCTGTGGGGCTGTCGGCGGTGCTGGCCTCCAAGCAGCTGGGTGCCGAGCAGATCATCTTGATGGGCCGCCACACCGACCGCACCGACCTGGGTGTGACCTTCGGCGCCACTCATGTCGTGCCTGAGTGCGGGGAGGCTGGGGTTGCGAAGGTGCTCGAGCTGACGGGCGGAGAAGGGTCCCACGTGGTGCTCGAAGCCGTCGGGCACATGCCGGCCTACGAGCAGGCCTTCCGGGTGGTCCGCCCGGGTGGGGTGATCTCCCGGGTCGGGGTCCCCCAGTACGAGGACGCCCCGGTCGGGTTCGGGTCCCTGTTCGGCAAGAACGCGACTCTGAACGGTGGACCAGCACCCGTGCGCGCCTACATCGAGGACGCCATCCCGCAAGTGTTGTCCGGGCAGATCGCTCCCGGACGCGTCTTCGACGCCGAGGTGACGCTCGACGACATCGCCGAGGCGTACCGGCTGATGGACTCCCGGCGAGCCCTCAAGGTCCTCGTTCGCCCCTGATCCCCGTACGGGCGGACGATCCCGGTCGCCTGCCCATGCACCGACCCGAAGGACAGGCCATGCCTACACCGACGGCTGCTGCCGCCCACGACGCGTTTTTCCCCGACGTGGTTCCGACCCTCGCGGGCACCGACCCGGAACTGGTGGAGATCCTCGCCAACTTCGCCCTCGAGGACGTCCCCGCCCACTGCGAACTGGAGATCCGGACCCGGCTGCTGACCCAGCTCGCCGCCCTCGTCGGCGCCGGCGCCTCGGCCGAGTTCCGCGTCATCGCCGGTGCCGCGCTCACCGTCGGAGTCAGCCCGGTCCAGCTGAAGGAGCTGGTGTACCAGGCGGTCCCCTACGTCGGGATCGGACGAGCGCTGGACTTCGTGCACGCCACCAACGACCTGCTCGAACAGCTGGGCGTCCCGCTGCCGCTGCCAAGCCAGTCCACCACCGACCGGGAGACCCGGGCGGCGGCCGGGCGTGCCGTGCAAGAGCAGATCATCGGCTCCGACCGGGTCGCCGCGCAGTACGCGAACGCGCCCGACGACGAGCAGCACATCCAGCAGTGGTTGTCCGCGCACTGCTTCGGCGACCACTACACCCGCACCGGCCTGGACCTCCCCACCCGTGAGCTGCTGACCCTGGCCATCCTGGTAGGCCTCGGTGGCGCGGACAACCAGGTCCGCGGACACGTGGCAGCCAACCTCAACGTCGGCAACGGCCGCGGCCGGCTGCTCGCGCTCGTCTCCGGCCTCGTTCCGTTCGTCGGCTACCCGCGGGCGCTCAACGCCCTGGCGGCGATCGACGCGCTGACGGTGGACGCCTGATCGCGACGAACGTCCTGACCACAACCTCAAGGAGTCCTCGTGCAGTACCGACCGTTGGGCCGAACCGGTGTGCAGGTCAGCCCGCTGTGCCTCGGGTCCATGATGTTCGGCCCCTGGGGCAACGACGACCGCACCGACGCCACCCGGATCATCCACCGCGCGCTGGACGTCGGGATCAACTTCGTCGACACCGCCGACGTGTACTCCGCCGGCGTGTCGGAGGAGATCGTCGGTGCGGCCCTGGCCGGTCGGCGCGACGAGGTGTTCCTGGCCACCAAGTTCTTCATGCCGATGGATGACGACCCGAACCACCGCGGTGGGTCCCGGCGCTGGATCATCCGCGAGGTCGAGGCCTCGCTGCGGCGCCTGGGCACGGACTACATCGACCTGTACCAGGTGCACCGCCCCAGCCCGGACATGGACGTCGCCGAGACCCTCGGGGCGTTGTCGGACCTCGTGCACGAGGGCAAGATCCGCTACCTCGGCTCCTCCTCCTACTCCGGGTCGCAGATCATCGAGGCCCAGTGGGTTTCCGCCGAAAGGCGCCTGGAACGGTTCGTCACCGAGCAGCCGCCGTACTCGATCCTGGTGCGCGGCATCGAGGAGGACGTGCTGCCCACCACCCTGCGCCACGGCATGGGGACGTTGACCTACTCCCCGCTGGCCGGCGGGTGGCTGTCGGGGCGGTGGCGCAAGAACGCCGCATCCACGCCCACCTCGCCGGCGCGCCCAAGCGCCCGGTTCGACATGTCCACGCCGGCGAACCAGCGCAAGCTCGACGTCGTGGAGGACCTGGCCGTCCTCGCCGCGGAGGCCGGGCTGACGCTGATCGAGTTGGCCATCGCGTTCGTGATCAACCACCCCGGTGTCACCTCGGCGATCGTCGGCCCGCGGACCATGGAACAGCTGGACTCGTACCTACCGGCTGCAGAGGTCACGCTGAGCGCGGACGTGCTCGACCGCATCGACCAGATCGTCGCTCCGGGTGTGACGCTCAACCCGGACGACAACAGCTACGGCACTCATGAGCTCATCGCAGCCGCCCGCCGACGCTGACCGGCTCGGCTCTGGAGAAAGGACCACCAACCATGACCGACTGGAGCACCGCTGAGCTGAGCGCGATCGACCGCGCCGGTGAGCTGGATGTGGCTGCGTACCGCCCGGACGGCACCCTGCGACCGTCCACCATCGTCTGGCACGTCGTCACCGACGGCGCGCTGTTCATCCGGTCCGTGCGCGGACAGGAGGGCGCCTGGTACCGGGCCGTGCGCCGCACCGGCACGGGGACCATCGACGCCGGCGGGGTGCACGCCGACGTCACCTTCACCCCCGACGACGGGCACAACGCTGCGATCGACCGCGCCTACCGGGCCAAGTACGGCAGCGGCTCACCCGTGAAGGCCATCACCAACGCAGCGGCGACCGCGACCACCCTGCGGGTGGACCGGCAGTAGCCGTAGCGCGTGCAGCGGGGCGGCCCGACACCGGCCCGGCCTCCGACGGGCCGCCTCCAACCCGATCAGGGCACCGTCGAGGTCTCCTCGTGCCACCCCGTCCTCGCGGTGCCCCGACGGGGACCCGATCGATTCGAACGGCGGGCGCCAGGGCTGGGTGCGCACCGACGACGTCCCGACGGGTCGGGTTGAACGGAGGCAGGCATGCACGCACTTGAGCTGGTGGTGCTGCTCGGAGCGGTCCTGGTGACAGCGGGCGTTCTCGCGCACCGGGCGCGAGCTCCCCTCCCTGTCGTCCTGCTCGTCCTGGGCGCGCTCATCGGTTTCGTACCCGGGCTCGCGCAAGTGCACCTGCCGCCGGAGCTGATGCTGCTGGTGTTCCTGCCCGCTCTGCTGTTCTGGGACTCCATCACCAGCTCGGTGCGGGAGATTCGGTTCAACCTCCGCGGTGTCGTCTTGACGAGCACTGTCCTGGTCGGTCTGACGGCAGCGGCCGTCGCCTACGTGGCACATCTGCTCGGGATGCCGTGGGGTGCTGCCTGGGTCCTGGGCGCCGCACTGGCTCCGACGGACGCGACCGCGACGGGTGTCCTGGCACGGCTCCTTCCACGCCGCAACGTGGCGATCCTGCGTGCGGAGAGCCTCATCAACGACGGCACGGCGCTGGTTCTGTACGGCGTCGCTGTCGGCGTCACCGTCGGCGGGCTGACCGTGAGCGCCGGACGCGTGGCCTGGCTGCTCGTGCTCTCCTACGTCGGCGGTCTGCTGGCCGGTGCCTCCGTCGCGTGGCTGACCGTCCGCGTGCGTTCACGTGCCGGCGACGCCCGGCTGGCGAACGCGGTCGGTGTGCTCACTCCGTTCGCGTCGTTCCTGCTCGCGGAGAAGCTCGGCGCCTCGGGGGTGTTCGCCGTGGTCGTCAGCGGGCTGGTGCTCAGCCAGGTTGGACCGCGGACCCTGCCGGCGGCAGCGCGGCGTCAGGGCGAATCGTTCTGGTCGCTTGGTACCTACCTGCTGAACGGCGCCTTGTTCATCCTCGTCGGGGTGGAGATCCACTCGGCGGTCGGGCACGTGTCCCGGGTGCAGCTGACCTCCGGCCTGCTGACCGCCCTCGCGGTCTGGGCGGCCATCCTGGTGGTCCGCATCGGATTCCTCTTCGCCTCCGCCTACACCATCCGCCTGGTCGATCGCCGGCCGTCGCAACGCTTGCGGCGGGTCAGCAACCGGGCGCGGGTCGTCTCGACCGTGGCGGGCTTCCGAGGCGCGGTGTCGTTGGCCGCTGCGCTGGCCGTACCCACGGCTGTACGCGCCGGCGGCCCGTTCCCGTCCCGTGACATGGTCGTCTTCGTCACTGCCGTCGTGGTGGCTCTGACCCTGATCGTGCAAGGGGTGCTGCTGCCGCCCGTAGTCCGCTGGGCGCGATTTGCCCCCGACACGGCCAGCGAGGACGAGCACCGGCTCGCGGAGCAGGTCGCAACGCGCGGCGCCCTCGATGCCGTCCGAACCGTCGGGGCCAGCCTCGGCATCGACGAGGCTGTGATCGAACGCACGGCCCAGGAGTACCGCGAGCACCTGCAGGTCGTCGAAGGACCCGCGGCACCAGGAGGAGACCACGTCCAGCAGGTCGCCCGCCAGTACGCCGAGCTGCGCCTCGCGCTCATCGCGAAGAAGCGGCAAAGCGTCCTGCAGCTGAGGGACGAGCGCCGCATCGACGACGCCGTTCTGCGGCAGGTCCAGGCGCAGCTGGACCTGGAAGAGCTTCGCCTCAGCCCGGGAGGTCTCCATGAGGACTAGCCACCAACCCAGTGATCACCCCGCGGCCCCGACCCCGTACCGGGGATGCGCCGCTTGCCCGCGACAGGCTGTCCTGTGAAGGGAGCACCTCGTGAGTAGCGACACCAGCAAGCTCTCGGCCGCCGAGGGGGTCAGGGCCGCGTACGACCGTCAACGCGAGGCGATGGTCCGCGGGGACACGGCCGAGCTCGACACTCTGCTGGGCGAGCGCTTCACGCTCACGCACATGACCGGTTATCTCCAGCCCAAGACCGACTGGCTCGACGACATCAGCTCGCACCAGATGCAGTACCACTCGATCCGCGACGTGGACGTGGACATCGAGCACAGCCAGCCGGACGTGGTGCTCGTGGCCCGCACCCTGACCGACGCGACCATCTGGGGCTCACGCGGGACCTGGCGGCTGCAGCTTCGGATCGAGTACACGCTCGACGGAGACGACTGGATCGCCGCCCGGACCATCGCCTCGACGTGGTGAGCGGCTCGCGATCCGCTGGGGCCACCTAGCGTCGCAGCCTGGCGTTCCGCGGTCAGTGCGTCGCGTCGCCGGATGACGTATCTGCGGAGACCAGCTGGTCGCTGTGACTGGCCGCCCAGCTGGCGAGCAGCTTCAACCCGTCGGCGGTCGGGGTGTTCGGGTCGGCGGTGTAGACGTTCAGCTGCAGACCCGGTTCGGACGGCAGCGGCATCGACTCGAAGTTGAGGTCCAGCTCACCGACCACCGGGTGCCGCAGCCGCTTGCGGCCGCTGCGGTGCAGCTTGACGTCCTGGGACGCCCACCGCTGCCGGAACAGCTCACTGTGGGTGGACAGCTCCCCGACCAGCTCGATCAGCCGCTTGTCGTGCGGGTTGCGGCTCGCCTCCAGCCGCAGCATGGCTGCCGCGTCGTTGGCGATCACGTCATAGTCGAGGAAGAAGTCATGGGCCGCCGGGTCGAGGTACACGTAGCGCGTGGTGTTGGCCGGCCGCGTGGCCGTCGCGCCGGCTACGGGTGAGGCCAGCACGGGCGAGTACAGGGCGCGGGCCAGGGCGTTCATCGCCAGGATGTCGTGCCGGCCGTTGCGGACCCACGCGGGGGCGTCTGTCATCGCGTCGAGCACTTGCTGGATCACCGGCCGCACCACCTTGGGGACCGTCCCCGCCCGCGCCCGGCGCGCACTGCCTGGCCCGGCGGCGCGGGCCAGGGCGTACAGGTGCTCCCGTTCGGCCTCGTCCAGCTGCAGCGCCGTCGCCAAGGAGTCCAGCACGCCTTCGGACACCCCGCCCAGGTCGCCGCGCTCCATGCGCACGTAGTAGTCGACGGACACACCGGCCAGCATCGCCACCTCTTCGCGGCGCATGCCCTTGACCCGGCGGTTCCCCCCATACGCCGGCAGGCCGGCCTGCTGCGGGGTCACCCGCGCACGCCGGCTGCTCAGAAACTCTCGAACCTCAGAACGCTGAACCGGGCTGTCCATGCCTCCACGGTACGAACCCAGGCCCTTCTCAGGCAGGTACTGGCAGTACCGGAAACGGCTGTGACTGCCGCACGAACCCACCGTGCCGTGCACTGGAAGCACCGACGAACGAGAGCGAAGCCATGAGCCCCCAACGGATCGAGAACCCGAAGACCGTGATGAGCGCCACCAGCCCCGGGCACGGGCCTCGTCCCGTCCACCCGGCGGCGATCTTGGCGATCGTCCTGATCAGCTACTTCATGATCCTGCTGGACAACTCCGTGATCTTCACCGGCATCCCCAGCATCCAGGCCGGGCTGCACCTGGACACGGCGACCCTGTCCTGGGTTCAGGACGCCTACACCCTGGTCTTCGGGGGACTGCTGCTTCTCGGCGCCCGGGCCGGCGACATCATCGGACGGCGCAAGCTCTTCATCGTCGGCCTGGCGGTCTTCGGCCTGGCGTCCTTGCTGGTCGGCACCGCGCAGAACGGCGGCCTGCTGATCGCCGCACGTGCGTTCCAAGGGGTAGGCGCGGCCATCGTCGCGCCCACGTCCCTGTCGCTGATCACCGCGAACTTCACCGGCCGAGCGCGGGCCCGTGCCATCGCCTGGTACGCCGCCACCGCCGGGATCGGCGCGAGCCTCGGGCTGCTCGTCGGCGGCGCGGCCGCCCAGTGGATCTCCTGGCGCGCCGGCTTCTTCATCAACGTGCCCATCGCCATCGCCATGGGGATCGCCGCCGCCCGGGTGCTGCCCGAGACGCCCCGCGTCCCGGGACGGTTCGACACCGTCGGCGCCATCACCGCCACCGCGGGTGTCGGCGCGCTCGTCTACGGGATCGTGGACTCTACTAAGGCCGGCTGGACCGCGCCGTCCACCGTCGCCGCCATCGTCGCGGGTCTGATCCTGATCACCGTGCTGGTCCTGAACGAGGCGCGGGCGGCCCAGCCGATCATGCCGCTGCGACTGTTCGCCAACCGTCAGCGGGCTGGTGCCTACGCCGTTCGGATGCTGTACCTGGGCGCCATGATGGGGTTCTTCTTCTTCACCACCCAGTACCTGCAGGACGTCCTGGGCTTCACCCCGCTGCAGGCCGGGGCCGGCTTCTTGCCGATGACCGCGGTGAACTTCGTCGTCGCCATGTCGATCCCGCGACTCGGTGCCCGGATGTCCCAGGGCACGATCCTCACGCTCGGCGTGCTGTTCACCTTGATCGGCATGGGATGGCTCAGCCGGGTAGGGACCGCCGACTCGTACTGGCTGAGCGTCGCGGCGCCCATGGTCCTCATCGGCATCGGCCAAGGACTGGCCTTCGCGCCCATGACCTCCGCGGGCGTGCACGACGTCCAGCCCGAGGACGCCGGCGCCGCCTCCGGACTCGTCAACACCGCCCACCAGTTGGGCAGCTCTCTCGGCCTGGGCATCCTCGTCACCATCGCAGCCCAGACGGCCGGCCTCACCTCGACCGGAGCCGCCGCCGTCGCCCGCCACGTGGAGGCCGCGCTGACCGGCAGCTCCCTGTTCCTGGTGGCGGCCCTGGTGGTGACCGTGCTCTTCGTGGCTCACAGGCGCTCTCGGGCGTGACAGCACGGGCGGGCCATCCCCAGGCCCGTCCGACCGGTTTCGACGCTCGAACGAGCGCCGCCAAGGAGGAGGAACAGTCATGCAGTACACACGCCTTGGGTCCTCGGGGCTGAAGGTCAGCCGGATCGCCCTGGGATGCATGAGCTTCGCGGCCGGGGGCCGCCAGGGATCGTGGACGTTGGACGCCGAGGGCGCCGCACCGCTCTTCCGGCAGGCCGTCGAGCTGGGCATCACGTTCTGGGACACCGCGAACATCTACGGCATGGGGACAAGCGAGCAGATCACCGGTGAGGCGATCCGCACGTACACCAGCCGTGAGGAGGTGGTCCTGGCCACGAAGCTGTTCGCCCCCATGGGCACCGGCCCCGGCGGTCAGGGCCTGTCCCGCCGGGCTGTCTTCGAGCAGGTGGACGCATCCCTGCGGCGGTTGGGCACCGACTACATCGACCTGTACCAGATCCACCGCTTCGACCCGACCACCCCGGTCGAGGAGACGATGGAGGCGTTGCACGACATGGTCAAGGCCGGCAAGGCCCGTTACATCGGCGCCTCGAGCATGTGGGCCTGGCAGTTCTCCAAGATGCAGTACACCGCGCAGCTCAACGGGTGGACCCGATTCATCTCGATGCAGGACCAGTACAACCTGGTCGCCCGGGAGGAGGAGCGCGAGATGTACCCGCTGCTGGCCGACCAGGGCGTCGGTGCCGTCCCGTGGTCTCCGCTGGCGGCCGGCCTGGTGACCCGACCGTGGGGCCAGAAGTCCACCACCCGTGGGCAGGCCAACCCCACCACGGACTCGGCCGGTACCCCCCTGTGGCAGGAGTCCGACAAGGGCACGGTCGACGCCGTCGAGGCGATCGCCGCCGCACGGCGCATCCCGATGGCGCAGGTGGCGCTCGCCTGGGTGCTGCGCAACCCAGTGGTGTCCGCGCCGATCGTCGGGGCGACCAAGCCCCACCACCTCAGCGACGCCGTGGCTGCACTGGACGTCCAGCTCACCGACGAGGAGATCGCTGCACTCGAGGAGAGCTACACCCCGCGCAGGCCCACCTACTACGGGACCCGCTCGGGCTACTGAGGCATCCTCGGGCCCTCGTGAAGTGGACGGGCGCCGGCGGTGAGGCCGCCGGCGCCCGTCCCGGGCATTGCGGGTGAGTTCTCATAGCGGCAGCCGTTCAGGCCGCGCCCCTCAACGTGGCCGAGATCCGATCGGCGCGTCGCGGCCGAGCCATACAGCCGAGCTACTCCGCGGCGAGGCCGCGCTCGGGCCGCGCGGCCGTCACCGTCTCAGCGAGCATCGGGTATCGCTCGTCCGATCCAGCGCTCGACTGCGCTGGCGGCTTCGGCCACCTCCTCGCCTCGCACGGCTAGCCCGTCGCCGATCCTCGCGGTGGGCGCCAGTTCGGCGTAGACCGTGACTGCTCGACCAAGTCCGCTCATTGCGTGCGTCGCGACGGGCAGGATCGTCTTGCCGTCGAGGCGCAGCCCCTGCACGAGAGTCGACATGATCATGGGTGGTCGCACGTTCCAGATGGGGCTCGCCAAGATGACGGTGTCGTAGCCACTGGCATCCGGCAAGCCTCCGACGATCCCAGGTCGGGCGTCTTCTTGCTGCTCACGGACGTTCCGGGCGACCGTGGCGTCGTACTCGGACAGGTACGGGTCAACTGCTTCGATGCGGTGGACGTCGCAGTCGAGCCGGTCGGCAAGAATGCGGACCAGCAGTTCGGTGTTCCCAATCGTCAGGGTGCGCCGCCCGCCGTACCAGTAGTTCTCCCCCGGCCGGGAGTAGTACACGATCAGGACCTTCTCGGGGTTCGTGAGTGTCGGCATGGCCGGTCCCGGGGTGGCAGAGCGCCATGGGTTCGACGCGGTCGGGGTGGGGTGTCCGCACGCGGCGACGGCCGTTGCGGTAGCGCCAAGCAAGGCGGTGCGGAGGAAGGTTCGTCGGTCCAGAGGAGTCACGACGAAGACGCGGTGAGATCGGCGGTGGCGGCGAGGGAGGCCAAGAGGGCCAGGCCGTCGGCGGCAGGAGTCCCGGGCTCGGCACTGTAGGCGATCAACAGCAGGCCTGGTTGCTGGATCACCTCCATGACGTCGTAGTCCAGCTCGAGGATGCCTACCTCGGGGTGCCTCAGGCGCTTGACGCCGGTGCGGTGCAGGCGAACGTCGTGAGTGGCCCACAGCGAACGAAATGCCTCCGAGCGGGTCGAGAGTTCCCCGATCAGATCAGTCAAGGGCTTGTCGTAGGGGTTGCGCCCGGCGGCAGCATGGAGGGCGGCGACACAGTCCCGACCAACCTGTCCCCAGTCGGGGTAGAAGTCCTGGCCGGCTGGGTCGAGGAACGCGAACCGGGCGGTGTTCGGCGGGGTGCTCGTCGCTTGCGCGTACCGGTAGACGGGAGCGTGAAGGGCCTTCCCGAGGGCGTTCGCGGCGACGATGTCCATGTGGCTGTCCCGCACGTACGCCGGCGAGGTGACCATCGAGTCCAGGACGCGACGCAGCGAAGCCGGTACCCCGGTCACTTTGACCGCGGAACGCCGTCTGGCGGCGGGTTGGTTAGCGGCCTGGGCGAGGTTGCGTAGGTGAAGCTGCTCGGCCTCGTCCAGCCTCAGAGCTGTCGCGACGGCGTCGAGGACGGAGTCCGATGCACCGGCGAGGTGACCTCGTTCGAGGCGGGCGTAGTACTCCGACGACACCCCGGCGAGCACGGCGACCTCGTCGCGGCGCAGGCCAACCACTCGACGCCGTCCGGTGGCCGCGGGTAGGCCGACGTCGGTCGGGTTGAGCCGGGCCCGGCGGGAGGCGAGGAAGTCGCGGATCTCGTCACGGTTGTCCACGGGTTCGACGGTACGAGCGTCCCGACGGACGAGCCACAACCTGCCAGTACACCCATCGGGAGAGCGTTCCTCCCCGCAGCGCCCGGTGGTGTCGTGGTGAGCGAGGAGCTCGGCACCTCGGGGCCGGGCCGCGCTGGGGGCCTGAAGGTCGTTGTCCTGCCCTGAGCCCAGCCAAGTGAACGCAGCCCTCGACGTCGCGGGCGCCGTGCCGCACCGGCACACCTCCGACACCGAAAGGACCGCCATGACCACCGTTACCGCGCCGGCACGCGTGACCCGCCACCACCCCAGAGCAGCACTCGGGGTCGCGATGCTGGGGTTCTTCGTCGTCGCCCTGGACTCCCAGGTCGTCAACGTCGCCCTGCCGACCATCCGGACGCACCTGGGCGGCAACCTGTCCGCCCTGCAGTGGGTGGTCACCGGCTACACCCTCAGCTTCTCCGCGCTGCTGCTGTTCGGCGGGACATTCTCCGAGCGGACCGGAGCCAAGCGCGCCTACCGCGGCGGAATGGTGATGTTCGTCGCTGCATCCGCCCTGTGCGGGATCGCTCCGACGCTGCCCGTCCTGGTCACCGCCCGCGTGCTGCAGGGGATCGGCGCCGCACTGGTCACACCCACATCGCTGGCCTTGATCCGCCAGGAGTACGCGAATGCAGCCGCCCGCACCCGGGCAATCGCGTACTGGGCCATGGGTGGGTCGGTGGCCGCCGCGGCTGGCCCGATCCTGGGCGGAGCGCTGACCGAGCTGGACTGGCGGTGGATCTTCTTCCTCAACCTGCCTGTCGGCGTCGTCGCCCTCGTGGTGCTGGCCCGTGTCGCACCCTCGCCCCGGCGCGTCGTGCCATTCGATCTAGTCGGACAGGTCACCGCAGTGCTCGCCCTTGCGGGCCTGACCTTCGCCGTCATCGAGGGCCCCGACCTGGGATACACCGCCGCCCGGGTGATCACGGGGTACGGCCTCGCCGTATTGGCCGGAACCGTATTCGTCGCCGCCCAGGCGCGTGGCACCCACCCGATGGTGCCCCTGGACCTGTTCCGGGCCCGACCCGTGATGATCATCCTGGTCACCGCGTTCGTGGGCATGGCCGCCTTCTACGGCCTGGTGTTCGTTCAGGGTCTGTACTTCCAGCAAGCTCGCGGGCTGAGCCCGCTGAGCGCTGGGCTGCTGTTCCTGCCCATGACCGGCCTGGTCGCCGTCCTGAACCCGCTCGCCGCCCGGCTCGCCCTACGGTTCGGACCGGTGGTGCCGATCGTCGGCGGGCAGATCGTCCTCGTCGCCGGACTGCTCGCAGTCGCACTGACCCCGGCCGAGACACCCCCGTGGGTCGTCGCTCTGCTGATGGTCCCGGTCGGGGTCGGCGGCTCGTTCACCGTTCCACCGCTGACCTCGATGCTGCTCGACGCCGTCCCCGGCGAGCGGGCCGGCACGGCCTCTGGTGTGCTGAACACGGCCCGGCAGGTCGGCGGCTCACTCGGCGTCGCGGCCGTGGGCGCAGTCCTTGCCGCCCAGCAGAACTTCATGCACGGACAACGCATCGGCCTGCTGGCCGTCGCCGTCCTCGTCGTCGCGACCACCCTGGCCAGCGCGACCCTGCGCCGCCCCACCGCCTGACCCGACCCCGCACCACCAAGGAGAAGTCATGACCACCGCTCCCCTGCTCACACTGAACAACGGCGTGCAGATGCCCGCCCTCGGCCTCGGGGTCTTCCAGACCCCACCCGCGGAGACCGTCGCCGCCGTGCAGGCCGCCCTCGCCACCGGCTACCGGCACATCGACACCGCCGCCGCCTACGGCAACGAGCGCGAGGTCGGCCAGGCCATCGCCGCTTCCGGGCTGGACCGGTCGGACGTGTTCATCGAGACAAAGATCTGGATCAGCGACTACGGGTACGAGGCGACGCTGCACGCCTTCGACAAGAGCGCCGGCAAGCTCGGGGTCGACCAGATTGACCTGCTGATCCTGCACCAGGCTCTGCCGTCAGCCTTCGACCGCACTGTGGACGCGTACCGGGCGCTCGAGCAGCTCCTCACGGACGGCAAGGTCCGGGCAATCGGCGTCAGCAACTTCATGCGCACCCATCTGGACCAGCTGCTCGCACAGACCGGCGTTGTGCCCGCCGTCAACCAGATCGAGGTCCACCCCTACTTCCGCCAGCCCGACGTCCTGGCAGCGGACACCGAGCACGGGATCCTCACTCAGGCTTGGTCGCCGATCGGCGGCATCACCCACTACCGCGGCGACGAGTCCCGCTCCACCTTCAACGACCCCACGCTGCTGCAGATCGCCACCGCGCACTCCAAGAGCGCCGCCCAGGTGATGCTCCGCTGGCACCTGCAGCAGGGCCGTTCCGTCATCCCCAAGTCCGTGAAGCCCGCGCGGATCGCGGAGAACTTCGACGTGTTCGACTTCCAGCTCACCCGGACCGAGCTCGACGCGATCGACGCGCTGGACACCGGCGTGCGCGGAGGGCCCGAGCCTGAAGCGATCACCCTCGAGGCGTTCGGGCGCGACATCCCCGAGGCCTGACCGCCGTCGCCGACTGGGTGGCGCACCGGGCAGCTGAGGCGCCGATACGCATCGGCGAACCGGTCGGACGTACTTCCCCGGGCGAGTCACAGGGAGACGCTTGCTCCCGGCGCCCTGTCGCGCGCAGGCGATGCCGCCACGTCTCGCCGGCCGTCGATCCGTGCTGCACGGCGGCTCGCCCGAGACCGGTAACGGCAGTGCCCCCCTGCCGGAACACCTGGCCCTCCGAGCGCGCGTAGCGTCAAAAGCAGCACCAAGCCCCGAGCGGACGGTCCGGCCCGCGAGCCACCGTCGGCACACCCCGAAGGAGCCCCAATGCGCGGAGCCGTCATCCACGCCCCCGGTGACGTCCGGTTCGAGGAGCGTCCCGACCCCACGATCGTGAAGCCGACCGACGCGGTGATCCGTACCATCGCCGCCTGCGTCTGCGGGTCGGACCTGTGGCGATACCGCGGGGTCGCCGAGGTACCGCACCCGACGCCCATCGGCCACGAGTACGTCGGCGTGGTCGAGGAGATCGGATCGGAGGTCAGGTCCGTCCATCCGGGCGACTTCGTGGTGGGCGGGTTCCTCACCTCGGACAACAGCTGCCCGCACTGCCAGGCGGGTCAGCACGCCAACTGCCAGCACGGCGGGGGGTACGACGGCTGCCAGGCCGAGAGGATCCGTATCCCGCTCGCCGACGGCACCCTACTGGCGACTCCGGAGCAGCCCGACCCCGATCTGATCCCGAGCCTGTTGGCCCTGTCTGACGTCATGTGCACGGGATGGCACGCTGCCGTGTGCGCCGGCGTCCGACCGGGCAGCACGGTCGTGGTCGTCGGGGACGGTGCTGTCGGCCTGTCCGGCGTGCTCGCTGCCTCGCACATGGGTGCGGCTCGGCTCATCGCAGTGAGCCGGCACGCCGACCGGCAGGCCATCGCTCGCGACTTCGGTGCCACTGACATCGTGGCCGAACGCGGCGACGCGGGCGTCCGACACGTCATGGAGCTCACCGACGGCATCGGCGCGGACGCCGTGCTCGAGTGCGTCGGCACCGAGGACTCCGTCTCTCAGGCCCTCGCCTCCGCCCGGCCCGGGGCCATGGTCGGCTGGGTCGGTGTCCCGCACATCACCGAGCTGCCACAGAACCACATGTTCTGGAAGAACGTCGGGCTGCGCGGCGGGCCCGCTCCCGTGCGCGCCTACCTGCCGGAGCTGCTGCAACTGGTCTGGGAGCGGCGGATCGAGCCCGGCAAGGTCTTCGACCTCGAGCTGCCGCTGGCCCAGGTCGCCGACGCCTATGCCGCTATGGACGAGCGCCGCGCGACCAAAGTCCTCCTGCGTCCCTGACAGCTGCTTCGGAAGGAACACCACCATGCACACGCGACGACTCGGACAGGGGCTTGAGGTCTCGGCGATAGGGCTCGGTGCCATGGGCATGAGCCAGAGCTACGGCCCGAACCCCGGCGACCGCGACGCGACGATCGGTGTCCTTCGGGGCGCCGTCGAGCGCGGCGTCACGTTCATCGACACCGCCGAGGTCTACGGCCCCTACGTCAACGAACAGCTGGTCGGCGACGCCTTGCGGCCGCTGCGAGACCAGGTCGTCATCGCCACCAAGTTCGGCTTCCGATTCGAAGCCGGGAAGTCGGTCGGGCTGTCGAGCAGGCCGGACGACATCGTGCGCGCCGTCGACGGCTCGCTGCGACGCCTCGGTGTCGACTATGTCGACCTGCTCTACCAGCACCGCGTCGACCCCAACGTCCCGATCGAGGACGTCGCCGGCACGGTCAAGGGTCTGATCGAGGCGGGCAAGGTCCGCCACCTCGGCCTGTCCGAGGCGAGCGCGTCCACCATCCGTCGAGCGCATGCCGTGCACCCCGTCACGGCGGTGCAATCGGAGTACTCGTTGTGGACCCGCGACCCCGAGCCCGAGGTCCTGCCGACGTGCGCAGAGCTCGGCATCGGGTTCGTTCCTTTCAGTCCGCTCGGCAAGGGGTTCCTGACCGGAACGGTCCAGGCAGGCAGCGAGTTCGGCGAGGGTGACATCCGGCGGAGCATCCCCCGGTTCAGCGCGCAGAACCAGACCGCGAACGCCGCGCTGCTCGACCGGGTCCGTGCCCTCGCCGAGGCCCGGGGCGCCACCCCGGGGCAGATCGCGCTCGCATGGCTGCTCGCGCAGCAGGCCTGGATCGTGCCGATCCCCGGAACGCGCCGGATCGAGCGGATCGAGGAGAACGCCGGGGCGGCACGTGTCGCGCTGTCCGCCGACGACGTCGCCGGGCTGGACGCACTGGCAGGCGCCGTCGGCGTGCACGGCAACCGGTACGACGACGCCGGCATGACGATGGTCAACCGCTGAGACCAGTTCGAGCAGGGCGCCGCGCGGCGGTCCCTGACCGGAGAAGAGCACTGATGACGAGCGCCGTGGCCATCGGCGGGTCCGGGCTGATCAGTCAGGCCATGTGGCGGGTCGCGCTCATGGCCGCGCAGTTCGCGGCGTGCCGCCGTCGACGAGCCAGCAACCACCACGAAGAGGGAGTGACGCCATGCACATCCTGCCTGCAACCCCAACCACGAAGAACCCGCCGACGCAGTTCAGGGGCGACGTCTGGCTCGACGTCATCGCCTCGCCCCAAGACGGCGACCAGCGCATGACCGTCGGCCGTGTCCGCTTCGCCCCCGGCGCGGGGACCGCCTGGCACTCCCACGCGCGCGGCCAGTTTCTGCACGTCACCCAGGGAGTCGGACGATTCGGCGTCCGGGGCGGAACCGTGATCGAACTCCATCCCGGACAGACGCTCTACACCCCGCCGGGGCAGGAGCACTGGCACGCCGCCAATGAGGACTGCTTCATGGAGCACCTCGCGATGCTCGAGGCGGGAGACGATCCCGCGACGTCCACCACATGGCTCGAGCACGTCACCGAGGAGGAGTACCGAGGCGGCGCCTGAACAGGCCTGCGACCCCGCGACCTCGGGCCGCTCGCTCCCGACCACCTTCACCAGAAGGCCACCTCGAAGAGGATCGACATGAGCGCCACCGACCTTCTGGCAGACGGCCGCCCGATCTACGACTAGCGGGGCCCTTTCGCTCAGCAGAGCGACAGGGCCTCTGCGCTCGCCCTCAATGAGGTGTCCGAGACACGCCTTCGGACCGGCGAACTCGTGAGACGTGTCGCACCGTGTGGCCGTCCCGGCACTACGAGGGGCGCGTCTCGGTGCGCGACCGCCTGGTGCGGGCGCGGTTCCCGATGCGCTCTCTTCATGACGTCCGATGGAGAGGGCGGCGGTCCGCGCCGACGTGGGCCCCATCGGGGTGGGCCGCCCGGTGCTCGACGGGCATTCACCGCACCTACGGCCGCCCGCTCCTTGGCTGGTGGGCAGCGGGGTCCGGGACCCTAGACGAGCGGGCGCTCCGGATGACCGCATCCGCAGCTCTCTCGGTGCGACAGCCGGGCGGCGAGCCGCACCGTCGTGGGCGCTGCCTTGGGCTCGGCCAGTCGTCGAAGGAGTAGCCGCATCGCCTCGCGCCCCGCGTCGCGCGCCGGCTGCTCCGCGCTGGTCGGTGGACAGCGGAGAAGGTCCGGGGTCGGCAGGCTGTCGAAGGACACGAACGCCAGATCGTCAGGGATGCTCACACCGAGCTGTGCGGCGGCTCGTAGCGTTCCGACCGTCATCGGGGAGCTCGCACCGACGATCGCCGTGGGCCGATCGGGACGCTGGAGCAGCTCACGCACCAGGACCTGCGTCTCGTCCTCGTCGCCCACACCGGTGAGCACCAACGAAGGGTCGACCGCGAGGCCGGCATCTGCGTGCGCCCGCTCATAACCGCTGTACCGCTCGCGGAGCGTCGGGACGTCGAGATTGCCCGCTGTGATGGCGATGCGGCGGTGCCCCAGCTCGAGCAGGTGCCGCACGAGCGTGCGCACGGCCGACTCGCTCTCCACCCCCACCTGGTCCAGCGGCAGATCAGCGAGGCGGTCGAGGAGGACGAGAGGGACGCCCTGCGCCTTGGGCCAGTCGATCGCCGCGGCGGTCGACCTCGCCGCACGGGCCAGGATCAGGCCGTCCACCCGGCGCGACTGCAGCGCCTCGATGGCCCGCAGCTCCTTCTGAGGATCCTCCGAGGAGTTCACCAGCAGCATGACGAGGCCGGCTTCGCTCGCCGCCTGCTCCACTCCGCGAACCATGTCGGCGAACGCCGGCTGGCCGCTGTCGGAGATCACCAGCCCGATGGACTCCGTCCGGTCGCGGCGCAGTGACCGCGCGGCCGCGTGCTGGGTGTACCCCGTGGCCTCGATGGCACCGAGCACCCTGCTGCGGATCGGTTCGCTGACGGGCTTCGTCCCGTTGACGACGTGGGACACGGTGGAGGTCGAGACCCCGGCAAGGTGTGCGACGTCGATGATCGTGGGCCTGGCCGCGCCGGGCGTGCTGCCGTTGTGGTGCTGGGCCGTGGTTCGGCCCCGTGTGGCCTCCGTCATGTCCTAGCCCTTCACTGCCCCGAACGTCATTCCGGCGACGACGTAGCGTTGGAAGATGCCGTAGAGCGCCAGCTGCGGGAGCAGCACGAGTGTCGCGGACGCCATCATCGCGCCGTAGTCGACGGTCCAGAAGCCCTGGAACTGCGACACGCCGAGCGAGATGGTCGTCATAGCCGGGTTGTTGATCAAGGTCACGGCGAACGGGAACTCGTTCCAGACATAGATGATGTTGAGGATGAGCAAGGTCGCGATCACGGGACGCATGAGTGGGAAGACCACGCGCCACGACAGGGTGAACAGCCCCGCGCCGTCGATGATCGCAGCCTCCTCGATCTCGCCGGGGAAATCGGTGAGGAACCCGGTGAAGAGGAGCACGTTGAAGGGCAGCTGGGTCGCGATGTACGGAAGGATCAACGCCGCGAAGATGCCGTAGAGCGCCAGCTGCGGGAGCAGCACGAGTGTCGCGGACGCCATCATCGCGCCGTAGTCGACGGTCCAGAAGCCCTGGAACTGCGACACGCCGAGCGAGATGGTCGTCATAGCCGGGTTGTTGATCAAGGTCACGGCGAACGGGAACTCGTTCCAGACATAGATGATGTTGAGGATGAGCAAGGTCGCGATCACGGGACGCATGAGTGGGAAGACCACGCGCCACGACAGGGTGAACAGCCCCGCGCCGTCGATGATCGCAGCCTCCTCGATCTCGCCGGGGAAATCGGTGAGGAACCCGGTGAAGAGGAGCACGTTGAAGGGCAGCTGGGTCGCGATGTACGGAAGGATCAACGCCGCGTAGGTGCCGTAGAGCCCGAGCTCGATGTTGAGCTTGTAGACGGGAAACAGCAGGATGTACACCGGGATGGCGAGGCCGGCAAGGAAGTAGAAGCGCAGCGACTTCTGCAGGCCGGGTCGGCGGAACACCATGCGCGTGAGGGCATACGCGGCCATGAACGAGATCACGACACCGACGGACACCGAGACGATCGCCAGGATCAGGGTGTTCTTGTACATCGTCATGAGGTTCAGCGTCGACATCGCGGTGCTGTAGTTCGCCCAGCTCAGGTGGGAGAAGTTCAGCGGGTCGCGAAGGATGTTGTCGTTGCTCTGGAACGACAGGAGCACGACCCAGGCCATCGGCAGGATGAGCACGAACGTGACCAGGTAGGCCACAATCGCGGCGACACCCAGCCGACGCCTGCGGGGGCGCCGCTCCTGGGTGGGAGCGTCGCGCCGCGCAAGGCGCGGGGCTGTTGTGCTGAGCGTGCTGCTCATGAGGCCCTCCTGCGGCGCATGAACGCCATCTGTGCGACCGTCACGACGACGCCGAGCAGGCTGATGACCACAGCCAATGCCATGCCGTAGCCGTACTTCTGGTTGGAGAACGTCATCCAGTACGTGTAGCTGACGAGCGTCTCGGACAGGTGGACGGGACCGCCGCCGGTCAGCTGGAAGACGAGCTCGAAGATCTTGAAGACACCGGTCACCACGAGCACCGTGGTGATCCCGAACGTCTCCTGCAGCATCGGGACGGTCACGTACCGCAGCCGCTGCCAGCCGGTCGCCCCGTCGAGGGAAGCGGCTTCCATCACGTCGTGGGGCAGCATGCGGATGCCCGCGTAGAAGATGGTCATGATGAACCCGACCGTCTGCCAGGTGTAGACCACGCCGATCGACCAGGGGCTGAGGCTTGTCCCGCCGATCCACACCGGGGGATGCGCCACGCCGAGGGTGCGCAGGAGCGAGTTCACCAGACCGATGTGCGGGTCGAGGATGAATACCCAGATCAGGCCGATGAGGATCGGCGCGATCACGTTCGGGGCGAAGATCATCGCGCGCAGCGCGCCCCCGCCCCGGACGTGCCCGCTGAGAAGGTGCGCAAGGAAGAACGCTCCCGGCAGAAGGATCACCAGGGCGACGAGAAGAATGATTCCGGTGTTGCGCAGCGAGCCCCAGAACAGGGTGTCGTGCACCATCTGCGTGTAGTTCTTCGCGCCGACCAGCGTCGTCGAGCCGAATGCCTGCGCGTTGGTGAAGCTCTGGTACAGCGAGTACACGATCGGGTAGGCGAAGTACAGGCTGTAGACGGCGAGCGCAGGAGCGATCATGAGCGCAAGGGCTCGCCTGGTGCTGAGCCACTTCACGTCGGCTCCTCCTGTCCGGTCTGCCCGCTCGGGGCAGGTCGCGCGGTCGCGGACCCGCCCCGAGCGGTGGTTGCTCAGTGGATCGTCTTCTGCACCACGTCGAGGGCCTGCGACGGGGAGTACACGCCCTGGATCACGCCGTAGATGCTGTCGTACATGGCGCTGGAGGTCTCCGCGGACACGACCAGGTCAGGCTGGGCGGCGGGGCTGTGCCAGCCGTCCTGCTGCAGGACCGACAGCACCGAGGCGAAGACGGGCTGGGTGCTCGCGTCGACCTGCGGCTTGTAGGTGGTGACCGGGGTCTGGGCGTTGTCGACCAGGATCTGCTGGCCAGAGTCGCCGTAGTAGAACGCCATGAACTTCTTGACCGCGTCGAGCTTGGCGGCCGACTTCTTCACCTCGGCGCTGACCACCAGCGGCGCCGACGGCGCGTTCATGTACAGGTTCTGGTCGCCCACGCCATCGGAGAACGTCGGCCCCGCCCAGAACTTGGTGCTCGCGGCGACCGAGCTCTTCTGGATGTCACCGGCCGCCCAGACGCCGGAGTCCAGCATCGCGGCGTTGCCGCTGGTGAACTCCTCGACCGCCTGCACGTACGTCTGGGTCGAGACGCTCTTGGAGAACGCGCCAGCCTTGGCCAGCTGCTCGATGTGCTGGTAGAGCCGCAGGAAGTCGGCGTTGTTGTAGCTCGCCTTGCCCGAGAGGACGTCCTGGTACTTGTCCTCGTAGCCGAACCTGTCCAGCATCGTCAGGAACGCCCACACGCTGTAGGCCGACTTGCTGGCGCCCTGCGCGATCGTCGTGACCCCGTTCTTGGACAGCACCTGGGCGACGTTGAGCAGCTCGTCGAAGGTCTTCGGCTCGCTGAGGCCGTACTTCTGCAGGATCGACGTGTTCACGTAGAGCCCGGTGACCAGCGACTGGTACGGGACGCCGTACTGGGTCCCGTTGCTCGTGTACCCCGACAGCATCGCCTTCGGGAACTTGTCGGTCAGGTTGCCCTCCTGCAGCACCGGGCCCAGGTCGAGCAACTTGCCCTGCTGAGCCATCTGCGACGCGAGGGAGTTGTAGACCCAGAAGATGTCCGGCAGCGTGCCGGACTGGGCAGCCACCTGCATGGCCTTCTCGTGCTCGTCGACCGTCTGCCCCTCGATCTTCACGGTGATGTCGGGGTTGGCCTTCTGGAACGCCTGGACGATGGCGTAGGTCGCGGGGTCCTGCTGCTGCACGTTCGGGTTCTGCATCGACAACGTGATCTGCACCTTGCCGCCGGCCGTCGAGCTCGCGGCGCCCGAGGAACCCGACCCGCACGCGGCAAGGCCCAGGGCAGTCAACGCCGCCAGTGCCACCGCGGCTCCGCGCGGGTGGGCGTAGCCCCACCGTCGTCGCTGGTTGTTCATCGTCGTCTCCACTCCTGTCGTACGTCGCTGTACTGGACCGTCGGTCGATCGGCGACCGACGGGTCAGGCTGGGCATCCCGACCACAGCGGTGGTCCGGACGTGTGCTGCGGGCTGGCCTTGTGAGATCCCGCGCCGTCACAGGGTCATGGTGCTCGGCAATGAGCGTGGCGGCTGCGAAACGTTTGCCTGGCGACCGTAGAGCCGGCCGCATCGCGTCGTCAAGTGCGTCAGACGACCATCAGGCATTGGGCGGCTGCCCCCTTGCCCCTGTCACCTGCTGGTATGTCGTCGCCCGCGTCGCGAGTTGCCTCGAAGGCCGGGTCGACCGTGCGCGACGTGGTGTCGCTTGACGCATGCCGTGACGGGCAGCATGCTGCGTTCGACCGACAAACGTTTCGATGCCTGGCGGCTCCATCCCAAGTTGGGGCCCCCGTCGCGAGTCGGCGCCAGCCTGACGCAACGAGGCGACGCCGGGGTGCGCCGGGCACTGCAGCCCGAGGCACCGAGGATGGGAGAACGACGATGGATCGTGAGACCGGGCCCGGCAAGGGAATCCTGGGAGACCTCACCCGAACGCGCGACGCACGAACTGCGCGCTCGTCGAGCTGGGACCAGACGGGGCGCAACCGCGACAACTGGCTGATCCGACCCGGCGAGGAACGCGTCCTGGCCGACATCCACGGACCGGGGGCGATCACCCACATGTGGATGACGCAGTCCTGCCGGCTGCAGCCGGGCCCGGGGCAGATCCCCCCGGACGTGGTGGGTGTCCCCATGCTGGAGATCCATAACGCCTTGGGTGTCAGCTGGGAGGTCGTCGACCCGGACTACTACCGCAAGGTCGTCCTGAAGATCTACTGGGACGACCAGGACACCCCGAGCGTCATCGCGCCCCTCGGCGACTTCTTCGGACTGATGAACTCCCTGTCCGGGTCGTACGAGTCCCTGCCGTTGTCGGTCTCCGCGAAGGAGGCCGAGCTGCACACCTTCGGCGGTTCGGCGGCGTTCAACAGCTACTTCCAGATGCCGTTCAACAAGCGAGCACGGGTCGTGGTGGAGAACCAGAACGACGTGCCGTACCTGCAGTACTTCTACATCGACTACGAGCTGTACCCGCAGCCGCTGGCCGAGGACGTGGCGTACTTCCACGCCCACTACCGCCAGGCCCGGCCGTGCAACGGGTGGGGCCCGGACCTGCAGTCCAACGCCATCGAGGTCAACATTCCCGACCTGGACGGCAAGGACAACTACGTCGCCCTCGAGGTCGAGGGTCATGGCCACTACGTCGGGTGCACCCTGGCCGTGCGGCACTTCCAGGGGTCCTGGTGGGGCGAGGGCGACGACATGATCTTCATCGACGACGACACCTGGCCCCCGAGCCTGCACGGCACCGGCATGGAGGACTACTTCGGCCACGCCTGGGGCATGCAGCACAACGCGTACCTGATGAACGGCACGATCGTCCACGAGGAGGACGTGCCCGGCTTCCACCACAGCTACCGCTTCCACATGGTCGACCCGATCCGCTTCAGCAAGCGGATCAAGGTCTCCTTCGAGCACGGCCACGCCAACCACCTGTCCGACGACTGGGCATCGGTCGCGTACTGGTACCAGACGCTGCCCACCGCACCACTGACCATCCCGCCGGTCGAGGAGCGACTCCCGCTGCGCCCACGCGACGCCGTCGTCACCGCTCCCCTGCCGACCCTCAGCCCAGCACAGCAGGCGGCGCGCGATGCGACCGCCGCGCGCATGGAGAAGTTCGTCGCCGAGCGTGACCGCGTCCGTGCCGAGCGCGTCCCCGAGATCGACACCTGGGAGGCGGGCAACGCCGCACAGGCCCGAGAGATCCGCACCCGTTTCGACGACCTGCACCGAGAGGCACGGCACTGATGAGCGCCGACGTTGCACGCCCCCGCATCCACTTCACCGCGCAGGAAGGGTGGATCAACGACCCGCTCGGGCTGACCTACCACGAGGGGCAGTACCACCTGTTCTTCCAGTTCGTCCCCGGCCAGACGGAGTGGGGCCCCAACCAGCGGTGGGGCCACGCGACCAGCCCCGATGCCCTTCACTGGACGGAAGGCCCCGTCGCGCTAGAGCCCGGGGACGGTGACGACGGGGTGTGGTCCGGCAGCCTCGTGCAGCCGAAGGGCGAACCGGCCGCGCTGTTCTACACGACCGTCAACACTCCGGACGTCCAGATCGGGAAGGCCCGCATCGCTCGGCCGACAGACTCCAGCTGGACGACGTGGGACAAGGGTCGTGTCGTGGCCGAGCTCCCGGCGGACGTTGACGTGGTGGCGTTCCGCGACCCGTACGTCTTCCACGACGGCACCACCTGGCGCATGCTCATGGGCGCCGGCCTCACCGACGGCACCGCCACCGCCCTGACGTTCTCCTCGGACGATCTGCAGGACTGGAAGTACGACGGCCTGCTCGCCAGCCGGCACCGCGACGAGACCGAACCGGTCTGGATGGGCGCCGTCTGGGAGTGCCCGCAGCTGTTCCCCCTCGGTGACAAGTGGGTCCTGACCGTCTCGGTGTGGGAGCCCTTCGTCCCCTACTACGAGGGCTACGCGATCGGCACCTACGAGAACGGCCGCTTCACCGCCGAGTCCTGGCACCGCCTGTCCTACGGGCCGTCCTACTACGCCGGGTCCGCGTTCGAGGACAGGAACGGCGAGCGTGGGCTGATCTACTGGCTGCGGGGGGTCGACGACTCTCACGGTCGATGGGCCAGTGCGCACTCCGTCCCGCACGTCCTGGAGCTCGACGGCGACCGCGTCGTCGCCTCGCCGCACGCCAGTGTCGTCAGCTCGCGCGCCGGAGACGCCGCATCCGTCCGCGATGCCACCGTCGAGGTGGCCTCGACGTGCGACCTCGAGCTCGCCCTCGACGGGCCCGGCGCGCGGGCCACCCTGACGCTCGACGAGGACACGCTGGGACTCACAGCAGCCGCTGGCCAGGTGTCGGTGTCCACGCCCGCTGGAGAGTGGAGCATGCCCACCGCAGGCGTCGGCATCCGCGTCCTCATCGACGGCCCAGTCGTCGAGGTGTTCACCGCAGCCGGCGTGCTCGCTGCCCCGCTGACGGCGCCCGCCGGGTCACGCAAGCTGACCGTCGAGGGCGGGGCGACGGCACGCGTCTGGGACCTGGCCTGACGACGAACCGCCATCGGCGGGCGGCTCCGTCCGCCCGCCGGTGGCGCCTGGCCGCTCGCATTCGGCCGCCCTTGCAGTCGTCCTGAGGCACCGCCCGGTGCACCGTCAAACACTGCGAAGGCGCGCATCGAGGCGCGACGCCGGTGCCTGGGGCAGCACATCGCGCTCCGCGGTCAACGACGACCACATCCATCTGCTGAGCGCCTGCGTGGGCCGCGCACATGCCGCCCGGGACCCGGTGTCACCTCCAGCCCCTACTCCGCCGCCGCACCTCCGCGGGACGGCGGCCGCGGCTGCCACGGCCGGTTCCACGCGGGACGCAGAGACGCTCAAGCGCGTGGTCGTCGGTCTCGCACTGAGGTTTGTCCCGTGTCCGAACCGTGATCCGGTGCGGCTTGACGGCCCGCCGAGCCGCCCCCTACTTTGTGCGTAAACGTTTTTGCAAAACGTTTGCGCATCCAGATCGCGATGCGCCCCGACAGGACGAAGGAGTCCCCTCGATGAGGTCGTGGGAAGTTGGATCGCGCCGCCTGGTGCGACGTTCAGTGGTGGCCGGTCTGGCAGCAGCCACGCTCGTGACGGTGGCAGCCTGCGGCGCGGGCGGCACCACAAGCAAGAGCACCTCGTCCGGGACGGCAGCCGCCGGGAGCGGCAGCCTCACCGTGCTGGTCGAGGGTGGCGGCCACGGAGAGCTCCAGCCGGTCGCGGACAAGTACACGCAGGAGACCGGCACCAAGATCACGTTCGTCGAGCTGCCGTACGACGGCCTCTACGACCGCCTGAACAGCGAGCTGTCCTCAGGCAACGTGTCGTTCGACGTCGCAGCGCTCGACGCCGTCTGGCTGACCGCGTTCAAGGACGGCCTGACGCCGATCGACGACCTGTTCACCGACAAGGTCAAGGGCGACATGTTCCCGTCGTTGCTGAAGGAAGCCCAGACCGGCGGCCACTTCATCGGGATGCCGGCCTGGACGAACGCCGAGCTGCTCTTCTACCGCACCGACCTGTTCAACGACACGGCCAAGAAGACCGCGTTCAAGGCCAAGTACGGGTACGACCTGGTGGTCCCCACGACGTGGCAGCAGTACCTCGACGTGGCCAAGTTCTTCACCGAGGACAGCGCCGCGGCGAACGGCGGCACCCCGAAGCTGTACGGCACGGACGTCAAGGGCAAGGTCGAGACCGAGTGGCTGGCGACCGTCCTGCAGGCCGGTGACAAGAACGTCGTCCTGGACGACAGCGGCAAGGTCATCATCAACGACGCAGCGCACAAGAAGGCGCTGGACTTCTACACGCAGCTCGCGACCAAGGACAAGGTCACCCCGGCGGGCCCCTCGCAGATCGACTGGGCCGCCGCGCAGAACCTGTTCAACCAGGGCCAGCTGGCCATGACGCGCTTCTGGGCGCACGCCTACACCCAGATCCCCAAGGACTCCCCGGTCTACGGCAAGGTCGGCGTCGCGCCCATGCCGGCCGGTGACGGCGGCATCGGCGCTATCCCCGGCGCGTGGTACCTGTCCGTGCCGAAGGCCACGAAGAACTCGGCCGAGGCCAAGAAGTTCATCCAGTTCGCGTACGAGAACAACGCACTGGGCCTGAGCACGGCGCTGGGACTGGCAGCCACCAAGTCCGCCCTGCAGAGCGCAGCCGCTCAGCCGGGCCACGAGAACCTCAACCCGCTGATCACCACTCTGGGCTCCAGCGGCACCCAGCCGCGGCCGGCGAACGCCAAGTGGCAGCAGATCGTGGACACCGTCCTCGTCCCGATGATCCAGAAGGCTGTCGACGGCAACGGCACCGACAACCAGAAGCTGCTCGACGACGCCAAGAAGCAGATCGAAGGCATCGTCGGCTAACCAACCCGGGTGTGGCCGGTGCCCCTCTGCAGTGCCGGCCACACCCGCCCTCCCACGCCTTTCCCCACCCGTAGCGCGGCCACCGCCGCCGGCAGAAGGTTCCCCGTGCGTCTCACCGACCGACGCTTCGCCGCACTGTTGATGGTGCCGGCGGCGCTCTTCCTCGCAGCCTTCGTGGCCTGGCCGATCGTGCGGCTGGTCATGAACAGCTTCTACGACATCTCCCCGATCGCCGGTGGCCCGCGCACCTTCGTCGGCCTCGGCAACTACACGACAGCCCTCACCAGCTCCGGGTTCCGCAGCTCCGCCGTCCGGACGCTGGCCTACACCGTTCTGGTCGTGTCCGCCGAGTTCGTGCTCGGCCTGGCCACCGCCCTGCTGTTCAGCGCGATCGGCCGCCGCTCGGCGGTGTTCCGGACCATCTTCATGTACCCGCTGATGATCGCCCCGGTCGTGGCCGGTCTGCTCTGGCGGTTCCTGCTGATCGACAACTCCGGCATCGTCAACGCCCTGCTCGCGCGCGTGGGGATCCTGCACTCCGCAAGTGACATCGGCTGGCTGTCGAACTCGCGGATCGTGCTCTTCTCCGTCGCGATCCCCGACATCTGGCTGACCACAGCATTCATGGCCCTCGTCCTGTTCGCCGGGCTGCAGAACATCCCCGGCGACGTCATCGAGGCGGCCCGGCTGGACGGAGCCAAGGGCTGGACGCTCTTGAGGCGGATCATCGTGCCGCTGCTGCGCCCCGTGATCGCGGTCACCCTGATCGTGCGCGGCATCGACGCCGCTAAGGCGTTCGACATCATCTTGATCCAGACCGGCGGTGGCCCCGAGAACGCCTCGCAGACGCTGAGCCTGCTGATCTACCGGACCATGGTCCGGTTCGGCGAGCCAGGCCTGGCCAGCGCGATGGCCACGATGTACCTGCTGGTGATGCTGGCCGTGGCCGTCGCCGCGGTCGTCACCATCTGGCGGCCGGGGGCCGACGCATGAACGGCCTCGAGATCCGCCGGCCCTCGACCCGCACGCTCCTTTGGGCGCTGCTGGTCACGGTGGTCGTGCTGTACGCCTTCCCGTTCCTGTACCTGCTGCTGACCTCGTTCAAGCCCCCGCTCGAGACGCTCGCAGTGCCGCCCACGGTGCTGCCGTCCCGGTGGACCACGGCGAACTACGCGGCCGTGTGGGCATCCCACGGGGTACCCGCCTCCTTCATCAACAGCGTGTCCACCGCCACGATCAGCACCCTGCTCTCGCTGGTGCTTGCCGTGCCGGCGGCCTACGCCATCACGCGGTTCCGCACCCGGGCAGGACGGCTGTTCGTCATGCTCGCCCTGGTCACGCGCATGGTGCCGCCGGTCGCGGTCGGCATCCCGCTGAGCTCGACCATCAACAGCCTGCACCTCCTCGACACCCCGACCGGACTGGCGATCGCCCACACGACGATCTCCCTGCCCCTGTCCATCTGGCTGATGTCGAGCTTCTTCGAAGCCGTCCCCGACGAGCTCGACGAGGCGGCCAAGGTCGACGGCTGCTCGCGCCTGGGCGCCTTGTGGCGCGTGGTCATCCCGGTCGTGTCCGGCGGCATGGCCGTGACCGCGATCTTCGCCTTCCTGGCCTCGTGGAACGAGTTCCTGTTCGCCCTGCTGCTGACCAGCGTCCGAGCCCAGACCACACCCTTGGCGATCGCGAACTTCCAGACCCAGTTCGGCCTGGACTGGGGGTCGATGACCGCTCTGGCGGCCCTGTACTCGATCCCCGTCATCCTGCTCACGCTCCTGCTCCAGCGGCACATCGTCGCCGGCCTGACGCTCGGCGCGGTCAAGGGATGAGCGAAGAACGACGTCGACACCAACCTTCGAGGGCGTCTGCCCCCGGGGCGGCGCTCGCAGGGATCAGGCTCGAATGGCACCAGGAGGAACACCGCATGGCCAGCGACAACCGCTACGACGTCACGTCCTGGCCGGTCGGCGACCCCTACGAGGACCTCGGCGAGGTGATCAACAGCATCCTCGCCGACGTCAAGGCGCGGCAGAAGTCCACCGACGTGGACGACGGTGGCAAGCCCGGCGCCGTCATCTACCTCCCGCCGGGCGACTATCGGCTCCGTACCCAGGTTCGGATCGACATCAGCTACCTGCGCATCGAGGGCTCCGGGCACGGGTTCACCTCGTCCAGCATCCGCTTCAACGTTCCCGCAGCCGAATGGCCCGACCTGCACGAGCTGTGGCCCGGCGGAAGCCGCGTCCTCGTCGACATCCCCGAGGACGGCACCGGCGAGGAGTCGCACCGCGCGGCGTTCTACGTCGAACGGGACGGGAACCCGCGGATCAGCTCCGTGGAGTTCTCCGGCTTCTGCATCGACGGCCTGCACTTCGAGGCCGACGATTCCGGGATCCCAGCCGAGAACACCTACCGCAACGGCAAGACCGGCATCTACGTCGCCAGCGCCAACGACTCCGTCCGCATCACCGGGATGGGCCTGGTCTACCTCGAGCATGGACTGACGATCTGGAACGCCGACGCGCTGTCCATCCACGACAACTTCGTCGCCGAGTGCGGCAGCTGCATCGAGCTTCGCGGCTGGGGCCAGGCGTCGAAGATCACCGACAACCTTGTCGGCGCCGGCTTCTGGGGGCCGTCGATCTACGCGGAGAACCACGGCGGACTCCTCGTCACCGCCAACAACGTGTTCCCCCGCGGCGCGAGCAGCATCGAGCTGGTCGGAGTGACCCGATCGAGCATCACGAGCAACCGGCTGCACTCCTTCTACCCCGGCATGGTCGCTCTCATCGGCGGCAGCTCGGAGAACCTCGTCGCCTCCAACCACCTCCTGCGCGACAACGAACCCTGGGCGCCCTTCCTCGGCATCGACAACGGGCTCGACGACAGGACCGGGCTGCTCCGTATCGAGGGCAACGGCAACTCCGTCATCGGCAACCACTTCTCGGAGATCATCGACGCCCAGGGGATCAGACCAGCCGGTGCAACGGCGGTGATCGTTCGCCTGGTCTCCGGCGGCGGCAACTACATCGCCAACAACCACGTCGTCGCCAGCGACGTGCGGTCCGAGGCCAGTGACTCGTGCTTCTCCGCGCAGGTCGACGCCCTCCTCACCACCGAGTCGTCCGGGCAGCTCGCCGTCACCACCGTTCTCGTGGAATCCGGGTCCGTGGGCAACACCGTGCTCGACTCGGGCAACGAGATCGAAGTGGTCCTCGACCGGGGCGCCAACGCCTTCCGACCCACACCGGCGATCGGCAACCGGACCGCATGATGGATGCACCAGTGCGCCCGGCCGTCCAGCGACCGCCTCCGGTGAACGAGCCAGTTGCGAGCCGTCGGTCACGGCGCCGGGTCCGACCTGCATAACCTACGTGTGCCGCTTCCACCCGTCGGAAGCAGCACCAGCCATGAGGAGTGTCAGCAAGGTGGCTCGACGAGTCGGCATCAAGGACGTTGCCCAGGAAGCGGGCGTGTCCCTGACGACGGTGTCCCACGCCTTGAACGACTCGCTGAACGGTCGAGTGAACGCCGAGACCCGCGAGCGGATCAAGGAGATCGCCCGCCGGATGAACTACCACCCGAACCGCCTCGCCCGCGGCCTGCGCACCAACAGCTCCGGGATGATCGGCCTGCTCACCGAGGAGATCGCGACCACGCCCCACGCCGGGCGGATCATCCTTGGGGCGCAGGAGGCGGCCAGCCGGCACAACCTCACACTGGCGATCATCAACTCCGCCTTGCAGGCCGACGCCGACGAAAGGCGCAACGACGTCCTGGCACTGCTGGACCGCCACGTCGACGGCATCATCTACGCGACCGTCTACCACGACACCGTCACCCCGCCGGAAGAACTGGGGTCCGTGCCGGCGGTCCTGATCGGCGCCACCGACCGGACGGGGCGGGTGTCGTCGGTCGTACCGGACGAACGCCAAGGCGCGGCCGACGCGGTACGACACCTCATCGCGGCCGGCCACCGACGGATCGCGTTCCTCCCCAGTCTCGTGGACGTTCCCGCGACCCGCGGCCGACTCCTGGGTTACGAGGACGCGATCCGCGAGGCGGGACTGGAGGTCGACCCAGCTCTTCAGAGCCCAGGTGAGCCAGAAGCGCGCGGTGGATACGCCGCCACGATCGATCTCCTCGATCGTGGCGGCGATCCGACCGCGATCTTCGCCTACAACGACCGAATGGCTATGGGCGTCTATCGCGCCCTGGCTGAGCGCCGTCGCCGGATCCCGCAGGACGTATCGGTGATCGGCTTTGACGACCAGGCGCCCATCGCCGGCAGCCTGTTCCCCGGCCTCACGACCGTCGCCCTGCCGCACTACGAGATGGGCGCCTGGGCTGTCGAAACACTGACGACGCTCCTCAACGACGACGGCGCCCACGCCGAGTCCGTTCGGATGCCGTGTCGCACGGTCGAACGGGAATCCATCGCTGCACCCCGCAAGCCACGCGCCCGGGCCACGAGCTCGCGCGCCTAGGCGCGCGCCGTCGCACGGACGCTGTGCTTCACCAACCGCCACTGCCACTGCCACGTGAAGGTGAGTTCATGCTGCACGCGCTCGATGTCAACGTCCTTGGTGAGTGTGTTGCCGACACCATCCGCTACAACCGGGCGCACGAGGTCACCTACCCCGGTGGCAGCGCGGCGAACGTCGCGGTCGGGCTGGCCCGCCTCGAACGTCACGTCGGCTTCTACACCTGCTTGGGTGACGACGGCCACGGGGACCTGATGCGGGCTCACCTCCAGCGTGAGGACGTCGACCTCGTCAATATCGCGACGCCGGACGCCAGCACGCCGTCCGCGATCGCAGTGCTCGACGACAGCGGAGCGGCCAGCTACACCTTCTCCGTCGCGTGGGCGACCAAGGCACCCCTGCCAGTGCCCGCAGGCGCCCACCTTCACCTCGGTTCATTCCCCGTGTTCCTCTCCGAGGCTCCCGAACAGCTCGACAGTCTGCTGACGTCGCTCGAGGGAACCTGCTGCGTCAGCTTGGATCCGAACGTCCGCCCCGAGCTCATGGGAGACGCGCAGCGTTCCCGCGAACGGCTTGAGGCTGTGCTTCGCTGGGTGGACGTCATCAAGGCCAGCGACGAGGACATCGCGTGGTTGTACCCGGACACCGACCCTGAGACCGTCGCGCGGCGATGGGTCGAACAGGGAACCGCGCTTGCTGTCGTGACCAAGGGCGCCGAAGGGTGCTTCGCAGTCAACGCGAAGGGGGTCGCTCAGGTCGCTCCGTTCCGGGTCGACGTCGTGGACACGGTCGGCGCCGGCGACACCTTGATGGCAGCCCTGATCGACGGGTTGATGGAAGCCGGCGCGTCGGGCGCGGGCGCGGCCACGCATCTCGCAGACCTGGACGCCGAGGCGCTGGCCGCCATCCTGGCGCGGGCGGCGCGCGCCGCCGCGATCAACGTGTCCCGAGCGGGAGCCAACCCGCCCACCCGGGCCGAGCTCGACGGCTAGCGCCTACAGGCCCGCACGATGGGCTCTGGCGTCACGTTGTTGGCCCGGGCCTGAGGCATGCGAGGGCCTCCGGACCGTCGAGACGATTCGTCTTCACGGTCCGAAGGCCCTTGCAGTCACCCCCGCAGGTGACGAGGTTCAGACGCGCTGTCCCACATCAAGAACCTCGAGCTGAGTCAACGGAGAGGTCGCCATCAGCCGCTCGCAGAACGTGACGGTCCCGTCCGCTGCGAACACCTCGACCACCGAGCCGTCGACCACGATCGTCACATCGAGCTCCTCGACGGGCGGCAGTGGTGCGGTCGCCCGCACGGCTGTTGCGGCCGACGGCATGGTTCCGCACCGGCTGCGGTCGACGGTGAGGGTCCGGGCGTCTCCGTCCACGTTGAGGACAAGCTCCTCCGTGCGGGCGTCGTCGGTGACGGTGATGTCCAGCAACGTGCCTGCACCGCACGGCAGCGTCATCCGCGACACGCTCACACTGCCGGAGCTGTCACTGCCGAGGACCGGGCGCTGCCTCAGCTGGCGACGTCCGTCCGGTCCCGTGACAACGTCGAGCTCACGGACCAGAGACATCGCTCCCCGCCACGGTGCAGGCGGAAGGTCACGCGCGTACTGCCACGAGTCGGCCCACGCGATCGTCAGCGCGCGCCCGTCGGGAACATTTCCCCACGCCACCGGCGCGTAGTAGTCGTGCCCGTGGTCGAGCCAGCGTGGCTCGTCACCCGCCTCGGGGACGAACGCATACCCGTCGAAGTCGCCGAGAACGTACAGGCTCCCCGAGCCGCCCGTCGGCCCGCCCGGATTCACCGACAGCAGCAGCGCCCACGTCCTCTCGCCGTCGGCTGTCGGCACGCTGACCAGCGCCGGACACTCCCACAGCCCACCGGTGACCCAGGCGGGTCCGACGGTGGAGGCGAGCGTCCAGGAGCGCAAGTCACCTGACGTGTAGATGTCGAGCCGGTGGTTGGTCGACTCGGCGACGACCATCACCCAATGGTCCTGGTGCCGAAAGACGTAGGGGTCGCGGAACTCCGATGCCCCGACGTCGAGCACCGGGTTGCCTTCGTATCGACGCCACGTAGTGCCACCGTCGTTGCTGATCGCCAACGACTGCGCCTGCACCCCGGCGCGCGGAGAAGGAGCTCGGTAGGAGCTCGTGTAGACGGCCACCATCGCACCCGCACCGAACCCGGCGGTGTTCTCGGTGTCCACGACAGCGCTGCCGGAGAACACCATCTCCTCAGCTGAGGCCGGGATGGCGGTGCCGAGGTCCGTCCAGTGCACCAGGTCGGTCGACGTCGCGTGCCCCCAGGACATCTCGCCCCACGTGGCCTCTGAGGGGTTCGACTGGAAGAACAGGTGATAGGTGCCGTCGTGGTACACGAGCCCGTTGGGGTCGTTGAGCCAACGGTCGGCGGTGGTGAAGTGCCAGGACGGTCGTAGAACGGTGCTCACATCAACCCTTCACGCCGGAGGAGGCGATCGACCCGATGAACGCCTTCTGGAAGGCGAGGAACAGCGCCAGCACGGGAAGGGTGATCATCGACGCATACGCCATGACCTGGCCCCACGAGACATTGAGCTGGAAGAAGTACTGGATGCCGAGCATCACGGGCCGTAGCTCCTCGGACTGCACCACCATCAGTGGCCAGAGGTAGGAGTTCCAGGCCGGCAGGAACGTCAGGATCGCGACCGTGGCGATCGCAGGGCCGGACAGTGGCATGACGACGTTGCGGTAGATGCGGAACCACCCGGCCCCGTCCATCCGGGCAGCTTCGTCCAGCTCCTTCGGGATCGAAGTGAAGTACTGGTAGAAGAGGTAGACCGAGAACGCGTTGGCCACGAACGGGATGATCTGCACCTGGTAGGTGTCCAGCCAGCCGGTCGTCAGCTGCAGGTGGAAGCCGTTCATCGTCAGCCACGGCAGCTTGTTGACCCACCACACCAGCGGCAGGGCAAGAGTCTCGAACGGCAGGATCAACGTCGCGATGATCCCGGTGAGCACGAGCTGCTTGCCGCGCCACTGCAGCCGGGCGAGGGCGAAGGCCGCCAGGGAGTTGACGAGCAGACCGAGCGCGACCGTGACCAGGGAGATGCCGATCGAGTTCATCAGGAACCGCGCGAACGGCACCCGGGCGAACACGGCGCTGTAGTTGGCGAACGAGACGTGACCCAGCGGCACGAATGCCCGCCACGAGCGCAGGTCGGCGAAGATCTGCAGATCCGGCTTGAGCGAGGACACGAAGAGGAACAGCAGCGGGCCGGCGAAGAGCAGGGCGAGCAGGATCCGTCCGGTCTGGACGAGCCAACTGGTGCGCCGGCGGCGCGCGGAACGGCCTGCGCGAGGCGGGTTCTCGACGACGGTGGTCATGGTCAGTCCTTCTCGCGAGTGAGGAATCGCTGTACGCCCGAAACGATGAGGACGAGCACGAAGAAGACGAGAGAGATCGCTGAGGCGTAGCCGGTGGCCAGCTGCTGGTACCCGGTACGCACCGCCATGTAGACGACTGTCGTCGTCGAGTCCAGCGGGCCACCCTGCGTCATCACGCTGATCTGTGTGAACAGCGACAGCGCGGCGATGGTGATGGTGATGAGGATGAACGTGCGTGTGGCGAGCAGGCTCGGCCAGGTGATGTACCGGAACCGCTTCCAGCCGACCGCACCGTCCAGGTCCCCGGCCTCGTACAGCTCGGCCGGGATGGTCTGCAGGCCCGACAGCCAGATGATCATGTGGAAGCCCACGGCCTGCCAGATCGACATCACGATGATTGCCGGCATCGCGGTGCGCGGGTCGTTGAGCCAGTCGATCGGCGCGTAGCCGGGGTGCACGACGCTGATCAGCGCGTTGAGCAGACCGTCCTTCTGGTACAGGAACCGCCACAGCAGCGAGACCACGACCATCGAGGTCACGACGGGGACGAAGTAGACCGTCCGGAAGAAGTTGGTCCCTCGCACCTTCGCGTTGACGAGCAGCGCCAGCACGAGTGCCAGACCGGCCTGGATCGGGACGACCACGACGGCGAAGTAGAAGGTGTTTCGCACCGAGGCCCAGAACACCGGGTCGGAGAACAGGTTGGCGAAGTTGTGCAGACCCACGAACGTCGCCGGTCGTGGCGAGATCAGCCGGGCGTTGGTGAACGCCAGCACGAAGGCGAGGATCACCGGCACGACGATGAACAGGATGAGCAGGGCAACGGCGGGACCGGCCATCCACAGGGCGGTCAGTCCTTCGCGGCGTCGTGCCGCGTGCGTTGCTGCTGGGACATCTCGCCGCCCGCGGACGGCTCGTGCCCGAGCTGGGGAGATGACGGTCATGACAGACCTCCGGATGGGTCGCGCGGGCCGGCCGTCCGAGGATCGTCTTGGGGTCACCGCCGGAGAGGATGTCCTGCGTGGCCTTCTGGTACACCGAGGTGATGAACGGGTAGGCGGGCGTCACCGGGCGGACCACCGCGTACTTCTGGGCGAACGTGCGGAAGATCTCCGAGGCACCGCCGGCGGCGTACTCCGGCATCGTGGCTGCCGCCGCGTCCGTGGCGGGTATGGTGCCCGTTGCCTTGGCCAGCGCCGCGACGTACTTCGTCTGGTGGCTGAACTTCAGGTATGCCTGCGCGCCCGCGGTGTTGTCGCACTGGGCGCTGATCGCCCACTGCCAAGAGCCGCCGCCGATCTTCGGCCCCTGGCCCAGGTCCACGGGCGGGATGACCAGTGCGTCGTCGCCGAACGCCTTCGTCACGGTCGCGTCGGCCCAGCTGCCGGAGTAGAGGATCGCGGACTTGCCGTTCGCGAAGTCAGCCGTCGGGTCCGCACCCGACTTGGCCGACATGTAGCCGTCCTTGACGAGGCCCTGCATCCAGCCGGCCCAGTCGATCGCCTGGGCGCCGTTGAGCACACCGTCAGCCTTCTTGTACGTGCTCCGGTCGATCAGGTCGCCGCCCGCGGACTGCAGGAACGGCGAGTAGGCGTACGTGATCCACTCCCCCGTGCCGCCGGTGCCCAGGTCGAGGGCGTACGGGTACTTCCCGGTCGCCTTCAGCTTGGCCAGGACGTCCGCCAACTCGCTCTTGGTCCAGGGCTGGTCGACGGTGGGCACCCGCGCCCCTACCGACTGCAGGATCGACTTGCGGGTGTAGAAGGCCAGCGCCACGTCGTAGTGACCGAACGAGTACACCTTGCCGTTCACCTTGCCCACCGTGCTGGCGAGCTGACCGGTCCATTCGCTGTCAGGCAAGCCCAGCGGCTTGATGTAGCCAGCCCACGCCCAGTTGGGCACGTTGGGCGAGTCGATGTCCACGATGCACGGCAGCTTCTTCGCCGAAGCCGCCGCGACGACGGCGTCGTTGTACGACGCCTGCGGGAACGACTGGAGCTTGACCGTGTACTGCGACTGGCTCGAGTTGAAG
>MKTI01000013.1 GCA_001898185.1 Cellulomonas sp. 73-145 | reverse complement strand
GCCGGCAAGCCGCTGTTCATCGTCGCCGAGGACGTCGAGGGCGAGGCCCTGGCCACGCTCGTCGTCAACAAGATCCGCGGCACCTTCAAGTCCGTCGCCGTCAAGGCCCCGGGCTTCGGCGACCGCCGCAAGGCGATGCTGCAGGACATGGCGATCCTCACCGGTGGCCAGGTCGTGTCCGAGACCGTCGGTCTCAAGCTCGACACGGTCGGCCTCGAGGTGCTGGGCCAGGCCCGCAAGATCGTCGTGACGAAGGACGAGACGACGATCGTCGAGGGTGCCGGCGACGCGGCGCAGATCCAGGGTCGCGTGACCCAGATCCGTGCCGAGATCGAGAACTCGGACTCCGACTACGACCGCGAGAAGCTGCAGGAGCGCCTCGCCAAGCTCGCCGGCGGCGTGGCCGTCATCAAGGCGGGTGCGGCCACCGAGGTGGAGCTCAAGGAGCGCAAGCACCGCATCGAGGACGCCGTGCGCAACGCCAAGGCGGCCGTCGAGGAGGGCATCGTCGCCGGTGGTGGCGTGGCCCTCATCCAGGCCGGCAAGCTCGCGTTCGAGAAGCTCGAGCTCGAGGGCGACGAGGCGACCGGTGCCGCGATCGTGAAGCTCGCGATCGAGGCCCCGCTGAAGCAGATCGCGATCAACGCCGGCCTCGAGGGCGGCGTCGTGGCCGAGAAGGTGCGCAACCTGCCCACCGGCCACGGCCTGAACGCGGCGACCAACCAGTACGAGGACCTGCTGGCGGCCGGCGTCAACGACCCGGTGAAGGTGACGCGCTCCGCGCTGCAGAACGCGGCGTCCATCGCGGCGCTGTTCCTCACCACGGAGGCCGTCGTCGCCGACAAGCCGGAGAAGTCGGCCCCGGCCGGCCCCGGCGGTGGCGAGGACTTCGGCGGCGGGTTCTGATCCGCTGAGAGCTCGTTGAGCAGCACCAGGCGGCGCGTGCGCCGCTGAACGTCGAGGGGCCGGTCACCTGCGGGTGGCCGGCCCCTCGTGCGTTTGCGCTGGTCCTGGTCAGTTGTCCAGGTGCGGGCTGTGGAACGGCTGTGTCCGCTGAAATGCTTGCTGACTCTTGCTGCAAGGACTTGCTGCCGGATACCGTGCGATCCGTCCGAATCTGCGCACACCGACGTGTGCTGGACCAGAAGGTCGACGATGACTGCTGCTCGCGCACGCTCCCGCACGTCCCGATCGCTGCTGGCCCTGCTGGCGGCGGCCGCCCTGACCGTCACCGGCCTGGTCGCGACGCCCGGCGCACCCGCCGCCGCCGCCCCCGGGGTGGTGACCCTCGTCGGCAGCCTGCAGAGCAAGGCTGGGTGCGCGAACGACTGGGACCCGAGCTGCGCGGCGACGGACCTCGCCCCGACCAGCAAGGCCGGCGTGTACGCCGCGGACCTCACGCTGCCGGGCGGCTCGTACGAGTACAAGATCGCGTTCGACCGGGGCTGGGACGGCGCCGTCGGGCTCGACGGGGGAGCGGCGAACATCCCGCTGGTCACCGGCGGGACGGAGCAGCTGCGGTTCTCCTACGACGTCAGCACGCAGCGCGTCGCGGTGACGCCGCTCGGCCTGGCGGCGGGGTACACGGCGGCCGACGACGGCCTCGTCGGGAGCCCGGTGCGGGAGGCGGGCAGCGGGAACCAGTACTACTTCGTGATGACGGACCGGTTCGCCAACGGCAGCACCGCGAACGACACGGCGGGGCTGGGGACGGACCGGCTGGTGTCCGGGTTCGACCCCACCGACAAGGGCTTCTACCACGGTGGTGACCTGGCCGGTCTGACGTCGAAGCTCGACTACATCCACGGGCTCGGGACGTCGGCGATCTGGCTGACGCCGTCGTTCAAGAACAAGCCGGTGCAGGGCACCGGTGCCGACGCGTCCGCCGGGTACCACGGGTACTGGACCACCGACTTCACGCAGATCGACCCGCACCTGGGCACCAACGACGAGATGAAGACCCTGATCGCCGACGCGCACGCCAAGGGGATGAAGGTCTACTTCGACATCATCACCAACCACACCGCCGACGTGATCTCGAACGCCCAGAACCAGTACACGTACGTCAGCCAGGCGGACAAGCCGTACAAGGCGGCCGACGGGACGGTGATCCCGGACATCGGCGCGCTGGCGAACTCGCCGAGCTTCCCGACGTTCGACGCCGCCACGTCGTTCCCGTACACGCCCGTCGTCGCACCGGCCGATGCGAACGTCAAGGTCCCGTCCTGGCTGAACGACGTGACGCTGTACCACAACCGCGGTGACTCGACCTACACCGGCGAGTCCACGACGCTCGGCGACTTCTCCGGCCTGGACGACCTGATGACCGAGAACCCGAAGGTCGTCAGCGGCATGGAGCAGATCTACGAGTCCTGGATCGACCTGGGCATCGACGGCTTCCGCATCGACACCGCGAAGCACGTGAACTTCGAGTTCTGGAAGGCCTGGACGCAGCCGGTCCTCGACTACGCCCACACGCACGGCAAGCCGGACTTCTTCATGTTCGGCGAGGTGTACGACGCCGACTCGGCGAAGACGGCGCCGTACGTGCGGGACACGGCGATGAGCTCGGTGCTCGACTTCTCGTTCCAGTCGGCGGCGACCAGCTACGCCAAGGGCGGGTCCGCCAAGTCGTTGCAGGCGCTGTACGCGTCCGACGACCGGTACACCACCACGCACTCGTCGGCCGATGCGCTGCCGACGTTCCTCGGCAACCACGACATGGGCCGCATCGGCTACTTCCTCGCCGGACAGCCCGACCCGATGGCACGCGACGAGCTCGCCAACGACCTGATGTTCTTCTCCCGCGGCCAGCCGATCGTCTACTACGGCGACGAGCAGGGCTTCGCGGGCACCGGCGGCGACAAGGACGCTCGCCAGGACATGTTCGCGACGCAGACCGCGTCGTACGCCAACCAGCCGCTGGTCGACGGGACGACGGCCGGGTCGAAGGACCGGTACGACACCACCTCGACCCTCTACCAGCACATCGCCGCGCTCTCCGCGCTGCGGTCCGGCAACCCGGCCCTGGCCCACGGTGCCCAGATCGAGCGGTACGCGCAGGACGGCACCGGGGTGTACGCGTTCTCGCGGGTGGACCGCACCGAGAAGGTGGAGAACCTCGTCGCGGTGAACAACGCCGCGTCGGCGCAGACCGTCACGTTCACCACGTTGACGCCCGGTGCGAGCTACGCCGTGCTGTACGGCGGCGGCTCGGGCGTGACGGCCGACGGGTCCGGCAAGGTGACGCTGACCGTCCCGGCGCTGTCAGCCGTGGTGCTGCGGGCCGACCGGCAGGTGGCCGCGGTGCCGTCCCGCACGCTGTCGGTGTCCGTGCCGAGCGCCGGTGCCGGGGTGTCCGGGCTGACGCCGGTGGCGGCCGACGCGACCGACGGGTGGGGCGAGACGAGCTTCGCGTACCGGGTGGTCGGGTCGGGGACCTGGACCGGGCTCGGCACGGCGGAGAGCGGTGCGCCGCGGGTGTTCGCCGACGTGTCCGGGCTCGCACCCGGCACGCTGGTCGAGTACCGAGCCGTGTCTGTGGACGAGGCCGGCAACCACGTCGCCGCCTCGACCTATGCCTCGGTGGGCAACCGGGTGGACGGGGTGGTGGCCGGTGGCGGCACGGGGACCACGCTGCAGGTGAGCGTGCCCGGCAGCTTCAACGCCGCGGTCGGCTGCGCCGGTGACTGGGCGCCAGACTGCTCCGCGATCGCCCTGACCAAGCGGGCCGACGGGGTGTACTCCGGCACGTTCACGCTGCCCGCCGGCTCGTACGAGTACAAGGTGGCGATCGGCGGCAGCTGGAACGAGAACTACGGCGCCGGCGGCGTGCCGGGCGGGGCGAACATCGCGTTCACCACCGCCGGCGGGCCGGTGACCTTCTACTACGACGCGACGACGCACTACGCGCAGAACACCGCGCAGGGGCCGATCGTCACCGCACCCGGCTCGTACCAGTCGACCATCGGCTGTTCCGGCGACTGGGCGCCGGACTGCATGGGGTCATGGCTGGAGGACCTCAAGGGTGACGGCGTGTACACGTTCACCACGTCGGCGATCCCGTCCGGGTCCTACCAGGCGAAGGCCGCGGTCGGGCTCAGCTGGTCGGAGAACTACGGTGCCGGCGGCGTGCCCGGTGGCCCGAACATCGACTTCACCGCGACCACGGGCAAGCAGGTGACGTTCTCCTACACCGCGGCGACGCACGTGCTGACGATCGTGAACAGCAGCCCGCCCCTGCCCGGCACCGGGCAGGAGCTGGCGCAGTGGGTGGACGCCGGTACGGTGGCGGTGCCGCCGTCGCTGGTGCCGACGGGGACCGATCCGGCCGCGCTGACGTGGACGCTGCGGTCGTCGCAGGCCGGTGACCTCGCGGTGACCGACGGCACGCTCTCCGGAACGGGCACCACGCTGCCGCTGTCGGTGGTCGCCGGTGGGCTCACGGCCGACCAGCTGCACCGGTTCCCCGCCCTGACCGGGTACCTGGCGTTGCACGTCGGCGCGGACCGTGCGGCGGTCGCCACAGCGCTGACCGGCCAGCTGCGGCTGGTGCAGCAGGACGGCACCGGCGCGCTGACGGCGTTCACCGGGGTCCAGGTGCCCGGCGTCCTGGACGACCTCGACGCGGCCTCGGCGCAGACCCGGAAGCTGGGTGTGACGTGGGCCCGCGGGGTGCCGAGCCTGGCCGTCTGGGCACCGACCGCCCAGCACGTCTCGGTGGTGCTGGACGCCGCTGCGGCAGGTGGGGCACCGACCGTCGTGGACGCCGCCCGGCAGCCCGACGGCACGTGGACGGTCACCGGTGACCGCGGCTGGAAGGACCGCGGCTACCTGTACCGCCTCACGGTGCCGACCGCGGACGGCGTGGTGACCAACGACGTCACCGACCCCTACTCCTTGGCGCTCACCACCAACGCGACCCGGTCCGTGGTCGCCGACCTGTCCGACCCGGCCCTCCAGCCGGACGTGTGGCGGACAGCCAAGGCGCCGACGATCCCCAACGAGTCGGCCCGGACCGCCTACGAGCTGCACGTGCGCGACTTCTCGGCGACGGACACCACCGTCCCGGCCGGCCTGCGCGGCACCTACGACGCGTTCACCGTCGAGGACAGCGCCGGCATGACGCACCTGAAGGACCTGGCCAAGGCGGGTCTGAACACCGTGCAGCTGCAGCCCGTCTTCGACTTCGCCACCGTCAACGAGGACAAGAGCACCTGGCAGCAGCCGGCGTGCGACCTGGCCTCGCTGCCGCCCGCATCCGACCAGCAGCAGGCGTGCACCTCGGCCGTGGCCGCCAAGGACGGCTTCAACTGGGGCTACGACCCGCTGCACTGGCTGGCGCCCGACGGCTCCTACGCCGTCCGCACCGACGGTCCGGCGCGCACCGCGGAGGTCCGGTCGATGGTCGGCTCCCTGCACCGCGCGGGTCTGCAGGTGGTGCTCGACCAGGTGTACAACCACACCTCCGCCAGCGGGCAGTCGGACGCCTCCGTGCTCGACCGCGTGGTGCCGGGCTACTACCAGCGGCTCGACGCCAAGGGTGCGGTGCAGACGTCCACGTGCTGCTCCAACGTCGCCACCGAGCACGCCATGGCCGGCAAGCTGATGGTGGACGGCGTGGTGCTGTGGGCCCAGCAGTACAAGGTCGACGGGTTCCGCTTCGACCTGATGGGCTTCCACTCGGTGCAGAACATGAAGGACGTGCGTGCGGCTCTCGACAAGCTGACGCTGAAGCGCGACGGCGTGGACGGGTCGAAGGTGGCCCTCTACGGCGAGGGCTGGAACTTCGGCGAGGTGGCCAACAACGCCCTGTTCACGCAGGCGGTCCAGGGTCAGCTCGGTGGGACCGGGATCGGGACGTTCAACGACCGGCTGCGGGACGCCGTCCGCGGCGGCAGCCCGGTCGACTCGTCCTCGGTGCAGGCTCAGGGCTACGGCAGCGGGCTGGGCACCGACCCGAACGGGCTCGCGGTGAACGGGACGCCGACGCAGCAGGCGGCCGCACTCGCCCATGCCGAGGACCTGATCAAGGTGGGCCTCGCCGGCAACCTGCGGGCGTTCACCTTCACCGCGTCGGACGGCACCGTGAAGCGTGGTGACCAGATCGACTACAACGGTCAGCCGGCCGGCTACGCCGACCAGCCGGACGAGGTGGTCAACTACGTCGACGCGCACGACAACCAGACGCTGTACGACGCGCTGGCGCTCAAGCTGCCGAAGGCGACCACGATGGCCGACCGGGTGCGGATGCAGACGCTGTCGCTCGCCGCGGCGACCCTCTCGCAGAGCCGGGTGATGTGGCTGGCCGGCACCGACCTGCTGCGCAGCAAGTCGATGGACAACGACAGCTACGACTCGGGCGACTGGTTCAACCGGATCGACTGGACCGGCACCAGCTCGGCGTGGGGCTCCGGCCTGCCGCCGGCGGCGAAGAACTCCGGTCAGTGGCCGGTGATGGCGCCGTTGCTCGCCGACCCGGCGCTCAAGCCGTCCGCGGCCGACATGGCGGCAGCCACGGACCAGGCGCAGACGCTGCTGACGATCAAGGCGTCCAGCCCGCTGTTCCGGCTGGACGATGCCGCCGCGATCGAGCAGAAGGTCAGCTTCCCGACGACGGACCCCGGCGTGATCGCGATGTGGATCGACGACACCCGCGGTGCCGATGTCGACAAGACCCGCGACGGTGTGCTGGTCGTCTTCAACGCGAGCACCACGCCGGTCAGCGAGCACCTCACGGGGCTCACCGGCCACGCGCTGACACTGTCGAAGGCCCAGGCGCACGGGACCGACCCCGTGGTGAAGACGACCCGGTGGGACAGCGCGACGGGAACGGTCACCGTGCCGCCGCGGACGGTGGTGGTGCTGGAGCAGAAGCAGCACGGTGCGCCGTGGACCGGACCGTGGGGCGGTTCGTGGTGGTCGGCCGGCCCGTGGTCGTCGGGCGGTCCCTCGTCGTCGGGCGGCCCCTGGTCGTGGGGCGAGCCGTGGTCGTGGCTGTGGTCCTGGTCCCGCGGCTGACCGACCGAAGCACGCGGCGAGCCGCGCGGCGTCAGCCGTGCCGGTGCGCTGATCGCCTCCGGTCCCGGGCGGGTACCCGGAGACCGGAGGCGATCAGCCGGCGGATCAGCTGGTGCCCGTCGACCGGCTGGGCGCCGAGGGCCACCAGCTCCTCGTACCGGTGCTGCGGCACGTCGTAGTGGTCCAGGTCGAACGCCCGGGTCGGCAGGCCGGCGCGCTGCGCGAACTCGTGCAGCTCGTCGTACGACTCGTCGCTGACCAGGTGGCTCCACACGGTGCCGTGCCGCGGCCAGGCGGGCGGGTCGACGAGGACGGTCATCCCGCCGAGGGTAACCCCCTCGTCAGCCGGACCCCCGCGCGGCGCCTCGACCGGGCGGACGGCCTGGTCAGCCCGCTGCGAACAGCCGGGACGCCGCGGCCTCCGCGTCGGCATAGGTGCGCGACGCGCTGGTCATCGCGGCGCTGATCTGGGTGAGCGACTGCTCCACCTTGCCCTGCGTCGCGGACCAGTCGGCGACCAGGCCGGCGAAGGCGCCGGCGGCGGCACCTCGCCACCCGGCCTGCAGCTCGGTCAGCTGGCGGTTCATCGCCGCGACCTCCGCCTGGATGGAGGCGACCCGTGCCTGGACACCACCGGCTGCGCGCGCCAGCTCGGCTGCATCGACCTCGTAACGACTCATCGGACCTCCCGTGCCCCACCGGGCTGCCGGGCGGGCAGCTCTCGACGACGGGGCGCGGCCGACGCTAGGGATCCCACGGGGACGCACGGCTGTGGAACGGCGCCGGCACCCGACCTCACGGACGGGTGCCGGGCTGGGGACGGATGAGGTCCGACTCAGGCGGGCGTGCTCGTCGTCGACTGCGCCGGGCTCCCCGACGCGGAGGTCCCTGCGGCGTCGCCCGCGGCCGTCGCGCCGCTCGTGCCGGTCCCGGCGGCCCCGGCGGCCCCGGCAGCGAGCTTCGCCAGCTCCTTCTCCACCCGGGCGAGCTCGGCGGTCAGGTTCTGCCGGGCCGGCTCCTCCCAGCGCTCGGACAGCGGGCTGACGAACAGGCGCGGACGGCCCAGCAGCTTGCGCAGGATGTGCTCGCGGGCCGCGAGGAACTTGTCCACCGGGACGTGGGCGTACTCGGCACGCAGGTCCTCGAGATAGGCGCGGTACTTCTGCGGCTCGGTGGCCAGCATCGCCAGGTCGGCGTCGCACAGGACGGCGCTGTCCGGGTCGGCCGGGTCCGGGTTGTGCCGCGCCAGGCGGACCACCAGGTCGTGCACGCGCTGCGCCTTCTCGGGGGAGACGCCGAGCGCGGTCAGCTCGTCGTACGCCAGACGCGCGCTCGCCACCTCGTCCTCGCCGCCGCGGTTGGCGTACGCCGCGCGCTCGGCCGAGTCGAAGATCGCCCCGTGGTACCAGGCGGCGAGCCGCACCACCTCGGGGTCGTAGGTCTCCTCCGTCAGCTCGTCCACCCGGGCGATGACGTCCACCAGGTGGCGGAGGTTGTGGAAGTGCCGCTCCGGAGCGGTCCACCTGGCCAGGAGGGCCTCACCGGTCCTGCGGATCTCGTCGGCCTCGGCGGTACCGCCGACTGCCTGGACACTGCGGACGAATGCGGACAACAACCACTGTGGCGCGTCATGGACGCCCATGGATCGACCTCACGGCTGGCTACTAGGACGAGTCATCGTAGCCTCAGGCCCTGTCCGCGGCCTCTCGAGGCTGGTCGGCCCGATCGCCCTCGGGTGCCGGCTCGGTCGCCGGCGCATCGTGCCTGGTCACAGCGCTGCGATCGGCTGGGTCGGCTTTCGCGGGCACGGGCGGGGCGTCGGTCTCGTCCTGCTCCTCGAGCTCGTCGGCGACCGTACCGGCGGGTACCGCGGGCAGCACCACGCGCACCGTCGTGCCGCCGCCGGGCGTCCGAGCGAGCGTCACCTGGCCGGAGTGCGCCGAGACGATGGCCGCGACGATCGCCATGCCCAGACCCGCTCCGCCGGACTCCCGGGTGCGCGAGGCGTCCACCCGGTAGAACCGCTCGAACACCCGGGCGGCGTGCTCCGGGTCGATGCCGGGCCCGTGGTCCCGCACCTCGATGATGCCGACGCGAGGGGCGGTGCCGACGGCGATCTCGACGGGCGTGCCGGCCGGCGTGTGCTGCACCACGTTGCCGACCAGGTTGGCGACCACCTGTCGCAGGCGGGCGTCGTCGCCGAGCACGAGCGTGGCGCCAGCCGTGCCGCTCGGGTCGAGGGGTGCGAGGCGGGCGGGCCGGTCGGGATCCAGGGCGCGCAGGTCGCTGATCGCGTCGGCGGCCAGCACCGTGAGGTCCACCGGCTGGTGCGCGATCGGCCGTCCCTCGTCGAGCCGGGCCAGGGCGAGCAGGTCCTCCACCAGCGTGCCCATCCGGGTGGCGGAGCCCTCGATGCGGCGCATCGTGTCGTCCACCTGGTCGGCGCCGGTCAGGGCGCCCATCCGGTAGAGCTCGGCGTAGCCGCGGATGGTCGCCAGGGGGGTGCGAAGCTCGTGCGACGCGTCGGCGACGAACCGGCGCATCCGGGACTCGGAGGCGGTGCGGGCGTCGAACGCCGCCTCGATCTGCGTCAGCATCCCGTTCAGGGCGACGCCGAGGCGACCCACCTCGGTGCTCCCCGGCGCGGTGCGCACGCGGCGGGACAGGTCGCCGGCGGCGATCGCCGCGGCCGTCTCCTCGATGCGGCCCAACGGCGCGAGGGACCGTCGCACGGCCCAGCCGGCGGCGAGGCCGCCGAGCAGCACGATGCCGACGCCGGACAGCAGCAGGACCGAGACCATGGTGCTGGTGGTGTCCCGCGCCTCGGCCAGGGGCAGCGCGATCAGCACCCAGCCGCTGGCGTCGTTCGTCGGGTACGCCACCGCCCGCCAGTGCGATCCCGCGACGGAGGACTCCACGCTGAACGGTCGGCCACCCAGCGCAGCCGCCTGCGCCGCGGACAGGGCCGGCACGTGCGGCTCGCCGTAGGCGTCCACGACGCTCTGCGACCGCCAGGTGAACGACTGCGCGCCCTCCACCTCGAGGCGCACGTAGTAGTCGGACGGGCCGGCCGCCTGGTACAGCCCGTTGCGCAGCGCGTTGACCCGCTGGCTCGCCAGGGCCGTGCCCTCGGTGCGCAGCTTGTCGTCGATCTGCGCGACCAGCGAGCGCTGCAGCAGGGCGGTGCTGGTGATCCCCGCCAGCACCAGGCCGACGGCGATCAGCACGGTGGCGACCGCGACCAGCCGGCCGCGCAGCGGCACCCGGTCCCAGGCCGCCGCCCACCGCGTCGGCAGACGGAGTGCCGTCACGACTGCTCGCGCAGCAGGTAGCCGACGCCCCGCTTGGTGTGGATCAGCGGCGGCAGCCGCCGGCCCTGGGCGTCGTCCAGCTGGTCGACCTTGCGGCGCAGGTAGGAGATGTAGGACTCGACGATGTTGGCGTCGCCGCCCCAGTCGTACTGCCACACGTGGTCGAGGATCTGCGCCTTGGACAGCACGCGGCCGGCGTTGAGCATCAGGTAGCGCAACAGCTTGAACTCGGTGGGGGACAGGTCGATCAGCTGACCGGCGCGGCGGACCTCGTGCGAGTCGTCGTCCAGCTCGAGATCCGCGTAGCGGAGCACCTGCGAGTCGTCGTCCACCCGCTGGGTGCGGCGCAGCACCGCGCGGATGCGGGCGACGACCTCCTCGAGGCTGAACGGCTTGGTGACGTAGTCGTCGCCGCCGACCGTCAGGCCCTGCACCTTGTCGGCCGTGTCGTCGCGCGCCGTGAGGAACAGCACCGGCACGTGCTGACCCTTCTCCCGCAGGCGCCGGGTGACGGTGAAGCCGTCCATGTCCGGCAGCATCACGTCCAGCACCACCAGGTCCGGCTGCACCTCCTTGGCCAGGCGCAGCGCGGAGCTGCCGTCCGCCGCGGAGCTCACCTCGAAGCCGGCGAAGCGCAGGGACGTGGCGAGCAGCTCACGGATGTTGGGCTCGTCGTCGACGACGAGCAGCCGAGCCTCGGGTGCACCGGACGCAGCATTCATCCACCCAGTGTGCGACGGCTGTCTGGGAGTGCGCTGGACGTCACCTGCGCGTGCGGAAGGCCTGGTCGGTGTCGCGGCGGAGCCGGGACCCGTGGGCGGCGCGTGTGAGCGATAACATCGATCGGGGCTCGCGCGGCGTGGCGCACGGCGTCGCCCTGTACCTTTCTGCTCCATGACGACTGTCCAGATCGAGGCCGGCGACCGCCTCGACCCGATCGGCTCGCCCCGTGCGCGCCTGACCGTGCTGCAGAGCTCCCCGAGCTGCGGTCTCGACCGGTTCGCCGAGTGGCTCGGCGACGTCGACGTGCAGCTGGTCCGTGCGGACCTCGGCGAGCCGGTGCCGACCGCCGCCGAGGTGGGCCACGGCCTCTTGGTGCTCGGCGCCGAGCTGTCGGTGTACGACGACGAGCGGGCGCCGTGGCTGCCCGCCGTCCGCGACCTGCTCGCGGAGACCAGCGCGACCGGCGTCCCCACGCTGGCGATCTGCCTCGGTGCCCAGCTGCTGGCCGTCGCCCGCGGCGGCCGCGTGCAGGTGGCCGCCCCTCCCGGGTCCGAGGCCGGCGTGGTCAACGTCCGGTGGCGTCCGGAGGCGGAGTCCGACGCGCTCGTCGGACCGCTGCTGCAGCCGTGGCAGGCACGGCGGCTGACGCCGCAGCCGGCGATGCACGACGACGCGGTGGTGGAGCTGCCGCGCGGCGGCGTGTGGCTCGGCTCGTCGGCGATGTACCCGTACCACGCCTTCCGGATCGGGTCGGCCTGGGGTCTGCAGTTCCACCCGGAGACTTCCCAGGAGACCCTGCGGCAGTGGGCGGAGGCCGCCGGGCACGACGTCGACACGGTCCTCGCCGGCTGGACCGGCCAGGACGAGGCACTGACGCAGTTCAGCCGGGGGATCGCCGAGCAGCTGGTGGCGCTGGTGCGGTCCCGGGCCGACGAGGGCTCCTTCGTCCCGGCCTGATCCGACCGCTCCCGTCACGAGGAAGGGCCCCCGGCGCGTGCCGAGGGCCCTTCGTCATGCGTGCGCGATCAGGACTGCGGCCCCGCGGCGATCTGCGGCGTGACCGGCGTCGCCGGCAGCTGGGCGGGCTCGGCGCCGGCCTTCAGCGCGGCGAGGCGGGCCTCGACCTCGATCTGCGAGTCCGACGACTCGAGCTCGGCGAACTGCGAGTCCAGCGAGCTGGCGGCGAGCTCCGCCTGCCCCTGCGCGTAGGCCTCCTCGTGCCGCACCCGGTCCTCGAACCGGGCGAGCTCGCTGGTCGGGTCGAGGACGTTGATCGAGCCGATCGCCTCCTGCACCTGACGCTGCGCCTGCGCCGACTTCTGCCGCGCAACCAGCGTGTCTCGGCGGGACTTCAGCTGGCCCAGCTTGTCCTTCATCATCGCCAGGCCGGTCTTCAGCTTGTCGACCGCGTCGCGCTGCGAGGCGAGCAGCGGCTCGGCCTCCTTGACCTCGGTCTCGGCGGTGATCTGGCGGCCGATCGCCACCTTGGCCAGCGCGTCGAACTTGTCGGCGTTGGCCGCGTCACCGGCGGCGCGGTACTGGTCCGCGCGGCTCGAGGCCGCGACCGCCTTGCGGCCCCAGTCGGTGGCCGCCGCGACGTCGGCGTTGTAGTCCTGCTCCGCCAGGCGGAGGTTGCCGATGGTCTGGGCGATCGCCTTCTCCGCCTCGGCGATCTCGTTGGTGTAGTCCCGGACCAGCTGGTCCAGCATCTTCTGCGGGTCCTCCGCCTGGTCGATCAGGGCGTTGATGTTCGCCTTCGCCAGCTGGGCGATCCGCCCGAAGATGGACTGCTTCTCCGTCATGCGCGTGCCTTCCTGTCGAGTCCCGCTCGTGCTGCCGATGTGCCGGTCACTGCCACGTCGCTGCCACCACCTGCCGAGGATCAGAAGCCCCCACCGTCCCCGCCGCCGCCGAAGCCGCCACCGAAGCCCCCACCGCCGAAGCCGCCGCCGTCCCCGCCGCCGCCGAAGCCGCCGCCTCCGCCCCAGCCGCCACCGCCGTGGCCCCAGCCACCGCCGCCGCGCAGGATCGAGTCGATCAGGATGCCGCCGAGGATCATGCCGCCGAGGTTCCCGCCGCCACCGCGGCCGCCGCCCCAGGGGCCGCCGCGCTGGTCGTCGGACCGCTGCACGTCGTCCTGGGCGATCCGGCCGGCCTCCGCGACCAGCTGCTCGGCGCGCTGGGCGGTGGCCAGCGCCCCCTGGACGTCGGTCTGGCGCTGGGCGACGGCCTGGTCACGGAGCCGCTGACCCTCCGCGAGGCGGGTGCGGGCCTCGGGCCCGACGGCGCCACGGCGCGTGTCCACGTAGTCGGTGGTGGCGCGCAGCGCGGAGTCGAGGCGGCCGAGCGTCTGGTCCAGCAGGCCGAGCGCGCGGCGGTTCGCCTCGTCGTGCTCCCGGGACGGGGCGAGCGCGGCGTCGAGCGTGGCCTCGGCGGCTGCGATGCGGCGCAGCGCGGCCAAGGGGTCACCGTCGCCGGCCCGGGCAGCCTGGGCTGCGGAGACCGCGGCGCTCGCCTCGGTGGCGGCCGGCGCGACGCGAGGGTCGCCGGGTGCCAGGCGGGCGGCATCGGACAGGTCGCCGGTGATGGAGGCGATCGCGGCGTCCAGGCGCGAACCCGCGGCAGCCAGGTCGTTCCCGGCCGAGTCGACGGCGTCGAGCAGGGTGGTCGCCTGGTCCAGGGCCGTCTGCGCGGCGCGGGCGTAGCCGACGGCCGCGCCGCGGTCGCCCGAGGCGAGGGCCTGGCGGCCCGTCGTGAGCGTCCCCGTGACGTCGTCGAGCAGGTGGGACGCCTGGTCGGGGTTGGCCGTGACGGAGGCCAGGGCGGACGCCGGGTAGCGCGCGGCCAGGGCGGCGAGGGTGGTGCGGGTCGGCTCGATGCGGGACCGCAGCGTGGCGACGGCGCGCTCGTGGCCGTCGAGGGCGTCGCCCACGTGCGCCTCGAGGTCACGCAGGCGGTCGAAGTCGTCCTTCTGGGCGTTCAGCGCGGCGGACACCTGCGCGCACAGCCGCAAGATCTGCGCCGAGGTGGCGCGCACCTGCGCCTCGGTGTCCGGGACGTCGTCGTCCAGCGTCTGGCGCAGCCGGAACGCCTCGGTGATCTGCTGCTTGCCGTCGGCGAGCACCTTCTCGAACTCGCGCGTGGCGTCCGGGCCGAACTCCGCCTGGGCGAACCCGAGCTCCTGCTCGGAGGACCGCAGGGCGTCGTCGAGCCCCACCAGGGCGGAGGCGGACCGGCGGTCCAGCTCCACGGTCGGCAGCTGGGCGTACTCGTCGGCGGCCGTGGCCACCCGCGTCGACCCGGCGGTGTCGGCCATCGGGCCCGCGAGGGCACGGCGGCGGTTGCGGCTGACGACACCGGCGATGATCGCGATCACCACGATGATGATCAGCCCCACCACCAGCAGGGCCCCGAACGTGCCGGCGGCGTTGCTGGTGGTCGTCGTACCGGTGCTGGAGCCGCCGCTGCCGGCGGCGCTGCGCAGGCCGTCCGCGGCGGTGACCGCCGCCTGGGCCCAGCTGTCGGTGCGCAGCTGGTCCTCGACCTTCGAGGCGACCTGCTGCACCTCGGCGCTGGTGATCGCCCCGGACGAGGACGGCGCCAGCATGTAGCGCCGGGCGCTGGTGGCGACCGCGAGGACGAAGTCCTGCGAGCCGAGGCCGGACTGCTTGGCGGCCTGCTGCGTCCAGGTGAGCGGGTCGGTGCCGGAGAAGTCGGGGACGAACACCACGTACAGCTGGTACGGGGTGTCCTTCGCGAGGCGGTCGAGCGCCGCCTGCACCGTCGCGGTGTCGTTGCCGAGCACGCCGGAGTGGTCGGTGATCTCGCCGGTCAGGGTCGGTGGCGCCTCGGCGCTCGCCGGCAGCCCACCGGCCAGGATCACCCCGCCCACCAGGGCGATCGCCGCACCTGCCCGCGCCAGCACTGCCGCCACCCTGCGCACCACACGATCCTTTCTCACCGGTCCGACCGCCGCAACGAGTTCACGGCACGGACGGTTCCACCCGTCGCGAACGCCGCCGGCGCGGCGGTGCGGGCCGGGTGGTCGGCCGGTGGGTCAGGGGGGGTGTCAGGCCGGGTCGGGCGCCTGGTCCAGGTCCTCGGCGTCGACGATCGTGTACGAGTAGCCCTGCTCGGCGAGGAACCGCTGCCGGTGCGCGGCGAACTCCTGGTCCACGGTGTCCCGCGCCACGACCGCGTAGAAGTGCGCGGTGCGCCCGTCGCCCTTGGGTCGCATGATGCGGCCGAGGCGCTGGGCCTCCTCCTGGCGGGAGCCGAACGACCCCGACACCTGGATGGCGACGGACGCCTCCGGCAGGTCGATGGAGAAGTTGGCCACCTTGCTGACGACGAGCGTGGACAGCTCGCCGGTGCGGAAGGCGCCGAACAGCCGCTGGCGCTCGCGGACGGTCGTCTCGCCGGTGATCAGCGGGGCGTCCAGGTGCTCGGCCAGCTCGTGCAGCTGGTCCAGGTACTGGCCGATGACGAGCGTCTGCTCACCCGCGTGCCGGCGCACGATGCGGTCGACGACGGCGTTCTTGCCACCGGCGGTCGCCGCGAGGCGGTACTTGTCCTCCGGCTCGGCGGTGGCGTACGTCATCCGCTCGTGGTCGGGGAGGGTCAGCCGGACCTCGGTGCACAGGGCGGGGGCGATGTAGCCCTGGGACTCGATGTCCTTCCACGGCGCGTCGAACCGCTTGGGGCCGATCAGCGAGAACACCTCGTCCTCGCGGCCGTCCTCGCGCACCAGGGTGGCGGTCAGGCCGAGCCGGCGACGGGCCTGCAGATCCGCCGTCATCCGGAACACCGGGGCCGGGAGCAGGTGCACCTCGTCGTAGACGATCAGGCCCCAGTCGCGGGCGTCGAGCAGCTCGAGGTGGGAGTACACGCCCTTCCGCTTGGTGGTGAGCACCTGGTACGTGGCGATGGTGACGGGGCGGATCTCCTTGCGGGAGCCGGAGTACTCGCCGATCTCGTCCTCGGTCAGCGTGGTGCGCGCCACCAGCTCGTCGCGCCACTGCCGGGCGCTGACCGTGTTGGTCACCAGGATCAGCGTCGTCGTCGACGACCGGGCCATCGCACCCGCGCCGACCAGCGTCTTGCCGGCACCGCAGGGCAGCACCACCACGCCGGACCCACCGTGGAAGAACCCGTCGATCGCCTGCTGCTGGTACGGCCGCAGCGACCAGCCGTCCGTCTCGAGCGCGATGTCGTGGTGCTCGCCGTCGACGTAGCCCGCCAGGTCCTCCGCCGGCCAGCCCAGCTTCACCAGCACCTGCTTCAGGTGCCCGCGCTCGGAGGCGTGCACCACCACGTCGGTCTCGTCCAGCCGCGCGCCGAACAGGCCGGCGGTCCGCTTGGACCGCATCACCTCCGCCAGCACCGCCCGGTCCAGGGCGTGCAGCACCAGGCCGTGCACCGGGTCGGACACCAGCTGCAGGCGGCCGTAGCGGGACATCGTCTCGGCGACGTCGACCAGCAGCGCGTGCGGCACCGGGTAGCGGCTGTAGAGCAGCAGGGTGTCGATCACCTGCTCGGCGTCGTGGCCCGCGGCCCGCGCGTTCCACAGGCCGAGCGGCGTCAGCCGGTAGGTGTGCACGTGCTCGGGGGCGCGCTCGAGCTCCGCGAACGGGGCGATGGCCCGACGGCAGGCGTCGGCGAGGTCGTGGTCGACCTCGAGCAGCAGCGTCTTGTCGCTCTGCACGATCAGGGGGCCGTCGGTCACTGCGCTCCTTCGGGTGCTGCTTCGGGTGCTGGGTCGGGCGCGTGCTGCGCGGCCGGCCGGGCGCGGTGCACCGAGGCGATCCGGTGCACCGCCACGGTCAGCTCGGCCTCACGGGCGGGGTCCACGGCGCGCAGGCGCCCCCCGTCGACCCGGACCGGGACCAGCAGCCGGCGGTCCAGCTCGCCACGGGCGCCGACCAGCTCCACCCACACCGGGGTGCGCTCGTCGGCCGCCTCGCGCAGCAGCAGCAACGCCAGCGCCGGGTCGGCTGTTCCGTCGGGGACGTCCGCGCGGTCCGGCACCGGCGCGACGGCCCGCACGTGCACCGGTGCGGCGGTCCGTGCCTCGGGGTCGTCGGGCCTCGGCGCACCCGCTGCCGGCGCCGTCGGTGGGCCGGCCTCCGGGCTCGCCGGCTCGAGCGGCGGCAGGTCGCCGGCGAGCTGCGGGACGGCCTCCTCGGCCCTCCGCAGACGTGGGACCAGGGCGGTCGCGCGGGCGAGTGCCGAGTGCTCGTCGTCGGACGCCGGCTGCACCTGCGCGCGCGACGGGCGCACCCGCACCCGCAGCGGTGCGGCCTGCGCGTGCACGACGGAGCCGTCCGGTCCCTCGAGCACCGGCGCGAGCCCACGTTCGCGCAGCGCCTCCACCAGCTCGGCGGGCGGCACGGAAGCCGCCAGCACGGTCGGCGCCAGCAGCACCAGGCCGAGCGAGGCGAACCGGGGGTCGTCCGGCAGACCGGCCAGCAGCGCGGGGTCGTCGGCGCGCAGGTAGGCGAGCGCCGCACCGGCCCGCAGGCGGCCGTGGCGGCGGGCCGCGTCCCGCACCAGGTACTCCAGGGGCTGCGGCACGTGCCCGCGGGACACCGTGGCCAGCTCGCCGAGCAGGTCGTCGGCCGTCACGCCGGCGTCCAGCCCCACGCGCAGCGACTCGGGGGTGAACCGGACGGTCAGCGCGCCCCCGCGGGACTCCACCGTCGCCGTCCGTGCCAGCAGGGCCTCGAGGCGCGGCGACGGCCGTCCCGGCACGATGCCGGTCAGGTCCGCCTGGAGCACCAGCTCGTCCACCGTCTCCGGCAGGTCGGCAGTGAGGGCGGCGGCCGGCGCCGCGGGGTCGTCGGTCAGCAGCGCCCGCCCTGCCGGGGACAGCGCACCGGCACCGGTGACGCCCAGGCGCGCCGCTTCGGTCAGCAGCCCGCGGACCACCGCCTCGGGGGGCACGGACCGCGGCGCCCGCCAGCGGAGCACGTCGAGCACCCCGCCTGCGCCCGGACCGAGCCCCTCCGGGGCCGACGCCAGCACCTCGAGCACCGTTCGCCGCACGCGCGGCGCCCACCGGCGGTGCAGCTCGGGGTCCAGGGCGGAACGGACGCCGCCACGGTCGTCGCGGGTCCCCACCAGCCACGGCGTGCGCATCGTGTCCCGCCAGGCCGTCGCGAGCGCGGCCCACCGCTCGGGCAGGCTGCGCGCCGCCCAGCCGTCGACGAGGTCGGTCGGCACGAACGCCGGCGGGTCGCCGCCGTCGTCCACCACCAGCCCGGCCGCGGCCGCCAGCTCGGCGACGAACGCCGCCTCGTCCTCGTCCACCTCCAGCCGCTGCGCCAGCCGGCGCAGGTCGCGCACGCCGAGGCCACCGGCGCGCAGGACCGCCGGGGGCGTGCGGCCCCACGCGTCGACCAGCGCCCCGACCAGGCGCACCGCCCGCTCCGCGGCCGCTGCCGACTCCGCGCCGACCAGGGACGCCGGCCAGCGGCGGCCCACCGAGGGCATCGGCTCCCGTGCGACCTCCGGGTGCGTCCGACCGCCGCGCAGCGCGAGGGCGACGGTGCGCGGCAGGACGACGTGCCGGGCGTCCGTCGCCCGCAGGGCACCCCGCCGCACCAGCCACGCGACGGTGCGGCCCGCGGCCGTCGACGGCTCGGGGGCGATCCCGACCGGTGGCCCCCACGTCAGTGCCTCGAGCACGGCGCGGGCGCCGGCTGGTGCCTCCGCGAGCAGCGCGTGCACGTCCGCCGGCGGCGGGGGCACGCCGGGACGGGTGGGCGTCGCCGCGGGAGCGGCGAGGCCCGCGGGGTAGGGACCGAGCACCTCGGCGAGCCCGGGGCTCGGGTGCAGGCGGCCGGAGTCGTCCGCCCAGACGAGCGCCCGCGCGACGGCGTCGTCCAGGGCGCGTCCGACGAGCGCACGGTCGGCCGCTGCGGAGGCGGTGGGGTCGGGCGGGTCGTCGTCGTCCGTGCCGTCGGTGACCGTCGAGCCGGCCGGCGCCGGGCCCGCGACCGATGCCGCTGCGACCGCGGGTCCCGCGACCGCCGTGAGCACCCCGTCCCGCGTCGGCGGATCCTCGGCCGCGAGCGCGACGACCGCCTCGAGCGCCTGCAGCACCGCGGCGTCGACGGCGGCGAGCGCCCGTTCCAGGCTCATCCGCGAGGTGGCCCGCACGGCGAGCGACGCCAGCGTGGCCGGCGACGGGCTGCCCAGGTCCGGCCGAAGGCGCAGCAGCGTGACGAGCTCGTCGTCGGTGCGCGCGCGCAGCTGGTCGGTGAACGTGGACATCCGCACCACGATACGCACGTCGTGGTGGTCGGCCGTCGGCCGGCCGTCGCCGCGGGACGGGGCGGGACCGCCGCGCGATGGCGATGCCCCCTGCCGTCGGAGCCGGGCGTCGAGCATGATCGGCGACGGGTGGACGTCCGCTCCGCCGCAGGGTCGGGCACGGGAGGACGTCATGGCGGCGAGCCGTACGCGGGTGGTGGTGGCCAGCACCGCCGGGATCTTCGTCGAGTCGCTGGACTGGACGATCTACGGGTTGCTGGCGCCGTACTTCGCCGGCCAGGTGTTCCCGGGCGCCGACCGCGTGACGCAGGTGCTCGGGGCCTATCTCGTCTTCGCGGCCGGGTTCGTCGCCCGCCCGCTCGGGTCCTTCCTCATGGGGCGGATCACGGACACCCGGGGCCGGCGTGCGGGCCTGCTCGCGTCGGTGTCCCTGATCGCCCTCGGCTCGGCGGTCATCGCGCTGGTGCCCACCCACGCCGCGATCGGTGCGTGGTCCGCGGTGATCGTCGTCGCCGCCCGGCTGCTGCAGGGCATCGCGATGGGCGGTGAGGTGGCCACCGCCGCGACCTTCGTCGTCGAGTCCGCACCGCCCGAGCGACGGCACCGCTACGGCGCCTTCGCCTACTCCGGGGACGCGTTCGGCACGCTCGCCGGGACCATCGTGCTGGCGGTGCTGGTCGGGGCGCTCGGCGTGTCCGGCGTGCAGTCCGGTGGCTGGCGGATCGCCTTCGGCGTGGCCGCCGCGTGCGGGCTGCTGGCGCTGTGGATCCGCACCGGCGTGCCGGAGACGCCCGTGTTCGAGCAGGCCCGCGCCGCCGGCCCGGTGCCGGTGCGGCCCCTGCTGCGGGCACACCGCGGGCGGATGCTGCTGGCCTTCATGCTCACCATCGGCTCGACCATGGGCGTCTACTTCGGCTCGGTGTACCTGCCGGAGTTCGCTCAGCACACGGGCCGGTACACGGCCGACCAGGCCACGGCCGTGCAGCCGATCGCCCTGGTGGCGCTGGTGCTGGCGATGATCGCGTCCGGGTTCCTGGCCGACCGGTTCGGGCCGCTGCCCGTGATCCGTGCCGGGTTCACGGCCGCCGCGGTGCTCGTCGTGCCCCTCATGCTCGGGCTGGCGCACGGCTGGCTGCCCTACGCCGTGGCGGGACCTCTCTTCACGGCCGGGGTCGGGCTGCAGCTGGGCGTGACCCCGGTGGCGGGCGCGCGGCTGTTCCCCGTGCCGATCAGGGCGGTCGCGCTCGGCGTGCCGGCAGGCACCGCGATCGCCCTGTTCGGCGGCACGTTCCTGTACGTCGCCGAGTGGCTGATCGATCACGGCGCGTTGGGCTGGGTTCCGGTGTATGCCGGGATCGGGCTGACCGTCTCGGCGGTCGGCTCCTGGCTGGTGCGCGAGCGGCTGATGTACCCGGTGGACACGTTGGCGGGGACGTTCGCGGCGGCGTCCGCGGAGCAGCGCCGGACGACGGCACCGGTGACGACGACGGAGGAGCTGGCATGACGCTGGACCGGACCACCCTCACCGCGCTGCGCACCGAGGCGGCCGCCCAGCTGCCGGACGTCGTCGCGCTGCGGCACTCCCTGCACCGCGTCCCCGAGCTGGGGCTTCGGCTGCCCACGACCCAGCGGATGGTGCTCGACGCGCTCGACGGCCTGGACCTGGAGATCACCACCGGGACGGCCCTCGACTCGGTGGTGGCGGTGCTGCGCGGCGGCCGTCCAGGCCCGGCGGTGCTGCTCCGCGGCGACATGGACGCGCTGCCCGTCACGGAGGACACCGGCGAGGAGTTCACCTCGCAGCGCACCGGGGTGATGCACGCCTGCGGCCACGACCTGCACGTCGCCGGCCTGGTGGGGGCCGCACGCCTGCTGGCCGCCCGCCGCGCGGACCTGCCCGGTGCCGTGGTGCTGATGTTCCAGCCGGGGGAGGAGGGCGACGGCGGCGCCCGGATCATGATCGAGGAGGGCGTGCTCGACGCCGCGGGCCCGCGGGTGGTGGGCGCCTACGCCCTGCACGTGATGGCGTCGTTGGTGCCGGTGGGCGGGCTGGTCAGCCGACCGGGGCCGATCCTGGCGGCCGCCGACGAGGTACGGATCACCGTGCTGGGTCGCGGCGGTCACGGCTCGATGCCGCACCTGGCCGCCGATCCGGTGCCCGTCGCCGCCGAGCTGGTGCTGGGTCTGCAGGCGATGGTGACCCGGCAGTTCGACGTGTTCGACCCGGTGGTGCTCAGCGTCGGCCGCCTCGAGGCCGGCACGGTGAACAACGTCATCCCCGACACGGCGACGATCGCGGCGACCGTGCGCTCCTTCTCCACCGTCAGCCGCGCGCGTGCCGAGGAGTCGATCCGCAGGCTGTGCGAGCACGTGGCCGCCGCCCACGGCATGACCGCACGGGTCGAGTGGCTGGCCGGCTACCCGGTGACCATCAACGACCCGCTGGAGTTCGACCGGGCGTCCGAGCTGGCGCGCGGGCTGGTCGGCGATGCCGGGTTCGCGGTCGCACCGCAGCCCATCCCGGGGTCGGAGGACTTCTCCTACGTGCTGGAGCAGGTGCCGGGGGCGTTCCTCGGCCTGGGTGCGACACCCCGCGGCGTCGACCCGGCGACCGCTCCGTACAACCACTCGCCGCAGGCCCGGTTCGACGACACGGCGCTCGCCGTCGGTCCGGCGATCCTGGCCGCGCTGGCGATGGACCGGCTGGCGCAGGGCTGACGCGGCCAATGCCGACGCGGAGAAGCGCTGCGACGAGGCGGGCGGGTTGGGACTTCGTGGTCGGACTGGTCGTCGATGACATCCGCAGCACCCTGCGGCTTCTCACGATCGTGTCGGTGTGCATGGCGATCGGCACTGCGATCTTCGGCGCAGCCAATCCGCAGGAGCGAGAAGGCGCATTGGCTTGGGCACTGGTCGTTCTCGTGCTCGCCGCTCTTCTCGGTGCGATGTGGGCCGGAGCCGAACGGTGGCGTCGAGCTCGGGCTGGTCGTGCGACAGGTCGCCAGCTCAAGCCGTGACGGAGTCCCGGCATCGAACCGCCGTACCGACCGAGCCGAGAGCTGAGGACTACCCGTATGGACCAGGCGCTGCTCCGTTCCCTCTTCGATCGCGAGAATGTCGATCCTCGGTGCTACTCGTTCGGCAATACCGCTCCGGAGGAGCGGTATTCCCTCGAGAGGACCTACGCGGGCTGGAGCGTCTACTACGACGAACGTGGGCACCGGAGGGACGAGCGGACCTACGAGGACCTCGATGCGGCCTGCCGCGACATGCTCGAACGGGTGCTCCGTGATCCCACGACGAGACGTCGGACGTGAACCGTGATCGCAGGCGAGGTCCCGCGGCCGGCCGCTCAGCGGCCCGCGTGCTGCACGCACGTGGTGGCAGTCGGTCGCACGGCCAGGCGCTCGGCCGGGATCGGCTCACCGCCGACGGCACAGATGCCGTAGGTGCCGTCGTCCAGGCGGGCCAGCGCGGCATCGACCTCGGCCAGGGCGACGCGGGCGTCGCCGGCCAGCGCCTCCAGCTGGGCTCGTTCGAAGGCGATCGTCGCGCCCTCGGGGTCGTGCTCGTCGTCGACGTTCGCGCCGCGCGCGGCATCAACGACGTCGGACCGGCTCGTCGTCACCCCGGCCAGCCGCGACTCGACGGCGGCGCGGAGCGCGAGCAGCCGACCCCGCGCCTCGGCGCTGGACCCGCCCCGATCCGTCGGCGTGCTCATCCACCCAGCACAGCACGCCGCCCCCGTCCGCGCCCGGGGCCGACGGCTCCGGCAAGCCTGGTCACGGCCCCAGGCGAAAACGCTGGGGTGCGGCCGGTAGCCTGGGCTCGTCTGTGTTCTTACGAGGCAAGGGGTGTTCCGTGCCCACCGGCAAGGTCAAGTGGTTCGACGCCGAGCGTGGTTTCGGTTTCATCGCCAGCGATGACGGCGGTGAGGTGTTCCTGCACGCCTCCGCGCTGCCCGCGGGTGTCACCGCACCCAAGCCCGGCACCAAGGTGGACTTCGGTGTGGCCGACGGGCGACGTGGCCCGCAGGCCCTGTCCGTGACGCTGCTCGACCCGGTCCCGTCCGTGGTCAAGGCGCGGCGTCGGCCGGCCGACGAGATGGCCGTGGTGGTCGAGGACCTGATCAAGGTGCTCGACAAGGTCGGCAACGACCTGCGCCGCGGCCGCTACCCGGAGAAGGAGCGCTCCACGAAGTACGCGCAGCTGCTCCGGGCGGTCGCCGACGACCTCGAGGCCTGACGTGGCGGCCACGAAGGACGCCGTCCTCGAGCGCGCGGTCGACCTCGCGCGCGAGGTGGCGGTCGAGCTCGCGGAGGACCCGGCAGACGTCGGCGAGTACCTCGGCGCGGTGCACGAGGCGGAGCGCCTCGTCGCGCACCGGTTCGCCAGCCTGGCGCGCGGCTACCGCGGCTGGGAGTGGACGGTCACCGTGGCGCGCGTGCCGCGCGGCCGGGTGGCGACGGTGTGCGAGGCGGAGCTGCTGCCCGGTGCCGACGCGATCCTGGCCAAGGCGTGGGTGCCGTGGTCCCAGCGGCTCCGTCCGGGCGACGTCGGCCCGGGCGACGTGCTGCCCTTCCGGCCGGACGACCCGCGGCTGGAGCCCGGGTGGACTCCCTCGGGTGACGACGAGCAGGACGGCGTCGCGATCGACGAGCTGGCCTTGGCCCGCGTGCGGGTCCTCTCGCCGGTGGGCCGCGAGGAGGCCGCCGAGCGGTGGTACCGCGGCAGCCGTGGACCGACGTCACCGGGTGCGCTCGCCTCGGCGGCAGCCTGTGCGACCTGCGGGTTCATGGTGCCGGTGCAGGGTGCGCTCGGTCAGGTGTTCGCCGTGTGCGCCAACGAGTGGTCGCCCGACGACGGGCGCGTCGTCAGCCTCGACCACGGCTGCGGTGCCCACTCGGAGACCGATGTGGAGCAGCCGCCGAGCGAGTGGCCGGCCCCGGACCCGCTGATCGACGAGTCGGCGCTCGAGGTCATGGAGCTGGTGCGCACGCCCGTCGCAGCGCCGCAGGCTGCGGTCGTGCCGGAGCAGGCGACCGAGCCGGAGCCCGAGCCCGCACCCGTGACCGTGACCGAGCCGGAACCGGAGACGGAACCCGAGCCGGCGACGCCGCCCGAGCCCGTCACGGACCCGGAGCCGGTGACCGAGCCCGAGTCCTGACCGCCCCGGCGTCCTCGTCATGACCGTCGACGCCTTCGACACCGCGCGCCTGCGGGCGGCGGTGCTCACCGCCTGGCGCTCCTCACCGGCCCGCCTGCGGGAGGACGCCAACACGGAGGAGGACCACGCCCGCGGCTACTACCGCGACCGCGTCGTCGTCGAGCTGGCGCAGAACGCGGCGGACGCCGCGACGCGCGCGGGGGTGCCGGGCCGGCTGCTGCTGCGGCTCGACCACGCGGACGACGGCGCGGCGGTGCTGGTCGCGGCCAACACCGGAGCGCCGCTGGACGCCGCCGGTGTCGCGTCCCTGTCCTCGATGCGCGCGTCGGCCAAGCGTCCGGAGGCCGGTCTCGCTCACACGGGTGTCGTCGGGCGGTTCGGCGTGGGCTTCGCCGCGGTGCGGGCGGTGTCCGACGAGGTGGACGTGCTGTCCACCAGCGGCGGCGTCCGGTTCTCGTTGGCCGACACCCGCTCGGCGCTGACCGCCGCGGCGCAGGCGCTGCCCGAGCTGGCGCAGGAGGTCCGTCGTCGGGACGGGTCGCTGCCCGCGCTGCGGCTGCCGTGGCCGGCGGAGGGCCGTCCACCGCTCGGCTACGACACGGCGGTGGTGCTGCACCTGCGCGACGAGGTGGCGGCCGACGAGGTGCGCGGCCTGCTGGACGAGGTGGGCGACGCCCTGCTGATCGCCCTGCCGGGGCTCGTCGAGATCCTCGTCGAGGTGCCGGACGCCGCCCCGCGGCGCATCGCGGACGTGACGGACCGGTGGGTGCTGTCGAGCGCCGAGGGCGAGGTGCCGCTCGCGCTGGTGGCCGACCGGCCGGTCGAGGAGCGGTCGGCACGGTCGTGGCGGGTGACGTGGGGAGTGCCGCGCGCCGCCGGCTCCGGCGGTCCGCAGCGGCCGGTGACGTGGCGGCACGTGGTGCACGCACCGACCGCGACGGACGACCCGATCACCGTGCCGGCGCTGCTGGTCGCCACCCTGCCGCTGGACCCGACACGTCGGCACGTCGCGCTGGGGCCGCTCGCCGACGCGGTCCTCGAGCACGCCGCCGACGCCTACGCCCGGCTCGCCGAGCTGCTCGCGCAGGACGGTCACGAGCCGCTGGCGCTGGTACCGGTCGGCCTGCCCGCCGGTGCGCTCGACTCCCGCCTGCACCAGCACCTGGTGGCCCGGCTGACCGGCACCCCGCTGCTGCGTTCGGCGGGCGGTGCGCGACTGGTGGCACCGGACTCGGCCGTCGCGGTCGACGGGCCGCCGGGCGTGGAGACGGCGCTCGGGCGGCTGGTGCCCGGCCTGGTGACCGTGCCCGTCGGGCTGGCGGCCCAGGCCCGGACCCTCGGTGTGGACGTCGTACCGCTGTCCGACCTGGTCGAGGGGCTACCGGCGGTGCGCGACGCCGACTGGGCGGCCGTGTACACCGGCCTGGACGCCGTGGCGTCGGACGGCCGGACGCGGGAGGCGCTCGCGGGGCTGCCGGTGCCGCTGGCCGACGGGCGAGTCGTGCGGGGCGCGCGCGGTGCGGTGCTGCTGCCCGCCGGGGCGGCCGACCGGCTGGAGCCGACCACGCTGGAGTCGCTGGCGCGCTGGGGCCTGCGCGTGGTGGATCCCGCCGCCGCGCATCCGCTGCTCGAGCGCCTCGGCGCCGCCGCGCCGGACCTCGCGGGTCTCCTGGCGCACGACGCCGTTCGGCTGGCGGTGCTGGCGCAGGCGGACGACGACGACCTCGACGTCGCAGACGAGGTGACCGACGCCGTGCTCGACCTGGTCGGCGCGGTGCTGGCCAACGGGGGCCGCCCGCCGACGGCCCCCTGGCTCGGTCTGCTGACGCTGCCCGCCGCCGACGGTGAGCCGACCCCCGCCCACGGCCTGGTGCTGCCGGGCTCGACGGCGGCGCGCCTGCTCGACGACCGCGTGCTCGCCCCGGTCGCCGTGGCGACGGTCGAGCGCTGGGGCGCGGAGGTCCTCACCGCGGTCGGTGTCCGTGCCGACCTCGTGCTGGTCCCGGTCGACGGCGTGCTGGCCGATCCCGCCGCGCTCGACCTCGAGGCGACGGACGCCGCGACCCTCGCCGCCCAGTCGCTGGACGCCTGGCCCGACTACCTCGCGCACCTGGGCGAGCGCCTCAGTCCGGGCGCGTACGTGGGCGACCTGGTGGCCGTGGCCGATCTCGACGCGGTCGCCGACGACTCCTGGCCGGCGGTGCTGGACCGCCTCGCCGGCGAACCGGCGCTGCGCGCGGCGCTGCTCGACCCGGTGCGGGACGAGCACGGCCGCCGCGCGGAGCCCTACACCGCCTGGTGGCTGCGGACGCGCAGCGGGCTGGTGACCGGCGGACCGTTCGCGCTGCCGTCGGGCGCCGACGAGGGCACCGCGGCGACGAGCCTCGAGCCCGACGGCACAGGACCGTCGGCGCCGTCGGCCACCCCGGTCGACGACGCGGTGCGCACGCTGCTCCCACCCGTCCCCGAGGCGCTGGCCGAGGTGGACACAGCCGTGCTCCGCGTGCTCGGCGGGGTGGCCACCCTCGCCGAGCTCGACGCCGAAGGCTGGGTGGCGGTGCTCGACGGCCTGCCGAGCGGTCGTGGCGTCGACCCGGCGGTCGCCGTCGCGGTGTGGCGGGCGCTCGCGGCACTCGCCGAGGCCGACGGGCCGCCCGTGGCACCGGAACGGGTGCCGGCACTGGTGGCGGCCGACCGGGTGGCGGCCGTCCACGTCGAGGACGCCGCCGTGGCGGACTCGCCGCAGTGGCTGCAGCGGGTGGACGTCGCCGCGATGGTCCCGGTCCCGCCGACCCAGGCCCTGGCGCTCGCCGGCCTGCTGGACCTGCCGCTGGCCTCGGACCTGACCGCCGGCGAGGTGGACCAGGACGACGCGGTCGAGCAGCCCGTCCCCGTCGCCGCGCGGGCGCTGGTGGACGGGCCCACCACGTGGTGGGAGCACGAGGACCTGCACGTCGACGGCGCCGCGGTGGACTGGTGGGTGGACGCCGACGGCGGTCTGCACGCGACCACGCTGGCCGGTCTGGCCGCCGCGCTGGCGCAGGCGAGCGGCCGGTGGTCACGGCGATGGGCGCTGGAGACGGTGCTCACCGAGCCGGGACGGGCGGCCGAGGTGCGCCTCGGCGAGGCGTCGGAGTCGGACCCGGCCTGACAGCCGGGGGCCCTCCGCGCGGGGCGGATCAGCCCTGCTCGCGCCGCATCCGCCGGCCCAGCGCGTCGTGCCGCCCGGCCCACGCCCGGCCGGCCACGCCGAGCACCAGCCCCGTGACGCACACCGCGACCGGCGTCCACCCGGTGCGCCCGAGGACGGCCAGCACGACGGTGACCAGCAGCCCGACCGCCCACAGCACCATCCCGCCGAGCGCCACCCGGGCGAGGTCCACCTCGAGCGGCCGGGTCGGCGCCGACGGGTGCACAGGCTGCGCGGGCTGCTCGGTCGGCACCGTCCGACCCTATGCCGCCGCGCTCGTGTTACGGCTGCGTGAACCCTCTCGGACACTCACGGGACGGTGCGCACACTTCTGCCACACTTCGCCCATGGCATCCCCCCGTACCACCGACGAGGCGCCGACGCGTAGCGAGAAGCCCCTCAACCCCCTCGACCGCTTCTTCCACATCACGGAGCGCGGCTCGACCATCGGCACCGAGATCCGCGGCGGTCTGGTGACCTTCTTCACGATGGCCTACATCATCGTGCTCAACCCGATCATCCTCGGTGGCAAGGACGCCACGGGTCAGGCACTGGCCGCTCCGGCCACCATCGCGGCGACGACGGCATTGGTCGCCGGCGTCATGACCATCCTCATGGGCGTGTGGGCCAACTTCCCGCTGGCCCTGGCGACCGGCCTCGGCATCAACGCGGTGGTGGCCTTCTCCATCGCCGTGCTGCCGAAGATGGCCTGGCAGGACGCGATGGGCATCGTCGTCCTCGAGGGCATCATCATCACGGTCCTGGTGCTCACCGGGTTCCGGCAGGCCGTGTTCAACGCGGTGCCGACGTGGCTGAAGACGGCCATCAGCGTGGGCATCGGCCTGTTCATCGCCTTCATCGGCGTCGTGGACTCCGGCTTCGTCCGCGTCCCGCCAGGTGCGGCCACCCCCGTGGAGCTCGGCCAGTTCGGCTCCCTGTCGACGTGGCCGGTCCTGGTGTTCGTCATCGGCCTGGTGCTGATGGTGATCCTGCTGGTGAAGAAGGTCCGCGGGGCGATCCTCATCTCCATCCTCGGCACCACGGTCCTGGGCATCGTCGTCGAGGCGGTCGCCAAGCTCGGCTTCGGCACCGACAAGAACCCGGGCGGCTGGAAGTCGACGGTCCCGTCGTTCCCCAAGACGATCGTCGACGCACCCAACTTCTCGCTGCTGGGCCACTTCTCCCTGTTCGGCGCCTTCACCAAGATCGGCGCCATCACGGCGATCGTCCTGGTGTTCTCGCTGCTGCTGTCGGACTTCTTCGACACCATGGGCACGATGGTGGCCATCGGCGCGGAGGCCGGTCTGAACGACGAGAACGGCAACCCGCCGAAGACCCGCGAGATCCTGATCGTCGACTCCCTCGCCGCCGTCGCCGGTGGCATGGGCGGCGTCTCGAGCAACACCGCCTACATCGAGTCGGCGTCCGGCGTCGGCGACGGTGCGCGCACCGGCCTGGCGTCGATCGTCACCGGCGTCGCGTTCCTGCTGTCGACGTTCCTCGCGCCGCTGGTCGCCGTGATCCCGTCGGAGGCCGCCGCACCCGCGCTGGTCGTCGTCGGCTTCCTCATGGTCACGCAGGTGCTCGACATCGACTGGAAGTCCTTCGAGATCGCAATCCCGGCGTTCTTCACGATGATCCTGATGCCGTTCACCTACTCGATCACCGCGGGCATCGGCGCGGGCGTGATCATGTACGTGATCCTGCAGGCGGTGGTGGGCAAGGCCCGCAAGATCCACCCGCTGATGTGGCTGATCACGGTGCTGTTCGTCCTGTACTTCATCCGCGGGCCGCTCCAGACCTGGATCGGCTGACCGCACCCGCTCCACCCACGGGCCGGACTCCCTCGAGGGGTCCGGCCCGTGGCGTCTCGCCGTCCGGGTGCCGCGGTGCCGCCGCATCGGGCCACCCCGTCGTGCCGCCGCGCGCCGGGGCGTTTCGCCCGCTTTCCCGCGATGTGCCGCAGCGCCCGCTGGTTAGGGTGAGGAGCCCCTGACGAGCAAGGAGACCGGCGTGCGCATCAGTGTCATCGGCTGCGGCTACCTGGGTGCGGTCCACGCCGCGTGCATGACCGTGCTCGGCCACGAGGTGGTGGGCATCGACGTCGACGAGGCCAAGGTCGAGGCGCTGCGGGCCGGTCGCGCACCGTTCTTCGAGCCCGGTCTGCCCGAGCTGCTCGCGCAGGCGGAGGCGACGGGCCGGCTGACGTTCAGCACGTCGATGTCCGACGCGTCCGGCGCCGACGTGCACTTCATCTGCGTGGGCACGCCGCAGATGCACGGCGAGTTCCGGGCCGACCTCACCTACGTCGACGCCGCCGTCACCGCGCTGGCGCCCTACCTGCGGGCGGGCGACGTGGTGGCCGGCAAGTCCACGGTCCCCGTCGGGACCGCGGAACGGGTGGCTCGCGTGCTGGGGCCGTCCGGCGCCGTGCTCGTCTGGAACCCGGAGTTCCTGCGGGAGGGTTTCGCGGTGCAGGACACGCTGCACCCGGATCGCCTGGTCTACGGCGTGCCGACGGACGACGAGGGCGTCGCCACCGCCGCGGGGGAGAAGGCGCGCGCGGTGCTCGACGAGGTCTACGCGAAGCCCCTGGCGGACGGCACCCCGCTGGTGGTGACCGACCTGGCCACCGCCCAGCTGGTCAAGGTGGCGGCCAACTCGTTCCTCGCCACCAAGATCAGCTTCATCAACGCGATGGCCGAGCTGTGCGAGGCGACGGGTGCCGACGTCACCCGGCTGGCCGACGCGATCGGCTACGACCCCCGGATCGGCCGGAAGTTCCTCAACGCGGGCCTCGGCTTCGGCGGTGGCTGCCTGCCCAAGGACATCCGTGCCTTCATGGCGCGCGCCGGTGAGCTGGGCGTGTCCGACGCGCTGGGCTTCCTCCGCGAGATCGACTCGATCAACATGCGCCGGCGGGTGCGCGTGGTGGACCTGGCCCGCGAGGTCTGCCACGGCTCGATCGTCGGCCGTACGGTGGCGGTGCTGGGCGCCGCCTTCAAGCCCGACTCCGACGACGTGCGGGACTCGCCGGCGCTGAGCGTCGCGGCCCAGATGCAGCTGCAGGGTGCGCACGTCACCGTGACCGACCCGCAGGCCATCGAGAACGCCCGGGCCAAGTGGCCGGACCTGCGGTTCGCCGCCGACCCGCTCGAGGCGGCCGCCGAGGCCGACGTGGTGCTGCTCGCGACGGAGTGGCCGGAGTACCGCGATCTCGACCCGGACGAGCTCGGTGCGGTGGTGGCGCACAAGCGGATCCTCGACGGGCGCAACGTGCTGGACCCCGTGCGGTGGCGCGCGGCGGGCTGGACCTACAGGGCGCTCGGCAGGCCCTGACCAGCTGCTGCTCAGCCCCCGCCGAGCAGCAGCTGGACGCAGAGCATCTGGTCGCCGTCGTGCGTGCAGGCGACGGCGGTCCCCGTGATCGTCCGGTCGAGGATGTCCGCACGCTGCCGCGTGGACGCCATCCAGGTGGTCACGACGGCGACGGGGCGCTCGGCGGCACGGCTGAGGTTCTCCCGCACGACGACCGCCTGCGGGCAGGCCTGCCGCACGTCGTCGAGCGGCGCGTGCTCCAGCCGCTGCCCGATCAGCAGGTCGGCGCGCTGCTCGGCTGCAGCGCGGGCGCACGTGGCGTCGGCGAGCGGCGCCATGCCGGCGTGCCGGCGCTGCTCGTCCACGGCGGCGCGGAGCTGGGCGGCGTAGGCGTCGGGGTCGGTGGACACCTGGGACAGCGGCGTCCTGGTCCACGGCAGCGCGGTGTCCCCGGCGGGATGTGCCAGCACCCAGCCGACCAGCACGAGCGCACCGGCCACCGCCAGGGCGATCGTGAGCGTCGTCGCTCCGCGGACGCGACGCAGCGCCGGGGGAGGTGCGGCCACGCGGTCAGCGTACGCAGCGCCTCGCGGGCTGCGCGCCGACCCAAAAGTCGTTCGCACAGGTAATGAGATAGACTAACGACCATGCCCCCCGCCGTGACCGCACCCAGCCTCGCCGCGGACCTGCGCGTGGCGCTGAGCCGGGCCAACCGCCGGGTGCGCGCCGAGCGCGGCTCCGCCGGTCTGTCCGACCCGCAGTTCTCCGTGCTGGCCCTGCTGACCCGCAACGGCCCCATGACGCCCGGTCAGCTGGCCGACGCCGACCGCGTCCAGCCGCCCACCATGACGCGCACGGTGAACTGCCTGGTCGACCTGGGTCTGGTCAGCAAGGGGGAGAACCCCGCGGACGGCCGCCAGGTGGTCGTCTCCCTCACGGAGCAGGGGGTCGCCGAGGTGCGGGAGACGCGGCGGCGGCGCAACGCCTGGCTCGCCCAGCGCCTGGCGGGCCTGACCGCCGAGGAGCGGGCCGTGCTGTCCCGTGCCGCCGAGCTGCTGAGGGGGATCGCCGAGCAGTGAGCGCCACGTTCTCCTCCCTCCGCTTCCGCAACTACCGGCTGTGGTTCGGCGGTGCCCTGGTCGCCAACATCGGCACCTGGATGCAGCGCGTCGCGCAGGACTGGCTGGTGCTGACCCAGCTCTCCCACGACTCCGGCGTGGCCGTCGGCGTGGTGACCGCGCTGCAGTTCGCGCCGATCCTGGCGCTGTCGGCGTGGGCCGGCGTGCTGGCCGACCGGGTGGACCGTCGCAAGCTGCTGATGCTGACCCAGGGCCTGATGGGCGTGCTCGCGGCCGGGCTCGGTGCGCTGGTGCTGAGCGGGCACGCGCAGCTGTGGCACGTCTACCTGTTCGCCCTGGCGCTCGGTGCCGTCTCGGCCGTCGACGCACCCGTCCGGCAGACGTTCGTCGCCGAGCTGGTGCCGCCGGACAAGCTGTCCAACGCCGTCGGCCTGAACAGCGCGTCGTTCAACGCCGCCCGCCTGATCGGCCCGGGCCTCGCCGGCCTGCTGATCGCCGCGGTCGGCACCGGCTGGGTGTTCCTGATCAACGCGATCTCGTTCGCCGGCACCATCCTCGCGCTGGTGTGGATGCACTCCGGCGAGCTGCACCGGATGCCGCTGGCGCCCCGCGCCAAGGGTCAGATCCGCGAGGGGCTGGCCTACGTGCGCCACCGCACGGACATCATGCTGATCATGGTGGTGATGAGCGTCGTCTCGACGTTCGGCCTCAACTTCCAGCTGACCAGCGCGATGATGGCCCGCACCGTCTTCCACAAGGGCGCCGGCCAGTACGGCATCCTCGGCTCGATCCTGGCGATCGGCTCCCTGGCGGGTGCGCTGCTCGCCGCACGCCGCGAGCGGCCCCGCGTGCGGCTGGTGATCGGCGCCGCGTTCGGCTTCGGGGTGGCTGCCGGCGTGCTGGCCCTGATGCCGACCTACCCGTCGTTCGCGATCGCCTGCATCCCCGTCGGCCTCGCGTCGCTCACGATGATGACGGCGGCCAACGCGACCATCCAGATGAGCACCGACCCGGCGGTCCGCGGCCGCGTGATGTCCCTCTACATGATGGTGTTCATGGGCGCGACGCCCATCGGCTCGCCGGTGGTCGGCTGGATCGGCCAGCAGTTCGGCGCCCGCTGGTCCATCGGCATCGGCTCCATCACGGCGCTCCTCGTCTCGACGGGCGCCGCGATCTGGGCGGCTCGGGCGTGGCGGGTGCAGGTGCGGCTGCGGACGCGCGGTCGGCCGCACCTGGTGGTCCGCCACCTCGAGGCGCCGACGGACGCCGCGACCGAGGTGGTCCGCACCGCGGCGTAGGGCCGCGCCCGGGAGGGGGCCTGAGCCGTCCGTCGGCGTACGACGTGGCACACGGGTGAACCGCCCGCCCCACCGGGGTGAACTCGACGACCGGCCGACGGCCCCGGGTGTCCGATATGTCACGATCACGGGATGCAGGACGACCAGCCGACGGCAGCCCGCTCGCCGTGGCCACGTCGGCTGCTGCTCACCGGCCTCGGCGTCGCCGTCGCGCTGGTCCTCGCCGCCGGCTGGCTCGCGCTGCGGGTCTACCAGGCCGGCACGGCGCTCGCGGAGGCGCAGCGCGCGCTGCCCTCGGGTGCCTCGAGCCTCAGCGCCACCGACGTGTCGGCGGTGAGCACGGCGCTGCCGCACGTCCGCAGCGACCTGGCCAGGGCGCGGTCGGCCGCCTCGGACCCGGTGTGGCGGGTCGCCGAGCACCTGCCCTGGGCGGGTGCGCAGCTGAACGCCGTCCGGGTCGTCACCGTCGCGCTGGACGACGTGGTCGGCTCGGCCGGTCCGGTGCTCGACCGGGCCCAGGGCGTCCTCGCGGCGCGGGACACGCTGCTGAGCAACGGCCGCGTCAACCTGGCACCGTTCACCGACGTCGAGCCGGAGCTGACGCGGGCCGCCCAGGTGTCCACGGCTGCCGCCGCGCGGGTCCAGGCGATCGACACGCGGCACCTCGTGCACCGCTTGGCGGGCCCGGTGGGCACCGTCCAGCAGCTGCTGCCGAAGCTGGCGTCGGCGCTGGACACCGGTTCGCAGCTGGCGGCCCTGGTGCCACCGATGCTCGGCGCCGACGGGCCACGCACGTACCTCGTCGTCGCGCTGAACTCGGCCGAGCTGCGCAGCGCCGGCGGCATCGTCGGCGCCGTCGCGGCGGTGCAGGTGGACCACGGGGTGGTCCGCCTCGTCGACCACCGGTCCACCGCCGACTTCACGGAGCTGGCCCAGCCGGTGCTGCCGCTCACCGACGCCGAGCTCGCGATCGACACCGACCGCCTCGGCCGCTGGGTGCAGGACTCGGTGCTGACGCCGGACTTCCCCCGCTCCGCCCAGCTGATCGCCGCGCACTGGGCCAAGGACGTCGGCGGCACGGTCGACGGCGTGATCGCCACCGACCCGATCGCGGTGTCCTACCTGCTCGGCGCCGTCGGCGGCGTCCAGACGTCCAGCGGCACGCTCGACCAGCAGTCGGCGGTGCCGTCGCTGCTCCGCGACCCGTACGTGGGCGGCCTCGCGGCGAAGGCGGCGGACCAGTACTTCGCCCAGGCGGCGACGGCCATCTTCGGTGCGGTGGTCAGCGGCAAGGGCGACCCCGGCCGGCTGGTCGACGCGATGGCGAAGGCCGCGTCGGACGGCCGCGTCCGCGTGTGGTCCGCCCACCCGGAGGAGGAGCAGCGGCTGTCCGTCCGCACCGTCGGGGGCGCGTTCCTCAGCGGGCCGTACGCCGACGCGACGGGCGTGTTCCTCGACGACGGCACCGGCGGGAAGCTCGACTACTACCTGCGCACCGCCGTCACCGTGGAGAACCTGAGCTGCACCGGCCCCGCACCGACCGCGGACGTGCGCCTGGACCTGACCTACGACCCGCCGGCGGACGTGGCGTCGTGGCCACGGGAGACCGCCGGGCGCGCCACCGGGTTCGCCCCGGGGTCACTGGTCACGGACCTGACGGTGTACGCCGCCCAGGGTGCGGCGCTGTCGTCGCTCCGCCTGGGCGACGACGCGGTGGTGTCCGGGCTCGCCGCGCAGCAGGCTGGGCGGCAGGTGCAGGTCGTCTCGAGCGTCCTGGCACCCGGGCAGAGCGCGACCTACCGGGTGCAGGTGCCGGTGCGGCACGGCGCGGTGCAGGTCTGGGCGACGCCGACGGTGGCGTCAGGTGGCCTGGTCACTGCCACCTGCCCGTCCTGAGCGCGCCCCGTCTAGCACAAATCACCCGGTCGAGGGCCGGATTGCACCCCCACGGATCGTGTCCGTTGCGCGAAGATTGTCCGGTTGGTACCCATTGTCGAGCCAGGGCGGCACACCATGACCACGCACGCGCGACGCGGACTGATCGTCATCATGGCGCTCCTCGTCGGTCTGTTCGTCGCCGGACCGGCAGGAGCGAGCACTCTTCCCACCGAGCCGGGCCCGTCGGGGACGCCGTGCCCGACCGACCGTCCTGGCTACGCCGCTCCCGGCGTCTGCCAGCTCACTGCCCACGTCAACCCGGTCTGCGTGAACGACGTGCCGCTGCTGAAGTACTCGCTCGAGGAGATGGGCACCACCCTCACCACGGCGACCATCACCTGGGTGCACCCCGGCGGCACGGACGTGGTGCTCACCGACCAGCCGCTCAACGGCACGCTCCTGTGGCCGGGCGCCGTCCTGGACAACAAGGGCACGATCATCGACTGGCCCGGCTGGACGCAGCAGTCCGACGGCAGCTGGACCCGCGGTGACGCCTTCGACTGGGCCCGGCAGCCCGTCGAGGTGCGTTTCGAGGTCAACCCGTCCACCGTCGCGACGGTGAGCTACCCGGCCGTCGCCGGCGCGTGCGACCCGGTGAACTCGGCGGTCCTCGCGGCCGAGGACGTCACGCCGACCTCGTCCGTACGGTCGGCCGTGCTGGCCGCCACCGGTTCCGACGTGGCCCCGTACGCCTTCGGCGGTGCCGGGCTGGTGCTGCTCGGCACGCTACTGCTGGTGATCCGGGCGGCCATGCACCGCCAGGCGCGTCAGACGAGGCGCTCGACCACGTAGTCGATGCAGGCGGTGAGGGCCAGTACGTCGTCGGGCTCCACCGCCGGGAACATGCCGATCCGCAGCTGGTTGCGACCCAGGCGGCGGTAGGGCTCCGTGTCCACGATGCCGTGGGCACGGAGCACCGCCGCCACCGTGTCCGCCTGCACGTCCTCCGCGAGGTCCACCGTGCCCACCACGGTGGACCGCGCAGCTGCGTCGGCGACGAACGGGCTCGCCCAGTCGCGCGACTCCGCCCACGAGTACAGGTGCCCGGCGGACGTGGCGCTGCGTGCCGCGGCCCACTCCAGACCGCCCTGCTCGAGCATCCAGTCCAGCTGCTCGGCGAGCAGCACCAGCGTCGCCACGGCGGGGGTGTTCAGGGTCTGGTCCAGCCGGGAGTTGGTCACCGCGGCGCTGAACGAGAGGAACTCGGGGATCCAGCGGTCGCCGGTCTCGATCCGGGCGGCGCGCTCGACGGCGGCGGTCGAGACGACGGCCAGCCAGAGGCCGCCGTCGGAGGCGAACACCTTCTGCGGCGCGAAGTAGTAGACGTCCGTCTGCCGCACGTCCACCGGCAGCGCTCCGGCGCCGGACGTCGCGTCGACGAGGACCAGGGCACCCTGCTCGCGCGAGCCGGCCACCCGGCGCACCGGCGCCATCGCACCGGTGGAGGTCTCGTTGTGCGGCCACGCGTACACGTCGACGCCATCCACGTGCTCCGGCACCACCATCGAGCCGGGCTCGGCCGTCACCACGTGCGGCTCGGCCAGGAAGGGGGCGCGGGACGTCGAGGTGACGAACTTGGCGCCGAACTCGCCGAACGAGGCGTGCGCCGCGCGGTGGTCCACCAGGCAGGCCGTCGCCATCGCCCAGAACGCGTTGGTGCCGCCGTTGCCGAGCACCACCTCGTACCCGTCGGGCGCGTCGAAGAGCGCGGTCAGGCCCGCGCGCACCCGCCCGACGAGCGCCCGGACCGGCTTCTGCCGGTGCGACGTGCCGAGCAGCGAGCCGCCCACCGCGGCGAGCGCGGCCACCTGCTCGGGCCGGACCTTGGACGGGCCGCAGCCGAACCGTCCGTCCCGGGGCAGCAGGTCGGCAGGGATGTGCAGGTCGGGAGCCGTGGCCACGACGCCGAGGATAGGCGGTCGGCCCCGCGGCTCGTCGGTGTGACCAACTACCCTGGTCACGCGGGCGCGCGGCCCGACGATGCATGGGGAGGCGTGCCGTGACCGACCTGATCGACACCACCGAGATGTACCTCAAGACCATCTACGAGCTGGTCGAGGAGGGCATCCCGCCGTTGCGCGCCCGGATCGCCGAGCGGCTCGGGCACTCCGGCCCCACCGTCTCGCAGACCGTGGCGCGGATGGAGCGGGACGGTCTGGTGGTGCTCAGCGGGGACCGGCACCTCGAGCTCACCCCGCAGGGGATGGCACGAGCCACCCGCGTGATGCGCAAGCACCGGCTCGCCGAGCGGCTGCTGACGGACGTGATCGGCCTGGACTGGCCGCACGTCCACGAGGAGGCGTGCCGCTGGGAGCACGTGATGAGCGAGCAGGTGGAGCGGCGGCTGGCCGCGCTGCTGGAGCACCCGCGGTTCGACCCCTACGGCAACCCGATCCCCGGGCTGGACGAGCTCGGGGAGCGGCCCACCGGCGTGGGGTTCCTGGACGACGTCGCGCCGCTCGCGGGCGAGGGGGTCCCCACGGCGGCCGCCCAGGTGGTCGTCGCCCGGATCGCCGAGCCCCTGCAGGTGGACACCGAGCTGCTCGCGCGGCTCTCGGACGCCGGTGTGACACCCGGCGCACGGGTGGACGTGGAGCGCGGCGAGGGCGTGGTGACGGTGGGCGTGCCGGGGTCGGGTGTGGTGCTGGACCTGCCCGACGACGTGGCCCGACACATCTTCGTGTCCGTGTCCTGAACCACACCGTCGCGCCCGGACCGCGTGCCGGGTGCCCTGTGGGTCCGCTCGGCTTCCGCTGTGGGCCGCCTCTGACCTGCGGCGATGCGCTGGGCCGAACGGGTGAGGGCATGACCTTCGTCCCGCGCGCCTCCTGCGTCCCGGTCACTCGTCCGACTTCTTCACGACATCGTCGTGACCGGAGCGTGACAATCGCCGGAACCGTCGGGTACGTTCGTCCTGCTTCACGGAACCCTCCTCCGAGAAGCCCTCGAGCGGAACGCCGAACCCTGCCGCCGATCGAGGTTCCGTACTACTCGCCGGCAGGGGCGGGGGACCCAAATCGTGGGCACCGGTGACGGTGTCCTTGGGGTGAAGCCGGGCGGACGGTCCTCGGATCGTGCGCCTGACCGGGTGTTCTCCCACCCGAACCCGACAGCTGACCTCGCAGGCGCACGGAGAGGCACACCTGTTGTCCCAGAGCACTGTTCGCGCCCGGCACCGGGCCGCACGCCGTCCGTCCACCCCCCTCACCCAGCTCGCCTCCACCGCCACCGCGCAGATGGCCGTCGTCGGCCGTCGCACCGCGGTGGTCGCTGCGTCTTCGGGGCTCGTCGTCTCGGTTCTGGGCGCTGCGCCGGCGATCGCCGAGCCCAACGACGCCTCGGGGCTCGCCTCGGTGGACACCGCGACGCTGACGGGGGCCGCTCGCGCCGCCCTCGACGCCGCCCCCGTGGTGACCGCTCCTGACCAGGCCACCTGGACCCTCGACGTCGACGACGTCACCGCCGTCAAGCCGGCGCCGGTCGTCAAGGCCAAGACCACCGCCACCAGCCGCACGGCGACCGCCACCTCGCGCTCCACCGTCCGCGCTGCTGCGACGGTCGCTGCGCCTCCGAGCGTCGCCGGCAGCGCCGTGCTGCAGATCGCGGCTCGTTACGTGGGCGTCCCGTACGTCTACGGCGGCACCACGCCGTCGGGCTTCGACTGCTCCGGCTTCACGCAGTACGTCTACGCGCAGCTCGGCATCAGCCTGCCGCGCACCGCCGAGGCTCAGCGCAGCGCCGGCACGGTCGTCTCGCGCGCCGACGCGCAGCCCGGTGACCTGATCTACTCGCCCGGCCACATCGCCATCTACGCGGGCGGCGACATGGAGATCGACTCCCCCCGCCCGGGCGGCACGGTGCAGTTCCGCTCGATCTGGCAGAGCGCTCCGGTGTTCATCCGGGTGTCCTGACCCACACCCGCCGGCACGCCGGCACTGCTTCCCGACGAGGCCCCGACCGAAACGGTCGGGGCCTCGTCGCACATTCGGCTGGACCACGGCGGTTACCCTGGGTCCGCACCACGCGAGTTGCCTGAAGTCACGGGCCGGCAGCCAGCCGGTCCGACCGCGAAGGTCAGGAGAACGCCGTGCTGACGACCGGACCCCTCAACGAGGTGCCTGCAGGAGCCCCGCAGCCCGCGGGCGCCCACGGCACCGGAGCCTCGCTCCCGCGAGCGCTGCTGCTGAACGCCAGCGGGGAGCCGCTGTGCGTGGTGAGCCTGCACCGGGCGGTCGTGCTGGTGATGACCGGCAAGGCGACCGTGCTGGAGTCGGAGGGCCGGCTGCTGCACTCCGAGCGGGCGGCGATCCCCCTGCCGGTGGTCCTGTCGCTGACGCGGTACGTCCACGTGCCGACCCGCAGACCCGTGCCGCCCACCCGGCGCACGGTGCTGCAGCGCGACGACCACCGCTGCGCGTACTGCGGCGGGGGAGCGGACACCGTGGACCACGTGCTGCCGCGGTCGCGCGGCGGTCGGCACGAGTGGGGCAACGTGGTTGCGGCCTGCGTCCGCTGCAACCACCGCAAGGCCGACCACCTGCTGCACGAGCTGGGCTGGGAGCTGCGGTTCACGCCTCGGGCGCCGCGCTGGTCGGTCGCCTTCGGTGCGGCAGCCGTCCGGGCCGAGCCGGTGTGGAGCCGCTACCTCGCAGCCTGAGCAGGGTTCCCCTCCTGGGGACTTCCGGTGCCCCGCTCACGCCGATGCGCCGCGTCGGTGGTCAGGCCCCGTCGGTGGTCAGGCAGACGGCGACCGCATCGCCTCCACCAGTGCGGCGCGGACGGTGACGTGCGCGAGCGGCGGAAGCTCCTCCACGTCGAACCAGCCCATGTCGTCGTGCTCCTCGGGGGCCGCGTTCACCGGGACGCCGTCCCAGTCGGTCACCAGCCATGCGTTGATGCGCACCTCGGTTCCCGGACGTCCTGCACGCGCTCGGCACAGGGGGAGGAGGGCATCGGCCGCGATCTGCACGCCGAGCTCCTCTTGCAGCTCCCGCGCAAGGGCGGCCGGTTCGGTCTCGCCGGCCTCGATCCCTCCGCCGGGCAGGTCCCACGTGCTCGGGAAGGCGGCCTTCGTCGGGCACCGGTGGACCAGCAGCACCCGCGAGTCCCGAACCAGCGCGCCGACGACGACCTCGTGCACGGGCCAACTGAAGCAGGGCCGACCGACACGCAGGAGGTCGTGTGCTCCCGGCAGGTGGCATGGGCCGCCGATGACCTGACGTCGGCGCGAACCAGTGGCTGAGCCGGTTCATCCCATCGTTGCGTCAAGGGCGTGCCACGATGGGCTGAAGGAGGTACCGATCATGTCGCACGAGAACGTGATCCTGGTGGGCCTGGACGGATCGGACGCTGCGTTGCACGCCCTGGACTGGGCGACGCAGGAGGCACGGGTGCGGCAGTGGGGGCTGCGGCTGGTGTGCAGCTACGCGCTCCCGTCGTTCGCGGCGGCCTCGTTGGACGGCGGGTACGCCGCTCTGGACGACTCGGCGATCCGCGCCGGCGCGGAGGCGGTGCTGACCGAGGCGCTCGCCCGGGTCGCCGGTTCCGGCCTGCCCGTCACCAGCCACGTGGCGGTGGGCGACGCCACCGCGGTGCTCGTGGACGAGTCCCGTGAGGTCGGCCTGGTGGTGGTCGGCACCCGAGGCGGTGGCGGGTTCGCCGAGCGGCTGCTCGGCACCGTCTCCTCGGCGCTGCCTGCGCACGCCAAGTGCCCCACCGTGGTGGTGCCGCTCCGGGCCGCCCGGGGCGCGCAGGAGCCGACGGACGCCCCGGTCCCTCCGGTGACGCCGGTGCGCCGCGTGATGGTCGGTGTCGACGGCTCCCCGCAGTCCGAGCTGGCGCTGCGCTGCGCCCTGCGGGAGGCCCGACGGTGGCAGGCGACCGTGGTGGTGGTGTCCGCCGTGCCGGTGAACACGGTCACCGGGGTGCTGGCCTGGCTGCCAGAGCCGGTCGACCACCGTGCGGTGCTGGCGGACATCGAGGAGTCGTTGGCGCTGGTGCTCGAGCGGGTGGCGGACGAGGCACAGGGGCTGACGATCGAGCGTCGCGTGCTGGACGGCACGGGTGCCGCCGTGCTGACCGGGATGTCGGGCGAGGCGGACCTGCTGGTGGTCGGCTCGCGGGGCCGGGGTGGCTTCACCGGGCTGCTGCTCGGCTCCACCAGCCAGGCGGTGCTGCACCACGCGCAGTGCCCCGTGCTGGTGGTGACCAAGGGAGTGGACGCCGAGCAGGCCGCGGCCTGAGCCCGCGTCCCTCGGGCTGACCTCTCGTCGGTCGGCCCTTTCGTCAGTAGGCCGGAGCCTGCGTCACTCGGTCGGGGCCGGCGGTACCTCCGGCCGACGCACGAGAGCTGAGAGGACGATCGTCGAGCGGGTGCGCGCCACGAACGGCTCGGCGGCGAGCCGCTCGACGACGCGTTCGAGGTGCCGCATGTCCCGCGCGCGCACCTGGAGCACCACGTCGACGTCACCGGTGACGGTGCTGGCCGCCATCACCTCCGGGTACTGCTCGATCGCGGCCTGCATGGTCGCCGGGCTGGTGCTGCCGTGGCAGAACAGCTCGACGAAGGCCTCCGTCTGCCAGCCGAGCGCCGCGGGGTCGAGCCGGACGGTGTAGCCCCGGATCACGCCCTCGTCCCGGAGCCGGTCCACCCTGCGCTTGACGGCGGGTGCGGACAGCGCGACGGCGTGGCCGACCTGTGCGTAGGTGGCGCGGGCGTCGAGCGCCAGCTCCCGCACGATCGCGGCGTCGAGGGCGTCCATGGGGTGCGGGCGGTCGTCGTGCACGGCCCCATGATGCCCGCCGGGCGCGCGGAGGCAGATCCGTTCGGGCCGACACCATTCCTCCCTACATGTGAAGAATGTCCGATTCGATACTAGAAAAAGCGGTCGAAATCACACGAACTACACCGATGGAATTCCTTTGGTCCTGTAGCGAATGCGCCGATAACCAGCACAATCGGCGATGAGGCCGTTATTGGTGGCCTTTGACTCGCGAGCGGGAGGTGCACGGTGGACGCGGTGGACACGCAGCGTTCCGAGGGGGCGGCCGGGACGACGGTGCGCACCACGGACGTCCCCCAGCGGTACGCCGCTCCCGGCACGCTCGACCGGGTCCCCACCCAGCGCAGCGGTCCGGAGGGCCCCGTCGGGGCGCCCCGCCGGCGGACCGCGACGATGCTGGTCGGGTTCGGTGCCGTCGCCGTCCTGGTGGTGGCGGGCACGGTGGTGCAGCAGCAGCGGGCCGATGCGGCCGAGCAGCAGCACGCGGCACAGGCGCGGACGGCGCAGGCGCTGACGGCCCTCGCGGGGGACACGGCCGCCCGCGACGACGTCTCCACCGCGGGATCGGCAGAGCTGGCCGCAGCACGGGCGGCAGCCGTCGCGGCGACCACCACGGCCCTGACGCACGCCAACGGCACGCTGGCGGCCGCACCGCACGTCGGTGACGACCTGCGCGCGCCGCTGCAGAGCGGCATCGTCTCCGTCTCCGCGATCCTGGGCGGCCAGACGGTGAGCATCGCCGCGCTCCGCGCCGGGGCCAGCGGGCTGGCCGGTCAGGACCAGGCCGTCGCGGACGCCGAGCAGGCCTGGCAGGCCGCGGACGCCGCACGGGTGGCCGCCGAGCAGGCTGCGGCGCAGGCGGCGGCGCAGGCGGCGGCACAGGCCGCGGCGCAGCAGGCGGCCCAGCAGTCGACGCGCAGCACGCGGACGGTCCGCAGCTCGGCCCCCGCGGTGAGCGCTCCGCAGGCGCCGTCGGCCGGTCCGATGGCCATCCCCGCAGGCGGCCTGGTCTGCCCCGGTGCCCCGGTGGGCACCCCCGGTGCGGAGTCGTCCGTCGGGGCGATCGGTGCGGCGATCAACGACTACCGCGCCAGCAACGGGCTCCCGGCGCTGTCGGTGTCACGGTCCGGGACGCTCGTCGGGCACGCGCTCGACATGGCGGACGCCGGCGGCATCTGGCACTCGGGGTTCGACAACATCGTCGGCTGCATCAGCAACGGCAGCGCGTCCGCCCTGGTCGGCGCCTGGTCCCGCTCGCCGTCGCACAACGCGCAGATGCTGCGCACCGACGTCTCGAGCATGGCGGTCGGCGGGGCGCTCGACGGTGGCTGGCTGTACGGCGCGGTGAAGTTCAACTGACGCCGGAGCGCGTCCGACGCGGACGCGACGCCCGCCGGACGCGCGGTCGAGCCGCAGCCGCGGCGCGCCCGTGATGACGTGGTGGGCGGCCGCGAGCCCTGCGGCCGCCCACCACGGGCTCAGCGGAGCGCGTCCGCGAGCCGATCCAGCGCCAGGTGCAGGTCCTGGTCGGTGATGGTCAGTGGCGGTGCGAGACGGATCGTCGCACCGTGGGTGTCCTTCGCCAGCACGCCACGCGCCAGCAGCCGCTCGGCGAGCTCGCGGCCGGTCGCCGGACCGCCGGCGCGGGAGGCGTCCACGTCCAGACCTGCCCACAGCCCGATGGTCCGCACCCGCGCCAGCAGACCGTCGGCCACGAGTGCGTCGAGGCGCTCGCGCAGCACCGCACCGAGGTCGAGCGCCCGCCGCTGCAGGTCGCCGGTGGACAGCAGGCCCACCACGGCGAGCCCCACGGCGCACGCCATCGGGTTGCCGCCGAACGTCGACCCGTGCGTGCCGGCCGTCAGCACCCCGAGCACGTCGGACCGGCCGACCACGGCGGACACCGGCACGATCCCCCCGCCGAGCGCCTTGCCGAGCGTGACCAGGTCCGGCCGGACGCCCCAGCGCTCGCACGCCAGGGTGCTGCCGGTGCGGCCCAGTCCCGACTGCACCTCGTCGGCGACCAGCAGCACGCCGCGGGCCGTGCACGCCGCCCGCACCGCGGGCAGGTAGTCGTCGGGCGGGACCACGACGCCCTGCTCGCCCTGGACGGGCTCGAGCAGCACGGCGACCGTGGTGTCGTCGATCGCGTCGACCAGCGCGGACGCGTCGCCGTACGGCACCAGCCGGAACCCCGGCGTGTAGGGCCCGAAGCCGCGGCGGGCGTCGGGGTCGTCGGAGAACGACACGATCGTGGTCGTCCGCCCGTGGAAGTTGCCCTCCGCGACGACGATCGTCGCCAGCCCGTCGGGCACCCCGCGCGCCTCGTACCCCCACTTGCGGGCCGCCTTGATGGCCGTCTCCACCGCCTCGGCCCCGGTGTTCATCGGCAGCACCAGCGGGTCGGGCTCGGTCAGCAGCGGTCCGACCAGCCCGGCCACAGCGTGCGCGAAAGGCTCGAGCAGCTCGTGGCTGAACGCCCGCGACGTGAGGGTGAGCCGGTCGAGCTGGTGGTGCGCCGCGGCGACCAGCGCCGGGTGCCGGTGACCGAAGTTCAGCGCCGAGTAGGCCGCGAGCAGGTCCAGGTACCGGTGCCCGTCGACGTCGGTCACCCAGGACCCCTCGCCGGTCGCCAGGGTGACGGGCAGCGGGTGGTAGTTCGGCGCCAGCGAGCTCGCGGCGGACCGGCCGGTCACGACGGTGTCCATGCGGGCTCCTCGGTCAGGCGTCCGTCGGTCAGGAGCGGATCTCCAGCGTGCAGCACTTGGCACCGCCGCCGCCCTTGAGGAGCTCGGAGGTGTCGACCGCGATCGTGTCGTACCCGCGCTCGCGCAGCTTCGCGGCCAGGTCGACGGCACCGGGCGCGTGCACCACGTGCTGCCCGTCGGACACGATGTTCAGGCCCAGGGCCTGCGCGTCCCGCTCGGTGGCCAGCAGGGCGTCCGGGAACAGCTGCTCGAGCACCGCCCGCGAACCGGCCGAGAAGGCGGCCGGGTAGTAGGCGACCTGCGGGTCCGCCGGGTCGGAGGAGATCACGGCCAGCGCGGTGTCGAGGTGGTAGTAGTGCGGGTCCACCAGCTCCAGCGAGATCACCGGGTGGCCGAACAGCTCCTGCGCCTCGGCGTGCGCCGACCGCTCGGTGCGGAACCCGGTGCCGGCCAGGACCAGCCGGCCGACGACCAGCATGTCGCCCTCGCCCTCGTTGATCCGGGCGGCGGTGTGCGTGACGAACCCGCGGTCGGCGAACCACTTCTGGTACGCCGGGCCCTCCGGCTGGCGCTCGGGGTAGCGGAACCGTGCGGAGTAGACGATGCCGTCGACGACGGTCGCGCCGTTGGCGGCGTAGACCATGTCCGGCAGGCCGGGGATCGGGTCGATCCGCTCGACGGTGTGGCCCAGGTCGAGGTACGTGTCCCGCAGACGCCGCCACTGCTGCACCGCGAGCGCCGTCTCCGTCGGCTGGTCCTTGTGCATCCACGGGTTGATCTCGTAGGAGACCGTGTAGAACGTGGGCTCGCACATCAGGTAGCGGCGGGCGGTGGCTCCGGGCGCGTGCGTCGTCATGGGTCTCCTCGGCGGGTCGGTGCGGGCCGGGGTGCCGGTCCCGCGCTGCGGTCAGGCGGGCCGCCTCGTCGCGGGTCCACTCGAGGGTACGAGGCGGTCTGCACGAATGCCGGTGCCATTCGGTTGCCGTCGGCAGCCGATCTGTTGCGTGATCACGCCGAGGTGCGTCGATCCGTTGTGCGAGAGGCGCGGGCGAGCGCGAGGCGGAGCATGGCGTCGAACACGGGCGCCAGCAGCGCCGCCGTCCAGGCGTGCGGCAGGGGTCCCACCAGGTGCACGCGCTCCGACCAGCGCACCACGGCGCCGTGCGGACCGTCGGGGACGACGACGATGGTCGCGCTGCCGTGCATCACCGGGCCGACCTTGCGGTAGACGGCGATGCCGGGCCGGCCGGCCTCCGGCGGGTCGTACCTGTCGATCCGCATCCGGTCGACCACCCCGGGGCCGCCGTGCCGCGCACCCGGCCCGGACACCGCCTCGATGCGCCCGCCGACCCGCGGCGGCCCGTCGGTGCGCACCCGGGTCATCGGGATCCACCGGGCGTGGTTGCGCGCATCCGTCACCGCGTCCCACACCTGCTGGGCCGAGCCCGGCATGCGCCTGGTCACCACCGCTTCGCGCTCCATGCACCGATCTTCGCCCGGGGTAGGGTCGCCCGCATGGAGCACCGGGTCCTGGGCCGCACCGGCCGTGACGTGTCCGTGGTGGGGCTGGGCTGCTGGCAGCTCGGCGGTGACTGGGGCGAGGTCGGCGAGGACGTCGCGCTCGGCGTGCTCGCCGCCGCGGTGGACTCCGGCGTGACGATGCTGGACACCGCCGACGTGTACGGCGACGGGCGCTCCGAGCGGCTGGTGGGGCGGTTCGTCGCGAGCCGCGGCGGCGCCTCCTCCGGGCTGACGGTGGCCACCAAGATGGGCCGGCGCGCGAACCCGCACGTCGCCGGTGCCTACACGCTCGACGCGTACCGCCGCTGGACCGACCGTTCCCGCGAGAACCTGCGCACGGACACCCTCGACCTGGTGCAGCTGCACTGCCCGCCCACCGAGGTGCTGCTGCGCGAGCAGACGTACGACGACCTGGACGTGCTGGTCGAGGAGAAGCGGATCGCCGCGTACGGCGTCTCGGTGGAGACGGTCGAGGAGGCGCTCGCGGCGATCGCCCGGCCCAACGTCGCCTCGGTGCAGATCATCCTCAACGTGTTCCGGCGCAAGCCGCTCGAGCAGGTGCTGCCGGCGGCCGCCGAGGCCGGGGTCGGCATCATCGCCCGCGTGCCGCTGGCGTCCGGCCTGCTGTCCGGCCGGTACGACGAGCAGACGCAGTTCGCGCCCACGGACCACCGCAGCTACAACCGGCACGGCGAGGCGTTCGACGTCGGCGAGACGTTCTCCGGCGTGCCCTACGAGGTCGGGGTGGCGGCGGCCCGCGAGGTCGCGGCGCTGACGCCGCCGAGCGCGACGACCGCCCAGCTGGCGCTGCGCTGGGTGATCGACCAGCCGGGCGTCTCCGTCGTCATCCCCGGTGCGCGGACCCCGGCGCAGGCCAAGGCGAACGCCCGGGCGGCCGAGGTGCCGCCGCTCAGTGCCGAGACGCTCGACGCGTTGCGGGACGTGTACGACGAGCGCATCCGGGAGCACGTGCACTCCCGCTGGTGAGCCGGGGCCGGCGGTACGTGCGGTCGTGAGGGCCGCGCACCCCGACCGCTCAGCGACGCTCGATATGCGGTGCCGTCGGGATCTGCGGCGCCGTCGGGGCGATCACCAGCATCTCCGGGAACACCGCCGGCGCGGGGCCGAACGCGATGCGCGACCCGTCGATCACGGTGTGCGCCAGCGCCCGCCCACCGGCCACGCCGATCGCCAGGCCGATGCCGAACGGGGCGAGCCGACCCAGCGCCAGCCCGCCCTGCTTGGCGACCTGCCGCCGGATCATCCGCCGCGTCAGCGTCGAGTTCACCTTCCGCACCGTCGCGAGCGGCATCCGGGTCAGCAGCGACCGGGCCACCCGCACCGAGCCGATGCCGGCGGCGTCCTGCACGGCCGCTGCCCCGGACTCGCCGAGGATCGACGCGAGCAGCAGGGCCTTGCGCCGGTCGGTGTCCGCGACGTCGATGCCGTGCACCGAGGCGACGGCCAGGGCGAACGCCGCCGAGGCGCCGAAGAACGTCGCCACGTCGCTCACCGTCAGCGCGAACGCCGTGCCGGTGCCCACCGCGGGTGCCGCGGCGACGGCGCCCACGGCCCCTCCCGCGACCTGCACGACGGCCAGGTACTCCTTCTCCAGCAGCCGAACCACCTGCTCGGGCGTCGCGTGCGGGTTGCGCGAGCGCACCTTCTGCACGTGCGCGTGGATGGTGGCCGACGGGATGGCGACGGCCTTGTCGAGCAGCTTCTCGACGGGGGCCACCATCAGCCGGCCCCGTTGATGGTGGTGGTCACCTGAGCACTCGCCTTCAGCGTGCGGCCCACCGTGCAGTGCTCGTCGATCGCGCGGCGCATCACCACGAGCAGCCGCTCGCGCGTGGCCTCGTCCAGGCCCGACAGGTCGATCCGCACGTCGTCCGCCAGGGCGGGGTAGCGGTCCTCCGCCTCGTCGCCCAGGCCACCGACCGTGATCGTCACCGGCACGTCCTCGCCGAGCCGGCGGGACACCCCGTTGTCGATCGACAGCCCGGCGCAGCCGGCGAGCGCGATCTTCAGCAGCTCGCCCGGGCTGAAGCAGCCCTCGTCACCGACCGAGCCGATCAGCACCTCCGCGCCGCGCGAGCTGCGGCCGGTGTAGCGACGGTGGCCCGTGCGCTCCACCCACAGGGCCGTGTCGTCGGCGTTGGGCAGCGGCGGGACGGGGAACTGGGACGAGGGCGCGGCAGTCGGCTCGGCAGTCATGCGCTCGATACTCGCACGGCGGCATCGCCGGTGCGCGAGCCGGGGCTAAGGTCCGGCGCATGACCTCCGACGAGCAGACGCCCGCAGGCGGGGCCGTGCCCGACGATGCTGCCGCCCCTGTGAGCCCCTCCGCGTCGGCGCTGCCGGCACCCGTAGGCGCCGATGCCGCTCAGGCGCCGACCGTCGTCGCGACCGGGAGCAGTGCGCCGCCGGCCGCCCGGCCGCGGTCGGTGGTGGGCTTCTGGGTGGTCGGGCTGCTGGTGGTCGGGCTCGTCGCCGTGGCGCTCGGCGGCCTGGCCGCCCTGCTGGCCGGCGTCGCGTCGAGCAGCGACTGGGCAGGGTTGGTCGCCGTGCTGGCGGGGTTCATGGTGGCGGCGGGCGTCGCCGGCATCGGGTGGCTGGTGCTGGTGCTGGTGACCGTGCGGCGTCGCCTGCCGGAGGGTCGGCGCACCCGCGTGACGGCGATCTCGGTCGGCGCCGTGGCGGTGACGCTGGCCCTCGGCTACGCGTTGTCGCAGGTCAGCGGCATCGGCAGCGGTGCGTCCGCCCTGGTGGTCGGCGCCGTCGCGGTGGTGGCGGCGCTGCTTCCGCCCGAGCTGGTCAGCAGGGAGGAACGCCGTGTGCCGCCGGGCGGCGGGACGACGGTGGACCGCAGAGCCTGACCGCAGAGCCCGCCCGCAGGGGCTGACCGGCTGAGGCACAGCCGTTGGGCCGTGCGGCGTCAGCCCGTCAGTCGAGCAGGCGTCGGAGCCGGTGCTTGCCGAGGTTGGACGTGACGACCCACGTCAGGTCGGCGTCGTCTGCCGCGCGTCGGCGCAGCTCCTCGAAGGCCGGCAGCCCGGCGGCGGGATCGCCGACCACGGCGACGCTCCAGCAGTAGCCGAGCGCCTGCCGCAGCACGCGAACGGGTTCCGTGCGCCGGCCCTGGGGTGGCACGGTCCGCAGCGTGCCGGTCGCGGCCGCGCAGGCCGCCAGCGCAGCCGTGGCGGTGAGCGGGTCGCGCAGCAGTCGCGGCTCGCACAGAGCGGCGATGCCGGCGCGTGCCACGAGCGGGTCCGGGTCGGACGCCCAGGCACCGGCGATCGTCCGGACGGCGGCCGGGTCGCCGTCACCGATCCGCTGCGCCGCCATGGCGGTCGCCTCCCGCGCGCGCCACGACTCGTCGCGGGCCAGCCGGGTCAGCCGGCCGCGCAACCCGGCGCGCTCGTCGTCGTCGCCCTCCAGGTACAGCCGGCCCAGGCCGACGGTGCCGCAGCAGCGCAGGTACACGTCGTCGTCCCGGCTGAGCTCGTGGATCAGCGCGGGCGCCGCCACGTCGGCGAACGCCTGCATCAGCTCGAGGTTGGCGCGGGGACCCGGCAGCCCGGAACGGCTGCTCAGGTACTCGCGCACGGCGGCGGAGCCCAGGTCGCGCAGCTCGGCGGCATGGGCGGCGCGGACGGGCGTGGGCACGGCCCTCCTCGGCGATCGGCGGGCCCGGGGCGATGGCGCCGTCCCGACGGACCCGGCGCGGTGCGGGCGTGCCCATCCTGCCGATCGGCGGGCCGTCCCGGGGCCCGTTCCGAGGTCGTTCCTGCCGCGCCGTAGGCTGCGCGGCGATGCCGTCGTACCGCGTGACCATGGCGCTGGGCGCGCTGCACCGCGGGGTCGACCCCGCGGACGTGCTGCCGACGGCGGTCGACACGGCGCGCGCGCTGACGGCGGTCGAGGCCGGGACCGTCGAGATCCGCCGGGGTCAGGCGCTGGTGGTGGTGCGGTTCGAGGCGCCGGACGACCAGGAGGCGTCCGACGTCGGACGCGCCGTGGTGCGCCGGATCGACGAGCTGGTGGTCGTGGAGTCGAGCCGGACCACCCGCCGGTACGGGGCCCGCTGGTACCCGCTGCGCTGACGGGGCAGCACAGGGCTACGGCTGGTCGGCGTACGGCTGGTGGGCGTGCGGCTGCTCGGCGAGGTCCCGGCCGAGGAGGGCACCGGCCTGCTCGCCGGTGACGGCCGGCATGAACAGGTACCCCTGACCGGTGACGCAGCCGATCCGCTGCAGGAACTCGAGCTGGTCGTCCGTCTCGACGCCCTCGGCCACCACGGCCACCCCCAGCGAGCGGCCGAGGTCCACGAGCGCGGTGATCAGCTCGGTGCTGCGGTCCCCGGAGGCCAGCCCGCGGATGAACGACCGGTCGATCTTGAACGCGTCGACGGGGAAGCGGTGCAGGGTCTCCAGCGAGGAGTAGCCGGTGCCGAAGTCGTCGATGTGCAGGCGCAGGCCCGCGTCGTGCAGCTCCTGCATCAGGTGCAGGGCGACCTCGGGGCGGCGCATCAGCACCCCCTCGGTCACCTCGAGGGTGAGCCGGTCCGGGGTCAGGCCGTTGCGGGACAGCGCGTCCAGCACACGGGGCAGCAGCCCGCGGTGCCAGAACTGCCGGTCGGACAGGTTGACCGCCACGTTCACCACGTCGGGACCCCACTCGGCCAGCTGCCGGCACACCTCGGCCAGCACCCAGTGGCCCAGCTGGACGATCAGCCCCGTCTCCTCCATCACCGGCAGGAACTCGTCGGGAAGCACCACGCCGCGTTCGGGGTGGTGCCACCGGACCAGGGCCTCGAACCGGTCCGTGCGGTGGGACGTCAGGTTGACGATCGGCTGGTAGAACACCTCGAACTGGTGCTCGGCGAGCGCCCTGCGGACCTCGGCGTGCAGGTGCTGGTGCCGGACGACGTGCGCGCGCATCGCGTCGTCGAAGAAGGCCACCGCGCCCGGTTCCCGCGACTTGGCGCGGTACATCGCGGCGTCTGCGTCGCGCAGCACGTCCTCGGCCGACTCCTGGCCGACGCTGCCGGTGGCGACGCCGATGCTCGCCTGCACGGCGACGTCGGCCCCGTCCAGGTCCAGCTTCTCGGCCAGCACCGCCTGCACCCGCTGCGCCACGCGGAGAGCCCCCTCGGGGCCGGTGTCGTGCAGCAGCACCGCGAACTCGTCGCCGCCGAACCGCGCCCCGGTGTCCACCGAGCGCAGCTCGCGGCGGATCCGGTCGCCCACGGCCGCGAGCACCCGGTCGCCCGCCCGGTGCCCCAGGGCGTCGTTGATCAGCTTGAAGCCGTCGAGGTCGAGGAACAGCACCGCGAACGGGGTCCCCGTGCGCTCGCGGCGGTCGATCGCCGCGGTGAGCCGCTCCAGGAACAGGCGCCGGTTGGGCAGGCCGGACAGCGCGTCGTGGAGCGAGCTGCGGCGGACCTCCTCCTGCAGCCGGCGGGACTCGAGGGCCGTGCACAGCAGCCCGGCCCAGTGCTGGTACGTCTCGCGCGTGGACGCCGAGTCCACGGCACCGACCAGGGCGAGCAGCCCCCAGTCGTGGGTGCTGGTGCGCACCGGTACGACGACGCAGATCTCGCGGTCGTCGTGCAGCAGGTCCAGCAGCTCGGTCGGGGGGAACGACTCGACGGCGGTGCGCGTACCGACGTGGTGCGCCAGGGTGTCGCCGACGTCGTACGCGCCGACCACGTCGAGGAGCTGGTCGGACCGCTCCTCGACGCGCAGCGCCAGGACGGCCGCCCGGACGTGGGTGCCGGCGAGCCAGCCGAGCGTGCGGGGGTCGGTCTGGGTGGTGTCGAGGAGGGCGGCGTCGACGACGTACTGCTCGGCCATCGCCTCCTCGGTCTCCTCGACCTGACGCAGCAGGGCGCTGGCCTGCAGCCGCCACAGCGCGGTGGCGACCGTGCCCCAGGCGGAGACCTGCACGGGGGAGACGACGACCTCCGACGCGTACCGCGACACCGCCTCGATCACCCGCCGCAGTGCGTCCGGCCGGGACGTCAGGCTGCGCACCAGGAGGACGAGCACGTCCACCTCCGCCTCGGTGGCCGGCCCCGCGGACGTCAGCATCCGCTCGACGGCACCCACCGCGGCCCGGACCGCCGTCCGGACGGGCGCGATGCGGCTCTCGTCGCCCAGCAGCACGGCGGTGAGGGCGCGCTCGAGCCGGACGCGCGGAGCCGGGCCCGCGGAATGCTCGGCCGGCGCTGCACCACGTGGCCGCGGCTCCGCGGAGCAGCCGCAGGACGTCCGTAGGGTCAGGGCACCCACCGGCGGCGTGAAGACCGCGCTCGGCACCTGCTCACCACCGATCGCCGCGAGCACCAGCGTGGCGGCCAGCGCCCCGACCTCGTCGAAGCGCTGGTCGACGGTGGACAGGGCGGGGACGGCGAAGGCGCCCGCCTCGATGTTGTCGAAGCCGATGATCGCCAGCTCGTCCGGCAGCACCATCCCGGCGGCGGTCAGCCGGCGCATCAGGCCGAGGGCGTTGCGGTCGGTGGCGACCATCAGCGCGGTGGGACGGGCGTCGGCGGCGAGCAGCAGACGGGCGGCCTCGTCCCCGCCCGTCTCCCCGTTGTTCGGGGCGCGCAGGACGAGGGCGGGGTCGAGCTCCAGGCCGTTGGCGGCCAGCGCCTGGCGGTACGCCTCGTACCGGTCGCGGATGTCCTGCTGGGCGAAGTTGCCCACGAAGCCGATGCGGGTGTGCCCGTGCCCGACCAGGTGCTCCACGGCGGCCACGACCCCGCCATGGTTGTCCGGCATCGCCGCGGGTGCCTGGAAGTCCGGCATCAGGGTGCTCGAGAGCACCACGGGCCGTCCGGTCTCGCGCAGCCGCCGCAGGTACTCCGCGCCGGCCGCGGTGGTGATGGAGACGACGCCGCGCACGTGCGACCAGGCGACGGGGATGGAGAAGTCGCCCGGCTCGCCGGCCTCGTCCCGCGGCGCGGACTCGGGCAGCGTCTCGACCACGACGACCCGTCCGCCCGCCTGGCTCACCTGCCGGGTGACACCGGCCAGCAGCTGGCCGAAGTAGTGGCCGCCCAGGCTGGGGGTGACCACCAGCACCGTCGTCGGGTCGTCCACGGCCACGCCCTTCTCGCACGCTGCCGGCAGCCACCGAGCGCTCCACGGTGAGCGACAGAGCCGGGACGGCGTGCCAGCGAGCACCGTAACGCCGCAGGCGCCGAAGGGCCGACTGCCGCGCCAGCCGCGCGGCCCGCACCTGGCGAGGAGATGCGAGGGTCCGGCGGTCAGTCCTCGGTCGTCGGTGCGTGGACCGCCAGGTCGACCGAGCCCGGGTGCAGCACCCGCACGCCGGAGCGGTCGAGCGCGTCCTGGAGCGCCTCCGGCGGGGCCACCTCGGTGATCAGGTAGTCGGCGCGGTCCAGCTCGGCGATCTGGGCGAACAGGCGGCGGCCGAACTTCGAGGAGTCGGCGAGCACCGCCACGCGGGACGCCCGGCGCATCATCTCCGCCATCATCGACGCCTCGGACAGGTTGCTGGTGGAGTAGCCGCTGTCCGCCGAGACCGCTCCCACGCCGATGAACGCCAGGTCGCAGCGGATATCGAGGTCGCCGCCGGACACCGACATCGGGATGCCGACCGGGCCGACGGTCGCCTGGGCGGCCAGCCGCACGGAGCCGCCGAACACGTACAGGTCGCGGATGGACTGTGGGGAGATCTCGGCCGGCAGCCGCAGGCTGTTGGTGGCGATGGTCAGGTCGCGGCGGTCCCGCAGGTGCCGGGCGAGGGCGAGCGTGGTGGTGCCGCCGTTGACCATGAGGGCGGCGTTGTCCTCGACCAGCGTGGCGGCGAGCTGGCCGATCACCTCCTTGGCGTCCGCCCGCAGGCGCAGGCGCACGTCGAGGCCGGTGTCCGGGCGCGGGTTGGCGGTGAGGCTGACGGCGCCGCCGTGGGTGCGGATCAGCACGCCGTCGGCGTCCAGCTGGTCGAGGTCCCGGCGGATGGTGTCCGGCGAGACGTCGAAGTGCTCCGCGAGGCGGGCGACGGTCACCTCACCGGCCTCCGCCACGTAGGCGGCGAGCTCGGCCTTGCGGCCGGCAGGCAGTCGCCGCGTCGCGACGCCCTCGGATGCTGAAGCGGACATGCGCAAGTAGTAGCACATAACCGCACGCCTCCACCGCATGCATGCACGCGCTCCCACCCCGGATCGTTATGGGACGAGCGTCCAGCAACCCTTGCGCGCCGAAGCGAGGCTGCGTTACTTTGCACGAACACGCAGAAGTGCGCATCGAGGCGCACGATCTCGCAGGTCTCAGAGAGGAGCGAGATGAGCAACGGTGCTCATGCAGTTCGGGCCGCTGTGGCGGTCCTCGGCGTAGCGGCGCTCGCGGTGACGGCCGGCTGCAGCAGCGGCTCGTCGTCCAGCACGTCGGCGTCCAGCGGCGACAGCGGCGGGAAGGTCACGCTCGAGTTCGCCCAGTGGTGGGAGCCGGAGCTGCCCGCGGGCGCGCTCAAGGGCCTCATGGACGACTTCACCAAGCAGAACCCGAACATCGAGGTGAAGCTGCTCAGCGGTCCGTACGCCTCGACCAAGGAGCAGGTGGTCGCCGGGGCCGCATCGGGCACCATGTCGGACGTCGTCGGCCTCGACGGTGCCTGGGTGAGCGACTTCAAGAAGCAGGGCGCCATCGCGGACCTGTCGGCGCTGATGAAGCAGAACGGCTACGACGAGAGCCAGCTGGTCAGCCAGGTCAAGCTCGACGACTCGACCTACATGATCCCGGTGCTCAACTTCGTCTACCCGCTGTTCACCAACGACGACCTGCTGAGCAAGGCGGGGGTCACCGCACCTCCGTCGACCCGCACGCAGTTCATGGACGCGGCCAAGAAGATCACGGCCGGCGGTGCCGCCTCCGGGTGGGTGCTCCCGCTGTCGCTCGACGCGCCCAACGGCGTGCAGAACGACGTCATGTCGTGGGTCTGGGCGTCCGGCGGCTCGATGCTCAAGGACGGCAAGCCCGACCTGACCAACTCCGACGTGAAGGCCGGGACGCAGTTCGTCAAGGACCTGTGGGACGCCAAGGTCATCGCCCCCGGATCCTTCACCATGAAGGAGCAGGACAAGGTCGAGCAGTTCACCAACGGCCGCGTCGGGATGATGATCGACTCGCTCGCGCACATCAACCTGATCCGCAAGGAGAACCCGAACCTCAAGTTCAGCATCTCGGCCATCCCGGCTGCTGACGGGTACTCGGGCAAGCGCGGCATCCCGTACGCCTCGTGGGGCATCGGCATCGCGCAGAACAGCAAGCACAAGGCCGAGGCGTTCAAGCTGGTCTCGTACCTGCTGAGCAAGGACGTCAACTCCAAGATGTCCACCCTGGCCAACGCCTTCCCGGGGAACACCGGCTCGACGCCGGACTTCTCCAACAGCGACCCGCTGTTCAAGTCCGCCTTCGAGATCTACAAGCAGGGCACCCCGGCGAACGAGTTCGTGGGTCTGCCGGTCTCCGAGCAGCTGATGCGTGACTTCGGCGAGCAGCTGCAGAGCACGCTCGACGGCAAGCAGTCCGTGGACGACGCGCTGAAGAACGCCCAGGCCAAGTGGGTCGGCGAGTTCTAGTCCCCGAGCTCGACGACGTGGCGGTCCGCACCGGGAACGAGGCACGGGTCCCGGTGCGGACCGCACCGAAGGAGGTCCTCCAGTTGTCTGCACTCACGCACACGACGCACGCGGTGCCGGACACCGCGCCGGCGGTCCGCCGCCGGGCGCACTGGCCGGTGCTGCGCCGCCGGCTGACGCCGTACGGGTACCTGGCACCGACCGTCGTGCTGCTGGTCGTCCTGATGTTCCTGCCGATCGCGATGGTGATCGGCTACTCGTTCCAGGACAACGTCATCACCAACCCGAACCCCGTGTTCGTCGGCCTGAAGAACTACGTGAAGGTGCTCACCAACCCGGTGTTCTTCACCGCGGTGAAGAACACCCTGTACTTCACCGGCGTCAGCGTGGTGGCGCACCTGCTGCTCGGCCTGGGCTTCGCGATGATGCTGAACAGCCCGCTGCTGGGCAACCGCACCAAGGCGCTGTTCCGCATGGTGTACGTGCTCCCGTGGCTGTTCACCGTGGCGATCATCGCGGTGCTGTGGCGGATGCTGCTGGACCCCAGCGGGGTGGTGAACTACCTGCTGACCGTCGTGGGCCTGATCCACAAGAACGTCGAGTGGCTGGCGTCGCCGGAGATCGCCCTGCACGCGGTGACCTTCATCAACGTGTGGTCCGGATATCCGTTCTTCATGGTCAGCCTGCTGGCCGGCCTGCAGGGGATTCCCAAGGAGCTGTACGAGGCGGCGACCGTCGACGGTGCCGGTCCGCTGCAGAAGTTCCGCAGCGTCACGCTGCCGCAACTGCGCCCGATCATCATCAGCATGGCGCTGCTGGACTTCATCTGGACCACGCAGCAGTTCGCGCTGATCTGGATGACCACCGGCGGCGGCCCCATCAACGTCACCGAGATGCTGAGCACGTTCACCTACAAGCTCGCATTCAGCCGGTACCAGTTCGCGCAGGCCAGCACCAGCGCGGTGATCATCCTGCTGCTGTCGATGGCGCTCGCGTTCTTCTACGTGCGGCACCAGAAGGCGAGGGACTGACATGGCGACAACGGCCAAGCGGCGCCGCGAGAACACCCAGCGCGCGTTCCTTCTCCTCGGTCTGGTGGCCGGCGGGCTGTTCGCCGGCTTCCCCGTGCTGTGGATGCTGTCGAACTCGTTCAAGCCGAACGTCGCGATCTTCGCCACGCCGCCCAAGCTGATCAGCGGCTTCACGACGCAGGCCTACAAGGAGATCTTCACCGACCCGACCAAGCTGCGGTACTTCGGCAACAGCTACGTCGTGGCCCTCAGCGTCACCGCACTGACCCTGCTGGTCGGCATCCTGGCCGCCTACGCGTTCAGCCGGTACGAGTTCCCGTTCAAGCGGGTGCTCAACATGGTGGTGATCAGCGTCCAGGCGGTGCCGCCCATCACGCTGCTGATCCCCTATTTCGGGCTGGTCGTGGCGCTGAAGATGTACAACACCTACCAGGGTCTGATCCTCACGTACATGGTGTTCACGCTGCCGTACGCGATCATCATGCTGACCGGCTATTTCAACACGCTTCCCCGCGAATTGGACGAGGCGTGCAAGGTCGACGGGGCCAGCGGTTTCGGTGCCCTGTGGCGGATCCTGGTGCCGATCGCCGTCCCCGGAATCGTCTCGGTGGGCATCTACACGTTCATGATCGCGTGGAACGAGTACCTGTTCGCCCTCACGCTGACCAAGACCAACGAGATGCGGACCGTTCCGATCGGCATCCAGCTGCTCATGGGCCAGCACTCCTACGAGTGGAACCAGATGATGGCGATGAGCGTGCTCGGCGCCGTCCCGGTGCTGCTGCTCTTCCTCTTCTTCCAGCGCTTCTTCATCGGCGGGATGACCGCCGGTGCCGTGAAGCTCTGACCGTCGGACCGTTCGAAAAGACAAGGAAGCGAGAACCGAACATGTTGGTGAGTGGCAAGGACATCCTGGCGGTCGCGGACGCGAACAACTTCGCGGTCCCGGCGTTCAACATCAGCGACTGGGCGATGTACAAGGGCATCGTCGAGATCAGCGAGGAGAAGGAGGCGCCGCTGATCGTTGCGATCCACCCGGACGAGCTCAGCCACATCGGGGTCGACCTGCTGCCGTCGATCATCGCGACGGCGCACCGCACGCACATCCCGGTCGCGATCCACCTCGACCACGGCGCCACCTACGAGCAGGTGCTCACCGGCATCCAGGCGGGCTTCACCTCGACGATGATCGACGCCTCCGCCCTGCCGTTCGACGAGAACGTCGCGATCACCCGCAAGGTGGTCGAGGCGGCGCACGCCGTCGGGCTGTCCGTCGAGGGCGAGCTGGGCACCATCGGCAAGATGGACGCCGAGGCCGAGGACGGCTCGGACACGATCATCTACACCGACCCGGACGACGCGGTCGCGTTCGTCGAGGCGACCGGCGTGGACAGCCTGGCCATCGCGATCGGCACGTGCCACGGCCTGTACCCGGACTGGATGAAGCCCGCGCTCAAGCTCGACCTGCTGCAGGCGATCAAGGCCAAGGTGGGCGTCCCGCTGGTGCTGCACGGCGGGTCGAACAACCCCGACGACGAGATCGCGCAGGCCGTGAAGCTCGGCATCAACAAGATCAACATCTCCAGCGACATCAAGGCGAGCTACCACCGCAGGATGCGCGAGGTGCTGGCCGACCCGACGGTGCGCGAGCCCAACACGATCCAGCCGCCGAGCATCGCGGCGATGAAGGTCACCGCGGCGGAGAAGATCGACCTGTTCGACGCCGCCGGCAAGGCTCTGCTGTTCTGAGGTTGTACTGAGCCATGAAGAACGCGGTTCTGGGCCTCGGCGGCACGGTCGACTACGAGGTCACGTGGGACGACCCGACCGTGCAGGCGCTCGCCGAGGCGTACGGGATCGCGGCTGACGAGCTCGACCGGCTGCTGCCGATCGACTCGGAGCGCGACCTGGTGCGGACGGTCCTCGCGTTCCTGCGCGACGGCGGTGGGGGAGAGCGGTACGTCGCCTCCTCCGCCGTCGTCGAGCGGTTCGCCGCCCGGTTCGACACCCGGATCACCCTGGGCGGCACGTGCGTGCGGGCGGCGATCGCGATGGCGAAGCTCGACCTGCCGAGCACGGTGCACCTGGTCAGCATCGACGACCACGTGCGGCGGCTGCTGCCGGCGGACGTGGCCTACGTGTGCAGCGCCGAGCGGGACTCGACGGACCCGCACCTGATCGTGCAGTACCCCGCCGGTGCCACCGTGAAGCTGGGACCGGACCTGCTGCGGGCGCCGCGGCCCAACCGGCTGATCTACACCAACGACCCGCCGAACGCTGAGCTGCTGCTCAGCGAGCAGCTGGGCGCCGTGCTGGCCGAGGCCGACGTGTTCCTCGTCTCGGGGTTCAACACCATCCGCGACGCGGACATGCTCGCCGAGCGGCTGGACGACCTGCGCCGCCACATGCGGCGGCTGCCGGCCGGCGCGCTGGTGGTCTACGAGGACGCCGGCTTCCACGTGCCGGCGCTCAGCGCGCTGGTCCGCGAGCGGCTGCTGGACGCCGTGGACCTGTACGGGATGAACGAGGACGAGATGCAGGCGTACGTCGGGCAGCAGGTGGACCTGCTCGACGCACCGGCGATGGTGGGTCACCTGCGGGCGCTGCACCAGCTGGTGCCGGCCCGCACGCTGCTGGTGCACAGCGGGTGCTGGGCGCTGACGTACGGGCCTCGCAGCCGCGAGTGGCGGAACGCGTTGCGCGGCGGCGTCACGATGGCGGGCGCCCGGTACGCGCTGGGCGACGACTTCACCGCCGTCGACTACGACGTGGTGGGCGCCGGGCCGGTCAACGCCGCCGGCGCGCGGTTCGCGGCGGAGCTCGAGGCGCTGCTGGGCGACGAGGTCTGCGTCGTCCCGGCGCTCGACCTGGACGTGCCGCGGCCGACGACGATCGGGCTGGGCGACACCTTCGTCGGCGGCCTGATCGCCGCGGTGGTGCGGGGATGAGCGGGCCGACCGATCCGGTTGACGCGGCGGCGCTGCTCGACAGCGGGATGGTGTCGCTGCCGGACGCGGTCGCCTCGGTCGACGAGGTGACGCGGGCCGGTGGTGAGCGGGTGCTCGTGGTGCGGGCAGCCGGTGGGCTGGCCGTGGACGTGCTGCCGGACCGAGGGCTGGACCTCGGCCCCGTGTGGTGGGGCGGCGTGCCGGTCGCCTGGCGGTCGCCGAACCCGGTGGACCCCGGCCCGGGGTGGGGCTGGGAGGAGCGGTTCCGCGGCGGGCTGCTGGCCACCTGCGGGCCGGACAACATCGGTGAGCCGCGGGGCGCGTCCGGTCAGCACGGCACCCACCACCTGACGTCCGCCTACGAGGTGCGGTGGTGGCGCGAGCGCACGGCCTCGGCGTTGGAGGTGCACGTCAGCGGCAGCGTGGCGCACACGTCGTTGGGCGGTGCGCGCATCATCGTCGAGCGCCACGTCGTGGTGCCGACCGGGACACCGTGGGTGCACGTGCGCGACGTGGTCCGCAACGTCGGCGACCGGCCCGTCGGCGTCCCGCTGCTGTACCACGTCAACCTCGGCGCACCGCTGCTACGGCCGGGTGCGCGCCTGCGCGTGCCGTACCGCGACCACGTCACGCGCGAGCCGCTGCCGGCGGGCCGCCACCCGCTCGAGCTGCCGAGCCCGGCCGTGGGCCTGGAGCCGGTGGTCGCGGAGCACCGTGGGCCCACCACCACCGGCGAGCGGGCCAGCGCGGTGCTGACCGGCACGGGCGCCGGGGTCGAGGTGGTGGTCGAGTGGCCCGTCGCCACGCTGCCCCGGCTGAACACCTGGGCCTGGCCGGCGGAACGGGCGTGGGTGCTGGGCGTCGAACCGTCCAACGCACCCCTGTTCGGACCGGAGCGGGACGGCTGGGCGGCGGGCGCACCCGTGCTGGAACCGGGCGCCGAGTGGCAGACGGGCGTCAGCGTGGGCCTGCGCCCGGCGCCGGGAGACGAGCCTCGACAGGAGGAGCAGGGCAGATGACCGTGGTGGAGCTCGCCGGGAACCAGCCGGCGGACCGCTTCTACGCCGGGGGCGCCCGTATCCGCGCCTTCCGGGGCGCCGCGGCCGACGGCGACCACGTGCCGGAGGACTGGGTCGGCTCGGTCACCCCGCTGTTCGGCGAGCGTGACCTGGGGCTGAGCCGTCTGCCCGACGGGTGGCTGCTGCGCGATGTCGTTGCCGCCGACCCCGTGGCGTGGCTGGGCGAGGACCACGTCCGGCGGTTCGGCGCGGACACCGCCCTGCTCGTCAAGCTGCTCGACGCGGGGGAGCGGCTGCCGGTGCACGCGCACCCCGACCGGGAGTTCGCCGCGGCGCACCTGGGCCTCGCGCACGGCAAGACGGAGGCGTGGATCGCCCTCGAGCCGGCCGACGTGCACCTGGCGTTCGCCCGGGACGTGTCCGAGGACGAGCTCGCCGGCTGGGTGCAGCACCAGGACACCGCCGCGATGCTCGGTGCGATGCACACGCTGCGGCTGCGAGCCGGTGACGCCGTGCTGGTGCCGGCCGGCCTGCCGCACGCGATCGGCGAGGGCGCCTTCGTGGTGGAGCTCCAGGAGCCGACCGACCTGTCGATCCTCATGGAGTGGGCCGGCTTCCGCATCGACGGTGCCGCGCTCGGCCACCTCGGGCTCGGGTTCGGCACGGCGCTCGCGGCCGTCGACCGGCGCGCCTGGTCGGCGGATGAGGTCGAGGCGCTGCGCGGTGCCGACACCTCCACCGTGGGCCCGCTGCTGCCCGCTGCCGCGGAGTTCTTCCGCGCCGAGCGGTCCCGTGGGCCGGTCACGTGGGAGCCCGGGTTCGCGGTGGTCGTGGTCGTCGGCGGTCAGGGCACGCTGCGGGCGGACGACGGCTCCGTCGTGCCCCTGCGACCAGGGCAGACGCTGCTGGTCCCGCACTCGGCAGGCGCCGTCGAGGTGTCGGGTGCCGCCGACCTGGAGCTGCTGCGCTGCCGACCCCCGGCGGCAACAGTGGGAGGCGTCACCGCACGCTGACGCCTCGACGGCCGCCGCCTCCCGCGGAGGGCGGGGAGCGGCGGCCGTCGGCCGTCCTGCGCTGCGAGGCCAGCGGCCTCGGCGCCACCGGCGCCTACGCCAGCGGCGGGTTGGCCAGTGCGATCAGCTGGTGCGCCTGCGCCGCGAACCACGCGCCGGCGGCGGGGTCGACGATGCCGCCCCACTCCGGGTCGGTGGTGCCGCCGGTGCCGCGGCTGCACTGACCGTCGGACTCACCGGGCACCTTGATCCACAGGTACGCGTCGAGCAGCGGGGTGCCGGTGGTCGTCGTCGGGACCATGCCCAGGCCGCGGCCCGGAGGGTTGCACCAGTCCTGCTTGTCCGAGTACTGCGTGCCACCGGTCCACGGCCCCTGCCCGTTGCGGCTGGTGTCGATGACGAAGTGCGTCGTCGGCTGCGTGCTGCGCAGCGCGGCCGCGTAGCGGGAGTCGATGCCGACGGTGTTCCACTTCAGGTCCGCGGCGTTGCCGCTGTACGGCTCGTTGCGCCAGACCTGTGCGTTGTCCATGCCGGTGCCGGCCCAGCTGGTGGCCGGTCCGCCGTTCCAGTACTGGTTGCCGCAGTTGTCGTTGAAGGCGTAGGCGGTCGGGTCGGCGGCACTGTCCCGCTCGGCCAGCGCGATGCAGGAGGACACCCAGCGCCCGTACGCGGCGAGGTTCGGTGAGAGCTGGTAGTTGGACGCGTTGACGAAGAACCCGTCGGCCCGCTGCACGCCGGCCATGAGCAGCCGCTGGGCGGACTCGCCGACGTTCTGCCAGGCGGTGTGCGTCGCGTCGAGGTAGACGGCCGTGCGGGAGTGCGCCTTCAGCGCGTCGACGGCGTAGTTCAGCTGCGTGAACCGGTCGGCCGCGTTGGCGCCGGCGATGGAGCAGTTGGTCGAGCCGTCGAGCCGGCTGACGTAGTTGGGGATCAGGCCCAGGCCGTCGGGCTCGAGGATCACGGCGGCGGGGGCGTTGCCGATGCCGCGGGCCAGCCCGTCGATCCACGCCTCGTACTGCGCGGTGCTCTGGGCGCCGCCCGCGGAGTACTGGCCGCAGTCGCGGTTGGGCAGGTAGTAGGCGACGAGCACGGGGACGCTGCGCTGCTGCCCGGCCTCGCGGACCACCTTGGCGACGTCGTTCTGCACCGCGCGCGGCGTACCGCCGGTGAACCAGGTGGCGCTGGGGTAGCCGGCGAGCGTGCGCGCATCGGCACGGGCCGTGCCGGTGAGGTGGTGCATCGCGTCGAGGGTGGTGCTGTGGGGGTTGACGAACAGCCGGGCGCCGGGCTGCAGCGGGTTGCCCGGTGCTCCGGGCATGCCGTGGGCGTCGGCGGCCCCGGCGGTGAGCAGGACGAGGGCGGCGGCTGCCGCCAGAGAGACGAGCTTCCGTGCTGGTCGGGCCATGAGAGCGCTCCCACACTGCTCAGGCCGGCGCGTCGCTGCGTCGGCGGTGGACTCCGTTGTCGCAGCCGGCGTGGTGGATGCAGTGCTCGGACCGGCTGTGCGTGCAACGGTCGTGCGCTGTGGGAGCGCTGTCAAGCCCTGGCGTGACGGGCCGGGAGCGGCTCGATTACACCTCCGCCGGGGCCGCAGTGGTGACCTGCGCCGACGCGTGGGTCGCCCGCTCGTGCCGCAGGGCCGGCCAGTACAGGGCGGCGCCCAGGATGCTGAAGGCCCCGGCGACGACGATGGCCACGGGCGTGCCGGCGTGCTCCGCCAGCGGACCGAGCACCAGCAGCCCCAGCGTGTACGCGCCGCCGGACACCATCGAGTTCATCGACAGCACGGTGGTGCGGGTACCGGCACCGGCCTCCCGGTGCAGCAGCGTGGAGTGCATCGGCCCGGCGGCACCGTGCACGGTGTAGGTCAGCAGGAACGCCGTGACCAGGCCGACCGGCCCTGCCATGAGCCCCATCACCACCACGAGTGCGCCGTTCAGCACCCGCGCCAGCAGCGCCGTCCAGGCGACGCCGATCCGCCGACTGGCCCGGGCCGCGAGCGCCGAGCCGACCGCGAACAGCCCCCACGCGGCGGCGGACACGGGACCCATCAGCGCGCCGGCCCTCGTCTGACCGCCCGCCAGCTCCGCCAACCGGACGGGGAACAGCGTCTCGAAGCCGATCATCGCCGTCGCCCAGAAGACCTCGACCAGCACCAGGGCGCGCAGCACCGGGGAGGCGGCCATCACGCGGACGCCGTTCAGCACGGTGCGCGGGGCGCCGGCTGCGGACCGCAGCGCGGTTCGGATTGGCGACCGGCGGCCCGCGGCGGCCCCGTGCGGCCGGTGCTCGTGCATCCGCACCGCGATCGCCACCACGTTGACCACCTGGAACCCGAGGGCCAGCCAGTACGGCAGCGCCAGCGCCGGCATCGAGGTGACAGGGTGCCAGGCGACCAGCCCACCGGACAGCAGGGCGCCGGCGGCGATGGCGACCCCCAGCACGGTTCCGGCGTGCGCCAGCGTCGGTTCCACCCGCACGTCGGGGTCGTCGGCGCGGGCCGTGTCGACGTACCAGGCCTCCAGCGGGCCGGAGTCGAGGGCGCGGAACACGCCCTGCAGCGCCAGCGCGACGACGAAGGCGCCGAACGTGCGGGCGTTGATGAAGACGAGCCCCGAGGCGACCCCCACCAGCGAGGCCGCCAGCAGCACCGGACGCCGGCCGACGGCGTCCGCCAGCCCGCCCGTCGGCAGCTCGAGGCCCAGCACCACGAACCCCTGCATCGACAGGATCACGCCCAGCTGGGCGACGCTCATGCCGCGCTGCAGGGTGAGCAGCGTGGTGACGCCGATGGTCAGCCCGACGGGGAACCAGCGGGTGGCCGTCAGCAGCAGCACGGTGCGGCGGGCGGTGGCGGCGGTCACCCCGGGGTGCTGGCGGGTGGCACCGGCCCCCATCAGGCGTCCTCCGGACGCTCGTCGAGGTCCACCGGGAACAGCACCGAGTACACGGCCAGGCGCCGGGCGTCCGGGTGGCCCGCACCGATCTGCCGGTACCGGGCCAGCAGCTGCTCGAGCTCCGTCTTGAGCGCCTGCGCCTGCTCCGCCGTCGCCACGATCAGCTGGTCGCCGAGCCCGGCGGCATCCCGCCACGCCAGTGGCCAGTCCGCCTCGACGTCGAGCCACTGCTCGAACTGCTGCCCCAGGTGCCGGCTGTAGTCGCGCACCAGCCAGCCGAGGGCCGTCTGCGCGTCCTCGTCACCGGCGAAGTCGCTGGCGTTCCACTCGTGCGCGTCGGTTGCCGCGCGCCACAGCCGCCGCTTGCCCTCACCCTCGCCGGTGTCCGCCACGAGCCCCACCGACTCGAGCTTGCGCAAGTGGTACGAGGTGGCGCCCGTGTTGGTCGCGAGCGCCGTGGCCAGGTCTGTCGCGGTGGCCGGACCGCCGCGGCGCAGGGCGGAAAGCAGGCGGGAGCGCAGGGGGTGGGCGAGCACCTTCAGGGCCGCGGCGTCCAGGTGGAACGGGGTCTGCGGGGTCTGCGGGGTCTGCTCGGCGGGGGCCATGCCTGCACGGTACGTCTGCACAGGATCTATGCACAACATGTATGCATAGATCCTGTGCAGCGCTGACGTCAGTCGTGCAGCTCCAGGTACACCAGCGTCTGGTTGAGCAGCTGGTAGGCGATCTCGCCGAAGGTGATGGGCCCGACGATGTCCCCCGTGCGCTTCCCCTCCAGCTCCGAGTACAGGAAGTTCAGGATGCAGTTGCAGGAGAAGGTGGGCGTCACCGAGCTCGCCGGCAGGTGCGAGACGAAGTCGCTGACGTAGTCACCGATCGGCGCCGCGAGCTTGTACTCGATGCCGGAGAACACCGGCGCGTACAGGTCCACCGTGCCGCCGTCGTCGGGCACGGACTGGAACGAGACGTTGATCATCGCGCCGAAGTAGTCCGCCACCAGCGGCAGCCGCACGTCGTGGCCGATCTCCTGCAGGTACTCCGAGAACACCCGCGGCACGCCGTCCACCAGCACCTTGTCCTGCGAGAAGCCGGTCGAGTCGAAGGTCAGCGTGGCGCCGTCGCCCTGCCGGAACAGGTTGACGATCTCGGCGCTGGCCAGCACGCCGTCCGGCAGGGCTGCGTGCAGCACCACGGCGTCGTCGCCGCTGACGTCCGTGCCAGAGCCGGCGAACACCTTGGCGCTCGCGGTGCCCAGGTCGTCGAGGTGCACGCCGGAGACCCAGCCGACCACCGGGCGGTCGAACAGCCCGGGCAGCTCCGGCGCCTCGGCGGCATACCGGCTGTGGGCGGGGCTGCCGGCCGGGACGATGATCACGCTGAACCCGTTGTCGAACGCGTCGGACGTGAGGCCGTCGAGCTCGGCGGCGGAGCAGCGGCGCACGCGGACGTCCGTGACCTGCTCGGGCAGCGTGTCGACGTAGACCAGCTCGCGGTTGACCTGGCCGCCGGCGTCGGTCATGAAGTAGGGGATGGTCCCACCGATCCAGCGGCCCTGCGGCAGCTGACGCAGCAGCGACTCGTCGCCGGCGACGAGCACGGCCGCGCCTGCGGTGATCGCGTCGGAGGCCTCGGCGACGGTGAGCAGCTTTCCTGGCATGGTCTCTCCTTGCGGATGAGGGGCTGGCGGGTCAGCCGAAGATGGACTGGATGTCGGCTGCGACCAGCCGCTCGTTCTTGGTGAAGAGCGCCTGCACCTCCTCGATCGCCGCGGCGCGGGCGGCCGGGGCGAGGGGCGAGTTGCGCGCGATGCGCTGCATCAGGATGCGCAGGGCGAGAAAGCTGTACGTGTGGGCTTCGGGGTGCTCGACGAGCGCTTGCCACCTCGGGTCCTGGCGCGCTGGCACTGGCATGTGGAGGTCCTCCTCACGAGGAGCGGCTCGTCTCCGTTGGCGAGCCTTCGCCCAAGACCATCGGCAGCCGGGTGTCTGCCCGTAGCCGTTCGTCCGGCGCCGCCTCAGTCCAGGGCGAGCTGCTCCCGCTCCAGCCGCAGCTCCTCGATGTCCAGGCGCGCCTGCACCTGGCGCAGGACCGTGTCGTCGATCGCCCGCTCGTCGCGCAGCCGCACCACGGTCGCCCGCTTGCGGGCCAGCAGCGCCCGCCGCAGCGCGGCGTCCTGCGACTCGCGCCGCTCGGCCGGCTCGGCCTCGGGCCCCGGTGCGCCACGCGCCATCAGCAGCAGCAGGTGGTCGAAGTACTCGGTGCGCACCCGGTCGGCGACCTCGCGGTCGATGCCCAGCTCGGTGGCCACCTGCGCGATCGCGGACAGCGCCTCCTCGGTGGCGGTGCGGTCGGCGAGCAGGCGCTCGGCGGCCTGGGCGTCGTCGTCGGGGCGCAGCCGGGCCCAGCGGGCGGCGAGGGGCAGGGCCAGGCCCTGGACGACGAGCGTGGTGGCGACGACACCGGCGGTGACGAAGACCAGCAGGTCTCGGTCGGGGAACGGCGCCCCGGAGGCCGTCGTCGTCGGGACCGCCAGCACCGCGGCCAACGACACCGCACCGCGGAACCCGGCCACCGTGCTGACCAGCCGCGACCGGTTGGTCACGCGACGCAGCCGCTGCGAGGGGCGCCGGTCGATCGCGCGGATTGCGTAGGCCGAGGCGACGAGGAAGACGAACCGCGACACCAGGATCACCGCGTACACGCCGGCCCCGACCACCAGGGCCGTCACCAGGTCGGTGGACACGAGGCTGCGCACCGCGGAGTGCGCCTCGATGCCGATCAGCACGAACAGCGCGCCGTTGACCAGGAACGTCGTCAGCGTCCAGAACGCGTTGCTCTGCGACCGGCTCAGGGCACCGTCCAGCCGCGGCCCCACCTGGCTGATCACCAGCCCGCACACCACCACCGCCAGCACGCCGGACGCGTGCACCACCTCGGCCAGCAGGTACGCGCTGAACGGGATCAGCACCGTCACGGTGTTGCCCAGCAGCGGGTCGCCCACCCGCCGCAGCCCCTGCACACCGAGCCACGCCACCAGCGCGCCGACGGCGATCCCGCCCAGGTACGCCAGCGCGAACAGCCCCGCGACGTGCCGCGCCGCGAGGTGGTCGGACCCGACCGTCACGCCGACAGCCACCGCGTAGAGCACCAGCGCGGTGCCGTCGTTCACCAGGCTCTCGGCACGCAGCACGGTGACGGTGCGTCGCGGCAGCGTCCGCGCCATCGCCCCGACGGCGGTCGCGTCCGTCGGGGCCACCGCCGCGCCGAGCACCCACGCCGGCCCCCACGGCACCCCGAGCGCGTGCGCGACGGCCGCGACGGCCCACGCCGTCAGCACCACCAGCAGCGTCGAGGACAGCACGATGCCGCGCAGGTTGGCCCGGATCTCCCGCACGGACACGGTCAGCGACTCCCAATACAGGAGCGCCGGCAGGAACACGAGCAGCATCAGCTGCGGCGGCAGGTGCACGGCGCGCAGCGCGGGGACGGACCCGAGGGCGACGCCGATCAGCAGCAGCACGATGGGTGGCGCGATGCGCGTGCGGCGACCGACGGCCGTGCCGATCACGATGACGGCGCCGAGCACCACGAGCAGCTCGAGGGCGATCATGCGGGGCCTCCCGGGGGTCGACGACGGGGGGACGACGAACGACGAACGACGAGCGGCCGCCGGGCCGACTCGTCGTCGAGCGCACATCCTCCCTGGTGACCGGGGCATCCGTACAGCGATTCACCGATCCACCCGCAAACACCGCCGTCTGGGCGGACGAGTTGCGGCCCCGTCGGGGCTCTCCGTCTCGAGGGTCTCGTGGCCCCGCGGAGGCGGGTTCAGGCGCGGCGGCGCGCCACGACGTCCTTCGTCGCGACCGGGCGGTCGCCGGCCATCGCCGTCGGCCTGACGCGCTCGCCGGTCGCGGCCTCGACGAACTCCAGGTTCGACAGCTCGGCCGACGGCCTGTTGCGGTTCGCCCAGTCGCCCAGTGCCATGAGCACCAGCGAGAGCTCGTGCCCGGCCGGGGTGAGGACGTACTCGTCGCGCGTCCGCCCGGACTCGGGCTTGTAGGGCCGGCGGATCAGCACACCGGCCTGGACGAGGGTGTCCAGGCGGTCGGCCAGGACGTCCCGGGGGAGCCCCAACGACGTCTGGAACTCCGAGAAGCGGGTCGCGCCCGCGAGCGCGTCGCGCACCACCATCAGCGTCCACTTCTCGCCGAGCACGTCGAGCGAGCGCGCGATGGGACACCGCGCGTCGCCTCCCAGGATCCCGAGCATGCGGCCAGCCTATCTCGGTTTGGAATCCGGACTCAGCATGCTAGGTTCACGATTCCAACCCAGCAAGGAGGAACCATGGCACAGCTCAATGACGCGGTCGTTCTGGTGACGGGTGCACAGGGCGGCCTCGGACGGGAGTTCGTCGCGCAGGCCCTGGCCCGTGGCGCCGCCAAGGTCTACGCGAGCGCGCGGTCCCCGCAGCAATGGGACGACTCGCGGATCGTGCCGCTGCGCCTCGACGTCACGGACGACGAGAGCGTCGTCGCGGCGGTGCAGGCGGCTGGCGACGTGACGGTCGTCGTGAACAATGCCGGCATCCACGGTGCCGGGGCGCTGCTCACCTCGCCGGTGTCCGAGGTGGAGCGGGTGTTCGCCACCAACGTGTTCGGGGCGCTGCGGGTGGCCAAGGGCTTCGCGCCGGTGCTCGGCCGCAACGGTGGCGGCGCGCTGGTCGACGTGGCGTCGGTGCTGAGCTGGCTGGCGATCGCCGGCGGCTACTCCGCGTCGAAGGCGGCGCTGTGGTCGCTGACCAACTCGTTGCGGCTGGAGCTGGCTCCGCAGGGCACCCAGGTGGTGGGTGCCCACCTCGGCTACACGGACACCCCCATGATCGCCGGGCTCGACGTGGAGAAGAACGACCCGGCAGACGTGGTGGCGGCGATCTGGGACGCGGTCGAGGCCGGTGCGCACGAGGCGCTGACCGATGCCGTCAGCCGCGACGTGCGGGCGGCGCTCTCGGCCCCCGTCGAGGCGCTGTACCCGCAGCTCGGGGCGGTCGCGGCGAGCCGCGGATGAGGACGCGCGGAGCGTGGGGCCGGGCGCGGATCGCCGGCGCCGCCGTGGTGGTGCTGGCGCTGTGGGCGTCGGCCGCCCCCACCCTCATCTACCCGCTCTACGTCTCGGCCTGGCACCTGAGCACGCTGCAGACCACGGTGGTGTTCGCGACCTACCCGGCGGCGATGATCCTGGCGCTGCTGGTGCTGGGGAACCTCTCCGACATCACGGGCGGGCGCCGCGCGATGCTCGTCGGCCTCGTGCTGCTCGGGCTCGGCGCCCTGGCGCTCGTGGTCGCAACCGGTCTGGGCGCGCTCGTGGCGGGGCGGGCGTTGATGGGCCTGGGTGTCGGGGCGTCGCTCGGGGCCGCGACGGTGGAGGCGGGTCGGTCCCCGGACCGGGAGGGCGGGCTCGCCGGGCCGGGGCACGACGGCCGGCCCGGGCAAGACGGGCACGGCGGCTCGGTGGTCACCGTCGCCTCGTCGGTGGGCCTGGTCACCGCGCTGGTGCTGGGCGGCGCGGCCGTCCAGGACTGGCCGCATCCGCGTCGGCTGCCCTTCGAGGTGCTGGTGGCGGCGATCGTCGCCGTCCTCGTGCTGGTCGGGCGGCTGCCCGACGACCGCCCGGCAGCCGCGCCGCGCTGGCGATTCCAGCCGGTGGTGGTCCCTCGACCCCGTCGGAGCTTTCTCGCCGGGGCCCTCGCCATCTCCGCCGCCTACTGCGTGGGCGCGGTGTACCTCGGGGTCGGTGCGCAGTACGCGCGGGACGTGGTGGGCTCGACGGACGCGACCGTCACCGGGCTCGTGCTGGCGGCGTCGGCGGTGGCCATCGGCGCGGTCGCCATCGTCGCGCGCGACGTGAACCCGAGGTCGGCGCTGATCGGCGGAGCCGTCGCGGTGGTGTGCGGGCAGACGCTGATGATCGCGTCCGGCGACGTGCGCCAGCTGTGGATGCTGGTCGGCGCCTCGGCCGTCGGGGGAGCGGGGTACGGGCTGCTGTTCTCCGCCGGGATCTCGGCGGTCATCGCCGCGGGGCCGCCTCCTCACCGGGCGGCTGCCACGTCGACCGCGTACCTGCTCGCCTACGGGATGCAGGCCGCCAGCGCGCTTGCCGTCGGTGCGATCTCGACGGCACACACCCTGCCGACGGGCCTGGCCGCGGGGAGCGCTGCGGTGCTCCTGATCGTGGTGGTGGCCTTGGTCCTGCACTCGACCCCGCGCGGCGTCAGGGCTGTGCAGACCCAGTCGGACGGACTGCCCCGCGCGCGGGCCTGAAGACAATGCCGAAGCTCAGGCGAGCGGATCGCCCTGCGACGCCCCGGGGACCTAGCTCTTATCCGCCCCGTCGTCGGGTGCTGCGGCCAGCGGTGCGCCGGGCCGGCGGGTGCGACCGTCGTCCAGGAAGACGAGCGCACCCGGTCTCACTGTCCCCAGAAGCACGATCGGATCACCGACCTCGGGCAGCCAGCCGCGCGATCGTCGGCGGGACCAGAGCCATGACGTCCCCTCCGTCTCGATCGTCAGCATCGCGTCGTGCACGGCCACGACATGGCCCCATGACGCCGTGCGGGCGCGGCGTGCGGCACGGAAGAGGCTGAGCGGCATGGCCCGGGCCGTCAGGGAGCGGATGAACACCAGGAACAGGACCGCCATGCCGACCTCTACCACGAGCGTGCCGGTCGGGGTGTAGGCCCAGTCGTCGAGCGCCGTTGTGGGGAGCACGTAGGACGGGTCCGCGGGGTCGATGACCACGTCGAGCACGTCTCCCGGTTGAGCGGTTGACGCGTGCGCGGGTGGTAAGGAGAGCCGAGCTCGACGCCCTTCGACCATGACGTCCACGTCGTAGCTCTCGCTGCGGACGGACTGGACACGGGTCACAGCCACCACGGTGCCGGGATGCCGAACCTGCGTGTCGATCAGGCGCTGGTCCGCGGTCGCGGCCTGGGAGCCTCCCACGAGGGCCACGACCAGCAGCAAGGCGCACAGGACCGCGCCAGTGTGGGAGAGCACCGACCGCGCACTCTGCCGTCGCAGGCGTCGCAGCGCCGCATCAGGGCGAGGCACTGTGCGGACTCGCGCCGGTCCGCTGGAAGACGGGTTCATCGGTCGCGCCGACGGCGACGGCGGAACTGGTCCCAGTACACGGAGCGAACGTTCTGCACGGGGATGCCGCGGGCGGCGAGCTCCGCCAGGAAGCCCCGCATCTCGGCAGGGTCAGTCGCACCGAACCAGCACCGGTCGCGCTGCGAGTTCTCCAGCACGATCGACTGACCGGCCGCCCGCACGCTGATGATCTGACCCCAGGGCGAGTACCAGAGGTCGATAGGTGGGAACGGCTTCGACAGCGCGACTGAACCTCGGACCACCTTGTTGAGCCAGGGCGGCTTCACGTTCACGTGCACGCCGAGCTCGTCGGCCATCAGGTAGGCCATGCCGTCCGCCACGTTCGCGCCCTCGTGGTCGATGAAAGTGGCGGCGCCCTGCATCATCCCGATGACTCGGGGCGGCGGCGAGTTAGCCGTCGAGCTGTCGCGCGGGGCCGTTGCGACAACCACCGGCGGGGGATCGGGGCGACGCGACCTCGACCGTCGCCATCCCGCCACTTTCAACATATAGAGCACAGGGGGTCTTGCGGCAAGGCCCCCATCAGGGCGGACGATGTGCGGCCGCGCCGCCCGACGGCCCGCGCACCCACCCCGTCGCCCCGGGAGCCCATGCCGTGACCCAGTCCCTGACCTCTGCCTTCGCCCTGCCCGACCGCCTCGCCGCCAAGGCCTCCCCGGCCCGCACGGCCGACGACGAGCGACACTTCGCCGCCATCGACGCCGAGCTCGACCGTCAGCGCACCGACCTTGAGGACCGCCTCGACCAGCAGCGTCGTCTCCCGGCGACCCTGGGCCAGGAGGCCGTCGAGCGGGACCAGCTGATCCACCACCTCTCGGCACGCCTGTGCGTGCTGCGCTCGTACGGCATCGACCTCTGCCTGGGCCGCATGGTGCCGGCGGGCGGCGGCGAGGCCGTCTTCGTCGGACGCCTGGGGCTGACCGACCAGCAGGGGCGGCAGCTGCTGGTCGACTGGCGGTCGCCGGCCGCCGAGCCGTACTTCGGCGCGACGCGGGCGGACCCGATGGGCCTGGTCAGCCGTCGTCGGTACCGGTGGACCGGCGGGCGGATCAGCGACTACTGGGACGAGGTGTTCGGCCCGGACGGGACGGCGGCGGACGACGGGCACGCCGCGCAGGAGGCGCCCGACGACGAGTCGGCCTTCATCGCCAGCCTCGGCGCGAGCCGGTCGGCGCGGATGCGGGACGTGCTGGCCACCATCGCCGCCGACCAGGACGCGATCATCCGTGCGGGCTCGGCCGGTGCGCTGGTGGTCGACGGCGGTCCCGGCACGGGCAAGACGGTGGTGGCGCTGCACCGCACCGCCTACCTGCTCTACTCGGACAGCCGCGTGGGCCGGCACCACGGTGGCGTGCTGTTCGTCGGACCGCACCAGCCGTACCTCGCCTACGTCGAGGACGTGCTGCCCAGCCTCGGCGAGGAGGGCGTGCGCACCTGCACGCTGCGCGACCTGCTGCCCGAGGGTGCGCTCGCCGCCGAGGAGACGGATCCGCAGGTGGCACGCCTGAAGCCGTCGGCCGCGATGGTGCGGGCAGTCGAGCCCGCCGTCGCCTTCTACGAGCGCCCGCCGACGGGCACGTTCACGGTGGAGACGCCGTGGGCGGACGTGCGCCTGGGGCCGGAGGACTGGGCCGAGGCGTTCGACGCCGCCGACCCCGGCACCCCGCACAACGAGGCGCGCGACGAGATCTGGGAGCAACTGGTGGCGATCGTCGCCGACCGGCTGGACGAGGTGCCGCCCGACGACGTCGCCCGGGCGATGCGCCAGGACCGGGACCTCGTCGCCACCTTCCGCCGCTCGTGGCCGCTGCTGGAGCCCACCGACGTGGTGGGCGACCTGTGGACCGTGCCCGCCTACCTGCGGCTGTGCGCGCCGTGGCTGTCGCCCGACGAGATCCGGACGCTGCAGCGGCCCGATGCCCAGGCGTGGACCGTCGCCGACCTGCCCCTGCTGGACGCGGCGCGGCGCCGGCTCGGTGACCCGCAGGCGCCACGGCGTCGTCATGAACGCGACGCCCTGCGCGCCGCCGAGCGTGAGGAGCGCGCCCGCGTCACCGAGCACCTGATCGCGGCCGACGACTCCGAGATGATGGTGATGTCGATGCTCAAGGGCGCCGACCTGCAGAACGCCCTGGACGACGACGCCGCGCTGCCGGACGCCGACGCCGACGCGCTCGCGGGCCCGTTCGCGCACATCGTGGTGGACGAGGCACAGGAGCTGACCGACGCGCAGTGGCAGATGCTGCTGGCCCGCTGCCCGTCGCGGAGCCTGACGATCGTCGGCGACCGGGCACAGGCGCGGCACGGGTTCACCGAGTCGTGGGCCGAGCGGCTGACCCGCGTGGGGCTGGGGTCGGTGCGCGAGTCGACGCTGACCATCAACTACCGCACGCCGCAGGAGGTGATGGCCGAGGCGGAGCCGGTGATCCGCGCGGCGATCCCGGACGCGAACGTGCCGACCTCGGTGCGGTCCTCCGGGGTGCCCGTGGCGCGGGGACCGGTGTCCGGGCTGCGGTCGCTGGTGGAGGAGTGGCTGGGCGCGCACGACGAGGGTGTGGTGTGCGTGATCGGCGCCGGCTCGCCGTCGTTCGACGCCGGTCCGCGGGTGCGGTGGCTGACCCCGGTGCTGGCCAAGGGGCTGGAGTTCGACCTGGTGGTGCTGGTGGACCCGGACCGGTTCGGCGACGGTGTCTCAGGTGCCGTGGACCGGTACGTCGCGATGACGCGGGCGACGCAGGAGCTGGTGGTGCTGACGTCGTCGTGAGGTGGGAGCCCGGCGGCTCGTCCTAGCGGGCGAGACGCTGGAGCCAGTCCTGCAGGAGTGCGGTCTCGGCGGGGCGGAGCGGGACGAGAGCGGGATCTGCCCCGCCGAGGGCGGCATCGAGCGCGAGCGCGCGAGTGGCGAGGGTGGGGTCCGGGGCTGGGCTCGTGTCGGTGGTCAGGGCGCCGATGAGTGCGTCCCGCATGCGCGGCGAGACCTCAGGGTCGCGTTCGCTCTCGGGGACGCCGATCAGGGAGAGCGTGACACCGGTCACCGCTGCCAGCGTGAGGTGGGCGGCAAGGACGGGCGGCACCCGTAGGCGGCCGTCGGAGGCCGCGCGGCCGAGGAACGTCAGGACGAGCTCGTGCGCCTCCCGCGCGGCAGGTGGCTGCCGGCCGGGGCGGTCGGTGCCGTACATCAGCAGGTAGAAGGCGGGGTGCTCCAGGCCGAAGTCGACATGCATGTCCCATCCGCGGCGCATGTCGTCGACCGGGTCGCCGCTCGACGACACGGTGTGCTTCTGCGCCAGGTAGAGGTCGAAAGCGTGGCTGGCCAGCGCCGACAGGAGCCCCTCCTTGTCGCCGAAGAGCTGGTACAAGGAGGCGGCTCGGATGCCGGCCGCCGCTGCGACGGCGCGGGTGGACAGCGCCTGGGCGCCCTCCCGTTCCAGCAGCTCGGCTGCGACTTCCAGGATCTGCCGGCGAGTCCGGGCGGTCTTCTCATCCTCCACGGTTGCAATGCTACGGCAGAGGGTGTATCACTGCTACGAACAACGATACGGGTATACCCGTGGCAGTGATACGGCAGGAGACGTCGATGAATCGTGTGGGATACGGCGCGATGCGGCTTGCGGGCCCTGGGGTCTGGGGATTCCCGGACGACCCGGAGGCAGCGCGGCGAGTGTTGCGCCTGGCTGTCGAGCTGGGAGTGACCTTCTTCGACACCGCGAACGCCTACGGGCCACGAACGGTGAACCAGCTGATCGGGCAGGCGCTGGGACCGATCCCCGAGGGCGTGATCGTGGGCAACAAGGTCGGCGCAGAGCGCGGCCCGGACAAGTCCTGGGTGGTCGAAGGCCGCCCGGAGACGATCCGGCGGCAGGTTCACGAGGCCCTCACCGACCTGGGAACGGACGCGAGCGAGCTGACCTACCTCCGCCTCGTCGGCGACACCCCCGGCGCACACCAGGACGTACCGCTGGAGGAGTCGCTCGGTGCACTCGTCGAGCTGCGAGACCAGGGTCTGATCCGCCGCATCGGCCTGTCCGGTGCGTCGCCGCAGATGCTGACCCGCGCCCAGCATCTGACCCCGATCGCGGCGGTCCAGAACCGCTTCAACCTGCTCGACCGCAGCGGCGTCCAGGTCCTCGCCGACTGCGAGAGGCAGGGCATCCTCTTCATCCCCTACTTCCCGCTGGCCGCCGGACGGCTCAGCGGCCACCACGAGCTGAGCGGCCCGGCAGAGCGCCTCGGTGTCACACCGGCCCAGGTCGCCTTGGCGTGGCTGCTGCGCCGATCGCCCTCTGTGGTCGTCATCCCCGGCACGAGCAGTACCGACCACCTGCGGTCCAACATCGCCGCGTCCGACGTGGCCGAACACCTGACCGACACCGAGGTCGCGCGCCTGACCGGACTCGTCGACGAGTCGCACGCGGTGCTCGACCAGCCCACGCCCCCCGCTCCTGGCCACCGCTGACGACCAAGGCCGCCGTCCCGGGGCGCTGGTCGAGGTGGTCCGGGTCAGGGACGGTCGGCGAAGCCGCGGACGAACACGGGTACGGACCGCGTGGAGGCGGCCTCGTCGTACCGATAGCCCGCGCCGTCGAAGTCCTTCAGCGCTCCGGGCGTGCGGACGCGGTTGAGCACGAGCCAGGCGGCCAGCTCTCCACGCGCTCGCTTGGCGTAGAACGACACCACGCTCCGCCGGCCGCGGGCGTCGGTGTCCTCGAACCGAGGCGAGACCACCGCGGCTCCGAGGTCATCGGTCCGGACGGCGCCGAAGTACTCGGCAGAGGCCAGGTTCACCACCGCGTCCGCCCCCGGAGCCGCGGCCAGGTCGTCGCGCAGCACGTCGGTGATGGTGCCGGCCCACCACTCGTACAGAGAGCGCCCCCGCTCGGTGGTCAGGCGCGTGCCCATCTCCAGCCGGTAGGGCTGCATCAGGTCCAGGGGCCGTAGGACGCCGTACAGCCCGGACAGGATCCGCACCGTCTTCTGGGCCTCGGTGTAGTCACGCGTGGTGAAGCGCTCACGCACGTTCAGGCCCTGGTAGACCTCCCCGTTGAACGCCAGCACGGCAGGACGGGCGTTGCGCGTGGTGAACGGGGTGGCGAAGGACGCCCACCGTTCGGCGTTGAGAACGGCAAGGTCGTCGGAGATGTGCGCGAGTGCGGCCAGGTCGGCCACCGACTTGGTGCGCATCACCGCCGCCAGCTGCTCGGCCTGGCCCAGCAGCCGAGGTTGGGACGCCGCCACCCGTGGCGGCCGGGACTCGAAGTCCAGCGACTTGGCCGGGGACAGCAGGATCAGCACCTCGCGGAGCCTACCCAGTGACCTGGAGAGGGTCAGGGAGCAGGCCTCGCACGTCACGATGACCGGGGTGACGCAGCAGCTGGTGGCACTGACGTCGTCGTGGCCAGGGCGTCTGTGTGGCTGACCGGGGTGCTGGCGCGGTCGGAGAGTGCCGCCCAGTACCCTTGAGGCGGATCTGCGCCCGTCACAACGGCCGACGCGGACCCGAGCGCCTGTAGCTCAGGGGATAGAGCACCGCTCTCCTAAAGCGGGTGTCGGCGGTTCGAATCCGCCCAGGCGCACCGAACGTTGGTGCTCGGTGGAGCGCCGTAGCGCGCTCGACGAAATGACTCCTCAGGCCCTGGCCGACAGGCCGGCTGACGACACGGCGGGGCGATAGGCCGAGGCGCTCAGAGAGGCCGCGACGCTTCTGGCACCAAGGACCAACGAGGATGCCGTGGGTTCGTGGGCGGGAGTATCCGAGTGCGCGTCAGAGGCTTGCCTTACGGTTGCCATGTGACTGACGCAGACGTCGTGCGAACCGATGAAGTCGAGCTCGACCTGACGCTCCTGCCAGAAGAGCGCGACGACCTAGAGGCGAGCGACGATGCCCCCGTGTCGGTGACGTTCGCCACGCAGGACTACCCGGTCGACGGGCTTGTGAAGCGGTTGAACGAGAAGACCATGCTGATCCCGCAGTTCCGGGGTGCTGACGCACGAGTTAGGACTGCGGGATTCCAGCGCGGCTTCGTCTGGACCAAGGGTCAGATGGACCGGTTCATTGAATCCCTACTGCTCGGTTACCCGATCCCGGGGATCTTCCTCGTGAAGCAGCCCGGTGACAACCGCCTTCTCGTGCTCGACGGTCAGCAGCGGCTCGAGACACTCCGGCGCTTCTACGACGGGATGCACGACGACAGGACCTTCTCGCTCTCGAACGTTGGGGATCAGTTCAGGGGCCTCACGTATAGGAGCCTCGAGGAGAGTCAACGCATCGGGCTTGACGATTCATTCATGCAGGCAACGATCGTGACGGCTGACGGGTCGCCTGCGGTGAACGACGCAATCTACCAGATATTTGAACGACTCAACGCTGGTGGCACCCAGTTGACGCCACATGAGATTCGGGTCGCCCTCTACGCCGGTGAGTTGATGACGTCGGTCGAACGCCTCAACGAAAACCCGGACTGGCGCAAGCTGTATGGGGCGCAATCACGCCGCATTCGGGACCACGAACTGATCTTGCGAATCCTGGCGCTCTCGGAGCGTGCCGATGAGTATCGCCGGCCGTTGAAGCAGTTCCTCAACAACTACGCACGAGATCGCCGCGCGGTCGACATCGAAGCAGAGCCCGTAGGCCTCCGCTTCGCTGAGGCCGTGGCCGCGCTGGCTCGCCAGGCCGGCCCGACTGCTTTCCGCCGCGGTGCGATCGGACAGGTAAACGCCGCACAGGCTGAGGCTGTCGTTGTGGCGGCGATGGGAAGGGTCGCGCAGGGGTCTGTCCCGGACGACCTGGCTCGTCGCATCGGCCTTCTGCAGGCAGATGACGAATTCCTCAGAGCCACCGCGCGCGCCACGGCGGACAACGAGCGTGTCGAACAGAGGCTCAGGCGTGCACGAGAGTTGTTTGCGCCCGATGCCTAGCAGTGGGGCTGTCGCCTGGCCGCCTCCGTCAGTGAGGCAGCGGCAACTCGAACATCGCGCCCTCGAGGGCCTGGTAAGGACGTTGCCGAACGGTGTTCCCGAGGGTACGGATGAGGCGTTGTGCCGCTACCTCGTTGTTCGGTCGTGCGGCCTTGTGGAAGCCGTCCGCGACGACGCGGCGGATTTCTATAGCAAGACTGTTGGTCACGTGCGGATACATCGGAGGATCAGTCAGGGACTCCGAAATGGACTAGGAGTGACCCCGAAGCAGTTGCTGGACTTCGTGGGCTCATTTGATGTCGCGTGGTCGGATGAACTGCAATCGTTCCTCTTGGAGAATGATGGGGCGAGATCCAACGATCTGGGCGCGCTCGCCGCGGCACGCAAGAAGATCGCGCACGGCGACGGCGAGCAGGTAACAACAAGGAAAGCGCTGCAGTGGTCGGCGACGGCCGACGATGTCGCGAACTGGATTCTCCGGCGCTTCGACCCTCGTTGAACAGCCGGGGCGCCGCTTCGGCTAGGGGGCCGCGCGACGCGTGGCATGGTCACGTGCGGTCAGTGCGGCGCTCGGAGCGGTGGCGTATGAGGCGCCCAATGCGGCGCGTCGCAGCAGGTCATCGCTGTGACATACCCGCTCCGGGCAGCCCTGGTTCAACGTCGGAGTACCAAGTCGTCGCGCGAGGAACGACCAGGCCCGCGCGTCATCGAAACATGCGCGGATGACCCTGACCTTTGTGGCCTCGGCGTCGCCCTAGGCACGGGCCGCCGCGCAACTAAGCCAGCCGGTCGAGGAGGGGGGGCGTGAGCGGGGGCCATGTACCTGGCCGCGCGCAGACGTGGGGTTGGGCACCATGCCGACAAGGGTCGCAACCCACCATGCGCCGAGCCAGTGCCACAGCTTGGACGAGGGCGGCCGCCACGAGCGGAAGCCTCACCGGCGGTACGCCGGCGGGTGAAGAGACTGTCAAAGCGAATTCCGTAACGGCGTAGCCTCCAGGGGATGGCTTGCTCATCGGCTCAGGTGAGGCCGGGAGCCGATCTCCTCTCGCTGGTGCGCTTCGGAGGCATAAGTGGAACCGTTTGGAGCATGGCTTCTGGGTAGCGTTGTGCTGCCGGATGCGTACCAGCGTGTGATCGCTGCATTTCGAGCGGGCTCATACGAGGCACCCATGGTCGCAAGTGTTCGATCGAGTCACCCAAAGGTCTCGCGGCGAATGCTCCGCCGCTGGCTTAAGGACGAGCGGACCTGGGACGGGTTGGTGGAGGGCGGCGCGCAGGCCTATGCCGAGCTGGTGACGAGGCTTCAGGAAGTATCGCGGGGTGTCCCCTTCGCTCGTCCCCTCGGGACCGTGCAGGCCGAATCAATCGTCCAGGCCGCGGTCGCCAGCTTCCTTGGAGTACTCCCCCCGGCGGACGCAGTGAACGTGGCCGACTTCCGAGCATCGACTCGCTCGCAGCAATTGCAGGAGCACCTCGATCGACGATTTGACTCAGTCGAGGATGCAATTCTGCAGAGACCGGAGTTTGGCCGCCGTGTGGCCGCACTCCCGCTCGGCGCGCGCACATATTTTGCCACCGCCGGGCCGGGTGCGGGAACCACAGCCTTGCTTGAAATTGCGGAACACCCAAATCCTCGTCAGGGGCTCGTGGAACTCACCACCGAGCCGCCCGTCTGGCTCCTGGAAGCCCAGCCTGCAGTCCTCTGCGGCACCGCGGAGCTCTGTCGAGCACACGGCGTCCATCTCGGCGCCGCTCTCCTCTTTGAGAGGGCGTCCGATGTCTCCCCGGAGCGGGCTTACCTGCTGGCTCGGGCGGCGCTCGAGTATTCTGCCGCAGGCGACGACTCGCGAGCGAGCGACCAAATGAAGCGTGCTGAGTCCCTGGATGCTTCGGGCCGCGTCGTGGCACTCGCTGCGGGCCTTCGAGACGAACCTGACAAAGTATTGGAAAGCCTGTCCGAGCCCGACGCGCTCAAAGACCCGTACTTGACGATGGTTCGCCTTTACGGACTGCGCCGCACAGCACCGACTTCGGAAGTCATCCAATATCTTGAGAAGGCGCTGGAATGCTATCCTGATTCAGCCGGAATGCGGCTGGAGCTTGGCCGACAGCTCCTCGGGCGGAGTTTTGATCCTGGATCGACGGCCCGCTCTCGAGATCGGCAACGCGCTCATGAGCTTGCTCTCGAGGCTCGTGAATTGAAGAGATCGATGCGCCTGCCTTCTGCTGATGCGGCATTTCTGGCGATCCAGAGTGCGCTCCTCGCTGGCGATCCAACCATGGCCATCCAGCTTGGGACGGCTCCACCAAGCGGAGAGGCCCTGCCCATAGAGGCTGCCGACCCTGACGTGCGATTGGCGGTTGCGCAGGCGGCAGTGCTAGTTGGTCGGATCGGGATGCTCGAAGACATCAGCCAGGGGCTTCCCGAAGGCTTCCATCGCGCCGTGATCTATGCCGAGACTCTCTCGAACTCGAATGCCGATGAAGTAGTATTGCGGAGCGCCTACGACGATGTTTGGGCGCTCGCGAGCGAAGAAGAGCAGCGGGTTCTTTACTGGCTTTCCGCTTCAAGTGCCGGAATTCTTCCACACGGCATGCCCGCGCTGAACGACCGCACAGACGACGTACCTTTGATTGTCGATGTACAGTTGAAGATCGCCAACGGAGATGCTCCCGGGGCGATCGCCTTGCTTCGGTCGGCACCACGGACGGAGAGGACTGCGCGCGCCCTAGTTTCGGCGCTGCTTGCAGATGGTGACGCATCCGCTGCCGCCGGTGTCCTGGAATCCTCGGCCGATAGGTTTAGCGATGCTACATACCTTGTTCGGGCATCGGAGGTTCTGGCGGGAGCGTCGTTGTGGGCGCGTGCGGCCGCTACGGCGGAGCGCGCGCTCCAGCGTCTGCCTAGCTCTTCCGCTGACAGCCGGCGCCGCATGCATGCTGTACGCACGGACGCCGCCTGGGCGTTGCAGGAGTGGCGCGCGATGGCGGAGGCGGCGCAGGCGTGGGTCGACGACTTGGGACCGCGAGGACAGCAGCGCTGGATGTTGGCGTTGGCCCGACAGCAAGGAGGCGAGCCGGATCAGGCGTGGCGCGCGATTCAGGAGCCAGAGCCACTTCTGCCCGGGGATGCCATCGAAGCGCGCGTCTGGGTTGCGGCGGCAGCGCGCGCTAACCACGGCCCCGAGACGGCGCGCGCGATCCTCTCCTTGGTTCGTGCATACCCGGACGAATCGGCCCTGGGCGATTTGGCGGTGGCGGTCTTCTTCGGTCGTGGCGAGTCGCATTGGGGCGACCTCCCCGTCGATGTCATCGAGGGGTTTCAGGATCTGCTCCGGACGCGATCGACGGAGTACTCAGATGGCGACGCGGCAGGTCTAGCGGTAGTGCACGGTGACGCGCAGTCGATCCGAGACGCGCTACGCCCCGAACTGGAAGCTCGTGCGCGCGCAGTGGACACGTTCGCCGAACGTGTCCAGGACGGATGGCCGTACGGCGCGCTTTCCACCGGGGTTGGCTCTCCCTATGTGCAAGCGCTCCTCCAGCGGGCGGCAGGCTGCCTGCCAATTGCGACGCCAGATGAGGCGGCTCTGGAGGCTGAGCTCGCGATTGCCATACGCAGCCTGGCTTCAACGGTGGTTGTCGACGCAAGCACGGTAGCGATTGGAGGCCTGGTCCAGGACGTATGGCCAACGCTTCGTGGCAACTTCAGCGCCTGCATTGCCACGACTCAGCAATACAGGGATGCGGTGGAATGTGCTGAGTCGTTCAAAATACCGATCGCGGGATCGCTATTCTTCGACGTCCGTATGGGCGAGGTGGTCGCGCGCGAAGCTGACTCTGAAGTCCAGGCTTCATTGCGCCGACGCGCTGAATGGCTAGTCGACGCGCTGGCTGAACTCGACCGGATCGACAGGCCCAAGCTGGAGCTGATTGGAGAGGGTGCCGAAGATGGTCTGACGTGGCTCTCCGTAGTGGATCTCGCCAAGGCAAAGAACTTGCCCCTCTGGGTAGATGATCTCGGGCTCCGGTCACTCGCCGCGCAAGAAGGGGTTCCGGCATTTGGTACCTACGCCTTACTCACGGCTCTCGCATCGTCAGGTGCGTTCGAGCCCGATAGAGCCGTTGCGGCACTGCGTGAGTTGCGACAGCAATATGTTGTGGATCTCCCCTTGGATCTTGAGTGGTTGCGGCACTCCGCGGCCAAGGAACATTGGATGCCTGGGCCAAGCGCGTTCTTCTTTAGCCGTGCTCGATCGTGGCGCGATGCCCAAAAGACATATGCAATCTGGTCAGAGTTGGTCCAGGCGGCTGGGCTACAAGATCCGATCCGCGTTGCGGGATGGGTTCATGCAGCCTCAGAGGGGCTCGTCCGCGCGTTGCCTCGAGATCGGGCAACCGAGGTGCTTGCTGCCCTCGCCAGCAAAGGGGCGGCAGCGGCGAGATTCGACAGCGACGCCATCGGCGCATGCCTCGCACGGGTTCGGGAAGTCGCTACCTCGCGAGGAATCCATACGCCGGTACCCGCGGCCGTTAACGCTCTGTACGAGGCGCTCACCATCGCGGCGGGTCCAGCGGAGGCGGCCAGGATACTGCTCGGTGGCCGCCTAGACGCTCTTGACCGGGACGTTGTTCGGGAGTTGGTGTTGGGGCCGGGTGACACATCACACGCCGCCGCCGAATGAACGTCGCAACCTGCGGCGTAGGTCGTGCCGGCCGCCTCAGAGAGCGGACGACGAGCCGCGCCTTGTGCCGATCAGGTGCGTGACCCCGTCGTCACCCGGCACCACCCGGATGTCGAACCGGGACTCCAGCCCCTCCTGCGCGTCCCACAGTCGCTGCCCGCGACCCAGCACGATCGGCACCACCACGATGTGGAACTCGTCGACCAGATCTGCGTCGAGGAACTCCCGCACGGTGCTGACGCCGCCGCCCAGGCGCACGTCCTGACCGTCGGCCAGCTCGAACGCCTCGCGCAGCGCCTCGGCCGGCGTGGTGTCGCGGAAGTGGAAGGTGGTGCCGCCCTCCATCGTCAAGGGCTGCCGCACGTGGGTGGTCAGCACGATGACCGGGGTGTGGAACGGCGGGTCGGCTCCCCATCGGTGATCCCAGTGCTGACGTACGGCTATGCCTTCGCGCCGCTTGGGCCGGATCGCGTCTGTGTGGGTCGCTCGTCACGCGCCCTAGCCGGGCCGTCAAGCGTCCAGCTGGCGAGCAGGTCCAGGGCCTGCCGGGAGGGCGATCCGGCCTCGGCTGTGAACAGGAACAGCGCCTGGTCGGGGTCGCCGGGCATCGTCAGCGTCTCGTACTGCAGCGTCAGCTCGCCGACCACCGGGTGCCGGAAGTGCTTGTCGCCGAAGGTCCGCTGGTGGACGCGGTGCTCCTCCCACCAGCGGGCGAACTCCGGGCTCGCGATCGTCAGAGCGCCCACCAGCGCCTGGGTGGCGGGGTCGTCGGGGTCCCGGCCGGCCTCGAGTCGCAGGTTCTCGACGACGGTGCGGGCCTGCGTGTCCCAGTCCACCAGGCGCTCGTGGGCCAGCGGGTCGAGGAACATCCATCGCGCGTAGTTCCGTGCCGTCGCGGGCATCGCGTCGAAGTCGGCCAGCAGGGCGCGGGCGAGGCGGTTGGTGGCGAGGACGTCGGTGCGGCGGCCGAGCAGCATCGCGGGCACCCCGTCGAGCGACTCCAGGAGCTGGTGCAGCCCTCGCCGGGCGCTCTGGGCACGGGCCGGTCGGCGTCGCGCGGGCCGGGGACCTGTCCCGATGAGGTGGGACAGGTGTCGGCGGCCGGCCTCGTCGAGGCGGAGCGCGGTGGCGATCGCGTCGACGACGCCGGGCGACGGGACGATCCGGCGGCCCTGCTCGAGCCGCGTGTAGTAGTCGGTGGACACGCGTGCGAGGAGGGCGACCTCCTCGCGCCGCAGCCCGGGCACCCGGCGGACGCGTCCGTCGGCAGGAAGACCGGCGCGCTCGGGGTCGACCTGGCTGCGGGCGCGACGCAAGAAGTCGGACAGCTCCCGGTTCACGTCCACGCGCTGATCGTCTCCCGTCGGGCCTAGCCGTGCCTGGCCCTGCGCGTCCTAGGCAGCTGACGCCCGGTGCTCGCAGGGCCTGCTGTGCGGCCCCATCGGCGTCCCGGCCCGCCCAGGCTGGAAGCCCCACCACGGAGAGGAATCACCATGACGTACCCCACCGACCGTCCCGCCACCTGGCTCGTCACAGGCACCTCGCGCGGCCTCGGCCTCGCCCTGGTCCGCCACCTCCTGCAGCGCGGCGACCACGTCGCAGCGACCACCCGGTCGACGTCGCGCCTGCTCGCCGCACTCGACGGCGCACCGACGGGCGGGTTGCTCCCCCTCGAGGTGGCGCTGACGGACGAGGACTCCGTCCGGGCCGCCGTGGAGGCGAGCGTCGCGCGGTTCGGGAGCATCGACGTCGTCGTCAACAACGCCGGGTACGGCTACCTCGGCGCCGTCGAGGAGACCAGCGACGCGGACGTCCGGCGCATGTTCGACGTCCAGGTCAACGGCACCTGGAACGTGCTGCGCTCCGTGCTGCCCGTCATGCGTGCGGCCCGGTCCGGCCACGTCATGACCGTGTCGTCGATCCTGGGTCTCCTCTCCTTCCCGGGGTGGGGCCTGTACTGCGCGGCCAAGCACGCCGTCGAGGGCCTGACCGAGTCCCTCGCGGGCGAGGTGGCCGAGCACGGGATCCGCGTCAGCATCCTCGAGCCCGGGTACTTCGACACCGACTTCCTCCGGGAGGGGTCGCTCGCCCTCGCCGGCACCGAGCTCGCGGCCTACCCGGGAGTCCACACGATGATCGCGGCGCACCAGGCGATGCCCGGCACCCAGCTCGGCGACCCCGCGAAGGCAGCTGAAGCGATCGTCGCCGTCGCGACCCGTGCGGACGGGCCCCTGCGCCAGCAGCTCGGCTCTGACTCCTCGGGCATGGCGGGCGACCGGGCGGCGGCGCTGGCGGCCGAGGTCGAGGCCGGCCGGGAGCTGGCGCAGGCCACCGACCGGGAGGGGTGAGGGTCCGGGCCGCGACCGCGCCTGCGCCGCCGGCTCAGCCGTGGCGGCGCCGGCCCGGGTCCGCGGCCGGCGCCGCCACGCGTGGACTCCTCACAAAGTGACGCCGCCTGCCGATGTGACGTCCAAGAGACGAAACGGCAAACCCGTCGCGAGGCGGGGACGCAAAGCCACGGGGCCCTCGCGGTCAGCCGGGCCGCCGAGCTAGGGGACACCTGTGGTCACCATGTCTGAGAACCCGGGCGATGTCGCCCCGACCGGCGCACCGCGACTGACGGTGACCCGATGAGCAGCGACGTCCCGCAGATCACGCACGAGAAGTTCCGCATCTGGGTGCGGCCGGACGGCGTCGTCGAACTCACCTGGGCGCCCCACGTCCCGTCTGGCCTCGCGGACGCGCAGGCGACCATCGCGGCGATGGGCGAGCTCACGGGTGGTCGTCCTGCCCCGCTCCTGGTGCACACCACGGACGCGGGCCCGCAGGACCGTGCGGCGCGGATGGAGTTCATCCGGCGGCACGAGGTGGTGTCCGCCGTCGCATTGGTGGTGGGCAACCCGCTCAGCCGGATGATGGCGACCTTCTTCGTCAACGTGAGCAAGCCGAAGGCACCCACCAGACTCTTCGAGGACCAGGACGCCGCCGTCGCGTGGCTCAAGGAGTATCTGGTGTGACCACCACCGTGGTGCCACCGGACTCGGACGGCGCCTCGGAGGTGGAACGCCGGCTCGACGAGGTGGTGAACGTGATCCAGGCGTTCTCCGCCCTGCGGTTCGACGCCCGTGCGACGGTCGGTCCCGCCGGTGACATCCTCGACGCGGTCGCGGCGGGCGTGAACGCGCTCGGCGAGGAGCTCGAGGCGTCGTACCAGGAGATCGAGCAGCGCGTCGCGGACCGGACGGCCGAGCTGGCGATCCTCACGCAGGAGCTCAGGCGTCGCGCGCTGCACGACGACCTGACCGGGCTGGCGAACCGTGCGGCCTTTTGGGACCTGCTGGGCCGCCGCCTGGACCTGGCGGCCACGCGGCCGACCGGTTTCGCCGTCCTGTTCTTCGACCTCGACGACTTCAAGGCTGTGAACGACACCCTCGGTCATGCCGCCGGTGACCAGCTGCTGGTCGAGGTGGCTCGACGCATCGGGGGTGAGCTGAGGACGGCCGACACCGTCGCGCGCGTGGGCGGGGACGAGTTCCTGGTGCTGCTCGACGAGGTCCCGACGGGTGCGGCGGCGCTGGCCGTGGCCCGTCGCATCACCCGCAGGCTCCAAGAGCCGTACGAGCTGCGCGGGAACCGGCACACCGCGACGAGCAGCATCGGTGTCGCCATGGTTCCGGACGGCCTCACCGACCCGGACGCGATAGTCGCGGCGGCCGACGCGGCGATGTACGACGCGAAGCGGCGCGGCCACGGGAAGTGCGTCCTGTACAGCAAGGACCGCCACGCTCAGCGGCTCCTGGCCTCCGAGGACGCCTAGCGCTGGACCGACAGCGAGACCCCGGCAGTCCGGTCGCCGGGGTTGCTCAGGGCAACGATGGTGACGTTCCAGCCCTGTGCGGTCCCGCGCGCCACACAGTTCCCGGTACTGCAGTCGCCCCTGATCGTTGCGTCGTAGCCGGCGGCGTCGATGCTGCGCTGCAGCTGCTCATTCGTCAGCGGCGAAGGCACCGTCCACGAGCGGTGCACCGAGGGGCAGGCGTTGTCGCCGAGACAGAGCAGACGGCGCGGTTCGTAGGTGCCCGGGCCGTCCGAGCTGCCTCCGACTGGAGTGAATCGGTCGCCGACCTCACGGAGTGTTCCCGACGGCCACGGAGCCAGCAGCAGGATCGCTCCGGCGACGAGGACCGCGACGCCGAGCACGACGCCGAGCGCGATCCACCGACGCACTCGCATCTCCGCCCCCTGATCGCGCCGTCGCGCGGTGAAGCCAAATCCGTCTGCGGCGCACATTCCCATAGTCCGAAGGCGGAGCAGGCACGAATCGGGCAGTACCACCCGATCGGCGTCACGCGGACGGTGCGCACGTAGGTACGGCACCGCCGTCCACGGGGGCCGCCGGCCGCCGCCTCAGAGGACGGAAGACGAGTCGCGCCGCGTGCCGACCAGGTGCGTCACCCCGTCGTCACCCGGAACCACCCGGATGTCGAACCGGGACTCCAGCCCCTCCTGCCCGTCCCACAGCCGCTGCCCGCGGCCCAGCACGATCGGCACCACCACGATGTGGAACTCGTCGACCAGGTCGGCGTCGAGGAACTCCCGCACGGTGGTAACGCCGCCGCCCAGGCGCACGTCCTGACCGTCGGCCAGCTCGAACGCCTCGCGCAGCGCCTCGGCCGGCGTGGTGTCGCGGAAGTGGAACGTGGTGCCGCCCTCCATCGTCAGCGGCTCCCGCGGGTGGCTGGTCAGCACGATCACCGGGGTGTGGAAGGGCGGGTTGGGTCCCCACCAGCCGTGCCAGTCCTCCGGGATGGGGCCGGTGCCGGTGTGGAACTTGCGGCGGCCCATGATCTCGGCACCGATGCCCTGCCAGGCGGTCTCGGCCAGCTCGTTGTCCACGCCGGTGGTGCCGCCCTCAAGGCCGAACATCCGGGCGCCCATCGCGGTGGCGAACATCCACTGGGGCAGGCGCTGGCCGGCGTGGCCGAAGGGCGCGTCCTGGCTCAGGCCCTCACCGGTGCCGAACCCGTCGAGCGAGATCGAAAAGCTGTGCAGTCGCAGACGGGGCATGGCTCCTCCTGGGTCGCGGGCTCCCATCCTCACCCAGATCCGGCCGATCGGACCCGACCCGGCACCGGCGTGGTCGAGGGCTCAGCGCAGGCGCAGCGTGACCCGTTGGGTCCCCGGCGAGCTCCACGTGACGTAGAGGCGCCGGCCGCCCACCGCGTCGGTCCCTTCGAGGAACTCGTAGGCCTCCCCGGGGGAGTACACCGCCGGCGAGGAGTCGCCGCCTGGCAGCGCCGTGACCGTGAGGGCGGAATCGCCGGCGCGCACGACGACGGGACCTGCGGCGAGCCGGTCCACCTGCGGTCCCACCGGCTCCGCCCCCTCGACCCGCACATCGTTGGCGAATGCGATCTCCAGGGCGTGACCGGTGGCTGGCCCCTCGGTGCGCACCTCAAGGTCCACGCCGTCGGCGCTGACGTCGACCACCACCTGGGTCTCCAGCCGCAGCTCGTCGCGCGGCCGCTGCGAGAAGGCCATCGCGGAGGCGAAGCGGCCCTCGAACTCGAGCGTGTAGTCACCGTCGGGCCGGTGGGCGTCGACCGGCAGCGGCTGGTAGTAGCTCGCCGCGAGCTGCTCGGACAGGACGATGCGATCGCCCTCGACGCTGAACCCGGTCGCGCGGAACGGCCCGAGACCGAAGAAGTCGCGGGACAGCCGCACCGACGCCACCTCCACGTCGCCGCGCGCCAGCCGCAGGAAGGTGGGGTTGCACGCCAGCCCGGACGCCACCCGGCCGGCGGCCGGAACGTCCGAACCGCCGTAGACCAGCGTCCAGTCGGCTCCGCCCCACCGGCGCCACAGGTGCGCTGCGCCCCAGGTGCGCTCGCCGCTGCCCAGCGCCGCGGCGGCCAGCTGCTTGTCGGTCGCCGCGGCCGCCCGCTCGTCCGCCAGCGCCAGGCCTGCCGCGGTGTCGTCGTCGGCCAGGCAGTGCAGGACTGCGTCGACCGGGTCGACGCCGGGCAGCAGCAGCGCCCAGGCGGCCGCGTCGCGGCACCGGTCGCACGTCGGCGCGAAGCGGGCGAACAGGGTGAGGAACGGACCGATCGGGAAGCGGGCGTCGTGCTGGTCCTGCCGCCGGGAGTGCACGGTCTCCGTGGTGCCGCCGGGGGTGGTGAGGTCGAGCACGGTGTGGAGGTTGGTGTGCACCGACTCGCGCAGGGCGGGCCGTCCCAGTCGTTCTGCGAGCAGCAGCAGGGCCGGACCGCTGACGTGGGCGGCGTAGTTGGGGCTGCGCTCGGAGTACAGCCCGTCGGCGTCGATGTCGATGCCCTCGGCCAGCCACTGCTGCGCCCGTTCGACGGCGGCTACCGCTGCCGGTCCCTCCAGCAGCGCTGCGGCTCCGACCAGGGCGCCCGCGACCTCCCAACGGTGGTTGGGGGTGTGGACGCCGCCGACGACGAGTGCGGGGACGGCGCGGCGCAGCACCTCCTCGAGCCGGGCGCCGAGTGCGGTGCCGGCGGCGCCGGCCACCCACGCGGCCGCCGTCGCGGACGGCCGTCGCAACGCGGCCGCGGTCGCCGCGACATCGGTGATGGTGAAGGCCGAGTCCGGTGGTGAGGCGAGGTTGTCACCCGTCGCGAACAGCCCGTCGGCGACCTGCAGCGCCTCGAGCCGGGACAGCCAACGGGACGCGGCGGCAGCGTCGCCCTCGCCCGCCTGGCCGGCAAGGCCGACGACGACGGCCGCCTTGACCGCACACATCCAGGCGCGATGGCCGGCGAGCGGGGCGTCGGCCGCCACCGGACCGTCGGCCAGCAGGTGGGCGTCGAGGGCGGCCCGTGCCGCTCGGACCAGGGTCGGCGAGCACGGTGCAGCGGACGTCGGGGCCACGCGGTTGCCGCTCAGTCCCGCAGCCCGGTGCCGATGTCCGAGCTGGTGATGTAGCGCTGGAACACCAGGTACAGCACCATCAGCGGCACCATCGAGATCACCGACGCCGCGAGCAGGATCGCCCAGTCGATGTTCTGGGCCCCGATGAGGGAGCGCAGGGCGATCTGCAGCGTGAACTTCTGCGGGTCGTTCAGGATGATCAACGGGAAGATGTAGTCGTTCCAGCGCCACTGGAACGAGATGATCGCGAGCGTCAGCATGATCGGCCGCGCCAGCGGGACCATGATCCGGAAGAAGGTCGACAGCTCGCTGGAGCCGTCGATGCGCGCCGCGTCGAGCAGCTCGTCCGGCACCGAGACGAAGAACTGCCGGAACATGAACACGCCGGTCGGCGTGAGGATCGACGGCAGGATCACGCCGAACAGGTTGTTGTACAGGTGCAGGTGCAGCACCACGCTGAAGGTCGGGTTCAGGATGACCTCGCCGGGCAGCATGGTCATCGACAGCACGAAGAGCGACAGCACCGACAGCCATCTCGCCCGGTACTTGGCGAGCGCGTACCCGGCCGTCGCGCAGAAGAACACCGTGAGCGCCGTGGTGATGGTGGCGACGACGAGGGTGTTGGAGAAGTAGCGGAGGAAGTCGACGCGCGCCCAGGCCCGGACGTACCCGTCCACCGTCCACTTCCTGGGCAGGAAGCTGAGCGGGTAGCTGAACAGCTCACCGCCGCCCTTGAACGAGGACAGCAGGAACCACAGCAGCGGGAACGCCATCAGGATCGCGAGGACCCACAGCATCGTGGTGGCCGGGATGGCGCGCGTCGCCGAGCTCCGGCGGCGGGAGAGGGTGGCGCGGGTCGCGGACTGCTCGCCGGTCCGGGAGAGCTGCGTCGCCGTCGTCATGACTCGCTCCTCCTGCTGATGGCGATCTGGACCAGGGCGATCGCCATCAGGATCACCAGCAGCACCATCGAGGCGGCGCTGGCGTACCCGACCTGGGACTTCGCGAAGCCCGTCGTGTAGATGTACTGGACGATCAGCTGGTTCTGGGTGCCCGGGCCACCGTTGTTCAGCGCCTGGATCAGGGCGAACTCCTTCATCTGCCCCATCGTCAGCAGCAGGATCACCAGCAGCGAGGTGGGCCTGATCGCCGGGATGGTGATCCGGGCGAACCGCTGCCAGGCGTTCGCGCCGTCGAGCTGGGCGGCCTCGTAGAGCGAGACCGGCACGTTCCTCAGCGCCGAGATGAACAGGAGCATGTTGAACGCGGCGCCTGCCCACGCCGAGGCGAAGATCACCACCAGCAGGGAGAGGTTCGCGTTGGTGGCCCACGGCGCCGGGTGGCCGCCGAGCTGACCGATGATGAAGTTGACGAAGCCGAAGTTCTCGCCGAACAGCCAGCGCCAGATCACGCCGGTGACGATCGGCGAGACCAGCCAGGGCAGGAAGAAGATGACCCGCGCTGCCGACTTCCCCTTGGCGGTCGCGTTGGTCAGGGCGACGGCCATGGTCAGGGAGAGCACGTACCCCAGCGGGACCGAGAACACGGTGTAGATGAACGTGCGGCCGAGGGCGGCGTAGAACGTGGGGTCGGTCGCCAGCGACGTGTAGTTCTCCAGGCCGATGAAATGCAGCGGTCCGTAGCCGTGGTAGCTGGTGAAGCTGTAGAGGAGACCCAGCACACCGGGCCAGAGGAAGAACAGGGCGTACAGCGCGATGACGCCGCCCGTCAGGACGAGCGCGGGGCCGGTGTACCGGGGGGTCGCGCGTGGCTTGACCCGGACCGGCGCGCCGGCGCGCGGACGGATCAGGGTGGCCGCTGGTCGGTCCATCGTTCCTCCTCTGCTCGGACTGCGCGTACGGCGGGCGGAGCCGGAGTGCGGTCGGGCGTCCCGGCTGGGACGCCCGACCGCGACCCGGGTCAGCTCAGCTGCTTCTTGGTCGAGTCGAGGATCGCCTTGATCGTCTGGTCGAGGGTCTGCTGACCGTTGAGGTACTTGATGGTCTCGTCCTTCAGCGGCTCGGAGGTCAGCGCGCGGCCGAGGTAGGCGTTGCGGAGCTGGTCCGTGGTCTGGTTGGCCGAGACGGCGGGGGAGGCGGAGATCTCGTCGTTGTACAGCTTGAACGCGTCGGCGTTCGCCTTGTACGTCGGCGTGATGCCGTCCAGCGCCGGCAGGCAGCCCTGGATGTTGCAGTACTCGGTGTAGTGCGCGGGCGAGTACAGCCACTTGATGAAGTCGAGCGTCTGCTGCTCGTGGCCGGTGCCCTTGAAGGCCACCATCCAGGACGCCGAGCCGTAGTTCGTGGCCCGGACGGGCTGCTGCGGCATCGGCACCGAGGCCCACTCGAAGTTGGTGATGTTGGCCTGGAAGTCCGCGATCTGCCAGACGCCGGACATGTAGGCCGTCACCTGGCCGCTCTTGAAGGCCGCGCTGGCGTCGTCACCCGACGTCCACACCGACTTCGGCATGAAGCCGGAGTCGTTCATCTTCTTGAAGTACTCCAGCGCGGGGGCCGTCTTGTCGTTGGTGGTGAAGTTGCCCGGGCTGCTCTCGACGACGCCCTCGCTGCCGAACTGGTACAGGAACGCGCGCATGCGGTGCGCCGAGGCGTCCATCACGGCACCGTACTTGGCGCCCGTCGCGGTGCGCACCTGGTCCGCCTTGGCCTGGAAGTCGTCCCAGGTCCAGGAGCCGGAGATGTCCTTCGGGTACGTGACGCCGGCCTTGTCCCAGAGGGTCTTGTTGATGAACATGCCGACCGCGGTCAGCGTCGTCGGCAGCGCCTTGACCTTCTTGTCCCCGGGGTCCTGCACCAGCAGCGTCGGCTTCACCTTCGCCGCCTTGGCGATGTCGCTGAGGTCGAGGATCCGGTCCTTCCAGACGGGGTCCACGTTGGGGGCGGCCGCCAGGTCGGGCAGGTCGTTGGCCTGCGCGCTGGTCCGGAGCTGGGTGGCCAGGTTGTCGCTGGGCACCTCGACGATCTGGACGGTGGTGCCGGTCTCCGCCTTGTACTCGTCGGCGAGCTTCTGGAAGGCGCCGCCCTGGTTGGCGTCGCCGGACTGGACCAGCTTGAGCGTGACGTTCTTCGCCGCGGACGTCGCCGAGCTGGCGGAGCTCCCGCTGCCGCTCGAGCAGGCCGACAGGGAGATGAGCAGGGCACCGGCGACGACGGCGGTCGCGGTGCGGGCGTGTTGCTTCATGTGCGGACCCCTCTTTCACGGAGTGGAGCGGCGTCGCACATCCGTCGGCGCCGAGCGGGTGACGCCTTTTGTATCACTACCACGAAAAAGTGGTCAAGCATCCGGGACGCAACGAATCGGTAACGCCGGCGCCGGCGAGCTCCAGGGCGCTCAGAGCGCCGATACATGGGTGAATCGGGCCCGTTTGGGCCTCTGACCGGTGCTGGCGCGATTAGCCTCAGTCTGGTAGTTATGTGCAGCGATGGCAGCGTCATCACGGCACCCCACGAGGCGAGAGAGCAGGTCCATGGGCGATTCGCACCCCCTGGTCGCCATCGGCGTCGACGTCGGCGGGACGAAGACCCAGGTGATCACCGAGGACTCCGCCGGAACGTCCGCCGACCTCGTCGTCCCGTCCGCGCGCTGGCGGTCCGGCGCCCTGTTCTCCGACCCGGACAACCTGCACCGCCTGGTCGAGCTGGTCCAGGGCTGCGGCCAGGTGACGCCCCACTCGGTGCTCGTGGCCGGCATCCACGACTGCGACACCGACGAGCAGATGCGCCACGTCTCCGAGGTGCTCCGCACCGGCCTCGGGTGCCGGGTGACCGTGGTGAACGACGCCTACCTGCTGCGCTACGCCACGCACCACCGCGCGACGATCGAGATGATCGTCGGGACGGGCGCCATCGTCAGCGGCACGACCGCGGACGGGCGCCGCATCACCGCGGACGGGCACGGCTGGCCCGTCGGCGACCGCGGCAGTGCGCCGGACCTGGTGCACAGCGCGGTTCGCGCGACGCTGGAGGCCGCCGATCGCGGTGAGGACGACGGCGACGTCCTCTACCGGCGGGTCCGGGAGGCCTTCGGGGTCGCGGGTGCCGCCGAGCTCGCCGCCCAGGCCCGTGCCGACCTCAGCCCGGCGGTCTGGGGCCGCCACGCGCGCGAGGTGTTCGCGGCGCTGGAGGAGGGGTCGGCGACCGCGCGAGCGATCGTCGACGAGGCCGCGCAGACGCTGGCCGAGGAGGTGGTGGGGCTGCGGGGCCGCGGCGCGACGGGGACCACGGTGGTCGTCGGCGGCGGCGTCATGGTCGGCCAGCCCGGCTACGAGGCCGCGCTGCGCGCGCACCTCGCCGAGCTCGAGCCGACGATCGACGTGGTGGTGGCCCGGACGCCTCCGGCCGCCGGGGCGCTCGCCCTCGCCCGAGAGCTCGCCGGTCAGGACCCGCAGGTCGGGGTCCGCGCCGTCAGGTGAGGTAGATCGACTCGCGAGCGCGGTCGATCGCGATCTGCGCGACCCCGGTCAGCGCCGCCTCGTCGCCGAGCTGGGACGCGATCAGGTTCGGCAGGAACGTGATCCGGCCGACCAGGCGCTGCCGGACCTGCTTCACCGAGTACTGCGGCTGCCGTGCCAGCTGACCGGCCAGCACGATCACCTCGGGATCGAGGACCGCGCTCAGGGCAGCGCACGCGATGCCGACGTAGTCGAAGACCTCGGCCGCCGCACGGACCGCGTCGGCCTCTCCCGCCACCGCGGCGTCGAGCAGCGCGCCGACCGAGGGGCCGCTGGCCGTGGCGATCCGCGTCTCCAGGTCGCCCTGCAGGGTGTACAGAGCGTCGAAGGCCGACCGGTCGGCCAGCAGGAACCCGATCTCACCGGCGGCGGAACGGTTGCCGCGCAGGATCTTGCCGCCGGAGACGATGCCGGCGCCGGCGCCGTTGCCGAGCACGAAGGCGACGAGGTGCTCCGACCCGACCCCGGCGCCGCGGGACCACTCGCCGTAGCCGACGGCGTTCGCGTCGTTCTCGATCACGATCGGCAGCTCGTGCCGCGCGCGCAGGATGTCGCCGAGCGGAAGGTCGTACCAGCCCAGCTCGACCGCGTTGCGCACCCGGCCCTCCGGGGTCGACACCGCGCCTGGCACCGAGACCCCGACCGCGAGGCACGGCTTGTTCAGCGTCCGTGCCGCCTCGAGCAGGTCCTCGGTCACCCGCAGGGTCGCCTGCACGCCACGGGGGGCCTCGCCGTCGCCGCACGGCAGCTCCGGCGCCACGTAGACCACGCGGCCGTCCAGGTCGACGAGCCGGCCACGCACGCCGGAGGCGGAGACCTCGACCGCGGCGACCACGCGACCCTCACCCGCGTGCCGGTAGAGCACGGCGGGACGTCCGCGCGCGGAGCGCTCGCTCCCGTCCGCCACGATCAGGCCCTCGGCGACGAGCGACGAGCAGAGCCGCTCCACGGTGGCCGAGCTGAGCCCGGTGTGCTCCTGGATGTCGCGGCGCGTCATGGGGCCCGAGGCGCGGATGGCGTCGAGCACCGCGGTCCGGTTGATCTTGGTCACGACCCGGGTCGTGGCGGTCTTCGGAGCTCCAGGCGCTGCCCCGTTGCGATTCGGCGCCACGACCGAAAACCCTACGGCATGAGGGGAAAGGGGCATCGATGCCTCATCGCCTGAACCGCAGGGTCAGGATCTCGAACGGACGCAGGCTGAGCGGGACCTCGCCGGCTCCCGCCTCCAGCGCGGCCAGCGCCGCGGCCTCGGGGTGGTCCGGCATCGGCTCCTCGAGGAGGTCGGTCACGGTCGCCGCGCGGAAGGGGAAGCGGACCTGCAGGCGCGCCCGCGCCCGCGTGCCGAGGGCCTCGTGGACGCGCACGACCACGTCCGGCCCGCCGTCGTCCGCCAGCTTCACGGCGGAGACGACGACGCACGGGTTGTCGCAGGTCACCAGCGGCGCCACGTCGTCCGCACCCGCGGCCGATGCGGCGCCGACCTCGCGCAGCGGCAGGTTGAGCGCCCAGCCCTGGGCGCCGGCGCGCAGGACGTCCGCGCCGAACGTCACGGCCACGCGGAAGGTGTGGTGGCCGAGGTCCGCGTCGGGATCGGGGTACATCGGCGCCCGCAGCAGCGAGAGCCGGACGCGGGTGCCGACCCCACCGGCGTGCCGCACGCGGGCGATGTCGTGGCCGTAGGTGGCGTCGTTGGTCAGCGCGACGCCGAAGTCGGGCTCGCCCACGTGGACCCACCGGTGCGCCGGGACCTCGAACTTCGCCGCGTCCCAGGAGGTGTTGGCGTGGGTCGGGCGACGGACGTAGCCGAACTGGGTCTCGGCGGCGGCGTCCGTGGTCTGCACGTCGAGCGCGAAGCCGAGCTTGAGCAGGGTGTGCCGCTCGTGCCAGTCCACCCGGGTCTCGACGTGCAGGGTCGGGTCGTCACCGGCGGCCAGGTGCAGGCGCTGGACCACCCGGCTGGTCCCGAAGCTCCGCTCGATCCGCAGCTCCGGCACCGGGCCGTCGTGGTCGACCTCCAGCGCCACCACGTCGACCAGGTCGCGACCCACCCGCTGGTAGTGCTCGTCGAGGTTCCACGCCTCGAAGTCGTTGGGGATGTCCCGGAACGTCTGCAGCAGGTTGCCGGCCTCGCCCGGCGGCACCGCCTCGCGGCCGGACGCCAGGTGCACGGCTGACGTCACCAGACCGCGGGCGTCGACCCGGACCTGCAGGGCCTCGTTGCTCAGCAGCCAGCCGGGCCCGTCGGGCTCCAGGACCGCGGGGGACGGCTCGGCCGGCACCCCGATGCCGCCGGCGGGCACCCCGAGGACGGGGTACGGCGACGCGTTGGCGACCCGACGGCGCCCGACGCCGGGCGCCGGCTCTGCGGCCTCTCCGGCAGGCCCGGCCAGGGCCGTCGTCGCGACGGCGATCAGCTGCTCGAGCTCGGCGGCGATCGCGGCGTAGGCCGCCTCGGCCTCGCGGTGCACCCAGGCGATGGACGAGCCCGGCAGGATGTCGTGGAACTGCTGCAGCAGCACCTGCCGCCAGATCCGCCGCAGCGCCTGGTGCGGGTAGGGCGCACCGGTCAGCACCGTCGCGGTGGTGGCCCACAGCTCGGCCTCGCGGAGCAGGTGCTCGCTGCGGCGGTTGCCCTGCTTGGTGCGGGCCTGGGAGGTGTAGGTGCCGCGGTGGAACTCCAGGTACATCTCCCCGACCCAGGTCGGCGCCCGGTCGGCGTACTCGGCGCGGGCCGTGGCGAAGAAGCTCTCCGGGGTGCTCAGCACGACGCGCGGCGACCCGTCGAGGTCGGCCGTGCGCCGGGCCTGGGCAACCATCTCGCGGGTGGGGCCGCCCCCGCCGTCACCGAAGCCGAACGCGGCGAGCGAGGTGCTGGAACCCTGCTTGTCGGCGAACTGGCGGGAGGCGCGGTCGAGCTGACCGGCCACCAGGCGCGCGTTGTAGGTGTCCATCGGCGTGAAGTGCGTGAACAGGCGGGACCCGTCCAACCCCTCCCACCAGAAGGTGTGGTGCGGGAACGGGTTGGTGTCGTTCCAGCACATCTTCTGCGCGAACAGGTCGCTGAACCCCGCGAGGCGGGCGATCTGCGGCAGCGCGGCGGTGTACCCGAACGAGTCCGGCAGCCAGGCGGTGGTGGGGACCACCCCGAGCTGCTCGCGGAAGTAGCGCATGCCCTCGACGAACTGGCGCACCAGCGCCTCGCCGCCCACCAGGTTGGTGTCCGACTCGACCCACATCCCGCCCACCGGCACGATGCGGCCCTCGCGCACGCGCTGGGCCATCCGGTCGAACAGCTCCGGAGCCGACTCCTGCAGCCAGGCGTAGTGCTGGGCGGAGGAGAAGGCGAACCTGACGTCGGGGTCGGTGTCCATCAGCGCCAGCACGTTCGCGACCGTCCGGGCCACCTTGCGGGCGGTCTCCCTGGTGGGCCACAGCCACGCCGAGTCGATGTGCGCGTGCCCGACGGCGTGGACCCGGTGCGCGCTGGCCGGTGCGGGAGCGGCGAGCGCCGGGGCGAGCGCCTCTCGTGCCCGGCCTGCCGACCCGGACACGTCCTGAGGATCGAGGGCGTCGCACGCCCGGGCCAGCGCCTCCACCAGCTGGGCGCGCCGCGGCGACTCGGAGGGCAGCACCTCCGCCAGCCCGCGGAGCGCCTTGAGGTCGGCCACCAGCTCCTCGACCTCGGTGTCGACCAGCGCCACGTCGAGCGCGAGCAGCCGGTAGAGCTCGGTGCCAGGGACGGTCGCCAGGTCGCCCATCGCGGTCGGGGCGGTCCAGCTGCCGCGGTACGCATCGGGGTTCGCCGCGGCCTCCAGGTAGAGGTCCACCTCGGACCCGCCCTCCTGCGGCAGCGGGAGCCAGGCGTTGCGCGGCGAGATGCCCTTGAGCAACCGGCCGTCCGGCGACCAGACGGCGCCCTCGGCCTGGAAACCGGGCATCTGGTCGTTGAAGCCCAGGTCCACGACGAGCTCGAGGCGGGTACCGGGCTCCGGCCAGTCCGCCGGGACGCGTCCCGTCACGTGGAACCAGACGGTGCTCCACGCGCGGCCCCACGGGGCCCCGACGGGGTGCGGCACGTACTCCTCGGCGCGGGCCTGGGCGAAGGGGACCGGCTCGCCGGGTGCCGTCCAGCTCTCGGCGGAGAGCGGGTGCCGCGCCCGGTGCACCGCAGGTGCGACCCAGTCGCGCAGCAGGCGGTCGACCCGCGCCAAGGTGGACTCGGTGGTCGGGTGCATCGGGTCTCCAGTCGTGGTCGGGCGGGGCCGGCGGGTTCGTCGAGCTGCCGAGGAGCGTGGGGCCCGCAGCGACGTCTGGTCCACGTCCGGGCCGGGGGAGGGAGGCTGGGGCTCGGGTCTCAGCCTCCGGCGGAGCCGTGGAGCGACGACAGCAGTGAGAGCCCCTGCGGCAGCAGGGGCCCGACCTCACGCACGACCAGCCCCGCGAGCTCCTGCTGCCTGGCGTCCGTCATGCGGGCCTCCAACGCGGTGACCGACAGTGCCGCCACGGCGACCGTGCCCCGCATGATCGCGGTGCCGATGCACGCCACGTCGGGCTCGTTCTCGCCCAGCTCGACCGCGTAGCCGCGTCCGCGCGCCTGGTGCACCGCCGTGCGCAGTCGCTCGAGGCTCACGGGGCGGCTCGCCGGTAGCTCGTTCAGGTAGCCGCCGAGGAGCTCGTCGGGAACGTTCCGCGCCGCGAGCAGCGCCCGTCCCATCGCGGTGGACGCGACGGGCACCAGCTGACCGACGGACGACGACACCCGGATGGACCGCTCCGGCTCGACCTTGTCGACGTAGAGCACCTGGTCACCGGAGACCACGCCGAGGTGCACCAGCTCCTGCGCGGCACGGGACAGGGTCACCAGCGCCGGGTGCAGCGCCTGCGCGAGGTTCTGCGGGGAGTAGCTGCGATCGCCCAGCTCGTAGGCGGCGGTACCCAGCCGGTAGAACCCGGTGGCGTCGTCCTGGTCGGCGAACCCGCGCAGGCGCAGTGTCGAGAGCGCCCGGTACGCCGTGGACTTGTTGACGTCGGCCTGCTCCGCCAGGTCGGCCAGGGACGCACCGGCGGGACCGACGCCGGCCAGCGCGTCGAGCAGGGCCAGTGCCCGGTCGACCGCCTCGATCACCGGCTTCTGCGCCATGGTCGTCTCCCGCTCGTCGGCTCGCTGCTCCCCGGTGGGACGTGGCTCGAGGCCGGCCTGCGCCGGCTTGCCAAGTCGAGCACCACCCCACCAGACTAATGGGGCAGAGTGAAACATAACGTTTTTCTCAGTGAAACGCGATGCTGCGAGACGTCTGGAGACCCCGATGGACCAGGAGATCTGGCCGGTCCGGCACAGCCCCCTGCTGCGCGCCCCCGAGCGGCTGGTGTCCCGGGACGAGCTCCATGAGCTGGTGCGACGGCTCACCGCGAACCTGGTGAGCATCACGGACGAGACCGGCGAGTTCCTGCTCCGCCTCGACGACGGCCGTGCGATCGACACCAAGGGCTGGGCCGGCTGGGACTGGACCCACGGCATCGGGCTCTACGGCATGTGGCAGTACTACGACCAGACGGGCGACCCGGCGATGCGGGACGTCATCGACGACTGGTTCACGGCGCGGCTCGCGGAGGGCACCACCAAGAACGTCAACACGATGGCGCCGTTCCTCACCCTGGCCTACCGGTACGAGGAGACCGGCGACCGCACGCTGCTGCCGTGGCTGGAGTCCTGGGCCGAGTGGGCGATGCGGGAGATGCCGCGGACCCCGCACGGCGGGATGCAGCACGTCACGCTGTCCGTGGAGAACCACTGGCAGCTGTGGGACGACACCCTGATGATGACCGTCCTGCCGCTGACGAAGATCGGCCTGCTGCTGGGTCGTCGTGACTACGTCGACGAGGCCACGTTCCAGTTCCTCACCCACGTCGCCCACCTCTTCGACCGGGAGACCGGGCTCTGGTTCCACGGCTGGACCTTCGAGGGCCGGCACAACTTCGCCCGGGCCCGCTGGGCGCGCGGCAACTCCTGGCTGACGATGGCGATCCCGGACTTCCTCGACCTGGTCGACCTGCCCGCCGGCGATCCGGTACGCCGCTTCCTGGTCGAGGTGCTGGCGGCCCAGGTGGCCGCCCTCGCCGAGCTGCAGGACGAGTCGGGCCTGTGGCACACCCTCCTCGACGACCCCGGCTCGTACCTGGAGGCGTCCGCGAGCGCCGGGTTCGCCTACGGGATCCTCAAGGCGGTCCGCAAGGGCTACCTGCCCCGTGAGCACCGCGCGGTGGCCGAGCGGGCCGTCCGGGCGGTCATCGGGAACGTCTCCGCGGACGGCGAGCTCCAGCAGGTGTCCTTCGGTACCGGTATGGGTCCGGACCTGGACTTCTACCGCACCATCCCGCGTACCTCGATGCCCTACGGGCAGGCCATGGCGATCTTGTGCCTGGCCGAGTACCTGCGCACCTACTACTGAGCGGCCGCACCCGATGAGACTCGTGACCTTCTTCTTCGACGCCCGGCACGGCGCGGGAACCGCGGAGCACCCCGGCGCCGTCGTCGTCGCGCCGGACGGAACCGACCGGCTCCTCGACCTCGCAGAGGCGACCGCCGGCGCGACGCTCGCGCAGGTGCTCGCCGACGACGACGCCCTCGCCGCCGTCCGCTCCGCTGTCGCGGCCGCGGACCCCGCGACGCTGCCCGTGCTGGACCGTGAGCACCTGGCACCGCCCGTGCGCCCCTCGAAGATCCTGTGCCTGGGCTACAACTACGCCGGGCACGCCGAGGCAGGCGTGGGAGAGCGGCCGGCGCACCCGAACGTCTTCGTCAAGACACCGAACGTGCTGCGCGGCCCGGCGGAGGCCGTCGTGCTGCCCCGCGCGGCGACCGAGCCGGACTACGAGGGCGAGATCGCCGTCGTGATCGGCCGGCGGGCGTACCAGGTCGCCGAGGCGGACGCGATGGGGCACGTGGCCGGGTACACGCTGTTCGACGACGTGTCCGACCGCGACTGGCAGCGTCGGTCCTCCCAGTGGACCCTCGGCAAGAGCATCGACGGGTTCGGCCCCCTCGGCCCCTGGGTCGTCACCACCGACGAGGTGCCGGACCTGGGCGGCCGCGACGTGGTGGTCGAGCGCAACGGTGTGGTGACCGTGCGGGCCAGCACCGACGCGATGGTGTTCCCGGTGGCGTTCCTGGTGCACCACCTGTCCCAGGTGATGACCCTCGAGCCCGGCGACGTCATCTCGACCGGCACGCCGGCCCGGTCGGACGAGGCCCAGGCCGCCCACACCCCCCTGACCGACGGGGACACGGTGACCGTCCGGGTCACCGGTCTCGGTGAGCTCACGACCACGTTCGTCACGGCGAAGGAGAGCTGATGATCCTCGACACGTTCCGCCTGGACGGCAAGGTCGCGCTGGTGACCGGCACGTCACGCGGACTGGGTCAGGCTGCCGCCGTGGCGCTCGCGGAGGCGGGAGCGGATGTCGCGCTCCTGGATCGCAGCCTCGCGCAGGAGACCGCGGAGAAGATCACGGCTCTCGGCCGGCGCGTGCACCGGGTCCATCTCGACTTCCTTGCCGCGAAGCCCGAGGAGCTCGACGCGGCGGTCCAGTCCGTGGTCGACGCCCTTGGCCGCATCGACATCCTGGTGAACAACGCGGGCATCATCCGGCGGGCGCCGCTGCTGGAGCACCCGGCCTCCGACTGGGACGACGTCCTGACGGTCAACCTCGACGCGGTGTTCCACCTGTCACGGGCGGCCAGCCGCCGGTTCGTCGAGCAGGGCGGCGGGAAGATCATCAACGTCGCCTCGATGCTGTCGTTCCAGGGCGGGATCCTGGTGCCCGGCTACACCGCCAGCAAGCACGCGGTGGCCGGCCTCACCAAGGCGTTCGCCAACGAGCTCGCGGCGCGCGGCGTGAACGTCAACGCCATCGCCCCGGGCTACATGGCCACCGACAACACCGCGCAGCTGCGGGCCGACGAGGCGCGCGAGCGCTCGATCGCCGACCGGATCCCCGCCGGCCGGTGGGGCACCCCGGCCGACCTGCAGGGGGCGTTCGTGTTTCTCGCCTCGCCCGCGTCGGACTACCTGAACGGCGCCATCATCCCGGTCGACGGCGGCTGGCTCGTCCGTTGACCCCGTCGACCCCGCACCAGCAACCGGAGGACGCAGACATGGAACAGCGCTACGCGACGAGCCCCGACCAGCTCCCCGGGCTCACCACCGACGACCTGCGCGAGCGGTTCCTGATCGAGCAGGTCTTCGTCCCCGGGCAGGTCACCGCCGTCTACACCCACCACGACCGGATCGTCCTCGGCGGAGCCGTCCCGGCCGGCCAGCGGCTGCCGCTGCCCACCTTCCCCGAGCTTCGCGCCGAGTACTTCCTGGCCAACCGGGAGCTGGGCATCGTCAACGTCGGCGGCCCCGGCCGGGTGACGGCCGACGGCGAGGTCTACGAGCTGACGACGGGTGCCTGCCTCTACCTGGGCCGAGGCACCCGCGACGTCGTGTTCGAGGACGCCGGCGAGGGGGGAGCGCAGCTCTACCTGTTCAGCGCGCCCGCGCACACCACCTACCCCAACCGCCTGGCCCTGCCCGAGGACGGGACGGTGCGGGAGCTGGGCGACCAGGTCACCAGCAACCGGCGCACGCTCACCCAGTACATCCACGAGAACGGCATCCAGTCCTGCCAGGTGGTGATGGGTGTCACCCGCCTGCACCCGGGCTCGATGTGGAACACCATGCCGGCGCACACCCACGACCGGCGCACCGAGTGCTACCTGTACTTCGACGTGCCCGCCGACGCGCGCGTGATCCACCTGATGGGGGAGCCGACCGAGACGCGTCACCTGGTGGTGGCCGATCGCCAGGCCGTCATCTCCCCGTCGTGGTCGCTGCACTCGGGCGTGGGCACGGCGGCCTACTCGTTCGTCTGGGCCATGGCGGGGGAGAACAAGTCCTTCGACGACATGGACGCGGTGCCGCCGACCGCCCTGCGCTGAGCCCTGCTGCGGTCAGCGGTGACGGGTGGGTCGACTAGCTCGTCGACCCACCCGCCCCGCACCGCACTCACCTGGTGAGCGTCACCTTCCGCAGCCCGCGCGGGTGGTCCGGGTCCAGCCCGCGCCGCAGGGCCAGCTCGAGCGCGACCCGCTGGATCGGCAGGATCTCGAGCAGAGGCGCGAGATCGTCGGCAGGGCGGGGCAGGACGCCACGGGCCCAGCCGTCGTCCACACCGTCGAGGCGGGCGTCGTCGAGGACGGTGACCACCCGGCCGCCCTGGGCCGCGGCGGCCCGGGCGAGCTCGAGGACCGAGTCCCGGGACCGCGCGCCGGCGGTCAGCGCCAGCACGGTGGTCCCCTCGACCACCTGACCGAGGGGGCCGTGGGTCGCGTCCGCGGCGCTCCAACCGGACGCCGCGAGGGCGCAGGTCTCCATGAGCTTGAGCGCGCCCTCCTTGGCCGAGCCCATCGACAGGCCGCGACCGACGACCAGCACGCGGTCGGCCCGGTCGAGCGCCGCCGCGGCCGCGACCGCCTGCTCGTCCATGGCCGCCAGGACGGCGCGGGCGGAGGCGAGGAGCCCGTCGACGTCGAGCTCCGGCCCCCCGCTGGCTCCCATCACCAGCTGGCGCAGCGCGAGCACCTCGCCGGTGTAGGTCTTCGTCGCCGCGACCGACCGCTCCGGTCCGGCGCCGACGTCGACGTGCACGTCCGCCAGGCCCGCGAGCGCCGACGACGCGTCGTTGCTCACCGCGATCACCGGGACGCCACCGGCGCGCGCGTCCTCCACCGTCGCCAGCAGATCCGGCGACTGACCGCTCTGCGACACCGCCACCATCACGGCCCGTGGGTAGGTGAGGTGCCCGGCGTCCTGGCTGATGGACGACGGGGTCGCCAGCATCGCGGGGATGCCGAGGCGGTGGTGCACCAGGTACTGCGCGTACTGGGCCGCGTGGTCGCTGGACCCGCGCGCCGCCAGCACGATCAGCTCGGGTCGAGCGTCGCGCAGCAGCGCGCTCGCCTGCTCGAGGGCGTCGTGCCCGGTGGTCAGAAGGTCCGACCACCGTCCCGGCTGCTCGGCGATCTCGCTACGCATGAGCGCGCCCGGTCCGCCGGCCGGCGCCGGGTCGGCGGTGCCTGATGATGCTGAGGGCGTGCGGTCCATGGGGCGGGCTCGCTTCGGTGGTCGTCGTGGGCGGGGTCGCAGGGGTCGTCAGTCGGGGTCCGCGACCAGGACGTCGCGGACCAGCGCCGCCAGCCCGGCGTCCGCCGCCAGGAACTGCCGCAGCGTGCGTCGGGTGGCCCCGTACTCGGCGAACTCCTCGACGGTCATCCCGTCCGGCTCGTAGGCGCGGCGGAAGTCCGGGAGGAGCCGTCGCAGCTCGTCGACGATCGCGGGGTCCACGGGCGCGTCGATCCGCGAGGGCAGGTCGAGACCGTTCGCGTTGATGCGCGTCTGCCAGTCGAAGGGCGGGGAGATCACGACGTCCCCACCGACCAGCTCGGAGAGGTGCAGGTGGTTCCGGAACGCGGCGGAGAGCAGCCGGGTGCGGTAGCCGCGTTCGGTGAAGATCGCGTGGGCCCGCTTGAACGCAGCCACTCCCGCCCAGTCCAGCGCTCCGGGGCTCACGAGCGTGCCTGCCCTGCTCGCCGTGTGCTTCAGCCAGTCGTCCAGCCGCCCGACCATGATGGTGGCGACCGGTCCCATCTGCTCGGTCGGCAGGCCTGCGGCCTCGCGCCGCGCCAGGCCCCGCTCCACGGCCTCCGCCACCGCGACCACCTGCGGCGCGGTGAAGGACAGCGTCGCGTTGATGCTGACCCCTCGGAAGGTGACCTCTTCCATCGCCTCGATGCCGGCCGCGGTGGCGGGCAGCTTGACGATGACGTTGGGCGCCAGGGCGGAGAAGTGGTCGGCCTGGTCGGCGAGCGCCACGGCGTCACGGTGCAGCCGCGGGTCGGTCTGGATCGAGAGCCGGCCGTTGCGACCCCCGTGCTCCTCGAAGACGGGCTCGAGCAGCCGCGCGGCGTCGATGGAGAGCTCCTCGACGACGCGCCAGCCGAGCTCCGACTCGCCGGCGGTCGGGCGCTCGTCGGCGAGCTCGCCGATGCGGGCGGTCCACCGCGGGAGGTCTGCTTTGATCGCGGCCAGGGCGATCACCGGGTTGCACGTCGCCCCCACCGCACCGAAGGCCATCGAGCGGCGCAGCTGCTCCGGGTCGGCCGAGTCGTTCCACAGCGCCGTCTGCGGGAACGTCTGCGTCATGCGACCCAGGGGCGTGCTGGGGTCGACCGCGATCCGGTCAGGGACGGTCCGGTCGGGGTCGGTCCAGTCAGGGCCGAGCTGGGCCATCGAGTCCTCCGGTGCGCTTGTCTGCTGGTCGGCGCGGGCGTCTCGCGGCATCCCGGCTGCGGGCCTCGCGCGCGGCCTCATCTCATGCCATCTCCGCAAGGCCTGTCAAGCATATGTCCGGACAAACAGACAACTAGGTCCAGCGGACGTAGGTGCGCCGGACCGGACGGCGACGGGCGCGGGGCCGGGCCGGGCCGGGATCAGGCCCGACCGGGGGAGGGTGCCGAGACGCTCAGCGGGCGAAGAGCGTGGTCTCGAACGAGTACCGCGACGCGCGGTAGATGTGCTGACCGAACTCGACCGCGGCACCGGACTCGTCGAACGCGGTCCGTTCCATGGTGAGCAGCGCGGCCCGGGGCGTCTCGTCCAGCGCCCGGGCCTCGGCGGCGGTGGCGGCCCGCGCGCCGATGCGCTGGCGGGCGACCTGCGGCTTGACCCCGCGGGCGCGCAGGCAGTCGTAGAGCCCCTCGGCCTCGAGCTCGGCACGGGTCGGCGCGATGGCCATCGGCAGGAAGTTCGTCAGCAGGGCGAGCGGCTCGTCGTCGGCGCGGCGGAGCCGACGCACGCGCAGCACGTCGGTCCCCTCGGCGAGGCCCAGCGCCGCCGCCACCTCCGGTGACGCGGGCACCACCTCGTGCTCCAGCACCTCGGTGGTCGGCGACTTTCCGCTCTTGGAGAGGTCGTCGTACAGGCTGGTCAGGTCGACCGGCCGGCGGATCGTCGCGGGTGCGACGTGGGTCCCGGCCCCTCGCCTGCGGACCAGCTGGCCCTTGTCGACCAGCTCGCGCAGCGCCTGCCGAGCGGTCGGACGTGAGATCCCGAGCCGGTTGGCCAGGGAGATCTCGTTCTCGAGGAGCTCCCCGGGAACCAGCCGGCCGTCGTCGATCGCGGCCTGGAGCGTCTGCGCGACCTGGTGGTACAGCGGGACCGGGCTGCTCCGGTCGAGGTCGATGCGCAGCGGCTGCGGCACGGTGTGCTCCTCCTCGCCCGGGCCCAGGGAGAGCTCGCACCGACGCGAGGTCGGCGGCTCTGGGTCAGGATAGCGGCTCGATGATCGAACGTTCAGACGACGATATGTCCGGACAAAGACTTGACGATGCGTCGGGCACAGGTGCATCGTCGTGGCGACCGGTCCGCACGGCGTGGGCGGTCGCACGGGGGTGGGACGGAACCCGACGGTCCGGTGAGCGCGAGGAGGACGGGGTGACGCACAGCGAGCCCCCGCTGGACGTCCTCACGATCGGGCGGAGCGGTGTCGACCTCTACCCGCTCCAGACCGGCGTCGGTCTGGAGGACGTCACCACCTTCGGCAAGTTCCTCGGGGGCAGCCCCACCAACGTCGCGGTCGCGGCCGCCCGCCTGGGCCATCGCGTGGCCGTGCTGACGGGCGTCGGGGACGACCCGTTCGGCCGCTTCGTCCGGCGTGCGATGCGCGACTTCGGGATCGACGACAGCCACGTCGTGGTGGTGCCCGACCTGCACACCCCGGTGACCTTCTGCGAGATCTTCCCGCCCGACCACTTCCCCCTGTGGTTCTACCGCGCGCCCACCGCGCCGGACCTGCAGCTGCGCCCGGAGGACATCCCGCTCGACGCGGTCCGCGACGCCACGCTGCTGTGGATCACGGCGACCGGGCTGGCGGAGGAGCCGAGCCGCTCGGCGCACCTGACGGCGCTGGACGCCAGGGCCGGTCGCCGGTTCACCGCGCTCGACCTGGACTACCGCCCGTCCTTCTGGCCGGGCGAGCAGTCCGCCCACGAGGCGGTCCGCGAGGTGCTCGGACGCGTCACGGTGGCGGTCGGCAACCTCGAGGAGTGCCGCGTCGCGGTCGGCGAGACCGACCCCGACCGGGCCGCCGACGCTCTGCTGGAGGCCGGTGTCGAGCTCGCCGTGGTCAAGCAGGGTCCCGGCGGCGTGCTCGGCAAGACGCGAAGCGAACGGGTGGTCGTCCCGCCGACGCCGGTCCGGGTGCTGAACGGGCTGGGTGCGGGCGACGGCTTCGGCGGAGCGCTGTGCCACGGGCTGCTCGAGGGGTGGGCGCTGCGGCGCACCCTCGAGTTCGCCTCCGCCGCCGGGGCGATCGTCGCGTCCCGGCTGGAGTGCTCGAGCGCGATGCCGACCGAGGCGGAGGTCGACGCGCTGATGGCGCAGGCCCGTGCGGCGGAGGCGGACTGGTGACGTCCCTCGACGAGCTCGTCTCGGTCCGCATGTCCGACCCGACTCGGATCGCGGCACGTCTGGCGAGCAGGACCAGGTTCGCCGGGCTCGCGCCGGGGGAGCGGCTGCTGATCATCGCGGCCGACCACCCCGCCCGGGGCGCGCTCGCGGCGGGGCGGGACCCGGCCGCGATGGCCGACCGCTGGGACCTCCTGCAGCGGATCGTCGTCGCGCTCGGCCGGCCGGGGGTGCACGGGTTCCTGGGGACCGCGGACCTCGTCGAGGACCTCACCGTGCTCGGCGCTCTCGAGGGCAAGCTGGTGCTCGGGTCGATGAACCGCGGCGGGCTGGCCGGGACGGCTTTCGAGCTGGACGACCGGTTCACCGGCTACGACGCTCGCGGGATCGCCGAGGCGGGCCTCGACGGCGGCAAGATGCTGCTCCGGATCGACCCCGACGACCCGGCGTCGGTCGACACCCTCGAGGCGTGCGCGCGCGCCGTGGACGGCCTTGCCGAACGGCAGCTGATCGCGCTGGTGGAGCCGTTCTGGTCGACCCGCGTCGACGGGAAGGTGCGCAACCGGCTGGATCCCGAGCACGTGGTCCGTGCGATCACCATCGCCTCGGGCCTCGGCAGGACGTCTGCGTACACCTGGCTCAAGCTCCCGGTGGTGGCGGACATGGCGCGGGTGGCGGCGGCGTCGACCCTGCCCGCGCTCGTGCTGGGCGGCGAGGTCGCCGAGGACGCCGACGCCGCGGTGGCCGGCTGGGCCGCGGCGCTGCAGCAGCCGTCGGTCCGTGGCCTGGCGATCGGTCGGTCCCTGCTGTACCCCGCCGGGGGCGACGTCGCTGCCGCCGTCGACGCCGCCGTCTCCCTGCTCGCCACCCCGTCCCAGGAGGCGTCGACCCGATGACCGACACCGACCGCTACGTGCGCCGCGCGGCAGACCCCTCGGGCGGTGCGCCGATCACCGCCGTCACCCCGGAGTCCGCCAGCTGGGGGTACAGCGGCCTCGAGGTGCGCGAGCTGCGCGCCGGTGCGGCCTGGAGCCGTGAGCTCGCCGGCGAGGAGGCGGTGGTCCTGCCGCTGCGCGGCGGTGTGCACCTGCTGGTCACCGGGCCGGAGCACGTCGAGGTGGACCTGGCCGGCCGTGCCGGCGTCTTCGCGGGTCCCTCCGACTTCGCCTACGTCCCGGTCGGCTCGCGCGTGACCGTCACCGCCGGTCCCGCCGGGGCACGGGTCGCCGTGGCCTCGTCGCGGGCCGAGCGCGTGCGGCCGTTGCGCGTCGTGCCGCGCGACGAGGTGCGGATCGACCTGCGCGGTGCCGGGTCGTGCAGCCGTCAGGTGAACAACTACACGATCGCGACCGACGTGGAGGTGGACCACCTGCTGGTGTGCGAGGTGGTCACTCCCGGCGGGAACTGGTCGTCCTACCCGCCGCACAAGCACGACGTGCACTCCGACACCGAGCGGGTGCTCGAGGAGATCTACTACTTCGAGGTCGCCGACGGACCCGACGGGCCGGGGGTGGGCTACCACCGCACCTACGGCACGCCCGACCGCCCGATCGACGTCCTCGCCGAGGTGCGGACCGGCGACACCGCCCTGGTGCCGCACGGCTTCCACGGTCCGTGCATGGCCGCCCCCGGCTACGACCTGTACTACCTCAACGTGATGGCCGGTCCGTCCACCGACGGTCGGTGGATGGCCGTCGACGACCCCGCGATCGCGTGGGTCCGCAGGACCTGGGTGGACCAGGCCGTCGACCCCCGGCTGCCGTGCCCTACGCCCAGCCTCCTCCACGGCGTCCACGCCGACGCCCCGATCCACGAGGACCGCCGATGAACGCGACCGCCGACCCGCCGAGCCCGCGGCCTGGCACGGTCCGGCTCACCGTCGGGCAGGCACTCGTCCGCTTCCTGGCGCACCAGTGGAGCGAGCGGGACGGCCACCGCCAGAAGCTGTTCGCCGGGTGCTTCGGCATCTTCGGTCACGGCAACGTCGCCGGCCTGGGCCAGGGCCTGCTGCAGGCGCACGCCGAGGCTGCCGACGCCGGCTACGGCCCCGGTTCGGCGCTGGGCGAGCACGGGCCCGACGAGCTGCCCTACCTGCTCGGCCGCAACGAGCAGGCGATGGTGCACACCGCGGTCGCCTACGCCCGCACCAGGGAGCGCCTGCAGACGTTCGCCGTCACCGCGTCGATCGGTCCCGGCTCGACCAACATGATCACGGGTGCCGCCCTCGCCACCGTGGACCACATCCCGGTGCTGCTGCTGCCCTCGGACGTGTTCGCCAACCGGATCCCGGACCCGGTCCTCCAGCAGCTCGAGCACCCGCTCGGTCCCGACGTCACGGTCAACGACGCGTTCCGCCCGGTCTCGCGGTTCTTCGACAGGATCTGGCGCCCAGAGCAGCTGCTCGCCTCGGCACCCCAGGCGATGCGCGTGCTCACCGACCCGGCCGAGACCGGGGCCGTCACGCTCGCGCTGCCGCAGGACGTGCAGGCGGAGGCGTTCGACTGGCCGGAGGAGTTCTTCGCCGACCGGGTCTGGCACGTCGCACGGCAACGCCCGGACGCGTCGGCGGTCGCCCGCGCCGCCGAGGTGATCAGGTCGGCGGAGCGGCCCCTGGTCGTGGCGGGCGGCGGCGTCGTCTACTCCGGCGCCTCGGAGCAGCTGCGGGCCTTCGCGACCGCGACCGGCATCCCGGTCGCCGACACCCAGGCCGGCAAGGGTGCGATCAGCTGGGACCACCCGCAGGCGGTGGGCGGCGTGGGCGCCACCGGCGCGGCATCCGCCAACGCGCTCGCCCTCGACGCCGACGTGGTGATCGGCATCGGCACGCGGTACACCGACTTCACGACCGCCAGCCACACCGTGTTCGGCGACCCGGGCGTCCGGTTCGTGAACCTCAACGTGGCGGCGTTCGACGCGGCCAAGCACGCCGCGACGATGGTCGTCGCCGACGCCCGCGAGGCGCTGGTCGAGCTGACCACCGCCCTGGCCGGCTACCGGACGACGGACGCCTACCAGGCCCGGGCCGCCGCCGAGGTGGCGGCGTGGCAGCGGGTGACCGACGAGTGCTACCACCTCGGCCACGGGCCGCTGCCGGCCCAGACCGAGGTGTTCGGCGCGCTCAACGAGCTGATGGGCGACGACGACATCCTGATCAACGCAGCCGGGTCGATGCCCGGTGACCTGCAGTGCCTGTGGCGGGCCAGGACACCGGTCGGGTACCACCTGGAGTACGGCTACTCGTGCATGGGCTACGAGGTGCCGGCCGCGCTCGGCGCCAAGCTGGCACGCCCCGAGTCGGAGGTCGTGGCGATCGTCGGCGACGGGGGCTACCAGATGATGCCCACCGAGATCGCGACGTTGGTGTCCGAGCGGGTCAAGGTGATCCTCGTCCTGCTGCAGAACCACGGGTTCGCGTCGATCGGCGCGCTGTCGGAGTCGCGCGGCTCGCAGCGGTTCGGCACCCGGTACCGGATGCGGAACCCGCAGACCGGGCTGCTCGACGGTGACCCGGTGCCGGTGGACCTCGTCAAGAACGCCGAGAGCCTCGGCGCCCGGGTGCTCGTCGCGCACGGCATCGACGACTTCCGTCGCGCCTACGCCGAGGCCGTGGCCTGCGACGTCACCACGGTGATCCACATCGAGACCGACCTGCTGGGTCCCAACCCTCCCGGCACGGCGTGGTGGGACGTGCCGGTCGCGGCGGTCTCCACCCTGGCCAGCACGCAGCGCGCGCGGGCCGAGTACGACGAGGCGCGCGTCCCGCAGCGCCGCTACCTGTGACCCTCTCGACGGCAGTTCCGAGGAGTGAGCCCTGATGACGACCACCATCCCGCACTGGATCGACGGAGCGCCCTTCGTGGGTGACGACGCGACGGCGTCGCCGGTCTACAACCCCGCGACCGGTGACGTCGTCGCCGAGCTGGCGCTCGCCACCCCGGCGGACGTCGACCGGGTCGTCGCGAGCGCCGCCGCCGCGTTCACGACGTGGTCGCAGGTGCCCCTCGGCAGGCGCAGCGCGATCCTGTTCCGCTTCCGCGAGCTCCTCGTCGAGCACACCGACGAGCTCGCCGCGGTCGTCACGCGGGAGCACGGGAAGGTGATCTCGGACGCCAAGGGCGAGATCGCCCGCGGCCTGGAGGTCGTCGAGTTCGCGTGCGGCATCCCGCAGCTGCTCAAGGGCGAGTTCTCCGAGCAGGCGGCGACCGGGATCGACGTGTACTCCTTCCGCCAGCCCGTCGGCGTGGTGGCGGGGATCACGCCGTTCAACTTCCCGGTGATGATCCCGCTGTGGATGAGCCCCGTCGCGATCGCGACCGGCAACACGTTCATCCTCAAGCCGCCGGACCGTGACCCGAGCGCCGCCATGCTCATCGCCGAGCTGTGGAAGGAGGCGGGCCTGCCGGACGGTGTCTTCAGCGTGGTGCACGGCACCCCGGACGTGGTCGGCCGCCTTCTCACCCACCCCGACGTGGCCGCGGTGTCGTTCGTCGGCTCGACGCCGACGGCGAAGCACATCTACAAGACCGCGATCGAGCACGGCAAGCGGTGCCAGGCGCTCGGCGCGGCGAAGAACCACGGCATCGTGCTCGCCGACGCGGACCTGGAGAACGCGGCGAACAGCCTCGTCGCCGCCGCGTTCGGCGCCGCCGGTGAACGGTGCATGGCGCTGCCCGTCGCGCTCGTGCAGGAGGAGGTCGCCGACCAGCTGATCGCCCTGGTGGCCGACCGTGCCCGGGCGGTCCGGGTGCTCCCGGGCGACCACCCCGACTCCGACATGGGGCCGATCATCTCCGCGCAGTCCAGGGCCCGGATCACGTCGCTGATCGACTCGGCCGAGGCCGAGGGGGCGAAGATCCTGGTCGACGGCCGGGACACGGTCGTCCCCGGGTCCGAGGGCGGCTGGTTCCTCGGCCCGACGGTGATCGACGGCGTCCACCCGGACATGACGATCAACCGGCAGGAGGTCTTCGGGCCGGTCCTGGAGGTCATCCGGATCTCGGGTCTGGAGGAGGGCATCGCGCTGATCAACGCGAACCCGTACGGCAACGGCACGGCGCTGTTCACGTCGTCGGGCGAGGCGGCCAGGACCTTCAAGCGCGCGGTGCAGGTGGGCATGGTGGGGATCAACGTGCCGATCCCGGTGCCCGTCGCCTGGCACTCGTTCGGCGGCTGGAAGGACTCGCTGATCGGCGAGAGCCACATGTACGGGCCGGAGGGCGTCCGGTTCTTCACCCGCGCCAAGGTGGTCACCGAGCGCTGGCTGCCGCAGCCCGACGCGGTGTCGTTCCACTTCTCGGGAGATGCGCAGAAGTAGCGCGAGTGCGGACCTAAATGTAAGGACAATTGCTTGACAGGTCATGTCCGCCGGCGCCACGATGGGCGCCGTGCAGGACGCGTCGCGCCGACCCGCACCCACCCCCACGCACGTCTTGGAGCAGTCATGAGCAAGGCCCGCAACACCGATCCGCGGTACAGCAAGCTGACGATCGGCGTCTGCCCCGACCAGTGGGGTGTGTGGTTCCCGGACGACGAGAAGCAGATCCCGTGGGAGAAGGCGCTGGCCGAGATGGCCGAGGCCGGCTTCGAGTACATGGAGACCGGGCCGTACGGCTACTTCCCCAAGGACGCCCGGCGCCTGCAGAAGGTGATGGACGACAACGGCTTCACCGTCGTCGCGGGCACCGGCTGGGGGATCCTGCACAAGGCCGACGCCTGGGCCGAGACCGAGAAGACCTTCCGCGCGATCGCCGAGACCCACGCCGCGGTCGGCGCGGAGTACATCGTGCACCTGCCCCCGATGTTCCGGGACGAGAAGACGTGGGAGTTCACCGACGACCGCGTGCTCTCGCCCGAGGCGTGGAGCCTGTACGTCGAGAACGCCAACAGGCTGGGCCAGATCCTCAAGGACGAGTACGGCCTGAAGATGGTGCTGCACCCGCACGGCGACAGCCACATCGAGACGCCGGACGACATCCACCGGGTGTTCGAGGCGACGGACCCGACGTACGTCAACCTGTGCCTGGACACCGGCCACATCGTGTACGGCGGTGGCGACCCGCTGGAGATGATCAAGCAGTACCCCGAGCGCATCTCCTACGTGCACATCAAGGCGTTCGACGTGGACCTCACGCGCGAGTCGCACGAGAAGGACTGGCCCTTCGGCGAGGCCGTCGCACGCGGGCTCTCGGTCCGGCCGCCGGCCGGCGCCCCGGACATGAAGAGCCTGGTCGACGCCCTCGCCGGCCTCGACAAGGAGTTGTACGTCATCTGCGAGCAGGACCTGTACCCCTGCGACCCGCGACTCCCGCTGCCCAACGCCGTGATGACGCGCCAGTTCCTCGCCTCCTGCGGCCTCGGTCTGCTCTGAGCCGTCCACCACCGAGAAGGACTGACGAACATGCTCAGGTTCGCGATCATCGGCGCGGGTCGGATCGGCGTCGTGCACGCCGAGGCCATCGCCTCGCACCCCGACGCCGAGCTGGTGCTGGTCGCCGACCCGTTCGGCGACGCGGCCGCTCGGCTCGCCTCCGCGCACGGCGCGCGCTCCACGACCGTCGTCGACGACGTCTTCGCGGCCGACGACGTCGACGCCCTCATCGTCGGGTCCCCGACCCCCTTCCACGTCGAGCAGATCATCGCGGGCGTCGAGGCGGGCAAGGCGGTGCTCGCCGAGAAGCCGGTCGACCTGGACATCGAGCGCGTCGACCGCTGCCTGGCCGCGGTCGGTGACCGCGCCGATCGCGTCATGGTGGGCTTCAACCGGCGGTTCGACCCCGGCTTCGCGGAGGTCAAGGCGCGGATCGAGCGCGGGGAGATCGGGCCGCTCGAGCAGCTGACGATCATCAGCCGCGACCCGCAGGCCCCGCCGGCGTCGTACGTCGCGCAGTCGGGCGGCATCTTCCGCGACATGACGATCCACGACCTCGACATGGCACGGTTCATGCTCGGGGACGTCGTCGAGGTCTCCGCGGCGGGCCAGAACATCGATCCCGAGATCCAGGCCGCGGGCGACTTCGACGGAGCGGTCCTCACGCTTCGCGCCGCGTCCGGCGCCCTGGCCACCATCATCAACAGCAGGCACTGCGCCACCGGGTACGACCAGCGCCTGGAGGCATTCGGGCCGTACGGGTCGCTGCGCGCCGAGAACCACACGGCGACCCAGGTGCGGTACTTCGGTTCCCGGACCTCCGATGCCGCGGGCCCGTACCTGGACTTCTTCCTGCAGCGGTACGCCCAGGCGTACCGGGCCGAGCTCGACCACTTCGTGAAGTCCATCGTGCAGGGCACCAGCCCCTCTCCGTCGCTGCACGACGGGCGCGAGGCGCTGGTGCTCGCCGATGCAGCCACGTTGAGCGCCACCAAGGGTCAGCCGGTCAGGGTCGACTGAGCGCACCCGGCTGCGGCCGGGCGCCCGGCTGGAAGGGAGTCGACGTGAGTGAGGTCGTTCGGCGCGGTGCCGAGTGGACCGGGTTGCCGCCGGCGGTGGACGTGGCGGACAACTCGGCGGGGCTGTCGGCGGTGGACGCGGTGATCGCGGCCGGGCCGTTCCGGGACAGCTGGGAGTCGCTGGCGGCCTATCAGCCGCCTCGGTGGTACCTGGACGCGAAGTTCGGCGTCTTCCTGCACTGGGGCGTCTTCTCGGTCCCCGCCTTCCACAACGAGTGGTACTCGCGGGAGATGTACCGCGCCGGCACGCCGGAGTTCGAGCACCACGTGGCGACGTACGGGCCTCAGGACGAGTTCGGTTACAAGGACTTCATCCCGTCGTTCACCATGGAGCAGTTCGACCCTGATGCCTGGGCGGCGTTGTTCCGCCGTGCCGGCGCGCAGTTCGTGGTGCCGGTCGCGGAGCACCACGACGGGTTCGCGATGTACGAGACGGACCGGTCCCGGTGGAAGGCCACCGCGATGGGTCCGCGCAGGGACGTGCTCGGCGACCTGCTCGATGCCACGCGGCGTGCCTGGCTGGTGGCCGGGGCGTCGTCGCACCGTGCCGAGCACTGGTTCTTCATGAACGGCGGCTCCCGGTTCGACTCCGACGTGCTGGACCCGGCCTTCGTGGACTTCTACGGACCGGCGCAGCGGGAGGAGACCGCGCCGAACGAGCAGTTCCTCGAGGACTGGCTGCTGCGGACGGTGGAGATCGTCGACCGGTACCGGCCGCAAGTGCTGTGGTTCGACTGGTGGATCGAGCAGCCGGCGTTCGAGCCCTACGTGCGCAAGCTGGCGGCGTACTACTACAACCGTGCGGCCCAGTGGGGGCGCGAGGTCGTCATCAACTACAAGTGGACGTCCTTCGCGGACGGAAGTGCGGTGTACGACGTCGAGCGGGGGTCGATCGCCGGGATCCGTCCGCAGGTGTGGCAGAACGACACGTCGGTCTCGCGCAGCTCCTGGGGCTGGGTCGAGGGCCACGACTACAAGTCGGTGGCCGACCTGGTGGGCGAGCTCGTCGACGTCGTGGCGAAGAACGGGGTCCTGCTGCTGAACGTGGGGCCCACCCCCGAGGGAACGATCCCCGCGGCCGAGCAGGAGCTCCTGGAAGGCATCGGCGCCTGGCTGTCGCGCAACGGGGAGGCGATCTACGGCACGCGGCCGTGGGCGGTGGCCGGCGAAGGGCCGACGGCGGTGGCCGTCGGGTCGTTCGTCGACCACGAGGCCACGGCCTACACCTCGGCGGACGTGCGGTTCACGTCGCGCACGGACGTCACGGGTGACCACGTCTACGCCATCGTGCTGCGGCGGCCCGCGGACGGGACGGCGCGGATCGAGTCGTTCGGGTCCGGTCGGGGACTGCTGACCCGGGGGATCCGCGCGGTGAGCGTGCTGGGTCAGGCGGATGCGCCGCAGTGGCGGCAGGACCACGCGGCGCTGACCGTGGAGCTGGGCGCTGCCCCCGACGGTGGGACCCTCACCGAGGTCGGCGTGGTGGTCAAGGTCTCGCTCGACCCGGAAGCCACGCGCCGGCGCACCGACGTGGTCCACGGCTGACCTCGTCGCCGACAGCGGTGGGGCGCGGCCCCAAGGCCGGCGCCCTGGCCGGTGACCCCACGCCCTGCCGGGGATGAGCCGCGAGCCGGATCTGCACGGGTGCGGCGCCCTCCGATAGGATCCCGCCAGGTTCACGCCACCGTGGTGCGCGTCAGCACCGACCAACGTGACCCGTACGGCCCCACCGTCCGCGCCTGGCATCACCGGACAGCGCCTCGCTCTCCGCGCCAGTGCCCGCGGTTCTGATCTGCCCGAGCTGTCGGCGCCGGTCACCGAGTCCCTCGGTGGCAGCGGCGCACACCTGCGCGGCGATCGTCGGGCGCCGTGGGTCCGCGTCGGGTCGGCCCGTTGACCCACGTGTGGGTGCTCCGCGAAGGAGGAGATGTGGCCCGAGCAGGCCAGCGCGGTCAGGGCGCCACCCGGAGCGACTCCGGACGCACCCGCAACGACTCCGGTCGTCCCCGGACCGACTCCGGGGCGCCACGACGCCGCAGCCCGCGCCCCGACCAGCAGGGGATCATCCCGGTGCTGGCGGAGGTGGCGGGTGAGGTGGAGCGTGCCGTGCAGCGGCCGCCGATCCGCCCGTCGACCCGCACCAAGTTCCAGGTGGTGGCGCTGCTGGTGCGCGAGGAGCGCGCTCGCACCATGGCCGACGCGAGCCTGGGCCCGTCGCGACGCGGCGAGCAGCTCAAGCGTCTGGACGGGGTGGCGACGATGCTGGCCCGCATCGCCGCTCGCGACACCTCCCTGCTGCACCTGCTGGACGACGACGCCCGCGTCTCCGACGGCGCCCGCGCCTACAAGGCCCAGCTGATGCGGGCCGGTGGCCTCGAGGTGCCCGACGAGCCCGAGCCGACACCGCCGCCCGCCCCGGCGCCGACCGTCGAGAAGCGGGTGATCCCGCAGTCGGTGCTGTCCCACCAGCTGTCCAACCCGTTCCTCGCGCCCGACTACTCGGCGGCCGCCCAGCGCATCGCGGTCAAGCCGCGCCGGCTGGCCGGCTGGGAGCTGCTGGAGCCGCTGTTCCGCTCGTTCGAGGAGGCGTCGGCCGGCGCCCCCGCCTGCATGCCGCTGCCCGAGCCGCGGTTCGTTCCGCTTCCCCCCGGTCGGCAGCTGATGCCGCACCAGGCCGGCGTGGTCGCGGCCGCCGCCGGCGGGCACCGCACCTTCCTGCTGGCCGACGAGCCCGGCCTGGGCAAGACGGCGCAGGCGCTGGTCGCCGCACAGGTGACCAACTCGTACCCGCTGCTGGTGGTGGTGCCCAACGTCGTCAAGACGAACTGGGCCCACGAGGTGGGCATGTGGACCCCGCTGCGCCGCGCGACCGTGGTGCACGGCGACGGTGACACGGTCGACGCCTTCGCCGACGTGGTGATCGTCAACTACGAGATCCTCGACCGGCACGTCGGCTGGATGGGCGACTTCGGCTTCCGCGGGATGATCGTCGACGAGGCCCACTTCATCAAGAACAAGGGCTCGCAGCGCTCCCAGAACGTGCTGGCGGTGTCGCAGCGCATCCGTGAACGCATCGCCCGGCCGCTGCTGATGGCCCTCACGGGCACCCCGCTGATCAACGACATCGAGGACTTCCGGGCCATCTGGCAGTTCCTCGGCTGGATCGACGACACCAAGCCGCTCGGCTCGCTGATGGCCGCGCTCGAGGAGACCGAGCTGACGCCGGCCGACCGCGGGTTCTCGTCTGCCGCGCGGACCGCCGTGATCGAGCAGGGCATCGTCCGACGCCGCAAGGTCGACGTGGTGGCGGACATCCCCGCCCGCCGGGTGGCCGACCTGCCGGTGGAGCTCGACGGGGCCATCGGACGGTCCATCCGCGCGGCGGAGGCCGCGCTGGCCCAGCGGATGGTGGCGCACTACCGGTCAGCGGTGGCGGCGCGCACCGTCGGCCATCCTGCCCGTGCGGTCGACGGCATCGACCTGGAGCTGGTGCGCCGGGTCGCTGCTGCCGAGCTCAAGGACTCCAGCGAGAGGTCCACCGGCGACAACGTGTTCACCATGGTCCGGCGCATCGGCCAGGCGAAGGCCGGGCTCGCCGCCGACTACACCGCACAGCTGGCCCGCAACGTCGGCAAGGTCGTCTTCTTCGCCAAGCACATCGACGTGATGGATCAGGCCGAGCAGACGTTTGCCGACCGGGGGATCAAGTACGCGTCCATCCGCGGTGAGCAGACGCCGCGGGTGCGCGCCAGGAACATCAAGGCGTTCACCGAGGACCCCGAGGTGCAGGTGGTGGTCTGCTCGCTGACCGCCGCCGGCGTGGGGATCAACCTGCAGGTGGCGTCCAACATGGTGCTCGCCGAGCTGTCCTGGACCGACGCCGAGCAGACGCAGGCCATCGACCGCATCCACCGCATCGGCCAGTCCGAGCCGGTCACCGCCTGGCGCATCATCGCCGCGCAGACCATCGACGCGAAGATCGCCGAGTTGATCGACCAGAAGTCGGGCCTCGCGGCGCGGGCGCTGGACGGGGCGGGGGAGCAGGAGGGCTCGGCGTCGGCCGACGTGCAGCTGGAGGCCTTGGTCAGCCTGCTGACGGACGCGCTGAAGGCGGACGGGCTGGCCTGACGGAGCGTCTCCCGCCACGTGGGGTGGTCCGAAGGCGGCGTTATACGTGCAAGACCTGCTCACGGGAGCCCAGGGCAACCCTGAGATACGGCGGGGCCGCTAGACGAACGGCAGTTCCCGGCCTCCGATTGCCTTGCGCGCCCGATAGGAGCGCAGGAACACGGCCGTGACCGCGGCGGGCCACAGCAGGGCGAGAACCAGGCATGTCCACCACCACGGGTGACCCGTCTGGAAGAGATACGCCGCTGCGATCGCGAATCCGGTTGCCCCCATCGAACCCGCTCCGAGCCAGAGGCGGCCCTCCAGAAAGCCCCGGAAGGTCCTCGGTCGAAGCCGCAGAGCCAACGCATACTCGTTTGCCCCCAGAGCGACCCAGACCGCTCGAGCCAGCTCCACGACGCGGGGATCGTCATCCAGCCGCATCAGCTGCACCGTCGACTGCCACCGCGTCCACGAAGTGCCAGGGCCTGACACTTCCAGAACGTCCAGACGCGTCCGTTGGTCGTCGTCCGCTCGGCCTCGGACCTCGTCTCGCAGGGCCCGGTAGCGCTCCGACACCTCGGGGTCACCGAGGCCATCGCGGCTTGCGGGCGAGGTCACGAGACCTTGCGGTCGACCGTGCGCAAGGGCGCTGCAGACGAGTACGTCGGAGCGCTGTGGGATCTCCCACCTCTCGACAGGCTGCACGACGAACACGCAGTCACGCTAGACGGCACGGCCCTCGTCAGTGGCGGTCGCTGGACGTCTCGTTCTGTTGACCTGCGGCGGGCTAGCCAGCGAACCGGCGCTGGAGGTCGGCGTAGCTGAGGGCGCCGTCGAGGAAGCCGAGGGTGCCCGTGTCGAGCAGCTCGCGGCCGGCTCGCTCCAGCGCGCTGTAGGCGGCGCGCGCCAGGCTGCCGCCGAGGCTGATCCGCTTCACGCCGAGTGAGAAGAGGGTCGGCGCGTCGATGGTGCTGGCCAGCCCGGCCACCACGTTGAGCGGTGCCGGGATGGCAGCGGCAAGGCGGCGGATGGTCTCCGCCTCGACGACGCCCGGCACGAAGATGCAGTCGGCACCTGCCTCGATGTAGCGCTGGGCGCGCTCGACGGTCCGGTCGAACGGGTCGTCCGTGGCGCCGACGAAGTAGGTGTCCGTCCGGGCGTTCAGCACGAAGGTGCCGCGGGGAGCGGCGGCTCGGGCGGCGGCGACCCGCTCGACGGCGGGTTCGAGGTCGAACAGCCGGCCGTCCGCGGCGTCCTCGAGGTTGCCGCCCACGGCCCCGAGCTCCACGGCGCGGGCCACCGTGGCGGCGACGTCGTCGGGCGTGGCGCCGTAGCCGGACTCCAGGTCGGCGGTCACCGGGACGTCGACCGCGGCGACGATCCTCGCGACGTGGGTCAGCATCGTGTCCCGGTCGATGCCGCCGCCGTCGGGCACCCCTAGCGACCAGGCGATCCCCGCGCTCGTCGTCGCGATGGCCGGGAAGCCGAGCTGCGCGAGGATCCGGGCCGAGCCGGCGTCCCATGCGTTGGGGAGCACGAAGCCCGGGCCGGTGTGCAGGTCGAGGAACGCGGCGGCCTTCTCGGCGGAACTGTGGGCGGTCATCGCGCCATCGTCCGCGTCGGCGGCGCGCCGCGGTAGTCCCGCGCGGTCGTGACCAGGTGGTCTCCTCGCCGGCGGTTACGACTCGTCGGCGGTGACGGCCGGCCCGGAGGTCTCATGGATGGGCGGACCGCCCAGGTCGCAGCTGTACCGCTCGTGCGGGGCGGGCGGCGCCGCGCCGGCGCGCGGGTTCCGGATGGTCAGCGCGGCGATCGCGCCGCCGACGACGAGCAGGCCGGCGCAGATGGCCATCGCCACCCGGAAGCCCTCGTGGAACGACGCCGGGTTCTGGTAGTCGGCACCGGAGATGCCGGCCAGTGCCGGCAGCACGGCGATGGCCAGCAGTCCTCCCGTGCGGGCCACCGCGTTGTTCACGCCGGACGCGACGCCGGCGTCGCGGTCCGCGGCCGCGGCCAGCACCGTGGCGGTCAGCGGCGCCACCATCACGGCCAGGCCAAGGCCCAGCAGCGTCACCGCCGGCAGCACCTCGGTGAGGTAGGCGCTGTGCCGGCCGAGACGCAGCATCATCAGCACGCCGGCGGCCGCCACCAGCGGCCCGGCGGTCATCTGCAGTCGGGGGCCGATCCGTGTCGCCACTGCCCCGGAGCGCGCCGAGAGCAGCAACATCAGTGCGGTGACCGGCAGCAGCGCGGCACCGGCCAGCAGCGGTGAGAATCCGCTCACCACCTGCAGGTTCACCACCAGCAGGAAGAACACGCCGCCCAGCGCCGCGTAGACGGCGAAGGTCACCAGGTTGGCGGCGGTGAACTGCCGGTTTGCGAAGAGCCGGGGCGGCAGCATCGGGTGCTTGCTGCGTCGTTCGGTCAGCCAGAACCCGACCAGGGCCACCAGCCCGGCCGCGCCGAGCAGCTGCACGCTGACGGACCAGCCGGCCGCGGCGCCGGTCAGGGCGTACGTCAGCACCCCCAGCCCGACGGCGACGAGCACCGCGCCCTGCGCGTCGAGCCGGGTGTCGGCATCGGGGTCACGCGACTCCGGTACGTGCCGCCGTGCGATCACCACCACCGCCGCGGCGAGCGGCACGTTGATCAGGAAGATCCAGCGCCACCCCGGCCCGGCCACCAGGTAGCCGCCGACGAACGGCGCCAGCGCGGCCGCCACCCCGCTGAACCCGGACCAGACGCCGATCGCCTTGGCGCGGTCGTCCGGCACGAAGGACGACGAGATCAGCGACAGGCTGCCCGGCGTCAGCAGCGCCGCGCCGACTCCCTGCAGCGCTCGCACCGCCACCAGCACCCCGATGGTCGGCGCCAGCGCGCACAGCATCGACGCCGCTGCGAACCAGACGACGCCGATCAGGAAGACGCGCCGCCGCCCGAACCGGTCCCCGAGAGAGCCGGCCAGCAGGATCAGCGCCGCCAGGGTCAGCGTGTAGGCGTTGACGGTCCACTGCAGGCCGCTGAACCCCGCACCGAGGTCCCGGCCCATCCGCGGCAGCGCGACGTTGACCACCGTCGCGTCGATCCCGGCCAGTGCCGAGCCGAGCACCGTGGCGACCAGCACCCAGCGTCCGGCCGGCGCCGTGAGCGTCAGACGTGCGCCGGCGGGCTTGTCCATGGGCACGGTGCGAGCTCCTTCCGACGACGGTCGGTCCCATGGTGCGTGACGGGCGCAACGATCGGCAGCAAATGGGAAGGCAATCCTTAGTCGGCTCGTCGTAGGGTGCGGCGCATGGCATCTCGCATCTCTGAGCTGGTCATCGACTGCCACGACCCCAAGCTGCTGGCCGACTTCTGGTGCCAGGTGCTCGGGTTCCGAGTGCTCGAGGAGGAGGACGGCTACGTCGAGATCGGGCCGGAGGAGGGTTTCGGCGGTCTGCAGCCGACGCTGATCTTCAGCCCGACGACGGAGCCGAAGACCACCAAGCTGCGTCTGCACATCGACATCAACCCCGTCGGCGCCGACCAGGACGCGGAGCTGGAGCGGCTGCTGGCCATCGGCGCGCGTCCGGCGGACATCGGTCAGACGGGCGAGGAGTCGTGGCACGTGCTGCAGGACCCTGAGGGCAACGAGTTCTGCCTGCTGCGCCGCCGGCTCAGCTGACGCGCAGCCGAGCCGGGACCCGCATCGGCCTCACTTCTCCCGCTCGAGCAGCACCACGCCATCGGCCGCATCGACAGTTCGATAGCCGTGAGCGTGCGCTGATGCGACGAGCTCGACGAGTCCCTCGCCGTCGGCGGGGTACTGGCGGGCGATCGACGTGTCAGCCACGACGAACCGGGCCCGTGACCGGTCGAGCGGAACGATGCCGAGCAGGCTCACGTCCGCGCGGGCGGTGAGCTGGGGTGCCAGCGAGTTCGACGCCGCCACCGTGACGTCGTCGGGAATGCGCGCGAGAACGTCACGCGCGGTGCGTTCGTGGGCGCTCGGCCGCCACAGCCCGGGGGTGGTGAGCTGCAGGAGCGGCGACACCGTGAGCAGCGCCGCCGTCGCGACGACGCTCGCCGACAGCACGCCACGCTGGTGCGCAGCGGTCCACCCGGCATGGCGTCGGCATCGGAGCAGCCCGTCGACGAAGGCCGCGGTCACGACGGGCACGAGCACGGCGTCGTAGTGGAACGCGGTCCCCCAGTACTGCGGGTTGTCGGAGAGGAATCGCCACGCCAGCGTCGGCACGGCGACCAGTGCGAGCGGTGAGCGCAGGGCGACGAAGGCGGTGGGCAGCAGAAGGAGCACGACCGTCGTGAGCTTGAGGTGGTTCGAGAAGAGCGTGCCGGCCTGCGTGATCACGGTGCCGAGCGCCATCTGCCCGGTGTACCGGTTCACGCCCGCCGGGTTCATCGCCGGGATGACGACGAGGGTCTCCAGCGCCGTGGACGCCACGCCGAACAGCGCCGTTCCGATGCCGAGCCGACGGTCGCCTGCCGTGCGTGCGAGCACGGCGACGAGCGCGCTGATCCCCGCGACGGTAAGGCCGAGGTCTTCCTTGACGAGCACGAGGGGCGCTGCCCAGAGCGCTGCGGCCCGCCATCGGCGACCCCCGAGGGCGGTCATGGCGAAGGCGAGCAGGGGCACCGCGAACGCGACCTCGTGGAAGTCGAAGGCGACCGCGTGCCAGAGGCCCCCCGCGAGCCCGTAGCTCGACGACACGACGAGCGCGGCCGGCGCACCGAGCGTGCGCGCCGCCCAGAGCGCGAGCGGCACCACGCCGACGGCGAGCAGGACGGCCTGCGCGACGAGCAGGGTCTCGGCACGTGGCACCACGGCGTACACCGGAGCGAGCAGGGCGAGGACCGGCGAGAAGTGGTCGCCGAGCAGGGAGTAGTCCACGCCCTTGAGCAGCGAGGTCGGAAGCCGCCCCTCGGCGTACGAGCGCACGCCCTGCTCGAAGATGCCGAGGTCGTAGCCGCTGGTCCGCAGCCGCGCATGACGCAGCAGCGAGAGGGTCGAGAAGAGGACGGCGAGAGTGGCCGCGCTCGTCCAGGCGACGAGCACGGGTGAGCGCAGCCGCCGCTGCACGGGGGACGCGACCGACAGGGTGGACGCCATGACGTGCACGTTCCGGCCGGTCCGCTGGTGCCCGGCTGACGGACCCTGACGTCGGCGTCAGGATCGCAGGTCGACGCGGTGCCAGACTTCGGCTGTGCGCATTCTGGTCGTCGACGATGAGCGGGCGTTTGCCGACATCCTGGCGACGGGCCTGACCGCCGAGGGTTTCGCGGTGGACACCGCATACGACGGACGTTCGGGATATCTCCTGGCGGCGACGGGGGCGTACGCCGCCATTGTGCTCGACCTGATGATGCCGCAGATGAACGGTTTTGCGGTGTGCGCGCGGCTGCGCGCCGAAGGCATCGCGACACCGGTGATCGTGCTGACCGCGAAACAGGGGGAGTACGACGAGATCGAGGCGTTGCAGAGCGGCGCCGACGACTACCTGCGCAAACCGTTCCGCTATCCCGTTCTCGTCGCCCGGCTGCAGGCCCTGCTGCGGCGCCCGGCCGCGATCGCCGACGGGATCGTGACGGTGGGCGACCTCGTCGTGGATGCCGCTCGCCGCCGCGTGAGCCGGGGCCCGAACGCCATCGAGGTGGGCGGCCGCGAGTGGACCATCCTCGAGACGCTCGCGCGGGCCGCCGGCACGGTGGTGTCCAAGGAGGAGCTGCTGCTGGAGGCCTGGCCGGGAGAGGCCGATGACGTCAACCTCGTGGAAGCACGCGTGAGCTCGCTGCGCCGCAAGATCGACACCCCGTTCGGGCGCCGGTCGCTGCAGACCGTGCGGGGCGCCGGATACCGGCTCATCGACGACCGGGCGCAGGCCGACCGGTGACGGGGCTTCGTCTCCCGATCGCCGCCCGGATCGCACTGGCGGCCGGGCTGCTCGCGGCGATCCTGCTGACGGCCGGCGCCTTCGCGGTCCGCGCCGCGATCCACGCGGCACAGCTGCGCGCGACACAGCAGCTGGCGGGAGTCGAGGCGACGCAGATCACGGACGCCACCCGCGCGGGCGTCCACCTTTACGGCGAGTTCGGCTCCCTGCCGTACCAGCTGGTCCGCGACGACGGGGTGGTCATCGCCGCAGCCCCCGAGGCCGAGACCGCGGTCGTTCCGCCTCCGTCCACCGAGGCGTCGCAGACCGCGGGCGAGGTGTGGCACCTCGACCCGGCGACCGCAGCCGGTGCCCGCGTCGCCGTCAGCAGCACGCTCCGCGCCTCGAGCATGACCGGCGTCGCGGCCGAGGACCTGCCCGGTGGAGCCAGGGACAAGAGCACCACCGTGTACCGGGCCTACGTCTTCGTGACGCCGACGGCCGCGGACCGCGTCGTGGCCTCGCTCGACCCGTTCCTCTGGGGCAGCGTCGCCCTCGCGGTGGCGCTCATCGCGGCAACCGCGGCAGCCGCGACCCGACGTGCGCTGCGCCCGGTGGAGCAGATGCGCGTCGTCGCCGACGGCATCGCCGGCGCCCCGGACGGCACTCGCCTCACCGAGCCCGACTCGCCCGACGAGCTGCGCGCCCTCGCCACGACCCTGAACGCGATGCTGACCCGCATCGACGACGCCACCGTCCGGCAGAAGCGCTTCATCGCGGATGCCGCGCACGAGCTGCGCAGCCCCCTCGCCTCTCTCCTTGCGGCGATCGAGGTCGGGCGTGCCCACCCTGACGCCCTCCCGCCCGAACGCACGCTCGACCGCGTCGAGACGGAGGCCCGACGCCTTGCCGGACTCGCGGAGGAGCTCCTCGACCTCGCATCGGCGAGCAACGCGGCACAGCACAACGGCGAGACGTGCAACGCCGCCGAGGTGGTTCGGGACGTGGTGGCAGGACGGACGCAGCAGGTGCCCGTCGAGGTCTCCGCACCGGATACGGCACCTGTGCACATCGCGTCCGGGGCACTGGCGCGAATCGTGGGGAACCTCGTCGACAACGCGCTGCGCCACGCGTCCACCCGCGTCGAGATTGCCGTGGCCGTCGACGATCTGGTGAGTATCTCGGTCACGAACGACGGCGAATCCCTTTCCGCCGCCGACACCGAGCGGATATTCGAGCCATTCGTGCGCCTCGACGCCTCGCGCTCCCGCGACACCGGGGGCACGGGTCTGGGCCTCACCATTGCCCGCGAGCTCGCGACGAATGCCGGCGGAACAATCGAACTGAGCCGGGTTGTGCCCACGACGTTCACCGTGCGCCTGCCCCTCGCGTCGGACGACTAGCGGGAGGCCGGGGCGCGGTCAGCCGGTGAGACCGAGCCAGGCGGCGATGAGCGGGCCGGCGACGGGCGCCGAGTACACGCTCTGGTGGCCGACGCCGTTCGGGTAGTCGGTGGTGACCGGGTGGCCGCCGGCGGTCAGTGCCGCTGCTAGTTGCTCGGTGGACGTGGCCGGGACCGTTGTGTCGGCCGTGCCGTGGATCAGCAGCACCGGCAGCTGCGGCCGCTGCGTGGCGAGCGTGACGGGGTTGGCGGCGTCGACCTGCGCGGCGGTGTGGCGGCCGGGACCCAGCAGGTCGGACGCCAGGGCGCCGAGGTGGGCGACGTCGTACGGTCCCGCCAGCCCGACGAGCCGGTCCGGGGCGACCGGCGGATCGGCGCACCCGGTGCCGAACGCGTCCGGCGTCAGGGCGACGACCGCCGCGAGCTGCGCGCCGGCCGAGTGGCCGACGATCGTCACCTCGCCGACGTCGACCCCGGCGCCGCGGCTGCGGGCCACGGCATCGGCCACGCCGCACGCGACGTCCTGCGCCGGGACGGGGAAGTAGGCGCCGTCCGACGAGGTCCGGTAGGTCACGGTCACCACCGCCGCACCGCGCTGCGCGAGCCAGGTGGCCAGGCCGGTCAACCCGGTGGGGTCGGCGGAGGTCCAGCCACCGCCCGGGACGATCACGATCAGCGGCGTCTTCCCCGGCCGGGCGTTCGCGGGCGGGAAGTAGTGCGAGGACTGCGCCGGGTCGAACGACACCGTGGGGGTGGGGGGACCGGCAGGCCCGGAGCCGTCGTCGGACGCGCTGCACGCCGCCACGCCCGCTGCCACCAGCGCCAGTGCCAGCAACGCTCCCGCCGCGCGGTGACCGATCTGCCTCACCCGCGGCGCTCGCCGGGGCGATCGCGGTCGCACCGTGGCGCTCGCCGACTCGATGCCCATCCGACCCACCGGCCTCCGGACGTCCAGGGCCTGCCGCGGACGTCAGTCGGCGTCCGTCTGCTCCCAGTCTGGCTGCTCCTGGCGCAGGCCGGTGAGCAGCAGCGTCACGATGTGGCGCACGTCGTAGTCGGGGTCGTGGACCGTCCACGCGACCAGATCGCCGACGGCCCGCAGCAGCTCGTACGGGCGGACGTCGGCCACCACCTCGCCGGACTCCCGGGCGGCGTCCAGCAGCGACGACAGCACGGGCAGCAGGCGGTCGAGGAACAGCTGGTGAAGCGCCGTCAGGCCGGGGGCGTCGCCCTGCCAGACGTTGCCCAGGCCGTGCTTGGTGCCCAGGAAGTCGACGTACCGGTGCACCCACGCCAGCAGCGCGACGAACGGCGACGGCGCCGATGCCAGCAGCGCCGGACCCGCCTCCGCGCACTCGTCGATCTGGTGCCGGTACACCGCGACCATCAGGTCCGCCCGGGTGGGGAAGTGCCGGTACAGGGTGCCCATGCCGACGCCGGCGGCCGCGGCGACCTCGCGGACCGGCGCGTCGACACCGGAGGCGCTGAACACCCGGGAGGCGGCGTCGACGATGGCGCGCTCGTTGCGCTCCACGTCGGCGCGGCGGCGCGGGGCCGCGGGCTCGGGTGTCGGGTCGGTCACGGGGTCATCGTCCCACGGCGCGGAGCCTGAGCGGAGCGACGCTCCGGATCGCCTTGCAAAGCGGAACATCGCTCCGTAACGTGAGCGGAGCGACGTTCCATTTCGTCGCCGTGACCCTGTCCAGCTCGGAGGAACGCTCATGTCCGCTGCTTCTGCCGGCACCAGCCCGGCGGCCCAGACCATCTCCGTCAAGCCCGTCGTCCTGCCCGCGCCAGACCGGGGGGACGACCTGCAGGTGCGCGTCTCCGCGCCCGTGACCGGCACGGACCTGCCGGTGATCGTGTTCGCCCACGGGTTCGGCGGCTCGATGACCTTCTACGACCCGCTGGTCGACCACTGGACCGCCAACGGCTTCGTCGTCGTCCAGCCGACCTTCCTCGACTCCGCGACGCTCGCCGTCACGCCCGACGACTCTCGGTACCCGGACATCTGGCGGATCCGGGTCGACGACCTCGAGCGCGTGATCGACCACCTCGACACCCTGCTCGCGGCCGTGCCCGGGCTGCCGGAGCGCGTCGACACGAGCCGGCTCGCCGCGGCAGGTCACTCGTGGGCCGGGCAGAGCGTCGGGATGCTGCTCGGCGCGCGGGTGATCGGCGCCGACGGGCAGCCCGGCGAGGACCGCACCGACCCGCGCGTCAAGGCCGGTGTGCTGCTGGCCACCACAGGCCTCGGCGGCGACGACCTGAGCCCGTTCGCACGCGAGCACTTCTCGTTCATGAGCCCGGACTTCAGCGGACTGGACACCCCGTCGCTCGTCGTCTGGGGCGACCACGACCAGTCGGCCCTGTCCTCCCGCGGCCCGGACTGGTTCACGGACGTGTACCGGCTGAGCCCCGGCGCGCGGGGCCTGCTCACGTTGTTCGGTGCCGAGCACTCGCTGGGTGGCATCCACGGCTACCGGGCGTCGGACACGACGGACGAGAACCCGGCGGTGGTGTCCCTGGTCGCGCGCGCGTCGGCGGCGTTCCTGAAGACGGCGCTGGGCGTGGAGGTCGACGCCTGGAACACGGAGGTCGCAGCGCTCGCCGCAGAGGCCGAGCCGGTGGGTCGCATCGACTCCAAGTAGCCGGCGGGGAGGCCGCGTCGGCGAGCCGCACCGGCGGGTCGCTGCTCCTGTTGCGGCCTCCCCGCACCCCTCCGAGACTGGCGAGCGACGGTCGCGACGAGGTCGGGCCGTCGTCCCCTCGCAGGGCGGGCCCTCACAGGACGGGTAGGTGTGCCGTGGTCTCCAAGCAGACGGTCCTCGACCTGCTGGACAAGGGCCTCGACTACCACCAGATCGCGGCGCGCACCGGAATCTCGGCGGGGACGGCGTACCTGATCGCGACGGGCATGCCGGCCGACGGCGGCGACTCGTACACGCAGGAGATGCGCCAGCGGCCGGGGGCCTTCCGGTCGCGCAGCCAGCTGCTGGTGCACCCGGCGGAGGAGAACCCCACCGAGAAGCCCGAGGTGGAGAGCTGGATCAAGGAGCGGGTTGCCGCGGACGCGCAGATGCGCAGCGCGGCGCACGGCACGCACAGCTGACAGCACGGCCCGACGACGTCGGCCGGCAGCGGCGGGCGCCAGGGCGGGAACCAGAAGGAGACCGCAGTGAAGCAACTCCCGCTGATCCAGTCCTGGCCGGTGGTCCGGCAGCTCACCGGTGACGACCGCGCCGGAAAGGCGTCGGCCGCGAAGTCGGCCCGCACCGCCAACCTCAAGGCGCGCACCCAGACGGCGGACCGCGTCGTGAAGTCCGTGTGCCCCTACTGCGCGGTGGGCTGCGGGCAGAACGTGTTCGTCAAGGACGGCAAGGTCATCCAGATCGAGGGCGACCCGGACTCGCCCGTCAGCCGGGGCCGGCTCTGTCCCAAGGGGTCGGCGAGCCTGCAGCTGACCACCGGCGACGCCCGCCTGCACACGGTCAAGTACCGGCCTCCGTACGGCACGGACTGGCAGGAGCTGTCCCTCGACGAGGCGATGCGCATGGTCGCCGAGCGCGTGGTCCGCACCCGGGCGGACACCTGGGAGGACGAGAAGGACGGCAAGACGACCCGCCGGACGATGGGGATCGCCAGCCTCGGCGGCGCGACGCTGGACAACGAGGAGAACTACCTCATCAAGAAGCTGTTCACCTCCCTCGGCATCGTGCAGGTGGAGAACCAGGCGCGCGTCTGCCACAGCTCGACCGTCGTCGGGCTCGGCACCAGCTTCGGGCGCGGCGGCTCGACGATGTTCCTGCAGGACCTGCAGCACGCGGACTGCATCGTCATCGAGGGGTCCAACTTCGCCGAGGCGCACCCGGTCGGGTTCCAGTGGGTGGTGGAGGCCAAGGCGCGCGGCGCCAAGGTCATCCACATCGACCCGCGGTTCACGCGGACGTCGGCGCTCGCGGACCTGCACGTGCCGCTGCGGGTGGGCACGGACATCGCCTTCATCGGCGCGCTGATCAACCACGTGCTGTCCACCGACTCGTACTTCAAGGAGTACGTGCAGAACTACACCAACGCGTCCACCCTGGTCAGCGAGGACTTCCAGGACACCGAGGACCTGGACGGGCTGTTCTCGGGGTTCGACGCCGAGAAGCGGGCTTACGACTTCCGCAGCTGGAGCTACGAGGGCGCGCCCGCGGCCCCTGCGTCAGGGCAGCGTGACCAGACGCCGGGGCAGGCGGAGGCCGAGGAGTCCGGGCCCGAGGGCATCCAGCACGCCGGCCGCGGCGAGCAGCACGGGTCCGGCGGCACCGCCATGGAGGGCCAGCCGCACACCGACCCGACCCTGCAGAACCCGCGGTGCGTGCTGAACGTGCTGCGGCGGCACTACGCCCGGTACACCCCCGAGAAGGTCGAGGAGGTGTGCGGCATCCCCAAGGAGACGTTCTTCGAGGTGGCGCAGGCGCTGATCGACAACTCCGGGCCGGAGCGGACCAGCTCGTTCGCGTACGCGGTGGGGTGGACGCAGCACAGCGCCGGGTCGCAGTTCATCCGGGCCGCCTGCGTGCTGCAGCTGCTGCTGGGCAACATCGGCCGGCCGGGCGGGGGCATCATGGCGCTGCGCGGCCACGCGTCCATCCAGGGCTCCAGCGACATCCCCACGCTGTTCAACCTGCTGCCCGGCTACCTGCCGATGCCGTACGCGCACCACCAGACCGACCTCGAGAGCTTCTTCCAGGCCGACGCCGCCCGGAAGGGCTTCTGGGCCAACATGCCGGCGTACATGATCAGCCTGCTCAAGGCGTGGTGGGGGCCGGCGGCGACGCCGGAGAACGACTTCTGCTTCGGCTACCTGCCGCGGCTGACGGGCAGCCACTCCACCTACGACACGGTGATGGAGCAGATCGCCGGACGGTGCAAGGGGTACTTCCTGCTCGGGGAGAACCCGGCGGTCGGCTCGGCCAACGCGACGATGCAGCGCCTCGGCATGGCCAACCTCGACTGGCTGGTGGTGCGGGACTTCTCGCTGATCGAGAGCGCGACGTGGTGGAAGGACGGGCCGGAGATCCTGTCCGGCGAGCTGAAGACGACGGACATCGCCACCGAGGTGTTCGTCTTCCCCGCCGCCGCGCACACCGAGAAGGCCGGCAGCTTCACCAACACCAACCGGATGCTGCAGTGGCGGCACAAGGCCGTCGAGCCCGAGGGCGACGCCCGCAGCGACCTGTGGTTCATGTACCACCTGGGCCGGATCATCCGCGAGATGCTCGCGGGCTCGACGGAGGAGCGCGACCGGCCGATCCTCGACCTGACCTGGGACTACCCGACCGAGGGCCCCACCGCCGAGCCCATGGGCGAGGCCGTGCTGGCCGAGATCAACGGCTGGGACGCCTCGGGCAAGCAGCTGTCCACCTACCTGGACCTGAAGGACGACGGGTCGACGGCGTGCGGCTGCTGGATCTACTGCGGCGTGTACGCGGACGGGGTCAACCAGGCCGCGCGGCGCAAGCCTGGGACCGAGCAGAACTGGGTCGCGGCCGAGTGGGGCTGGACCTGGCCGCTGAACCGCCACATCCTCTACAACCGCGCCTCCGCCGACCCGGACGGCAAGCCGTGGAGCGAGCGCAAGAAGCTGGTGTGGTGGGACGCCGACGCCGGGAAGTGGTCCGGGTTCGACGTACCGGACTTCGAGGTGAAGAAGTCGCCGGACTACCGGCCGCCCGAGGGTGCCCAGGGCGTCGAGGCGCTGTCCGGCATCGACCCGTTCATCATGCAAGCCGACGGCAAGGGCTGGCTGTACGCCCCCGCCGGGGTGGTGGACGGTCCGATGCCGGCCCACTACGAGCCGCAGGACTCACCGGTGCAGAACGCGCTGTACGGGCAGCAGCGGAACCCCGCGCGCATCGTCTTCCCCGCCGAGCACAACCGCTACCAGCCGTCCGGTGACACGGCCGGGTCGGAGGTGTACCCGTTCCTGGTCACCACCTACCGGCTCACCGAGCACTTCACCGCGGGCGGGATGAGCCGCTGGCAGCCGTACCTGGCCGAGCTGCAGCCCGAGCTGTTCTGCGAGGTGTCACCGGAGCTGGCCGCCGAGCGCGGGCTGACGCACGGCGGGTGGGCGACGCTGGTCACCGCCCGCGGCGCGATCGAGGCCCGCGTGATGGTCACCCACCGGATGCGGCCCCTGAGGATCCAGGGCCGGATGGTCGACCAGATCGGCATCCCGTACCACTTCGGCCCCAACGGGCTGGTGGCCGGGGACGCCGTGAACGAGCTGTCGGCGATCGTGCTGGACCCCAGCTCGCACATCCAGGAGGTCAAGGCGTTCGCGGCGGACATCCGCCCCGGACGACGGCCGCAGGGCGCCGGACGGCCGGCGCTGGTGCGCGAGTACCAGGAGCGGGCGGGCGTCACCGCCTCGACCGGGACGGAGATCTGACATGGCGTTCGACCTGTCCGCGCTCGGCAGCTTCCTGCGCAGCGACGACCCGCCTGAGGCCGGCGGCTATCCCGACCCGGCGCCGCGCGTCGGCTTCTTCACCGACACCTCCGTCTGCATCGGCTGCAAGGCCTGCGAGGTGGCGTGCAAGGAGTGGAACGCGATCCCGGAGGACGGGCTGACGTTCACCGGCATGTCCTACGACAACTCCGAGCACCTGGGCGCGAGCACGTGGCGGCACGTGGCGTTCATCGAGCAGCAGCGGCCGATGGGTGCGCCGTCGTCGGCCGCGCCCGCGGCCGGGGGCAGCGGGGGACCGGTCGACCTCGGGATGCCGGCGATGCCGGGCGGGGCCGGGGCGCCGGCGGCGGCCGACGACGGGTCCGGCGACCGCACCGGGCTGCGCTGGCTGATGGCGTCCGACGTCTGCAAGCACTGCACGCACGCCGCCTGCCTGGACGTGTGCCCCACCGGCGCGCTATTCCGCACGGAGTTCGGCACGGTCGTCGTGCAGGAGGACGTCTGCAACGGCTGCGGCTACTGCGTCTCGGCCTGCCCCTACGGCGTGATCGAGACCCGCAAGGACGACGGCCGGGCCTGGAAGTGCACCATGTGCTACGACCGGCTCGGCGCCGGGCAGGAGCCGGCGTGCGCCAAGGCGTGCCCGACGGACTCGATCCAGTTCGGTGACCTCGACGAGCTCCGGGTCCGGGCGCAGGCCCGCGTGGAGCAGCTGCACGAGGCCGGTGTGCCGGAGGCCCGGCTGTACGGCGCCGACCCGAACGACGGCGTCGGCGGCGACGGTGCGTTCTTCCTGCTGCTCGACGAGCCCGAGGTGTACGGGCTGCCGCCGGACCCCGTGGTCACCACCCGCGACCTGCCGGTGATGTGGCGCAACGCCGCGCTCGCGGCCGGGGCGCTGCTGATTGGCCTCGCGGTGACGTTCCTGGGGAGGAAGCGATGAGCGGCCAGCACGGCGACGACCGGAGCAGCGCCAACGGGGCCGTCGGCAACGGCGGTCGCAACGGTCGACACGCTGCTACCGGTCCGGGGGACGACGGCACCGACGTGCGGCACGACCCGCACGCGGCGCCCGACCACGACGCGGTGCCGCGGGGGCTCACCGCCGGCGCGGAGCCGGGGGCAGCACCAGGTGCCGGCGACGAAGGCTTTGGCAGCGGCGGGTTCGGCGGGCGGTTCGGCGGATTCGGCTCGGGTGGCGGCGGTGGACGCCGCAAGCGGCGCGGCGGCGGCCGTGGCGGCGAGGACCTGATGGTGCCGGAGGCCGAGTTCACCTCGTACTACGGCCGTCCGATCCTGCACAAGCCCAAGTGGGAGACGCTCGACATCGCCGGGTACCTGTTCCTCGGCGGGCTGGCGGGCAGCTCGTCGGTGCTCGCCGCCGGGGCGACCGCGACCGGCCGTCCGGCGCTGGCGCGGGCCTGCAAGGTCGGGTCACTGGTGGCCATCTCCGGATCGGTGGTCGCGCTGGTGCACGACCTGGGCCGGCCCGACCGGTTCGCCAACATGCTGCGCACCGTCAAGCCCTCGTCGCCCATGAGCGTCGGGTCCTGGATCCTCACCGCGTACGGCCCGGCGGCCGGGATCGCTGCGGTCACCAGCGTGACGGGCTGGTTCCCGCGGATCGGGAAGCTCGCGACGTTCGCCGCGGCGGCCACCGGTCCCGCGGTTGCGGCCTACACCGCGCCGCTGATCGCCGACACGGCGGTGCCGACCTGGCACGCCGGCCACGAGGAGCTGCCGTTCCTGTTCGTCAGCTCTGGTGCGATGGCCGCCGGCGGGCTGGGCATGATCGCCGCGCCGGTGGCGCAGGCCGGGCCGGCTCGTCGGGCCGCTCTGATCGGCGGAGTCGCGGAGGTGGCGATCACCCGGTTCATGGAGCGCCGGATGGGGCTGCCGGGGGAGACGTTGCGGCAGGGCAAGGCCGGGACGCTGATGCGGGCCGCGGCGGCGCTGAGCCTGGGTGGCGCCGTGGTCGGCGGGATCGGTGGGCGCTGGTCGCGGGCGGCCGCGGTGGTCGGCGGGCTCGCGGCGATGGCCGGCTCGGCGTGCACGCGGTTCGGCATCTTCGAGGCGGGGGTCGCCTCGACGCAGGACCCGAAGTACGTGGTGCAGCCGCAGCGCGAACGGCTGGAGAAGCGGGCGGCGTCGTCGGGCTCGTCGTCCGGCGACACGCAGGGGAGGGCCGACGAGTGGGCCGCCTGACCTCCCGCGTCCCGCTGGTCCGCGTGACGGTGGCGGACGACGGCACCGCGACCACTCTCGGCCGGCCGGACACCGTGGTCGCGGAGGAGCCGCTGGAGATCCGCGTCGGCGGGCAGGCGATCAGCGTGACGATGCGGACCCCCGGCCACGACTTCGAGCTGGTCGCGGGCTTCCTGGTCACCGAGGGGATCATCAGCTCGGTCGAGCACATCCGCACCCAGCGCTACTGCGCCGGCGCGACCGACGAGGGCGTGAACACCTACAACGTGGTGGACGTCTCCGTCACGGTGCCGGTGGTCCCGCGGGACGTCGCGCGCTCCTTCTACACGACCAGCAGCTGCGGCATCTGCGGCAAGGCGAGCATCGACGCGATCCGCGCCCGGTCGGCCTTCCCGCGGGTGTCCCCGTCCGAGGGTGCACCGCTGGACCCGGCCCTCGTCGTCACCCTGCCCGACCGCCTGCGCGCCGCCCAGCGCCTGTTCGACGACACCGGCGGCCTGCACGCCGCGGGCCTCTTCGACCTGGACGGCAACCTGCTGTGCGTGCGCGAGGACGTCGGCCGGCACAACGCCGTCGACAAGGTGGTGGGCTGGGCCCTGCTCGAGGGCCGGCTGCCGCTGCGCGACACGGTGCTGCAGGTCAGCGGCCGTGCGTCCTTCGAGCTGGTGCAGAAGGCGCACCTCGCCGGCATCCCGGTGCTGAGCGCGGTGAGCGCACCGTCGAGCCTGGCGGTGGAGCTGGCCGACGAGGTGGGGATGACGCTGCTGGGCTTCGTCCGGCCGCCGACGTTCAACGTCTACACGGGCGCCGAGCGAGTGCGCTCCGGCCAGAAGGTATCGATCACGGCCGAGAGTGCGGCGCTCCGCCCGGCGTGAGCGATGCAGCCTCGGTGACTACTTTCGGCTGCCGGCGCTGGGACGTGCGGAGATGCCGACGCCCGTGGTCGTCCACCTGCGATGCTGCCAGGTGTGGCATGCCCTGAGACCGCGCTCGGTGTTCGACGGGCGCCACAGGGTCAGCGTCGGCGCTGCCTGGCCTGCGTGGGGGTGGGCTTCGGGGCTGGAATGCCTCCGAAGAACGCGCCCAGTGCAGGTGGTCGCGCGTGAGCTCGGACCTCGGCGTCGCCATCTCGGTCGCAGGCTGGATCCTGACCCTCGAGACGTCGCTGGTTGTGACCGGGGCCGTGGCGCCGGACAGTGCACTCGCCAGACGAACAGCCGCTCGGTGGTGGTACGTCGCGCCGGCTGTCGCTGCCGGCTCGGGCGCCGTCTCTGCGGCGATCCTGCCGGGGTGGATCAGTCGAGTCTTCTGCGGAGCGGCCGCCATCGTGGCCTGCTCGGTCTTCGTCCTGGCGCGTCCGCGCCGCCGGCAGACGCCGGGGCGAGCGCGGCATGGTGGCGAGTGGTCCGACGGGTACTCCGCGCGGCGTCTCGTGATCCTCACGGTCGCGGTCGTGACGTACACCGTCGGTGTGTTTGTCACGTTCCGGACGCTCGGCTGACCAGCCGTCGAGTCTGGAGGTGGAGCTGGCATGGCCCACCGATGGGGCGCAGCCTTCAGCAAGGAGTTCCCTTATTGAAGACTGAGCGGCTAGCCTTCAACAGTGACGACTGCTGGTGAAGGCTGGTGACCGACGACGAGCGGCCGCAGGCCGCCTCGCGTGACGAGTCCGTGTGGCCGGCACTGACCACCGAGCCGCGCGAGTGGACGTCCAACCTGGATGACAAGCGGCTCTCGGTGTGGGACCGGCAGCGGATCTCGCGCCCTTACCAGGCATCTGTGCTGCCGCCGATCGCTCACGCCGTCCCTCGTGTGAGCACCGCTGTCCAGGCCGTCGTCGACGAGGCGACGTCGGCCATCTCCCGGTTCGACGTCGAGGTCGCGGCCATGCCGGTCCCGATGCCCGCAGTGCTGCTGCGAACCGAGTCGGCTTCCAGCTCGCAGATCGAGCATCTGACCAGCAACGCCCGCAACCTCGCGATGGCCAGTCTCGGTGTCGGCGGGAAGCAGAACGCCGAGCTCGTCGCCGCGAACGTGCGCGCGATGAATGCGGCGCTTGCCGTCGGTGACGACGTCACAGCGGAGTCGATCCTTGCTGTCCACCGGGCGCTCCTCGGCGCGTCGGATCCCGACGTCGCTGGTCGATGGCGCACAGAGCAGGTCTGGGTGGGCAGCTCGGCCGTCAGTCCGCACGGCGCGGACTTCATCCCGCCCCACCAGGACCGCGTGCGCGACGCCATCGACGACCTCGTGACCTTCGCCGCCCGCGACGACGTCCCGGCGCTCGTGCATGCCGCGCTGGTGCATGCCCAGTTCGAGACCGTCCATCCATTCGTGGACGGCAACGGTCGCACCGGTCGCGTCGTGCTGCACCAGGTGCTGCGACGGCGTGGCTTGACGCAGCACACCACCGTCCCGGTGTCGGCTGGCCTGCTGCGCGACCCCGAGCGGTACTTCCGGTCGCTGACGACGTACCGCCAGGGGGAGGTGGACCCGATCATCGAGCAGGTGGCACACGCTGCGATCTCTGCGACACTCAACGGCCGTCAGCTCGCCGCCGACGTGATGCAGCTGCGCGCCGAATGGCGCGACCAGGTCAGTGCTCGCTCGGATTCAGCCGCGTGGCGGGTGGCGGATGCCCTCTTCGCACAGCCGGTGGTCAACGCTGAGTACGTGGCGCGGACCCTCGAGTTGTCCGACCGTGGCGCGCGGAACGCCATCGGCGTGCTTGAGACGGCGGGGGTGCTGCATGCCTCCACGTCGGCCCATCGGAATCGGGTGTGGCAGGCCGCCGCCGTGCTTGCGGCGATGGATGCCTTCGCCGCGCGTGCGGGGCGGCGGACGTGATCGCCGCTCCGGCGCGATCACCGGTTGTTGAAAGGTAGGCACGCAGCCTTCAACAAGAGTGATCGCTGCTGAAGGCTGTGCAGGCGCGGGCGCTGGATCGTCCGACCCCGGAACTCCCGAGCGCGGCCGCTACGCGCGCAGGCTCCGCAGACCGGTGCGGAGCTCGGCGACGAGGACCTCGGGCTGCTCGAGGGCGGCGAAGTGCCCGCCGCGCTCGGCTTCGCCGAAGTGGATCAGGTTGCTGTAGGTGTCCTCGACCCAGGTTCGCGGCAGCCGCGGGATGTCGCGCGGGAAGACGGTGACCGCGACCGGCAGCGTCAGCTTGGGGCCGGCCATGGTGGCCGTCGGGTTCTCCCAGTAGATGCGCGCCGATGATGCGGCGCTGTTGGTGAACCAGTAGAGCGAGATCGTGTCGAGGATGGCGTCGGTGCTGAGTGCGTCCTCGGCGAACCCCTCGTTGTCCGTCTTGGACTGGAACTTCTCGTAGATCCACGCCGCCTGGCCGGCTGGTGAGTCCGCGAGCGCGAAGCCCACGGTCTCCGGCTTGGTGCCCTGCACGTGGTTGGACCCGCCCAGCGGACCGCTGTAGAACGCGAGCCCGTCCACCGCGTGGCGTTCTTCGGGGGTCAGCGTCTCGGGGATCGGGTCGGGGAAGGCGTACGGCGTGCTGAGGTGGATCCCGAGCAGCCCCTCGGGTCGGAGGACGCCGAGCTCGGTGGTCACCACCGCGCCCCAGTCGCCGCCGTGCGCCGCCCACCGCGCGTAACCCAGCCGGTGCATGAGCTCGGCCCACGCGCGGGCGATCCGGGACGCGTTCCAGCCCGGCTCGGTCGGCTTGCCGGAGAACCCGAATCCCGGGAGCGAGGGGATGACGACGTCGAAAGAGTCGGCGACGTCCCCACCGAACGCGACCGGGTCGGTCAAGGGCCCGATCAGGCCCAAGAAGTCGGCGACAGTGCTCGGCCAGCCGTGCGTCAGCAGCAGAGGCAGTGCTCCGGGGTTCTTCGACCTGACGTGGAGGAAGTGGATGTCGAGCCCGTCGATCGTCGTCAGGAACTGCGGATAGGCGTTGAGCGCGGACTCGAACCGGCGCCAGTCGTACTCGTGCTGCCAGGACGCGACGAGCGATCGGGCGTTGTCCAGGCGGACACCCTGCGACCAGTCGGCGACGGTCTCCCGGTCGGGCCAGCGGGTCCTGGCCAGTCGCTCGAGGAGGTCGTCGAGCTCGGCGTCCGGAACGCCGACGCGGAACGGGCGGACGTCCGCCGGTGCGGCAGGGGTTGTGGTCATGTCGCGGTTCTCCTCGACTCCCGTGCACGCCGCGGTCGGCATTGCACACCGGTGTGCAGAGTAGGTCGGTTGCACACGCATGTGCAATCCTTGTGGTGTGCAGAACCAGTCCTCGGGCCGTCGTGACACACGGGACCGGATCCTCGGTGCGGCGGTCGAGGTGCTCGGCACGACGCCGGACGCAGGCATGGGTGAGGTGGCCTCGGCTGCCGGTGTCGTCAGACGAACCGTGTACGGCTACTTCCCGTCCCGTTCCGACCTGGTGCTGGCGCTCGCGCGCCGCGCCGTGGACGAGATCGAGGCTGTGCTGACCGAGGCCGCCCCCGTCGAGAAGTCGGCCGACGTGGCATGGGCGGACTTCGTCGCCCGCCTCTGGCCGTTGGTGCACCGCTACCGGGTGATGGTGGTGCTCCGGCGCGGCGAGTTCGGGGAGGACATCCACGCCCTGCTCGGGCAGGTCGAGCACGCACTCGCCGACCTGGTCCGACGAGGCCAGGACGCCGGTGTCATCGGGCGGCACCTGCCGGCCGGCGTCCTCAGCCAGGCTGCGTGGTCCGCCGTCTTCACCATCGCCGACGACGCGTCGTCCCCGACAGAGGTCGACGCCGCCTCGGTCACCGTGGCCACGCTGCTGCTGCTGGGAGTCCCGGAGTCGCGCGCGAAGGCCCTGGCCCAGGGATCGGGTCGCTAGGCCAGCGCCTGGGTCCCCAGCACGATCGCCAGCTCCAGCCGCTCGGCGTCCTCCGACCCCGGCTCGGCCGTGTAGGCCATGATCCGCAGGTCGTCGCCGGCCACGACGAGGGTGTCGCAGTCCACGGTGATCGGACCGACCGTCGGGTGGTCGATCACCTTGTGCCGGGAGGCCTCGGCCGGTGCCGGGTCGGGTGCCGTCTCCCACAGCTCGACGAACCACGGGCTCACGGCGCGCAGGTCGGCCACCAGCCGGCGAAGTCCCTGGTCGGCGGGGTACCGAGCGGCGGTCATGCGCAGGTCGGCGACGAGGCCCGCGACCTGCTCGTCGTGCTCGGCGGGCGTCTGGCGGGCGCGCGACGCGGGTCCCATGACGTTGCGCCACACCCCGTTCCGCTCGTTGCCGCGCAGAGCGGACGTCTCGCCCATCAGCGCGTCGTAGGGGGCGTTCGCGACGACGAGGTTCCACGCGGCGTCGTAGACGACGAGCGGGATCCCGACGAAGCGGTCGAGCAGCCGCTGCACGCTGGCGGTGATGCGCGTCGGGACGATGCCGGGGCCGGGGGCCGACAGGCCGGCCAGCCGGAACAGCAGCTCCCGCTCGGCGTCGGACAGCCGCAGGCTGCGGGCCAGGGCCTCGACCACCTGGGACGACGGCGACGTCGCACGCCCCTGCTCAAGGCGGGTCAGGTAGTCGACGGAGATGCCGGCCAGATTGGCCAGTTCCTCGCGGCGCAGCCCCGGTGCACGGCGCCGACCGCCGAGCCGCACACCGACCGACTCGGGTGCGACCCGCTCGCGCCACCGCCGCACCGCCCGGCCGAACTCCCACTCCTCCACGGTGCGAGTCTGGGGCCGCGTCGTCGTCCTGTCGTGGCCCTGGCAGTCCTACGAACACCAGGCGACTGCCTGCCGGCACGCCGCCGCCGCAGGCTCGGGGCATGACAACAACGCTCATCACCGGGGCCAACAAGAGCCTCGGCAAGGAGACCGCCCGCATCCTGATCGACGCGGGCCACACCGTGTGGATCGGCTCCCGCGACGAGGGTCGCGGCCGCGCCGCCGCCGACGAGCTGGGAGCCCGCTTCGTCCAGCTCGACGTCACCGACGACGAGTCGGTCGCGGCGGCGTTCACGACGATCGCGGCGGCCGGCACCGGCCTCGACGTGCTGGTGAACAACGCGGGCATCGCCAAGCGCGTGCCCGGCAACCCGATGGAGGAGGCGCTCGACGGCCCGAGCGTGCTCGAGGTGTTCGACACCAACGCCGTCGGCATCGTCCGGGTGACGCAGTCCGCGCTCCCGCTGCTCCGGCAGTCCGAGAACCCGGTCATCGTCAACGTGTCGAGCGCGCTCGGCTCCTTCTGGGCGACGCACGAGCCGTCCCGGCCGGCCTCGCACTTCGTCTCGATCGCCTACGGCTCGAGCAAGGCCGCCGTGTCCATGCTCACCGTGCAGTACGCGATTGCCTGCCCGGACATCAAGGTGAACGCCGTGGAGCCGGGCATCACGGCGACCGAGCTCGGTGGAGGCAGCCTCAAGGACCACCCGGGACGGCAGGCCGCCGAGAGCGCCGCAGTGGTGGCGCGCCTGGCGATGATCGGTGCCGACGGACCGACGGGCACTTTCCAGGAGGACCTCGGCGAGCTGGGCTGGTGACCGACGGCGGGGCGCTGACGGGTCCGGGCCCTCAGCGCCCCAGCCGCGCCACGTAGATTCGCCGGGTGCCGTCTGCTGAGCGTCCCGAACCGTTCGTCGCGACCGTCCTTCGCAAGGAGCAGCTGAGCCGCTCGATGGTGCGGGTGGTGCTCGGCGGTGCCGGTCTGGACGGGTTCACCGCCAACGGGCTCGCCGACCAGTACGTGAAGCTCGTCTTCCCGCGTCAGGAGCAGGAGCGGCCGGCGCGCCGCACGTACACCGTGCGCGTGTGGGACGCCGCGGCGCGGGAGCTGACCATCGACGTCGCGGTGCACGGTGCCGAGGGGCTGGCCGGACCGTGGGCGCAGGCCGCGCAGGCCGGTGACCAGGTGCAGCTCATCGGCCCGGGTGGCGGGTACGAGCCGGACCCGGCAGCCGACTGGCACCTGCTGGTCGGCGACGAGAGCTCCCTGCCGGCGATCGCGGTCGCGGTCGAGCGGCTGGCGCCCGGGGTCGTCGCGCGGGCGGTGATCGAGGTCGAGGGGCCGGACGACGAGGTGGCGATCCAGGCGCCGCCGTCCGCGCAGGTCGTCTGGCTGCACCGGGACGGCCGGCCCCGCGGCGAGCTCCTGGTGGAGACCGTGACCGCGATGGCGTTCCCGTCCGGTGATCCCCAGGTGTTCCTGCACGGCGAGGCGGGCTTCGTCCGCACGCTGCGTCGGCACCTGCTGGCCGACCGGCACGTGCCCCGGGAACGGGCGGCGTCGATCTCCGGCTACTGGCGGCTGGGCCGGGACGACGAGGGCTGGCGGGCCGAGAAGCCGCAGTGGAAGGCCGACGTCGAGGCGGACGTCGCAGCCGGCTGAGCGGCCCGACCGCCCTGGCCACTCGTCCCGGTCCGCCCCGGCCCGTCCTGTCAGGCGAGTCCCGGCACCAGCAGCAGCTTGCCGCGCGCCTGGTTGCTGCGGCTCAGCTCCAGGGCGTCGCGCCACTGCTCCAGCGGGAACCTCCGCGCGATCGGCACGCTGAACCGCCCCTGCCCGGCCAGGCCGACGAACTCGGCGAGCCCGTCGACCGGGTGCGACCAGTCCTCGTGGAAGCTGTCCCGCACGCCGAGCGCAGGCGCGTGCTCGATGTCGGTGATGGTCAGCACGTGCTGCGCCTCGCCGCCCGCCGCGGCCACCAGCTCGGGCAGCACGCCGGTGACCGGCGCGGTGTCGAGCACCAGGTCGACCGGGCCGCCCACCGCGGCCCGCACGCGATCGGCCAGCCCGGGCCCGTACGAGGTGACCGTGGCGCCCAGCTGTTCCAGAGCCGGCGTGTGCGTGGGGCCGGCGGTGGCGACGACACGGAGGCCGCGCACCAGCGCGATCTGCACGGCGGCGAACCCGATGGTGGTGCCCGCGCCGTTGACCAGGAGCGTCGTGCCGGGCGCGAGGCCCAGCAGCGCCAGGTGCCGGTAGGCGGTGTCGATCGCCATGGGCAGAGCGGCGGCCTCCGTCAGGTCCAGGCCGGCCGGGACCGGCACCCAGCGGTTCATCACGGCATGGTCGGAGGCGCCGGCGGTGGTGGACTCGCGCCAGTCGGCGGTGCCGACGACGAGGTCGCCGACCGCCACGCCGGAGACGCCCGGACCCACCGCGTCGACCGTGCCGGACACGTCGATGCCGATGCCGCGCGGCAGCAGGCCGGCAAACAGCCCGCCGCACAGCGCCCAGTCGGCGGGTGCCAGGCCGCAGGCGTGCACGGTGACGCGGATGCGGCCCGGGCCCGGCTCGGGGAGAGGCGCGGTCTCGAGCCGCAGGACGTCGGCGGCGTCGCCGTACTCGTGGAACCGGACGGTGCGCATGGTCTGCGGAGCGGTGGTGGGCTCGATAGGCACGGCGGGCTCGCTCTCGTCGGGAAGGGAACCGGTAAAGTGGAACGCGTTCCGGTTGTACGACGAGCCTAGCGCATAAGTGGAGCATGATCCGTTTGAGTGAGAACCCTGCACTGCGCGCCGATGCCGCCCGCAACCGCGACATGGTGCTCGAGGCCGCGACCCGGGTGTTCGCCTCCGCTGACGCCGAGCCGTCCATGCGCGCGATCGCGCGTGAGGCCGGCGTCGGCATCGCCACGCTGTACCGGCACTTCCCGACGCGGGAGTCGCTGGTGGACGCGGTCTACCGCGACCAGGTGGACCGGCTGACCCGCGGCGCTGACCAGCTGCTCGCCGAGCACGCGCCGGCCGACGCCCTGCGCCTCTGGATGGACCTGTTCGGCGACTGGCTGGTGACCAAGCACGGCATGGTCGACACGCTGCGCGAGATGGTCGACGCCGGCTCCGTCACGCACCTGCAGACGCGGGACCAGCTGTTGGCGGCGATCGACAGCATCCTCGGGGCCGGCCGGGACGCCGGTGAGCTGCGGGCCGACGTGCGGGCGGACGACGTGGCCGCCGCGCTGATCGGCGTGTTCACTGTCGCCGGGACGTCGGCGCGGGAGGGGCAGGGCGCCCGGCTGCTCGACCTGCTGATGGACGGCCTGCGGACCCGGCGCGCCGAGGCTCGGCCGTCCGACTGACGGCGTATCGCGCGCGGGCGCCCGTTCAGCGGTCGATCAGGCCCGCGAGGTCGAGCCGGGCGAGCCGTTGCGGGTCCGCGAGGATGTCGATCTCGACGATCACGTCGCCCCGCACGGCCACGCTCAGCAGCGTGAACGGGATGTCGTCCCTAACGCCGAGCAGTCCGGGCCTGCCGTTCACCACCACCGGCCGGGCGTGCACGGCCAGCGAGGCGAACCGGAGCGCCTGACGCGCCACCGCGGGCGCGCCCTGCACCAGCTGCGACGGTCCTAGCGGCCCGCTGCCCGCGTCGGCGCGCAGCACCACGTCGGGGTCGAGGACGGCGAGCAGCGCGTCGAGGTCACCCTCGCGGGACGCCGCGAGGAAGGCGTCGACCACCTGCCGATGCCGTCGGGAGTCGACCCGCCCGCTCGGTTCGGCGCCGCGGACGCGTCGTCGTGCCCGGCTGGCCAGCTGCTTGGCGGCGGCCGGGGTGCGGTCGAGGATCGACGCGACCTCGTGGAACGGCACGGCGAAGACGTCGTGCAGGACGAACGCGAGCCGCTCGGCGGGCGACAGGGTGTCGAGGACCACGAGCAGCGCGAGGCCCACCGAGTCGGCCGCCACCGCCTGCTCCTCCGGGCCGGTCCGCGGCGCCCGGGTGACCACCGGGTCGGGCAGGTGGACGTCGAGCGGGTCCTCACGTCGCGTCTGCCGGGTCCGCAGCAGGTCGAGGCACACGCGGCTGACCACGGTGGTGAGCCAGCCGCCGAGGTTGCGGATCTCGTCCGGGTCCGAGCGCGCCAGCCGCAGCCACGTCTCCTGCACCGCGTCGTCGGCATCGCTCAGGGAGCCGAGCATCCGGTACGCCACCGCGTGCAGGTGTCCGCGCTGGGCCTCGAAGCTCGCCGCCACCCCGTCGCCGTCGTCCACCGTCACCTTCCTTCGTCACCTTCCTTCGTCGCGGTCCGTCATCACGGTGACGAATCGCACGCCCTCAAGGTGACACCAAGGAGCCAGATGGACGAGAACCGCACCGCCACGGACGACGCACGCGCCCCCGAGGTCCGAGCCCGCACGCTGCCTGTGCAGCGGCTGGCGAACCGCCTGGTGCGCGGCCTGCTGCGGACGCCGCTGGTGTGCCGGGTGGTGGGCCGCAGGCTGATCACGCTGTACGTGGTGGGCCGCAAGACCGGTCGCCGCTACACCGTCCCCGTCGCCTACGTCCCGGACGAGGGTGCGCTGCTGATCGGCACGCCCTTCGCCTGGGCGCGCAACCTGCGCAGCGGCGAGCCGGTCGACGTCCGGCTGAAGGGCCGGCGGCGGTCGGCGGACGTGCAGGTGGTGACCGACGAGCCCGGCGTCGTCGCCGCGTACGTGCTGATGGCCAGCCGCAACCACCAGTTCGCGGCGTTCAACCGCATCGGCCTGGACGCGGCCGGTCAGCCCGACCCGGTGGACCTGCACCTGGCGTGGGCCGCGGGCGCGCGGGCGATCAGGCTCGTTCCCCGGCCGCTGGGGCAGCAGTGACGGCGAGTGGCCGACGGCCGCGAGTGCTCTCCCGGACGACGAGGCGGTGGGGGATCACCACGTCGCGCGGCCCCTCGGCGGCGCCGTCGATCCGCTCGAGCAGCCGGTCGACCACCGTGGCGGCCAGCACGCCCTTGTCCGGCGCCACCGTCGACAGCGACGGGATCATGTGCCGAGCCTCCGGGATGTCGTCGATGCCGATCACCGCGACGTCGCCCGGCACGGAGTAGCCCAGCTCCGACAGGCGGCGCATCGCGCCGATCGCCAGCTCGTCGTTGAAGCACACCAGTGCGTCCGGCACCGTCTCGCGCTGCAGCAGGGCGTCCACCGCCGCCGCGCCGTCGGACCACTCGTAGGTGTCCACCGCGACCGGCGCGGGCACCTCCAGGCCGGCGTCGCGCAGGGCCGTGCAGAAGCCGCGGTACCGCAGCTGCGAGGTGCCGGCCAGCGGGTCGTCCTGGTAGCCGACGGCGGCGACGCGGCGCCGGCCGAGGCCGACGACGTGCGCGGTGGCGTCCCGGGCGACCGCCTCGTTGTCCACCGCGACGTGGTCGGCCGGGCCGTCGCCGATGCGCTCGCCGAGCAGCACGATGGGCCCGCGCGGGGCGAAGTCCCGGACGTCGTCGGCGTTCAGGGCCAGGGGGCTGATCACAGTGCCGTCCGACAGCCGCGGCGGCACGCCGTTGAGCACGTCGACCTCACGCGCACGCAGCCCCTCGGTCTCCTCGATCAGCACCGTGTAGTCGCGCGCGGCGGCCGCCTCGATGACCAGGTGCGCCAGCTCGGCGAAGTAGGGGGCCGCGATGTTGGGGATCGCCAGGGTCAGCAGCCCGGTGCGCCCCGAGCGCAACGAGCGGGCCGTCAGGTTGGGCTGGTAGCCCAGCTCGGCCATCGCGGCCTGCACCCGCAGGCGGGTCTCGGGGGCGACCTTGGGCCTGTTGTGGACAACGTTGGAAACGGTCTTCGGAGACACGCCGGCCCGCGCGGCGACGTCCTTCACGCTGGCTGCCATCGCTGATCCGTCTCCTTCGACGTGCCCCTGGGAGCGGTCGGCGTCATCTCTCCCCTGGTCAGACGAGGGTAGCGCGCTCTGGGTCGCGTGGGCCCGTCGCCTCGCAGCCGGATCGTTATCTTCAGCCTGGTTGACCGATCCTCGGAGGTCAGTGCATCCTTGGTTCCAACGTTGGAACTGGTTCTCGATGAGGAGAGATCATGTTTGGACGGCACAAGGCCGTGGCCACCATGCTGGTCGGCGCGGCAGCGCTCGCACTCGCCGGCTGCAGCAGCGGCGGTAGCTCCGCCTCGTCGAGCAGCGGCAGCGCCGGTGGTGGAGGCACCACCGAGTTGACGTTCTGGACGGGCCTGACCGGCCCCGACCGCCCGGCTGTGGAGCACATCGTCGACGGGTTCAACTCGTCGCAGTCCAAGGTGCACGTCACCATGCAGATCACGCCGTGGGACGTGCTCTACCAGAAGCTGCTGCCCGCGTACGGCTCCGGCAACGGGCCGGACCTGATCGGCATCGACAGCAACCAGATCCCGGTGTACGCGAGCAAGAGCGTGATCCAGCCGCTGGACGCGTTGCTCGGCTCCGACGGTGTGGACAAGTCCACGCTGGTGGGCCCCGCGGTGGACGCCGGCAAGTACAAGGGCAAGATCTACGGGCTGCCGATCGAGAACACCCCGGTGCTCCTGTACTACAACAAGAAGGAGTTCACGGCGGCCGGCCTCGACCCGACCAAGCCGCCGACGACGTGGGACGAGTGGATCGCCGACGCCAAGAAGCTCACCACCGGCTCCGGCCCGGACGGCAAGCCGACCCAGTACGGCCTGGCGCTCGGCGTGCACGACACCATCGAGGTGCTGCCCATCCTGATGTGGCAGAACGGCGGCGGCATCGCGTCCGACGACGGCAGCCAGGTGCTGCTCAACAGCGACGCCACCAAGAAGGTCGCCTCGCAGTGGGCCGGACTGGTGGCCAACGACCACATCTCGCCCGTCGGCCTCTCGGGAGCTGACGCCGACAAGCTGGTCTCCGCCGGCACCGCCGCGATGGAGGTCAACGGCCCGTGGGCCACCACCGGCTACAAGAACGCCGGCATCGACTACGGCCTGGCCATGGTGCCCACCGGCCCCAACGGCCAGCAGATCACGCTGGGCAACACGACGAGCCTCGCGCTGAGCGCCAAGGCGAACAAGGCGAAGACCGACGCGGCCACGCAGTTCTACAAGTACTGGACCACGGTGGACTCGCAGACGTACTTCGCGCTGAACACGGGCTTCCCGCCGGTCACCTCCAACGTGCCGGACTCCGCGCTGGCGTCGAACCCTGACGTCGCGATGTTCTCCAAGTACGCCAAGTACGCGCGCAGCCTGGCTCCCGGCCAGCCGAACTTCGCCTCCATCCAGGGCGAGGTGTTCGACCCGGCCATGGAGAAGATCGAGAACGACCCCAGCTCGGTCAACGCGACGCTCGACGCCGCGGCCAACCAGCTGAAGTCGCAGGTGCAGAAGAACAGCTGACGCCCGAACCGTGACCCGTGGGGGCCGCCCGGCAGCGGCCCCCACGGGTACCGACCGCACGGGCCCGCACCGGACCCGCCCTCGATCGCTGTCGCAAGGAGCACCTGTCATGACGTCGTTGCTCGGTGAGCGCCCGGCCGGGACCGGGACCGCAGCTCCGGTGCCGGTCCGCCGGCGCAACGGTCTGCGGCGACGGCAGGCGCTGCGCGCTTACGGGTTCATCGCCCCGTCGGTCGTGATCCTTGGCGCCTTCATGGCGTGGCCGCTGGTCTCGTCCCTGCGGCTGTCCTTCTTCGACAGCTCCCAGTTCGGCGCCGACACGTTCGTCGGCCTCGACAACTACCGCTCGCTGCTGGGCGACCAGGTGTTCCGGGGCGACCTGTTCCGCACGCTGCTGTACGCCGTCGTCGTCACCCCGGTGACCGTGGGGCTCGCGGTGCTGTTCGCCGTGATGCTCAACCGCAGGCTGGCCGGCCGGTCGTTCTTCCGGGCGGCGATCTTCGTGCCCGCCGTGCTGTCGCTCGGCGTGATGTCGATCGCGTGGGACTTCCTGTTCGACCCGAACATCGGTCTGCTGCCGCACTGGCTGGGTCCGCTCGGCATCTCGTTCGGCAACGGCGCCGCCGACCCGCACCTCGCGCTGGTCTACGTGATGGTGGTCGGCATCTGGAAGAACGTCGGCTTCTACATGGTGATGTACCTGGCGGGCCTGGCGACCATTCCCAAGGAGCTGTACGAGGCGGCTGAGGTGGACGGTGCCCGGCCGTGGCAGAAGTTCCGGTCCATCACCTGGCCGCTGCTGGCCAACACGTCGGCCTTCGTCTTCGTCATCGCCGCGATCGCCTCGTTGCAGGCGTTCGACCAGGTGTACGTGATGACGCGCGGCGGCCCGTTCTTCCAGAGCGAGACGCTCGTCTACCTGATCTACCGCAAGGGGTTCCAGGACTTCCAGTTCGGGTACGCCTCGGCCGTGTCCTGGGTGCTGCTGGTGATCGTGCTGATCGTCAGCGTCGCGCAGAACGCCTTCTTCTCCCGGCGGCAGGTGACCTACTGATGACCGACGTGTCCGTGGACGCCCCCACGCTGTCCCTCCCCGAGCCCGGACCCGTCGCCGAGCGGCGGCACGGTCCCTCCGGCGCTGCGCTCCGCGTGCTGCTTTACGTCTCGCTCGCGGTGGTGGCCTTCGCGGTGCTGCTGCCCGTGATCTGGATGCTGCTCAGCTCCGTGAAGCCGGAGCACGACATCCTGGCCCACCCCGCACAGCTGTGGCCGACGCACCTGACGTTCACCAACTACTCCGAGGTGTTCAAGCAGATCCCGTTCCTCCGGCAGTTCGGCAACACCGTCCTGTTCGCCGGCGCCGTGACCCTGTTCTCGCTGTTCTTCGACTCGATGACCGGATATGCGCTGGCCCGCCTGGAGTTCCCGGGCAAGCGGCTGCTGTTCCTCGCCGTGCTGCTGTTCCTCATGCTGCCGGCCCAGGTCACGCTCGTTCCCGTCTACCAGCTGCTGAGCCACCTGCACCTGGTGAACACGTTCCCCGGGCTGATCATCCCCAGGGCCACCAATGCGTTCGGGATCTTCTTCATGCGGCAGTTCTTCCTCGGCATCCCCAACGACATGAGCGAGGCCGCCCGGATCGACGGCGCGGGGGAGTTCCGCATCTACTCGCGCATCGTGCTGCCGCTGGCCATGCCGGCGCTGCTGACGCTGGGCCTGTTCCACCTGATGTTCAACTGGAACGACCTGCTGTGGCCCCTGGTGCTGACCACCGACACCGCGATGCAGACGCTGCCCGCCGGGCTGGCGATGTTCATGGGCCAGCACGTGGTGGAGTACGGCCTGCTGATGGCCGGCGCGACCATGGCGATGGTGCCGATGCTGCTGGCCTTCGTGGTGGTGCAGCGCCGGTTCATCGAGGGCATCGCCACGACGGGGCTGAAGTGACCGCCGGGACCGGGGCCGGGGTCCGCGGCGCCGGGCGCGCGTTCGACGACGGCGCCCTGCACTTCGCCGTCGGCATCGAGGACACGTTCGTCCCGCAGGTACGCCCCGGGCACCGGGCGCTCGACGAGTACGAGCTGACGGACCACTACCGGCAGTGGCGCTCGGACATCGACCTGGCCGCCGACAGCGGCGCGGACGCGATCCGGTACGGCGTGCCCTGGTACCGGGTGGAGCCCGAGCCCGGCCGGTTCGTGTGGGACTGGCTCGACCCGGTGGTGGACCACCTGCTGGAGCGCGGGCTGGTGCCGGTGGTCGACCTGGTGCACTACGGCACGCCGCTGTGGCTGGACAACGCCGCGATCAACGCGTCGTACCCGGAACGTGTCGCTGCCTATGCGTACGCCGTGGCCTCCCGGTACGCCGACCGCCTGCACGTCTACACGCCCGCCAACGAGCCGGCGGTGAACGCCGAGTGGTGCGGCGAGACCGCGGCGTGGCCGCCGTACCTGACGGGTCCGGACGGCTGGACCAAGGTGGCGACGGGTGTCGCGCGGGGCATCGTGCTCACGCAGCAGGCCGTCGCCGCAGCCGTGGCGGCGCCGACGTTCGTGCACGTCGAGGCCGCGTTCCGCTACGAGCTGGCCGACGACGCACCGGACGAGGTGGTCGAGGGGACCCGGCTGCGGGCCCAGCGTGACCTGCTGATCGAGGACCTGGTGTGCGGCCTGGTCGACGGCGACCACCCGCTGGTGCCGTTCCTGCACCGGCACGGGGTCAGTGACGCCACCCTCGAGTGGCACCGGGCCCTCCCGATGCCGCCGGACGTGATGGGCGTGAACTTCTACCCGCACCTGTCGACCGGCGTCGTCGAGGCGGACGTGAGCCGCGAGGCACCGGCCCGCGGGCGCAGCGGCGCGGACGGTCTGGAGGAGGTGCTGCGCCGGTTCCACGGGCGGTACGGCGCGCCCGTCTTCCTCACGGAGACCAGCAGCCGGGGCGACGCCGAGGCGCACATCGTCTGGCTCGAGGAGTCGGTGGACCGCATCGTCGAGCTGCGCGCCGGCGGCCTGCCCGTCGTCGGCTACACGTGGTTCCCGCTCTTCGACCTGCTCGACTGGTCGTACCGGACGGGCACCGGACCGGCCGCCCAGTACCTGGAGCCGCTCGGCCTGTACCGCCTCTCCGCGGAGCCCGCCGACGCCCTGCGCCGCGAGACGACCGCCGCCGTCGACCGATTCCGGCAGCTCGCCCAGACGTACGGCCCCTCCGGCCGACCCGCCCCAGCCCACCCGACCGAGGGATCGAGAGCATGAGCATGGCAAGGATCGTCGTCGACCCGCAGTTCACCGTCGCCCCCGTGGACCGGCGGCTGTTCGGCTCGTTCGTCGAGCACATGGGCCGCTGCGTCTACACCGGCATCTACGAGCCCGAGCACCCGCTGGCCGACCAGGACGGGTTCCGCAAGGACGTGCTCGCGCTGACCGGCGAGCTGGGCGTGTCGACCATCCGGTACCCGGGCGGCAACTTCGTCTCCAACTACCGGTGGGAGGACGGCGTCGGGCCCAAGGAGCAGCGGCCGGTGCGCCGTGACCTCGCCTGGCGGTCCATCGAGACCAACCAGTTCGGCATCGACGAGTTCGTTGACTGGTCCCGGCGGGCCGGCGTGGAGCCGATGGTCGCCGTCAACCTCGGCACGCGCGGTGTCGCCGAGGCTGTCGACCTGCTCGAGTACTGCAACAGCGACGCCGGTACCGCGCTCGCGGACCAGCGGGTGGCCAACGGGCACGCCGAGCCCCACGACGTGAAGCTCTGGTGCCTGGGCAACGAGATGGACGGCCCCTGGCAGATCGGGCACAAGACGGCCGAGGAGTACGGCCGGCTGGCGCAGGAGACGGGCAAGGCGATGAAGCGCCTGGACCCGAGCATCGAGCTGGTCGCGTGCGGGTCGAGCAACTCGAAGATGCCGACCTTCGGCAGCTGGGAGTCCACGGTCCTGGAGCACTGCTACGAGGTCGTCGACTACATCTCCCTGCACGCGTACTACGAGCAGCACGGGGACGACGTCGCCAGCTACCTGGCCTCCGGCGTGGACATGGACCGGTTCATCGAGGCGGTGGCCGCCACGGCGGACGCGGTGGGCGCGCGGCTGCAGAGCCGCAAGCGGCTGCGGCTGTCCTTCGACGAGTGGAACGTGTGGTTCCAGGGCGAGTTCGGCGGCGAGGACTCCCTGGACTGGGCGGTCGCGCCGCAGATCATCGAGAACGACTTCGGCACCGTCGACGCCGTGGTCGTCGGCGGCCTGCTCGTCTCGCTGCTCAAGCACGCCGACCGGGTGGGCGTCGCCTGTCTCGCGCAGCTGGTCAACGTGATCGCGCCGATCCGCACCGAGCCGGGCGGCCGGTCGTGGCGGCAGCCGATCTTCGCGCCGTTCGCGCTGACCGCCGAGGGTGCGCAGGGCGTGGTGCTGCAGACGGCGGCCGAGGGTCCGACGATCACGACGGCCGAGTTCGGCGAGATCCCGACGGTGGACACCGTGGCGACGTGGGACCAGGCGAGCGGCACCACCAGCGTGTTCGCCGTCAACCGGTCGCCGGAGGAGTCCGTGCGGCTGACCATAGCCACGCAGGGGCTGCCGGCGGTGCGGACCGCGACGGCGGTGCAGATGGCGGTGGGCGGCGCGGGTGCCGCGGCCGGTTCGGACGAGTCTGCGTGGAGCCCGCGCGAGACGGCCGTCGAGCTGTCCGACGAGGGTGCTGCGATCGAGCTGGCCCCCGGCTCGTGGACGCGGGTGACCCTGGTCGCCTGAGCGGCTCGACCTGGGCTGACGAAGACCCCCTGCGCGTCAGCCCAGGTCGTCGTCGGTGCATCGGCGCCATGCCCGCGGTGCACCGATGTCCGCTCGTTCAGGCGGCGCCGGCAGCCGCCGCGGCGCCCGCGTCGACGAGTCTCGGCAGTGCCGCGACCAGGGAGTCCACGTCCGGCACGGTCGCGTCCGGGTCCGGTTCGACGTGGGCCAGCACCAGACCCGCGAGCGTCAGCGCCGGGACCGACCACTGCGCCGGTCGGGAGGAGCCGAACGGCGCGAGTCGACGGGTCGCGGTGACGACGTCCGGGTCGGCCAGTGCGGCGACGACGAAGCCTGTGGTGCTCGCGGCGATCGCCCGGGACAGGACCGTGGGCCCGTCGGGCCCGTCGCCCAGGGGTCCGGTCAGCCGCAGCCCGAGCAGCTGGCACGCACCGGAGAGGATCGCCGAGCCGCGCGCGACGGCTCGCCGCTCGCTGAGCGCGAGCGCCGCCGCCAACCGCGTGCGCAGGTCCTCGGAGGGGACGCCGACGAACGCGGCGCGCAGTGCGAGGTAGGTGCGGAACGCCGGGGAGGCGAGGGTCGCCTCGAGATCGGTCTGCAGGGAGAGGCGCAGCAGCTCGACGAAGACCTCGCGCCGGCCCTCCTCCGTGGTGAGCGCGTCGCGGTGCGCGGCGAGCAGCGCGGCGCCCTCGGCGCCGACCCTCGGGCCGACCTCCGTCAGCTCGGCGCCCTGCGCCAGCTCGACCAGCACGTCCTCGAGGAACGCCTCGCGGGTGGGCCAGCGCCGGTAGGCGGACGTGCGGGACACGTCCGCCCGGCGGATGACGTCCTCCAGCTGGAGGCCGTCGAGCGCCACCGAGACGCCGTCCTCAGCGAGCAGCTCGAGCGCCGCGTCGAGCATCAGCCGACCGGTCTCGGCATCGCTGCGCCGGGGCCGTCGTCGGCGTGCCGACGACCCTTGACGGGTCGCGGTGCCGGTCCTACCGTCCTCTAGAGACATGGAACTCCAAGTACCAAAGTGAAGAGGACCACGATGCCACCTCATGCCATCGCCGGTCACCTGACCGTCATCGTGGCACCGCTCACGGCGATCCTGGCCCTGGTCTACGCCCTACGGCCGTCGGCGCGCGCCGGGCTGCGCTGGCCGTTGGTCGGCGTGGGCGCGTTGACCGCCGCACTGGCGGTGTGGGCCGAGCAGGTCGGCCTCCTCCTGTGGGAGCAGCTCAAGGAGGCCGCGCGCGCCGGCGGTCAGCAGCTCCCGGCGGCCGTGCAGCAGCACGCCAAGGGGTCCGACGCGCTGGCCGTCGCGATCTTCGCCCTCGGGGTCGTGGTCCTCTCGCTCGTCTGGACCGTCCTGCGGCCGGGCCGACCGTCGAGCGCGGGCAGCCGCTGGGCTGCCGCCCTGCTCGTCGTCACCGCCGTCGCCGTCCTGGTCACCACCGGCACCGTGCTCGCACAGGCGATGCACGCCGTGTGGTCCACGCAGGGTCTGTGGTCGGCATGAGCCCGCGGCCGCGGCCCTGGTACGCGCTCAAGCGGTGGATGTACGCCTCGGGGCGCCCCAACGCGGTCGCCCGGGTGCTGAACGGGCTGGGGGAGTGGCAGTACCGCCACGGCATCCTCACGCTCGGCGGCAGGGCTGTGACCCTCGAGGTGCGTGGCCGCGTCTCGGGCCGACCGGTCCGGTTCCCCCTCGTGCTGGTGCGCCACGGCGGCCAGCGGTACGTGGTCTCGATGCTCGGCACCACCGCCGGCTGGCTGCGCAACCTCGAGGCGGCCGACGGCCGGGCGGTGCTCCACGCGCCACGACCGGAGGCGGTGCGGCTGGTGGCGGTGCCGTCCGTGCAGCGGCCGCCCATCCTCAAGCGGTACCTCGAGCTGGCGCCCGGGGCTCGACCGCACCTGCCGGTGGACCGGCGCGCGCCGGTCGACGCGTTCGCGGGCATCGCCGACGACTTCCCGGTGCTGCGGATCGAGCCGTCCCGGCGCTGACCTGACGGTGGTGCGGCGGCAGTCGGGTGCGCCGGGGTGTCGACTCCGGCCGGGGTGCCCCTGCACCATGGCGGTGAGGAGTACCTGACGGAGGGGGTCGCTGGTGAGCGCCGACGCTCTGGTGGACCGGATCCGGACCGCGCTGTCCGGCCGGGACGTGCGCGAGGTGTCGATGTTCGGCGGCATCTCGTTCATGGTGGACGGTCGGCTGCTGGTCTCCAGCCGGCGCGGCGGTGACCTGCTGGTGCGGATCGACCCCGCTCGTCGCGAGCAGCTGCTCGCCCTGCCGGGTGTGAGCCCGGCGGAGATGCGCACGGGCCGGCGGATGGGCGACGCCTGGGTGGTGGTCGCCGCCGAGCACCTCGACGGCGACCACCTGGGGGAGTGGCTGGCCCTCGCCGACGGCTGACCGGGCAGTCTCGCCGCTCGGTCAGGCCCGCCGCCCCACGATCGCGTCGAGCGCGGCCTGCACCGCGGCCGGCTGCTCGAGGTGGGGCAGGTGCCCCGCGTCGGGCACGACGACGAACGTGGCGTCGCTGCCGAACGAGTCGGCGAAGGCCTGACCGTAGGCCGGCGTGACGATCCGGTCGCTGTCGCCCCAGATCACCGTGGTAGGGACGACGAGGTCGCGCAGCCGCGCCCGCAGTGTGGGGTCCTGCATGTACGGGTCGCCCGCCAGCGCCTGCATCGTGGTGCGGTTGCCGGCCATGCGTGCGAGCTCGGCTGGCGGCAGGGTCGACGGGTCGGTGAAGAAGCGCTCGCTGTCGTGGAAGCTGTGCTCGGCCACGCCGCGGGCGTCGAGGGCGAAGAAGTCGGTGATCGGCTGGTCGGGGACGTCGATGCCCACCGCGTCGACCAGCACCAGCTGTCCGACGCGGCCGGCGTCGTCCCGCAGCGCCAGCTCGGCACCGATCCAGCCGCCGAGCGACGAGCCGACCACCACCACGTCGTGCAGGTCGAGCTGGTGCAGCAGCCGGCCGTACAGCGCGGCGACGTCGGCGATGGAGGCGATGGTCTCTGCACGCGGTGTGCCGTCCCAGCCGGGGTGCGTCGGCGCCAGCACGTGGGCGTGCTCGGCGAGGTGGGCGGCGAGGCCCAGCACGGTCGGCAGGCCGCCACCGCCGTGCAGGACGAGCACCGGGCGGCCGGTGCCGCCCTCGGCGAGTCGGAGGTTCATACCGGGTGCGACCGGCAGCTCGTGGGTGGTCAGGGTCGAGGTCGGGGTGGTGGTCATGGTGGTTCCTCTCGAGTGGTGGGCAGGGCAGGTCAGGACTGCTGCGGTGCGGAGCGCAGCAGCGGCAGGCAGGCGAGGGTGAGGAGCAGCAGGACGGCCGCAGCCAGCAGGCCGGCGCGGTGGACGACCAGGGCGGGGAGGAATCCGGCGGTCAGCAGGGTGCCGAAGACGAGGGGCCCGAGGGCGGCGCCGGTCTGGCGGATCGCATTGCTCACGCCACCCGCTGCCGGCACCAGCTCGGCAGGCACGGAACCGACCGCCATCGCCGGGGAGGTCGCCATGACCACCCCACAGCCGGCACCCATCACCGCCAGGCGCAGTGCGACGGCGCCGAACCGGCCGTCGTCGAGCGTCGCCAGGCTGAGCGCGCCGACCGATCCGAGCGCCAGCCCGCCCACCAGGAGGGCGGCCGGCCGGACCTGCGCGGCGAGCCGTCCGGCGACCAGGCCGCCGACCGCGTTCGCGACGAAGAAGGCGGCGAGTCGCGTGGCGCCGCCGAGCGCGCCGACATGCTGGCCGTCCAGGTAGAGCCCGACCGTCACCACGATGCCGACGGTCACCAGCAGCACGCCGCCGGCGGCGAGCGACGCGAGGTCGAACGTCGCGCTGCGGAACAGTGCGGCCGGGACCAGCGGTGCGCGGCCGGCGGTCGGGGCGGGGGTGCGACCGGCGGACCGCAGCGCCACCACCAGGGCGAACGCGCCGAGCACGACCGGTACGGCGAACAGTCGCCAGTCGCCCACGAGCACCACGGTCGCCACCAGGAACGGCCCGGTGCCCAGCCCGGCGACCGTGGCGGCGGACCACCCGCCCGTCCGTCGTGCCCGGGCCGCACCGTCCCCGGGGATCCTGCTGAGGGCCACCAGGCTGCCGGTCATCGCCAGCGCCGCGCCGACCCCGGCGACGCCCTCACCGACCCACGCGGCCGCGAGCGCCGCCCGCGGAACGACCAGCCCGCCGGCCATCACCACCGCACCTGCGGCCGTGAGCGCGAGCCCTAGGCGGACCACCTGTGCCGCTCCGCGGCGGGCGACCAGCACGCCTGCGGGCAGCACCGCCACCGCGATCCCCGTCGCGAACGCGTCGGGCACCCAGGCCAGGGCAGCGCCGGTGGCGTGCGTCGTCCGAGCGACGTGGGCGAGCGCTCCCGTCGCCACGGAGAACGGCCAGTAGGCGACCAGCATCGACAGGCACAGGGCGACGACCGTGCCCGTGCTGCGCCGGGGGAGCGCCGGGGTGGTGGGCGTCTCGGCGACCAGTGCGGGCTGGTGCGGCTGCGAGGTCATACGGCGAGACTAAATCAACATGTTGAGATCAACAAGTTGAGACTACGATCGAGCCATGCAGACGTCCCTCCAGCGGCTCGGCCAGAGCCTCAAGCGCGCGCAGTGGCGTGACCACCGGACCATGGACACCGCCCTGCGCTCGGTCGGCGTGAGCCTGGTGCAGTGGGACGTGCTGCGGGCGATCGACTCCCATCCCGACGCCTCCGGGCACGAGCTGGCCGGGATGACGTTCATGAGCGACCAGGCGTTCGCGACGCTCTCGGCCCGGCTGCTGCGCGCGGGGCTGATCGAGCGCAGCTCGGGCGGAGGCCGTCGGCTGCACCACGCGCTCACGCCGGAGGGCCGACGGCTGCTCGCCGAGGGCGGCCGGGTGGTGGAGGAGGTGCTCGACGAGCTGTTCGCACCGCTGGACGCTGCGCAGCGCGGTCAGCTCCAGGACCTGCTGGACACGCTGACCGGCACGGGACCGTCCACCCGCTGATCAGCCGCCGGCAGCGATGAGCCGCCCGGTTCCGATCAGAAGCGGAACGGGACCGGGATGGGTCCGCAGCAGCAGACGCCCTCGCCGTGCAGGCGGGCCGGCGTCACCATCAGCGCGGCGCGGTAGCAGAGCAGCAGCTGTGCCATCGTCGGCAGCACGGCGCCCAGCGCGCCTCGGGTGCGGACGGCCTCGCGCGCCGCCGCCGAGCAGGACGGGCCGCCCGTGACGACGCGGGCTGCGCACGACCATCCCTTCCTCGGCGAGATCGAGCGCTGGTACCAGCCGATGGCGGCGTCGGCGGCTCGGGCGAGAGGCGTCATCGTTCGACGGTACGGAGGCGGTGGCGACCACGCACCCGGACCGCGTCACCCGCCCGACTCCGGCGGCTGGCTCACGACGCACGCGACAGGGTGGGCGGGCGCCTGCACAATCGCGGGGTGACCCACGAACCTCGCACGTCATCCGCTTCCGCGGTCGAGGCCCTGCTGGTCGGCGGCCCGACCCTCGTCCTCCGACTGGGCGGCGTCACGCTGCTCACCGACCCGACGTTCGACGAACCGCGCTCCTACGAGGCGCCGCGGGTGCTGACCAAGCTCACCGGACCGGCCGTCGGCCCGGACGAGCTGGGCCCGGTGGACGCCGTCCTGCTGTCCCACGACCAGCACTTCGACAACCTGGACGTGTCCGGTCGGGCCTTCCTGGACCGTGTCCCGCTGGTGCTGTCCACGCCGGCGGCCGCGGGGCGGATCGAGCACGTCACCGGCCTGGCGCCGTGGGCGCAGGTGCCCGTCGGCCCGCTGACGGTCACAGCCCTGCCGGCCCGGCACGGTCCGGTGGGCGCCGAGGCGCTGTCCGGCGACGTCACCGGCTTCCTGCTGCAGGGCGACGGTCTGCCCACGGTGTACGTGTCCGGGGACAACGCCGGGGTGGACGTCGTCGAGCAGATCGCCGAGCGCATCGGGCGGGTGGACGTCGCCGTGCTGTTCGTCGGCGCCGCCAACGTCGGTCGGTTCGGCGCGGAACCCGTGACGCTGAGCGGAGAGCGGGCGGCGCGGGTCGCGACGCTGCTCGACGCCTCCGTGGTGGTGCCGGTGCACGCCGAGGGCTGGGAGCACTTCACCGAGGGGGTCGGCGAGGTGGTGACGGCCTTCGAGGCGGCCGGCATCGGAGACCGGCTGCGGGTGCTGACCCCGGGAGCGCCCACCGCGTTGTAGCGCGGGACGTCAGGTGGTGCTGGACTCCCGCACCACGATGCGGAAGTCCGGCGCCACCATGCGGCCGGGGGCGGCGTCGGTGGTGCCCATGATCCGCTCGAGCAGCATCGCGACGGCCAGCTCCGCGATCTGACGGCGACCCGGGTCGACGGTGGACAGGCTCGGGTAGGAGTAGCGACCCTCGTCGATGTCGTCGAAGCCGATCACGGCGACGTCGGCCGGCATGTGGACGCCGCGCTCGTGCAGGGCGCGCATCGCGCCGAGCGCCAGATCGTCGTTCATCGCGAACACCGCGTCGAACACCGTGCCGGAGCGCAGCAGCTCCCACATCGCCGCCGCCCCGTGGTGCCGGTCCCACACCTCGATCGGCACCACCAGCTCGTCCGGCGTCGCCAGCCCCGCCGCCTCGAGCGCCGCCCGGTACCCGTCCCGCCGCAATGACGCCGTGGTGCCCTGCTCGGCCGGGTGGGCGCCGAGCAGCACGATCCGGTTGCGGCCGCCTTCGATGAGGTGCGTGGTCGCGGCGCGGGCCGCCGCCTCGTGCTGCATGGTCAGGTGGTCGGCCTCGTCGAGCAGCGGCTGGCCGAGCACGACGACGGGCCGGCCGAGCGCGATGTCCTTCGCGTCGTCGCGGGTGAGCCCGAGGGGACTGATCAGGGTGCCGTCGGTCAGGGCCAAGCGGGGGTCGCGCAGCAGCTCACGCTCCCGTTCCCGGCGGCCACCGGTCTGCTCGACCAGCACCACGTAGCCCTCGGCGCCGGCCGCGCGGATCACGTCGTCGGCCAGCTGCGCGAAGTACGACTGGTTCAGCTCCGGCACGGCGAGGCCGATCACCCCGCTGCGTCCGGACCGGAGGTTGCGCGCGACGAGGTTGGGGCGGTAGCCGACCGCGGCGATCGCGTCGAGCACCCGCTTGCGGGTGGCCTCGCGCACGTGGGGGTGGTTGCGGATCACGTTGGAGACGGTGGAGAAGGAGACCCCCGCGGCGGCCGCGACGTCGTGCAGGGTCGGGGCGCCGTCTCCGGCTCGAGTGCTGTCTGCCACGCCCAGAGGTTATAACGTTGCAAGGCGCAACGGCACTGGATCGCCGGCTGAGATCACCGCCGGGACGGCGGCCCTCCGGAGACCGTGGCCAGCCCTGCGGCGGAGGTGGCGTGCGGGAACGGCGCGCCGGCGCGACGATGAGGAGCACCTCGACTGCACAGCGTCCCGGCGCTCCGTTGACACCTCCCGAGGCGGTGGCTACAGTCCCGTTCAAACGTTGCAATTGCAACGTTGTAAACCGACGATCGACGAAGTGGTCGATCCGAGAGAGGCCTTCGATGAAGAACACCGTCGCGACACTCGCGGTCGTCACCCTCGGTGCGGCCGTCGCACTCACCGGGTGCTCGGGCCCGGCCGGCTCCTCCAGCACAGCGTCGTCGGGACCCGTGAACCTGACGTTCTGGCACGGCTACACCGAGGCCGACGGCAAGGTCCTCGACAAGATCGTCCAGGACTTCAACGCGTCCCAGAGCGGCGTCAAGATCACGACGACCACCAAGACGTGGGCCGTCATCGGCGACACCCTGCTCCCCGCCCTCTCCGCCAAGCAGGGGCCGGACATCGTCGCCCTGCCCGCGGAGAACCTGCCCGTCTACGCGGCCAAGGGCGCCTTCGCCAAGCTCGACGACTTCTACTCCAGCGCCACCACCAAGAGCGCGTCGCTCAACCCCAATGCCGTCGACATGGAGAAGGTGAACGGCTCCTACTACGGCGTCCCCACCGGCTTCGTGCCCCTGTCGGTCATCTACAACAAGGCCCTCTTCGCCAAGGCCGGCATCAGCACCTTCCCCACCACCTGGGACGAGTGGGTGGCCGACGCCAAGAAGCTGACGGTGGACCAGAACAACGACGGGACCCCCGAGCAGTACGGGCTCGCGCTGCCGGACCACGCCACCGTCGGCAACGGCGTGTGGGCCAGCTTGTTCTACGGCAACGGCGGCGCTCTGGTGGACGGCACCAAGTCGGTGGTCGACTCCGACGCCAACGTGCAGACGCTGACCTACTGGGCCAAGGCCGTCACGCAGGACAAGATCTCGCCGACCGGCCTGGACGGCGTCGCCTCGGACAAGCTGTTCTCCTCCGGCAAGGCCGCGATGGAGGTCGGTGGTCCGTGGATGGCGAGCGTCGCCACCGAGAACAAGATCGACTACGGCATCGCCGGCATCCCGGCCGGACCGAAGGGTCAGGGCGCCTCGGCCATCGGGATCTCCGCGGCGGTGACCACCCAGGCCGGTGCCGCCAAGAAGGCCGCCGCCGAGAAGTTCTTCGACTACCTGTTCTCCAAGGACGTCGCCACCCAGTGGTCGCTCGGCTCCGGCTGGCCCCCGCTGCGCACCGACATCCCGTCGAGCGCGGTCTCGTCCAACCCCGTCGTCGCGTCCCTCACCGACATCGCCGGCACCGCCAAGCCGCTGCTGCCCGGCGTCGCCACCAGCAGCGACATCCTCAAGTCCGTGGACGAGGCCACCCAGAAGGCGTTGGCCGGAGGGGACCCCGCAGGTCTGCTGAAGACCGCCTCCACCGCTGTCCAGCAGTCGCTGGCCGGCTGAGCCGACGCCCCCCGCGGTGGCCGCCGTCCTGACGACGACGGGCCGGCGGCCACCGCCCCTCCCCAGGAGAAGCACCATGGCCACATCCACCCGCACCCGCGGTCCACGGGTGTCCTACCGGGCACCCGCACCGCTCGGCGGTCGACCCGTCGCCGCGGGGCACCAGACCCGCGTCGCCGTGCTGTTCATGGCGCCGGCGCTGGTGATCCTGCTCGCGTTCGTCGCGTGGCCGATGCTCTCCGCGCTGCGCCTGTCGTTCACCGACGCCAGCGGGTTCGGCGCCGAGACCTGGGTAGGCCTGGCGAACTACGTCCGCATCTTCACGGACCACAAGATCCTGGCCACGCTCGGCAGCACGGCGCTGTACACCGTGATGTTCACGCCGGTGGCCCTGGTCGGCGCGCTGGCGCTGGCCCTGCTGCTGACCAACCGCTCGCTGATCGGCCGCAACGTGTTCCGCACGGCCCTGTTCGTGCCGTTCATCGTGTCGCTGGCCGTGGCGGCGTTCGCGTGGAGCTACCTGCTCGACCCGCAGATCGGCCTGCTGACCTACTGGTTGCGCGGGCTGGGCCTGCACGTCGGCAACGTGCTGCAGGACCCGACGTGGGCGATGCCGACCGTGGTGCTGGTTGCGGTCTGGAAGAACATCGGCTTCTACATGGTGATCTTCATCGCGGGCCTGCAGGAGATCCCGGAAGCCCTGTACGAGGCGGCCAAGCTCGACGGCGCCGGCGCCTTGCGGCGGTTCTGGAACGTCACGCTGCCGCAGCTGAGCAGCACCCTGACCTTCGTCGTCGTGTTCGCGATGATCGCGGCCCTGCAGGCGTTCGACCAGATCTACGTGATGACCAGCGGCGGCCCCTACCGCAGCACCCAGACGGTGGTCATGGAGATCTACCAGGAGGGCTTCAAGAAGCTCGACCTCGGCATGGCGACGGCGCTGTCCTACGTGCTGCTGCTCGCGACGCTGATCCTCTCCCTGGTACAGCTCCGGTTCTTCGGCAAGCGTGAGAAGGACGTCGCCTGATGAGCGCCATCACGTCGCCCCAACGCCGGTTCGCACGGCTCCAGCCCGGCCGCACCGCCTCGCGCTGGCTCGTCCTCGCGGCGGTCAGCGTGCTGACGCTCCTGGTGCTGCTGCCCGTCCTGGTCATCGTCTTCACGGCGTTCAAGCCGACCGCGGAGATCAACGCGTTCCCGCCGACCTTGCTGCCAGGCTCGTGGACGCTGGCGAACTTCGGCCGCATCTTCACCGACCTACCGTTCGCCCGGCTGTGCCTGAACAGCTTCGTCTTCGCGGGCGGCGTCACCGCGTTCGCCCTGGTGTTCGACTCGCTGGCCGCCTATGCGCTGGCGCGGCTGGACTTCCGCGGCAACAAGGTGCTGCTGGTGGCGATCGTCGCCAGCCTGATGATCCCGTTCCAGGCGACCCTGATCCCCGTCTACCAGCTGGTCGCCAACCTCGGCTGGGTGAACACCTTCGCCGGGATGATCGTGCCGCGCGCTGCCGACGCGTTCGGCATCTTCTTCCTGCGGCAGTTCTTCGTCTCGCTGCCGCGGGACCTGGACAGCGCCGCACGGATCGACGGCGCGAGCGAGCTGCGGATCTTCCGCTCGATCGTGCTGCCCAACGCCGTCCCGGCGCTGATGACCCTGGCCATCTTCACGTTCGTGAACAACTGGAACGACCTCTTGTGGCCGCTGGTGTTCACCACCACGCCGGAGATGGGCACCATCACCTCGGGGCTGACGCTGCTCACCGGTCCGAGCGGGATCGTGCCCTACGGCACGATGATGGCCGGCTCGCTGATCGCCGTGCTGCCGCTCGCGGTGCTGTTCCTCATCATGCAGCGCCGGTTCATCGAGTCGGTCGCCACCACGGGGCTCAAGTGAGCGCCCGCTGGTTCGCCGACGGACGGCTGCACTTCGCACTCGGGATCGAGGACACCTTCGTGCCGCAGAGCCGGCCGGGGGAGCGGGCGGTCGACGAGTACGTGCTCACCGAGCACGACAGGCGGTACGCCGCCGACTTCGCGCTCGCGGCCGGCGCCGGTGCGGACCTGCTGCGCTGGGGTGTGCCGTGGTACCGCGTGAACCCCGAGCGGGGCAGCTGGGACTGGTCGTGGACCGACCGGGCGGTGGACGCCCTGCTCGGCGCCGGGCTGCGGCCGATCGTCGACCTGCTGCACTACGGCACCCCGCTGTGGCTGGAGGACCAGTTCGCCAACCCGGACTACCCCAAGCACGTCGCGGAGTACGCCCAGCGGATCGCCGAGCGGTTCGGCGACCGGGTCAGCGACTGGACGCCCGTGAACGAGCCGACCGTGCACGCGCTGTTCTGCGGTGAGTACGGCTACTGGCCGCCGTACCTGACCGGTGCCGACGGGTTCGCCACGGTGGCGCTGAACATCGCCCGGGGCTTCGTCGGGACGCAGCAGGCCATCCGGGAGGTCGCCGGGCCGGGGTCGACGTTCGTGCACGTCGACGCGGCGATGAGCTTCGTCGGCGACGACCGGGCGCCGGAGCACCGGGCCGAGGCGACGCGGCTGCGGCACCAGGTGCACCTGGTCGAGGACCTGGTCACCGGACGGGTGGACGACGCGCACCCGCTGCGCGGGCTGCTGGCGGCGGCGAGCGACGACGAGCTCGGGTGGTTCGCCGCCAACGCCGTGCAGCCCGACGTGATGGGGGTCAACTACTACCCCCGGCACTCGACCGAGCTGTTCGAGGCGGGGGTGCGGCACGTCGGAGGCTTCTCCGACCCGCGGCCGAGCGTGGACCGGGGGACGGAGGGGCTGCGCGAGGCGGTGCTCGCGTACGCCGAGCGGTACGGCGCCCCGGTGATGATCACGGAGACGTGCGTGACGGCGACGGTGGCCGAGCGGCTGCGCTGGCTGGACGAGTCCGTCGCACTGGCCGACAGGCTGCGCGACGAGGGCGTCGACCTGGTCGGGTACACGTGGTGGCCGCTGTTCGACATGTACGAGTGGACGTGGCGGCACACCGACCGGCCGCGCGCCAACCACCTGCTCTCCATGGGCCTGTACGACCTGGTCGAGAGCGCCGACGGTCTGCTGCGCGTGGAGAACCCGGTGGCCGACCGCTACCGGCAGCACGCGCTGCGGCACCGAGCCGCGCCGGGCAGGGCGGACGAGGGGTGACCGGCCGTGCCGGGCAGCGCCGCGCCAGCCGGTACCGCGCTACCGATCAGAGGCCCTGCCACTCCGGCTTGGCCGCGTACGTGCTCCGGAAGTAGTCGGCCAGCTGCAGCCGACCGGCGGCCGCCGGGTCCACCAGCACGCTCACGTGCGGGTGGTGCTGCAGCACCGTGCCCGGCCACATCGCGCTGACCGACCCCTCGACCAGGTGGTGCACCGCCTCCGCCTTGGCGTACCCGGTGGCGATCAGCACGACGTGCCGGGCCGACATGATCGTGGCCAGCCCCTGGGTCAGGCAGTGCCGCGGCACCAAATCGATGTCGCCGCCGAAGAACCGGGCGTTGTCGCCGCGGGTCTGCTCGGTCAGGGTCTTGATGCGCGTCCGCGAGGCGAGCGACGATCCCGGCTCGTTGAAGCCGATGTGCCCGTCGGAGCCGATGCCGAGGATCTGCAGGTCGACACCGCCCGCGGCGACGATCGCCGCCTCGTACTCGGCGCAGGAGGTGACGACGTCGGCGGCGAGCCCGTCCGGACCCCGCACGGCGCCGGGGGCGAAGTCGACGCGGGACACGATCTCCCGGTCGATCACGTTGCGGTAGCTCTCCGGGTGGTCGGCCGGCAGGCCCACGTACTCGTCGAGCGTGAAGCCCCGCGCCTGCGCGAACGACAGGCGGCCGGCCTCGTACCGCCGCACCAGCTCGTCGTAGATGCCCAGCGGGCTCGACCCGGTGGCCAGGCCGAGCACGGCGGTCGGCTTGGCGGCCAGCAGCTGCTCGATCGCATCGGCGGCCAGGCCGGCCAGCTCGTCGGGAGCGGCGATGACGACTTCCATGGCAGGTCTCTCTCTCGGCTCTAGGGGAGGGGTGGGCCGGGTCAGGGGGTGACGACGACGCCCGCGCGCCAGACGGTGATCGGCCGCAGCTGGTCGTCGACCACCAGGACGTCCGCCCGCCGGCCCGCCTCGAGCGAGCCGACGGACGGGTCGCCCAGCACCGTCGCCGGCGTGGTGGCCGCGGCGCGCACCGCGTCGACCAGGGGCACGCCGCCCGCCACGGTGGTGCGCACCACGTCGAGCAGGTGCGCCGTGCCCCCCGCGATCGACCCGCCGTGGGCCAGCCGCGCGACGCCGTGCTCCACCGACACGTCCAGGGAGCCGAGCCGGTAGGAGCCGTCCGGCATGCCGGCGGCGGCCATCGCATCCGTCACGAGCGCGACGTTGTCGGCACCGACCAGGCCGATGATGCTGGTCACCAGCTCGGGGGCCACGTGAGTGCCGTCGCCGATCAGCTCGAGCACCGCCTCGCCGCGGGCCGCCGCGAGCAGGTAGGCCGGGATCGGCCCGGGGTTGCGGTGGTCGAGCGGCCGCATGCCGTTGAACAGGTGGGTCACCGTCGGACGCCCGGACCGCACCGGCCCCGCTGCCAGCCGCCGCCGGGCGTCGTCGAGCGCCGCCGCCGTCTGCGCCCAGCTCGCGTCGGTGTGCCCGAAGCTCGGCAGCGCACCGTTGCTGATCAGCGCGTCGACCACCCCGCCGTCGCCCGGCACCCCGGCCAGCTCCGGCGCCACCGTCATGGTGACCAGGTGCCCGCCGGCCAGCTTGGCCAGCTCCCTCGTCAGGTCCGCGTCCGGCGCCTGGATCAGCTCCGGGTCCTGCGCGCCGCAGCGCACGGTCGAGACGAACGGCCCCTCGAGGTGGATGCCGGCGATCTCCCCGGCGTCGGCCAGCCCCGCCAGCACCTCGACCCGCTGCCGCAGCGTCTCCGGCGCGGCCGTGACCAGGGAGGCGACCAGCGTCGTCGTCCCGTGGGCACGGTGCTCGCGGACCGCCACCATCGCCTCCTCGGCCGTCGCCGAGTCGGGGAAGCTCGCGCCACCACCGCCGTGGTCGTGCACGTCCACCAGCCCGGGCAGCAGCGTGGCCGGGTTCGCGTCCGCCTCCGGGACCTCGGACCAGCCGGCGCTGGCCGCCGCGGCGGCCTCCCCGACCCAGGCGATCAGGCCGTCGCGCAGCACGACGAGCCCGTCGGTGATCACCTCCGCCGGGGTGACGACGCGGCCGCGAAGGAACGTCTGTGCGCTGTGCTCGGACAGGTGCTCGGACATGGCGGGTGTCAGACCTCCGTGGTGGCCGTCGGGACGACGCTCGTCTCGATCGTGGTGCTGAGGGTGTGGCGCTCGCCGGGGGCGAGCTCGATGGCGGCGGGGCCGACGTTGGCCGCCTCGACGCAGAGCATCGTGGTCCAGCCGTCGTCGTCGATGTCGGCCGTGGCTCGGGAACCGTCCTGCCAGGGGTTCCACACGACGGTGCTCGCCGAGCCGCGCTTGGTCACCTGCGTCCACCGGCCGCCGGCGTCGACCACCATCACGGGCTTCAGCGCACCGGGGTAGATCCGGTCGGTCTCACCCGTCAGGCGCAGCGCGTCGGGGTCGCCGGGGCGCTCGGCGCCGTCGGCGGTCTTGTCGACATAGGGGATGTCCTCGAGCCCGGTCACCTCGGTGGTGGTGACGTCGGTGACGGCGAGGTAGGTGTGCAGCGCCTCCTCGTAGCGGAACGGCTGGTCGCCGGTGTTGGTCACCTCGAGCGCGACCGTCAGGCGCGTGCCGACCACCACCGTGCACACCGCCTCGAAGGGGTGCGGCCAGGCGGAGGCCCGCGTCTGGTCCGAGTCGCGCAGCGACAGGCGGACCCTGACGTCGGTGCCGTCGTCCTCCGCACCGTCCAGCGTCCACAGGGCGGTGCGGGCGAACCCGTGCCGCGGCGCCTCGGGATGGTCGGCCAGCGGGCCGAACCAGGGGAAGCAGAGTGGGATGCCGCCCCGGATCGCCGAGTCGGCGTCGAACCGGCTGAGCGAGCTCAGCCACAGCGCCGGCGGCTGACCGTGCGGTCCCCACGCGGTGACGTGGGCGCCGTGCAACGAGACGACGGCCCAGCCGTCGGGGCCGTCGACGTGCAGCATCGGAAGCGGGCCGGTGGTGTCCAGCCGGACGGAGGCGGGAAGGGTGGTCATGCGCTGGGCTCCTCGGTCGGGGTGCGGGCGACGGCGTCGGCCAGCTCCGTGAGGTCGGGGACGGTCTGGTCGGCACCGGCCGCGCGCAGGTGCTCGGACGGATGGCCCGTGGTCACCCCGATCACCAGGCCGACACCAGCCTGCCGCGCCGAGGCGATGCCCGCAGGGGTGTCCTCGACCGCCGCCAGCCCGGCCGGGTCGAGGCCCAGCAGCTGCGCGCCGCGACGGAACGGTTCCGGGTCCGGCTTTCCGCAGGTGCAGTCCTCGGCCGTGACCAGTCCGATGCCGGTCGGGTCGACCTCCAGCCACTCCAGCGCAGCGAGCGTCCAGTCGCGCCCGGCGGACGTGACGACGGCGACGGGGACACCACGGGACACGCAGCCGGTGAGCAGCCGGGCGGCGCCGGGGACCGCCTCCGGCCGGACGTCGAGCGTCGCGAGGACGTCGAGCACGTCCTGCCGCAGCCGCTCCGGGTCCTCGTCGCCCCAGGGTCCGGCCAGGCTGGCGAACACCTCGTGCGCGCGGCGGCCGGCGAAGGCGCGGACCACGTCGTCGTGCACCTCCCAGCCGCGGCTCGCGAAGTACTGCCGGTACGCCTGCTGGTTGGCGGCCTCGGTCAGCACCAGCGTGCCGTCGAGGTCGACCAGCAGACCCGCCCCGGGGGCGCTGAGCCGGGCCGCGAGCCAGCCGGCGGGCCGTGCTCCGGGCCCCGCGACGACCGGTTCCTGGGTCAGCTCCACTCGAACAGCGCCGCCCCGGAGCGGATGTCGGCCCCCGCGGTGACCAGCTCGGTCAGCTGCTCACGCTTCGCGTCGAGCGCCACCACCGGGCACATCGGGGAGCGTCCGCCGGCCTCGACCTCGGCCGGGTTCCAGCTGACCACCACGTCACCGGCCTTCACCACGTCGCCCTCCTTGGCGTGCAGCGTGAAGCCGGCACCGCCCAGCTGGACGGTGTCCAGCCCGAGGTGCACCAGCGCCGAGTGCTGCGCGTCCGCGGTGACGACGAAGGCGTGGGCGTGCAGCTTGACGATGGTGCCGTCGATCGGCGCGATCGCCTCGACGACGCCGTCCCGCACGGGGTCGATCGCCAGACCGGGCCCGACGAGCTCGCCGCCGAACACCGGGTCCGGCACGTCCGCCATCGCCCGCACCACGCCGCTGACCGGTGCGAGCACCGTCAGGGGCTCCGACATCAGCGCAGGTCCCCGATCTCGGAGGCGAGCGTGTCCGCCTCGGGGCCGACGACCACCTGCACCGCGTTGCCGGACCGCACCACGCCGTAGCTGCCGTTGGCCTTCAGCGCCGCCTCGTCGACCAGCGACGGGTCGACCACCTCGACGCGCAGCCGGGTGATGCACGGCTCCAGCTCGACGAGGTTGTCCGCCCCGCCGAGCGCCGCGAGGATGTTCTCCGCCTTGCTCATCTCGATCTCCTTGCTGACCGACTTGCTGGTGACCACGGCCCTGGGCCGTCTGTCCGGACTGTTCAGAGCAGCTCTTCGAGGTCCGACGCGATGATGTCGACGTTCGGCCCCATGACCACCTGCACCACGTGGCCGGAGATCATCACGCCGTGCGCGCCGGCCGCGCGCAGCGCCTTGACGTCCACCGCGGCGGTCTCGTGCACCTCCGAGCGCAGGCGCGTGGTGCACGGCTCGATCTCGATGATGTTGCCCACCCCGCCGAGCGCCGCGAGGATCTCCGCCGCCTGCGCCCGCTCGCCGTACCGCCGGTCGTCCCTGCCCACACTGCCCTCGCTCATGACAGGACCTCCGCCGTCGCAGGTTGTGCCGCTCGTTCCGCCGCGCCGCGCTTGGGGGTGAGCGCGCGCTTCGGTGCACGCAGGGGCACCCAGAGCACGTAGCGGTCGGCCCGGTAGGTCGACCGTGAGTACACGCAGGCCGTCTCGCCCGCGAAGGTCCGCCGGGTGACGCGCAGCACCGCGCGGCCGGTGGGCACGCTCAGCAGCTCGGCATCGCCCGTGTCGACCTCAGCCGCCGAGACGACGTCCTCGCCCCAGTCCGGCTCCAGGCCGCGGCGGCGCAGCTCGCCGTAGATGCTGTCCGGCAGGGGACCGTCGAAGAAGCCGGGCACCAGCTGGCACGGCAGCCAGGACTGCTCGATCGCCATCGGCTCGCCGTCCGCCAGGCGCACCCGGTGCAGGGAGAAGACGCGCTCACCAGGCAGGATGTCGAGGGCGTCGGCGATGTCCGGCGTGGCCGCGACCACCTCGGCAGACAGCACCTTGGAGGCCGGCTCCATGCCGCGGCGCTGCATCTCCTCGCCGAAGGACGCCAGGCGCACCTCGAGGTCCACCTTGGTGGGCGCGACGAACGTGCCGCGGCCCTGCTCCCGGGCCAGCAGGCCCTCCACGACGAGCGCGTCGACGGCCTGCCGCACGGTCATCCGGGAGACGCCGAACTGGTCGCACAGGATGCGCTCGGACGGGATCGCGTCACCCGGCGCGAGCTCGTGGGTGACCAGGGAGCGCAGGTAGTCGCGCACCCGCACGTACTTCAGAACGGAGCGACCCACCCTCGTCCCCTCGTCGCGACTGGTCTGGACGGTGCGAAGCCTGCCGCTCTTGACACCGTGCGCGCCATTCCATCATGGTTGCGGGCAACTGGTCCAGACATCTAGCGCACTAGTCCGGACGAGTGTCCCGTCGCCGACGACGGACCGCCGGCGCGACCGGCCACCCGCACAGCCGCACGCAACGACATGCACACGATGACGAGCACACGACGAGGAGTGCACCTGTCATGACAGCCACCACCGCCCCCGCGACCCGCGAGAAGCGCGGGATCCCCGGCCTCGCGCAGCTGCAGCGCGTCGGCCGATCGCTCATGCTGCCGATCGCCTCCCTGCCGGCCGCGGCGCTGCTGCTCCGGCTCGGTCAGCCCGACATGCTCGGTGCCGACGGGCTTGGCAAGCACGCCACGTGGCTCCAGCCGGTGGCCGACGTGCTCGGCGCCGCGGGCAACGCCCTGTTCGCCAACCTGGCACTGCTGTTCGCGATCGGTGTCGCGGTCGGGTACGCCCGCAAGTCCGACGGGTCCACGGGCCTCGCGGCCGTGATCGGGTACCTGGTGTTCAAGGGCGTCACCGACGCCCTGTCGCCGTACATCCTGGGCAAGCCGACCGGAACCGACCCGCAGAAGCTCATCAACTACGGCGTGCTCGGCGGCATCGTGATCGGTCTCGTGGCCGCGCTGATGTTCCAGCGGTACTCCCGGATCAAGCTGCCCCCGTACCTCGCCTTCTTCGGTGGTCGACGGTTCGTCCCGATCGTCACCGCGGGTGTGTCGATCCTCGTTGCGGTGGTTGCTGCGCTGATCTACCCGTGGTTCAACTCCGGCCTCACGGCCGTCGGCACCTGGGTCACCGGTTCGACGATCCTCGGCGCCTTCGTCTACGGCACCGCGAACCGACTCCTCATCCCCTTTGGCCTGCACCACCTGCTCAACTCGCTGCCCTGGTTCCAGTTCGGTGCGTTCACGGACGCCAACGGCAAGGTGTGGAACGGCGACATCGCGCGCTTCCTGCACGGCGACCCGACTGCCGGCACGTTCATGACCGGCTTCTTCCCGATCATGATGTTCGCGCTGCCCGCCGCCGCCCTCGCCTTCGTGCACACCGCCAAGTCGAGCAAGCGCAAGGTGATCGCCGGAATCATGGGGTCCGCCGCGCTCGTCTCGTTCGTGACCGGTGTGACAGAGCCGCTCGAGTTCTCCTTCCTGTTCCTCGCCTACCCGCTCTACGTGGTGCACGCGGTCCTGACCGGCACGTCGCTCGCGCTGGTGAACTGGCTGGGCATCCACGACGGGTTCGGGTTCTCCGCCGGTGCGATCGACTACCTGCTCAACTTCCGGATCGCCCAGAAGCCGCTGTGGATCATCCCCATCGGCTTGATCTACGCCGCCATCTACTACTTCCTGTTCCGCTGGGTGATCACCAAGTGGAACCTGCGGACACCGGGCCGTGAGGACGACGACGCCGTCGCCGACGCGAACAACATCCTGGTCGACCAGCCGGACGACGAGCCGGTGAAGAAGACGGCCACCGCTGCGCCGGCCGCGCCGGCAGGGGGCGGCGCGACCGTCTAGCGACGGCTGCCACAGACGAACGCCCGGCCGGGACCGCTGCCCCGGCCGGGCGTCGTCGTGCGGGTGCGCCGCTCAGCCGGCGGACTCCAGGTACTGCGCCAGGGCGTCGAGCGACGGCTGCGCGGCCGCGTCGTCGCTGGCGAGGAACACCTCGTCGCCGGGGCCGGCGCCGAGGCCCATCACGCTGAGGATGCTCGAGGCCGGCACGGGGTCGCCGTCGGCCTTGCGGATGGTCACGGCGACCGGCTGCTGCGCCGCCAGGTTGACGAACAGCGCGGCGGGACGGGCGTGGAGGCCTTCGGCGATGGCGAGGACGGCACGGCGTTCGGGCATGGGCACCTCCGTTGGTGTGGTCCGGCGACGAGCCGGTGCGAGTGGTCTAGACCACCATAACCGACGGTCTCCCAGGTGACCACCGCGGGGTGACCACCCTGGTGGGGCCCGCCGGGCGCGCTGTCGGTGGTGGCGCCTAGCGTCGCCCCATGGTCTTCGCGAACGCAGGCAGCCTCGGGGCCGTTCCCGGGCGACGGGACGAGCTGGTCGCGCACCTGACCCGCCGCAGCGATGTGCTGCGGGACCTCGGGTGCCGGCTCTACGAGGTGGGCGTGAACGACGACGAGCCGGACACGGTGTTCGTCGTGGAGCTGTGGGACAGCGCCGCAGCGCATCGGGGCTCGCTGCAGCATCCCGACGTGCAGGCCGCGATCGCACAGGCGCGGCCGCTGCTGTCCGGTCAGTTCGGCGGCTTCCGGTTCGACGTCGTCGGCTCGCCCTTGCGCGACTGAACCGCGCGCCGCGGGCGACGGGTCAGTACTGGCCCTTGATGACGAAGAACGAGCCGCGGATCGTCCCGGCCAGCTTCGACCTCTGCCGCGCGAACTTGAACGCGCTCAGCTCGGCCGGCACGTCCATGCCGTCGGACAGCTTGAAGCCGACCGCGCGCTTGCCGGCGTCCGCAACGGTCCACAGCACGTTGATCGACAGCCCCGACTCGTAGAACACGTACGTCCAGCGGATGCCCTCGACCTCGAAGTCGGTCGCCTCCAGCGCTGGGGACGCGATGACGATGCCCCGCTCCTCGGAGAGGATCCGGGTGACCCGGTCGACGGCGTCGTGCGCGTCGGCGGCGGGCTCGACGGTGAACACGTGCTGGTACTTGTTCCGGAAGTACCGCGCCTCGTTGGCGCGCAGCCCGGCGAGCGCGTCGGCCACCGGGGACGACTCGAGCCCGACGGTGGAGACGTTCTCGAAGTCGACGACGTACGGCACGGAGACCTCCGGTGGCGCTCAACGGTGAGGGCAGCCTAACGACCGGCGTCGAGGTTCTCCGCACCGGCGTCGCGGGCCGGGTCAGCGTGTTCGTTCAGCTCGTCGCGTAGGCGAGCTCGAGGTGGTCGTGGTGGGCGCCCCAGGTGAGGTCGAGCGACCAGCAGCCGGGCGCGGGCAGGTCGATGGTGGACGGTCCCAGACCGCCGTCGACCGCGCGGAAGGCCGTCATGCCGGTGGCCGTCAGGGTGGCGCGGATCTGCAGGGGTGTCCCGACAGGGGAGGCCACCCGCGGCACCCAGAGGATCTTGTTGTTCTGACCCGCCACCGGCGGGGCCACCAGGGGGTCGTGGGTCGCCCACAGGATCGCGACGATGTCCCCGGCGTCACTCAGCACGTACGGCACGGGGACGTCGGGCGGTGTGAAGCCGCCTCTCGCCCAGGTCGGCAGCGGTGCCGGCGTGTAGTCCACGCGGCAGCCGGCGTCGGACGGAAGGGCTGAGGCCGCCGACGACGGCACGCCGGTGCTGCCGTCAGACGGCGACGAGGTCGCGGTCGCGGAACCGGCCGGCCGCGTCGGGGACGCCGCCGAACCGCCGCCGGTGCAGCCGGCGAGCAGGAGCCCGCCCAGCAGCAGGCTCGGCAGGAGCCTGGACAGGACCGCGGACGCCGACCGTCCCATGACGGGAGGCTACGTCCGTGCCGTCCGGATCTCGACGGGCAGAGCCCGCGCGGGGCGCCGCCCGGACTAGCCCAGCCGCGGCAGCGTCTGGTCGTGGAGCAGGACGCCGCGGAACGGGTCGCCGCGCTCGGCGATCCGGTCGAGCACCGTGCGGACGGTGAACGCGTCGGGGCGCAGCCAGTCCTCGTCGAGCTCGTCCCAGGTGATCGGCGTCGACACCGGCGCACCGGCTGCGGGCCGCGGGCTGTAGGGCGCGACCAGGGTCTTGTTGATCGCGTTCTGGGTGTAGTCCAGGCGAGCCTTGCCGCCGCGCTCGCGGACCTCCCACCGCCAGCTGACCAGGTCGGGGACCACCGCGCCGACCGTGCGGGACACCCGTTCCACCCAGTCGCGGGTCTCGTCGAACGTCGGGCCCTCGGCGATCGGGATCCACACCTGGATGCCGCGGCGGCCGGTCAGCTTGGGGTAGGCGCGCACCTTGAGGTGGGCGAACGCGTCCCGGTGCAGGCGAGCCATCGCCAGCAGGTCCTCCCAGCGCGTGGACGTGCCGGGGTCCAGGTCGACCATCGCGTACGACGGCAGGTGCGGGTGCTCGGTGGTCGAGGTCCAGGCGTGCCACTCGAGGCCGCCGAAGTTGGCGGCCCACACCAGCGCCGCGGGCTCGTCGACCACCAGGTACGTCGTCGTCTCGTCGTCGTCGGCCTCGGGGTTGTCCCAGCGGGTGAGCCAGTCCGGGGCGTGATCCGGCAGCTGCTTGTGCCAGAAGCCCGGCTTGTCGGCACCCTGAGGGTAGCGGTGCAGGTTGAGCGGCCGGCCGGTGAGGTAGGGGAGCACCACCGGGCCGATCCGGGCGGCGTAGCGCAGCAGGTCGCGCTTGGTCACCGGTTGCTCGCCCGGCCGCGCGGGGAACAGCACCTTGTCGAGGTTGGTGACCTTCAGTGCGCGGCCGTGGACGTGCCAGGTGCCGCCGGTGCCGAGGGCGTCGAGCTCGGCGAGCTCGTCGGCGGTGGGGTGGGACAGGTCGACGGTGCGCAGGTCCACCTCGGCCTGCGCGGCGGGGACGCCGGAGCGCCACAGGCGGTCCGGGTCGGCGGCGACCTCGTCGTTGGTCCGGCCAGACAGCACGGAGGTCGGGTGGTCCTCCGCGTCCCAGCCGTCGGACGCGAACTCGTCGTGCTTGTGCAGCAGCAGCCACTGCTCCTTGCCGCCCGCGTCGGCGTCGCCGGTGCGGACCAGCACGAACCGGCCCTTCAGCCGCTCGCCGTGCAGCGTGGCGTGCAGCTCACCGGCGGCCACGGCCGCCACCGGGTCCTCGTCGGGGTTCGGCTCCCAGGTGCCTGCGTCCCACACGATCACGTCGCCACCGCCGTACTGGCCGGCCGGGATCACACCCTCGAAGTGCTCGTACTCCATCGGGTGGTCCTCGACGTGCACGGCCATCCGCCGGACTCCCGGGTCGAGGGTGGGTCCCTTGGGCACCGCCCAGCTGGCCAGCACGCCGTCCATCTCGAGACGGAAGTCGTAGTGCAGCCGGCGGGCGCGGTGCCGCTGGACGACGAAGCGGCGGGCGCTCGACGAGTCGGCGGCCGGGGGTGCGGACGCCGGCGTCGCGTCAGGTGCCGCGTCAGCCGTCGCGTCGGGGCCGGGGTCGCCCGACGGCTCAGGCGTCCGGTCGAAGTGACGCTTCGAGCGGTACCGGCCGAGCCGCTGCTCGGCTTCGTCGTGCGCGCGTGCCACTCGCCTCACCGCCCGGATCGACCTGGTTGCCCGTTGCGGGACCAGGCTTGCGCGGCGGCGGGCGCGGCGCACGCCGACCCGCTGCCGCGAGGCTGCGCGACGGTGCGGTCAGGCCGTGATGCGGCGCGACGGCCACCACATCGACCGGCCCAGCTCCTGGCCGAGCGCCGGCACCAGCAGCGACCGCACCAGCACGGTGTCCAGCAGCACGCCGAACGCCACGATGAACGCCAGCTGCAGCAGGAACAGGATGGGGATCACCGCCAGCGCGGCGAACGTGGCGGCCAGCACCACGCCGGCGGAGGTGATCACCCCGCCGGTGATCGCCAGCCCGCGGGTCATGCCCGTGCGGGCGCCGGCGTGCAGCGCCTCCTCCCGCACGCGGGTCATGAGGAAGATGTTGTAGTCGATGCCGAGCGCGACCAGGAAGACGAACCCGAACAGCGGCACGGCGGGGTCGGCGCCGGGCAGGTTCAGCACGTGGTTGAACACGAGCGCCGAGACGCCGAGGGTCGCGCCGAACGAGAGCACCACGGTGCCGACCAGCAGCAACGGGGCGACGACGGCCCGCAGCAGCAGCACCAGGATCACCAGGATCACCACCAGGACGAGCGGGATGATCAGGTTCCGGTCGTGCACGGAGGCGTCGTCGGAGTCGACCGCGGTGGCCGTCGCGCCGCCGACCAGAGCGCTCGAGCCGAGGGCGGTGCGCAGCTCGCGGACGGTGTGCTCCGCGGCGGCCGAGTCGGGGGCGTCGGTCAGCGTCGCCTGCAGCAGCACGTCACCGTTCGCCACGGTCGGCGCGGGGGCCGGGGTGCCGGGGATCACCGGCTGCACGCCCTCCGCAGTGACCGGTGCCTCGCCGCTCGGGGATGCGGCACTGACGACGGCGACGCCCTGCACCCCGGCCGTGCCGAGCAGCGTCGTCGCGGTCTGCTGCAGCCGGTCCGCGGCCACGATCACCTGCACCGGGCTGCCGGAGCCGCCCGGGAAGTGCTGCGCGAGCTCCTGCTGACCGGTGCGCGCCTCCGAGTGCCCCAGCACCAGGTCGCTTGACGGCACGCCGGACGCCCGCAGCTGCAGCACCCCGGCGCTCGCGGCCAGCAGCACCACCACGCCGACCACCCACACCGGCCGGGCGCGCCGGACCACGAACCGCGGGACCCGTGCCCACAGGCCACGCGTCGGCACGGGGTCGGCGCCGGCCGCGTCGGGCGCGTACCGCGGGCGGCGCGGCCAGAACGCGGCCCGGCCCAGCAGCAGGAGCAGCGACGGCAGCAGGGTGAGCGCGGCGAGCATCGCGAAGACGATGCCGACGGCGGCGATCGGACCCAGCGCCCGGTTCGACTGCAGGTCGGACAGCAGCAGCATCAGCAGCCCGGCGATCACTGTGCCGCCGGAGGCGAGGATCGGCTCGAACGAGCCGCGCAGCGCCGCGCGCGTCGCGTCCCACCGGTGCTGGTGCGCGCGCAGCGCCTCGCGGTACCGGGACACGTACAGCAGCGAGTAGTCCGTGGCGGCGCCGATCACCAGGATGAACAGGATGCCCTGGGTCTGGCCGCTGAGTGGGAAGACCCCGGCCTTGGCGATCCACCACACGGTGAACAGGGCGGCCGTCAGCGCGAACGTGCTGGTCAGCAGCACCACCAGCGGGAGCAGTGGCGACCGGTACACCACCACGAGGATCACGAGCACGGCTGCCACGGCGACGAGCAGCAGGATGCCGTCGATCCCGCCGAACGCCGTCACCAGGTCGCCGGTGAACCCCGCGGGTCCCGTGACGTAAGCGGTGGTGCCGGACGGCACTAGCCCGGGGAGCGCCGACCGCATGGCGGCGACGGTGTCCGCCACCGCGGCGGACGCCTTGACCGGGACGAACAGCTGGGCCGCGGTGCCGTCCTGCGACACGATCGGGGGGCTCGGCTGGCCCGACACGCCCTGGATGCCGGCCAGGGCCTTCGGCACGGTGGCGAGCTGCGTCTTCTGCGCGTCGGTCAGCGGCGAGCCCGCGGTGACCAGCACCACCGCCGGGATCGTGTCGCCGCCGAGGAACTGCGGCAGCCGCTCCTGCACGCGGGTCGCCTGCGCGCTGGTCGGCAGGTACGCCGTCGGCTCGTTGGACGACACCTCGGCGATCCGGCCGAAGTACGGCCCGCCGATGCCGCCGACGGCCAGCCACACCAGCACCAGCACCGCCGGCAGCACGATGCGCAGCGTGCGGGTGCCCGGGCCAGGACCGGTGGTGCGGGCGGACGTCATGCGGGACTCCTCGGTGATGCCCTGGGCGCCCGATCGGGTCGCGGGGCCGGACGGTGGGGTCGAGCTCGGTGGCGGGGTCGACGTGCGGGCGCGGGTCATCGGTTCATCCCGATCGCGATGAGGATCAGGGTGACCGCGAACCCCACCAGGTAGTTCACCAGCAGGAACCGCCGCCAGCCACGGTTCGCGGTGCCGGACTGGGCGTCGGGAACCGAGCGGAACGGCCACGCCAGCGCCAGGTACGGGATCACCAGCGGCGCGGCCAGCACCCCCGGGAAGGGCTCGAGCAGCAGCAGCGCCCCGGCGGCCGCCCACAGCGTCAGCGACAGCCGGACCGTCCGGGCCGCACCGAGCACGGTGGCCACCGACCCGATGCCGGCCTCGCGGTCCGGCACCACGTCCTGCACCGCGCCGAACGCCTGCGCCGCGACGCCCCACAGGAAGAAGGCCACCAGGGCCACCACCGCCGGGCGGCTCCACGCGCCGCCCGCCAGCACCAGGCCGTAGACCGCCGGGCTGGTGAAGTGGGTGCTCGACGTCAGCGAGTCCAGCACCGGCCGCTCCTTGAACCGCAGCCCCGGCACCGAGTACGCGGCGACGGCGAACAGCGACACGGCGAGCACCGCCCACGACGCCGGCCGCCCCAGCACCACCAGCGCGACGACGAACGGCACGCACGTCACCACGGCCGCCACCAGCGTCGCCCGGTGCACGCGCGGCTCGAGCAGCGCCCCCTCGACACCGCCCTTGCGGGGGTTCGCCGCGTCGGACGCGTAGTCGAACACGTCGTTGATCCCGTACATCGCCAGGTTGTACGGCACCAGGAAGAACAGCGTGCCGATCACCCAGGCGGCGTCCACGTGCCCGCCCGCCAGCAGGTAGGCCGCCCCGAAGGGGTAGGCGGTGTTCACCCAGCTCAGCGGCCGGGAGGCGGCGAGCAGCCGCGTGGCCAGGGGTGGCAGCAGCGGTCTACGGGTGGTCAGCACGGTGCCCCCTGCGGGTCAGCTCCCACACGGCCGGCAGCAGCACGGCGGCGGCGAGCGGGTAGGAGAAGTCCTCGATCGGCGCGCGGCCGAGCGTCAGGCCCGACGCGTGGGCGCGGGAGTAGTCGTCGACGCCGGCGGCCAGCATGACGTTGTCGAAGACGGCGGTCAGCGCGACCACTGCCACCGCGGCGGCGACGGTGGGTGCGAGCGGGAGCCGGTGACCCCGTCGTCGGGCGAGCACCTGCGCCGCGCCCCGGACGACGAGCGCGAGCACGATCAGGCCGACGGCCAGCTGCGGGTACGTCATCGTCGGGCCCCCGCCGCGGGCAGGGCGACCGGTCGCGCGTCGGACGAGGTGCGGCGGGCCAGCACCCGCTCCGCACCCCGGACCAGGAGCATCGTCAGGTAGCAGAGGAACGCCAGGAACACCGGCTCCTCCACCGGCAGCTCCGGAGCCAGCAGCACGCCGGTCATCACGCGCGTCGGCGCCCGGAAGAACAGGCCGTTGGCGATGCCGACCAGGTCGGCTCCCAGCAGCACCAGGACCCCGCTGACCAGGACGATCACCGCTCGGCGCACGTCCTCCCAGAGCAGCAGCCGCCACCGCCGGTCCAGCAGCGCCAGCCCGCCGGCGGAGACGAGCAGCGCCCCGAGATAGGCGAACCTCATACCGGCACCCGCACCGGCACCGGCAGCGGTGCCGCCGTCCGGTCGCCACGCACCCGCTTGGCCACCAGCTCGGCGCTGATCAGGCACATCGGCACGCCGATGCCCGGGATGGTGCTGCCGCCGGCGTGCAGCAGGCCCCGCACCCGACGGGACGCGTTCGGCGCCCGGAGGAAGGCGCTCTGCCGCAGCGTGTGCGCCGGGCCGAGGGCGCTGCCGGACCACGACCGCAGGTCGGTGGCGAAGTCGCCGGGGGCGACGGTGCGCCGCACCACCACCCGGTCGGCCAGGTCGTCCACCCCCGTCCAGCCCGCGATCTGCTCGATCGTCCGGTCGACGAACGCCTCCACCGGCCCGTCCCCGCCACGCTCGATGCCGCCGTGCCCGATCCCCGGCTCGGCCGGGACGGGCACCAGCACGAACAGGTTCTCGTGGTCCGCCGGTGCGACCGTCGGGTCGGTGGCGCTGGGCTTGCCGATGTAGATCGACGGCGTCGACGGCAGCCCGCGACCGCGGGTCAGGGCCGCGAAGCCGCCGTCCCAGTCGTCGGCGAGCAGCAGGGTGTGGTGCGCCAGCTGCGGCAGCGCTCCGCGGACCCCGAGCATCGCCAGCACGGCACCGGGCCCCGGGTCGCGGCGGCGCCACCAGCGCTCGTCGTGGTCCCGGTGCGGCGCGTCGAGCAGAGCCGTCTCGGTGTGGTGCAGGTCGGCACCGGAGACGACGAGCTCCGCCTCCACCCGGTGCTCCACGCCGAGGGGGTCGCGGTAGAGGACGCCGCGCACGGCGCCCTCCTTGACCAGGATGCGGGTCACCGTCGCGCCCGTGACCAGGCGCGCACCGGCGCCGGCCGCCAGGTCGGCGATCGTCTGGATCACGCGGGCGAAACCACCGTCGGGGTACCGGACGTCGTCGTTCACGTCGAGGTGGCTCATCAGGTGGTACATGCTCGGCACCCGCATCGGAGAGCCGCCGAGGAACACCGCGGGGTAGCCGAGCAGGCGCCGGAGCCGGGAGTCACCGGTGCGGGTGCGGATCTCGGCGTCCAGCGACCGGGTCAGCAGGCGGGCCAGCCGGGGGAGCCGGGACAGCAGGGCCGGGTCGAGGAACGGCGCGACCGAGTCGAACGAGCTGTAGAGGAACTTCTCCAGCGCCAGGTGGTACGTCTCCGCCGCCGAGTCGAAGTAGGCGTCCAGCCGGTCCGCCGACTCGGGGTCGAGGGCCTTCAGCGCCGCGCGGGCCGCGGGGCCGCCAGCCGGCAGGTCGTACGGCTCCCGGTCGCCCTCGAAGTACGCCCGGTAGCCGGGGTCGAGGCGGCGCAGGGTCAGCTGCTCGTCGGCGGAGGTGCCCATCAGCCGGTAGAAGTGGTCGAACACCTCAGGCATCAGGTACCAGGACGGTCCGGTGTCGAACCGGAACCCGCCGGACTCCCACGAGCCGGCGCGGCCACCGAGCTGCGGCTGCGCCTCGAGCAGCGTCACCTGGTGCCCGTCGGCCGCGAGCAGCGCGGCCGTGGCGAGCCCCGACACGCCGCCGCCGATCACGACGGTGTCCAGCGGGCGGCTCATGACAGCGCCCCGGTGCTCAGCGAGGGCGCGAGCGTCCACCGCACGGCGAGCGCGAGCTTGACGGGCGCCGGCACCGACACCCGGGTGCTGGCCAGGCGGGAGGCCGGCGTCCGCTCGAGGCGACGCAGCAGCTCGCCGAACAGGGCGGTCGCCACCAGCACGGGGCGGCGGCAGTCGCCGGGCAGGTGCCGGACGGCGGCGCGGGCTGCCCGCAGGTCGGCCCGGATGTCGTCGACCACCGCCGTCTTCTCCTCGTCCGTCAGGCCGGAGGCCGACACCCCGGGCAGGTACGACCGACCCAGCTGCCCGCGGTCGTGCGCCACGTCCCGCAGGAAGTTCACCTTCTGGAAGGCAGCCCCCAGCCGGGCGGCGCCCTCGTCCAGCCGGGCCGCGACCTCCGGCGCCACCGGCCGGCCGGCCAGGAACACCCGCAGGCACATCAGCCCGACCACCTCGGCAGACCCGTGCACGTACGTCCGGTACTCGGCCTCGTCGAAGGCCACGTCGTCCAGGTCGCGCCGCATGGAGGCGAAGAACGCCCTGGTCAGCGCGGGCTCGATGGCGGCCTCGCGAGCCACCGCCGCGAAGGCGTGCACCACCAGGTTCGCGCTGAACCCCGTCGCCACCGCGCGTTCCGTCTCGCGCTCCAGCTCGTCCAGCACCGCAGCCCGCGCCGCCCGGTCCAGCCCCGCCTCGGCCGCGGTGCCGTCCACGATCTCGTCGGCGATCCGCACCAGCGCGTAGATCGAGGCGATCGCCGCCCGGCACCGGCGGGGGAACAGGCTGGTCGCCAGCCGGAACGACGTGGAGTACCGGCGGATCACCGGTGCCGCGGCTACGCGCGCGGTGCCGTCGTACAGCGCCAGACCCGTCTGGCGGCTCATGAGCGTCGCTCCGCCGCGCGCTCCGCCTCGGCGGCGAGCAGCCGGGCCAGGGCGGCCGGCAGGTCGGCGCCGGCGATCAGCGTGAGCGCGGCGTCCCGCTCGTCGTGGACCTCCTGCTCCAGCCGTGCCCGCGCCCCGGACGCCTCGAGCGCGCCGCGCAGCACCTCCGCGCCCACCTCGTCCAGGTCCTCCCGGCCGAACAGGTGCGCTGCCGCCGACCACTCCGCGGTGCCGCGCGCGTACGCCACCAGCAGGGTCTGCTTGCCCTCCCGCAGGTCGTTCGAGCAGCTCTTGCCGGTCTCGGCCGCGCTGCCGAACACGCCGAGCAGGTCGTCGCGCATCTGGAACACCAGGCCCAGACGGTGCCCGATCGCGCCGAGGCGGTCGCCGAGCCAGTCCGGGGCGCCGGCCAGCAGCGCGGCGGCGCGCAGCGGCAGCTCGAGGGAGTAGTGGGCGGTCTTGTCGGCCATCAGGCGGCGGATGTCCGACGGCGCCGGGGTGGCGAGCCCGGCGGCGTAGGTCACGTCGGCGAGCTCGCCCGCGGCGGCGCGGTAGACGCTCTCGTCCACCAGCTCGACCAGGGCCGTGCGGCGGGCGTGGTCGAGCTCGAGCCGGGCGGTGATCCGCAGGGCCGACGTCAGCAGCAGGTCGCCGGCGAGCAGCGCCGCCTGCTCGCCCCAGCGGCGGGCGGGGTGCTCGGGCAGCCCCTCGGCACGGGCGGCCTGCTCGAACGCACCGACCACGTTCAGCACGCCGCGCCGCTCCACGTCGCCGTCGATTACGTCGTCGTGCACCAGCAGGGCCGTGTGCAGCAGCTCCACCGCGACGGCCAGCTCGACGGCCGGCTCCAGCCGGGTGCCGCCCAGGTGCAGGAACGTCGCGAGCAGCAGGCGGGGCCGCAGCCGCTTGCCGCCCTGCGTCATGGTGCGCACCGCGCGCCACAGCTGCTCGTAGTGCGGCCCGTGCACGGCGGAACGGCGCAGCGCCTCGTCGAGCACCAGGTCCAGGCGCCGCTCGACCTCCGCCATCGCCGCAGCGAGGTTGGGCAGCACCAGGGGGGCGGCCGGGCGTGCGACGGGCTCGACGAGCGGGGCGGAGGCCGCGAGGTCGTGGGTCATACCGGGTTCTCCCTGGTGAAGTTGTGCAGCTGGTCGATCTGCAGCGCCAACCACGGGCTGAAGGCCCAGGGCGCCAGGTGCACGGCGGTGGACAGGCGGGCGGGGTCGACCCACACCGCCTCCATCACCTCGTCCGGGTGCGGCACGACGAGGGAGGACGTGACGGCCGAGAAGACGGGGCACACCTCGTTCTCCACGACGCCGGACGCGTCCACTGCGAGGTACCGGAAGTCGGGGAGCTCGGCGTGGAGGCCCTCGACCTCCACGCCGAGCTCGAGCCGTCCGTGCCGGCGGACGGCGTCCTCGAGCTGCTCACCCGGCGCCGGGTGACCGCAGAACGAGTTGGTCCACACCCCCGGCCACGTCCGCTTGGACAGCGCCCGCCGGGACACCAGCAGTCGCCCGGAGGTGTCGTACAGGTAGCAGGAGAAGGCCAGGTGCAGGGGTGTGTCGGCACCGTGCACCTGCGCCTTGGGCGCAGTGCCGATCGGGGTGCCGTCCTCGGACAGCAGCACGACCTCGTCCATCGCTCATCTCATTTCGCTAGCCAGGTGAGAAGTAAGGTAGGCGAGATACTTCCATTCGGCTAGTGTTTCTCGGGTGCCGGATGACGAACCGATCACCGAGATCGCCCTGGGCTTCCACGACCCGCGCGTGGTGGACCGGGGTGGGCGGCTCGTCCACACCTCCGGCCTTCCCGATGCGGAGGTCGGTCAGGTGGTCCGGGTGATGGACGCGCTGTTCCGCTGGCGCGAGGCCGAGCAGCGGTCCAGCCGCGCCTCGCGGGCGTACATGCAGCTCGGCGAGACGGACATGAAGGCGCTGCGGTTCGTCATCGTCCGCACCGAGCAGGGGCACCACGTCACCGCCCGGGAGATCGCCGACCACCTGGGCATCTCCAGCGCGTCCACCACCAAGCTGCTCGACCGCCTCGAGGCGGGCGGGCACATCCGGCGCACGCCGCACCCGACCGACCGCCGGGCGATCGCCGTGGTGGTCGGCGCCGAGACCCGTCGTGCCGCCGAGCGGACGGTCGGGCGGGAGCACGCCCGCCGGTTCCAGGTCGCGGCCGCTCTCACGCCGGACGAGCGGGAGACGGTGATCCGCTTCCTGGACGCGCTCAGCGCCACGACCACGCCGGACGAGGAGACCGGGGCGGAGGCGGACGGCAGCGGACCGCCGGCCGAGGGCTGACCCGCCGCGGTGGCAGCCCTGCAGGGCCCGCTCGTCTTCCGCTGACCGGCTGATCTCCCTGGTAGGGGGCTTGCGCCGCTGACCTGCACCGGTCGACGATCGAAGCGCCCGCCGACGGGCTCGCCGACGGTCCCTGTGCGGCAGTCGCGAAGGTGGTCGGCGTGGATCGCAGGGGCGCATCCGTGCGCACGTTCGGCGTCGAGGAGGAGTTCCTGCTCATCGACCCGCAGTCCGGTTGCGCCGTCCCGGCGGCGCCACAGGTCCTGGCGGGGGTGGACGACGTGCCGGCCTGGTCCGACGAGTCCGGGGACGACCCGCAACCGGGCGCTGCGCCGGCCTACCCCCGGCGCAGCGAGCTCACCATGGAGCTGCAGCAGCAGATGATCGAGGTGGCCACGCCGCCGCGGACCGAGCTGGCCGCGCTCGCGGACGACCTGCACCGGCTGCGCCGCACGGCCGACGCCGCCGCACGCCGAGCCGGGCTCCGGGTGGCGGCGCTCGGCACGTCGCCGCTACCGGCGCGGCCGCGCATCAGCCCGTCGCCGCGGTACCAGGCGATCGGCCGGGCGCTGGCCATCGCCTGCGACGAGCAGCTGACCTGCGGTTGCCACGTGCACGTCGCCGTCAGCTCGCCCGACGAGGGCGTCGCGGTGCTGGACCGCATCCGGCCCTGGCTGCCGGCGGTCGCGGCAGTTGCGACCAACTCGCCGTTCTGGAACGGCGTCGACACCGGCTACGCCAGCTACCGGACCCAGTCGTGGAGCCGCTGGCCTGCGACCGGCCCGACGGAGGTGTTCGGCTCGGCCGCCGCGTACCGCCGGCTGGTGGACGACATGATCGGCACGGGCACCCTGCTGGACGAGGGGATGGTCTACTTCGACGCCCGGCTGTCCCGGCGGTACCCGACGGTCGAGGTGCGCGTCGCCGACGTGTGCCTGGACGTGGCCGACGCCGTGCTGGTCGCGGCGCTGTGCCGGGCGCTGGTCGACACGGCGGCCGGCGAGTGGCGGGCCGGTGCTCCGGCGTCCGACGAGCCCGCGGCGCTGCTGCGGCTGGCGTCGTGGCGGTCCAGCCGCTCGGGGACGGACGGCGAGCTGGTGGACCCGCGGACCGGCCGGCTGCGACCGGCCCCCGAGGTGCTCGCCGCGCTGGTGCACCACGTCGAGGCCGCGCTGCACGCCAACGGCGACCTCGACGTGGTGCGCGAGTCGATCCGGCGGGTGCTGGAGCAGGGCACCGGTGCGCGTGCGCAGCGCGAGTCGGTGGCGCGCCACGGCCGGCTGGACGCGATGGTGCTGGAGGCCGTCGAGCGCACCTGCGCGTGAGATGCGCCCCGCCCACGCCGCCTGCGCGCCCGCTCACTAGGCTGGAGCTGCGCTCCGGCGCAGGCGCCGGGTGCGAGCCGGCCGCTCGACCGACTCACCGATCGCCACAGGCGGGAGGACAGGTCGTGAGCATCTCCAGTGCCGATCAGAAGGAATCGTCCGGGCGGATCGTCGTCGGCGTCGACGGGTCCGCCTCCTCCAAGGCCGCGCTGCAGTGGGCGGTGGCCCAGGGCCGGCTCACCGGGCAGCCGGTCGAGGCGGTGATGTCCTGGGACTACCCGGTGAACCTCGCGGTCGCCGCACTCGGCACGTTCGAGTGGGCCGGCAGCGCGACGCTGGCCCTCGAGAACGCCGTCAAGGACGCGCTCCAGGGCGACGAGTCGGTGCACGTGCGGCAGCGGGTGGAGCAGGGGCACGCGGCACGGGTGCTGCTCGACGCGGCCCGTGACGCGGCGCTCGTCGTGGTCGGCAGCCGCGGGCACGGCGGGTTCACCGGTCTGCTGCTCGGTTCCGTGAGCCAGCACGTGGTCACGCATGCGCACTGCCCGGTGGTCGTGGTGCACGCGCCGGCCGTCACGCACGGGACGACGGAGGCCTGAGGCCCTCACGGTCGGGCGGCCCTCGGGTCGCCCGACCGTCACCGGTCGTGGCCGGGTCCCGAGGGCTGCCGCCGCTCGGGTGATTCGCCACTGAGTGCCGCATCCGCGTGCGCTCGCCTGGCTAGGGTCGCGCCATGCCCGCGCCCCAGCCGCCCGTCGCCGAGCTGTCCGACGACGACGTCGTGCGTCTCTTCACCACCGTGACCGTCGGGTTCGCCGGCGGTCTGGTGCTGATCCTGGGGATCGGCGTGCTGTTCCTCGTGCCCGGGGCGCCGCTGAGCACGACCGGTGCCGCCGTCGGCGTCGGGCTCGCGCTCGTGTCGTGGTTCGGCAGCCGCTGGGTCACGGGGTGGGGCGCCTCGAACGCCGCGCGCAGCGCCCGGCGGCGTTCGCGCGCCTCGACCGGTGACCAGGCGGCTCCGGCCGGCGGCCGCTCCGACGGTGCGAACGGCGTCGCCCGGACCATCGCCTTCATGGGGATCGGGTTCGCGGAGGGTCCCGGCCTCGTAGGGCTCGCGATCGGCCTGCAGCTGCACGACATCGGGCCGTTCGCGATCGCGCTGCCGGTCGCGGTGGCCGCGGTGGTCCTCAACGCGTCCGGACCGGGCGCGATGCGGCGGCACCTGCAGCGGGTGCGCTCGGGGCGGACCGACTAGAGGTCGTTGCCGGCGTAGGACTGGTTGAAGCTCTTGTTGGCCAGGGGGAAGTCCGGGACGATCGTGTCCGCCAGCGCGACCGGCAGCGCCGGCCACGTGAAGAACGACGGGTCGACAATCGCGGCCCTGGTCAGCCGGCCGGCTGCGTCCAGCTCGACACGGTGGCACGCGGTGCCGCGCCAGGCCTCGACGAGCGCGAGCCCGTGCGCGACGGGGGTCGCAGAGGCGTCGTCGTCACGGTCTGCATCGCCCTCGTCCGCTGCGTGCGTCGCGTCTTCCGCGACCGGACCACCGGTGCCGAGGTGCCCGCCGAGCCTGTCGACGAGGTCGGCGATCACCGCGGCGCTGACCGCCACCTCGTCGGCCCGCACCGTGAACCGCGCCATCGCGTCGCCGGTCTCGGCCGTGCAGACCCGGAACGACGCGCCGAGGTCGACGAACGCGTGGTCGCGACGGGCGTCCACGTCCAGCCCGCTGGCCCGCGCGACGTAGCCGAGCACACCCATCTCGGCAGCCTGCTGGCGGTGCAGCACGGCCGTCCCGGTGAAGCGGTCCACCAGCACGGCGGTGCCCTGGGCGATGCGGACCAGCTCGGCCACCTCGGCGGCGACGGAGCCGACCAGCTCGACGTCCGGCAGCCCGCGCAGGCGCGCCGAGCCGATGCCGATGCCGCCGCGCAGCAGCCGATGCCCGGTGACCAGGGCGTTCGACCGGAGCAGCTGCTCGCGCAGCCGGAGGGTGTGCGTCTGCAGGATGCCGAGGCCGACGTCGTTGGCCATCGCGCCCAGGTCGGCGACGTGGCAGTGCAGCCGCTCGAGCTCGAGCAGCAGCGCGCGCACCAGCCGGTCCTGCTCGCCGACCTCCAGGCCGAGCGCGTCCTCCACCGCCATCGCGAACGTCAGCGCGTGCCCCACCGCGGTGTCGCCGCTGATCCGCTCGGTCAGCGGCAGCGCCTGCTCCGGCGTCCGTCCCTGCAGGTGCTTCTCCAGGCCGCGGTGGACGAACCACAGGCGGGCCTTCATCCGGACGATGGTCTCCCCGACCACCGAGAACCTGAAGTGCCCCGGCTCGATCATCCCGGCGTGCACGGGGCCCACCGGGATCTCGTAGACCCCCTGGCCCTCGACCGGCACGAAGGCGAAGCCGCTCTCGTCCGGACCGAACACCGGGTCGGTCGCGGCGTCCCGACGCATGGGGTACCAGCCGGCCGGCCAGTGGGCGTGCCGGGTCAGGCGCCGGGGACGGACGTGGTCGCGGGGCTCGATGCCGAAGCCGTCGCGGATGGCACGCTCGAACCGGCCAGCCGCGAAGGAGACCGTGGACAGGGACGGGATCCAGGCGTCGTCGCGCGGCACGGCGACGGTCAGCTCGGTGCGCCGGTCGGTGGCCGGGTCGGCGAACGCGTAGACCACGCGGAAGCCGGTGGCGCCGTCGTCGTGCCCGGCGACCAGAGCGAGGCGATGGCCGGCGGCGAGGTGGGCCTCGACCTGAGCGGGCAGCTCCGCGCGGGTCAGGGTGCAGGCGGCGCGGGCGTCGCCAGCCGGGGCGGCGGGGTCGACTGCGGCCGGGTCGGGCGCGGCGGGGGAGGACGACCCCACCGGGCTCGTCGGACGAGGCGTGGTCATGACAGCCCCAGCACGGCGGCCGCCCGCGCCAGCACGTCACCGACCGGCATGGCGAAGAACCCGATCACCGCCGTGGTGCCCAGTGCCAGGACGAGCGGCAGCATGGGCCCGCGGTCGGCGCCATGGGCCTGTGGTGGGGCCGGCGGCGGGGCCAGCGTGGCGACGGCGACCGACGCCGACCCGTCGGGCGCGGAGGTGATGGTCGTCGTCGTGCGCTCGTCGTGAACCGCGTGCGCCTGGTCGGCCGGGCCCAGGGTCATCGCCGCCGTCGCGCGGACCAGGCCCGCGACCACCACCAGCAGCAGCACCACGACCAGGGCCATCGCCCAGCCGAGCCCCGCCCGCCAGCCGGCCAGCACGATCGCGACCTCGGAGAAGAACAGCGCGAACGGCGGGAAGCCGAGCAGTGCGGCCATCCCGACGACCAGCGGCACCGCCAGGTCGGCACGGCGGCTCAGCAGGCCGCGGACCTCGGCGATCGTCGTCGTGCCCTCGGAGGCGAGCATCCGCCCCGCCACCACGAACAGGCTCGCCTTGGCCAGCCCGTGCCCGATCAGGTGCAGCAGCACCGCGGCCAGCGCCACCGGACCCCCCACGGCGGCCCCCACCGCCAGGACACCCATGTGCTCGATGCTCGAGTACGCGAGCATCCGCTTGTGGTCCCGCTGCCGCAGGATCAGCGCGCCAGCGACGGCGAGCGAACCCAGGCCGGCCGTCAGCAGCAGCCCCCGCACCAGTCCCGGCCCGATCACCACGGCGGCGATCGCGCGCACCCGCAGGATCGCGTAGAACGCGACGGCCAGCAGCACGCCGGACATCAGCCCCGACACCGGCGCCGGCGCCTGGCTGTGGGCGTCCGGCAGCCAGGAGTGCATCGGCGCCAGCCCCGCCTTGGTCGCGAACCCCAGCACCGCCAGCCCGGCGGCCACCTTCACCAGCGCGGGGTCCAGCGGCAGCTCACCGCTGACCAGCCGGGTCCAGGACAGGGTCGGCTCGCCGGCGCTGCGGCTCGCGGCGTACAGCAACACGGTGCCGAGCAGGGCGATCGCGATGCCGACCGAGCCGAGCACCACGTACTTCCACGCCGCCTCGAGGGAGCGGGCGCCGCCGCGGTGGCCCACCAGGAAGGCGGTGGCGATGGTGGTCGCCTCGACGGCCACCCACAGCACCCCGAGGTTGTCCGTGGTGACCGCGATCGCCATCGCACCGAGGAACACGCACACCAGGGCGGCGTAGCGGCGCTCGCTGCGTGTGGCTCCGGGCCCGTGCGCGGACGCCGCTGGGGACGTCCGCGGTTCCAGTCCCGCCCAGGTGGCGGTCAGGCCGACGGCGCCGACCACCGTGAGCATCAGCGCGGACAGCGCGTCGGCGCGCAGCAGGTCGCCGCCGAGCGTCGGGACGGCACCGCGGTGCACCAGCAGTGCGACACCGGTCCCCAGGAGGATCGCGCTGACCAGGACGCCCGACAGGCGGGTGGTCGCCGCGGACAGTGCGGCGAGGGGACGCGCGCCGGGTCGCGGCCCCGAAGGACTCGGCACGGCCGGTCGCGGTGCGGCGGCCGCGAGCCCCGCGAGGAGGGCCGCAACCGGCGGCAGCAGCAGGAGCAGACCCATCAGTCCCTCAGCTCCGTCATCGAGTCGAGCGTGGTGGACCCGATCTGGGCGTGGATGCGTCGGGACAGCACCGCGAGGATCAGCACCACCAGCAGCACGTCGGACGAGATGCCGAGCTCCACCGCGAACGGCACGCCCGCCGCCGTCAGGAACGCGACGGTCGCGATGCCGTTGTCCAGCACGAGGAAGCCGACCAGCTGCGACATCGCGCGGCGCCGGCCGACCAGCAGCAGGAAGCCGATCAGCACCATCGCGATGCCGACCGGCACGGCGAATGCGGCCGGGCCGGCGGTGCCCGCGGGGGTCGGCGCACCGGCGTGCTCCGCGACACCCTCCGAGATCGGCCGGCTGACCAGGTACGCGACCGTGGTGAGCAGGGCGACCAGCACCAGGCCGGCCGTCGGGTTGAGGCGCGGACCGTCCTCCCGGGCCGCGTCGCCGGCCTCGATCCCGGCGCGCAGCCGGCGGCCGAGCACCCACGGCAGCAGCCAGCCGCGCAGCGCCAGCACCAGGACGGCGACCAGCAGCAGCTCGGCGCGGGACGTCCCGGGGCCGCCCGACAGGCCGATGGTGGTCGCGAGGGCCGCCAGCGCGACGCCCTGCAGCATCAGCAGGCGCACCTGCGCCGACAGGTCGCGCCGCCAGACGAGCAGCACCGAGGTCACCAGCAGGGCGCCGGCGGTCAGCGCGACGAGCTGCGTGGCGACCGACCCGGACGGGGACATGGCGACCTCTCGGACGGCGTTCATGCGGCGGCGTTCATGCGACCAGGTACGACGCGGTGACGGCGAGGAAGGCCAGCACGAACGAGCCGGCCAGCAGCTCCGGCACCCGGAACAGGCGCAGCTTGGCCATGCCGACCTCGGCGGTGGCCAGCAGGGCGGCGAGCAGCGCGAGCTTGCCGGCCAGTGCCAGGGTGCCCAGCAGCAGCGGTCCGGCGCCGACCGTCGCCGCGACGCCCCACGGCAGCAGCAGGTTGCCGACCAGCCCCAGCAGCACGGACAGCCGCAGCCACGACGCGAGGTCCACCCAGGCCAGGTCGCGGCCCGACTGCTCCAGCACCATCGCCTCGTGGATCATCGTCAGCTCGAGGTGCGTGGACGGGTTGTCGATCGGCAGCCGACCGGTCTCGGCGAGCACCACGATGCCCAGCGCCACCACGGCCAGCACGCCGGCGGGGGAGATGATGCCGGCCGGGTGGTCGCGACGCGCCGCGACGATCAGCGGCAGGGCCGAGCTGCCCACCGGGATGGACAGGGCGTACACCGACACCAGCACGGTCGGCTCCACCAGCGCCGCGATGGTCATGTGCCGGCTGGACCCCATGCCGCCGAACGCCGAGCCGGCGTCCAGCCCCAGCAGCGCGATCGCCACCGTGCCGAGCAGCAGCACGGACACCACCACGAACAGGTCGCCCGGCACCAGCGCGACCGGCACGGCGCCGACCGACGGCACCAGCGCGGCCAGCAGCAGGCTCGAGACGAGCAGCACCAGCGGGGCGGCCACCGTGACGACGCTGGTGCCCGCGGCGCGCAGCGGCGTCTTGGCCAGCAGCTTGCGCAGGTCGCGCCACGGCTGCAGCACGCCGGGGCCGGCGCGGCCCTCGAGCCGAGCCCTCGTCTGGCGCGTCACGCCGACCACCAGGGGTGCGAACGCGACGGCGACCAGCACCTGCACCAGGGCGAGCAGCAGCGCGGGGCCGCTCATACGACCACCACCAGCAGCACCGCGACCAGGGCGGTGAAGGAGAACGCGAGGTAGCGGTGGATCGACCCGTTCTGCACCCGGCGGGCGCGGTCGGCCAGGGCGTCCGCCGCACGGACCAGCGGGCGGTACAGGCGCGCCTCCACCACGTCGTCCACGCGCTGGGCGAAGCGGACGCGCTCCGCGAGGTACGCGGACTCCGCGACGTGGGTGACGACGACGTCCCGGGACGGCTGCAGCGCGTCGTCGAAGATGCGCATCACCGGCTCGGCGTAGGACGTGGCGTTGTACTGCATGCGGGGGCTGGTGCGGACGCCGCCGCAGCCCCAGCCGAGCACGTCGGTGGTGGCCGGCCGCCGCCGGGCCAGCACCAGCGTGACCACCAGCGCGGGGATCGCGACCCCGGCACCGAGCCCCAGCAGGGCGACCGGGCTCAGCACCGCGGCCACGCCGAGCAGCTCGACGCCGCCCAGGCCCACCGTCCGCACGTCACCGTCCACGCCCGCGGCAGCCGCGAGCACCCGTGCCAGCGGCCCCGGCAGCACCCCGAGGGCGACGACGCCGACCGCACCGGCCAGCATCGCGACCCGCATGCTCCACGGCCCCTCCTGCGCGCCGAGCACCGCCACCGACCGGGCGCGAGCCAGGAACCCGATGCCGAACGCCTTGACGAAGGTGACCAGCGCCAGGCCCGCGGTCAGCGCCAGCGCGGCGAGCGCGAGCGGGATCGCGACGGCCACCACCCGGTCCGCCGGTCGAGCCGAGTGGATCAGCGCCTGCAGCAGCGTCCACTCGGCGACGAACCCACCGGTCACCGGCAGCGCCGCCGCGCCGAGCGAGCCGATGCCGAACGTCGCCGCCGTCCACGGCATCGCGTGCACGAGTCCGCCGAGCCGGTCCAGGTCCCGTTCACCGGTGGCCCGCAGCACCGCACCTGCCCCGAGGAACAGCGTCGCCTTGAACGCCGCGTGGCTGACCAGCAGCAGCAGGGCGGCCAGCAGCGCGGCGCTCGCGGCACCCGGCACGTGGTGGGTGGTCAGCAGCATCGCGGTGCCGAGGGCGACGACGACCAGGCCGAGGTTCTCCGACGTCGAGTAGGCGAGCAGCCGCTTGAGGTCGGTGGCGACCCCGGCCTGCAGGATGCCGTACACCGCCGAGACGGCACCCAGGCCGATCAGCAGCACGCCCCACCACGTCGGGCCGCCGGGCAGCAGCCGCACGCCGACCAGCAGCAGGCCGTACGCACCCAGCGACACCATCGCGGCGCTCATCAGGGCGGACGCGTGGCTCGGTGCCTCCGGGTGCGCGCGCGGCAGCCAGACGTGCAGCGGCACCAGGCCCGCCTTCGCGGCGAAGCCGACGACGAGCACGACGAACGCGGCGGTCGCCGCGGCGCCCGTCGGCCGCGCGGCCGCCATCGCGGCGAACTGCGTCGACCCGGTCGCGGCGGAGAGCGCGGCGAACCCGGCCAGGATCAGCACGAGGCTGAGGTGCGTCATCACGGCGTACCAGACGGCCGCGTCGCGCACGGTGGCGCGGTGGGCGTGCTCGGCGAGCACCAGGACGGTCGACGCCGCGGCCATCAGCTCCCACGCGAGCAGGAAGCCGACGACGTCGCCCGCGGCCGGCACCAGCTGCATGCCGAGCAGGAACAGGGCGAGCGCGGCCCACTGCGTGCGGGATGCCGAGGCGCCGTGCACGTACCCGATCGCGTAGACGGAGGCGACCGTCCCGACGGCGCCGACCAGCACCATCAGCAGCGCGCCCAACCGGTCGGGCGCCAGCACCATCGGCGGCAGGGGGAGTGCGGTGGCGACGTGCACCGTGACCGTGCGGCCGCCGAGCACCAGCGCACCCGTCACCACGCCGGCGGCTCCCAGCGCCGCGCACAGCGTGCCGGCCACCACGTTTCGCGCCCGCCCACGGGTGCCGATCGCCGCCACGACGGCGCACGCCGCGAGCACCACCTGCGCCAGCAGACCCCACGCCACGGCGCTCATCGGCCGGTGACCTGCCGCAGCGCCGCGACGATGTCCGCCGGGGCCGGAGGGCAGCCCGGCACCGACAGGTCGACGGGGACCACGTCGGATGCGGCCCCGACCACGCCGTAGGCGCCGCGGAACATGCCGCAGTCACGGGCGCAGTCCCCGACGGCCAGCACCACGCGGGGCTGTGGCGTCGCCTCGACGGTCAGCCGCAGCGGCTCGGCCATGTTCCGGGTCACCACGCCGGTGACCAGCACCGCGTCGGCGTGCCGCGGCGAGGCGACCAGGCGGGCGCCGTAGCGCTCGGCGTCGTAGACGGGGCCGAAGGCGGCGGCCAGCTCGATCTCGCAGCCGTTGCACGAGCCGGCGTCCACGTGCCGCACCTGGACGCTGCCGCGCAGCTCGCGGGGGAGGTCGCGAGCGGGGAGGCCGTCCGCCGACGCGGTCGGAGAGCCGTCGGCCCCCTGCGCCGACGGCTGCTCCGAGGGGGCGGCGGGCGCCGGCTCGGCGATGCGGCCGGTGCGCCGGATCAGCCGGGCCAGGTCCACCAGGCTCATGCGCGCACGGACCGCTGGTCGGTCGCCGGTGCCGCGCCGTCCTCGAGCTCGGCCTTGAGGTTCTGCTGCTCGGTCAGCAGGTCCGCCAGCAGCCGCCGGGCGATGCGCAGCAGCTCCGACACCGCCGGCAGGCTGGCGGCGTAGACCACCTCGCCGCCCTCGCGCCGCTGGCTGACCAGCCCGGCCCGGCGCAGCACCGCGAGCTGCTGCGACAGGTTGGACTGCTCGATGTCGATGCTGGCCAGCAGCTCGTGCACGGGGCGGTCGCGCTCGGCCAGCAGCTCAAGCACGCGGATCCGTGCGGGGTGCCCGAGGGTGCGGAACAGCTCGGCCTTGACCTTGTAGAGCTCGCTCACGGCACCTCCTCGCTCGGGCCACTTCTCGACGACTCGCGCACGTTAGCAGAACAAAGAATCTTCAAGTCGCCTCGTCTCGGCAGCCCGCGTATCCACGTCCGCACCGGCCGGCTCCTTCCGAGCACCTGGACATCCGCTGCCAGGAGGCGTGCCGGTCGCGCCGGCACCGTCGCGGAGGACGGTTCCCATGCCCCTGTCCATGCAGGCCATCTCGATCATCGGGCGGCTGCACCCCGAGATCTTCGACATCCTCGGCACGCCGACCACCGCGGTCGGCCGCTACCGCTCCCGCTTCGACCAGGTCGCGCTGAACCCCCAGCCGCTGCCTCCGGGACCGCCGGAGGCCCTGGTCACGGGCGTGCGCGCCGCCGCCGAGCTGGTCCGGCTGGCGTCCACGGCGCACCAGCTCGGGGTGGCGTTCGACGCCGACCCCGACGACTGGTGCGGCACCCCGCCGCACGTCCCGATCCCGTGGCCGTACCCGCCGATCACGCAGGACCCCGACCCGCACCCGTGGCTGGTCTACAACCTCGGCGTCGCGCTCGGCCTGGAGCTGTCGGCGTCCGTCTGGTCCGGGCTGCGCTCCGAGGCGGCGCTGAACGCCGTGCACGACGGGGCGCTCTCCTACGCGCAGAAGGCGGGGGAGCAGTCCCGCACGCTGTAGGGCCGGCGGGTGGTGACGCGGCGGCACGAGCCGCGTCACCACCGGCATCGCCGGGGCAATCCCGACGGGCGCTCGCAGCCGCCCGCGGGTGAGCGTGGGCGGCGATGGCTACCGTGCGCGCATGGCTGACGAGCTTCCGGAGCTGGTGGTCGCCGACCAGCAGGCGTGGCACGCGTGGCTCGCCGAGCACGCGGACGACGGGCGCGGCGTGTGGTTGGTGCTCGCGAAGAAGGGCACCACCGAGCCGACGAGCCTCACCTACGACCAGGCGCTCGACGAGGCGCTCTGCCAGGGCTGGATCGACGGCCAGCTCAAGCGGCGGGACGCCGCGACGTACCTGCAGCGGTTCACCCCACGCCTCGCGCGTAGCCCGTGGTCCCGGCGCAACACGACGCTCGTCGCGCGCCTGCTCGAGCAGGGCCGGATGCAGTCGCGCGGCCTCGCGGAGGTCGACCGCGCGCGGGCCGACGGACGCTGGGACGCCGCCTACGCCGGCCCGGCTGCGAGCGAGGTCCCGCCGGACCTGGCGGCCGCGCTGGCGGCCGACCCGGACGCCGCACGCACCTTCGCCGGCCTGAGCAGCCAGAACCGGTTCGCGATCCTGTACCGGCTGGGCACGGCCAAGCGTGCCGAGACGCGGGAGCGCCGGATCGGCGAGTTCGTCGCGATGCTCGCCCGCGGCGAGACGCTCCACCCGCAGGGGCGACGTGCCGGGGAGCCGAGCGCCGACGCCCAGGACTGAACCTGTCGAGCTGAGGCCGCCGGCCTAAGCCGTCCGGCCTGAGCCCCGGCCTCGACCCGCCGGCCTCAGCCCACGCGGAACCGCTCGACCAGCCGGTCCATCAGCGCGTCCACCCGAGGGTCGACCACCCGGCGTGCGGGGTCCGCGTCGTGCCAGGCGACGATCTCGCGCGCACCCTGCTCGAACGGCACCGTGGTGACGAAGTCCGGCACCAGCGACCGCAGCTTGGACGTGTCGAACACCGACGACCACGTCTTGTCGCCCAGCAGCGAGGCGCCCCACTCGGGGTCGACGGCGGCGATCTGGTCCGACGGCACGTGCACGATCCGGGCCTCCGTGCCGGCAGCCGTCGCGAGCGCCTGCGCGATCTGGTCCCAGGTCAGCACGTCGTCACCGGTGATGGTGAACGCCTCACCCAGCGTGCGGGTGTGCCCCAGCAGGGGGACGAACCCGCGAGCGAAGTCGGTGTGGTGCGTCAGGGTCCACAGCGACGAGCCGTCGCCGTGCACCACCACCTCCTGGCCCCGGCGCATGCGCTCGACGAACGTCCAGCCGCCGTCCATCGGCACCAGCGTGCGGTCGTAGGTGTGCGACGGGCGCACGACGGTGACGGGGAAGCCGCGGTCCCGATAGGCCTGCGTCAGCACGTCCTCGCACGCGATCTTGTTGCGGCTGTACTCCCAGTGCGGGTTGCGCAGCGGTGTGGACTCCCGGATCGGCAGGCGCAGGGCCGGCGTCTGGTAGGCCGACGCCGAGCTGATGAAGACGTACTGACCGGTGCGGCCCTCGAACAGGTCGATGTCGGTGCGGACGTGCTCCGGGGTGAAGGCCACCCAGTCGACCACCGCGTCGAACTGCCGGTCGCCGAGCGCGTCGCGCACCGACTGCGGGTCGCGGATGTCCGCCACCACCGACTCCACGCCGTCCGGCAGGGGCCGCCGGCCCGTCCCGCGGTTCAGCACCGCCAGCTCGACGCCGCGGGCGACGGCCAGCTCGGTGCAGGCGGAGCTGATGACGCCGGTGCCGCCGACGAACAGGACGCGCAGCGCTGACATAGGGCTCTCCTCAGGGATGGTGACCGGTCTGGTCGACGCCTCGACGGCTCAGGACCTCGACGGCTCGGGACCAGTCTTCCGTACCTGCCGTGGCGCGCAGCCCGGCGTCAGTCGCGCTCGAGCCGGGTCACGCCCCGACCGGGGTGCCACGACTCGACCGCCAGCCGCGTCCCCGTCTGGTCCATCCCCGTCCAGACCACCTCCAGCACGTCGGCGCGGAACAGGTCGCCGGGCAGCCCGTCGTCGGGCAGCGGACCCTCGTACACCGCCCGTCCGGCGATCTTCGCCTCGCCCACCCAGCCCGCGGGACTCTCACCCGGTGGGTCGATCGTGGGGCTGTGCAGCGCGAAGCGGGGGTCGCGCCGGAGGTCGGCGCTCTTCAGGGAGCCCGGCATCGAGCCGAACCTCAGCTCACCGCCCTCGAACCAGCACTCGATGCCGCTGATCCGCGGGGACCCGTCGGCCCGCAGCGTCGCGATCGTCTTGTGCCGGCGCGCGCCCGCCGCCGTGTCCAGCGCCGCCCGCGCGCGGGCCGCCAGCGCCGGTGGCTGCTGCTCGATCTCGCTCCAGCTCGCCATCCCGGCAGCATGCCCGCGACCACCGACACGCCACGACGCGCACCGCCCCGGCCCGACCTCAGCGCCCGGCCCGCCCGGCCCACTCTCAGCGCCCGGCCCGCCCCGGCCCACTCTCAGCGCCCGGCCCGCCCCGGCCGCGGAAGCGGCGCGATCGCCGTGTTCTGCAGGTGCTCGTAGACCACCGACGTGCGCACGTCGGCCACCTCGGGCCGCTCGGTCAGCCGGTCGATGACGAAGGCGTACAGGCTCTCGTTGTCCGGCACGGCCACGTGCACGATGAAGTCCTCGGTGCCGGTGGTGACGAACACGCCCAGGGTGTCCGGCAGGCGGCTCACCCAGTCCCGGAACGCCTCGATGTTGCGGCGCGACGGCGGCCGGATGCGGACGGCGATCAGCGCCTGCACGCCGCGGCCGATCGCCGCGAGGTCCACGTCGAGCGTCGCGCCACGGATCACGCCGCGCTCCCGCAGCGCACGGGTGCGGTCCAGGGCCGTGGTCGGCGCGACGCCCACCATCGCCGCGACCTCCCGGTTGGTGCGCCGTGCATCCGACTGCAGGGCGGCCAGGATCGCCGTATCAAGTTCGTCCAGGTGCGGCAGTACCGTCATGTGGCCGAGAGTAGTACGGATCGCTCGCTTGCCCGGCGTACATCTGCATACGCTTCGATGCCATGAGCGCAGATGCAACGGACGGTCAGGTCACCGCCGCGGTCGGCTTCCGACCCGAGGAGATCGACACCGCGGCCCCCACGCGGGCGGCCCGCCTCAAGTGGGTGATCGTGGTGGACGGGGCCCTCCCGGCAGGGCGCGCGGTGAACGCCGCCGCCTGTGTCGCAGCGGCCACCTCGCCGGCGGTGACCGGGCTGCTCGGCGGTCCCGCGGTGGACGCGGCGGGGTCCGAGCACGTCGGGCTGCCCTGGGCGGGGTGCTCCGTGCTGGCCGCCGACGGCGCGGCGTTGGTCCGCATCCGCGAGCGAGCGGCCGCGTCGCCGGACGTCTTCGTGGCCGACATGCCGGTGAGCGCGCAGCTGACCCGGGTGTACGACGAGTACCTCGAGGCGGTCGCCGGCCAGGCACCGGAGGACATCGCGTACGCCGCGGTGGGGCTGGTCGGGCCACGGAACCGTGTGGACCGCATCGTCGGCCGCCTGCCACTGCTCTGAGCGAACGCCAGGCGGGCGCTTGCTGTGCATCGTCGACCTGCGGGAATGCACCCGCAGCCGGGCCGGTTGGCGCGAGTCGTGACAACTCTCGGACTCATCGGCTCAGGCCACATCGGTTCCCAGCTCGCCCGTCTCGCCGTGCAGCACGGCTACGACGTGGTGCTCAGCAACTCCCGCGGCCCCGCCTCGCTGGCCGGCCTGGTGCAGGAGCTCGGCCCACAGGCGCGCGCCGCCACCCCGGACGAGGCGGCGGCTGCCGGCGACCTCGTCGTGGTGACCATCCCGCTGCACGCGCTCGACACCGTCCCGGTGGAGCCGCTGGCCGGCAAGGTGGTCATCGACACCGACAACTACTACCCGCAGCGTGACGGTCAGATCGCCGAGCTGGACGACGAGTCGACCACCGTCTCGGAGCTGCTGGCCCGGCACCTGCCCCAGTCGCACGTGGTCAAGGCCTTCAACCACATCCTCGCCTCGGAGCTGACCACCGACGGCTCGCCTGCGGGCACCCCCGGCCGGCGTGCCCTGGTGGTCGCCGGTGACGACGAGGCCGCGCGGCGGCGGGTGATCGACCTGCTCGACGAGTTCGGCTTCGACGCCGTCGAGCTCGACTCGCTCGCCGAGGGCTGGCGCATCCAGCGCGACACCCCCGGCTACGGCATGCGGCGCGACGCCGAGCAGCTGCGGGCCGACCTGGCCGCCGCCAAGCGCTACCGGGACATGTGACCCGGCGCTGACAGCAGCCCGCTGGCAGCAGCCCGCTGACAGCAGCCCGGACGTGACGGCGCCCGGTACCGAGAAGCTCGGTACCGGGCGCCGCGTCGTGTGGCCAGCTGCTACTGGCGGGTCTCCTGGACGTTCTCCTTGGCCTGCACGGCCTCGTCCTTCAGGTCGGACGCCGCCTGGCTGCCGTGCTCCTTCAGCCGTCCGGCGGCCTGCGTCGCGGCGTCCTTGACGGCCTGACCCGCCTCGAGCGCGGGGTCCTTGAGGTGCTGCGCCACCTCGGTCGCGGTGGCCTTGGCCTCCTCGGTCAGGTCCGCGGCCTGCTCCTTGACGGCGAGCGCCGCGCGCTGCTCCGGCTTGGTCGCGGGCACCAGGGAGGACGCGAGCCAGCCGACGCCGAAGGCGATCAGGCCGGCGGCCAGCGGGTTGCCCTCCGTCTGGCGGGCGACGGTGTGCGGCAGCCCGGTGACGGCGTCGCCGGCCGACGAGAGCGCGTCGCCGGACGACGAGGACACGTCCCCGGCGGTGTCGCTCACCTTGTGGGCGGCGTCGCGGGCGGTCCCCATCACGCGGGACTTCAGCGACGTGGCGCCGGCACGCACCTTGGTGGCCTGCCGGTGCGCGATGCTGCCGGGGCTCACCTTGTCGCCGAGCGCGTCGACGTCGTAGCTGAGCTCGGCACGGGTGCGCTCGATGTCCGCGCGGATGCGGTCCGGGTCGTTGGTGGTCATCGGTTCTTCTCCTCGTGTCCGGCGAGAGCGTTCGGGATCTTCTTGGCCGTGTCGGTGGTCTGCTGCAGACCCGACATGCGGCGCAGCTCGGCGCGGCCGCGGGCCGCGAGCACGGCGCCGATAACCGCCCAGATGACGGCGACCACCACAGCGGCCCAGCCGTGGCCCATCGCGGAGCCGAGGCCCCACCACAGGGCGATCGACAGGAACAGCAGCACCATGTGCCCGGCGACGCCGGCACCGGCGAACATGCCTGCGCCCTTGCCCGCGTTCTTCGCCGACTGCTGCAGCTCGGCACGGGCGAGGGCCACCTCCTGGCGCATCAGCGTGGAGACGTCCCGGGTGATGTCCGACAGCAGGTCGCCGAGCGACGGGGCTGCGGTCGCCTCGGCCTCGGCACGGGCCTGGGCGGCCTCGGCCTGAGCCTGCGCCGCGGCTTCGTCCAGGTTCATCGCCAGCCCTCCTCGTTGCGCGGCTGTGCCGTCGGGTCGTCGGCCGGGTCGACGGTCGGCTCCCCGGTCAGGTCCGGGAGGGGCGCGGTCAGCGGGGCGTCGAGCGGGTCCGCCGTCTGCTCCGCGCCCGTGCCGTACCCGGCCTCGTCGTAACCGGCCTGGCCCAAGCCGGGCTGGTCGTAACCGGCCTGGTCCAAGCCGGGCTGGTCGTACCCGGCCTGCTCGTAGCCGGCTTCACCCCGTCCTGCCTCGTAGCCGCCCGCGATGCCCGCCGTCCCAGCGGCGTAGCCGGGGCGGGAGTAGCCGGTGCCCGGCTCGTACGAGCCCGGCTCCAGGGTGCCCGTCTCGTACGCCGTCGCTGAGACCCCGCTGGGGCCCTGGCCACCTGCGTAACCGGTGGGCTGCTGCACCCCGGTGGCAGGCCACGCGCTGACGCGCTCAGGAGTCGTGGCGACGCGGCTCGCGTACGAGCGCGACGCACCGGTCGAGGAGCCGGTGCTGTCGTCCGCGTCCTTCAGCCCGCGCGTCAGCCGACCCGCGAGCACGCCGGCGCCGGCCGCGATGGCCAGGAAGGCGCCGGGACGACGACGGGCGAACTCCTTGACCTCGTCGAGCACGCTGCCCGGCTCGCGGTCCTCGAACCACTGCGCCAGGTCGTTGGTCCTCGAGGCGACCTGCCGCGCCACGTCGGAGGCCAGTCCGCCCTCGGTGGAGCTGTCGGCCATCGAGCCGAGCTCGTGCCCGAAGCTGCGCAGCCCGCCGGCCAGGCGCTGCTGCTGCTCGTAGGCCTGCGCCGTCAGCTCCACGCGCGCCTCGTCCATCAGGTCGCGCGCCTGGCGGGTGGCCTCGCCGGCCACCGACTTCGCCTGGTCCACGCCCTCGCCGACCAGGTTGCTGCCCTTCTCCTTCGCCGAGCTCGCGACGCCCATCGCCTCGTCCTTCGCAACGGCCGCCGTCTCGCCGCCGGCGCTGCCCGTCTCGCCGGAAGAGGCGACAGACGGCAGCTGGGTGGTGGGCTGGTCGTCGGCGGGCCAGCTGCCGCCGGAGGACGCTCCCGTGCCGGGGGAGGTGGTCCCGTAGTCGTAGGTCATGACATCTCCTCGCAGGTGGGCGAAGGCATGCCGTAGGTACGGCGGTGCCCTCGATCGGTCGTGGAGGGGCTCGACGGAGGTGTCCGCGCGCTCGTCGGCGCGCCGTGTCCGTGAACCACCGGGCCGTCGACGGCTGTCCTGCGCCGACGCCCGCACCCCCGGCGGGGACGCCGGCTGGTCGTTTCACGGTAGGCACGAGCGTGTCGAGCCCGCCACCGGAACGGGGCACAGGCGGACGACCTCGCCGCCGTCGCGTGGACGGGCCTCGGCGCGGTGGCGGGCCGGGCCGCCGGGCCGCACTGTGGTGCGATGCCGCCGCTCGCCGACGCCGACGACAGCCGCTGCCAGCCGTTGGCAGCGCTGAGCGCCGCGCTGCACGAGCGCGCCGCGGTGGAGCCCGCGCTGCACGCGTGGGCCGCCGCCCTGCCGGCCTTCCTCCGCGTCCGCGTCGAGGTGCGGCTGCGGCTGACCTGTCGGGACGGGCGCGTGGTCCAGGTGAGCAGCGGCGGTGACGAGGCGCGGTCGGCGGACGAGCGCGGCGGAGACGGCTCGACGGTGGGAACCGAGCCCGCGCCGCACCCGGGCTGGCTGGTCGACGAGGCCCTGGGTGGCGCGGCGGCGCTCGCACCGCCCGGCTACCCCTCGGGTGCGGTCCTGGGTGGGCCGGTGGTCGGCGGCGGTGCGCTGCTGGTGATGCTGCTCGGCACCTCACCGGTGGACTGGGACCACGGCCTGGGCACGGTGGCGCGTGCCGCGGTCGACGACCTGCGGGCGGTGCTGGGCCTGGCCGTCGGCCTGGAGGAGGCGGTGCTGTCCGCCCAGGACGCGGACGCGGTGCTCCGCTCCCGCGCCGTGATCGACCAGGCGGTCGGCGTGGTGATGGCGCACCACTGCTGCGGTGCGGAGCAGGCGATGGAGCGGCTGCGGCGCGCCTCGCAGCGCAGCGGCGTACCGCTGGCGACGCTGGCCGCCCGGCTGCTCACGGACGTGTCGGGCAGCCCGCCCGCGGAGCCCGGCGGGTTCGAGATGCGACGCGCGGCGTCGGCCTGAACCGGACGCTCAGCACGACGACGGCGACGCGTCCGTCCGGCGGCCGGCTCATGCGGACTGCTCGTGCGGCTCGTCGGGCGTCAGCACGCCGGAGTCCAGCGCGACCGCCGTGTCGAGGGCGACGTAGCCGCGCGACTCGAACAGCACGGTGACGCGGTCCGCCTCGACGACGCTGACCACCCCGCCGCCCCAGGCCTGGTGCCGCACGTGCTGCCCGGGCCGCAGCGGACCGGCGTGCACCTCCACCGACGTGCCGGCGTCGCACGAGTCGCAGCGCCCGCAGACGTGCGGGTGCTCCTCGCCGAGCAGCTCCAGCAGCACCCGCCGTCGGCAGTCCGTGGTGTCGGCGTAGGTGCGCATCAGCTCGACGCGGGACCGGTCGAGGGTGGCGCGGTGCTCGTGCCGCTGGGCCACGGCCTCGGCGGCGTCGCGCACCGACGTCTCGGTGCCGGCGAACCGGTCGCCGACCCGCCGCACCGCGTCGACGTCCACGAGCTCGGCCAGCGCGCGGGCCAGCGTGCGGGCGGCCAGCCCGGTGGCCGAGGCAAGCGCCGGACGGTCCATCGGCTCGTCCCCGAGGCACCTCAGCACGGCGGCCAACGTCTCGCGCCGCGGCCCGGCGGAGCCGCGCAGGTACCGGTTGAGCGCGACGTCCTCGGCGCGGGCCACCAGCACCGCACGCGCCGGCTCTTCGTCGCGACCCGCGCGTCCCACCTCCTGCCAGTACTGCTCGAGCGACGGCGGCGCCCCGGCGTGCACCACCAGCCGCACGTCGGCGCGGTCGACGCCCATGCCGAACGCGCTGGTGGCGACCACCAGATCCGCGTGCCCATCCAGGAAGGTCCGCTCCACCCGCTGCCGCTCCTTGGGTGGCAGCCCGGCGTGGTACCGGAGCGCCGGACGGCCCGCGGCGTGCAGCGCCTCGGCGAGACTCTCGACGTGGCGCTTGGTGCGGGCGTACACGATGACGGCGCCCGGCTCCTCGGCAGCCAGGTCGATCACCAGCGCATCGCGCTCGCGCTCGGTCGCGGCGTGGTGCACGCCGAGCCAGATGCCCGGTCGGTCGGCGTCGTGCACCACCACGGCCGGGTCCCGCATGCCGAGGCCCTCGACGATCTGCCGTCGGACGTCGGCGGACGCCGTGGCCGTCATCGCGAGCACCCGAGGGTGCCCCAGCCGCTCGACCAGGCCGGTCACGTGCCGGTAGTCCGGCCGGAAGTCGTGGCCCCACTCGCTGACGCAGTGCGCCTCGTCCACCACCACCAGGCCCGGTTCCGCCCGCTCCACCGCGGCGACCACGTCGGGCCGCGCCAGCTGTTCCGGTGCCAGCAGCAGGACGTCGAGATCCCCGGCGGCGAACCCCTCGAGCGCGGCGCGGTGCCGTGCGGCGCCGCCGGCAGAGGATGCGGCCGCGGCCCGGAGCCCGGCCTCGTGGAGCGCCGCCACCTGGTCGCGCTGCAGCGCCAGCAGCGGGCTGACCACCACCGCGGGCCGACCGATCAGCAGGGTCGCGATCGCGTACACCGCCGTCTTGCCGGCCCCGGTCCGGGCCACCAGCAGCACGTCGCCGTCCGCCAGCCGCCGCAGGGCGTCCCGCTGCTCGGGCCGCAGCCGCGCGTCGGGTCCGAGCACCGTGTGCACGGCGTCGTCCAGCTCCCGGCGCGATCCGGCGAGGCCGACGGCCGTCCCGGGGTGCGGGGCGAGGTCCGCGGTGTTCTCCGGCACAGCCTGCTCCCGTCCGCTGGTGAGCCTCGACGGTAGGTCGGCGGTGCAGGGCCTGCCAGCGCAGGGCGGCTCAGCTCGACGGCACGTGCATGGACGGGGTCAGCAGGCTGCCCAGGTTGTTCACCACGGCGTCACGGCCGCCCAGCTGGCCCGTGGAACCGAGCCAGTTCCACTCGATGAACCTCGCGATCGACGAGTGCTCGAGCTGGACGTGGGACACCGTGCCGCCCGCCACGCCGGCGCCCAGCGCGAGCAGGGGCACCCGCGGACCGTACGGCTGGCCGTCCACGGCGTTGGCCGCGGTGCCGGTCGGCGGGCTGACGCGGTCGGCGTACCCACCGGACTCGTCCCACGTGACCAGCACCAGGGCGTCCGAGACGTGGGCGAGGACGTCGTCCACGGTCTGGCGGACGAAGGCGACGCCGTCGCTGACCGTCGTCCCGTAGCCGGGGTGCTCGGTGTGGTAGCCGAGGCCCTTGACGAAGCTCACCGCCGGCAGGGTCCCGGACGCCGCGTCGTCCGCCAGCCGGCTGTAGTCACGCAGGTGCGCAGGCTGGTCGGCCTGGTCCGCGAAGTACTCCGCCGGCACGTCGCTCGGGTCGAACACGCAGGGGTAGGTCGGCACCTGCGCCGGGCAGTCGGTCGGCGGTGCCGGGCAGGTGCCGGCGGCGGTCGCCGACCGCATCACGTCGTACCCCTGCGCGTACCAGGCCCAGGACACCCCGTGCGACGACAGCAGCGAGCCGAGGTTCGGCTGAGTGAAGCTGGTGGTCGTCCGTGCCGTCGGGCACTGGCTGCCCACGGCGTTCGGCTCGGCGGTGTTGTCCGTGAACACGTAGCGGGTGGTCCACAGGTACATGTCGTTGGACGACGAGGCCCCGACGAGCGGCTGGAAGTAGCTGTCCGCGAGAGCCGCCGTGGTGCCCGCCCACTGCTGGTAGGTCGCCACCGGTGAGCCCGGTCCGGCAGCGGCCTGCGCGAAGTTCGCCGGCGAGCCGCACGGGTACCCCGTGGACAGCGACTGCGCCACGTGCGGGGTGAGGTAGCCGTCCATCCGCCCGCCGTCGATCTCCGCCTGCTCGCAGGCCTGGAAGTGGTTCGGGTCGTACGACGCGGTGGACAGGTCTGTGAGGGGCGTCGGCTGCAGCGGCGCGTAGGGGCTGGGAGCCGTGGATGCCGCGCTGCACGTGCCGCTGGCGGCGCAGTAAGAGGCGAAGTACGTGTCGAAGGAGTGGTTCTCCTGGACGATGACGACGACGTGACGGACGGGACTCCTGGGGACGGTCGTCGTGGCGGCTGCGGGCGTGGCTGCAGCGGCCGAGGCCGCCGAGGCGGCAAGCAGTGCGGCAAGGGCTGCGGCGGTGGTGCGGAGCGTGCGACGGGACACCGGGGCCTCCGGGGCGGGGGCCGGCTGCCGCGGACCCCACGGCTGCCGACGGAACGGTGGTGGACGCGACCGGAGCCGTGCCGGTGTGCCCTCGAGGGCCTCCGGCCGGCTCCGCGTCCAGGCTGAGAGCCGGTTGCTCGCTCCGCAACCGGAACAGCGCCCCCGGGGCGCGACCCCGAACGGCGGACGGGACGCCCGCGACGCCCGCGCCGGTCAGCCCCGCGGGCGGTACGGCCCGGTGCTCGCCCGGACCTGCAGCGTGGTGCCGACCACCACGTGCTCGCGCGACACGTCGACGTGGTCGCGCACCTGCGCCAGCAGCAGGCGCACCAGCTCCGACCCGATGGTGCGGAAGTCCTGGCGCACCGTGGTCAGCGGCGGCCAGAGGAACTCGGTGAGCGCCGCGTCGTCGAACCCGACCACCGAGACGTCCTCCGGCACGCGCACGCCACGCTCGTGCAGCGCCCGCATCAGGCCGGCGGCCATCTCGTCGTTCGCGCTGTAGACGGCGGTGACGGACGGGTCGTCGGCGATCTGCGCGCCGAGGGCGTAGCCGGACTGCGGCGTCCAGTCACCGCGGAGCACGGGCGGCACCGGGCGGCCGGCGCGGCGCAGCGTCTCCTGCCAGGTCTCCTCGCGCTGCACGGCGGGCGCCGAGTCCGCCGGTCCGGCGATGTGGTGCACCGTCGGGTGGCCCAGGCCGAGCAGGTGCTCGACCGCCGAGCGGGAGCCGCCGATCTGGTCCGACCCGACGGCGGCGTGGTGCCCGACGAACCGCGAGTCGGAGACCACCACCGGCATGCCGGGCGGCAGCGCGAGGTCGGTCGGGGTCGCCACCTCCGCCCGGATGACGATGAGACCGTCGACCGCCTGGTGCCGCAGCCGCGTCGCGGCCTCCGACACGTCGGCGGGGGAGACCACGTCGACCAGGGCGACCGTGTAGCCCTCGGCACGGGCGGCCTCGACGACCCCTTCGATGGTCCGGGACTCGCCGGTGCGGGCGAACCGGTGCGCCACCAGGCCGATCGTCTCGAAGCTGCCGTTGCGCAGGGCGCGCGCGGCGGTGTTGGGCGCGTAGCCGAGCATGGCCATCGCGGACTGCACGCGTTCGCGGGTCGCGGGGCGCACGGCGTCCGACCCGTTGGCGACGCGCGAGACGGTGATCGGGGCGACGCCGGCGAGGCGCGCGACGTCGCCGATCGACGCCCGCGGCGGCTGCGGTGCGCCGGGTGCCCCCTGAGGACCTGCGGCCATGCCGGGAGCATAGCCATGGTGACGTGCGCATCGCCGTTCCGGGGAGGGTGAGTCCGACGAAGCCGTTATCGCACCGTGACCGCAGGGGGCTTGCAGATGACAACGTGACCATCTAGGTTCGACCTCGCTTGGTAACGTCACCAATGTCGGTGACCGGCAGACCGGAGACAAAGGTGTCAGCAGCTGTCGTCCTCACGGACGCGAGCCCCGCGACGTCCCTGCCCCGCAGGCGGCGCTCCCTCGCGGGGCTGTGGTTCGTCGTCCCGTTCCTCGCGGTGTTCCTGTTCGTGCTCGTGGTGCCGGTGCTCTACTCGCTGTACCTGTCCGTGTTCCAGGACAAGCTCATCGGCGGCCGCAGCTTCGTCGGGCTCGCCAACTACTCGCAGCTGTTCTCCGACCCGAAGTTCTGGGACGGGCTCGGCCGGGTGGCGCTGTTCCTGGCGGTGCAGGTGCCGGTGATGCTGGGCCTGGCCCTGGTCGCCGCGCTGGCCATCGACTCCGGCCGGCTGCACGGGGCGCCGTTCTTCCGCATGTCCGTGTTCCTGCCGTACGCGGTGCCCGGCGTCGTCGCCGTGCTCATGTGGGGCTTCATGTACGGCGACCAGTTCGGTCTGGCCGGGAACATCAACAAGCTGGTGGGCCACGAGCTGCTCACCCCGCTGAGCCCGCAGTGGATCCTCGTCGCGATCGGCAACATCGTGACCTGGGAGTTCGTGGGCTACAACATGCTGATCTTCTACTCGGCGCTGCGCTCGGTGCCGTCCGACCTCTACGAGGCCGCGGCGATCGACGGCGCCGGTGCCTGGCGCGTCGTGTTCAGCATCAAGCTGCCGGCGCTCCGGCAGGCGATCGTCATCGCGACGATCTTCTCGATCATCGGCTCGTTCCAGCTGTTCAACGAGCCCAACATCCTGCGCACGCTGATCCCGTCGGTGATCGCGACCTACTTCACGCCGAACATGTACGCGTACAACCTGTCCTTCGCGGGGCAGCAGTACGCGTACGCGGCGACCCTCGCGATCGTCATGGGGGTGGTCACCGCGGTGATCGCCTACGTGGTCCAGCTGCGCGGCTCCCGGGAGGCGAACCGCTGATGGCCACCACGACGATCGACCCCACGGCACCCCGGACGGCCGGCACCGACGCCGGCTCGGCGCGCGCGCGGCGCGTGCGGCGGCGGGGCTCCACCGGCCCCTTCGGCGGTCCGTCCGTCCGGCTGACGCTGGTGATGGTGCTGTTCGCGCTCTACGCGCTGGCGCCGCTGGCCTGGCTGCTGATCAACGCCAGCAAGACGCAGCAGTCGATGTTCGACTCGTTCGGCCTGTGGTTCTCCGGCAAGTTCGCGCTGCTGGACAACCTGCACCAGGTGCTGACGTACGACGGCGGCATCTACGTGCGCTGGCTCGCCAACACGATCCTGTACGTGGTGGTCGGGGCCGGTGGCGCGACGGTGCTGGCGACCCTGGCCGGGTACGGGCTGGCCAAGTACGACTTCCCCGGCAAGCGCGCGGTGTTCGCCACGGTGCTCGGCGCCATCGCGATCCCCGGGACGGCGCTCGCGGTGCCGACGTTCCTCATGTTCAGCCAGCTGCACCTGACCAACACGATCTGGGCGGTGATCGTCCCGTCGCTGGTCTCGCCGTTCGGCCTCTACCTGGTGTGGGTCTACGCGCTCGACGCGGTGCCGACCGAGATCCTCGAGGCCGCCCGGATCGACGGTTCCGGCGAGCTGCGCACGTTCCTGACGATCGGGCTGCGGCTGCTGACGCCGGGTGTGGTGACCGTCGCGCTGTTCGCGGTGGTGGCCACCTGGAACAACTACTTCCTGCCGCTGATCATGCTCAACGACCCGAACCTGTTCCCGCTGACCATCGGCCTGCAGCAGTGGAACCTGCGGGCCACCGGCGTCAACGCGACGCCGATCTACAACCTGGTGATCGCGGGGTCGCTGCTGGCCATCGTCCCGGTCGTCGCGATCTTCCTGTCCCTGCAGCGCTACTGGCAGTCGGGCCTGGCCGCCGGGAGCGTCAAGGCCTGACCCGTCGCGAACCCGTCGCGAACCTGTCGCGAACCCGTCACGACCGCCCGGTGCCCGACCCCCGGTCCCCGCGCGGCCGCATCTCCCACAACCCCCTCCCCGCAACCCCCTCCCCGCAAGTCCCGCACGTCCCCTCGCACGACGATGTGAAAGGAAGTGTCATGTCCCTGCACCCCCGTCGCCGCCTGCGCGGCGCAGCCGTCCTCGCGGCTGGTGTCGTGGTCGGCCTCGCACTGGCCGCCTGCTCCTCCTCCGGTGGTTCGTCCGGCGGCAGCACGTCCGCCGGCGGCGCCGCTGGCGGCTCGGCCGCGCTGGACGCCGCCCTCTCCAAGGGTGGCGAGCTCACCTACTGGACGTGGACGCCGTCCGCCAAGGCGCAGGTCGCCGCCTTCGAGCAGGCGTACCCGAACGTCAAGGTGAACCTGGTGGACACCGGCGGTGCCGGCGACAACAACACCAAGCTGCAGAACGCGATCAAGGCCGGTTCCGGTGCGCCGGACGTGGTGCAGGTCGAGTACCAGTCGCTGCTGCAGTTCGTGCTGCCCAAGGACCTGGTGGACCTGACCAAGTACGGCTTCGGGGACCTGAAGAGCAAGTACTCGGCGTCGACGTGGGGCGCGGTCACCGGCGCCAACGGCATCTGGGGCCTGCCCCAGGACTCCGGACCGATGGCCCTCTTCTACAACAAGACGGTGTTCGACAAGTACGGCCTGACCGTGCCGAAGACGTGGGACGACTACATCGCCGAGGCGAAGAAGCTGCACGCGGCGGACCCGACCAAGTTCTTCGTCAACGACACCGGTGACGCGGGCATGACCACGTCGCTGATCTGGCAGGCCGGTGGCCGTCCGTTCAAGTCGGACGGCGAGAAGGTCTCCATCAACCTCCAGGACCCGGGCAGCAAGAAGTTCGCGGACATGTGGAACCAGCTCAACGAGGGTGGCCTGCTGGGCAACATCCCCGGCTGGAGCGACCAGTGGTTCAAGGCCCTGGGTGACGGCACCATCGCCACCCTGGTCACCGGCGGCTGGATGCCCGGTGTGTTCGAGGCCAGCGTCCCGGCCGGCAAGGGCCAGTGGCGGGTGGCGCCGATGCCGACTTTCGGCAGCGACACGGCGACCGCCGAGAACGGCGGCTCGACGGAGGTCGTGGTCAAGCAGTCCAAGAACCCTGAGCTCGCCGCGGCGTTCCTGCGCTGGCTGAACTCCGACCCGGCCTCGGTGAAGGTGTTCCTCGCCTCCGGCGGCTTCCCGGCCACCACGGCGGACCTCGAGTCGGCCGACTTCCAGGGCAAGACCGACGACTACTTCGGTGGTCAGCAGGTCAACAAGGTGATCGTCGACTCGTCGAAGAACGTCGGCACCGGCTGGCAGTACCTGCCGTGGCAGTCGTACGCGAACAGCATCTTCAGCGACACCGTCGGCAAGGCGTTCCTGAACAAGTCCGACATCAACGAGGGCCTCAAGGCCTGGCAGGACCAGAACGTGACCTACGGCAAGGCCCAGGGCTTCACGGTGACGGCCGGCTGACCCGAGTCCGACCGGCGGGGGTGGGCCGGCTCCTCGGCCCACCCCCGCGCCCGTCCTCGATCAACTCCCCTCCAGCGACGGAGCACCCGTGCCCACGTTCACCATCGGCGACGCCGACTTCCTGCTCGACGGCAGCCCCGTCCGGCTGCTGTCCGGCGCGCTGCACTACCCCCGGATCCACCCGGGGCAGTGGCGGGACCGCATCGTCAAGGCCCGTCAGCTGGGGCTGAACACCATCGAGACCTACGTCTTCTGGAACGAGCACAGCCCCGAGCCGGACATGTTCGACACCTCCGGCCGCCTCGACCTGGTGCGGTTCCTGCAGCTGGTCGCCGACGAGGGCATGCACGCCATCGTCCGGCCCGGGCCCTACGCCTGCGCCGAGTGGGACAACGGCGGCCTGCCGGCGTGGCTGACGTCGGACCCGCAGGTGGGCCTGCGCCGGTCCGAGCCGCACTACCTGAAGGCCGTCACCGAGTACCTGCGCCGGGTGTACGACCTGGTCGCGCCGCTGCAGGTGGACCGCGGCGGCCCCGTGGTGCTGGTGCAGGTGGAGAACGAGTACGGCGCCTACGGGGACGACGCGGCCTACCTGCAGGCGCTGGTGGACGTGACCCGCGATGCCGGCATCACCGTCCCGCTGATCACCGTCGACCAGCCGGAGCCGGAGATGCTGCAGCGCGGCTCGCTGGCCACGCTGCACCGCACCGGCTCGTTCGGCGGCCGCGCGGCCGAGCGCCTGGCCACCCTGCGCCAGCACCAGCCGACCGGCCCGCTGATGTGCAGCGAGTTCTGGTGCGGCTGGTTCGACCACTGGGGCGACCGGCACCACACCGCGCCGCCGGACGCCTCCGCCGCCGAGCTGGACGCGATCCTGTCCGCCGGCGCCTCCGTCAACGTCTACATGGTGCACGGCGGCACCAGCTTCGGGCTGACGTCCGGCGCCAACGACAAGGGCGTCTACCAGCCGACCGTCACCAGCTACGACTACGACGCCCCGCTCGACGAGGCGGGGAACCCCACAGCCAAGTTCTGGGCCTTCCGCGAGGTGATCGCGCGGTACGCGCCGGTGCCCGACGACGTGCCTGCGACGGCCCTCCCGGCCCCCGAGCTCACCGTGCCGCTCCGCCCGGCGTCCCCGCTGCGTACCGCCGCCGAGGCCGTCGGCCCGTGGCTGGTGGTCGACGCGGACCGCGACGCACCGCCGACGTTCGACGAGCTGCGCCACTGGCGCGGCCTGGCCTTCCAGCGCGCGTGGCTGCCGACGGCGGCCACCGAGCGCGTGCTTGCGGTCGGCGAGGTGCGCGACCGCGTGCAGGTGTGGCTGGACGGCCGGCCTGTCGGCGTGCTGGCACGCGACCACCACGACCGGACGCTGGTGCTGCCCGCGGGCGGCGGCGAGCTGCTGCTGCTGGTCGAGGACCAGGGGCGCGTCGGCTACGGGCCGCGGCTCGGTGAGGTCAAGGGCGTGCTGGGGCCAGTAACGGTCGGCGGCGTCCCGGTACGCGGCTGGCAGTCGCTGGTGGTGGAGCACGACGCGCTCGCCGCGACGGTGGCGGCGCAGGCCGCGGGTGACGACGAGACGGTGGCTGACGACACGACGGTGGCGGCCGACCTGGCGGGCCCCGTGCTGGCCCACGCCGCGTTCACGCTCGACGAGCCGGCCGACCTCTTCCTCGACACCACCGGCTGGGGCAAGGGCATGGCCTGGGTCAACGGCTGGCCGCTCGGCCGGTACTGGAGCCGCGGACCGCAGCACACCCTCTACGTCCCGGCGCCGGCCACCCGTGCCGGCCGCAACGACCTGGTGGTGCTGGAGCTCGGGATCGCGGCGCCGGTCGCGCGGTTCGTCGCCCGTCCTGACCTGGGCCACACGGAGGCCTGACCCCCAACCCTTCCCCTGGCCCCGCGGGCCCACCGACCTGAACGACGCACGAGGAGACACACGCATGGAGCTCACCCCCCGCCGCCTGCGGTTCGGCGGCGACTACAACCCGGAGCAGTGGCCGTCCGACGTCTGGGACGAGGACGTCACGCTGATGAAGCAGGCCGGTGTCACCACCGCCACCGTCGCCGTGTTCGCGTGGGCGCGCCTCGAGCCGTACCCGGGGCTGTACGACACCGCGTGGCTGGACGACGTGCTCGACCGGCTGCACGCCGGCGGGGTGCGCGTGCTGCTGGCCACCGCGACCGCGTCCCCGCCGGTGTGGCTGGCGCGGGACTTCCCGGACACGCTGCCCGTCTCCGAGGACGGGGTGCGGCTCGAGTTCGGCTCGCGGCAGCAGTACAGCCCCGCGTCGACCACGTACCGTGAGCACGCGCTGCGGCTGGTCGAGATGCTGGCGCAGCGGTACGGCGAGCACCCCGCGGTCGAGGGCTGGCACGTGAACAACGAGTACGGCTGCCACGTGCCGTACTCGTACGACGAGGAGTCGGCGGCGGCGTTCCGCACCTGGCTGCAGGCGCGGTACGGGACCGTCGAGGAGCTGAACCGGGCGTGGGGCACCGCGTTCTGGTCGCAGCTGTACACGTCGTTCGACCAGGTGGAGCCGCCGCGCGCCGCGCCGACGTTCCGCAACCCCACGCAGCTGCTCGACTGGGACCGGTTCGGCTCGGACACGCTGCTGGCGCTGCACCGCGCCGAGCTCGAGGTGCTGCGCCGGGTCACCCCGGACCTGCCGGTGACCACCAACTTCATGGGGTTCTTCCCGCACACCGACTACTGGGCCTGGGCGCCGCACGTCGACGTCGTGTCCGACGACGCCTACCCGGACCCGGCCGACCCGCGCGCCCACGTCCGGCTCGCCGCGCAGCGCGACCTGGTGCGCTCGCTGCGTGCCGGCCAGCCGTGGCTGCTGATGGAGTCCGCTCCGTCGGCCGTGAACTGGCGCGGACGGAACTTGCCGAAGGCGCCGGGCCTGCACCGTGTGCACTCGCTGCAGGCCGTCGCGCGCGGCGCGGACGGCGTGCTGCACTTCCAGTGGCGGCAGGCGGAGGCCGGTGCCGAGAAGTTCCACTCGGCGCTGGTGCCGCACGCCGGCCCGGACTCGCGCTTGTTCCGCGAGTCGGTGGCGCTCGGTGCCGAGCTGGCCGCACTGTCCGACGACGTGGTCGGCACGCGGGTGCCGGCGCGGGTGGCGATGGTGTTCGACTGGGACTCCTGGCACGCGCTGTCCCAGCCGGCGGTGCCCGCGGCGATCGACTACGTGGACACGTTCCTGTCCTGGTACGCGCCCTTCCTGCGTCGTGGCGTCACCGTGGACCTGCTGCCGCACGACGCGGACGCGGCACGGTTGGCGGCGTACGACCTGGTGGTCGTCCCCGCGCTGCACGTCGCGGCGGACGACGACCTCGCGGCGCTCGACGCGTACGTCCGCGGTGGCGGCCACCTGGTGGTCACCTACCTGTCCGCCGTGCTGGACCCGGACCTGCACGCCCGGTTGGGCGGGTACCTCGGGGCGCTGCGCGACACGCTCGGCGTGCGGGTGACCGAGATCGCGCCGGCCGGAGGCGCCGTCGCGCTCGTCGGTGACGTCGGCGGTGCCGCGGGGGAGTGGAACGACGCCGTCGAGGTGTCCACCGCCCGGGTGGTGGCGGCCTACGCGGACGGGTTCGCCGCCGGTGACCCCGCCGTGACGCGCAACGAGCACGGCGCTGGCGTCGGCTGGTACGTCGGCACCCAGCCCTCCGTGGCGCTGCTGGACCGGCTGGCGGCGCGCTGGCTCGACGAGGCGGGCGTGCCCGCCCTGCTGACCGAGCCGGTCAACGGTGTGGAGGCGGTGGTGCGAGGCGGCCTGCTGTTCGTGCTGAACCACACCGGAGAGGCGGTCGACGTGCCGCTGACCAGCGGCATCGTGCACGTCCCCGCCCGGGACGTGGTGATCCGCCCGGCCTGACCGGCCGGGCGGCGATGAGCCGACGCGCTTCCTCGGGTCTACGTCGGGTGGGGCGGTGCACAGCGCACCGTCCCACCGGACGAAGGAGGGGCGATGCCGTCGACGGTCGGCTCGGTACGGACGCGGGACGGCGTCACGCTCGGCGTCGAGCAGCTCGGGGACCCGGCAGCGCCGCTGGTGCTGCTGGCCGGCGGCCCGACGATGCTCTCGTGGCCGGACGTCCTGTGCGAGGCCCTCGCTCGCGGCGGCCGCCACGTGGTGCGCTACGACCTGCGCGACGCCGGCGCGTCGACCACCGTCGACCCGGAGGCGCCCGCGTACACGCTGCGCGACCTCGCGGCCGACGCCGCAGCGCTCGCCCGTGAGCTCGACGACCGTCCGGCCCATCTCGCCGGCATCGGCGTCGGCGGGTTGGTCGCGCAGGTCGCCGCTCTCGACCACCCCGACGCCTTCCGCGCCCTGACGCTCGTCGGGACGCGACCGGTCGCGCCGGGCAAGCCCGACGACGACCTGCCGGACCACGACCCCACGACGACGACGCGACGGTTCGCGCTCCCGATGCCCGACTGGTCCGACCGGGTGGCCGTCGCCGACTTCGCCGCTGCCCGGGCGGAGCTCCTGGGCGACGACCCCGCCGCCGCACGGGCGACTGCCGAGCGGATGTTCGACCGGGCGGCCAGCACGGAGCCTGCCGTCCAGCTGGCCAACCAGCTCGGCACGGTCTTCTCCCGGCTGGACTGCCGGCCACGCTGGCGCGAGCGGCTCCCGGAGCTCGTGATCCCGGCGCTCGTGGTGCACGGGCGCCGGGACCGGTTCTTCCCGGTGGGCAACGGCGAGGCGCTCGCGCGCGAGATCCCCGGTGCGCGGCTGCTGGTGCTGGACGACGTCGCGACGGCGCTTCCCGACGCGACCGTCGATCAGGTTGCCGACGCGATGCTCGCGCTGGACCTTGCGTGACGCCTCAGTCCTCGCGGGACTGCCGCACGCTCAGTCCTCGCGGGACTCCCGCACCCGGGCGACCAGCTGCGTCGGGCTGACGAACCGCAGCGCCACGATCAGGATCACCATCATCGTCGCGGTGTAGACCACGGCCATCGCGGAGATCAGCTGCCGCGCCTCGCCGCCACCCGCCGCGGTCATGGCCCGGTAGATCGCGACCACCAGCGTGTCCGTCCCCGGACCGGACACCAGGAACGTCAGGTCGAACATGCCGACCGTCCGGACCAGCACCAGGATCGACGACGCGAGCACGCCGGGCACCAGCAGCGGGAACAGGATCTTGGTGAACACCTGCCGCATGCGGGCGCCGGACATCCGGGCCGCGCTCTCGATCGCGGGGTTGATCTGCTCGATGAACGGCGTCATCGTCATGATCACGAACGGCACGGACGGCACCAGGTTGACCAGGATCACCGCGGTCAGCGTCCGGGACAGGTCCAGGTTGTACATCACGGTGGCCAGCGGGATGCCGTAGGTGATCGGCGGCATCAGCACCGGCAGCAGGAACAGCAGGGTGACCGCCCGCTTGAACGGGAAGTTCCGCCGCGCCAGCAGGTAGGCCGCCGGCACGCCGACCACCACCGAGACGACGATCACCGCGGCGGCGACGCCGAGCGTGACGCCGATGATCTGCGTCATGCCGAAGCGGTCCCACGCCGAGGTGTACCAGCTGGAGCTCCAGCTCTCGGGCAGCCAGCCGCGGAACCACGACTTGCCGAACGAGTCGACGACGACGCTGACCAGGATCCCGATCAGCAGGACGAAGAACGCCGCGGTGGCGGCCCACACCACCCACGTGGTGGGCGAGGCGACCAGCGACCGTTCCCCGGGGACCCGGGCGGCGTCGCGCGGCTTGACCTTCTTGGCCGGTGCCGGGTCGACGCCCGGCGTCACCACCGTCTGCGTGGCCATCAGCCCTTCCCTCCGGTCGAGCCCTTGTAGAGGAACGACCTCCACAGCAGCACCAGCGCGATGACCAGCAGCTCGACCACGCCCATCATCAGCGCGATCGTCGAGGCCATCGGGTAGTCCGTCTGCTCGCCGAAGGCCCGGTAGGCCATCAGCGCCATCACGCGGGTCGCCCCGCTCGCGTCACCGACCAGGCGGGCCGACGGGAACACGCTGAACGCCAGGACGAACGTGAGGATGAACGTCGTCGCGAGGCCGGGCGCCAGCAGCGGCAGCACCACCCGCCGGAACCGCTGACCCCACCCGGCGCCCATCGTCTTCGCGGCCGCCTCGATCGACGGGTCGATGCCCGACAGGTACGAGGAGATCAGCAGGAACGCGAACGGGAACCCCGAGATCACCAGGGACAGGAACACGCCCACGTAGTTGTTCACCAGGGGAAGCGGGTCGTGGATCACGCCGATCTGGATGAGGAACCGGTTCAGCCACCCCTGCCGGCCGGCGAAGATCAGCAGGCCCTGCGCGGTGAGCACCGTGCCGAGCGTGATGGGTAGCACCAGCAGGGTGGTCAGCAGCTTCTTGCCGCGGAACCGCTTGCGCAGCTTGAACGCCATCGGCACCGAGGCCAGCACGTTGAACAGCGCCGCCGGGAGCGCCAGCCGCATGGTCAGCCACACGGAGTTGAAGACGAACGGGTCCTTGAAGAACGCCAGGTAGTTGGCGAGCACGCCGCCGCCCCACTGCTCCTGCGTGGCGGGTGTCGGCTGGAACGTCAGGCCGATGCCGTAGGAGAACGGGTAGACGAACAGCCCGATCGCGACCACCAGCGCCGGCAGCAGCATCAGCAGCGACACGTCGATGCCGCGCTCGGCCAGCCGGTGCCGCAGGCTGGCCGTCGACCGGGTGCGCCCGTGCGGCCGTCCCGCGGTCGCGGAGCTCATCGGCGCACCTCGAGCAGCTCGTTCTCCTCGTCGGAGAGCGCCGCGGCGCCCGTCAGCGCCAGCGGGTAGACGAGCACGCGCGCCGGGTCGGCGGTGAGCTCGACGGTGCTGCCGACGGCCGGCGCGTGGTCGGACCGCACGTGCAGCAGCTGCCCGCCCGGCGTCGTCACCCCCACCGCGAACTCCCGTCCGTGGTACTCGACCACGGACACGGTCGCCTTGGCGGTGTTACCGCCGCGCACCGGCAGCGACGGCGAGACGACCACGAGGTCCTCGGGACGGATCGCCGCCCGCACCGCGGTGCCGGGCGTGACCGCACCCACGGCCGTGCCGTGCAGCGTGACCCCGTTGCCGGCCACGGTCACGTTCGGACCGTCCACCGACACCACGTCGAGGTCCACCAGGTTCCGGTAGCCCATGAAGTCGGCCACGTGCCAGTTCGCCGGGTGGTTGTGCAGCTCCTCCGGCGTGCCGATCTGCTGCACGCGCCCCTCGCGGAGCACCACCAGGCGGTCGGCCATCGACAGGGCCTCCTCCTGGTCGTGCGTGACGTAGATCGTCGTCAGCCCCAGCGACTGGTGCAGGCGGCGGATCTCGGTGCGCATCTCCAGCCGGAGCTTGGCGTCGAGGTTGGACAGCGGCTCGTCCATCAGCACCAGCCGCGGCTCCATCACCACGGCCCGCGCGATCGCCACCCGCTGCTGCTGACCGCCGGACAGCTGACCCGGCAGCTTGGTGGCGTGCTGCTCGAGCTTGACCAGGGCGATCGCCTCGGCCACCCGGCGCTTGAGCTCCGCCTTGGGCACCTTGCGCATCTGCAGCCCGAAGGCGATGTTCCTCTCCACCGTCAGGTGCGGGAACAGCGCGTAGTTCTGGAACACCATGCCGAAGTCGCGGTTCTCCGCGGCGACGGTGTCCACCCGCGTGCCGTCCACCAGGATCTGGCCGTGGGTGAGCGGGAGCAGCCCCGCGAGGCAGTTCAGCGCCGTGGACTTCCCGCAGCCTGACGGCCCGAGCAGGGCGATGAACTCGCCCGCCCGGACCGTCAGGTCGAGGCCCACCAGCGCGTCCACGCCACCGAAGCTGCGACCGACACCTCGGAGCTCGAGGGACTGGAACTTGCTGGCAGTGATCGTCATGGTTACTTCGCCTTGAACTTCCCGGAGCCGACCTCGCGGTCCCAGATGTCGAACGCCTTGACCAGCTGGTCGGGCGTGAGCGGCGTCGCCTTGGGCATCTTGTCGATCAGGGCGTCGTACCAGTCGCGGCCGAAGTCCTTGATGGTCTGCTGGCTCTTCGCCGGCGCCTTGTCGAGCGTCGCGTCCTTGACGGCGGGCCCCGGGTAGAAGTAGCCGGTGTCGTAGGCCATCGCGTTGACCTCGGGCGACAGCATGTACTGCAGCAGGTTGAGGATCGCGGAGACCTTGTCGGCGCTCTGACCCTTGGGGATCACGGCGTAGTGCGCGTCCGTCACCCACGTGAAGCTGTCGAACGGCGCCGCGGCGATCGTCTTCGGCTCCTGACCGAGCGCGCGCGGGTTGATGTCCCAGCCGGTGGTGGTGGGGACCATCGCCCACGTGCCGTCCGCCATGTTGGAGATCACCTGGCCGGTGCCCGTCGGGTACGTGCTGATCGTCGAGCCCAGGTCCTTCAGGTAGGCCCACGTCTTGTCCCAGCCGTTGACCGGGTCCTTCGGGTCCTTGTCACCGAGCATGTACGGCAGGCCCATCAGGAAGGTGCGGCCCGGGCCGGAGTTGGCGGGGCGGGCGTAGCCGAACTTGCCGGGGTGCGCCTTGGCCCACGCGAGCAGCGCCTCGGGCGTCTTGGGCACGTCGGTGACGACGGCGGGGTCGTACTGCAGCAGCGGGCCCGACGGGTAGTACGTGGTGACCACGCCGAAGCCCTGCGCCAGGTCCTGCATCTTGGCGGCGGGGTCCAGGTAGTTCTTCATGTTGGACAGCTGCGACGCGTAGTCCTTGGCGATCGGGATCCACAGGTTCTGCCCGATGCCGGCGGACAGCCCGTCCGTCCCGGTCATGACCAGGTCGACCTTGAGGTTCTTGCTGTCGACCTGCGGCTTGATGGTGCCGACCAGGTCGGGCGCACCGGCGCTCTCCCACTTGACCGAGCTGATGATGTCCGGGTGCGCCTTGACGAAGGCGTCGACCATCGGGCCGGTCAGCTTCTGGTTGCCGGCGACGTCGAGGATGTCGAGCGTCACCGGTGCCGACGGCTTGGCGGGCACCCCGCCGGCCGTGGCGGCCGCCGCGCCGGTCCCTGCTGAGGACGACCCGGTCTTCGGGGCGGCACAAGCGGTGAGTGCGAGCCCTAGGACCAGGAGCCCGGCACCGAGCCGGGCAGAGGTGTGCTTTCTCATGGACAGCCTTCTCTCTGGAGTAGACCGGGCCTCGTCGCCCGGATGCTGCCGTCGGTGTGGAACGAGCGGTCGAGCGGTCAGGCGGTGTCGCGCAGGCTCTCGCTGCTACGGCGAGGAGCCGTGGAGTCACGCACGACGAGCTGGAACGACAGGTCGTGGTGGTGGGTGGGCGGCTGGTCGGGGTGCCGCAGCAGGGAGACGAGCACGTCCGCCCCGGCGCGCCCGCAGTTGACCAGCGGGATGCCGACGCTGGTCAGCGCCGGTGAGCTCAGGGCGGACATCGGGATGTTGTCGACGCCGACCACCGAGATGTCGTCCGGCACCTGCACGCCGCGCTGCTTCAGCCGGTCGAGCAGGCCGAAGGCGACCAGGTCGTTGTACGCCAGCGCGGCGCTGGCGCCGGAGGCGATGAGGAGGTCACCGGCGGCGATCCCGCCGGAGACGTAGGGCTGGAACGACCCCAGGTCCACCAGCTCGGTGTCCGGGTGCTCCGCGACGATGGCCCGGGCCGCGGTCAGCCGCGCCCGGTTGGACCACGACGTGGCCGGTCCGCCGACGTACGCGATGGTGCGGTGGCCCAGGGCCCGCAGGTGCTCCAGGGCCAGCCGGACGCCCTCGAGGTTGTCGATCAGCACGGCGGGCAGCGAGCCGCAGCGCCGGTTGACCAGCACCAGCGTGGTCTCGGTGGCGAGCGCGGCCAGCACGTCGTCGGGGGAGCGCGGCGAGCACATCACCACGCCGTCGACCTGGCGGGACATCTCCCGGACCAGGTCGGCCTCCTGCGACGGGTCCTCGTCCGAGTCGGCGATCACCACGCCGTAGCCGGCCGCGCGGGCTCGGGCCTGCACACCCTTGGTCACCGAGGAGAAGAACGGGTTCTCCAGGTCGGGGACGATCAGCCCGATCGTGCCGGTGCGGCCGGTGATCAGGCCCCGGGCCGCCGGGTTGGGCCGGTAGCCGAGCATGCGGGCCGTCTCGAGCACCTTCGCCAACGTCTCGGGGGCGAGGTCGTCGGGCCGGGAGAGGGCACGCGACACGGTGGAGACGGACACACCGGCCACCCGAGCCACGTCCCGCGCGCTGACCGCCACAGGCTCACCTCCGTTGGTGCCTCCCGCCACGGGTGTGGCTGCGCCGAGTATGCAAACGTGGTCATCATCACGTCAAGGGGTCGGCTTCCACTGATGCCCCAAACGTGACCTCGCGCGACGGGCTGTGATGAAACTGCAGGTCAGCCGCCAATACTGCGGCGAGGCGTCGATCCGGTGCTACGTTCGCCGCTGTTGCACAACATGCGCATCGTGTTTCAACGAGGAGACGCCATGGCAGCGGATCGACTCCTGGTCCTGCGTCCGGACGACGACGTCGCGATCGCCACCGCCGACCTGCCGGCGGGGACCCGCCTCACGGTCGGGGACCGCACGCTGGTGCTGCCCGGCGACGTGCCGCGCAGCCACAAGCTGGCGCTGCGCGCCGTGCCGGCGGGCGGCGTCGTGCACAAGTACGGGCAGTCCATCGGCCGGGCGACGGCCGACATCGCGCCCGGCGACCACGTGCACACCCACAACCTCGGCATGGACGACACCGTCCGCGCCCACGAGTTCGGCACCGTCCACGCGACCCTGCCGCCGGCGCCGGTCGGCCGGACGTTCGACGGCTACCGCCGGGCCGACGGCCGCGCGGGCACCCGCAACTACGTCGCGATCGTCACGTCGGTCAACTGCTCGGCGTCGACCGCCAAGATGATCGCCGACCAGTTCCGCGGACCCGCCGCCCTGGCGGCCTACCCCCACGTCGACGGCGTGATCGCGCTGACCCACGGCAGCGGCTGCGGCCTGGTGCCCGGCAGCGAGGGAGCGAACGCCCTGGTGCGCACGCTGCGGGGATATGCGCGGCACCCCAACGTCGGCGGTGTGCTGGTGCTGGGCCTGGGCTGCGAGATGGTGCCGGTCCAGTCGCTGGTCGACGGGCTCGACCTGCCGTCGGACACGCTGGTGCACACGCTGACCATCCAGGACACGGGGGGCGTGCGGGCCACCGTGCGCGAGGGCGTGGCGCAGATCATGGCGATGCTGCCGGTGCTCGACGAGCGCCGTCGGGAGCCGATCCCCATCAGCGAGCTGGTGCTGGGCCTGAACTGCGGCGGCTCCGACGGCTACTCCGGCATCACCGCCAACCCCGCGCTGGGCCGGGCCTCCGACCTGCTGGTGGCCGCCGGCGGGACGTCGGTGCTGGCCGAGACGCCCGAGGTGTTCGGCGCCGAGCACCTGCTGACCCGACGCGCGGTGTCCGAGCAGGTGGGGCGCAAGCTGCTCGACCGGCTGGACTGGTGGCAGGGGTACGCGGCGGCCGGCGGCGGCACGCTGGACAACAACCCGTCGCCGGGCAACAAGGCGGGCGGCCTGACGACGATCCTCGAGAAGTCGCTCGGCGCCGTGGCGAAGGGCGGCCAGGCCGACCTGTCGGCGGTGGTCGAGTACGCCGAGCCGATCACCAGCCGCGGGCTCGTGTTCATGGACACCCCGGGGTACGACCCCGTCTCCGTCACCGGCATCGTCGCCGGCGGCGCCACCGTCGTGTGCTTCACCACCGGCCGCGGGTCGGTGTTCGGCTGCCGCCCCGCCCCGTCGATCAAGCTCGCCACCAACACCGAGATGTTCGAGCGGATGTCCGACGACATGGACGTCAACTGCGGCCGCATCGTCGACGGCACCGCCACGCTGGAGCAGGTGGGCGACGAGATCTTCGAGCGGATCATCGCCGTCGCCTCCGGGCAGGAGACGGTCAGCGAAGGCCTCGACCTGGGGCAGGAGGAGTTCGTGCCCTGGCAGCTGGGCACCGTGACCTGACCCTCACCTCGCAGCCACCCCCACCAGCCCCCCCGTGCGAAAGGCCGCACCGATGCCCACCCCCACCGCCGGCCTGGTCGTCCACCCCGACCGCCTGCTGCCCGTCGACCCGTCCGTCCGCGGCCTCGCCCGGACGCTGTACGAGGCGGTGCGCGACCTCCCGCTCGTGTCCCCGCACGGCCACGTCGACCCCCGGATGCTGCTCGACGACGTGCCGTTCGCCGACCCGGCGGCGCTGTTCGTCACCCCGGACCACTACGTGACGCGCCTGCTGCACGCGTCGGGCGTCCCGCTCGAGGACCTCGGTGTCGGGCAGGGCCCGCTGGACGAGGCCGCGGCGCGACGGGCCTGGCAGCTGCTGTGCACGCACTGGTCGGTGTTCCGCGGCACGCCGGTGCGGTACTGGCTCGAGTCGGAGCTGTCCGAGCTGTTCGACGTGACGTTGCGGCCCTCCGCCGAGACGGCCGACGCCATCTACGACCAGCTCGCCTCGCGGCTGGCCACGCCCGAGTACCGCCCGCGGGCCCTGTTCGACCGGTTCCGGCTCGAGGTGCTGGCCACCACGGACGACCCCTGCGACGACCTCGCCGTGCACGACGCGCTCGCGGCCGACCCGACGTTCGGCGGTCGCGTCATCCCGACCTTCCGGCCCGACCGGTACCTGGAGTCGGCGGAACCCGGGTGGGCGGAGGCCGTGCGCCGGCTGGGGTCGGTGGCGGACGTCGACACCGGGACGTACGCCGGGTGGGTCGCCGCGATGGAGGCCCGGCGGCGGTACTTCGTCGAGCACGGTGCGCGCTCCGCCGACCACGCGCACGTCGACGCCGGCACGTACCCGCTCCAGCCCACCGAGGCCGAGCGGATCTACGCCGCGGCGCTCGCGGGCACGGCGACGTCCGACGAGTCCGTCGCGCTGCGCCGCCACATGCTGCTGGAGATGGCCCGGATGGCCTGCGACGACGGCCTGACCATGACGCTGCACACCGGCGTGCTGCGCGGCCACCACACCCCGTCCAAGCTGCGGTTCGGCCCGGACACCGGCCACGACATCCCGCTGCGCGGCGACTTCACCGAGCCCCTGCGGCCCCTGCTCGAGCGGTTCGGCACGCACCCGAACCTCAACCTCGTGCTGTTCACGCTGGACGAGACGGTGTTCTCCCGTGAGCTGGCGCCGCTCGCCGGGTTCTACCCGGCGGTGTACGTGGGGGCGCCGTGGTGGTTCCTCGACGCCCCCGACTCGATCCGCCGGTGGCGGTCCGCCATCACCGAGACGATCGGCTTCTCCCGCACCGCCGGGTTCATCGACGACACCCGGGCGTTCTGCTCGATCCCCGCGCGGCACGACATGTCGCGGCGGCTGGACGCCGGGTTCCTGGCGCAGCTGGTCGCGGAGCACCGGCTCGAGGAGGACGAGGCGATGGACACCGCGATCGACCTGGTCGCCGGCCGCGCGCGCGAGGTGTTCAAGCTGTGAGCGAGCTCGTCCGCAGCACCCCGGCACCGCCGGTTCGGCACGTGCACCTGGGGCTCGGCAACTTCTTCCGCGCCCATCAGGCCTGGTACACCGCGCACGCGAGCGACGGCGGCGAGTGGGGGATCGCGGCGTTCACGGGGCGGTCGCCGGACCTGGCGCGGGCCATGGCGGCGCAGGACGGGCTGTACACCCTGGTGACGCGCGGGCCGGAGCGCGACGAGTTCGAGGTGGTGCCCGCCGTGGCGCGGGCGCACGCGGCGGACGAGCACGACGCCTGGCTCGGTTACCTTGCCGACCCGGCGGTGCAGGTGGTGACGACGACGGTCACCGAGGCGGGGTACGTGCGCGACGCCGCCGGCGATCCCGACGTCGGCCGGCCGGAGCTGGCCGCGGACCTCGAGACGCTGCGCCGCGACCCCACCGCGCTGCTGCGGACGGCACCGGCGCGCCTGGTCGCGGGGCTGCTGGCTCGTCGTCGGGCGGACGCCGGACCGCTGACCGTGGTGCCGTGCGACAACCTGCCGGACAACGGTGCCGCGGTCGCCCGCGTGCTGCTCGGCCTCGCCGAGCAGGTGGACCCCGCGCTGCGGTCGTGGATCGAGGAGTCGGTCGGGTTCGCGACGACGATGGTCGACCGCATCACGCCCGAGCCCACCGCCGCCGACGTGGCCGCCGTGGCCGCCGGCACCGGCGTGCAGGACCGCGCTCCCGTGGTCACCGAACCGTTCACCGAGTGGGTGCTCAGCGGCCGGTTCGCCGCCGGCCGTCCCGCCTGGCAGGACGCGGGCGCGACGTTCACCACCGACGTGGCGCCGTTCGAGCAGCGCAAGCTGTGGCTGCTGAACGGGGCCCACTCGATGCTGGCGTATGCGGCCTCGATTCGCGGGCACGTCACCGTCGCCGACGCGATGCGCGACGCGGTGTGCCGCGCGTGGATCGAGGAGTGGTGGGACGCCGCCTCCCCGCACCTCACGCTGCCGGCAGCCGACGTCTCGGCCTACCGGGCTGCGCTGACCGACCGGTTCGCGAACCCGCGGATGGCGCATCGGCTCGACCAGATCGCGTTCGACGGTTCCCAGAAGCTGCCGATCCGCACGGTCCCGGTGCTGCGCCTCGAGGTCGCCGAAGGCCGGCTGCCGGTCGGTGCCGTCCGACCCGTCGCCGCCTGGGTGTGCCACCTGCGCGGGCACGGCGCGGCGGTGACGGACGCCCGGCTCGAGGAGCTGTCGCCCCTGGTCGGCGGCACGCTGCGCGACGCGGTGCAGCGGGTGCTCGGCGTGCTCGCGCCGGACCTGGCCGCCGCGGTGGTCGACGCCGTCGTCGAGCAGGCCCAGGAGCTGGAGTCCGTCGCGGTCGCCTAGCGGCCCTGTCAGCGCGGCGGGCGCGGCGCGGGCGGCAGGTCGACGCCGGCCGGGACCTCCTCGGGCCAGACCAGCAGCACCGCGCACGGCGCGTGGTCCACCACGTAACGGGTCACCTTGCTCAGGCTGTGCGGACCCCGTTCGGTGCGCACGCCGTCGCGCGCGCAGATCAGCAGGTCCGCGCCGGCGCACGCGTCCAGCACCACCGTCTCGGTGCGGCCGTGCAGCTGGAGAACCTCCGGGCCTGAGCCGGGGCTGCCGGCGCCGCCGGACCGACCGCCGAGCCGGGCCGCCGCCGCGGTCAGCAGGTGGCTCCCCGCCTCGTCGAGCGGGTTGCAGGTACGCCCGAGCCGGTCGTCGGGCCGTCGTCGTCCGCGGCCCATCAGCCCCAGCGGGCCGCCCTCCCACCCGGCCTCGGTCTCCTCGTCGAGCACGTGCACCAGGCGCACGTCGGTGAGCCCGAGCCCCGCCGCCGCGTCGACGCACGCCTCCCAGGTGCCCTCCATCAACCAGACGACCGCCCTCATCGCACGCCTCCGATCCGCACCGACACCCACAGCGCCACCACCGCCAGCACCAGCGTCACCGGCACCGTCGCCAGCCCCAGCCGCACGAACACCGACGTGGACGGCGCCTTGCCGTGGCCGTGCAGCACCTGCCGCCACAGCAGCGTGGCCAGCGATCCCACGTAGGTCAGGTTCGGGCCGATGTTCAGGCCCAGCAACGTCGCCAGCACCAGCGCGGGGGAGTGCGCCACCACGGGCACCAGCACCAGGGTCGCCGGCAGGTTGTTCAGCACGTTCGCCGCCACCGCCGCGAGCCCGGCGGCCAGCAGCAGCCCCGGCAGGTCGGCACGCGTCGGCACCAGGTGCGCCAGCCCGCTGCCGAGCGGCCCGAGCCGCACGCCCAGCACCACCACGCCGAGGGCCAGCACGAACAGCAGGAACACCGGGTTGGCCGCGTGCACCAGCCGACGCAGCGTCGGCACCGGTGCGTGCCGCAGGTTCCGCGCCGCCAGCACGACGACGGCGACCACCGCGACCAGCGCCGGCGGCACGCCGATCGGCTCGGCGGCGGCGAAGCCGATCAGCGCCGCACCCAGCACCACCAGGGCGAACACCGGCGCCGGACCCACCTCCACCGGCGTCGCGTGCACGGGCGTGCGCAGGTCGGAGCGGAAGAACAGCCGGAAGACGACGTACTCCGCGGCCACCGTCACCAACCATGGCAGCGCCATCAGCGCGCTGAACCCCGCGAACGACAGCCCGGCGGCACCGAACGCGAGCAGGTTGGTCAGGTTCGACACCGGCAGCAGCGTCGAGGCGGAGTTCGCCAGGTGGGTGGAGGCGTACACGCCGGGGCGGGGCCGTGCGCGGATCGCGGTGGCGGCGGCCAGCACGACGGGCGTCAGCAGCACCACGGTGGCGTCCAGGCTCAGGACCGCGGTGGTCGCCGCGGCCACCACGAACACCGCGCTGAGCAGCCGCGGCGCCGAGCCGTTCGACGCCCGCGCCATCCGTTCACCGGCCCACGTGAACACGCCGTGCGCGCGGGCCTGCTCCGCCAGCGCCAGGATCGCCGCGAGGAACCCGACGGTCGGCGCGAGCCCGGAGATCTCGTCCCACGCCGCACGCCAGGGCACCAGCCCGACCACCAGCACCAGCACGGCCGCCGGCACCGCGGCCACGGCCTCGGGAAGGCCGCGCGGGCGGCTGACGGCGAACCCGAGCACCAGGGCGAGGACGACGACGGCAGTCGTCGTGCCGAGCGCAGAGGCCGCTGTCACACCGCACACCTTCGCGGCATCTGCCGCGATCCGCACCTCCGTCCACGGCGAGCCGCGGCACGCGGAGCACGCACCGCACCAGGACCGATGCGGCGGGGCGCTCACTAGGGTCGGTGCATGGGCCACCGGCTCGTGCACCTGCTGCCCGGTGTGGGCGTCGCGCGGGGCTACCGGCGCGCGTGGCTGCGCGAGGACCTGACCGCCGGCGCCGTCGTCACCGCCCTGCTGATCCCGGCCGGCATGGGGTACGCGCAGGCCGCCGGCCTCCCGCCGCAGGCCGGGCTGTACGCGACCGTCGTGCCGCTGCTGGTGTACGCGCTGGTCGGCCCCTCGCGCGTCCTGGTGCTCGGCCCGGACTCCTCGCTCGCGCCGATCATCGCGGCCGCCGTGGTACCCCTGGCGCTCGGCGACGACCGCCGCGCGATCGCCCTCGGCGGCGTGCTCGCGCTGCTGGTCGGCGCGGTGCTGCTGCTCGGCGGCGTGCTGCGGCTGGGCCTGGTGACCGACGTGCTGTCCAAGCCGATCCGCATCGGCTACCTCAACGGCATCGCGCTGGTGGTGGTGGTCGGCCAGCTGCCCAAGCTGCTCGGCTTCTCCATCGGCACCGACTCGCCGCTGCAGCAGGTGGCGGAGACGGCCCGCGGGATCGCCGACGGCCGCACCACCCCGACGGCGCTCACGTTCGGTCTCGGATCCCTTGCGGTGATCCTCGGCCTGCGGCTGCTCGCCGGGCGCCGTGTGGTCGGCCGGATCCCCGGCGTGCTGGTCGCCGTCGTCGTCTCGACGGCGCTCGTGGCCGCCCTCGGCTGGCGCGCTCGGCTGCCGGTGGTCGGGGCGCTGCCGGCCGGCCTGCCCGCACCGGCCCTCACCGGCATCACGTGGCACGACGTCGCGGCCCTCACGGGCCCGGCTCTCGGCATCGCGCTGATCGCCTTCGCCGACACCGGCGTGCTGTCCCGCACGCTGGCCGCCCGGCGCGGCGACTCGGTGGACGGCAGCCACGAGATGGGTGCGATCGGGGTGGCCAACCTGGCGAGCGGGCTCACCGGCGGGTTCCCCGTGTCGGCGTCGTCGTCGCGCAGCGCCGTCGCGGAGCAGGCCGGCGGCCGCACGCAGCTGGTCGGTGTGGTCGGTGCGCTGCTGGTGACGGCCTTCGTGCTCGCCGCGCCAGGCGTGACCGCGTACCTCCCGTCGGCGACGCTCGCGGCGGTGGTGATCGTCGCGGCGGCCGGGCTGGTGGACGTGCCGGGGTTCGTGCGGCTGCTGCGGACCAGCCCGGTGGAGGGGCTGCTGTCGCTGGCGGCCCTCGGCGGGATCGTCCTGGTCGGCGTGCTGCGCGGCATCGTCGTCGCCGTCGCGCTGTCGTTCCTCGCGTTCGTCCAGCAGGCGTGGCGCCCCTACCGCGCGGAGCTGGGGCTGGTGCCGGGCGTCCGCGGGTACCACGACGTCAGCCGCAACCCCGCCGCCGAGCGGATCCCCGGCCTGGTGATCGTCCGGTTCGACGCGCCGCTGTTCTTCGCCAACGGCCGGATCTTCGACGACTACGTGCGGGCGGTGGTCGACGCCGCCGCCGATCCGGTCAGCACGGTGATCCTCGCCGCGGAGCCGATCACGGACGTGGACGCCACCGCGGTGGACGAGCTCGTGGAGCTCGACGACCACCTCGCCTCCCGCGGCATCCGGCTGGTGATCGCCGAGATGAAGGACCCGGTGCGGGACCGCCTGCACCGGCTGGGCCTGGACGAGCGGTTCGGCCCGGACCGGTTCGCGCCGACCGTGGGGGCGGCGGTGGACGACGTCACGGGGCGGTTCCGCAACGACCTCGGCTGAGGTCGCTCGGTGGCAGGTCAGAACCGCCGCGCGAGCCGGTCCGCCGGCGCCCGGCCGTCCGGGTCGTACACCCACCGGTAGAAGGGCTCGGCCCACAGCCGGTCGAGCACGCTGATGTGCCCCGGCCGGTACGCGCGCACGCGTCCCGGCGGTCGCGGCCCTCGTCGTCCACCCGCGTACCACGCGTCGAGCGCCGCGGCCGCGGAGCGGTACGCGTCGAACCACCCGACCGGGTCGTCCAGGTCGTCGGGCGCCGCCGCCCCGAGGTGCTCGGCGGCCAGCTCGACGCGCAACGACCGGGCCGTGCCGGTGGTGGTCCCCTCGACGAACGCCGCGCTCAGCTCGCTGTCGTGCGTCCACGACCGCCGGTTGGCGTTGTCCGACCCGATGCACGCCCACGCGTCGTCCACCACGCACACCTTGGCGTGCACGTAGATCGGCGTCCCGGCCTCGTTCTCCACGCCGTAGATGCCCACCCGCCGGCCGCCGGCCCGGCGCAGCAGCCGCAGCGCGTGCAGTCGCCCCAGCTCAGTAGGCACCTCGGCGTCGCGTCCGCCCTGGTCGGCGTGCAGCGGTACCACCACCACCAGCCGCAGGTCCGGGGAGCGCCGCAGCGCCCGGGCGAACGCGGCCGCCACGTCCGCAGACCACAGGTACTGGTCCTCCAGGTACACCAGGCGCTGCGCGCGGCGCAGCGCCGCGATGTACCCCCGCGCCACCGAGCGCTCGCCCCGGCGTGCGAACGGGTACGCCGGGAAACGCGGGGGATAGGTGCGCAGCAGCTGCACGGCGGCGGTGCCGCACGGCTCCGGGTCGGGGTGCTGCGGCGGCAGCGGACGCACCCGGGTGCGGGTGCCGCGCAGCAGGTCCTCGAGCCGGCGCAGCGGGTTCAGGGTTAGCGGCGTCGCGTCCTGCCAGCGCTCGCGGAACACCGCCTCGGCGTCGCCGACCGCCGGACCCTGGATCTGCAGCTGCACGTCGTGCCACGGCGGGGTCGGCCCGTACACCGGCGCCATCTCCACCGGCTGCGGGTCCCCGTGGTGGGCCTCGTCGTCGTGCCGGCTGTGGCACAGGTCGATGCCGCCGATGAAGGCGACGTCGTCCTGCGGGCGGTCGCGGTGCCGCAGCACCACCAGCTTCTGGTGGTGGGAGCCCAGCGGACGCACCCGCATGTCCAGCAGGCACTGCCCGCCGGCCGCGTCGATCTCCTCGCCGAGGTGCCGGTTCTGCGCCGCGCTGAACCGGAACCGGTCCCAGTGCGACCGCCACACCAGCCCCCGCACGTCGACGCCGCGTGCGGCGGCGGCCGCGAACACAGGCCCCACCTCGGTGCCCGGTCCACCGAGCCGCTCGTCGGGGTCGCCGCGCCAGTCGGTGAACAGCAGCAGGTCCCCGTCGCCCATCGCCTGGACGGCGGCGAGCAGCGCCGCGAAGTACGCCGAGCCGTGCACCAGGGGCGTCACCTCGTTGCCGAGGGTCCACGCGAGGCCGTCGGCGTGCCGGCTGTCCAGCACGGTGTCCGGGTTGCCGCGGTCCACCGCGGAGAGGAACCAGTGCTCCGGATCGGTGCCCGGCTCCGCGTCGAACCGCGTCGACGGGCCCTGCTCACGCGACGTCACCGACACCGACCTCCTCGCCCTGGGCCTGGCGCCAGCGTAGGGAACCCACCGCCGACCGGCCCGTCCACGTGCGCTGACGCATGGTCGATCGGTGGACGCCGGCGTCGTTCCCGGCCGCTCCGCGGAGGCCCAGGCGGTCCACCCCTCGCGCTCGCGGCCTCCCGCCGCCTGGCGCTCAGTGGGACACCTGAGACGCCCCCGTCCGGGGCGTCCTGCCGGGTACCGTCGCACCGCCGGCTGCAACAGCCGGATGCGAGAGGGCCGCGGGTGCAAGGCGATCGACCTGGAGAGGTGATTCCGGACACCTACGCCAGCGAGCGGATGAAGGGAAGGCGGACGCAGGTCGCGGTGTTCGGCGCCGTCGTGGCGCTCCTGCTCGTCCGGCAAGCCGTCGTGGTCGGCGTCGTGCCCGCGCTGATCGTCGCGGCCATCGGGCTGCTCGCTCTCGCTGCGCTCACGCTCGCTGTTCGTGTCCGCGCGACCCGCGCGGCGGGCGGCACCTGCCCGGCCCTGCTGCCCGCGTGGGCCGCGATGGACGGCGGAGCTCGGATCAGGACGAAGAACCTGAACATCACGCTGCCTGGAACCCTCCGATTCTCACCGGGGACCGTCGAGTGGGTCCCGACGCAGGGTGGTGTCCGGATGGGTGCAGAGCCTGTGCGATGGGCTGTCGAGACGCCAGATCAGCTGAGGCTCTTCGTCGCAGGACGCCTGGCGTCGCAGATGCTCGTGACGATTCTCGGGCGGAACGGCGAGGTGGTGGCCGACGTCTGGGCGCGCGCCACGGAGGAGCGGGCGCGGCAGCTCGCGGCGCTCGCGACGGTTCATCTGCGACAGGGTGCGTCGCCGGAGGACTGAGGGCCCGCACGGGCGAGACGGCCCAGGTCCTGGCCGGTGCAGGGGAGTAGCGTCGCCAGGCACGGCTGCCGGGGTCGACGTCGTGCCGCGCCCCGCGGGACGCTCGTCGTGACCCCTCCTCGTCACCTCGCCTCGTCACCTCGCTAGGACCGTCACATGCCTGCCCTGCACCAGCGCTACCTCTCCGAGACCGTGGGCGCCGAGGGCCACCCCACCGCCTTCTCGCTGACCTGCCCGCCGGACTTCAGCTTCGGGTACGACGTCGTCGACGAGCTGGCGCGGCGCAGCCCGGACAAGCGGGCGCTGCGCTGGACGGACGACTCGGGCGCGGTGGCGGAGTACACGTTCGCCGACATCGCGCGGCTGTCGGACCAGGCCGCGTCCTACTTCCAGCAGGCCGGGGTCCGCAAGGGCGACCGGGTGCTGCTGATCCTCAAGCGGCACCCCCAGTTCTGGTGGGCGATCGTCGGGCTGCACAAGATCGGCGCGGTGGCGGTGCCGGCCACCAACCAGCTGAAGACCCACGACCTGCACTACCGCCTGCGCAAGGCCGAGATCCGCGCGGTCGTCTGCACCCAGGAGGGCGACGTCGCCGCGGCGGTCGACGAGGCGGCTGCCGACCTGGGCCTCGGCCTGATCCGCGCAGCGGTCCACGGGGCCCGCGAGGGTTGGGACGACTTCGACGCGGGCGTCGCCGCCGCGCAGCCGTTCGTCGCCCCGACGGGCGCCGACCGCCCCGTCGCCACGGACCCGCTGCTGCTCTACTTCACCTCCGGGACCACCGCCGAGCCGAAGATGGTGCTGCACGACCACAGCTACCCGATCGCCCACATCTCCACGGCCAAGTACTGGCAGCACGTCGACCCGGACGGTCTGCACCTGACCGTCAGCGAGACCGGTTGGGCCAAGTCGGTGTGGGGCAAGCTCTACGGGCAGTGGCTGATGGAGGCCGCCGTCGACGTCTACGACTTCGACCGGTTCGACCCCAAGAAGATGCTCCAGCACCTGCACGACGCGCAGGTGACCACGTTCTGCGCCCCGCCCACCATCTACCGGTTCCTGGTCGCCGAGGACCTGTCCGGCTACGACCTGTCGAACCTGCGCCACGCGACCACCGCCGGCGAGGCGATGAACCCCGTGGTGGCCGAGAAGTTCCGTGGCCTGACCGGCCTGGAGCTCAAGGAGGGCTACGGCCAGACGGAGATGACGCTCGCGGCGTTCACCGCCTACTGGCAGCCGGCCCGCCCGGGCTCGATGGGCACCCCGTCGCCCGCCTACGACGTGGTGCTGCTCCGCGAGGACGGCACCGTCGCGGCACCGGGGGAGGAGGGCGAGATCTGCGTCCGGGCCGACCGCGACGCCCGCCCGCTGGGCCTGTTCCTCGGCTACGCCGACGACGACGCGATCACCGACGCCGCCTGGCACGACGGGTACTACCACACGCACGACCTGGCGACGGCGGACGCCGACGGCTACCTCTGGTACGTCGGCCGCACCGACGACATGATCAAGACCTCCGGCTACCGCGTCGGACCCTTCGAGGTCGAGTCGATCGTGCACGACCACCCCGCCGTCCGGGAGTGCGCCATCACGGGCGTCCCGGACGAGATCCGTGGCGTGGTGATCAAGGCGACCATCGTCCTGGCGGAGCCGTACACGGGGTCCACCGAGCTGGCCCACGAGATCCAGCAGTTCGTGAAGTCCCGCACGGCGCCGTACAAGTACCCGCGCGTCGTCGAGTTCGTCGACGTCCTGCCCAAGACGATCTCGGGCAAGATCCGCCGGGTCGAGCTCCGCGGCCGCTGAGCGCGCGCCGGTGGGCGTGAGCGCGCCCGCCGCTAGGGTGTGCGCCATGCAGCCCGACGGCGTCGACGGGGACGCCCCCGCCAGCCGCGGCGCCGCGCGCCCGGCGCGCCTCTCCCCGCTGTCCGCCGTGCTAGGCGCCGTGCTGCAGGCCCGTGAGCCCGTCTCCCGCGCCCAGATCGCCGCCTCGCTCGGGCTGTCCCGCGGCACAGTCTCCGGCATCGCCGACCAGCTGCTGTCCGCCGGACTGGTCCGCGAGCTCGACCCGGTGCTGGTCGGACGTGCCGGCCGGCCGGCGGTGCCGCTGGCCGGTGCGCTCGGCACGGTGGCCGCCCTCGGCATGGAGGTGAACGTCGACTACTACGGCCTGCGCGCGGTGGACCTCGCCGGGCGTGTGCTGTTCGAGCACGTGGTCGAGGAGGACCTGCGCGGCAGCGACCCGGAGGTCGCCCTGGGTCGCCTCGCCGACCTGGCCGGCCGGGTGATCCTGGACCTGCAGGAGGCGGGGCTGCGCGTCGCGGGGACGGCACTGGCGCTGCCCGGCCTCGTCAACCGGGTCACCGGTCCGCTGCGGTACGCACCCAACCTGGGCTGGCGCGACGTGGACGTCGTCCGGCTGATGTCCCGGCACCCGGTGCTGGCCGCCTTCCCGCCCAGCCTGGCGAACGAGGCGAACGTGGCCGCCCGTGCCGAGGCGTGGGCACGTCGGGGCCGGGTGGCGCCGTCGTTCTTCTACGTCTCCGGCGAGCTCGGCATCGGTGGCGCGATCGTCCTCGAGGGCGAGATCTTCGCGGGCCGGCACGGGTGGAGCGGTGAGATCGGGCACGTGGTGGTCGAACCCGCGCTCGGTGCCGAGCGAGGTGGCCTCGAGGCGCTCGCCGGCCAGGCGCTGATGCTGCGGGCGGCCGGGATGCCGGTCGGAGCGACGATCGCCGACCTCGCGGCGGCTGCGGAGCGCGGCGAGGCCCAGCCGTTGGCGGCGGTCCGGGACGCCGGTCGGATGCTCGGCACGGCGCTCGCGGCGGCGGCCAACATCCTCGACATCGGCGAGGTGGTGCTGGGTGGCAGCTTCGGTCAGCTGTTCGACCACCTGCACCGCGAGGTCGAGGCCTGCCTGCAGCAGATGGTGATCTTCGCCCCCTGGTCCACACCGGCCGTCACGCGCGCCCGCGCCGGGGAGCTGCCCGCGATGGCGGGCGGCGCGCTGACCGTCCTGCGGGGCGTCGTGGACGACGCCGAGGCCTGGGTCGCCTGACCCGTCGCGGCCACCGTTGCCGCATTGTGACCTTGCCGAGCCGTCGAAGCGTTGTCCGACCCTGTCCGACGATGGTTTAGTTCTGCCCGACAACAAAAAGGGGTACCGGCCGGCACGCGCCGCCGAGCGCCCACGACGGCGGCCCGCGACGGAGCGGCGCCGTGCACCCGACCGGGGGGTCCGGTCGGTGTTGTGAGAGGTCAGGACGACGATGACGTTGACACGGACCAAGCTGGTCGCGGTCGTGATGGGCGCGGCTCTCGCGCTCGCCTCGGTCGCCGGATGCAGCAGCACCCGCACCAACAACACTCCCGCCGGGGGCGCCACCTCGGCGAACGCGGCGGGCACCCTGGTCGGCATCGCGATGCCGACCAAGAGCCTCGAGCGGTGGAACCGCGACGGTGCCCACCTGGAGGACCTGCTGAAGAAGGCGGGCTACCAGACCAGCCTGCAGTACGCCGACAACAAGGTGGACCAGCAGGTCACGCAGCTGCAGAACATGATCAACCAGGGCGCCAAGGTCCTGGTCATCGCCTCCATCGACGGCAAGGCGCTCGGCCCGGTGCTGCAGCAGGCTGCGGACAAGGGCGCGAAGGTGATCGCGTACGACCGCCTGATCAACGAGTCCCCGAACGTCGACTACTACGCCACGTTCGACAACTACAAGGTCGGCCAGCTGCAGGGCCAGTTCATCGAGACGGCCCTCGGCCTGAAGGACGGCAAGGGTCCGTTCAACCTCGAGCCCTTCGCCGGTTCGCCCGACGACAACAACGCCAAGTTCTTCTTCTCCGGCGCCTGGGACGTGCTGAACCCCTACGTCCAGTCCGGCAAGCTCGTCGTCCCCTCCGGCAAGGCCCCGAAGACGGACGCCGACTGGACCTCGATCGGCATCCAGGAGTGGAAGTCCGAGACGGCTCAGTCCGAGATGCAGAACCGCATCAACTCGTTCTACGCGGGCGGCAAGAAGATCCAGGTCGTCCTGTCCCCGAACGACTCCCTCGCGCTGGGCATCGCCCAGGCGCTCGACGCCGCCGGCTACAAGCCGGGTGCCGACTGGCCGGTGCTGACCGGCCAGGACGCCGACAAGGCGAACGTCCTGAACATGCTCCAGGGCAAGCAGTCCATGACGGTCTGGAAGGACACCCGGGCGCTCGGTGACGAGGTCGCCAAGATGGTCGACCAGGTGGTCAAGGGCCAGACCGTTGACGTCAACGACACCAAGACGTACGACAACGGCAAGAAGGTCGTCCCGACCTACCTGCTCGCGCCGCAGGTGGTCACCAAGGACACGGTGAAGAAGTCGCTGGTGGACTCCGGGTTCTACTCCGCCTCCGACCTCGGTCTGTGACGTCGCGCGCCGCCGGTCCGCATCACGCGGGCCGGCGGCGCCCGTCCGTCCCGGCAGCCCTACCGGAGTGAGGAACTCATGGAGCAGAGCACCATCCTCGAGATGCGCGGCATCACCAAGCGCTTCCCGGGTGTCATCGCGCTGAACGACGTCAACCTCGCGGTCACCCGCGGCGAGGTGCACGCGATCTGCGGTGAGAACGGTGCGGGCAAGTCGACCCTGATGAAGGTCCTGTCAGGGGTCTACCCGCACGGCAGCTACGAGGGCGAGATCGTCTTCGACGGCGAGCCGGTGGAGTTCCGCGGCATCCGCGACTCCGAGCGCAAGGGCATCGTCATCATCCACCAGGAGCTCGCGCTCAGCCCGTACCTGTCGCTCGCCGAGAACATCTTCCTCGGCAACGAGCGCAGCCGGCGCGGCGTCGTCGACTGGAACAAGACGAACTCCGAGGCGGCCCGGCTGCTGCGGCGCGTCGGGCTCACCGAGCCCCCGGACACCCGCGTCACCGACATCGGCGTGGGCAAGCAGCAGCTGGTCGAGATCGCCAAGGCGCTGTCCAAGGAGGTCAAGCTCCTCATCCTCGACGAGCCGACGGCCGCGCTGAACGACGAGGACAGCGACCACCTGCTCGACCTGATCCGCGGCCTCCGGGACGACGGCATCACCTCGATCATCATCAGCCACAAGCTCAACGAGCTCGAGGCGATCGCGGACTCCACGACGGTGATCCGGGACGGGCGCACCATCGAGACGCTCGACATGCACGGTGCGGAGCCGGTGACCCAGGACCGCCTGATCCGGGGCATGGTCGGCCGCGCGCTGGACCACCGGTTCCCGGAGCACACGCCGACGATCGGCGAGGAAGTGCTCCGCATCGAGGACTGGACGGTCCACCACCCGATCGACCGGCAGCGCGTCGTGGTGCGCAACGCGTCGGTGAACGTGCGGCGCGGCGAGATCGTCGGGCTCGCCGGGCTGATGGGTGCCGGCCGCACCGAGCTCGCGATGAGCGTGTTCGGCCGCCGGTACGGCACCGGCGTCTCGGGTCGGGTCTACAAGAACGGCGAGGAGGTGGACACCTCAACGGTGCAGGCCGCCATCCGGGCCGGCATCGCGTACGCCACCGAGGACCGCAAGCGGTACGGCCTCAACCTCATCGACACCATCCAGCACAACGTCAGCGCGTCGGCGCTGGGCAAGGTCGCTCGCTGGGGCGTCGTCGACAAGAACGTCGAGCTCGCCACGGCGGAGCGGTTCCGCAAGGAGCTGGCGGTCAAGTCGCCCACGGTGGCGGCCCTGGTCGGCAAGCTCTCGGGCGGCAACCAGCAGAAGGTCGTCCTGTCCAAGTGGATCTTCGCCGACCCGGACGTGCTGATCCTGGACGAGCCCACCCGCGGCATCGACATCGGCGCCAAGTACGAGATCTACACGATCGTGAACCGGCTGGCGGACGAGGGGAAGGCCGTCATCCTCATCTCCTCCGAGCTGCCGGAGCTCATCGGGGTCTGCGACCGCATCTACACGCTCAGCCAGGGCAGCGTCACGGGCGAGGTCGTCAGGGCGGACGCCACCCAGGAGCACCTCATGCACCTCATGACCATGGACAAGAACGGGACTACGCGATGAGCACGGAAACGACGCCCCTGACGGGCGCGGTCGAGGGTGAGGCGACCCGGGGCTCAGCACTGGGCAGCAGCGTCCGGCAGTACGGGATCTTCGGCGCGCTCGTCGTCCTGCTGCTGCTGTTCCAGGTCCTCACGCACGGCAAGCTGCTGCTGGCGAACAACGTCGCGAGCCTGTTCCAGCAGAACGCCTACGTGATGATCCTGGCCATCGGCATGCTGATGGTCATCGTCGCCGGGCACATCGACCTGTCGGTCGGCTCGATGGTGGCGTTCATCGGCGGCGTGGTGGCCATCTCGATGCGGGACATGCACCTGCCGTGGCTGCTCGCCGTGCTGGTGGGCATCCTGGTCGGCGCCCTCGCGGGGGCGTGGCAAGGGTTCTGGATCGCCTACGTCGGGATCCCGGCCTTCATCGTCACCCTCGCCGGCATGCTGCTGTTCCGCGGCCTCGCGATCGTCCTGGTAGGCGAGACCATCGCGGGCCTGCCCAACGGCTACGTCCGCATCTCCAACGGGTCGCTGCCCAACGTGCTCGGCTTCGCCGGGAACCTCGACGCCCTGACGTTGCTGCTGGGCTTGGTCGGCATCGCCGCGGTGGTGTTCACGCAGCTGCGGTCCCGGCTGGCCAAGCGCAAGCACGGTCTGCACGTGGAGTCGCTGCTCGCGTTCGTCAGCAAGAACGCGCTGGTCGCCGTCGCCATCGGCGCCCTGACGTTCGTGCTGTCCCTCAGCTCGGGCGGCACGCCGATCGTGCTGGTGATCGTCGGCGTGCTGGTGATCGCGTACTCGTTCGTGATGGGCAACACGGTGTTCGGCCGGCGCATCTACGCCATCGGCGGCAACCGTCCGGCGGCGATCCTGTCCGGTGTCAACACCAAGGCGATCGACTTCTCGATCTTCGTCAACATCGGTGCGCTCACGGGTGTCGCGGCCATCGTCACCTCCTCGCGGGCCGGTGCGGCCGTGGCCGCCGCGGGCAGCAACTACGAGCTCGACGCGATCGCCGCCTGCTTCATCGGCGGCGCGGCGGTCACCGGTGGCATCGGCCGGATCTCCGGCGCGATCGTCGGCGCCCTGATCATGGGCGTGCTCAACATGGGCCTGTCGATCATGGCGGTGAACCCCGCCTGGCAGATGGCGATCAAGGGCCTCGTGCTCCTCGCCGCCGTCGCCTTCGACCTGGTCAACAAGCGGCGCGCAGGCACTCTGTAGCCGAGCGCAACGCGGCGGCGGTGCGCACCGGGGGAACAGCGGCTCCCGGTGCGCACCGCCGTTCGCTTTCACCGTCCGGTGGCCGTGGCTGAGCGCCGGGCCGTCGGCGCCACGCCGCGCCGGTCGAGCGCGGCTGCGCCGGCTCAGTCGACGGGTGAGACGCGGATGAGGTTCCCGTCGGCCTAGGGCGATCGGCGAGGAGATACCCCTAGGGGTATGCTGGACTCTCGTCCACGTCGCCCCAGGAGGACCGCCATGAGCTTCGCCCTCTCCACCACCGTCGACCTCGACTTCGACCGCACCGTCGCCGCGCTGCGCGAGGCCCTGTCCACCCAGGGGTTCGGCATCCTCACCGAGGTGGACCTCTCGGGCACGCTCAAGACGAAGCTCGACGTCGACGTGCCGCGGCAGCTGCTGCTCGGCGCGTGCAACCCCGCCTACGCCTACCGGGCGCTGCAGGCGGAGGAGCGCGTCGGTCTGCTGCTGCCCTGCTCGCTGACCGTCCGTGCCGGGGCCGACGGACGGACCCTGGTCGATGCGATGGACCCCGCGCTGATGGTGGAGCTGACCGGCACCTCTGCGCTCACGGAGGTCGCCGCCGAGGTCCGGTCCGCCCTGCGCGCGGCCCTCGACGCGCTCGAGACGCGCTGACCGGCGTGTCGCTCGCTGCCCCCGGCGCGTCGAGCGGCCCCGGCGCCTCGGGGCGTACTCTCGCAGGACCCGGGACTTCAGTCCCACACTCGTGGGGGACACCCTCCCGCCTATCCGGAGGGGAACCCATGGACACCCGTACCGTCGCGACCGCTGATCCGCCCGTCCTGCGTCCGCGGGAGCGTCAGCTCAGCGAGTTCACCGAGCTGGCCCGCACCGTGCAGGAGTCGGGTCTGATGCGCCGGCGGCTCGGCTGGTACTGGACGCAGTTCGCGGTGCTGACCGTCGGCCTGCTCGCCACGTTCACCGCGTTCGTCCTCGTCGGGCACTCATGGTGGCAGCTGGTGGTCGCGGCCCTGCTCGCCCTGCTGCTGGGCCAGGCGATGTTCCTGGGCCACGACGCCGCGCACCGCCAGATCTTCGCCTCCGGCCGGTGGAACGACTGGGGCAGCCTGGTGATCGCGAACCTGTATGCCGGCATGAGCTACGGCTGGTGGCAGCACAAGCACTCGCGGCACCACGCGAAGCCGAACCAGGTGGGCGCCGACCCGGACATCGAGATGGACGTGCTGCGCTTCCACAACGAGGACGAGCGACGTCCCAGCACGGGGTTGGCACGGTGGTTCCGCGAGCGTCAGGGGTGGTTCTTCTTCCCCCTGCTGCTGCTGGAAGGCCTCAACCTGCACGTCTCCGGGGTGAAGACGATCTTCGGCCGGGGCCCGGTGAAGCGGCGCCCCGTCGAGATCGCCTTCGTCACCCTGCGGCTCGGCGGGCACCTGGCCCTGGTGTTCTGGCTGCTGCCGTTCGGGATGGCGGTGGCGTTCCTCGCCGTGCAGCTGGCGCTGTTCGGCCTGTACATGGGCATGGTGTTCGCGCCGAACCACAAGGGCATGCCGATCGTGCCGCGGGACAGCAAGATCGACTTCCTGCGCCGTCAGGTGCTGATGAGCCGCAACATCCGCGGCGGGCGGCTGACGGACGTGGCGATGGGCGGTCTGAACTACCAGATCGAGCACCACCTGTTCCCCAGCATGCCGCGGCCGAACCTGCGCCAGGTGCAGCCGCTGGTGCGCGACTTCTGCCGGGCCCACGGCATCCACTACACCGAGGTCAGCGCCGCACGGTCCTACCGCACGGTGGTGCAGTACCTGAACCGGGTCGGGCTGGGCGCCCGGGACCCGTTCGACTGCCCGATCACCGCGCAGTACCGCGTGGCCCGCTAGCCCGGCCAGGCAGTCCGGCGGGGCGTTCGAGTGAATCCGCTCCGCCGGTGGTGCGATCGCCCCTCGCGGTGACCGTGCCGGTGCCACGCTGTGCGCTGTCAACGGTGAGGGTCGAGGCCCTCACCAGGTCGGCAGTGCTCGCAGGGGGACCGCATGATCATCTGGGGCTGGCGCGCGTTCAAGGCGTTGATCGCGACCGGTGTCTTCTACTGCCCACGGTGCCTGGGGGACCGGACGTACCGGCACCTCGCCGCACGGCGGTGGTTCACGCTGTTCTTCATCCCCGTCATCCCGCTGGAGCGGCTGGGAACCTTCGTCCAGTGCGACGCGTGCCACGGCACGTTCACGGAGGTGGCGCTGGAGGCGCCGACCGTCGCCGTGTTCGAGCACACGCTGGGGCTGGCGGCGCGGGCGGGGGTGGCGCACCTGGTGTCCCGGCTGAGCCCCACCGGCGAGGTCGTCGCGCTGGCCTGCGCGGCCCTGCGGGACCGTCCGGGCGTGGCGCAGCCGTACGACGAGCACCGGCTGCGGGCCGACGTCAACGCCTTCGCCGACCGGCGGACGGCGCTGACCTACGTGGCACCGCTGGCCACCAGCATGTCGATCGACGGCCGCGAGGACTTCGTCCGGCGGCTGGTTCTGCTCGGCGCCCGCCTGTCGCCCACCGACCGGTTGCGCGAGCCGGTGTCCGCCGTCGCCGCGGAGCTGCAGCTGAGCCCCGCCCATGTGGCGGGCATCCGCGAGCAGGTCGAGGCCGGGATGCGGACCGGGGGGCTGGCGTGATCACGGCGGCTCCGCGCGGCGGTGCGGACACCGTCTTCAACGCTCCGCCGGGGTGGCTGACGCCTGCCGGTTTCGACCCGCGGCGGGGCCATCTGCCCGATCCCACCTGGCCGGCGGCCCCCGCGGGATGGCAGTTCTGGGTCACCCGACCGCAGCCGCGCGGGCTGGTGGCCGCCCTGAAGCGCGGGTGGTGGGGCCCCGCGGTGGGTGGTGCGGTGGTGGTGCTCCTCGTCCTGGTGGCGCTGCTCCACGGTCCGTCCTCACCGACCGACGGGGTCGGGTCGTGCTGGACCGAGGGGAGCGGCGGCAGGCTGACCTCCGTCGACTGCTCCTCCAGCCGGGCGATGTACCGCGTGTCCTCGGTCGTCGCGCGGCCCGAGCTCTGCTCGAAGCCCTCGCCCGGCTACCTCGACGGTGCCACCGGGTTCGAGTGCCTCACGGCCACGTCCTGAGCCCCGGGTCAGGGGAGGGTGAGCCAGAGGCCGAGGCCCGCGGCGGCGAGCCCGAGCAGAGCCATGCCGACGGCGTGCAGCACCGCCTCGACCGCCGGGCGTGACCCGGTGGCCAGCCGGACCGCCTCGACGCTGGCCGTGCTGAACGTGGTGTAGCCGCCCAGGAAGCCGGTGCCGAGCACCACCTTCTCGTCCGACAGGCCCGGGTACCGCATCGCGAGGCCCGTCAGCGCGCCGAGCAGCAGCGCACCGGAGACGTTGATCACCACGGTGCCGAGCGGGAAGGGCAGGCGGTTGTGGCGACCCACCACACCGTCCACGACGAACCGCGTCGCGGCACCCAGGCCGCCCGCCAGCGCCAGCAGCACAGGGATCATGCCGGCCTCCGCACCAGCGCCCGCGCGGCGAGGATGCCGACCAGAGCCGCGAGCACCCCGGCGGCGACGCTGCCCGCGACGTAGGCCGTCGCCAGCCCGACGCGGCCGGCCCGGATCAGCAGGTCCGACTCCACCATGAAGGTGCTGTAGGTGGTGTACCCGCCCATCACCCCGGTGCCGATGCCGAGCCGGAGGGCCCGACGCCAGCCGTGGTCCGGACCGCTGCGAGCCAGCGACTCGAGCAGCAGGCCGAGCAGCAGGGAGCCGGTGACGTTGATCCAGAAGGTCGTCCAGGGGAACGTCCCGGTGGCGACGGGGTGCAGGCGGCCCAGCTCCCGGCGCGCGGTGGTGCCGACCGCCCCGCCCAGCACCACCAGTCCCAGCAGACCGGGCCGGCGGTACGCCGGCCCCACGTGCGCGGGCGGCGTCACCGCCACAGCGGCGTCTTCCAGTCGACGACGCCCAGCGGGACGACGAGCACGGGCCGGTGCTGGTGGTGGGACAGCTGCACGGCGACCGAGCCCTCGAGGAACTCCCGCACCCGCGCACCGCGACCGGGGGCACGCGTGCCGACGACGATCGCGGCGGCGTCCACCGCGCGAGCCAGGTGGGTCAGGGAACGGTCGGGCCGCCCGGCCAGGTACCGGAACTCCCACGGCACGCCGGTGCCGTCCATCACCCGGGTCAACGTCTCGACGATCTGGATCCGCCGGTCCTCCCAGCGGTCGTCGACGGTGTCGGGGTCGACCTCGCCGTGCCGCACGGTGCCGTCGGGGAACTCCTCGAGGACGAACCGGGTGGTGTCGACGTAGGCGAAGTACAGGGGCGGGTTGCCGGCCGCCTGCGACCAGGAGATGGCGGTCAGCGCCACCAGCTCCGGCTGACCGGGCACGATCGCGACCACGATCGGGTGGCCGGCGAACGGCGTCATCCTCGACGGGCTCGGCTGCGGGACCTCGTGCGCGTTCATCGGCACCAGCCTGGCACTGCGCCGGGTCGGGGGCGACACTCGTCTGACCGGCGTCTTCATCGAATCTTCGCAATCGCGAGCGGGCGGCCTTCGCGCACGGGGCGGACGCTGGACGTGGAGGACAGCCGACGAGCGCCGTCCGCGAGCACGACGGAGACCGAAGATGATGTGGTACGGAGGCGGCATGCACGCCGGGCTGTGGGTGGCGATGGGCCTGTTCTGGCTGCTGCTGATCGCGGCGATCATCTGGTTGGTGGTGCAGCTGGCGACGTCCGGCCGCCGCGGCGCGCCACCCGTGCACCGTCCCTGGGGGCCCGGTCCGTGGGGCGGCGCGCCGTACGGGCGGGCGCCGGGAGCGCAGGGGCCGGAGTCGCCGTTCGAGGTGCTCGACCGGCGCCTGGCCACCGGTGAGATCGACGTGGACACGTACCGGCAGCTGCGCGCGGCGCTGCTCGAGTCGCGGGGCGGCCAGCCATGAGCACCGTGCCTCCCACCGAGCCGGTGCCGACCACGCCGGAGCCAGGCACGCCCCGGCCGGCAGTGGCCGCGCCGACCGCTGCCGCGCCCGCGGCGGCGGGTTCCGCTCCGGCCCCGGGCGCGGCCGGAACCGGCCCCGCTTTCCCGCCGGCACGCCGGCGCGGTCCACTGATCGTGGCCCTGGTCGTCGCCGTCGTCCTGCTGATCGGCTCGGTCGGCGCGTCCGTGGCCTGGGCGACCGTCAGCGCGGTGAGCGACCGGGGCGTGCTGCGCCCGTGGGACGGGATGCCCGGCATGCACCGTGGCTGGGACCGGGGCGACCAGCCGTACCAGGGGATGCAGCCCGGTCAGCGCAACGGGCAGGGCGGTGGTTGGCGGGGCACCGGGCCGGGCGTCGGGCCGGGCGTCGGGCCTCGCGTCGGTCCCGGCTTCGGTCCCGGCATGCACCGCGGGTACGGCCCGGGGCCCGTTCCTAGCCCGTCGGCGTCACCGTCCAGCTGAACCGTCCGACCGTCGGCGCGAGCCGTCAGCGCGCCAGCGGCAGCCGCAGCGTGAAGGTGGATCCCTGGCCGGGTCCGGGTGAGGACGCGACCAGGGATCCACCGTGCGCGTGCGCGATGCCGCGGGCGATGGTCAGCCCGATGCCGGTGCCGGCCCGCGCGACCGTGGGGCCCACCGGCCCCGGTGCTCGGTAGAACCGCTCGAACACCCGCTCGAGGTCGCCCTCGGCCAGCCCGACGCCGGTGTCGCTCACCTCGATCACCGCCTCGTGGCCCTCCGGTCGTGCGAGCACCCGTACCTGCCCACCGGGCGGGGTGGCGGCCAGTGCGTTGCCGACGAGGTTGGTCACCACCTGGGCGATCCGGTCGCCGTCACCGTCCACCAGCAGCGCCCAGCCGGCCGACTCGGTCTTCAGGTCCAGGCCGGCGTCGTGCAGCTGGGGGCGCAGCCGCTCGGCGGCTCCGACGGCGACCGCCGCCACGTCGACGCGGGTGACGCGCAGGCCGAGGCGGCCCTCCTCGGCCCGGGACAGCGCCCCGAGGTCCTCAGAGAGGCGCCGCAGCCGGCGCAGCTCTCCGGACAGCTCGGCGAACAGCTCCGGCTCGGGGGTGAACACCCCGTCCTGCAGCCCCTCGACGTATCCGTCGAGCACCGTCAGCGGCGTGCGCATCTCGTGGGCGACCTCGCCCAGCAGGCGCATCCGGCGGGCCTCCGTCTCGGCCAGCCGTGCCGCCAGGGCGTTGACGTCGTTGGCCACCCGGGCCAGCTCGGCCTCGCGCGGCGGGGGCACCGGCTCGTCGTACCGGCCGGCGGCGATGCGGTGCGCCGCCGCGGACAGGTCGTCCAGCGGGCGCAGCAGCCGCCACGACGACCACGCACCCGCGGCGATCGCCACCGCGAGCGCCACGACGACGCCGATGGCCAGGCCGCGGTTCGACGCGCCGACCGCGAAGTCCCGGGACATGTGCGAGTCCCACAGCGGCATGCGGCCGGCCATCATGCCGACGCGGGCGTCGTACAGGTGCGGCGTCAGCACGCGGGTCACCAGGTACGCCGTCACCGCTCCGGTGATCGCGACGAGGGTGTGGCTCAGCAGCAGCCGGGTGGACAGGCGCCTCATGACGACCTCCCGACGAACTTGTACCCGACGCCCCGCACCGTCGCGATGAACCGCGGCGCGCTGACGTCGTCGGCCAGCAGCCGCCGCAGGCTGCGCACGTGCACGTCGACCACTCTCTCGTCCCCGTAGAAGTCGTCACCCCACACCCGTTCGAGCAGCTGCCGACGGGAGAAGACGCGGCCAGGGGAGCGGGCCAGCGCCCCGAGCAGGTCGAACTCGAGGGCCGACGGTGTCACCGGACGGTCGTCCACGGTCACCTCGCGGGCCGCGAGGTCCACGGTCAGCCGGTCGAAGCGCAGGCGCTCCGCGTCCGGCTCGTCGTCCCGCGCCCGTCGCAGGACGGCCTTGACGCGGGCCACCACCTCGCGGGGGCTGAAGGGCTTGGTGACGTAGTCGTCGGCGCCGACGGCCAGGCCGACCAGCGTGTCCGCCTCCTCGGCACGGGCCGTCACCAGCACCACGCCGACGCCCGAGGTGGCACGGATGCGCCGCAGCACCTCGAGACCGTCGACGTCGGGCAGCATCACGTCCAGCAGCACCACGTCGGGCCGGTCCCGGCGCAGCTCGGCCAGCGCGTCGGTCCCCGTCCCGGCCTCGACCACGGTGAACCCGTCCGCCTCGAGGTAGGCGCGCAGCACCCGGCGGATGCCCGCCTCGTCGTCCACCACCAGCACACGCCTGGCCACGTCATCCTCCTGACGGCGCCGGCCGCCGGATGCGGAGGGGCGCCGTGCTGCCGAGCATGCCGGGCGCGGCCCCGGCTGACCAGGAAGCCCCGCTGTGAGCCGGGCGTCGACGTCAGTCGAGCACGCCCTCCAGGCCCTTCTCGTACGGGCGGATGTCGGCGGCCCGGCCGGCACCGACCTTCTTCACCCAGTGCGCGTCGGCCAGCACCGCGCGGCCCAGGCCGACCAGGTCGAGCTCACCCCGCTCCAGCTCCTCGACCAGCGGCGCCAGGCTGAGGGTCTCCTGGCCCTCGGTCTCCGCTCCCATGAACGGCGCGGAGACGCCCACCGAGCCAAGGGCGATCACCGGTCGGCCGGTCAGCTCCTTGGTCCAGCCGGCGAGGGTGCGGTCCGACCCCTCGAAGGCCGGCAGCCAGTAGCGGCGGGTGGAGACGTGGAACAGGTCGGCGCCGGCCTCCGTCAGCGGGACCAGCACCTGTGCCAGCTCGTCGGGCGTCGTCGCGATGCTCGCGTCGTAGTGCCCGCCCTTCCACTGCGAGAAGCGGAAGCTGATCGGGTACCCGGGGCCGACGGCGTCGCGGATGGCCGCCACCACCTCGGCGGCGAGACGGACCCGGTTGGCGGCCGAGCCGCCGTAGGCGTCGGTGCGCTGGTTGGTCCGCTCCCACAGGAACTGGTCCAGCAGGTAGCCGTGGGCGCCGTGCACCTCGACGCCGTCGAACCCGACAGCCTTGGCGTCCGCCGCCGCGCGGGCGAACGCGTCGACGACGGCGGCGATGGTGGCGGCGCTGGCCGGTTCACCCACGGTGCGTCCGGCGGCGTCGATGCCCGACGCGCTCACCACCGGGGCCGACGGCACCGGGTCGGAGCCGGCCCGACGCGTCGCGCCGAGGTGCCACAGCTGGGGGAAGATGCGCGCGCCCTGCGCGTGCACGCCGTCGACGACGGCACGCCACCCGGCCAGCGCACGCTCGCCGTACAGGTGCGGCACGCGGGACGAGCTGCCGGCCGACGGCTCGTCGACGTAGGTGCCCTCGGTGACGATCAGGCCGAGCGACGCCGCGCGGCGGGCGTAGTACGCGGCGACGTCGGCGCCGGGCACGCCCTCGGGGGAGAACGCCCGGGTCATCGGCGCCATGACGAAGCGGTTGCGCAGCGTCAGCCCGGGGACCGGCTCGACCGGGGTGAACAGGGGTCCGGGGTCCACGCCGTCCAGCAGGGTGCTGACCAGGGCGGACGGGTGGGACTGCAGCTGGGTCACGAGAGGTCCTTCGGACTCGAGAGGCGCCGGTGGGCCGGCGCGGGTCGTTCTGCCGCGGGCGCGGCCCGCGGGTGGTGCTGGCTGGGCGACGCTAGTCCACGTCAGGGGCGGATCTGCCGCACGGTGCCGTCGCACGGTGTGAGGTACGTCTCAGCCCCACGCCGGCCGGGGCTGGGGACGGGTCGCGGTCCAGCCGGCTGCCCGGGCGGACGTCGGTGGGCGGTGCTTGGATCGCTGCCGTGAGGATCACGGTGACAGGCGCATGGGGCAAGGCGGGTCGCGCGGTCGTGGCGGACCTGCTGGAGCACGGCTACGAGGTGGTGGCCACCGACCTGGCGGGGGTGGCGGGGGAGAACGAGGAGCTGGGCACCGACCTGGTGGTCGCCGACCTGACCGACTACGGCCAGGCGCTCGAGGTGCTCGCCGGTTCGGACGCCGTCGTCCACCTCGGCAACATCCCGGCCCCGGGCCGTGCCACCGGGCCGGAGACGCTCAACCGGAACACGGCGGCCAACTCCAACGTGTTCCTCGCGGCGGCCCGCCTCGAGCTGAGCAAGGTGGTGTGGGCCTCGAGCGAGACGACGCTCGGCCTGCCGTTCGACGTCCCGCCGCGGTACGCACCGGTCGACGAGGCGCACTTCCCGGTGCCGACCAGCACGTATGCGCTGTCGAAGGTGCTCGGTGAGCAGACCGCCGAGCACGTGTCGGCGTGGTCCGGCATCCCGTTCGTCGGGCTGCGGCTGTCCAACATCCACCGTCCGGAGGACTACGCGCGGGTGCCGGGGTACTGGAGCGACCTCGGCTCCCGCCGCTGGAACCTGTGGGACTACGTGGACGTGCGGGACGTCTCCGCGGCCTGCCGGCTGGGGATCGAGCGGCCGACCACCGGCTCGCAGAACGTGATCATCGCGGCGGCGGACACCATCATGAACACGCCCTCGGCGGAGCTGATGGCGGCCGTGTTCCCCGAGGTGCCGCTGACCCGTCCGCTGGAGGGGTTCGAGACGCTCCTGGCGATCGACGCAGCCCGTGACCTGCTCGGCTACGTCCCCGCGCACTCGTGGCGGGACCACGTGGGCTGACGGGGCGGTCAGTCGGTCGGGCTGCCAGCCGGGACGGCGTCCTCGAGCACCAGCCGCTCGTCGACCAGCGAGTCGGCCACCAGCTCGTCGAGCGGCGGCTCCGCCTCGGCCGTCGGGTCCACCGCCGCGGGGGCGAGCCGGTAGGCGGCCAGCCCGGTCAGCAGCGCCACCAGGTGACCGAGGTCGGTGAACGTGACGGGCGGGTGCCCCGGCGCCCAGAACGGGAACGTGAAGTCGGCCAGCGCCACGGTGACGTAGAGGGCCTGCCAGCGAGGCGGGAACCGGTGCGCCAGGATCCCGAGCGCCCCGGCCATCGCATAGCTGACGCCGTAGTCGAGCACCACCTCGGCGCTGGCCGGCGCCAGCCCGTGCGCCACCTGCATCGCCACCGCGCCCTGGCTGATCAGCGTGCCGACCACGTGGGCGCCGAACAGCACGGCGAACCAGCGAACGGTGCCCAGCCACCGCTCGACCGTCCAGCTGACGCTCCCCAGCACCAGGAGCAGCCACCACACCGCGTGGCCGTCCCACAGCGCGGAGTCGACCAGCACGCGCACGGGCTCGTGCGACAGGTTGGTCAGGTTGGTCGAGGCGGCCAGCAGCCGGTCGCCGAGCTGCTGGTCGCTCAGCTCCTCGCCGAGCATGCCGGTGACCACCAGGGCCGTGAGCCAGAGCAGGGTCCCGGGTGCGCGGAGCAGACCGCGGAGCACGGTGGCGAAGGTCGGCGGCCGGGCGGCCAGCCGAGCTCGCAGGGAGGTCAGCACGTCGCGTCGGCGCGCACGGGGACGTCCGTCGCAGCCGGGTGCAGGTCGGTCCGGCGGGCGGGGCCGCCGTCGGGAGCGGCCACCGGCCGCGTCAGCACGAGCACCAGCCGCACCATCGTGTCGCGCGCCTCCGGCGCCTCGTGCAGGGAACGGCCCGCGCGGATCGCTCGCTGCAGCATGTCCTGGTAGAGGTCGCCCAGCAGCCGGACGGCCACGCCGTCGGGCAGGACGAACCGCCGACCGGCCAGGTCGAGCGCGCGCCCGACGATCGCGAGCAGCGAGGTCTCGAACGCCTCCTCGTGCGCGGCGAACGCCCCGGCGACCTCAGGGTCGCGCAGCGACATCAGCCGGAACTCGTGGTCGATCAGGCACCAGGTCCGGTCGTCCAGCGGACCGGTGAAGAAGTCCAGCATCAGGTCGCCCAGACCGGCCTCGTCGATCGGGCCCGTCACCGCCTCGAGCCGTGGCCGGAGCCGGTCGACCTTCAGGGCGAGTGCGGCGAGCTGCAGGCTGTGCTGGCGCTCCATCAGGGCGGCGAACAGCTCCTCCTTCGTCGTGAAGTTGGAGTAGAACGCGCCGCGCGTGAACCCTGCGCGCTCGCAGACCTCCTCGACGGTGCTGGCGTGCACACCCTGCTCGGCGAACACCTCGTAGGCAGCGTCGAGCAGCCGGTCGCGCGTGCGCTGCCGGCGGGGGGTCAGCAGGACGTCGGCGGGGGTCGAGATGAGGGTCACCTCCAGCGGGCGTTTGGCGTGTAGCCAGTCTATCGAATACGTTGATGTATCGGATACATCGGCGTATCGATCCTTGCTCACCCGCCACCCAGGAGCCGTCGTGTCCTCGTTGCTCTACCGGCTCGGCCGCTGGTCGTTCGGCGCCCGCGTGCGCGTGGTCCTGGCCTGGCTCGCGATCCTCCTGCTGGCCCTGGGCGGCGCGAAGCTGCTGTCGAAGGGCACCGACAACACCTTCTCCATCCCGGGCACCGAGTCGGGCACCGCGATGGACGCGCTGAAGCACACGTTCCCGCAGGTCAGCGGCTCCACCGCCCGGCTCGTGGTGGTGGCACCCCCCGGCACGACGGTGCGGAACGACGCCGTGCGCAAGCCGGTCGAGGACGCGGTGACCACGCTCAAGACCATCAGCCAGGTCTCCGCCGTCAGCGACCCGTTCGGCACCCAGGTGACCGGCGGCGTGTCCGACGACGGGTCCGCCGCGGTGGTCACCGTGCAGATGGACGGCCAGAGCATCACGATCACGGACGCCACCCGCTCGGCGTTGATCGCCGAGGAGAGCGCGCTGCGCGCCGCACTGCCGGCCGGCTCGACAGCCGAGCTCGGCGGCGACATCTTCTCGGTGCGGCTGCCCACCGTCAGCTCCACCGAGGCGCTCGGCGTGCTGGTCGCGCTCGGGGTGCTGGTGGTGACCTTCGGCTCGTTCCTCGCCGCGGGCATGCCGCTGGTGACGGCACTGCTGGGTGTCGGCATCTCCACGCTGGGCATCTCGATCGCGACGCGGTTCGCGACCATCTCGTCGACCACCCCGATGCTGGCGCTGATGCTCGGCCTGGCCGTCGGCATCGACTACGCGCTGTTCATCGTGTCCCGGCACCAGTCGCAGCTGCGCGCCGGCATCGAGGCGCGCGAGTCGGTGGCGCGGGCGCTCGCCACAGCCGGGTCCGCCGTCGTGTTCGCCGGGCTGACGGTGATGATCGCGCTGGTGGGGCTGGCCGTGGCCGGCATTCCGTTCCTCACCGTGATGGGGGTCGCGGCGGCGGTAGCGGTCGGGCTCGCGGTGCTGATCGCGCTGACGCTGACGCCTGCCCTGCTCGGCTTCGCGGGCGACCGGGTGCGGCCCGGGTACCGACGGGAGCGGCGTGCCGCGCGGCGCGCGGCCAGGGCCGGCGCGACGACGAGCGCGGCGGCGGCGGATAGGGCGACCAGCGACGGGACGACGACCGACGGGACGACGACCGACGGGACGACGACCGACGGGACGACGACCGACGGGACGACGACGGACGGCGCGGCCGCCCACCGGAGCACGATGGCCCCCGCGGCGGCGTCCGGCCGGGCCGCCCACGCCGCGGCCCCAGAGCAGTCGATCGCCGGCGAGCAGCCCGTCGCCACCGCGCACCTGGCCGGCGAGCAGGTGCACCAGAACCGCTTCTTCCTCGGCTGGGTGCGGGCCGTCACCCGCTTCCCGGTGGTCACCATCGTGCTGGTGGTCCTCGGCCTCGGCGCCGTCGCGCTGCCCGCCCTCGACCTGCGCCTCGCCCTGCCGGACGCCGGCACGCAGCCCAAGGACTCCCGCGGCCGGATCACGTACGACCTGCTGGCGGAGCACTTCGGCCCCGGCTACAACGGCCCGCTGATCGTCACCGGCACCATCGTCGGCTCCACCGACCCGCTGGGCCTGATGGCGAACCTGAAGAAGGAGATCGAGGCGCTGCCCGGCGTCGCGTCCGTCCCGCTCGCCACCCCCAACCAGGACGCCACCACGGGCATCGTGCAGGTGGTCCCCACCGGTGGCCCGGACTCGCAGGCCACCAAGGACCTGGTCGCGGCCATCCGCGCCAAGCACGACCACTTCCGGCAGACGTACGGCGTCGACCTGTCTGTCACCGGCGTCACCGCGGTGCAGATCGACATCTCCGACCGGCTCGGCCGGGCCCTGCTGCCGTTCGGCCTCTTGGTGGTCGGTCTGTCGTTCGTGCTGCTCACCATGGTGTTCCGGTCGCTGTGGGTGCCGCTGAAGGCGACGGCGGGATACCTGCTGTCCGTGGTGGCCGCGTTCGGCGTGGTCGCGATGGTGTTCGAGAAGGGCTGGGGCGCCAGCCTGCTGGGCCTCGACCGGACGATGCCGGTGATCAGCTTCATGCCGATCGTGCTGATGGGCGTGCTGTTCGGCCTGGCGATGGACTACGAGGTGTTCCTCGTCTCCCGGATGCGGGAGGACTACGTGCACGGCGGGGACGCGCGCGCCGCGGTGCGCAGCGGGTTCACCGCCTCGGCCGTGGTGGTCACCGCCGCCGCGACCATCATGTTCTCGGTGTTCGCCGCCTTCGTCCCCGAGGGCGACGTCAACATCAAGCCGATCGCGCTGGGCCTGGCGGCGGGGGTGTTCGTGGACGCCTTCGTCGTCCGCATGACCCTCGTTCCGGCGGTGCTCCAGCTGCTCGGCGACCGGGCCTGGCACATGCCCCGCTGGCTCGACCGGGTGCTGCCGAGCTTCGACGTCGAGGGCGAGGGGCTCGCCTCCGAGCTCGCGCTGGCGCAGTGGCCGGAGCCAGGTGCCGACGACGCGGTGGCGGCCGCCGGGCTGCGGCTGGACCGCCCCGACGGGTGGCCGCTGTACGACGGCGTCTCCGTCCGGCTCGCCACCGGCGGTGCGCTCGTCGTCGCCGGACCGCACCGCAGCGGCCGCACCGCCCTGCTGCTCACCATCGCCGGCCGCGCGCACGCCGACGCCGGGACGCTCAAGGTGGCCGGTCTGGTCGCACCGGTGCGGGCCCGGGACATCCGTCGCGCGGTCGCGTTCGCCCGGCTGGCGCGAGCGAGCGACCCGGTCGACGAGCTGCGCCAGGCGTTCGCGGCCCGCACGCCGATCGTCGCGATCGACGACCTCGACGCCGTCGGCGACCCGGTGCTGCGCCGGGCGGTGCACGACGAGCTCGCGTTCGAGCTGCGCACCGCCGCCGCGGAGGGCCGCCCGCTGTCCCTGGTCGTCAGCGCGCAGACGGCCGACGCCGTCGGCGGCCTGCTGCCGATGCCGCCCACCGCCACGGTCACGCTGGCCGCCGCCCACGAGCTTGCGAAGGTGCTCTGAGATGTCGAACCCCCTCGACGCCCTGCTGCGGCCGGAGCGTGCCCGGACCAGCGGCCGTGCCACCTGGTTCACCGTGCTGGGCCTGGTGCTGGTGCCGCTGACGATCGGCGGGCTGCTGACCTGGGCGCTGTGGCAGCCCACCCAGCGGCTCAACCGGGTGCAGGCCGCGGTGGTCAACCTCGACACGCCCGTGACGATCAAGGGTCAGACGGTGCCGCTCGGCCGGCAGCTCGCCGCAGGGCTGGTCACGTCCGACGGGGCGGCCGACGCGTCGTCGTCCGGTGCCACGGCGAGCCCCTCGCCGGCCGTGGCGCCCTCGGGTGCGGCCACCCCCACGCCGAGCGCCTCCGCCACACCGGGCGGCGTGGTGAAGAACGTCTCCGGCTCCGACTCGTCGGGCAACTTCACGTGGGTGGTCACCAACGCCGATGACGCCGCCGCCGGCCTCGCCGACGGCCGGTTCGCGACCGTGGTCACCATCCCGTCGAACTTCTCCGCGGCCGCCACGTCGACCGCCGACGCCGCCCACGCCGTGCGCGCCACCATCGACGTCAAGGTCTCCGACCGGTCCAAGATCGCCGACTCGGCCGTCGCGCAGGCGGTGACCAGCACCGCCGTGCGCGTGCTCGGCCAGCAGCTGACCACGGCGTACCTGCAGAACGTGCTGGTCGGGTTCAGCACGCTGCACGACAAGCTCGGCGAGGCGTCCGACGGTGCCACCAAGCTGGCGACAGGTGCGCAGAGCCTGTCCACCGGCGCGCAGCAGCTGGCGTCCGGCGCCGGCCAGGTGGGCACCGGCGCGCGGTCGCTCGCCTCCGGGACCGCGCAGCTGGCGACGGGGATCGGCGCGCTGCAGACCGGTGCGGGCTCGCTGTCAACCGGCGCGGCGTCGCTGTCGTCCGGGGTGAAGCAGGTGTCGTCGGGCGCCTCGTCGCTGGCCTCCGGGCTGGACCAGCTCGCGGCGCAGACGTCGTCGGCGGCCACGACCGCCGCGGCTGGCGTGCCGGGTGCCCAGGCGTTCGCGTCGGGGCTCACCGCTCTCGACCAGGGGGTCAACGGACCGGACGGTCTGGCGGCTAGCACGGCGCAGCTGTCAGCTGGCGCCACGGGCCTGAACGCGGGGCTGTCCGACTTCCTCGGCAAGCTCAGTGGCTGGGCGACGACGTGCGCCACCAGCACGGACCCGGTTGCGCAGGCGACCGCCTGCCAGACCCTCCGGGCCGCCATCGCGTCGCAGCAGAGTCCCAACCCGCCGGCCGCCGGGCAGACGCCGTCGCTCACGTACTCGGCAGCGGCGCTCACCGCGGGGGCGAACGGCCTGAGCGCGGCGGTGAACACAGGCGTCGGCGGTCAGCCGGCACTCAAGACGAGCGTGCAGCAGCTCGCCGGCGGCGGGACGCAGCTCGCATCGGGCGCTGCGGCGTCGGCGGCTGGGCTGCAGACGATCGCCGGCTACCTCCAGCAGTCCGCGTCGGGAGCCCACCAGCTCGCATCGGGTGCCGCGCAGGCGGCGTCCGGTGCGTCGTCCCTGGCCAGCGGCGCGTCGCAGCTCTCCGCCGGCGCGGGCAAGGCCGCGGGGGCCGCCGGCCAGGTGTCGTCGGGCGCGAGCGCGCTCGCCTCGGGGGCGCAGCAGGTGTCCTCGGGTGCGGGACAGCTCGGCTCGGGTGCCGGCAGCCTCGGCACCGGCGCCAGCAGCCTCGCCACGGGCCTCGGTCAGGCGGCGTCGCAGCTGCCCACCCAGACGAGCGACCAGGCCAAGGCGCTGGCCGACATCGTCGCCGACCCGGTGTCGACGACCGGTGCCAGCACCGAGCTGTTCGGCTCGAGCATCGTCCCGTTCCTGCTGGCGGTCGCCCTGTGGCTCGGCGGGCTCGCCACGTTCCTGGTGCTCGGCGCGTGGCCGGCGCGAGCGCTGGGCTCCACCCGCTCGTCGCTGGCGCTGGCGCTGCGCGCCTTCGCGCCGGGTGCGCTGATCGGCGTGGTGCAGGGCGTCCTGCTGACCGTCGCGATGGCCGGTGCGCTGCACCTGTCGCCCGGCCGCTGGGTCGCGCTCGGCGGCCTAGCCGCGCTGGCCGGTGTCGCGTTCGCCGCGGTGAACCAGGGGCTGGTGGCGCTGCTGCGCGGCGTGGGCCGGTTCGCCTCGGTGGTGATCGCGGTGGTCGCGCTGGCCACCGTCGTGGTGTCCACCGTGCCGGCCGTGCTCGAGTCGCTGTTCGGGCTGCTGCCGCCGGCACCGGCGCTCTCGGCGATGCAGGCCGTGACCACCGGGTCGGGCAGCATCGCCGGACCCGTCGCGCTGCTGGTCGTGTGGACGGTGGTCGGCATCGGCCTGACGGTGTCCGCGATCGCGCGGCACCGCGTGGTGCCCGCCGGTCAGCTGGCGCGCTGGGCACGCGCCGCCTGAGCACACCGTCGGGCTCGCGGGACGCGTCAACCCGGGTGCCGGCGGCCCGCCGGCTCGGCCGCGCGGAGGCGCCGCGTCTCCTCGAACGGCCGGCTCAGCCGCGCCGGCCCCGGCGTCGGCGGTCCCACGCCTCGCGCAGCGGCGGCACCACCACGCCCTGAGCCGCCATCTCGGCGCGCGTGCGCGTGCGGGTGACCAGGACCCCGACCAGCGAGACAGCCCACGGCACGGCGACCAGCGCGAGGCCGGCGCGGTAGTCGCCGAGGGTGTAGTGGCCGCCGGGGTTGCGGGCGTCGAGCACGATGCCGACGCCGAGCATCACCAGCACGCCGGCGAGGAAGCCGCCCGCGTTGGCCAGGCCCTGCGCGCTGCCGAGCCGCTCCGGCGGGTTGGAGGTGGCGGCGAAATCAAGGCCGATCACCGAGGCGGGTCCGCCGAGGGAGATCAGGACGACGAAGGCCACCAGCACGGCGAAGGGCCGCGGCGTGCTCGGCACCAGCACCAGCAGCCAGCCCGCGGCGACGCCACCCGCCACCACGAGCACGGCCCACGACCGCCGCAGGGGGTGCCGTGCGGTGAACTCGCCGATCAGCGGCCCGAAGACGATGGCGACCAGCACGTTCAGCGCCAGCATCGAGCTCGCCTGCGTCGGGGTCAGCCCCTGTCCCTGCACCAGGAAGGGGTACCCCCACATCAGGCCGAACACGTTTATGCTGAAGCCGCCGAGCATGTGCGACCAGAAGCCGAGCCAGGTGCCGTGGGCGCGCAGGGTCGGCACCAGCGCGGCCGCGGCGCCGGGCCGGGACACCGGCGCAGAGGTGCCGGCCGGCCGGTCCCGGACGCCGAGCACCGCTGCGACGACGCCGATCCCGCCGAGGCCGGCGAGCGCGCCGAAAGCCGGCTCCCACCCGTACCGGTGCAGCAGGAAGGCGAAGGGGATGGCGGAGACGATCTGACCGAGCTGGCCGACGATGCCGGTCAGCTGGGTGAGCAGCGGCACGAGCCGCCGGGGGAACCACGCGGCGACCAGCCGGACGGCCGAGACGAAGATCATGGCGTCGCCCGCACCGATCAGCACCCGGGCCGCCAGCGCGGTGGGCACCCCGTGGCTCAGCGTCATGCCGAGCTGGCCCACCGCCATGGTCACCGAACCGGTGGTGAGCAGCGCGCGGGGGCCGAACCGGTCGAGCGCGATGCCGACCGGCACCTGCGCGGCCGCGTAGACGCTGAGCTGGATCACCACGAACAGCGACAGCACCGTGGCGGCCACCCCGAAACGGCTCTGCGCCGCCAGCCCCGCGACACCGAACGACGAGCGGTGCGCCACGGCCACCACGTAGACCAGCAGACCGGCCGACCAGACGAGCCACGCCCGGCCTCTGCCGACGGAGGAGCTGGCACCTGCAGCTGGCACGGACCCGGCCACGACCTACCCTCGTCTCGGAACGCGCCATGGTACCCAGCGGTCGGCGCCGTCCCCCGGGGAGGACGTGCAGCCGAACGATTCGGATGCATGGATCTCACCCGCACTGGACATTTGACCAACTGGCTCCCGGGGGCGCACACTCGACCCTGACGGTGCGCATCGCCTGCCCCCTGCGCGGTGCGCACCGTCTCTCACGTCCGAAGAGCGGGACGGGCCCGGCAGCCCGTCCCGCTCTTCGCGTCTCCGGCCTCGTCGTCGGGCCTGGGCCCGCGCAGTCTCACCCGCTCCGGCGCCCGCACGCGGTCGGCGTGCCACCGCAGCGGGCCGCAGGCGCCGGGCTACCGTGCCAGCGTGACCGTTCCCGCGCGCACCCCCGGCACGGGCGCCGTTCCCGTCACCGGGCGGCCCGACGCAACCGACGGCTCCGCGGAGCCCTCGGTGGCCCTGGTCGCACCCCCGTCGCCCACCGAGCTGGTCGAGGGTGCCGTCGCGACGTGGCGCGCGGCGCTGGTGGACTCCGCAGGCGGCTCGACGCTGGTGGACGTCGAGGAGCTGGGCGACGCGGCGCTGGACCTGTCCGCCGCGCACCCCTCCGGGATGGCTCAGCTGTTCGCCGGACGCTCGACGCGGCTGTCCAACCTGGTGCGCGAGGGTGCCGCCCTGACCGTCGCACGCCGTCGCGCCCGGGCGGTCAGCGCCCGCGCCTCCGTCTACGGCCAGCACTACGGCATCGCCGCGACGTCGCTGGCCATCGGCATCGCCACCTGGACCGAGCGTTCGGCGCGTGACGTCGCGAACGACGACGTGGCCGCGCTGGCGGCCGTCACCCGCCGCATCCCGATCGCCGAGCGCACCGGCGGCGCCCGGCCGTCGACGGCCGAGCCGACCGACGCGGCGACCACCGAACCGCCGCGCCCCCGCGTGGTGCGCGCGCCCGTGCTGCTCCGGCCGGTGACGCTGACCGCCCGCGGGGCGGGGGAGGCGGACTACGAGCTCACCCTCGAGCCGACGGTCGACGTCAACCCCGTGCTGGCCCGGGCGCTGCGAGCCCGCGGTGCCCTGCTCGACCCGGGCGCAGTCGCACGCGGCACCTTCGCCAGCGGCGGCTTCGACCCCCGTGGCGCCCTGCACCGGCTGACGTCCCTCGGCGAGGCGGTGCTCGAGGGGTTCACGCTGACCGAGCGCGTGGTGGTCGGCACGTTCGTGCACCCCGGTCAGGTGCTGGTCGACGACCTCGACGCGCTGGCCGGCACCCTCGACCGGCACGAGCTGGTGGCGGCGCTCGCGGGGGTGGACGAGGACACGGCTCGGCTGCAGCGGCCGTTGCCGGCGCAGGTGCCGGGGGACCGGGACCCGCAGCTGGACCGCGGCGTCGGCGATCTCGACCCCGACCAGCAGCACGTGCTCGACGTCGTGGCCACCGGCGCCCACCTCTTCGTCGACGCCCCCGCGGGGGCCGACGTCACCAGCACGGTCGCGGCGCTCGTCGCCGACGCCGCTGCCACCGGCCGCAGCGTGCTGTACGTGCCCGGCCACCGCCGCGCGGCCGCCTCCCTGGGTCAGCGGCTGGCCGAGGTCGGTGCCGGCGACCTGCTGCTCGACGTGGCACCGGAGGCCGGCTGGCGCACCTCCGTCGCGCACCGGCTGCTCGCCGCCATGACGCTCGAGCCGCCGGCCGTCGACGGTGCCGCGGCACGGGAGCTGTCCGACGCCCTCGTCGAGCACCGGGAGGCGCTGCGCGGGTACGTCCGCGGTCTGCACGCGCCCCGCCAGCCGTGGGGCGTCTCCGCGTACGACGCGCTGCAGCACCTCGCCCGGCTGACCTCCAGCCGTCCGGCTCCCCGGACCACGGTCCGCCTGGCACCCGAGGTCGCCCGCCTCCTGGACCCCGACGCCCGGACGGCGAGTGGCAGCGCGCTGGCGCGGGCCGCCGAGCTCGGAGCGTTCACGCTGCGGCCGGGCGACACCCCCTGGTTCGGCGCCGACGTGCGCACCCCCGCCGATGCGCAGGTGGTGCTGCACCGTCTGGACCGGCTGCTGGACGGCACGTTGCCGGGAGTGCTGGAGCGCGCGGGGCAGGTGGCGGCCGAGACCGGGCTGACCCCGCCGGCCACCCTGGGCGCGTGGGGTGAGCAGCTGCGGATGCTCGACGAGGTCCGCGCCGCGCTCGACGTGTTCCAGCCGCTCGTCTTCGAGCGCACCGCCGCGGACCTGGTCGCCGCGACCGCCACCAAGCAGTGGCGCGAGGAGCGCGGCGTCGAGATGGGCTACTGGCTGCGCCGTCGCCTGCGCAAGCAGGCCAAGGACATGCTGCGGCCCGGGCGGCCGGTCGCGGACCTGCACGCCGAGCTGATCGCCGTGCAGCGCCGCCGTGAGCTGTGGCAGACGCACTGCCCCGCCGGTGGGTGGCCGCGGCTGCCCGACGGTCTGGAGCTGGTCGAGGAGGAGTACGCCGCGGTCCGGGCCGACCTGGACGCGCTCGAGCGGGTGCTGGCCGGGACACCGGCCGGCGGGGGACTGCTCGACCTGCCCATCTCCGCCCTGGTGGAGCGGCTCGGCCGGTTGCGAGCCACCTCGGCCGCGCTCGACAGCCTGCCCGAGCGGACCTCGCTGCTCGCCGGCCTGCGCGGTGCCGGCCTCGGCGAGCTGGTGGACGACCTGTCCGCGCGTCGCGTCAGCGCGGACCTCGCGCCGACCGAGCTGGACCTGGCGTGGTGGAGCACCGTCTTCGAGCAGATCCTGGCGGCGGACCCGGCGCTGGCCGGCTACGACGGCGCCACCCTCGGTGCGCTGTCCGCCCGGTACGCCGAGCTGGACCGCGCTCACGTCGCCGCTCTCGCGGCACCCGTCCGGGCGGCCGTCGTCGGCCAGATGAGTGCGGCGCTGCGCAGCTACCGCGACCAGGCCGAGGCGTTGTTTGGCGAGCTCGTCGAGGACCGGCTGACCTCGCTGCGCGACGCCGTGGTGCGGTTCCCCGACGTCGCCCGGCGGCTGCGGCCGGTGCTGGCCGCGAGCCCCATGCTCGTGCCGCAGGTGCTGCCGCCGACCCGCACCGTCGATCTGGTGGTGCTGGACGCCGTCGGGCACCTGCCGGTCGAGGCGACTCTCGCTGCGATCGGACGTGGGCGTCAGGTGGTCGTCGTCGGCGACGCGCGGTGCGCCTCCGGGAGCGCCCTGCGCGAGCTGTCGCGCGTGCTGCCGTCCGTCGCCCTGCGCGCCGACGCCAGTCGTCGCGACCCCTGGCTCACCGCCTTCCTGGCGGGCCACGGCTACGCCGGCGTGCTGAGCCCGACGCCGCTACCGGACGCGACGCCGCTGGTGGGCCTGCAACTGGTCGATGGCACGGCGCTGCCGGACGTCGAGTCGGGCATCGTCGACTCCACGCCGGAGGAGGTGCAGGCCGTCGTCGAGCTGGTGGTCGAGCACGCGATGAGCCGGCCGGAGGAGTCGCTCGCGGTGGTCACAGTGACGCCGCGGCATGCGGACGCCATCCGCGAGGTGGTGATGTCCGAGGCGCGCGACAACCCGGCGCTGGCGGCGTTCTTCGGCTCGGGCCGCCCGGAGCCCTTCGTGGTGGTGGACCTGGCGAACGTCGCCGGCCTGCGCCGCGAGGCCGTGATCCTGTCCGTCGGGCTGGGCCGCACCCCGCACCGGCGGGTGCTGCACTCGTTCGGCGCCGTCAGCGCTCCGGGCGGCGACGGGCTGCTGCTCGACGCCCTCGGCTCGGGACGGCACCGGCTCACCGTCGTGTCCTGCTTCGCCGCCACCGACCTCGACCCGGAGCGGGTCCGGGGTGCCGGACCGCACCTGCTCGCCGACCTGCTGGCGTTCGCGGACGCGCGCGGCCGGCGGGAGGCGGACCCGCTGGTGCCGTTCGGCAGCGCGCGGGTCGGGGACGACGAGGGCGCCGCGGTGGTGGCCGCCGACGAGGAGGACGGCAGCTCCGACGACGGTGGGTCGACCGGCTCCGAGCCCGAAGCGGTCGGTGCCGAGAAGGACGGTGCCGCAGACGAGCCGTCCGGCGACGCCGACCGGCTGGTGCTGGACCTGGCCGAGCGGCTGTGGCGGCACGGCCTGGTGGTGGAGGTCGACCACGGCCTGCCCGGCGGCGTCCGGCTGCCCCTGGCCGTCGGCCACCCGGCCGTGCCGGACCGGCTGCTGGTCGCCGTGCTGACGGACGACGAGGCCTACGTCGACGAGCCGAGCGTGCGGGTCCGTGACCGACTGGTGCCCGAGCGGCTCGAACGCCTCGGCTGGTCGGTGCTGCGGGTGTGGTCCGCGGCCGCCTTCCTCGACCCGCAGGCCGAGGTGGACCGGATCCGTCGCGCCGTCCACGCCGCGCTGCCGGTCCCGGAGCAGCTGCCCACGTCCCCGCGGGTCGTGCCGGCCGTGCGTGACCAGGACGACGAGCCCGCGGAGCTGGCACCTGCGCCGACCGCGCCCGTCCCGGCGCCCGCGACGGGCGTCGACGACGCGGACCAGGGCGAGCCCGCATCGCCCGTGACCGGCACGGACGACGCAGCGGACCAGGCGCCGGCAGCGCACGAGACCCCGGCCATCGAGCTTCCCCAGCCGTTCAGCCCGGACGGCACCGCACCTCGCACGGCGCCCGTCCGGGTCAGGACCGGTGTGCTGCACGCCGTGCCGGCAGCCACCCCGGTGCAGCTGGCGCTCGCCGTACCGAGCCGGCCTCGGCCGGACATCCGGCGCGGGCTGCCGATCGGCGCCTACAGCGACGACGAGCTGGACGAGCTGGTCGACTGGCTGCGTTCCGACGGCCAGGAGCGGAGCCGTGACGAGCTCGGTGACGCCCTGCGGGCCGAGCTGGGCATCACGCGACGAAACCACCGGATCGACACGGCGGTGCGCGCCGCGGTGACCCGCGCTCTGAGCTGACCGGCACGGCCGCCGTCACGGCGGGTGGGATCATCGACGCGTGGAGCAGCGACGGCGGACGGGCGGCCGCCGTGCGGTGCGCCCCGCCGGGACCGTCGGAGGCGACGAGCGGTGGCTGAGATCCACCGTCCCGGCGCCGGCGGTGACATCGCCTGGTGCCCCGCCGGACCGGTCCACGGCGGACCCGTCCACGGCGGAGGCGGCCGCGGAACCGGCCCTGCCGCGGAGGTCGCTCGACGACAGCGACCTCGGTTGGGGTGACCGCGCGGACGACTCCAACGACGAGCGGCTGCAGCAGAACCGTCCTCCGCACTGGTAGACCGCGTCACCGCGTCACCGCGTCACCGCGTCACCGCGTCACCGCGTCACGGCACCACGACGGCGGACAGGTCGGCCGTCCCGGCCGCGCCGGCCAGTGCCGCCGCCTCCTCCGGCTGGACGGCGAGCATCAGCGGCGCCGACGCCGACGCCTCACCGGATCCGCCGAGCAACCCTGAGCCGCGGTCCTGAGCCGCCGGCGCGGGGAGGACGAGCGCGCCCCTCGCCACCGCGCTGCCCGGCCCGGCCTGCGCCGAGGCGGCCAGCACGTCGACCCGGTCGCCGGGCTGCAGCAGCGCCGCGACGGCACCGTCCGCGAGACGGACGGCGGCGACCACGGTGCCCGGTGGACCGGTCAACCGGCCGCCGGCCAGCACCCCGGGGACCAGCGGCAGGCCGGCCGGCACCGGTACGGCCGTGCGCTGACCGACCACCGCGGCGTGCCCGGCGGCCCGGGCACCCGCCACCGCGGTGTCCGGGGGGACCGCCGCGGTCCGCACGTCGGCATCCGTCAGGACGGTGCCGGCCGGTACGTCGTGGGCCGCGACCAGCACGTCGACGGTGACGGGCGGCGCGGGGCGCAGCTCGCCGACCGCTACGGCCGCCGCGAGACCGAGCGCCACCGCGGCGAACGGGACGCGCGCCCGCCAGAGCAGGATGCGCAGGCGCCGCCGCCACGGCGGCCGGCGGACGGACAACGGCGGTGGCGGTGGCAGGACGCGACGGGGCACGCGGCGACGCTAGGTCGAGCCGGCCCCGATGCGGTGCTCACGTGGCGTCGTGCGGCGGTGGCGGCCCGCCAGACGGGCTGTGGGTGGATCGGACCCAGGTGCTCCGTGCTGGACCGCTCAGGCGGTGGTGCCGTCAGTCCAGCCGTGGTGCCGTCTGTCCGGCCGTGGTGCCGTCAGTCCGGCCGTGGGGCCGTCAGTCCGGCTCTGGCACCGTCGGTCCGGCCGTGGGGCCGTAGGTCAGGCGGAGGCGGCCTTCGCCGTGCTGGACGTCGAGGCGGTCGACGTGCCGCCGCCCGACGAGCCACCGCTCGACGGCGTCGTCGTCGACGTGCCGGTCGAGGAGGGGCTGCTGCCGGCATCCGATCCGGCCGAAGCGGCGCTGCCACCGGCCGACGCCCCGGCACTCACCGGCTGCTTCGTCGTGCGCCCGCCCTTGCCGCCCGCCCGCGCGTCGTTGCGGTAGAAGCCGGAGCCCTTGAACACCACGCCGACCGGCGAGAACACCTTGCGGAGCTTCCCGGAGCACTCCGGGCACACGGTGAGGGCCTCGTCGCTGAAGGACTGGTGGATGTCGAAGGCGTGGCCGCAGTCGGTGCAGGTGTAGGCGTAGGTGGGCACTGGCTCGTCTCCCGGGGTCGAGGTCCCGATGGGAATGCGTCACCGACGGTCTCGATGACACCCAGCAGAGCGCAGATCTGGCACTCCGCATTCCCGAGTGCCAGATTCTACCCCGGGTCGCCGAGCACGCCCGCGGGCTAACCTGCCCACGTGGCCCGTCCCCGAGTCGTCCGCACGGCACTCGTGACCGTCGCGGCGATCGTCGTGCTGGTGCTCGTGGCCGTGGTGGTCGGCGGCGTCGTGGTGCTGCGCCGGCCGCTGCCCACGTCGTCGGGCACCCTCTCGCTGCCCGGGCTGACCAGGCCGGTCACCGTCATGCGGGACGCGCGCGGCGTGCCGACCATCACCGCGACCAGCGCGACGGACCTGTTCCGGGCGCAGGGCTTCGTCGCGGCGCAGGACCGGTTCTTCCAGATGGACTACCGCCGGCACGTCACGGCAGGCCGGCTGTCGGAGCTGGTCGGCGCGGACGCGCGTGCGCTCGAGGCCGACAAGGTGGTGCGGACGCTCGGCTGGCACCGCGTCGCCGAGCAGGAGTGGGGCCTGCTGGACGCGACGACCCAGTCGTACCTGACGGCGTACGCGGAGGGGGTGAACTCCTACCTCGCCACCCGCGACCCCGGTTCGATCGCCGTGGAGTACACCGTGCTCGGCCTGCGGGTGCAGGTGGCGCAGCCGGAGCCGTGGCAGCCCGTGGACTCCCTCGCGTGGCTGAAGGCGATGGCGTGGGACCTGCGCAGCAACTACGAGGACGAGCTCGGACGGGCCCGGGCCTACCGCACCATCGGTGACGTCGGGAAGGTCGACGAGCTCTTCCCGACGTACCCGCAGCAGCTGAACGCCCCGATCCTGCCCTCGGGTGGCGACGCGACCGTGGTCCCCACGGTGGCACGCGCACAGCTGCCGCTCGGCGACGGTCAGGCGCAGGACGCGTTCGCGGCGGCGGACCGGGCGCTGACGGCGGTCCCCGTGCTGCTCGGCACGGGCGCCGCCACGGGATCCAACTCGTGGGCGGTGTCGGGTGCGCACACCGCGTCCGGCAAGCCGATCCTGGCCAACGACCCCCACCTCGAGCTGACCGCGCCGGGCATCTGGTCCCAGGTGGGCCTGCGCTGCCAGCAGGTGAGCGCGGACTGCCCGTTCGACGTGTCCGGGTTCGGCTTCGCCGGGATGCCGGGCGTGGTGATCGGCCACGACGCCAAGCTCGCCTGGGGCCTGACCAACATGGGCGCGGACGTGACCGACCTGTTCCTCGAGCGCGTCGACGACCGCTCCGGGACCCAGCTGGTGAACGGCGCGCAGGTGCCGCTGCAGGTGCGGCACGAGACGATCCGGGTCAACGGCGGCAACGACGTGGACCTCGTCGTCCGCACGACGACGCACGGCCCGATCATCTCCGACGTGCTCGACCTGTCCGGAGCCACGTCGGCGCCGACGCCCGACCGGTCGACCTCCGCCTTCCAGGTGTCGCTCGGCTGGACGGCCAGCACGCCGGGCCGGACGGCGGAGGCGATCTTCCGGCTCGACGCCGCCGCCACGGCTGCCGACGTCGCGGCCGCCGCCGCGCTGTTCGACGTGCCGGCGCAGAACATCGTCTTCGCCACCACCGACGGGCACATCGGGTACCAGGCGCCGGGTCGGATCCCCATCCGTGAGACGGTGCCTGGCGACGTGCCGTCCGACGGCTCCTGGCCGCGCCCGGGCTGGGACAGCGCCTACGACTGGCAGGGCTGGGTGCCGTCGGCGCAGCTGCCGCACGTGCTCGACCCGCCCGAGGGCTTCGTCGTCGCGGCCAACCAGGCGGTGCTGCCGCAGGGCACCGGTCCGTTCCTGACCGCCGACTACGACATGGGCTACCGCTCGCAGCGCATCCGCACCCTGCTGACGCAGCAGATCGCCGCCGGCAAGAAGATCGACGTCGCCTCGACGCAGGCCGTGCAGGACGACACGCACAGCCCGATGGCGGACGTGCTGCTGCCAGCGCTGCTCAAGGTCGACCTCGGCTCGGGCTTCGAGGCCGACGGCCAGCGCCTGCTGCGCACCTGGGACGGCTCGATGTCCGCGGACTCGGCCGCCGCCGCGTACTTCGCCGCCGTCTGGAACAACGTGCTGCGCCTGACCTTCGCCGACGACCTGCCCGACCATGACGCGCCGACCAACGACTCCCGCTGGATCGAGGTGATGCGGCACATCGTCGACGCCCCCGACTCTCCGTGGTGGGACGACCGCTCCACCCTCGGCGTCGTCGAGGGGCGCGACGGGGTGCTGCGCAACGCGATGATCGCCGCGCGGCAGCAGCTGACCGCGCAGCTGGGAGTGCGGGCGGACGAGTGGCGGTGGGGACTGCTGCACCAGGTGCGGCTGGAGCACCCGCTGCTCGGCGGTGCCGGTCAGCCCGGTGTGCTGCGCGGGGCGGTCAACCCGGCCGCGCAGCAGGTCGGCGGCGGGTCGTCGTCGGTCGACGCCACCGGCTGGGACCCCTCGACCGGCGGGTACTCGGTCACCGCCGGCCCGTCGATGCGCATGGTGGTCGACCTCGCGGACCTGGACTCCTCGACGTGGGTCGACCTGACCGGCACGTCAGGGCATCCGGCCAGCCCGCACTACTCCGACCAGCTGTCCACCTGGGCCGCCGGCCGGCAGTTCCCGTGGCCGTTCTCGGCGGCCGCCACGCAGGCTGACGCGAGGTCGCGGCTCACGCTGCAGCCGTCGGCCTGACGAACCAGCGGGTACCGGTCGGCGTCGCGACCCCGTCCACCCGGCGGTCGTGCGCTGCGCGGGGGATCGGCTCGACGTCCGCGTCGTGCACCTCGTCGGCGTAGGTGAGCGCGATGACGGCGGCGTCCGGGCGCGCGTGCGCCAGCGCCCGGTCGTACCAGCCGCCGCCCTGGCCCAGCCGGTTGCCGTCGGTGTCCACCGCGAGCGCCGGCACCAGCACCACGTCGGCCTCGGCGAGCGCCTGCGCGCCGAGGGAGGGGCCGCTCGGCTCCGGCGGTCGCCCGGGCGCCCGCTCCAGCAGGTCGTCGGCTCCCGCGTAGTCCGCCCAGTCGCGCTGCAGACCCGTGCCCAGCACGGGCAGCAGCACCCGGACGCCCCGCTGCTCCAGCAGCTCGAGCAGCGGGCCGGTGCTGGGCTCGCCCGGCCGGGCGGCGTAGAGCGACACGCACCGTGCCGCATCGACCGCCGGGATGGCGACCACCACCTCGGCCAGCGCGCGCGCGTCCTCCTCGCGGTGCCGGGCGGACCGGTGAGCGCGCGCGGTGCGGATCCGCAGCCGCCAACGCTCCTTGAGCTGTTCGATCTCGTCCTCGTCCTCCGGCACGTGCAGTCCGGGCGAGGCGGCGTTGCTCATGACGACAGTGTCCCAAACCTGCGGCCGGACGAGTGACACCGCGCGGCGTCCCGGCCGTCGATCACCCGCGGTACCGGCGGCGGGCACCGGGCCGGGGTCGGACGCGGGGCAGAATGCCCCGCATGAGATCGGTCCAGGACCAGCTGGCTGCCGTGATGTCCGCGGTGGGACCGGTCGCCCCGCTCGACGTGGTGCTGCACGACGCGATGGGCGCCATCCTCGCGGAGGACGTCGCGGCGACCCTGTCCGTGCCGCCCGTGGCGGTGGCGGCGCTCGACGGGTACGCGGTGGCGGCCGCCGACGTGGCCCCCGGCGGGTCGGCGCTGCCCGTGGCGGTGGACCTGCGGGCGGCCTCCGTGCCGGGGCTGCGGCACGTCCAGGGGCAGGCGATACGGGTCGCCTCCGGCGCGCCGCTGCCGTGGGGAGCCGATGCGGTGGTGCCGGTGGAGGCGTCCGACCGCGGCACCGCGACCGTGCAGCTGGCGGGTGGGGTGCGGCCGGGACAGCACGTGCGGCTGACGGGGGCCGACGTGCCGGCCGGCCAGGTGGTGCTGCGGGCGGGCACGCGGCTCGGCGCCCGGCAGCTGGCGCTCGCCGCGGCCATGGGACGCGGCCGGCTGCGGGTGCACCCGACGCCGCGCGTGGTGCTGCTGGCGGTGGGGGACGAGCTGGTCGAGCCCCCGACCAAGGGGCCGGCACCGACGTCGGCGGGCGACGGCCGGGTGTTCGAGGCCGACGGGCACGGGCTGGAGGCCGCGGTGCGGGACGCCGGCGCGCACGCCGTGCGCGTCGGGGTGCTGCCGGATGACCGCGCGCTGCTGCGCGAGGCGCTCGAGGACCAACTGGTCCGTGCCGACCTGGTGCTGATCGCCGGCGGGCTGTCCGAGCTGGTGCACGACCCGGTCAAGGACGTGCTGGCGACGCTCGGCGGGGTCCGGCTGGACCACGTGGCCATGACGCCGGGCCCGCGGCACGCCTTCGGGTCGGTGGGCGGTGAGCTGGGGCGTGACCGGTCGATCCCGCTGTTCGCGCTGCCGGGTCACCCCGTGGCGGCGCAGGTGGCGTTCGAGGTGTTCGTCCGGCCGGCGCTGCGGCAGATGGCGGGGCACGCCGAGGTGTTCCGTCCGTCGGTCGCCGCCGCCGTCGACACGGGGTGGACGTCGCCCCCCGGGCTGCGCCAGTTCGTGCCGGCCACCGTGCTCGGCGCCCCGGAGGAGGGGTACCGTGCCACGCCGCTGGGTGATCCGGCGGCTCCGTCGATCCTCGGCCTGGCGCAGGCGAACGCCCTGGCCGTGGTGCCGGAGGCGGACGTCGTCGTGCACCGCGGACAGGTGGTGCACTGCATGGTCCTGGAGGGTTGATGGCACCGGGGTGGCCGGCCGTGCTGACCGAGGGTGACGTGCGGCTGCGGCCGATGCGGCGTTCCGACCAACGGGCCTGGATGAACCTGCGCGCGGTGAACGCCGGCTGGCTGGAGCCGTGGGACGCGACCAGCCCCGTGCCGGTCCAGGGGCCGCGGCCGACGTTCGGGCAGTTCGTCCGCTCGCTGTCCGCACAGGCCCGCGAGGGGTCGGCGCTGCCGTTCGCCGTGGAGTACGCCGGTGAGCTGGTGGGGCAGCTGACGGTCTCGTCGATCATCTACGGCTCGCTGCGCTCGGCGGCCATCGGCTACTGGGTGTCCGAGCACGTCGCCGGCCGGGGGATCACGCCGACCGCCGTCGCGCTGGCGACCGACCACTGCTTCACCGAGCTGGGCCTGCACCGCGTCGAGGTGAACATCCGGCCCGAGAACGGGCCGTCGCTGCGCGTGGTCGAGAAGCTCGGCCTGCGCGACGAGGGCCTGCGCAAGCGGTACCTGCACATCCGGGGCTCGTGGGCCGACCACCGCACGTTCGCCCTGACGGTGGAGGAGGTGCCCGACGGGCTGCTGGGGCGCTGGCGCCGCTACCAGGCGGCGCATCCCCGCTGACCGGTAGCGACACGGGCACCGACCTGGCGCCGACACGCCGCCCGCGTGCCTGGCCGTCACGCGAGGGCCCCCTACCGTCTAGACGTGAACGATCTCGCAGGCCCGGTGGCGCTCGCGCTGGTGGGTCTGTGGGTGGCGTACCTGGTGCCGGGCAAGCTGCGGCACCGTCAGCAGCTGCTCGAGTCGCGGGTGGACGACCGGTACTCCGAGGCGCTCCGCGTGGTCGCGGTGACCGCGGGGGACGCAGGGGCCGACGACCGCAGGTCGACCCGGGTGCTGCGCACCGCGCGGGCGTCTGCACCAGGCACCGGGCACGCAGGCACGACGGGGTTGCTGACCCCGGGCAAGGGCACCCCGGCGCTGGTCGCCGGCGCAGGGACTGGAGGCAGCACCGTGGACCGACCGCACGCCACGCCGGAGCGCACCACCGCCGACGCCGCCCGCCGCGCCGCCCAGGCGCGTGCGGCGAGGACCGCCGCCGCCGCGCGTCGTGCCGCGGCAGCTCGGCGCCGTGCCGTGCTGGCCGGCGTCCTCGTCGTCGCCACCGCAGCGGGGTGGGGCGTCGTCGCGCTCCTGCCCTCGGTCGGCCTGCTGGCCGGTGCGGTGCCGACCGTGCTCCTGGCCTGCGTGCTGGGGCTGGGTCGACGTGCCGTGGTGTCGGGCCGCCGTTCCGATGCCGAGCTCGCCGCGCAGATCGCCGAGCAGGAGCGGCGGGCGTCCGCGCCCCACAGCGGGGCGACCAGGGCGGTCGCCGCGGCACGTCGGGCGGGTGCGACGACCGGTGCGCAGGCCGCGACTGCGCCCGCTGCGCCCGCCGCACCGGCCAGGACCGCGCGCAGCACCGCCGAGCAGCCTGCGGTCACCGGACGTGCGGTGCACCCGTCGGACACCTCGACCCAGATGTTCTCCACGATCGTGGAGGACCGCGGGGAGCGGGGCCGGTCGGTGCGGCACGCGACCGGTGCCGTGCCCCCGGTCGCGCCGGAACCCACGTCGGAGACGACGGACGCGTCCGACGACCGGTGGCAGCCCATCCCGGTGCCGCGACCGACCTACACGATGAAGCCCGCGGCCCCGCGCCGGGAGCCGGTGGCGCTCGGCGACGTCGAGGCGTCGACCGCCGTCCGCCCGGCGGACGCGCCCGCGCCGGCGGTCGCTCCGGCCGGTTCGACGGTGGACGACGGGGAGATCCGCACCCCCGTGGCGCCGGTGCAGACGACCGGCAGCATCGACCTCAACGCGGTGCTGGCGAAGCGGCGCGCAGCGGGGGAGTGAGCCCGCGGCGCTGAGCTTCCGGGCTCTGCGGCGCACCCGACGGCGGTGTTCGTCCGCCGCGCGGTGGGTGCTAATCTGTAGCCCGCTTCAAGGGGCTGTGGCGCAGTTGGTAGCGCGTCTCGTTCGCAATGAGAAGGTCAGGGGTTCGAATCCCCTCAGCTCCACCCCGACGCGGAACCCCGTCTGACCAGCGACAAGCTGACGGTCAGGCGGGGTTCTCGGCGTTCAGGCGGCCCTGCTCCGTGCGTGCACGTGACCGTCGAGCGGGAAGGCGGGCGGCGCCGCGGGGAGGGCGCCGGTGAGCTCGTAGCCGCACGTTCGAGCGACCCGGCACGAGGCGACGTTGTCCGCCTGGTGCAGCAGCTCCAGACGCTCCAGCCCGCCGGGCGCGAGGGTCTCGAAGGCCCAGTCGGTCAGCACCTCGAGAGCACGTGACGCGACACCTCGACCGCGGGCGTGCGCCGCGGTCCAGTAGCCCACCTCGGCCGAGGGCTTGCCGTGGGCGACCTCCCTGACCACCACGTGGCCGATGGGCTGCTCGTCGGACCTCGGTTGCGCCTCGAGGACGGCGAAGGCGAACCGGTCACCCTCGGCCCAGCCGTGTTGCCGGGCACGGACCCACAGGACCGCACCGGCGTCGTCGTCGACCGACGAGCGGGTCCAGCGACGCAGTGCGGGATCCCGGTACGCCTTGACCAGCGCGGGAACGTCCTGGACGCACCAGGGGCGCAGGACCAGGTCCGGAGCGGAGAGCGTCGCATCCGCGCGCAGCACGACGGTGTCGTTCATCGGCGGATCCTAGGCACGGTGCACGACCGCGTCGTTCACCGGTCCGTCACCACCTATCGCTCCGCCCGGGCCCGCAGCGCGGCGACGGACCAGTCGAGCGCAGGGGCCAGGGCCTCCGGAGCCGGCCAGCCGTTGACGACGGCGAGGAGCTCGACGTACCGGTCCCGGCGCGGGTCGTTCACGGTCTCCAGCCGACGGAGCAGCCGATCTCGGAGCTCCGCGTCGTCGGGGCGGCCGCAGACCTGCGCGTACTGCGCCGTGAGCGCCGTGACGATCGGGTCGGCACGTCCCGAGGTCGGGTCGATGCCTGCCGCGAGTGCCGGGGCGACCAGGTCCCGCACGGCTGCGGCCACGTCGCGGCGCGGGACCGTGGTACCCGCGAGTGCCCGGTCCGCCGCCAGGTCCTGAGCGATGCGGCGCAGGCCGGCGCGGAAGCCCGGGTCGAGGGCCAGCTCGGCCAGCTCGACCCACGCCCGAGCCTGCTCGACGTCGGGATCGTCCGGCAGTCCGGGGGTCATCGAGCGCCTGACTCCCGCGAAGACGGGGTCGGCGCCCAGACCGTCGAAGACGGCGTCGAGGAAGCCGCCGACCAGGTCTCGGCGCTCCGCCTCGGAGAGGCGGACCAGCTGCTGCAGCACCTCGGCGTCCTCCGGGCCCAGCCCCCGCTCCGCCACCGCGCTCAGCACCGCGTGCCGCAGGCGCAGCACGCGGACCTGCACCGCCAGTGCCTCGGCATGCGTCGCGGCCACCTCGGCCAGGGAGAGCTTGCGGTCGACGACCTTGTGGATGGTGGGCAGGTCGAGGCCCAGCTCGCGCAGCGTCCGCACGAGGTCCAGGCGCGCGACGGCGCCGTCGTCGTACCGGCGGTAGCCGGCCCCGCTGCGGTCCGTCGGCGGCACGATGCCGCGGTCGGAGTAGAACCGAACCGTCTTGACCGTGAGACCGGTCCGCCGGGCGAGCTCGCCGATGGAGTAGAGCCTGTCGTCGTCCATGCCCCTACCTTGAGGTCTCCCCCTGGGGGAGGCTCAAGCCCTCCCCCAGGACCGTCGCTCCTCGGGGGGAGCGGTCAGGGCGCGATGCCGAAGCCGGCTCGCCGCGTGGGGCACCAGGGGTTGGTGCATTGGCGGATGCGCGGCGGCTCGGCGGCGGTGGGGTCGTCGTCGGCCGGCGAGGACACGGGCTGACGTACCTTGGCCTCCGGGGCCGCGGGCGTCGCCTCCGGGGTGCCCGGCGGCGCGGGGACCAGGCGGACCGGCCAGTGGCACCAGGAGCACGGCGGCGGCTTCGGTTCGGGGCCCATGCCCCCGACGGTAGCGTCCGCAGCGGCGGCTACCGTGTGGTCCGTGACGGGCGCCGGGACGATCGCAGAGGTGCTGCGGGCTGTCGACCTGCTCGGTGTGGCGGCCAACGCACTGCTCGGCGGGGCCGTCGCGCGGCGGCACAACCTCGACCCGGTGGGGTTCGCCGTGCTGGCCATCCTGTCCGGGCTCGGCGGCGGTCTGCTGCGCGACGTGCTGCTGCAGAAGGGGCCGCCGGTCGCGCTGACCGACTACTCGTACCTGGTGACTGCCCTGGTGGCGGCGGGGGTCGCCTTCGCCGTCCGGTTCGAGGGACGCACCTGGGACCGGGTGTTCCCGGTGGTCGACGCGCTGGCCCTGGGCGCATGGTCGGCGGTGGGCGCGCAGAAGACGTTGCTGAGCGGTCTGAGCTGGCTCCCGGCGATCCTGCTCGGCACGGTCACGGCCGTCGGCGGTGGCGCGATCCGGGACATCGCGGTGTCCCGCGTGCCGGCGATCTTCGGCGGGAACACGCTCTACGCGACGTGGGCGCTGGTGGGGTCCGCGGTGATGGTCGGGGTCCAGGGGTTGGGCCGTCCGGTGACGGGGCTCGTGGCGGCGACGGTGGTGGCTGCCGTCGGCGTGCTGATCTCGCGGTGGCGCGGCTGGATGCTGCCGCACGGTGTGCTGTTCGACCGCAGCGGCCGGCCCTTGCGCCGGCGGGTGCGGCGCTGACCGGTCGTCCCGGTCGCGCCGCCCGGCAGTCACAGCAACGAGTCGTCGTACGGAGCGGTCAGCTCACCTCCGGCGTCGCCGGTGTTCACCACGCCGCGCGGCTCGAGCAGCAGGGCGTGGGTCTCCTCGTCGGCCACCGGGCAGTGCTCGACGCCCCGGGGCACCACGTAGAGCTGACCCGGGTCGAGGTCGACGGCACCGTCGCGCAGCTGGATGCGCAGGTGGCCCCGCAGCACCAGGAACAGCTCGTCCGTCTCGTCGTGCCGGTGCCACACGAACTCGCCGTGCATCTTGACCAGCTTGATCTCGTCGTCGTTCATGCGGGCGACGACCTTGGGCGACCACAGGTCGCTGATCAGCGAGAGCTTGTGCTCGAGGTCCACGGCGGAGTTCACGGGGGTCATGAGCGCCAGCGTGCCAGCGGGCGCCGACACGCGCGCGGGCGGGGCCCTCACCCCGCGATGCCGTCGAGCACCGCCAGCTCGTCGGGCGGCAGCTGCAGGCCCGCGGCCGCCACGTTCTCCCGCAGGTGCGCCACCGTCGAGGTGCCGGGGATCAGCAGGACGTTCGGCGAGCGCTGCAGCAGCCAGGCGAGCGCGACGGCCATGGGCGTGGCCTCCAACCGCGTGGCGACCTCCCCGAGCGCGGTCGACTGCAGCGGCGTGAAGCCGCCGAGCGGGAAGAACGGGACGAAGGCGATGCCCTGGCGTGCGGTCAGGTCGACCAGCTCGTCGTCCTGCCGCTGCGCGAGGTTGTAGAGGTTCTGGACGCACACCACCGGGACGATCTCCTGGGCCTCCGCGAGCTGGTCGGCGGTGACGTTGCTCAGGCCGACGTGGCGGACCAGGCCCTGCTGCACCAGCTCGGCCATCGTCTCCACCTGCTCCGCGAGCGAGCCCGGCTCGGGGCTCTCCGGGGTGCCGACCCGCAGGTTCACCACGTCCAGCACGTCGAGCCCGAGGTGGCGCAGGTTGTCGTGCACCTGGGCACGGAGGTCGTCCGGCGTGCGGGCGAGGTTCCAGCCGCCGTCGTCGTCGCGCACGGCGCCGACCTTGGTGACGATGTGCAGGTCGTCCGGGTAGGGCGCGAGGGCCTCGCGGATCAGCTCGTTGGTGACGAACGGGCCGTAGAAGTCCGCGGTGTCGATGTGGCGGATGCCGAGCTCGACGGCGGTGCGCAGGACGGCGAGCGCCTCGTCGTGGTCTCTCGGCGGGCCGGAGACGCCGGGGCCGGCCAGCTGCATGGCGCCGTAGCCGACGCGGGTCAGCTCGAGGTCGCCGGCACGGTAGGTGCCGCCGGGCAGCTGCTGCGGGGTGGGTGCGGTCAGGGACATGGTGCCTTCCTGCTCGTCCGCCGCTTGCGGAGAGCAGCACCACCGTCCGCGCGCAGCGCCCGAGGCACCAGGGCCCTGGCCATCCGGGGACCGGCAGACCCACGGTCACGGGACCGGGCCACGCTCCTAGCATGGGCCGGTGACCGGTTCGTGGCTGGCGACGCTCGTCGTGCTCGCCGCGCTCGCGTTCTGGGTCTACGCCCTGGTCGACTTCAGCCGCACGCCGGAACGTGACATCGCCACGTTCTCCCGGTCCTTCTGGCTGGTGCTGCTGGTGCTCGGCAGCGTGGTCGGCGCCGTGGCCTGGTTCGCGGTCGGCCGGCCTGCGCCGCGACGCCCGCGTTGAGGTGCGGGGGACGCCCGCGTTGAGGCGCAGGCGACGCCCGCGCTGAGGCGCGTCCACAGGTTCCGTTCGCCGGACGTTCGGCTGCCGCTCATCTGCTCGTCTCCCGCTCGGCATTCGCTGTGCCCGTGCGGCCTGCGGGGCCGTGCGTCCTTCGAGGGATGGAGCAGGGATGAACCGGACGACGATCGGCGGGGCCGCCGCGCTCGCGGTGGTGGCGCTCGCGGTCAGCGCCTCCGCCGCCAGCGCGGAACCGACCCGCGGTGGCCGGGCGCCGCAGCAGCACGTGCTGCTGCTCAGCGTGGACGGGCTGCACCAGAGCGACCTGGACTGGTACGTGCGGCAGCACCCCGGGTCGGCGCTCGCCCGCCTGGTGCACACCGGGACCAGCTACACGCAGGCCAGCACGCCGGTGCCGTCGGACTCCTTCCCGGGCATGGTCGGCCAGGTGACGGGCGGCAACCCGAAGACGACCGGCGTGTACTACGACGACACGTGGAACCGGGCGCTGCTGCCCGCCGGCACCACCAGCTGCACCGGAGTGGCGCCGGGCGCGGAGGTCTCGTACACCGAGGCCGCTGACCGGAACCAGAGCGCGCTCGACGCCGGTCAGGGGCTGTCCGGACTGCCGGGCAGCATCCTGTCGATGACGGGCACGCCCGCCACGCTGCTCGACCCGGCGACGCTGCCGGTGGACCCGACGACGTGCACGCCGGTGTACCCGCACCAGTACCTCAAGGTGAACACGGTGTTCGAGGTCGCGAAGCAGGCGGGGCTGCGGACCGCCTGGTCGGACAAGCACCCGGCGTACGAGATCCTCAACGGGCCGTCCGGCAAGGGTGTCGACGACCTGTTCACGCCGGAGATCAACAGCGACGCCACGGGGTACGCGGCGGGCGCGGACTGGACCAAGGACAACGCCGCGACGCAGCAGTACGACGGCTACAAGGTGCAGGCCGTGCTCAACGAGATCGACGGCTACGACCACGCGCGCACGACGAAGGTCGGGGCGCCCGCCGTCTTCGGCATGAACTTCCAGTCGGTGTCGACGGCGCAGAAGCTGCCGAAGTCCGACGGGCTGGTCGGTGGGTACCTCGCCGACGGCGTGACGCCCGGGCCGCTGCTGAGCAAGGCGCTCGACTTCGTCGACGCGTCGGTCGGGTCGTTCACGCACGAGATCGACCGGGCGGGGCTGAAGGGCAGCACCACGGTGATCCTCTCGGCCAAGCACGGGCAGTCGCCCACCGACCCGGCGGCGCTGACCCGCGTGCCGGACGGGCCGATCATCGACGGCATCAACGCCGCGTGGACCGCCGCGCACCCCGGTGCCGGTGACCTGGTGGTCTTCTCGACCGACGACGACATCATGCAGCTGTGGCTCTCCGACCGGTCGGCCGCCGCCACGGAGTTCGTCAAGGCGTACCTGACCGGCCACACCGCGGCGGGGAACACGATCACGGGTGCCGCCCGGACGGTCCCGTCGTCCGGTCTGACCTCCGTCTACGCCGGTGCCGACGCCGCGGCGTTCTACGGGGTCGCGGTCTCCGAGGCGAACCACCCGGACGTCGTCGGCATCGTGCAGCACGGCGTCGTCTACACCGGCGGCAAGGGCAAGATCGCCGAGCACGGTGGCGCCGACGCGCAGGACCGGCACGTGCCGCTGGTCGTGTCCGGGACCGCCACGCGCCACGGGAGCAGCAGCGCACCGGTGGAGACGACGCAGATCGCGCCGACCATCCTCACGCTGCTCGGGCTCGACCCGGACGCGCTGCAGGCGGTGCGGGCCGAGCACACCGCGGTGCTGCCGGGCGTGGAGGGCGCTCGCGGCTGAGGGGTGTGCACGGCGAGGGGCCCGCCGGGCGCAGGTCCGGCGGGCCCCTCCGTGCGTGCGGCGGTGCCGGCCCTCCCCGGTCCGCTCGCGCTCTCGTCAGCCCTCGGTGGCGGCTCCCTCCTGGGACGTGGCGCCCGGCAGCCGGGCTGCGGCCGCCCGCGTGGCACGGACGGCGTGGTGGATCAGGAGCGCCGCGAGCGGCAGCTCGAGCAGCGCGGCCGTCAGCACGGGGACCAGCAGGCCGCCGGTGCCGGACGTCATCACGTCGAACCGGGCGTCCGCGACCAGCAGGGCGGCGGAGGCGAACGCCGCGGCCGGCCACAACGGGTCGCGACGGCGCGCGAGGAGGCCGGTGGCGGCGAGCACGACGGTGAGGACGACGTCGAAGCCGACCCACGCGCTGCTCCAGCCGGTCAGCACGTAGCTCGCGGGCAGGGACCGGGCCAGGTGGGCGATCCACGGGACCAGGGCGACGGCGCTGGCGAGCGTGACGAGCGTGACGCCCGGGACGTGCAGCGCGCGGCGGGACCCGGTCCGCTCGACGCCGGTCCGCTCGACGGTGGCGGTCGGGGGGAGGGTCGCTGTGGTCACGACGACGACGATGCGCCCGGACGCCGACGCCGCGCTGTCGGACGGCTGTGGTGCCGCTGTGAGCGGCGGGGGAGTGCTGGTCGGGCTCGTGCCGCGCCGTGCCGCGCCGTCCGGCGGGCGGCGGGCCGGGCGGCGGCCGTGGTCAGTGCGCGGCTCGGAAGTCGTCGGCGATCTGCTGCGCCTGGGCGCTGATCAGGCGGAACAGGTCCTGGAACAGGAGGGCGACGCGTGCGTCGTCGGCGTCGCCGTCACGTGCGGCGACCCAGAGGTTGCGGGCCGTGGAGATGTCCTGGTCGGTCACGTCCACGCGCAGGTTCTCGAGGTCGAGCTCGTCCATCGCGGATTCCCCTGTCCATCGCCGTGGTGCTCGATCGGTCAGGAGCAAGGGGTGCCTCGGCAGATACCGCGGCGGGTCCGCGGGCGGAGCCGCGGGGCGCGTGCGGAGCCGCGAGGCGCGGGCGCCGGCGTCGCCGGCTGCAGCGTCGCCGAGCGCAGCGTCGTCGGCCGCAGCACGACGGCGGCTGCCGAGAGAGGCAGCCGCCGTCGTGGTCCGGGCTCGGCCCGGGTGTGCGTGCTGTGCGGTGGGTGCGGGCCGTCAGATGCGACGGCGACCGGCGCCACCCGAGACCAGCGAGACGCCGATCGCGGCGAGCACCACCTGGATCAGCAGCTCGATCCAGTCGATGCCCGGCGTGTTGTTGACGTGCAGGAGGGAAGCGATCCAGCTGCCGATCAGGGCAGCGACGATGCCGACGAGGATCGTCACGAGGATCGAGATGTGCTGACGGCCGCGGACAAGAAGGCGGCCGAGGGCTCCGATGATCAGTCCGATGATGATCGCGCTGATGATGCCGGTCGCAGTCACTGTCGTCTCCTAGGGGTCGCGAGGGGCGTGCCCCTCGGCCTCGAAGTTAGGTCAGGGCGGCCCGCTCCGCCTGTCGAGCGATAGCTCGCGGGGTCGGCCGTGGTGGGGCAGGCACGTCACGGTGGCGAGGGCTGGCCGCACGGCGGAGGCCAGGGTGACGGTCGCTGCGATGGCCTGCTGAGGCGTCCACAGGTGCGTCGCTTGTGGATGTCGGTGCAGGTCAGGGCTCATTTCTCTGCGTCGGGTCGTGTCAGTGGTCGGTGGTGGGATGGGGTCATGGAGCTGGTGGCGGTGGGACGCGGACGTGGCGTCGCGCCATTGCCGCTGCCATTGCCGCTTCCAGGGCCGACGGACGCGGTGGCGTGCGGCGCCGGTGCTCGGACGGTGGGTGGGGACCGGCCGTCGATGACGGCGACGGTCGCCTTCCTGTCCGGTGACCTGCTGGTCGACGAGTGGTCGGACCCGCTGGGTCTCGAGCTGGCAGAACTGGTGGATCAGGCGCGAGACGTGACGACGGCGGCGGCCCGGTTCGACGACAGGTTGGCGGCGACCTACCTGTGGGGGGCGGGCGAGCTGGCGGCCCGCTGCGGGGAGCGGGACGCGGGCCGGCGGCGGGAGTGGGGTGCGCGGGGGATGCTGGCCGAGCTGGCCGCCTCCCTGCACGTCCCGGAGGGCACGTTGGCGCGTCGGCTGACCCGGATCACGATGCTGGCCGCATTTCCCCGGTTGCACGCCGCGCACCTGGCCGGGCAGCTGTCCGGCGCTCATGTCGGCGCCGTGCTGGACGTGTTCCACGGGGTCGAGGACCGCGAGGTCCTCGCGGCGGCGGATGCGGCGTTGGCCGGCCGGGCCATCGCGGTGACGGCCCCGCAGCTGCGGGCGGCGGCTCACCGCTGGCGGGCCCGGCATGCACCGCGCACGCATGAGGAGCGTGCCCGGGTGGCCGGTGACCGGTTCGTCGACGTCAGCCCGGCTGACGAGGACCTGTGCTGGTTGACCGCCCTGCTGCCGGCCGCCGCCGCGATGGGGGTGCTGCACCGCATCGACGACCTGGCCGCGGCCGTCACCGGCCCGGACGAGAGCCGCACGCTGCCCCAGCTCCGCGCCGACGTCCTGTGCGACCTGCTGCTGACCCCCGACAGCGCCGAGCACCGGCCCAGCGACGGTGACCTCGCAGCAGCCGCGCACTCCGGCGACCACGTCGGGCACGCGGGGCTTCCTCAGGCTGACGGGGCCAGTGCGGTCCCGGACGCCGGCACGGCCGCTGAGGTGGTGGATGCAGGCGCTGCTGGGGAGGCTCGCGGTGCGTCAGGTGCGGTCGACCGCGCGCGCGAGGTGCCCACCGGCACGGGCGTGCCGTCGTGGGTGCGGGGGATCGTGCCGCAGGTGGTGCTGACCGTGCCGGTGCTGACCCTGCTCGGTCACGGTGACGAGCCGGCCGAGCTGGACGGGTTCGGACCCGTCGACATCGACACCGCCCGGGCGCTGTGCGCCAACGCCCCGACGTTCACCCGGGTGCTGACCCACCCCGAGACCGGGGCCGTGCTGTCCGTGGGCCGCCAGCAGTACATCGTCCCGGCCGACCTGCGCCGCGCCGTGCAGCTGCGCGATGCCACCTGCCGGTTCCCCGGTTGCCGGCGCCGCGCCGCACGCTGCGACATCGACCACTCCACCGCCTGGGCGCACGCCGGTACCACCGACCTGACCAACCTGGCGTGCCTGTGCCGCAAGCACCACCGCCTCAAGCACCAGGCCGGCTGGCGGGTCACCCACCATCCCGACGGCACCCTGGACTGGCACTCGCCCACCGGGCGGCACTACGCCACCCACCCCGCCACCACCCTGTGGCCACCACCCGCACCCGGAGCGGCACGACCACCCGGCATCGACCAACCACCCGGCATCGACTCACCACCCGGCAAGGGCGGACCACCCGGCGGCCACACCGCCGGCTACCCCGACACACCACCGTTCTGACGTGGTGCCACGCGCGACGCTTCGGGCACAGCCCTGGCCGCGGCGGCGGGTCACCGCGCCACCGTTCTCGTGAGGCGCTACCGGAGCAGCTACTGAGCCGAGTTGGCCAGCTCGTCGTCGGCCGGGCCCTGGGCCGCCGCGGCGAGAGGGTCGTCGGCATCGGCGGGCGCGCAGACACCGTCGGCACACACCAACGCCGGCCCGTGCGTCTCGATCATGACGAGCCCGGCACCGCTGCCGAGCAGCGAGGAAGTCGGGGTCTCGGTGGCTGCGCCGCGCAGCTCAGAGCCGCCGCTCACGCTGCGCGCTCCGCCGCGACCTGGCTCAACGCCTGCGCGAACACCTCGGCGGGCTGGGCGCCCGACACGCCGTACTTCCCGTCGAGCACGAAGAAGGGCACACCGGTGATCCCGAGCTGCCGAGCGCGGTCGATGTCCTCCTGGACGTCGTCGGCGTACCGACCGGACTCCAGCGCCTCCCGAGCCGCGGACCCGTCCAGCCCGGCCTCCTCGGCCAGCCGCACCAGCTCGTCGAGCCGACCCACGTGCACGCCCTCGGTGAAGTACGCCCGGAACAGTCGCTCCTCGAGCTCCAGCTGCCGGCCGTGCGCCTTGGCGAAGTGCAGCAGCTCGTGCGCCTTGAGCGTCTTCGTGTGCTGCAGCCGGTCGAAGTCGTAGGTGAGCCCGGCCTCCGCCGCCACACCGGTCACCCGGTCCAGCATCGTGAGCACCTGCTGGCGCGGCAGACCCTTGGCCCCGACGAGGAAGTCGACCTCCGACCCGGCGAAGTCCACCGGGGTGTCGGGCGCGAGCTCGAACGAGTGGTACTCGATCCGCACGTCAGGCGCATCGGCGCCGAGGGCCGCCAGCCCCTGCTCGAGGTGCCGCTTGCCGATGTAGCACCACGGGCAGGCGACGTCGGACCAGATGTCGATCGTCAGGGGTTCGCTCACGCCAGGACCCAACTCGCCGCCGACCAGGGACTATTCCCACCGGGCCGGGAGCGAGCCGCGCATCGTCGCCAGCAGCGCGTCCAGCGTGTGCTCGATGCCGGGGGACCTCCGAAGGCCGGTGGAGCAGGGGTGGGAAGGGAGAGGCGTCAGGCGAGGAGGCCGACGACGAGCGCGACGATCCCGAGCAGCGGCGGGACCAGCTGGACGAGCGCGGCGCGGGCCTTCGAACGGTCGGACGCCAGCAGCACCAGCCCGGCGGCGACCATCGACCCGGCGCCGACCAGCACCAGCGTCGCCCCGACGGCGGCGTGACCGGCCGCGACCAGCACCACGCCGAGTGTTATCTCCACCACGAGGAACAGGTTGTAGAAGCCCTGGTTGAAGGCGAGCGCCCTCGTGGCGGCAGCCTCGTCGGGCGTGGTGCCGAACGTGGCGCGGGCCCGCGGCCCGGTCCAGACGAGGGACTCGAGCACGAAGACGTACACGTGCACCAGCGCCGCGAGCGAGCAGAGGACGAGCCCGACGACCACCATGACGACCGCCTCCATGCTTCCGTTGTTTGTGAACCGATCGGTACACAATGTACTGGACCGATCGGTTCGGTATCGCCTGCGGCCCCGGTCGTCGCAGCCCTGGCCGGGGCCCGCGTCGACCAGCCCGCCGCGCTGCGGTGGTCGACACCGCGATCGAGCTGCTCGGCGCCACGCCGGCCACCCCCGACCCGCGCGCCACGAGCAGGCCCACCCCGAGCGCCCCCGTCGCATCTCACCGCGGCTGACCTCCACCACCGCGCGGCTGCGGCACGCCAGCCCTGCCTCGTCGGTAGCGTGCCGCACGTGACCGGACCCGCCGTCGTCCCCCGTCCGCTCCGGCTGCAGCAGCTGTCCGACCAGCCGTTCGTGCTGGTCCCCGGCATCGCCGTGGTGGCCCCTGACCCCGCCGCCCGGGAGGCCGCGGAGCGCCTGGCCACGCTGGTCGGCGGGTCGGTGCGGGCCACCGCCGCACCCGACGCTGCGGCTTTCCGGCTCCGTCTCCTCGGGCCGGCTGACGACGAGCGGTACCCGCCCACGGATCCGGCCGGCGGGGAGGAGGCGTTGCCAACCCTCCCCACGGGCGAGTCCGACGAGGAGCTGCCTGCCGGTGCGGAGGCGTACCGCCTGCACGTGCACGCCGACGGGGTGGACGTGGACGCCCGCACCCCGGCCGGCCTCGGCCACGCCGTCACCACCCTGGCCCAGCTGCTGACCGGTACGTCCGGGGGCGCTTGGACACTGCCGGCCGTGCTGGTCGTCGACGCCCCGAGGTTCACCTGGCGGGGCCTGTCCATCGACGTGGCCCGGCACTTCGTCCGTGTCGCCGACCTCGACGTCGTCATCGACCTGATGGCCGACCACAAGCTCAACGTGCTGCACCTGCACCTGACGGACGACCAGGCGTGGCGCATCGACCTGCCGTCGCGGCCAGAGCTGGTCCGCCGGTCGTCGGGCGCCTCGGTCGGCGGCGACCCGGGCGGCCACTACACCGCTGAGGACTACGCCCGTCTGGTGGCGCACGCCGCCGCCCGCGGCATCGTCGTCGTCCCGGAGCTCGACGTCCCGGGGCACGTCAACGCGGCGCTGCACGCCTACGGCGAGCTCTCCCCGTCCGGCCGGCCGACCGACGAGTACCTCGGCATCGACGTCGGCTTCAGCCGCCTCACGGCGGCCCTGCCCGCCACCGACGCCTTCCTGCACGACGTGTTCCGCGACGTCGCCGCCATGACACCTGGCTCGTACGTGCACATCGGCGGCGACGAGGTGCAGGGCATGGCGTCCGACGAGTACGCCGCCCTGGTCGGCACCGCCGCCGCGGCCGTCCGGGCGGCCGGCAAGCAGGTGGTCGGCTGGCAGGAGATCGCCACCACCCCGCTCGAGCCCGGCACCGTGGTCCAGTACTGGGACGTGCACGCCGATCCTGCACCGTTCGTCGCCGCGGGCGCGGCCGGCGCCCGCCTGCTGCTGTCGCCCGGCGACCGGACCTACCTCGACATGAAGTACCACCCCGGCTACCCGCTGGGCCTCGAGTGGGCCGGCCACGTGGAGCTGCGCGACTCCTACGACTGGGAGCCCGCCACGCTGCTGCCGGGGCTGCCCGCCGAGGCGGTGCTGGGCGTCGAGGCGGCGGTGTGGACCGAGACGCTGCGCACGTTGGACGACCTGACCACCATGCTGCTGCCGCGGCTCGCGGCGGTCGCCGAGGTGGCGTGGTCGGCACCGGACCGGCGCGACTGGGAGGACTTCCGCACCCGGGTGGCCGCGCTCGGCGCCCGGTGGGACGCCGCGGAGCTCAGCTGGTACCCGTCCCCGCAGGTCGACTGGCAGCGCTGACGCGAGGCGAGCCGGCCAGCCCGGCGCCCAGCCCGGCCGGCCCGGCCGGCCCGACGGCTACACCCAGCTCTGCAGCCACATCCGCAGGTGCCACTGGTCGTAGGGGATCACCCAGGCGGTCCACACCGGGTAGAAGAACGCGCCGACCGCCACCACCAGCGTGGCGAACGCTGACACCCACACGATGGCGAGCGACCTGCTGCGCTCCTCGCCGGGGGTCTGCGGTCCGATCAGCAGGCCGAGCAGGTAGACGAGGGTCAGCACCACCCACGGCACGAACGCCACCGAGTAGAACGTGAAGATCGTGCGGTGCATGTACATGAACCAGGGGAACCAGCCGGCGACGATGCCGGAGAGCACGGCCCCGGCCCGCCAGTCCCGGAACCGGATCAGCCAGAAGACGGCGACCAGCGCCGCGGCCGCCCCGCCCCACCAGATCAGCGGGTTGCCGAGCGCGGTGATCGCCTGGGAGCAGGCCTTGGCACCGCACGCGTGCAGGGCGGCGCTGCCCTGCAGCCCGGAGATGTCCGTCGGGTAGAAGTACGACGTGGCGCGCCACTGCACGATCCAACCGAGCGGGTTCGCCTGGTAGGCGTGCGGCGTCTCGAGCGTCACGTGGAAGTGCCACATGTCCTGGTGGTACTTCCACAGGCTGCGCAGCGCGGGCGGCAGCCACTGCACCCCCTGACCGGGGTTCTCGGCGGCCCACTGCCTGCCCCAGCCGTCCTTCGACAGGAACCACCCGGTCCAGCTGGCCAGGTACACCGCCGCCGAGATCAGCACCATCGAGACGCCGGCCACCACGCCGTCGCGCACGACCCCGGCCCGCACCCAGTGCCGCACCCCCACGGCCCGGCGCGCGCTCATGTCCCACGCGACGGACATCAACCCGAACAGCGCCAGGAAGTACATCCCGGACCACTTGGTGCCGATCGCCAGCCCGAGGGACACCGCCGCGGCCAGCCGCCACCACCGGATGCCGAGCCCGGGCCCGTCACCGAGCTGCCCGCCCGAGTCGAGCACCGCCGCCGCCCGCACGGCCAACCGGTGCCGGGCCTGGTCCCGGTCGAGCAGCAGGAAGCCGAACGCCGCGAGGCAGAAGAACATGAGGAACGGGTCCAGCAGGCTGACCCGGGAGTGCACGATCGCCTGCCCGTCGACGGCGAGGAACAGCCCGGCCAACGTGCCGAGGGCCGTGGACGCGAACAGCCGCCGCCCGATCCGGGCGATCATCAGGATCGCCAGCGTGCCGCACACCGCCACCGACAGCCGCCAGGCGAACGAGCTGGTCACGCCGCCGCCCAGCTGGATGCCGAGCGCGATCATCCACTTGCCGACCGGGGGGTGCACCACGTACTCGGGGTCGACCTGGAGCATCGAGACGTCGCCCGCCTCGAAGCGGGGGTTCGGGTCCTGGCCCCACGAGGCCTCGTACCCGCGGACCAGCATCGAGTACGCCTCTTTGACGTAGTACGTCTCGTCGAACACGAGGTTGTGCGGCACGCCGAGACGCCAGAACCGGATGATGCCGCCGAACGCGGTGACGGCGAGGGGCAGCAGCCAGCCGAGCAGCCGTGCCCGGCGCGTGGCATCGAGCGCCAGGGCCGCGTCGGAGAAGAGCCGGCGCTGCAGGCGCAGGAGCGTCGGCTCGTCGTCGTCGGGGGCGTCCGTCTCGTCGACCGCCGCGTCGGACGCGTGCCGTCCGCGGTGCGCGGCAGCACCCACCACGGCGACGTCGGCCGCCCCCGCTTCGTGCGCGGGCAGCGGCGTCGCCGGTGCGTCGTCGGGCGTGACCGCCCTGGTCCCGTGGGCGGGAGTGCCCGCCTCGTCACGTCCGGTGGTCGGCACGCGGTCATCGTAGGGGCCGGTGCTGAGCATGGGAGGCTGGGCGCGTGAGCGATCCCGACGGCCGCCGCCCGAACGCCGGCACCGGCGCTCTGGTGCTCGCCGCCACGCCGATCGGCAACAGCGAGGACGCGTCACCCCGGCTGCGCCGGCTGCTGGCCGAGGCCGACGTGGTGGCCGCGGAGGACACCCGACGGACCCGCGACCTCGCCGCCCGGCTCGGCGTGCACATCGGCGGCCGGCTGGTCAGCCACCACGAGCACAACGAGCAGAGCCGCGCGGACGAGCTGCTCGAGGTGGTGGCGGGCGGCGGGACGGTGCTGATGGTCTCGGACGCCGGCATGCCGTCGGTGTCCGACCCCGGCTTCCGCCTGGTGAACGCCGCCGTCGCCGCCGGTCTGCCGGTCACCGTCGCGCCCGGGCCGAGCGCGGTGCTGACGGCGCTGGCCCTGTCCGGGCTGCCGACCGACCGGTTCACGTTCGAGGGCTTCCCGCCCCGCAAGCCGGGAGAGCGTGCCCGGGCCCTGGCGGCGCTGGCCGACGAGCGCCGCACGATGGTGTTCTTCGAGGCGCCGCACCGCGTGGCCGAGGTGCTCGCCGCGATGGCGGAGGCGTTCGGTGCGGACCGGCCGGCCGCGGTGTGCCGCGAGCTGACCAAGACGTACGAGGAGGTGCGCCGGGACGTCCTCGGCGCGCTCGCGGCCTGGGCCGCGGAGGGTCAGGTGCGCGGCGAGGTCGTGGTCGTCGTGGGCGGGGCGCCGGCGCGCGCGGTCGCCACCACCGCGGAGCTGGTGGCCGAGGTGCTCGCCCGGTCCGACGCCGGGGAGCGGCTCAAGGACGCCGTGTCCGACGTCGCGGCGGCGGCCGGTGTGGGCCGTCGGGACCTCTACGCCGCAGCGCTCGCGGCCCGCTCACGGTGACGGACGGCCCCCTCCGACCGGTGGAGGCGTTGCTCAGGCCTGAGCGCTGGTCACCAGCTGCGCACCGGCCGCGACCATCTCCTCGCGCGCTGCCGCGCCCTGCTCGGGCGTGACGGGCACGGTCAGGTCGGTCAGCAGCCGCGCGCGCAGCCCCAGGTCCAGGGCGTCGAGGGTGGTGGCCCGCACGCAGTGCGACTCCGCGATGCCCACCACGTCCACGTCCGTGATGTGGCCCTCGCGCAGGATCCGCGCCAGCGTCCGGCCCTCCTCGTCGGTCCCCTCGAAGCCCGAGTACGCGGCGGCGTAGGCGCCCTTGCGCACGCTGGCGTCCGGGTGCAGCCCGGCGAGCGCCGGGTGCAGCTCCGCCTCGGCGGTGCCCGCGACGCCGTGCGGCGGCCAGGTGTCGACGAAGTCGGGCGCCTCCGAGAAGTGGTGGCCGGGCTTCACGTGCCAGTCCTGCGTGGTGACCACCAGGGCGTACCGGTCGCGGTGGGCAGCGGCGTAGTCGGCGATGGCCTGAGCCGTCGCGTTCCCTCCCGTGACGGGCAGGGCGCCGCCCTCGCAGAAGGTCGGCTGGACGTCGACCACGAGAAGCGCGCGGCGCGCCGTGCCGGTGACGGCAGGCTCCGACATGGGGACCTCCTCGGGGATGCTGGCCGGTCCAGTACACACCCGGTGCGGAAGGGCGGCAGGATGCGTCACGTCGGGCACGTCACGGGCGCCGCCACCCGGCCGCGGGCCGCCGTGCCGCAGGGTCGGAGGTCGCGATGGAGAGCCGCAGCGAGGTCACGGGGCGCCCCGCCTCGACCGGGCCGACCGTGCCCGAGGCGGTCCGGGCCGCGGCCCGGCAGGCGCTGACCGGCGCGGACCCGGCCCTCCGGCAGGCGTTCGAGCTGCGCCTGGAACGCTGGTACCCGGACCTGGCGGCCGGCCTGGCAGAGGTCTACCCGGGCACGCCCGGTGAGCAGCTGCTCCTCCGGCTGGTCACCATGGCCGCCACGGCGGCCGCGCGCCGGGACCCGGACCTGCGCCGGATGGACGAGGAGCGCACCCTGCGTCCCGACTGGTTCCAGGCCCCCGGCATGATCGGGTACGCCTGCTACGCCGACCGCTTCGCCGGCGACCTGGCGGCCGTGCGCGAGAACATCGACTACCTCGCCGAGCTGGGCGTGACCTACCTGCACCTGATGCCCGTGCTGCGTCCGCGGGAGGGCGACAACGACGGCGGGTACGCGGTGGCGGACTACCGCTCGCTGCGGCCCGACCTGGGCACCATGGCCGACCTGCGGGAGCTCGCCGCGGCTCTCCACCAGCGCGGGATCAGCCTGGTGCTCGACCTGGTGCTCAACCACGTCGCGCGCGAGCACGAGTGGGCGGTGCGCGCCCGGGCCGGCGACCAGCGCTACCGCGACTACTTCTACGTGTTCGAGGACCGGACGATGCCGGACGCCTACGAGCGCACGCTGCCCGAGGTGTTCCCCGACTTCGCCCCGGGCAGCTTCACGTGGGACGACGAGCTGTCGGCGTGGGTGTGGACGACGTTCAACACCTTCCAGTGGGACGTGAACTGGTCCAACCCGGAGGTGTTCGCCGAGTACGCCGACCTGGTGCTGTCGCTGGCGGACGAGGGTGTCGACGTGCTGCGCCTCGACGCGATCGCGTTCACCTGGAAGCGGCTGGACACCTCGTGCCAGAACCAGCCGGAGGTGCACGCCCTGACCCAGGCGCTGCGCGCGCTGGCGCGCATCGCCTGCCCGGCGGTGGTGTTCAAGGCCGAGGCGATCGTCGGGCCGGCCGATCTGGTGCACTACCTGGGCCGCGGCGCCCACCACGGCCGGGTGAGCGACCTGGCCTACCACAACGGCCTGATGGTGCAGGTGTGGTCCATGCTCGCGGCGCAGGACGTGCGCCTGGCCGCCCACGCGCTGCGCGCCCTCCCACCGGTGCCGACCACCACCGCGTGGATCACCTACGTGCGCTGCCACGACGACATCGGCTGGGCGATCGACGACGCCGACGCCGCCGCCGTCGGGCTCTCCGGGTTCGCCCACCGCGCCTTCCTGTCCGACTGGTACTCGGGCCGGTTCTGGCAGTCGCCGGCCCGCGGGCTGGTGTTCCAGGCCAACCCCGCCACGGGCGACCGCCGGATCAGCGGCACGGCGGCGAGCCTGGTCGGGCTGGCGGACGCGACGGAGCGCGGCGACGCGCAGGCCGTCGACGCGGCAGTCGCGCGGCTACTGCTCGCGCACGCCGTGGTGATGGGCTGGGGCGGCATCCCCGTGCTGTGGTCCGGTGACGAGCTGGGGCAGCCGAACGATCCCGCGTGGGACCTCGAACCGGGCCACGCCGACGACAACCGGTGGGCCGGGCGGCCTCGCCTGGACCCCGCCGCCCGGGCCCGGCGGCACCAGGCGGGCGCCGTGGAGCGGCGCGTGTTCGAGGGGCTGGCGCACCTCGCCTCCGTCCGCGCCTCGCTGCCGCACCTGCACGCGTCGGTGCCGGCGCAGGTGCTCGAGGTGGACGACCCTGGCGTGCTGGCGGTGCTGCGCGAGCACCCGCTCGGGCCGCTCCTGGAGCTGGTGAACGTGACGACCAGCTGGCGCCCGTTCCCCGGACGGCGGCTCAAGGAGCTGGGGCTCGACGGCGCTCCCGACGCGCTGACCGGCGACATGGTCCACCCGCAGAGCGACGACAACGTGTGGTTGGCGCCGTTGCAGGTGCGCTGGGTGGTGCGGCCGTGAGGCACGTGCCGCGCTGCTAGCGTCCGACGCGTGCCAGCCGGGGGACCAGATGCGGGTGCCGGCGTGCGCCGTGGGGCGGTCCCGGCCCTGTGGGCGGCCGGCTTCACGACGGCGTTCGGCGCCCACGGCATCGCGGCCGGCTTCGGCGCACAGGCGCAGCACCTCGGTCTCTCCTTCGTCTCCCTCGGCGTGCTGCTCGCGCTGTACGACGTGGCCGAGGTGGTGCTCAAGCCCGTCTTCGGCACGTGGAGCGACCGGATCGGCGTGAAGCCGGTGATCGTCGGCGGCCTGGCACTGTTCGCCGCCGCCTCGGCGCTCGGGTTCGTCTGGCACAGCATCACCGGCCTCGCCGTCGCGCGGCTGCTGCAGGGCGCGGCGGCGTCGGCGTTCTCCCCGGCGTCCTCCGCCGGGGTCGCCCGCCTCGGTGGCTCCCGGTCGCTCGGACGCGCGTTCGGCTCCTACGGGTCGTGGAAGGGCCTCGGCTACGCGCTGGGACCCGTGCTCGGCGCCGGGCTGATCGCCGTGGGCGGGCTGCCGGCCCTCTTCCTGGCGCTGACCGCCCTGGCAGCGGTCGTGCTGGTGTGGGTGGCCCTCGCGCTGCCGGCCCTGCCGCCGACGCCGCGCCCGCGTTCCACCCTCCGTGACCTGGTACACCAGCTGACCCGTCCGGGCTTCGTCCAGCCCACCGCGGCCCTCGCCGTCACCACCGGCACGCTCGGCGTCGCGGTCGGGTTCCTCCCGCTGGTCGGCCGGGAGCTCGGCCTGTCGGCAGCCGTCGCGATGGTGGCGGTCACCGTGCTCGCCGTCGCCTCGTCGGTCAGCCAGCCGTGGGTCGGACGGCGGCACGACGCAGGCCGGCTCGGGGAGCGGGCGGGCACGGTCGCCGGGCTGCTGACGATCGCCGCCGGCGTGCTGCTGCTGGCCTGGGTGCGGCACCCGGTGGCGCTGTTCACGTCGGCGGCGCTGGTCGGCATCGGCATCGGCCTGGTGACGCCGCTCGCGTTCGCCCGCCTCGCCGCGTCCGCACCCGAGGGGTCGCTGGGCCGCACGCTGGGCTCGGCGGAGGTGGGACGCGAGCTCGGGGACGCCGGCGGACCGCTGCTGGTGGGTGCGGTGGCGACGGCGGCGGGGCTGCCCGTGGCGCTCAGCACGCTCGCCGGGATCGTGGCGCTGCAGTCGCTCATCAGCCGTGGACGACGCCGGGGCTGACCCGCCGCACCGACTGGCGCCGAGGTGCGTCGCCCGACCGGCGGACACGACGGATATCGCCCGCGCAAACCCTGATCAGGGTGCCCTTCCCACCACTAGCGTGGCGCCGTGTCCAACGACCACACCGCTCCCGACGGCGAGCAGGTTCCCGCGTCCACGTCCCCCTACACGCCGCCGACCGGTGGTCAGCCGGCCTACGGTCAGCCCCCGGCCTACGGCGAGCAGCCGGCCTACGGTCAGCAGCCGGCCTACGGTCAGCAGCCCGCGTACGGCCAGCAGCCCGCGTACGGCCAGCAGCCCGCGTACGGCCAGGCCCCGGCCTACGCCGACCCGCGCTTCAGCCAGCCGGCCTACGGTCAGGCGACCTACGCACCGACGGGGTACGGTGCCGGCTACCCGGCCACGTCGTCGAAGTCCTTCGTGGCCACCTGGCTGCTCTCGGCTCTGCTCGGCAGTCTCGGTGTCGACCGCTTCTACCTCGGCAAGGTCGGCACGGGCATCCTCAAGCTGATCACGCTTGGCGGCTTCGGCTTCTGGACGCTGATCGACCTGCTCATCACCCTGACGGGTCACCAGAAGGATGCGCAGGGGCTGCCGCTCCAGGGCTACGAAGAGAACAAGAAGACAGCGTGGATCGTCACGGTCGTCCTCTGGGTCGTCGGCATCGTCCTCAACTTCGCCGTCTTCCTCCCGCTCATGACCGCGTCGCTGCGGAACCTCCCGACGAACGGCTGAACTGCCCGGCCTCGTCCGGCACCTGTCCCACGCGCCCCGGCGCCCGGCCCACCTGCGGCCGGACGCTGGGGCGTCGCACGTCGCCACCTAGGATCGTCGCCATGGCCCGCATCCTCTCGGCCGTCGCGTGGCCCTACGCGAACGGCCCCCGCCACATCGGACATGTCGCCGGGTTCGGCGTCCCCTCGGACGTCTACAGCCGCTACATGCGCATGGCGGGCCACGACGTGCTGATGGTCTCGGGCACGGACGAGCACGGGACACCGATCCTGGTCCAGGCCGAGCAGGAGGGCGTCACGCCGCAGGCCCTCGCGGACCGCTACAACCGGGTGATCGTCGAGGACCTGACGGCGCTCGGCCTGACGTACGACCTGTTCACCCGCACCACCACCCGCAACCACTACGCGGTGGTGCAGGAGATGTTCCGCACGGTGCACCGCAACGGCTACATGGTGGAGCGCACCACGCTGGGCGCCGTCTCCCCGAGCACGGGCCGCACGCTGCCGGACCGCTACATCGAGGGCACCTGCCCCATCTGCGGGTACGACGGTGCGCGCGGCGACCAGTGCGACAACTGCGGCAACCAGCTCGACGCGATCGACCTGATCAACCCGCACAGCCGCATCAACGGCGAGAAGCCGCAGTTCGTCGAGTCGAGCCACTTCTTCCTCGACCTGCCGGCGTTCGTCGACGCGCTGGGGGACTGGCTGCGCACCCGCACCGAGTGGCGGCCCAACGTCCTGAAGTTCTCCCTCAACCTGCTCGACGACGTGCGTCCGCGCGCCATGACTCGGGACATCGACTGGGGCATCCCGGTTCCGCTGCCCGGGTGGGAGGACAACCCGAACAAGCGGCTGTACGTCTGGTTCGACGCGGTGATCGGGTACCTGTCGGCGTCCATCGAGTGGGCGCGCCGCACCGGCGACCCGGAGGCGTGGCGCGGCTGGTGGACCGACCCGGCCGCCCAGTCGGCCTACTTCATGGGCAAGGACAACATCACCTTCCACTCCCAGATCTGGCCGGCGGAGCTGCTCGGCTACGCCGGGAAGGGCTCGCACGGGGGAGCGCCCGGGCCGTACGGGGACCTGGACCTGCCCACCGAGGTGGTGTCCAGCGAGTACCTCAACGTCGACGGGCAGCAGTTCTCCAGCTCCCGCGGCGTGGTGATCTACGTGCGCGACATGCTGTCCCGCTACCAGCCGGACGCGCTGCGGTACTACCTGTCGATCGCCGGCCCGGAGACGCAGGACGTCGACTTCACGTGGGCCGAGTTCAAGCGGCGCACCAACGACGAGCTCGTCGCGGGCTGGGGCAACCTGGTGAACCGCACGGCGAGCATGGTGAACAAGAGCTTCGGGGCGATCCCCACGCCGGGAGCCCTGCAGCCGGTCGACCAGGCGCTGCTCGCGCAGACGAGCGAGGCGTTCGGCCGCATCGGCGAGCTGATCGCCACGCACCGGCACCGCGCGGCGCTGGGCGAGACCATGCGGGTGGTGCAGGAGGCCAACCGGTACGTCTCCGAGACGGAGCCGTGGAAGCTCAAGACGGACCCGGAGCGGCTGGCCACCGTGCTGCACACCACCACCCAGGCGGTCACCGACCTGAACACGCTGCTCTCGCCGTTCCTGCCGTTCTCGGCGCAGGCGGTGCACGAGACCTTCGGCGGGACCGGCACCGTCGCGCCGCAGCCGCGGATCGACGAGGTGACCGACCTGGACGACGAGTCGCGGCAGTACCCGGTGATCACGGGCGACTACCGGCTCGGGGAGACGCTCGCCGCCTGGGCGTCCCGTCCGGTGGTGCCGGGCACGCCCGTCGGCAAGCCGACCCCGGTGTTCACCAAGCTCGACGACTCGATCGTCGAGGAGGAGATCGCCCGCGCCCAGCGCGGCGCCTGATGGGTCGCAACCGGTCCCGGGACCGCGGCTGGCCGCCGGTCCCGGAGCCGCTGGCCGTGCCGGTGGTCGACAACCACACGCACCTGGAGTCCGTGCTGCAGGTGCGGGCGGACGGGTGGGACCGGCCCGGCGAGGCGGCCGACGATCACTCCGGGCGGTCCGTCCCGCCGCCGGCCGGCTCGTCACCCGTCGTGCCCGACCTCGCCGGCCACCTGGCGCGGGCCGCGAGCGTGGGTGTGACCCGCATGGTGCAGGTGGGCTGCGACCTGGACGCCGTCGGCTGGACCGACGAGGTGGTGGGCACGCATCCCCAGCTCCTCGGCGCGGTCGCGATCCACCCCAACGAGGCCGTGCTGCACGCCGGCGTCCGTGAGGTCGCGCCGGACGGCCTCGATCCGGACCCGCAGGCGCGGCACGACGTGCCGCTCGACGAGGCCCTGGCGACCGTGGCGCGCGTCGCCCGCGACAACCCCCGGGTGCGGGCGATCGGCGAGACGGGCCTCGACTTCTTCCGCGCCGGACCGGTCGGCCGGGAGGTCCAGCTGCAGGCGTTCCGCGCCCACGTCGCGCTGGCCAAGGAGCTCGGTCTGACCCTGCAGATCCACGACCGGGACGCGCACGACGAGGTGGTGGACGTCCTGCTGCGGGACGGCGCGCCGGAACGCACCGTCTTCCACTGCTTCTCGGGCGATGCCGCGCTGGCCCGGCTCGCCGTCGAGCACGGCTGGTACTGCTCCTTCGCCGGACCGGTCTCGTTCCCCGCCAACGACGAGCTGCGGGCGGCGGCCCGCGAGGTGCCGACCAGCCTGATGCTGGTCGAGACGGATGCGCCGTACCTGACGGTGCAGCCGCACCGCGGGCGCCCGAACGCGCCGTACCTGCTGCCGGGCACCGTCCGTGCGCTGGCCACAGCCACGAGCCGGGACCTCGGTCCGTTGTGCGCGGGACTGACCGCCACGGCCGAGGCCGTCTACGGCCCCTGGTGACGCACGCGGGGTTTCGAATCACGTCACGGATCGGTTACGGTCGGACGCGTGTCCGGCTCGGTCGGCGCTCCAGGTGGGCGTCGCGGGTGCCGATGACATCCAGACGAAACCGAGCCAGGGCGCGGTGCTGCGGCACCGCGCTCGCCCGGTCCGCCCGACGTAAGGACACCGTGTGAGTCACCCCGGCGAGGACCGCGCGACGACGCGCGGGGCCGCCGGACGGCTGCCACGGCTCGCGGCGCAGGGCCTGGTCCTCGCGCTCGTCGCCGGTGCGACCTCCGCCTTCGCCGTGCTGCACAAGCAGGTGACGGTCGACGTGGACGGGACCTCGACCCAGGTGCAGGCGTTCGGTCGCACGGTGGGCGACATCCTCGGTGCGCAGCACGTGGCCGTCGGGGACAAGGACCTGGTGGCCCCGGCGCTGGACGAGCCCGTGGCGCAGGGCGCCCAGATCGTGGTGCGGCACGGGCACCCGCTCGACCTCGAGATCGACGGCCAGCAGCAGCAGGTGTGGACCACGGCGCTCACCGTCGGCGAGGCGGTGGACGCGATGGGCCTGCACGAGGGCGTGCGGCTGTCCGCGTCCCGGTCCTCGACCCTCGGCCGCGAGCCGCTGCGGGTGTCCACCCAGAAGACCATCCACCTGGCGGTCGACGGTCAGGTGATCGACGGCGTCACCACCGCCGGCACCGTCCGTGACGCGCTCAAGGACATCGGCCTGGTGCTCAACGAGGGCGACCAGCTGTCGGTCCCGCTGGACGCGGCCGCCGTGGACGGGCTCGTGGTGATGGTGAACCGCGCCGCGAGCGCCGGTCAGACCGTCGTCGAGGCGGTGCCGTTCGACGAGCAGGACGTCGACGACCCGACGCTGGTGACGGGCACCCGCAAGGTGCAGACCGCCGGACGTGCCGGGGTGCGCACCACGACGTACCAGGTGGACGTCGTGGGCGGCGTGGTCGTCTCCCGCACCCCGCTCGCCTCCGTCGTCACGACGGCGCCGGTGACCCAGGTGGTCCGGGTCGGCACCATGCAGCTGCCGAGCGGCTCGGCGGTCGCCGTCGACCCGGGCAGCGCGCAGGCCATCGGCCAGCAGCTCGCGGCCGCCCGCGGCTGGGGCGCGGACCAGTTCGCCTGCCTGCTGCCGCTGTGGAACCGCGAGAGCCACTGGAACGTGTCCGCGCAGAACAGCGGCTCGGGCGCCTACGGCATCCCGCAGGCCCTGCCCGGCTCCAAGATGGCGAGCGCAGGCGCCGACTGGCAGACCAACCCGGCGACCCAGATCACCTGGGGCCTGGACTACATCGCCGGGCGGTACGGCACGCCGTGCGCGGCCTACTCGCACAGCCTGTCGACCGGCTGGTACTGAGTCCCGGCACCGGGGCGGACCTCGACCGGACGGTCCCACCGGCCCGCGACGAGCCTCCTGGGCGCGCGTCCAAGAACGTGATCTGAGGCACATCCGACCCCGCAGGGCTTGGCAGATCCGTCACGCTTCGGTTACGGTCGCGTGTCGCGCTTGCGAGACAGAACCCGATGTGCTGGGTCTCGCGGCGCGGTCGGAGGCTCCTGACGGGGCCGCCGTGACGGCCGGATCGGAGTCCGGGACCGACACAGGGCCCCGCGGGGCCCGCAGCAGTGCCCCGCCGCGAGGCGAGCCTGCCTGCACGTCGTCGGGCGCCCACACGGGCGCACCCCGCACCCGTGCCCGGGCACCTCGACGTCTGGAGCGACGTGCAGTTCTCGACCCTCACCCCCGGTCCGTCCACGGACTCCCCGCTGGCTGCATCCCACGCCGCAGACCCGAAGGACCGGAGGTGGTGGCGTCGTGCGCGCACCGTCCCGGTGGTCGCCGCGACGGTCGGTCTGGTGGTCCTCGGCGGAGGTGGCACGGCCTACGCCTCGGCGCACAAGTCCGTGACCCTCGACGTCGACGGCAACGTCCAGAAGGTGTCCACGTTCGCGGGATCGGTGCAGGGTCTCCTCGCTGCGCGTCACGTCACGGTCGGTGACCGGGACCTCGTGTCCGCGACCGGTGCGCTCGGCGACGGCCAGCAGGTGGTCGTCCGGCACGCCCACCAGGTCACCGTCTCGGAGAACGGCACGCAGAAGACGGTGTGGACCACCGCGCTCACGGCCGACGAGGCGCTGGCGGACCTCAGCGCGCGCGGTGCCGTGATCAGCCTGGTGGCGTCGCGCTCGCAGGAGGGCGGCCGTCCCGAGCTGCCCCTGGACCTGACGCTGCACGGCCCCGCCGACGTGGTGGTGGACGGTGCGACCAAGCCGGTGCAGGACGCGACGATCTCCGTCGGCGACGCCCTCACGCAGCTCGGCGTCACGCTGAACCCCCTCGACACGGTGGAGGTCAAGCGGAGCGACGCCGGTCGCGTGCAGGTGGTGGTGCACCGGGTGGTGGTGCAGGACGTGACCACGACGAGCGAGGAGCCGTTCACCTCGAGCACCGTGGACGACCCGACCCAGTACACCGGCAAGCGGACCGTCACCACGGCCGGCGTCGTCGGCGTGCGGACGATCGGCGACCGCGTGACCACGGTCGACGGGGTCGAGACCGCGCGCGACCACGTCTCCAACGACGTGACCACCGCCCCGGTGAACGAGGTCGTGGCGGTCGGCACCAAGGCCAAGCCTGTGGCGGCCCCGAAGCCGGCGGCCCCTGCCGCGCCCGCATCGGCACCGGCCGCGGCCAGCGCCACGTCCGGCTCGCTGAACTGGGCCGCGCTCGCGCAGTGCGAGTCCGGCGGTCGCGTCGACGCCGTGTCGTCGAACGGCATGTACTACGGCCTCTACCAGTTCTCGGTGTCGACGTGGCAGGCGATGGGCGGCTCCGGCCTCCCGTCCCAGGCGTCGGCCGACGAGCAGACGGCGCGCGCCCAGGCGCTGTACGACCGGTCCGGTGCCGGTCAGTGGCCCGTCTGCGGCAAGAACCTGTTCAGCTGACCGCTGGCCACGACGCCCGGGGTGCCACGCGCGCCCCGGGCGTCGTCGTGCCTGCGGTCGGCGGCTGGTTAGGCTCGCAGCCGTGCACACCGGCCCCCTGCTCGGACCAGCGGAGATCCGTGAGCTGGCGGACCAGGCCGGTGTGCGGCCCACCAAGACGCTGGGGCAGAACTTCGTCCTCGACGGTGGCACCGTCCGCAAGATCGTGCGCCAGGCCGACGTGGTCGCCGGTGAGCGGGTGGTCGAGGTGGGCCCCGGCCTCGGCTCGCTGACGCTCGGGCTGCTCGAGGCCGGTGCCGACGTGGTCGCCGTCGAGATCGACCCCGTCCTCGCCAGGCTGCTGCCCAGCACCGTGGCGCGGCACGTGCCCGGCCTGAGCCTCGCGGAGCCGGCGACGGAGCCGGAGCCGCCCGCGGACCGGGGCGCGCCCGTCACCGTCCTGCGCGACGCCGCCGGCCGCGACCGGCTCACGGTCGTCACCGCGGACGCCCTGCGGGTGGAGCAGCTGCCAGGCCCGGCACCGACCGCCCTGGTGGCCAACCTGCCGTACAACGTGTCGGTGCCGGTGCTGCTGACGTTCCTCGAACGGTTCGACAGCCTGCAGCGGGCGCTGGTGATGGTGCAGGCCGAGGTGGCCGACCGGCTGGTTGCACCGCCGGGGAGCCGGACGTACGGCGTCCCGTCGGCCAAGGTCGCCTGGTACGCGACCGCCCGGCGCACCGCGACGGTGGGTCGCGCCGTGTTCTGGCCGGTGCCCAACGTCGACTCGGCGCTGGTCCGCCTCGACCGCCGCAGCGCCCCGCCGGCCGCCGTCGACCGCTCCGCCGTCTTCACCGTGGTCGACGCCGCCTTCGCCCAGCGCCGCAAGATGCTGCGGTCCGCCCTCGCCGGCCTCGCGGGCTCGTCGTCCGCCGCCGAGGTGGTGCTGACGGCCGCCGGGGTGGCGCCGACCGCCCGCGGCGAGGACGTCGACATCGCCGGCTTCTCCCGGATCGCCGCCCGGCTCGTCGAGGCAGCATCCGGCGGACCTGGCACAGTGGGCACGTGACCTTGACCCCCGTGGACCCGCTGCCCTCGCGGGAGGTCCGGGTCCGAGCGCCGGGGAAGGTCAACCTCTCGCTCCGCGTCGGACCACGGGACCAGACCGGCTACCACCCGCTCGTCACGGTGTTCCAGGCGGTCTCCGTGTACGAGGAGGTCGTCGCCGTCCCGGCGGACGGCATCGTGATCACCGCGTCGGGGCTGCAGGCCGAGGCGGTTCCGACGGACGGCTCGAACCTCGCGGCGAAGGCGGCACGGCTGCTCGCCGAGCGGGTCGGCGTGACCGACGGGGTGCACCTGCACCTGGTCAAGGGCGTGCCGGTGGCCGGGGGCATGGCGGGCGGCTCGGCGGACGCGGCCGCTGCGCTGATGGCGTGCGACGCCCTGTGGGGCACCGGCCTCAGCCGCGACGAGCTGCTGGACCTTGCGGCCCAGCTCGGGTCGGACGTGCCGTTCGTGCTGACCGGCCACACCGCCGTCGGCTCCGGTCGCGGCCACCTGCTCACCCCGGCGATGAGCCGCGGGGAGTTCCACTGGGCGTTCGCCGTCCGGGACCGCGGGCTGTCGACGCCGGAGGTGTTCGCGGCGTTCGACGAGCTGAACCGCGGCGTACCGCACGCAGCCGACGCCGCGGCCGACGTGCCGCTGATGCAGGCGCTGCGGGCCGGCGACCCGGCGGCGCTGGGCGCCGCGCTGCACAACGACCTCGAGCCGGCGGCGCTGGAGCTCGCGCCGGACCTGGCGGAGCCGCTCGCGGTGGCGCAGGACGCCGGTGCGCTGGGTGTCGTGGTGTCCGGCTCCGGCCCGACGGTGGCGGCCCTGGCCCGCAGCCGGCAGCACGCGCTGGTGATCGCGGCGGCGTTCACGGCCGCCGGGGTGGCCGACCGGGTGCTGACGGCGCTCGGGCCCGTGCCGGGCGCCCGGGTGGTCGGCTCCGAGTAGGCGGCTGCGACGAGGCGGCTGCGAGCACGCTGCTGCGAGCACGCGGGTCCGAGCAGGCGGGGGCGCGCCAGGACCGGTCGTCGAGCGGACTCGAAGGACCGGCGCCGGGGTCGACGCCGGCCCTTCGATGCCCTGCGCTCGGTCAGACGCTCGCGGCCGCCACCGGCTGGGCCGCCGGCGCATGGGCCTCGGCCGCCGGCTCGGCCCAGGCGCCACCCTCGAGCTCGCTGCCGGAGGAGAACGCGGCCTCGTCGAACGGGTCCCGACCGCTGAGCACCCGCTCGGCCTGCACCTTGTCGAACTCACCCGTCCAGCTGCCGACCACGACCGTCGCGACCGCGTTGCCGGCGAAGTTGGTCACCGCACGGGCCTCGCTCATGAACCGGTCGATGCCGACGATCATGCCGACGCCGTCGACCAGGTCGGGCCGGTAGGACTGCAGGCCGCCGGCGAGCGTGGCCAGGCCGGCGCCGGAGACGCCCGCGGCCCCCTTGGACGCGATGATCATGAACACCAGGAGCGAGATCTGCTCGCCGAGGGCGAACGGCTTGTGCAGCGCCTCCGCGACGAACAGCGACGCCATCGTCAGGTAGATCGCTGTGCCGTCCAGGTTGAAGGAGTAGCCGGTCGGCACCACGACGCCGACCACGGGGCGGGAGACGCCGAGGTGCTCCATCTTGCCGATCAGGCGCGGCAGCGCGCTCTCGGAGGAGGACGTGGAGACGATGATGAGGAACTCCCGGCCGAGGTACTTCAGCAGCCGCAGGATCGAGACGCCGGCGACGACGCGCAGGATCGTGCCGAGCACGACGACCACGAACAGCGCGCAGGTCACGTAGAAGCCCAGCATGACCTTGCCGAGGCTGAGCAGGGCGTTGACGCCGGTGGCGCCGACGACGGCGGCGATCGCGCCGAACGCACCGACCGGGGCGACCCACATGATCATCGCCAGGACCTTGAAGACGACCTTCTGGATGCTGCTGAAGGCGTGCAGCACCGGCACGCCCCGCACGCCCATCGACTGCACGGCGAAGCCCACGAGCAGCGCCACCACGAGCGTCTGCAGCACCTGTCCCTCGGTCAGCGCCGAGATCAGCGTCTTGGGGATCAGACCGAGCAGGAACTGGGTGGTGTTCTCGCCCCCGGCACCCGCCTGGGCCTGCCCTGCCTTGGCCACCGCCGGGGTCAGGTTCAGTCCGGCACCGGGCTTGACCAGGTTGCCCACGACGAGCCCGATCGCCAGGGCGAACGTCGACATCACCAGGAAGTAGCCGAGCGCGAGGCCGCCGACCTTGCCGACGCTCGCGGCCTTCCGGACCGAGCCGATCCCCGTGACGATCGTGACGAAGATGATCGGGGTGATCATCATCTTGATCAGGCTGACGAAGCCGGTGCCGAGCGGCTGGAGCTTGACCGCGAACCCGTCCTTCCCTGGGAACGCGAAGCCGACCGCGATGCCGAGCGCCACCGCGACGATCACGGCGAGGTAGAGGACGTGCGTCTTGTCGCGGGGCCGGCGGGAGCCGGAGCTGGTCGGGTCGGGGGACGGTCGCGACGCTGCGACTGAGCTGGTCATCATGAACCTCCGGGGCTGGGGTCTGGTGCCCCGAGGTTCGTACGGATGGTGATCTGCGTCACGATTGCGTTCATTGCGTCTACGGCCGCACCGGCGCACGTGACGCACACTTTGCGCATGCGACGGCGCATGGACCCTCGACGGTGGAGCCTGGCGTGGCAGGTGTTCACGCTGCAGCTCGTGGTCGTGGCGGTCGTGCTGCTCGCCGGCGGGGCGGCGGCCTACCTGCAGGCCCGGCAGAGCAGCCAGGAGTCCACCCGGAGCCGGGTCCTCGCCGTCGCCCGGGCCGTCGCGGCAACTCCCGAGGTGCGGGCCGCGCTGACGACCCCCGACCCGTCGACGGTCCTGCAGCCGCTGGCCGAGCAGGTCCGGCGTGACACGGCGACGGACTTCGTCGTGGTGATGGGGACCGACCGGACCCGCTACTCGCACCCCAACCCCAGCCTGATCGGCCAGCCCTTCATCGGGCACATCGACGCCGCGCTCGCCGGCGGCGTCGTCCTGGAGACCTACACCGGCACGCTCGGGCCCTCGGAGCGTGCCGTCGTCCCGGTCCGGTCGGACGCCGGCACCGTCGTCGGGCTCGTCTCGGTCGGCGTCAGCCGCGGCACGGTCTCGCGGGCCCTCGCGCAGCAGGTGCCTCGGCTGCTCGGCGCGGGTGCGGTGGCGCTGAGCCTGGCGGCGTTCGGCGCCGTGCTGGTGGCGCGCCGGCTCCGTCGTCAGACCCACGGCCTCGGGCCCGCCGAGCTCGGGCGGATGTACGAGTTCTACGACGCGGTGCTGCACGCGGTCCGCGAGGGTCTCGTGCTGCTCGACCCGCACGGGCGCCTCGTCCTGGCCAACGACGAGGCGCGCCGGCTCCTGGACCTCGGCCCCGACTGGGAGGGCCGCCGCCTCGACGAGCTCGGGCTGCCCGCGCCGATGGCCGCGTCGCTGACCGGCGGCAGCACGGTCGAGGACGCGATCCAGCTGACCGCGAACCGGGTCCTCGTCGTCAACCGGGCCCCGGCACGCTGGAAGGGTCGTGAGCTCGGTGCCGTGGTCACCCTGCGCGACCACACCGACCTGCAGGCCCTGACCGGCGAGCTGAACTCGGCACGGGGGCTGGCGGAGGCGCTGCGCTCGCAGGCTCACGAGGCGGCGAACCGCCTGCACAGCGTGATCAGCCTGATCGAGCTGGGACGCACCGACCAGGCGCTCGACTTCGCCACGGTGGAGCTCGCCGCGGCGCAGCGGCTGACCGACCTGGTCGTCGGAGCCGTCGACGAGCCCGTCCTGGCCGCGCTGCTGCTCGGCAAGGCGGCCGAGGCGAACGAGCGGGGCGTCGAGCTCGAGGTGGACGCCGCGACCTCCGTGCCGGAAGGCCTGCTGCCGGCCCGTGACGTGGTCACGGTGGTCGGCAACCTGCTGGACAACGCGATCGATGCGGCAGCCTCGACGCCCGGCCCGCGCCGGGTGCGGTTCAGCGGCTGGGTGGAGGACGCGCGGACCGAGGGGGGCATCGAGAGCGTCGTCGTGCTGCAGGTCAGCGACACCGGTCCGGGGCTGAGCGACGAGACGGCCGCTCGCGCGTTCACCCGCGGCTGGTCCACCAAGACGGACCAGCGACTGGCCGGCCACGGGCTGGGCCTGGCCCTCGTCGGCCAGACGGCACGCCGGAACAACGGCACGGTCGAGGTCCGCGGCACCGGCGAGGCGCCGTACCCCGGTGCCGTGTTCACGGTGCGGCTGCCCGTCGCCGTCGAGGTGGCCCGATGACCGACATCGGCGTGCTGATCGTGGAGGACGAGCCCGTCGCGGCCGAGGCGCACCGGACCTACGTCGAACGCGTGCCCGGCTTCGTGGTGCGCGGACTGGCGCACGACGGCGCCGCGGCGCTGCGCCTCCTGGCGTCCAGCGGTTCCGCGATCGACCTGGTGCTGCTCGACCTGCACCTGCCGCCGGGCCTCGACGGCCTGGACGTGGTGCGGGCGATGCGGAGCGCAGGGCATCGCGCGGACGTCATCGCCGTCACCTCGGCGCGCGACCTCGAGGTGGTGCGCGCGGCCGTCTCGCAGGGCGTCGTGCAGTACCTGCTGAAGCCCTTCACGTTCGCGGCGCTGCGGGACAAGCTCGAGCGCTACGCGGCGTACCGGGGCCGGCTGGTCGGGGACGTCGCGAGCGGGCAGCACGAGGTCGACGGGATCATCGCCACCCTGCGCGGGCACGACCCGTCGAGCCTGCCCAAGGGGATGAGCCGGGAGTCCCTCGACGCCGTGGTCGGGGTGCTGCGGTCGGCCGTCGAGGCCCGCTCGTCGGCCGAGGTCGCCGGACAGGTCGGCGCGTCCCGCGTGACCGCACGGCGCTACCTCGAGCACCTGGCCGACGCGGGCCTCGTCGTCCGGCGTTCGCGCTACGGCAGTGCCGGGCGCCCTGAGGTCGAGTACCGCTGGGTGGGCGGCGCCTGATCGCTCCCGTCCGGGCCGGATCGGCCGGATCGGCCGGGGCGCGGCGCCCGGGTACCGTGGCGCCCCGTGGCTCATCTGCTCGGCGCCGACCGCGTCGCACTCGCGCTCGGCACCCGACGGGTGCTCGATGGCGTGTCCCTCGGCCTGGACGACGGCGCGCGGATCGGCGTCGTCGGCCCCAACGGCGCGGGCAAGTCCACCCTGCTGCGCGTCCTGGCGGGCACGCGGACGCCCGACGAGGGCCGGGTGACCCGCGCCGGCGGCGTGCGCGTGGCGATGCTCGACCAGCGCGACGACCTGGAGCACGGCACCGTCCTGGCGGCGGTGCACGGCGGTGCCGACACGCACAGCTGGGCGTCGGACCCCCGGATCCGCTCGGTGCACGCCGGCCTGCTGTCCGACGTGTCGCTCGACGCGGACGTCGCCACCCTGTCCGGGGGTCAGCGCCGCCGGGTGGCGCTCGCGGCCCTCCTGGTGCGGGACGACGAGGTGCTGCTGCTCGACGAGCCCACCAACCACCTCGACGTCGAGGGGGTCGCCTGGCTGGCCGAGCACCTGGTGCAGCGGTTCGGCCGCGGCTCCGGCGCCCTCGTCGTCGTCACCCACGACCGCTGGTTCCTCGACGCCGTCACCACCCGGACGTGGGAGGTGCACGACGGCGTCGTCGACCCGTACGACGGTGGCTACGCCGCCTACGTCCTCGCCCGCGCGGAGCGGGCCCAGAACACCGCGACCGTCGAGGCCAAGCGCGCCAACCTGCTCCGCAAGGAGCTCGCCTGGCTGCGTCGTGGTGCGCCGGCCCGCACGTCCAAGCCGAAGTTCCGGCTGGACGCCGCCGCCGTCCTGATCGCCGACGAGCCGCCGCCCCGCGACCGCCTCGAGCTGGCCCGCACCGCCACTGCGCGCCTCGGCAAGGACGTGCTCGACGTCGAGGACGTCTCGCTCGCGTTCGGCGACCACGTGCTGCTCGACGACGTCACGTGGCGGATCGGACCGGGGGACCGGTACGGCGTGGTCGGCGTGAACGGTGCGGGCAAGACGACGCTGCTCGGCCTGCTGTCCGGCCGCGTCACCCCCGACTCGGGCCGCATCCGCCGGGGGAAGACGGTCCGCGCCGTCGAGCTGCGCCAGGACATCGAGGACCTCGACACGATCGGCCACCTCACGGCGGTGCAGGTGGTGGAGTCCGAGCGCCGTCAGATCGTCGTCGGCGGCAAGGAGCTGACCGCCGCCCAGCTGGTGGAGCGCCTCGGCTTCCCGCGGGAACGTGCCCGCACGCTGGTGCGCGACCTGTCCGGCGGCGAGCGCCGGCGCCTGCAGCTGCTGCGCCTGCTGGTCGGCGAGCCCAACGTGCTGCTGCTCGACGAGCCGACCAACGACCTGGACACCGACACCCTGGCGGCGTTGGAGGACCTGCTCGACGGCTTCCCCGGCACGCTGGTGGTCGTCTCCCACGACCGCTACCTGCTGGAGCGCGTGTGCGACCGACAGGTCGCCCTGCTCGGCGACGGCACGGTGCGGGACCTGCCGGGTGGGGTGGAGGAGTACCTGCGCCTGCGCCGGGCGGCGATCGAGGCGGCCGAGGCCGGTGACGCGGTCTCCACGCCCGCAGCGTCAGCGGGGACGGACGACGAGCCCGCGCTCGCGGCCGCGCCGTCCCAGGCCGACATCCGGGCGGCCCGCAAGGAGATCGCCCGCATCGAACGACGCCTGTCCCGGATCGCGGTGCTCGAGACCGAGCTGCATGAGAAGCTCGCGGCGCAGGCCACCGACCACCAGGCGGTGCTGGCGCTCGACGCTGAGCTGCGGGCGCTGGCGGACGAGAAGGACGAGCTGGAGAGCGCCTGGTTGGAGGCGTCCGAGACCGCCGGCTGACGACGCTTGCTGAACCCCGGCCCGAGCGTCCCCCGCTCAGCGTCCCCGGCCCAGCGCCCCCGCTCAGGGGGCGTCGAACGGTGCCACCACCGTGCGCAGCAGCTCGGCGAGCCGGTCCCGGTCCGGCTCCGGCAGGTCGCCGAGCAGCTCCCGCTCCACCGCCAGCAGGTCGGCCATCGCGTCGTCCACCGTCCGCAGGCCCGCCGGTGTGAGCTGCACCAGCACCCCGCGCCGGTCGTCGGGCGAGGGCAGCCGCTCCACCAGACCGTGCTCGGCCAGCCGGTCGATGCGGTTGGTCATGGTGCCGGAGGTGACCAGCGTCTGGGTGAGCAGCGCGCCGGGGGAGAGCCGGAACGGCGCACCCTCCCGGCGGAGGGCGGACAGCACGTCGAACGCCCACGTCTCCAGCCCGTGCCGGGCGAACGCGCTGCGCCGGGCGAGGTCGAGGTGCCGCGCGAGCCGGCTGATCCGGGACAGGACCGTCAGGGGCGAGACGTCCAGGTCGGGTCGCTCCCGACGCCAGGCGGCGACGATGCGGTCCACCTCGTCGACCGCGGCTGCCGTCCCGCCCGCGCCGAGCTCCGCACGGGCGTGGTCGCGGGGACCGGCATCGGACACGTCCGCAGATTACTCGACGTCGAGAGATTTCCGGCGGCTCCGCGCCGAGGGAACGGGCGCCGGCGTGCGGGAGAGCAGCGGCCGGCGCTCCAGCCCCTGCAGGCCGTTCCACGCGAGGTTGACCAGGTGCGCCGCCACCTCGGTGCGCTTGGGGCTCTTCGCGTCCAGCCACCACTGCCCGGTCAGGGCGACCATGCCGACCAGCATCTGGGCGTACATCGGCGCGGTGCGCGGGTCCAGGCCGGTCTGCTTGAACTGGTCGGCCAGCAGGTGCTCCACCTGCGTGGCGATGTCCCCGATCAGGCTGGAGAACGTGCCGGTCGCCTGCGCGACGGGGGAGTCGCGGACCAGGATGCGGAACCCGTCCTCGGACTCCTCGATGTACCCCAGCAGCGCCAGGGCGGTGCGCTCGACGAGCACGCGCGGGTGGCCACCGCCCTCCAGCGCACCCGTGAGCGCCGCGAGCAGCGCCTGCATCTCCCGGTCGACGACGACGGCGTAGATGCCCTCCTTGCCGCCGAAGTGCTCGTACACCACCGGCTTGGACACCTCGGCGCGCGCCGCGATCTCCTCGACGCTGGTGTTCTCGAAGCCCTTCTCGGCGAACAGGTGCCGCGACACGTCCAGCAGCTGCGCGCGCCGCTGGGTGCCCGTCATGCGCGAGCGCGCGGATCGTCTGCTGTCGGCGGCCATCGGGCCATTGTGCCGTCCGGCACCTACGCGGCGGGCGGGCTTGCCGGGCGATACCGCGCGACCGTGGCCCACCTACGAGTGCGCGTCCCACCGTTGGTGCCGCTGCGCGCACCGCCACCGGCCCGTCACGGGCAGCCGGTCGCCAGCCGTCCCGCCGCTGGCGCGCCCCGCCGGCTGGCAGACTTGCGCACCGACGATCGCGTCGGTCCGCCCTGGTGTAACGGCAGCACGCAGGCCTTTGGAGCCTTGCGGTCCAGGTTCGAATCCTGGGGGCGGAGCACAGCGCTGTGACCTGCGGTGACGTGATCGTGTGCCACACAGGTGGCACCTGGGCCAGACGGTGTCGTCCCGCACCGGGGTATCGGGTCGGCCCGGCCGATACGTGGTCCACGGCGGCCCGCTGCGGAGGCAGGACGAAAGCCCCTTCTCGGATCCGAGCGGGCGTGCAAAGACTGAGAAATATTGTCATCCGCGTCACTGGGGGGAGTCATGCAACGTATTACCAGCCGGATACCCGAGGTCCCGGCAGCGGTCACCACGTTCGTCGATCGTCTCCTCGACGACGACGCCTTCTTCGAGCTCGCCGCCACGGACCTGCCGACGGCGTTCAAGGTCGCCGGCGTCTCGCGCTCGCAGCGCATGCTCACCACCGTGGAGTGGCGGAAGGTGCTCACCATCGTCGCCGGCCTGCGCTTCGCCGACGGCCTGCGCCAGGGCGAGCTGCGGTCGGACGTGGCGTACCTGTTCGATCGGCAGACCGACACGCTGACCCAGAAGAACACCGAGCTGAAGCAGGAGGGCCTGGGCCTCGCCGACGCGCGGTCCCGCCGTGACGTCTTCACCGCGGCGTTCGGGCTGGCCACGGGCGGCAGCCCCATAGCCGGGGAGGACCAGGGCACGCACACCGGCTACAACGAGGGCTGGTCCGACAGCAGCAGCAAGACGGCCACCACGGAGTCCGGGACGCACCGGATCTTCCCGAAGGAGTTCAACCTTCCCATGGCGAACCCGGCGGAGGCTCTCGCCGTCGCGCAGAAGGCAGGGCTGCTCAAGTAGGTGTCGCCACCGCCAGAGCGTGCAGATCCAGGAGGTGGATCACGTGCTGTCCGTCCTCGTCTTCTCAACCACGAACCGGTGCCCGATCGAGTGCCCCTTCTGCGGCGCCGAGTGCAACCCCCGGAACCGCGACCGTCTGTCCTTGGAGTTCATGACGTCGGTGATCGACCAGGCTCAGGACCTCGGATCTCTTGAGGTCGTTGTCTTCACCGGCGGTGAACCACTGCTGCTGGGCCAGGACCTGCTGGCGGCCGTGCGCTACTGCGCCGACCACGGCTTGAAGACCCGGGTTGTCACCAACGCGTACTGGGCCCGCTCCGACGTCGCGGCCGACAGGTGGCTGTCGCGACTGGTCGACGCAGGCCTCACCGAGATCAACATCAGCTGCGACGACTACCACCAGCGGGAGATTCCCGTCGAGAACGTCCGACGGGCCAACGACACCGCGCGCCGCATGGGGCTGCCGTGCCTCGTCGGGCACAAGGAGATCCTCGGTGGGTCGATCCACGAGGAGTCCCTCAGCGAGCTCCTCGGCGTCCCGATGGAGCGCTTCCGATACGGCCAGGTGAACCCGGACAACGACGTCTACCTGTCGTCGTTCAACGTGCCGATCGCCCCGCAGATGCACCTGATCCCGGACGAGGAGATCCTGTTCCCCGACTCGGACGACTGGAAGGCACCGTGCACCTCCGTCATGGAGAACATCGTCGTGACGCCGCAGCGCGAGGTGGGTATCTGCTGCGGGATGATCCCTCGTTCCGTGCGGGAGGTGGTGGTCGGGTCGCTGGACGAGGCGCCGCTGGCGCAGATCCTGTTCGAAGCTGACCGTGACCTCATCGTCAACTGGCTCGCACTGGAAGGTCCGTACGGCCTGATGCGGTTCATCCAGGAGCGGGCTCCAGAGATCCGGTTCCGCGACCGGTACGTCGGGCCGTGCCACCTGTGCAGCGAGATCCTCACCCGGCCTGACTGTCGCGCGGTCCTCACCCGGCACGCCGGCGAGCACGCCGAGGCGCTCGGGGTGAAGCGGTGCGTCTACGACGCGAGCCGATCCGAGCCGGTCGCCGTTCCGGCGCGCTGAGGTCCTCCCGGACGACGCCGGCTGGCGCGCAGCGGTCGGCGTCAGCCCCAGTCGCGACGAAGACGCGCCTCGACGTGCCGCTCGAGCTGGTGCTCCTGCGCCTCGATGCCGGTGCCGCGATGGACCGCGATCGCCTCGAGCAGGTAGGTGCAGAGCGCCTGCTGCACCTCGAGGCCGGCGACCGAGCGGCCGTTCTCGCGGTACCAGCGGAGCTGGGCCGCGGCCCGGGCGTACTCGTCGACCGCGGCATCGACGGTGCGCAGCACCTGGCCGTCCGGCGTCAGGACGGGCTGTCCCTGCACGTCGGTGAACGCGAGCGCCGGTGCGGCCGTGGAGACCGCAGGGGCCACGCCGGTCGCCTGCCACGTCGCCCGCTCCGGCGGCGAGAGGAGCCGGGTGGCGCGGGCGCGCCAGTGGTAGGGGATGTCGGGGTAGCACGTCGGGCACGCTCGCGCGCCGGCCGCTTCCGCGACCTCGGCGACGGGCCGCCCCGACCACTCGGGGAGCCGGACGTGCTCGCGCCCCGCCGCGGCCGGGCACGCCATCGTCGCGTGCGCCTGCGCAGGACCACCGGCCACCGTGAGGAAGACGCGGGTCCAGCCGCCGCGGCGGTCGTGCTCGGCGTCGAGCTGGCCGATGCAGGCGCGCACCTCGTCGATCTTGCGCGCCTGCTCGCGCGGGCTGCCCTGCAGCAGCTGCATCTGGAAGTCGGAGGCCGCCCAGGCGGCGGCGACGCCGGTGGTCTGCCCGAAGATCTGCTCGGTGCGGCCGTGCTCGGAGGACAGCTCGACGACCTGCGCCTCGAGGCGGGTCGCGGTCTCGTCGATCTCCTGCGGCGTCATGCGGGCGATCTGGCGTGCGCTCGGCAGTCGGGCCATGGGTCCTCCACGTCGGCGTGGGCGGTTCCGATGCGATGGTCATCGGCGTATACGTGAACGGACATGATCGGCCGTTCGAATGAATCCGATCATGCCCGGTTGTGCCCGATGAGTGGGTCGGTCGCGCCGGCCCCGGGGTCGCGTCGCGCGGCGACCCGTCGGGGCTCGTCGGTACGCTGCGACGACGGGCCACCCCCGTTGCCGGCACAGCAGCCGGACACCTGACAGCTGGAGTTCGCACGATGAGAGCTCTCTACAAGAGTGCTGCGGCGCCCGGTCTGACCCTGACCGAACGGCCCGAACCGACCCCCGGACGCACCGACGTCAAGATCCGGGTGCGACGCACCGGGATCTGCGGCACGGACCTGCACATCGAGGAGTGGGACAGCTGGGCCGCGGGGGCGATCGACGCGCCGCTGATCCCGGGCCACGAGTTCTCCGGCCAGGTCGTCGAGGTCGGGGCCGACGTCCACACCGTCGCGGTCGGCGACGTCGTCTCCGCCGAGGGGCACGTCGTGTGCGGGCACTGCCGAAACTGCCGCGCCGGCCGTCGGCACCTGTGCATCCGCGTCTCGAGCCTCGGCGTCAACCGCGACGGGGCGTTCGCCGACTACGTCGTCGTCCCGGAGAGCAACGTCTGGCACCACCCGGACTACATCGACCCCGACCTGGCCGCGATCTTCGACCCGCTGGGCAACGCCGTGCACACCGCCCTGTCGTTCCCCCTGGTCGGCGAGGACGTGCTGATCACCGGCGCCGGGCCGATCGGGCTGATGGCCGCGGCGGTCGCCCGCCACGTCGGCGCCCGGTTCATCGTGGTGACGGACGTGAACGAGGCCCGCCTCGAGCTCGCCCGCGCGATGGGCGTCGACCTGGCGGTCAACGTCGCGCACGACCGGATCGCCTCGGCGCAGGAGCGCCTGCACATGCAGGAGGGCTTCGACATCGGCCTGGAGATGAGCGGGAACGCCAACGCGCTGCCGGAGATGCTGGACAACCTGACCCACGGTGCGCGGGTGGCTCTCCTCGGGCTGCCGAGCCGGCCCATCGCCGTCGACTGGGCGAAGGTGGTGTCGCACATGATCACCATCAAGGGCATCTACGGCCGCGAGATGTTCGAGACCTGGTACACGATGACCGCGATGGTGAGCACCGGCCTGGACGTCACGGGCGTGATCACCGACCGCTTCCCGGCCTCCCGCTGGCAGGAGGCGTTCGCCGCCGCACGCAGCGGCGACCGCGGCAAGGTCATCATCGACTGGGACGAGGACTAGACCATGTACTCCAGCGTTCGCGGCCAGCTCGAGGACACCCTGGTGGAGATCAGGGAGGCGGGCCTGTACAAGACGGAGCGCCAGCTCGCCTCACCGCAGGCGGCGCACGTGCGCTCGGCCGGCAGCGACGTCCTGAACTTCTGCGCCAACAACTACCTCGGGTTCGCCGACGACCCGCGGCTGGTCTCCGCCGCGAAGGCCGCGCTCGACGAGTGGGGCTTCGGCATGGCGAGCGTGCGGTTCATCTGTGGCACGCAGACGCAGCACGTCGAGCTGGAGCGCAAGCTCTCCGCCTTTCTGCGTACGGAGGCGACGATCCTGTTCCCGTCGTGCTTCGACGCCAACGGGGGAGTGTTCGAGGTGCTGCTCGGTGCCGAGGACGCGGTGATCTCGGACGAGCTGAACCACGCGTCGATCATCGACGGCATCCGGCTGTGCAAGGCGCAGCGGCTGCGCTACCGCAACCGCGACATGGCCGACCTCGAGGCGCAGCTGCAGGCCGCGAGCGGTGCGCGGCGCCGCCTCGTCGTCACCGACGGCGTCTTCTCGATGGACGGCTACCTCGCCCCGCTCGACGCGATCTGCGACCTCGCCGAGCGGTACGACGCGCTGGTGATGGTCGACGACTCGCACGCCGCGGGCTTCGTCGGCCCGTCCGGTGCCGGCACCCCGGAGCTGTTCGGGGTGCAGCACCGGGTGGACATCGTCTCGGGGACGCTCGGGAAGGCGCTCGGCGGCGCCTCCGGCGGCTACATCAGCGCGCACGCCGAGATCGTCGAGCTGCTGCGGCAGCGGGCCCGGCCGTACCTGTTCTCCAACGCCGTCCCGCCGTCGGTCGTCGCCGCCTCGCTCGTCGCGCTGGACCTGGTGGCGGACGGCGCGGAGCAGCGCGCGCGGCTGTGGGCCAACGCGGCGGACTTCCGGGACCGGATGGAGGCCACCGGGTTCGACCTGCTGCCGGGCGAGCACGCCATCATCCCGGTGATGTTCCCGGACGCCCACGAGGCGGTCGCGATCGCCGACGCCCTCCTCGAGCGGGGCGTGTACGTGATCCCGTTCTCCTACCCGGTGGTGCCCATGGGCAGGTCCCGGATCCGCGTGCAGATCTCCGCCGCGCACTCGCCGGAGGACATCGCCACCTGCGTGCAGGCGTTCGTCGAGGCCCGGGACGCCGTCCGCTCGACGCAGGCCTAGCTCCGCCGGACGTTCAGGCCAGCGGCGCGTCGACGTCCGGCTCCGGGCCCCACCACGCGGCGACGCCCAGCAGCAGCCCGCCGAGCACCAGCACGGCGGGCACGGCGGCGCCGGCCCCGACCGTGCGCTGCAGCACGGGCAGCCAGAGCGGGTAGAGGGCCGGCACCACCAGCGAGAGGCTGTACCCGACGCCGTACCCGCTCGCCCGCACGCCCGCGGGGAACCGCTCGGCGAGGTAGGCGCCGACGGGGGCGTACCCGGTCACGGTGACCACCTGCAGCACCAGGGCCAGCACGGCGACGGTGACCAGTCCCCGGGCCGCGAGCACGCCGGCCCAGGTCAGCGGCGCGGCGACCACCACGACGGCGGCGAAGCCCAGGAAGAAGCGTCGGCGCCCCAGCCGCGTCGATGCGCCGCCCGCCAGGTGCATCGCGACGGCCGAGCCGGCCGTCGCCACCAGCAGCGTGAACGACAGCTGGCGTGCGTCGAGGTGCCCGCCGGCCCGCAGCTGGGCGGTCAGCGTCGGCACCGCCATCTGGGTCAGCAGCCACAGGCCGCTCATCAGCACGAACACCTGCCACAGCGCCCGGCGGTGGCTGCCCACCAGCACCTCCCGCAGCGGCCGGGTGCGGGGGGCGGCCGCCCGCCAGGAGTCGGACTCGGGCACCAGCGACCGGTAGTACAGGGAGAGTGCGCCGGCCAGCAGGGCGCCGACGACGAAGGGCACGCGCCAGCCCCAGGCGGCGTACGCCCCGCCGGGCAGCACCGACGTGAGCAGCAGCACCACCGCCGAGATCGTGGCGTTGGCCCACGGCGACATCGCCATCACCAGCCCGCTCAGCGCCCCCCGCCGGCGCGGTGCGCTCCATTCCATCGCCAACGGGATCGCGGCCGAGTACTCGCCGCCGACGAACACGCCGCCGAGGAACCGCAGCAGCACCACCAGGGCGATCGTGCCGGCGCCGAGCACCCGGTGGTCCGGCACGACGGCCACCAGGGCCGTGGTCAGCGCGATGCCGGCGAGCGCCACCTGGGTGGTCGCCGTCCGGCCGAGGCGGTCGGCGAGCGGGCCGAGCACCACGGCGCCGAGCGGGCGACCGAGCAGCGTCGCGACGAACACCCACCCGGTCGCGGCGACCACGTGCTGCGCGCCGAACACCTGGTCCGCGACCGGCGTCATGGTGACGACCGGCAGCATGATGTCGAACTGGTCGACGTAGTTGCCGAGCGCGCCCCCGCGCACGGCGCGGCGGCCACCGTCGGCCTGGGCCGAGGTGCTCGGGGTCGAGGTGGGCCGTGTCGACGTCGGCCGAGCCGACGCGTCGCCGGATGCGGTGCCGTCCACGGCCTGCCGGGCAGATGTCATCAGTCCCACTTCCTCCGCCGGCATGACCCGGGATCAGGTTCGACGGTCGTAGCGGCGTCGGCTACCTCTCAGCCCCTGCCGGGGCTCCCGTGTGTCGTGCGGAAGCGTAGCGGTGCTTGGGGGTAGGCCTCCGTGCCTGCGGGTGAACCTCAGGGTCCGATGGGGGGAGAACCCGATGGTGCTCCGCGCGCCGGCCGCGCCACGATGTCGGCATGGCGTTCGGCACCAGGACCCAGCCCCGTGCCCGATACTCGTCCCGGTTCCGAGTGGCATGGCCGGTGCGACACCATCGAGGGCACGAGGGGCGGTTCACGGACGTGGTCAGGGTGTGGGTCTTCGCCGACCTGCCGCTCGGGCAGGCCGCCGGTCCGTCGTACATGGTCGAGTCCTGGCAGCGCGAGCTGCGGTTGCTGGGCCTCGAGCCCCGGACGTTCGCCCCGGCGGGCGGCATCGGGGGGCACCGCCGCGACGACGAGCAGGTGATCTTCCGTTCGCTGCACGACGTCGGGTACCCCGGCGACCACCACGCGCGGTACTCGGTGCTCGGCGAGCTGCTCCGGGCGCGCAAGGACCGTCCGGACGTCGTCGTCGTCTCGACCCTCGGCAGGGTCGGCGTGCTGGGGATCATCCTGGCAGCGTTCTACTCGATCCCCCTGGTGATGGTGGTGTCCACGGACACCACCGGTGCGACCGCCTACTACAACCCCCTGCGCGCGGTCTGGTCCGGCGGCGTCAAGCCGCTGCTGCTGCTGACCGTGTCCGCGCGTGCCCGCCGGGCGTTCCTGCGGCGGCCCACGGCCACGGGCGACCAGCCCGACCGTCGGGCCGGCCGGCTGGTGGACCGGACGACCGCCGCACTGCACGCCGATGCGCGGGAGGTGGTGCTGCTGTCCCGCAAGGGCCTGCCCACCTACGGGGCGCTCTGCCCCGACGCACACGTCACGGTCCTGCCGACGGGCATCGACCGGCTGCCCGCCGCCCCCGTGCCCAGCGAGCTCGTCTGGCGTCCGGGTGCCCTGCGGATGCTGTACGTCGGGCGGTTCGCGCCGGAGAAGAACCTGCCGGTGCTGCTGCACTCCGTGCGGCGCGCCGTCGACCAGGGCGTCGACGTGCACCTGGCGCTCGTCGGCGGAGGGCCGCTGCGCGAGCGGCTGGCCGTCGAGGCCGAGCGGCTGGGCGTCGCCGACCGGGTCACGGTGATCGGTCCGTACCCGCGGGGCGAGCTCGGGGGCGTCTACGCCAGCGCCGACGTGTTCGCCTTCCCCTCGGTGGTGGACACGCAGGCGTACGTGCTCAACGAGGCCGCGCACGAGCGGCTGGCGCTGCTCGTGTCCGACACCGCGAACGGCGTCGTCGAGGACGGCGTGTCGGCTCTCGTCGTGCCGCCCGACCTCGCGTCGTACGCGCAGGCGCTGGGCACGTTGCGCGACCGGGCGCTGCGCGAGCGCCTGGGTGCCGCGGCGCAGCTGCGCGCGCGGCAGCTCGGGGAGGGTCAGCAGTGCGCGCGGTTGGCCGACGTGATCCGCCGCGCCGCCGGAGGCCCCGGCGGCGACCCGGTCGACGACCCGACCCGTGGTCCGGCCGACGGCCTCGCCGCAGGCCGGACCGCGGGTGCGGCGCTCGGCGCGTCGGACGTCTGGGACGCCGCGGTGCCCCTCGCGGCGGCGGACCTCTGGGACGGCACCGTCCCGTCGGTGGCACGGCGTCCGGTCGACGCCGTCAGCGAGGCCGTACCGACCAGATGACGTCGCCGCCGCGCAGCCGGTGCGCGCGGCGCAGCATCGGCCCCAGCTGACGCATCCCGCCCAGCGCGGGCGTCTGGCTGCGGTACTCCGCCACCGCGGCCAGGTGGCGGTCCTGCGACCAGCGGTCCACCGGTTGCACCGTGCACCGCCAGGCCAGCGACGTCCACCCGGGCACGTACGCGTCGAGCGACGGTCCCACGCCGATCGCGGCGGTCCCGGCGAGCACGACGCCCTCCGCCGGACCTGCCCACCCGGGCGCGTCGCGCAGCCGGCGCCACAGCGGCCCGGCGTGGATCCGCGTGACCGGGTGCCGGTGGCGGGCGCCGTTGCCCAGCGCGTAGAAGTCCTCGTAGAACGCGACCCGGTCGGTCGCCTGCAGGCGCACGGCGGCGGTGAGGGCCGCCACCGCGACCTCGACGTGGTCGACGTGGTGGCCGATCCCGAGCGGCGCCAGCACGCGCACCCCCGGACGGGCGAGCGCCTCGGCGACCAGGTCCTCGAGGTGGCCCAGCTCCTCGAAGCCGGAGGAGCCGGCAGGCGTCCGGAAGGCGGCGCGCAGGCCTCGTGCCGGGGGCCGCCGCCACACGCGCTCCGGCAGGTCGAGGCGACGAGCACCGGCACCGAGCAGGGTCAGCGCACGGTCGTCCTCCGCCAGCCGCGCGGTGTAGTCGGCGAACCGCCGCAACCCGCGGGGCACCTGGCCGGCCGCCGGAGGCTGCGTGAACGCCGTCCAGACCTCCACGTGCTCGCCGGCCGCGACCCGCCCCGCGATGTGCGCGCCGAGGGACAGGACGGCGTCGTCCAGGTGCGGCGAGACGACCACCAGCCCGCCGGTCGCTGCCACGGCGCCGATCATGCCAGCGCCGCCTCCCCGGGTCGTCGGCCCACGTCGATCGGCACCCGGTGGCGCCTCCCGCTGGTTACCGTCGGCTGGTGCCCTCCGCGATGGTGCCCATCGAGCTCGACGACGAGCGTGCGCCGGCGCCGGGTCCGCGGCACCGGCCGCCCTCAGGCCGCACCCGGGTGTGGCTGCTCGGGGGCGCTGCTGCGGTCGTGCTCGCACTGGTCGCCGGCCAGTGGGCCGCGGACGCCTGGGCCCGCGCCCGCTGGGAGCGCCTGTCCGACCGCACGGAGGTGGTCGCGCCGGTCGACCGGTCGCTGACGGTCCGCTGGTCGCTCGACCCGTCGACGTTGGGGTCGGTCAGCCAGGGCGTCGCCTGGCGCGGGACGGTCGTCGGCCCCGTCCTCGGGGCGGACGGCTCCATCGGCGTCGTCGAGCTCGACGGCCGTGACGGCCACGTGCGCTGGACCAGGTCGGTGATCGGACCGGACACCGCCCGGAGCGCCAAGGAGGGTGCGCTCCGCCCGACGGGGTCCTGCGAGCGGGTCCCGGACGACGCGTCTCGCATCGTCTGCCTGCTCACGGACGCGGTCGTCGTGACCGCGGGGCCCTCGGTCAGCACCTCGCAGGCGACCGAGGCCCATCTCGTCGTGCTCGACCCACGGAACGGCTCGGTACGGGCCGGCCATGCCGTCGCCGCCGACCTCTCGCACCTCGGTGTCGTTCTCCACAGCGGGCTGGCGGTCCTGGTGTCCTCCACCCGCCACCAGGTGGTGGGCGTGGACACGGGCTCGGGCGTCGAGCGGTGGCGCACGGCGCCGTCCGTCCTGCAGGACGGGAGCGGCCACGGCGTGGTGCGCGTCGGGGAGCTGGTGGCGGTTGCCGGTGACACGGCACTGGACCTGCTCGGCCCGGACGGGAAGGTTCGCCGCTCCGTCGACCTGCGCGGCTATGCGGGTGCGCAGCCCCTGGCGGACGGCCGGCTGGTGCTGCCGGACGCGTCGGGCACGCTCGTCGTCGGTCCCGACCGCGACCTGCACCTCGACGGTGTCCCGGTGGGCATCGCGTCCGACGACGGCAGCCTTCCCGGCCTCACGCTCCTCCGGAGCGGCGTCCTGCGGGCCTTCGACCCCACCGGCCGGCAGCTGTGGCAGCTGCCGGGAGCCTCCCCGGCGGGCGTCGTCGTGCTGGGCGGCGTCGTGTACGTCACCCGGGACGGGGGTGTGACGGCGGTCGACGGGTCGACCGGGGCGGTGCGATGGCAGGTCTCCCTGCCGGTCCAGCAGCTGCCCCCGGTCACCGACGGCCGCGTCCTGATCGTCGCTCTGGGCGCGGACGTGGCGGCGCTCGACCTGCGGACGGGTGCGGTGCTGTGGCGTGCGCCGCTGCCGGCCGGCCACCCCCGGCTCCTCGGGTTCGACGGGCTGCTCCTCGCGATCGCCCAGGACGGCTCGGACATCGTCGTCATCGGCTGATCGGTCGCCCTGGGGCGAGCGTCCGACGAGGTCTGCGCCCGTCCGAGGCGGCCGGGCGGCCGGTGCCGCGGCGGTAGACTCGGGTGCACGGTCCGCCCGCCCGGCGCGCGTCGCGCCCGGCAGATCCCGCAGAAGCCCGCGAGGAGCACCCTGAAGGTGACGATCCCCCGCCCCGCAGCCGTCGTCGTCCTCGCCGCGGGGGAGGGCACCCGGATGCGCTCGGCCGTCCCCAAGGTGCTGCACACGTTGGCCGGCCGGTCCATGCTCGGTCACGCGGTGACCACCGCCCGCGCGCTGGAGCCGGAACGCGTCGTGGTGGTCGTCCGGCACGGGCGGGAGGCGGTCGTCGAGCACCTCGCGCAGATCGACCCCGAGGCGCTGGTGGCCGACCAGGACGAGATCCCGGGCACGGGCCGCGCGGTCCAGGTGGCGCTCGCGGCGCTCGACGCGGCGCAGAAGGTGGACGGCTCGGTCGTCGTGATGGCGGGCGACGTGCCGCTGCTGGACGCCGGCACGCTGCAGCAGCTGCTGCTGGCGCACCACGAGGACGCCGACGCGGTGACGGTGCTCACCACCGAGGTGGCGGACCCGACGGGCTACGGGCGAGTGCTGCGCGAGCCGGGCACCGGTGACGTCGCGGGGGTCGTCGAGGAGAAGGACGCCGACGACCAGCAGCGCGAGATCCGCGAGATCAACACCTCCACCTACGTGTTCGACGCGGCGGTCCTGCGTTCGGCGCTGACCCGGCTGGGCCGGGACAACGCGGCCGGCGAGGTGTATCTGACGGACGTCCTGGCCATCGCGCGTGGCGACGGCGGGCGCGTGCGGGCCCTGCGCACCGACGACACCCTCTCGGTGGAGGGCGTCAACGACCGCGTGCAGCTGGCCGTGCTCCGGGCGGAGCTGAACCGCCGCATCCTCGAGGACTGGATGCGGTCCGGGGTCACGGTGGTCGACCCGGCCACCACCTGGGTCGACGTGGACGTCGACCTCGCCCAGGACGTCACGCTGCTGCCCGGCACCCAGCTGTTCGGCGCCACCACGGTGGCGAGCGGCGCGACGATCGGCCCGGACACCACGCTGACGGACGTCGAGGTCGGCCCGGGCGCGTCCGTCGTCCGGTCCCACGGCTCGCTCGCGGTGATCGCTGCCGGCGCGACCGTCGGCCCGTTCTCCTACCTGCGTCCCGGCACGGTGCTCGGCGAGGGCGGCAAGATCGGCGCGTTCGTCGAGACCAAGAACGCGGTGATCGGCACGGGCTCCAAGGTGCCGCACCTGTCGTACATCGGCGACGCGCAGATCGGCGACCACACCAACATCGGCGCGGCCTCGGTCACGGCGAACTACGACGGCACGACGAAGCACCGCACCACCATCGGCTCGCACGTGCGCATCGGCGCCGACACGATGCTGGTCGCGCCGGTGACCGTCGGCGACGGCGCGTTCACGGGCGCCGGCACCGTGGTCCGCCGCGACGTGCCGCCGGGCGCGCTGGCCGTGAACGCCACCAGCCAGCGCACGGTGGAGAACTGGGTGCAGCGCACCCGGCCCGACTCGGCGGCGGCCGAGGCCGCTGCCCGCGCCCGCGGCCTGCGCCCACCCGACGACCCTGATGCCCCCGCCGCCGACCCCACCGCTGCACCCGAGGACAAGGACACCGCCCGATGACCGGCATCATCACCACGGACGGTGAGAAGCGACTCGTGCTGGTCTCGGGCCGTGCTCACCCGGAGCTCGCGACCGATGTGGCGCAGCACCTGGGCGTCGAGCTGGTGCCCACCACCGCCTACGACTTCGCCAACGGCGAGATCTACACGCGGTTCGGCGAGTCGGTGCGCGGTGCGGACGCGTTCGTCCTGCAGTCGCACACCCGTCCGGTGAACACCTGGATCATGGAGCAGCTGCTCATGGTCGACGCGCTCAAGCGCGCCTCCGCCAAGACCGTCACCGTCGTCGCCCCGTTCTACGGCTACGCCCGTCAGGACAAGAAGCACCGCGGCCGCGAGCCGATCTCCGCCCGGCTGATGGCGGACCTGTTCAAGACGGCCGGCGCCGACCGCATCATGAGCGTCGACCTGCACGCAGCGCAGATCCAGGGGTTCTTCGACGGGCCGGTGGACCACCTCTGGGCGATGCCGATCCTGGTCGAGTACGTCCGCACCCGGGTGGACACCTCCAACGTGACGGTCGTCTCGCCGGACGCCGGGCGCATCCGGGTCGCCGAGCAGTGGGCGGCCAAGCTCGGCGGCGGCCCCCTGGCGTTCGTGCACAAGACTCGCGACATCCGCCGGCCCAACCAGGCCGTGGCCAACCGGGTGGTCGGTGACGTCGAGGGCCGCAACTGCGTGCTGGTCGACGACCTGATCGACACCGCGGGCACCATCTCCGAGGCGGTCCGCGTGGTGCTGGAGGCCGGCGCGAAGGACGTGCTCGTCGCGGCGACCCACGGCGTGCTGTCCGACCCGGCCGTCGCGCGCCTCGAGGCGTGCGGCGCCCGCGAGGTCGTCGTCACCGACACGCTGCCGATCGCCGAAGAGGTGCAGTTCCCCAAGCTGACGGTGCTGTCCATCGCCCCGCTGCTGGCCCGCGCGATCCGCGAGGTGTTCGACGACGGCTCCGTCACGTCGCTGTTCGACGGGCAGGCCTGACCCTCACGCCACGCACCGGTCGGCCGGGGTTGGGAGCCACCCCCGGCGACCGGTAAGATCGTCGGGTTGCCTCGGCGAGGGATGTCGGACGGTCGGCCGTGGGACTCGCAGCGATGTGGGCCCCGAACGGGCGTCCCGGCTCCGTGATCGACTGGGTGCGGATGCCTCCGCCTGCCCGTCCAGCGCCCCGCGTCGAGGCCCACCGACCTGATCGCTCTACATCGCTTCCGACTTCCGTCGTGCGCCTCGTGGCCGCGACACCGACCACGAGGAGACACCATGGCCGAGACCAAGCTCGTCGCCACCGCCCGCACGGAGTTCGGCAAGGGTGCGGCCCGGCGCCTGCGCCGCGCGCACCAGATCCCCGCAGTCCTGTACGGCCACGGCACCGCGCCGGTGCACGTCGCCCTGCCGGGACACGAGCTGATGCTGGCGGTCAAGCACTCCAACGCGCTGCTGGCGATCGAGCTCGACGGCAAGACGACGCTGGCGCTGGCCAAGGACGTCCAGGTCGAGCCGGTGCACCAGGTGATCGAGCACGTCGACCTGCTGATCGTCCGCCGCGGCGAGAAGGTGACCGTCGACGTGCCGGTGCACGTGGTCGGCGAGTCGGCCCCCGGCACCATCCACGTCGTGGAGACCCAGACGCTGTCCCTCGAGGCCGACGCCACCGCGCTGCCCGACCGCGTCGAGGTGTCCATCGAGGGCCTCGAGGACGGTGCGATCGTGCACGCCGGCGGGATCACGCTGCCGGCCGGCGCCACGCTGCTGACGGACGCCGAGCACATCGTGCTGACCGTCTCGGTGCCGCGCGCCTCCGCCGAGGACCTCGCCATCGAGGAGGCCGCCTCCCAGCTGGCCGACAAGCAGTCCGCCGCCAGCGCCGCGGCCGCCGAGGCCTGATCGAGCGACGCTGCGTGACGCGCGCCCGGGCACGTGACGCGACAGACGGGAGAGTGACCTGGTGACCGACTCGCCGTGGCTCGTCGTCGGGCTGGGCAACCCCGGATCCCAGTACGCCGGCAACCGGCACAACCTCGGCGCCATGGTGGTCGAGGAGCTGGCCCGCCGCACCGGGAGCACGCTGGGCCGTCCCGGCGGCCTCGCGGGCCGTCGACCGCAGGCGACCGTCGCGGAGGCGCGGCTGGGCACGCTGCCCGGAGGCGCGCCCGGCCCGCGCGTGGTGCTCGCCCGGCCGACGACGTACATGAACGAGTCCGGCGGTCCCGTCGCGGCCCTCGCCCGCTACTACGGCGTCCCGCCGGAGCGGACTGTGCTGGTGCACGACGAGCTGGACATACCGTTCGCCGACGTCCGCGTCAAGCAGGGTGGGGGAGAGGGCGGCCACAACGGTCTGCGCGACACCAGCCGGGCGCTGGGGACGCGGGACTACGTCCGCGTCCGCGTCGGCATCGGCCGGCCGCCCGGCCGGATGGACGCCGCCGACTACGTGCTGCACGACTTCGGGTCGGCCGAGCGGGTCGACGTGCCGTGGCTGGTGGACCACGCGGCGGACGCCGTCGAGGCCGTCGTCCTCGAGGGCCTGCACGTCGCGCAGCAGCGGTTCCACACCAAGGACCCCGGCTAGATCACCCGCACGAAGCGGGTGAAAGGTCCCGAATCGGACAATTGGGTCTTATCCCCACAGAACATCCGCAATAGCCTCAACCCCGACACCTGATCGGGGGGCGGGGCATGACGGATCTGCGGGACTTCACCGTGACCACGGCCGAGCTGGCCGCGCTCACGGAGCGCCGACGCGCCGCGGGCGGACCGCGCCGGTCGTGGGCCTCGACCCAGCCGTTCGTGGCGGGCGAGCAGGTGGCTCTGGAGGGCGCCGAGGCGGAGTCCTGGCGACCGGCGTCGGCCCGCTACACCCGCCGCGCCGTGCTGCTCGACCTCGGCCTGACGCTGGCCTGCGCGACGTGGGCGGTGGTCCTGGCCCAGCTCGAGGTCCCTGCGCTGCCCGCGGTCGGTGCGGCCGTCGTGGCGTTCCTCGGCACGATCGTGCTCGGCCACGGGTACGACCGGACCGCCGTCGGCGACGGACCCCGGGAGTTCCAGGCGATCCTGTGGGCGGGTCTCGCCGCGGTGGTGGTCCCCGCGCTCGCCGGCGCCTTCGTCGGTGTGGCGTTCCCCCGCCTGCTGGTGCTGGTGCTCGCGGCCCTGCTGACCATCTCGGTGTCGGTCGGGCGCTACGTCCTGCGGCGGTGGCTGCACGGCAACCGGCGCGACGGTCTGGCGATGGCGCGCACCCTGGTCGTCGGCGACCCGTCATCCGTGCACCAGGCGATCACCGACCTGCGCGCGTCCACCCACCACGGGTACCGCGTCGTCGGCATCTGCCTGCCGTCGGTGACCGACGAGCCGCCGCAGGACGGCGTCCCGGTGCTGGGCGCCCTCGCGGACGTGCCGCAGGTCGCCTACGACCACCGGATCGAGACCGTCGTCGTCGCCGGGGCGGTGCTGACGGGAGACGCGCTGCGTCGGCTGTCCTGGGCGCTCGGCCGCACCGGTGCCGACCTCGTCGTGGCGCCGGGCCTGGTCGAGGTGCTCGGTCCGCGGGTGAGCGTGCGTCCGACCGCCGGGCTCTCGCTCCTGGAGGTCCAGACGGTCGCCCCGCGGCGACGGCTGCTGGTCAAGAGCCTGCTCGACCGGCTGCTCGGCACCGGCCTGCTGATCGCGGCCGCCCCGTTGATCGCCTTCGCGGCGCTCGGTGTTCGCGTGTCGAGCCCCGGTCCGCTGTTCTTCCGCCAGGAGCGGGTGGGCATCGACGGTCGGCCGTTCACCATGATCAAGCTCCGCAGCATGTACGTGGACGCCGAGGAGCGGAAGGCGGCGCTGCTGGACCGCAGCGACCGCGACGGCCTCATGTTCAAGATGCACGACGACCCCCGCGTCACACCGGTGGGCCGGGTGCTGCGTCGGTTCTCGATCGACGAGCTGCCGCAGCTGTGGAACGTCGCCCGTGGCGACATGTCCCTGGTCGGCCCGCGGCCGCCGCTGCCCGAGGAGGTCAGCGCCTACCAGGACGCCGTCTTCCGCCGGCTGCACGTGCGGCCCGGCCTGACCGGCCTCTGGCAGGTCAGCGGCCGCTCGGACCTGTCCTGGGACGAGTCGGTGCGTCTGGACCTGAGGTACGTCGACAACTGGTCCGTCGCGATGGACCTGCTCATCCTGTGGAAGACGGGTCGTGCCGTGCTCGGCTCGGCGGGCGCGTACTGAGGGCCTCCGTCCCGGCGGATCGGCACCAGCTGCCGGCGGCCGGTCCGTCGCCCGGACGGGCGACCGTAGCCCCTCACGGTCGCCCCACTGATCCGGGGGCTCAGGCGGACCGGTCGACCGGCGTCAGCGTCTCCCCGTCCTGCACGTAGAGCTCGCCCGTCACCGGGCACCGCCACCGTCCCTCGCCCGCGTCCTCGAGCGGGTGCCCGGCGCGTCCCACCCAGCGGATCCGCCGGGCCGGCACCCCGGCGACGAGCGCGAAGTCCGGCACGTCCGTCGTCACCACGGAACCGGCCGCCACCAGTGCCCAGCGCCCCACGGTGACCGGCGCGATGCACACCGAACGGGCGCCCAGGGACGCCCCGGTCCGCACCGTCACCCCGACCGCGTGCCAGTCGTCGGCCGACTTCAGGGTGCCGTCCGGGTTGACCGCCCGCGGGTAGAAGTCGTTCGTCAGCACCACCGCCGGCCCGACGAAGGCGCCGTCCTCGAGCACGGCGGGCTCGTAGACCAGCGCGTGGTTCTGGATCTTGCACCTGTCGCCGACGTGGACGCCGGGGCCGATGTAGGCGCCTCGGCCGACGATGCACTCGGCGCCGACCACCGCGTCCTCGCGCACCTGCGCCAGGTGCCACACGCGCGTGCCGGCACCGACGGAGGCGCGCGGGTCGACGTCCGCGGTCGCCGCGATCGTCGGTCCGGCGGCGGTGTCGTGCTCAACGGACGCGGCTGCGTCGGACTCATCGGACATCGGTGCCTCCAGCTGGCTCTGCGGCGGTCGCTGCAGCAGCCGCCGCGGTCATCATGCCGGGCCGGTCGGACCACCCACCGGTCACCGCGGGTGATCTTCGACGAGGACGTGTCCACTGCCCGGTTAGGGCCCTATTGTCCGGATATGGACCGGTACAGCAGCCGGTCGTACGTCGCGCGTACCCGGAGTCGTCGGTGAGCGTGACGGTCAGCAGATCGGGACCGGAGCAGGTCATGGGTCGTCGCACCACCACCGTCCGCCGGGCAGTCGCTGCATGGACCGTCGCCGCCGTCGCGGGAGCCCTGGGGCTCGTGGCCCTCGCGGTGCCGGCCAGCGCCGCCGACCCGTGCGGCGCCGGCAGCAACCCGATCGTCTGCGAGAACTCCAAGCCGGGCACCGACCCCTCGGTGTGGGACATCACCGGGGCCGGTGACGCGAGCATCCAAGGCTTCGCCACCGACATCTCCGTGAACGTCGGCGGCACGATCGGCTTCAAGATCGACACCGCCGCGACGGCCTACACCATCGACATCTACCGGACCGGCTGGTACGGCGGGCTCGGCGCCCGCAAGATCGCCTCGGTGACGCCGTCGGCCACGCTGCCGCAGACGCAGCCGCAGTGCATCAGCGACTCCACGACGGAGAACTACGACTGCGGCAACTGGGCGATCTCGGCCACGTGGACGGTCCCCACGACGGCGGTGTCCGGTGTCTACGTCGCCAAGCTGACCGACCCCAAGCTGAACGACTCCAGCCAGATCACGTTCGTCGTCCGCGACGACTCGAGCCACTCGAGCATCGTCATGCAGACGTCCGACCCGACCTGGCAGGCCTACAACACGTACGGCGGCTCGGACTTCTACCAGGGCGCGGCGAACGGTCGGGCCTACAAGATCAGCTACAACCGGCCCGTCTCGACCCGCGGCCTGAACAGCGGCCGCGACTTCTACTTCAGCTCCGAGTACGCCACGGTCCGCTTCCTCGAGCAGAACGGGTACGACGTCAGCTACCTGTCCGGCGTCGACACCGACCGTTACGGGGCGCTGCTGAAGAACCACAAGACCTTCCTGTCCGTCGGGCACGACGAGTACTGGTCGGGAGCGCAGCGGGCCAACGTCGAGGCGGCGCGAGACGCCGGGGTCAACCTCGTGTTCCTCAGCGGCAACGAGGTGTACTGGCGCACCCGCTACGAGCCGTCGATCGACGGGACGTCGACCAGCTACCGGACGCTGGTCTCCTACAAGGAGACCTGGTCGGACGCCAAGATCGACCCGTCGCCGCAGTGGACGGGCACGTGGCGCGACCCGCGGTTCGCCCCGCAGTCCGAAGGGGGCGGGCTGCCGGAGAACGGTCTGACCGGCACGTTGTACATGTCCAACAACACCGACCTGGCCGTCCAGGTCTCCTCCACCGAGGGCAAGCTGCGGCTGTGGCGCAACACGTCGCTGACCTCGCTGACCCCGGGCACGACGGCCACCCTCGCGGCCCACACCGTCGGCTACGAGTCCGACGAGAGCCCGGACAACGGCTTCCGGCCGGCAGGGCAGATCTTCCTGTCCACGACGGTCGGCGCGGTGCCGCAGTACCTGCAGGACTTCGGGACGGTCGTCCAGCCCGGCACCACCACCCAGCACCTCTCGCTGTACCGCGCCCCCAGCGGTGCGCTGGTCTTCTCGGCGGGCTCGATCCAGTGGTCGTGGGGTCTGGACCAGACACACGACGGCGACGGCGCGGCGGCCGACCCGCGGATGCGGCAGGCGATGGTCAACCTGCTGGCCGACATGGGCGCCCAGCCGCTGACCCTCGCGGCGGGCCTGACGGCGGCGACCGCGTCCACCGACACGGTCGGTCCGACCACCGTCATCACGTCGCCGATCGCCGGTGCCGCCGTGCCCAACGGCACGAGCGTCACGGTCACCGGCACGGCGTCGGACAGCGGCGGCGGGGTCGTCGCCGGTGTCGAGGTGTCCACCGACGGTGGGACGACGTGGCATCCGGCGACGGGTACGACGAGCTGGTCGTACACCTACCAGCAGGCGGGACTGGGCAGCACCCCGATCCTGGCGCGGGCCATCGACGACAGCGCCAACATCGGAACGGCCGCCTCGGTGTCCGTCGGTGTCTCCTGCCCCTGCACGCTGTACGCGTCCACCGTCCCCGCGGTGCCGGCCGCGTCCGACACGTCGGCCGTCGAGCTGGGTCTGAAGTTCTCCACGACGACCGCCGGCTACGTCACCGGCGTGCGGTTCTACAAGTCCACCGCGAACACCGGGACGCACGTCGGCTCGCTGTGGACCAGCTCGGGGCAGCGGCTCGCGTCGGTGACGTTCTCCGGCGAGTCGGCCAGCGGCTGGCAGCAGGCGACGTTCTCCCAGGCGGTCGCCGTGTCGGCCGGGACCACGTACGTCGTCTCCTACACCGCGCCCGCCGGCGGGTACGCCGTGCAGAGCGGCGCGTTCTGGTACGCCGGTCGGACGCAGGCGCCGTTGGCGGCGCCCGGCGGCTTCGGCAGCTACGGCGGCGTCTACGCGGCGGCGGGTGCCTTCCCGACGCAGACGTACGGCGCGTCGCAGTACTACGTGGACGTCCTGTTCTCGGACGTGAACACCACCCCGCTGACCATCAGCGGTCAGACGCCGCTGCCCGGATCGACCAGCGTGCCGCCCGGGACCCCGATCCAGGTGACGTTCTCCAAGGACGTCACACCGTCGTCCGTGGCGCTCACCATGGTGTCCGCGAGCGGGACGTCGGTGGCCGGCACGACGACCTACGACTCGACCGCGCGCGTCGCGACGTTCACGCCCGGCGCCGCGCTGGCCGCGTCGACGAAGTACACCGTGACGGCCGCGGCCACGTCGAACACCGGCGGGGTCAGCGGCGGGGCGTCGTGGAGCTTCACCATGGCAGCGCCCGACCAGGTGGCCGGCAGCTCACCCGTGTCGCTCTACAACGACTCCGCGACCCCGGCCACGCTCGAGGTGCCGGACTACTCGGCGGTGACGCTGGGCACCCGGTTCGCGAGCAGCTCCGACGGCGTCGTCAACGGGGTGCGGTTCTACAAGGGACCGAACAACGGCGGCACGCACGTCGGTGCCCTGTGGGCGGTCGGGTCCAGCACACCGTTGGCCCAGGTGACGTTCACCAACGAGAGCACCGAGGGTTGGCAGACCGCGACGTTCTCGACGCCGGTGAAGATCACCCATGACACCGAGTACGTCGTCTCGTACCGCACCACCGTCGGTCGCTACTCCGCCACCGCCGGCGCGTTCTCCGGCACGGGGGTGCAGCGTGCACCGCTGCGCACGGCGAGCGACAGCGGCATGTACTCCTACGCCGACGCGTACCCCGGCTCCACCACGTCCACGAGCTACCTGGTCGACGTGGTGTTCACGCCGGCGGTCCAGCCGCTCGTGGTGGTGTCGCAGACGCCGGCCTCCGGCAACGTCGGCGTGGCGACCGGGACGGCGGTCTCCGTCACCATGAGCGCGCCGCTGGCCTCGGGCGCGACGCTGTCGCTCGCGGCCGGGTCCACCCCGGTCACGGGTACCAGCGCCCTGTCCGGCGACGGGCTGACCCTCACGTTCACTCCGGCTGCCGCGCTGGCCGCCGGCGTGACGTACACCGCGACGACGAGCTCGCTCACCTCCACCGGTGGCGTGACGTCGGCACCGGTGACGTGGTCGTTCACGACCGCCAGCGCGGGCGGCTGCCCGTGCACGCTGTTCGGCTCGGTCGCACCGCAGACGGCGGCCGCCAACGACGCGTCCTCCGTGGAGCTCGGTGTCGCGTTCACGCCCACGCAGAGCGGGCTGATCACCGGCGTCCGGTTCTACAAGGGGACGGGCAACGGCGGCACGCACACGGGCACCCTGTGGAGCTCGACCGGGACGGCGCTGCGGACCGTGACGTTCACGGGTGAGTCGAGCAGCGGGTGGCAGACGGCCACCTTCAGCACGCCGTACGAGGTGACGGTCGGCACCACCTACGTCGTCTCGTACCTCGCGCCCCAGGGTCACTACGCGGTGACGTCGAACTTCTTCACCGCGGACGTCGTCAGCGGGCCGTTGACGGCACCGGCATCCGGGAACGGGCGCTACCTGTACGGCGGTGGCTTCCCGACCAGCACGTGGCAGCAGTCGAACTACTTCGTCGACGTGCTGTTCACCCTCGCGCCGCCCAGCCCGCCGACGGTGACGTCCACGGCGCCACCGGCCGGTGCGACCGGCGTCTCCACGGGCGCGACGATCTCGGCGACGCTGTCCAAGGCGCCGGCCTCGGGCACGCCCACGCTGGCCCTGACCGGTCCGTCCGGTGCGGTCGCCGGTGCGGTGTCCTACAACAGCACCTCGCTGACGGTGACGTTCACGCCGTCGGCGGCTCTGGCGGCCGGCACGTCGTACTCGGCGGTGGTCAGCCTCGGTGGGACGGCCCTGACCGGCGGGTCGTGGACGTTCACCACCGCGGCGCCCGCGCCGACGGCCGTCACCATCTGGCCGGACAGCACCGTCCCGACGTACCCGTCGTGGAACGACCCGGCAACGGTGCAGGTCGGCACCCGGTTCGCCGCCAGCGTGGCCGGCTCCGTGACCGCGATCCGCTTCTACAAGGGAGCGGCGAACACCGGCACGCACACCGTCATGCTGTGGGGCCCGAGCCAGACCCTGATGGCTCAGGCGCCGTCCACGTCGGAGTCGGCATCCGGCTGGCAGACGGTCCCGCTCCCGGCGCCCGTCACGCTGACGGCCGGTCAGACGTACACGGCGTCGTACCTGTCCTCGACGGGTGGGTACGCCGTGACGCCCAACATGCTCGCGAGCCCCGTCACCTCCGGTGTGCTGTCCACGCCGGCGGGCGCCGGTGCCTACGTCTACGGCTCCGGGTTCCCCGGTTCGTCGTCGAACGCCTGGTACGGGGTCGACCTGGTGTTCGTCCCGGCGGGCTGACGCGAGCCGCTCGACGCCGGACGGTCCCCGGACGACACCGGACCGTCCGGCGTCGCGCTGCTCCGATCGGGTTGTTCACCCCGCACCACCGGGGTGAAAACCCGACATACCGGGTCACAGCGGGCGCGTCGCCCGTGAGACTGGACGGACCGAGCGAATCGAGGGACGTCATGACCGACCAGTTGCGCGCCGCCGTGATCGGCGCCGGCTACTGGGGCCCCAACCTGGCCCGCAACTTCCGCACCAGCCCCGACTGGGACCTGGTGGCCGTGTGCGACCTGGACGAGAGCCGTGCCCGCCGCGTCGTCGGGGCCCGTTCGACGGTCGAGGTGATGACGTCGGTGGACGACCTGCTCGCCCGCGACGACATCGACGCCGTGGCGGTGGCGACACCCGCTCGCACGCACGCCGCGCTGGTCACCGCGGCCCTGCGCGCCGGCAAGCACGTCGTCGTGGAGAAGCCGATCGCCGACGGCGGCGCGGCCGCACGGCAGATGCGGGCCCTGGCGGCCGAGGTGGACCGCGTCCTGATGGTCGACCACACGTTCTGCTACACGGCACCGGTGCTGAAGATCCGCGAGCTGATCGCCGACGGCGCGCTCGGCGACATCCACTACGTCGACTCGGTGCGCATCAACCTCGGTCTGGTGCAGCCCGACGTCGACGTGTTCTGGGACCTCGCGCCCCACGACCTGTCGATCCTCGACTTCATCCTCCCCGGTGGCCTGGTGCCGACCGGCGTGGCGGCGCAGGGCGCCGACCCGCTCGGTGTCGGCCAGGCGTGCGTCGGCTACCTGACGCTGCCGCTGCCGGACGGCGCCATCGCGCACGTACACGTCAACTGGCTCAGCCCCACCAAGATCCGGCAGGTGGTGATCGGGGGCAGCAAGCGCACGATCGTGTGGGACGACCTGCAGCCCCAGCAGCGGGTCACCGTGTACGACCGCGGGATCGACCTGGTCGCCGGCGCCGGCGCCGACGCCGCGCAGAAGCAGGCCGTGAACATCTCCTACCGGCTCGGCGACGCCTGGGCCCCCGCGCTGCCCGAGCGGGAGGCGCTCGGCGTGATGGTCGGCGAGCTCGCGGCAGCGATCCGTGAGGGGCGCCCACCACGAACCGACGCGAGCGCCGGGATCCGGGTCCTGGACGTGCTCGAGGCGGCCTCGCTCTCGCTCAACGACGGCGGTCGGCTGACCCAGCTCCGCGACACCGTCGCGCTGCCGATGGCGGGGGTGCGCGCATGACCGCCCTCTCCGGAGCTCGTGTCCTGGTGACGGGTGGCGCGGGGACCATCGGCTCGACGATCGTCGACCAGGTGCTCGACGCGGGCGCCGCGCACGTCGTCGTGCTGGACAACCTGGTGCGCGGCCGCCGGGAGAACCTGGCCGACGCGATGGCCGGCGGCAAGGTGGAGCTGGTCGTCGGGGACCTGCGGGACCGGGACCTGGTGCACGACGTGACGGCGGGCCAGGACGTGGTGTTCCACCAGGCCGCCATCCGCATCACGCAGTGCGCCGAGGACCCGCGGCTGGCGCTCGAGGTGCTGGTCGACGGCACGTTCACCGTGCTCGAGGCCGCCGTGGCGGCCAAGGTCGACAAGGTCGTCGCCGCCTCGAGCGCGTCGGTGTACGGGCTGGCGGAGGAGTTCCCGACCACCGAGCGGCACCACCACCACAACAACGACACGTTCTACGGCGCGGCGAAGTCGTTCAACGAGGGGATGCTGCGCAGCTTCCGGGCGATGTACGGCCTGGACTACGTGGTGCTGCGCTACTTCAACGTGTACGGGCCGCGGATGGACGTGCACGGGCTGTACACCGAGGTGCTGGTGCGCTGGATGGAGCGGATCGCCGACGGCAAGCCGCCGCTGATCTTCGGTGACGGGAAGCAGACGATGGACTTCGTCTTCACCCGCGACATCGCCCGCGCGAACCTGCTGGCGGCCGCCAGCGACGTGCGGGACGGGACGTACAACATCGCGAGCGGCACGGAGACGAGCCTCCTCGAGCTGGCGCAGGCGCTGCTGCGCGCCATGGACTCCGACCTCGAGGTGGAGCACGGCCCGGAGCGGGCGGTGAACGGGGTGACCCGGCGGCTGGCGGACACCACGGCCGCGCGCGTCGACCTCGGCTTCGAGGCGACCGTCGGGCTGGAGGACGGGCTGCGTGAGCTGGTCGAGTGGTGGCGCCCGCAGCGCGAGCAGATCGCGGCGGGCCGCGCGCTGAGCGGGGCGGGTGCCTGATGTCGCGGATCAACGTGATGCAGCCCTGGCTGGGCCCCGAGGAGATCGCCGCGGTCACCGAGGTGATCTCCTCCGGCTGGGTGGCCCAGGGCCCGCGGGTCGCGGCCTTCGAGCAGGCGTTCGCGCAGACGATGGACGTGCCGCACGCCGTCGCGACCTCGTCCTGCACCACCGCGCTGCACCTGGCGCTGGTCGTCGCCGGCGTCCAGGCGGGCGACGAGGTGGTGGTGCCGTCGTTCTCCTTCATCGCCACGACGAACGCCCCGACGTACGTCGGGGCCAGGCCGGTGTTCGCCGATGTGGACCCGGTCACCGGCAACCTGACCGCCGAGACGGTGGCCGCCGTGCTGACCGACCGCACGCGCGCCGTCGTGGTGGTGGACCAGGGTGGCGTCCCGGTGGACCTCGACGCGATCCGGGCGGTCACCGACCCGCGCGGGATCGTCGTCGTGGAGGACGCGGCGTGCGGTGCCGGCTCGACGTACCGCGGGCGCCCCGTCGGTGCCGGCGCGGACGTGGCGGCGTGGTCCTTCCACCCGCGCAAGATCGTCACGACGGGCGAGGGCGGCATGCTGACCACCCCGCACCAGGAGTGGGCCGTGCGGGCACGCCGCCTGCGGGAGCACGCCATGAGCGTCTCCGCGGCGGCCCGGCACGCCAGCGTGCTCGCCCCGCCCGAGGAGTACCTCGAGGTCGGCTACAACTACCGGATGACGGACCTGCAGGCCGCGGTGGGGATCGTCCAGCTCGGCAAGCTGCCGCAGGTGGTGGCGCGCCGCCGGGAGATCGCCGCGACGTACGCCAAGCACATCGCCGACATCCCCGGGCTCCGCGCGGTGGCCGACCCCGCCTGGGGGACGTGCAACTTCCAGTCGTTCTGGGTCGAGGTGGGACCGGAGTACCCGCTCGACCGTGAGGGGCTGCTCGCACACCTGGCGGACCAGGAGATCTCCGCACGGCGCGGGATCATGGCGTCGCACCGTCAACCGGCGTACGCCGCGACGCACCACGTGCCGCTGCCGGTGACCGAGCACCTGACCGACACCACGCTGATCCTGCCGGTGTTCCACCAGATGTCGGAGTCGGAGCAGCACCGCGTGGTCGACGCGCTCCGCAGCGCCGGGCAGTCCGCATGAGCGGCACGCCCCTGGTCCTGGTCACCACGTCCGGCCTGGCGCGGGAGGTCCTCGCGCTGCTCCGGATGCACCCGATGTACCAGGTGGTCGGCTTCGTGGACGACGACCCGGTCCGGCAGGGCACCACGGTCGACTACGTCCCCGTCCTCGGGCCGGTGCAGGCGCTCCGGGACCGGCCCGACGTCCAGGTGCTGGTGTGCGCCGGCCGCGGGTCGGTCCGCGAGGCCCTGGTGGGCCGGCTGGAGCAGCTCGGCGTCGACGAGCAGCGGTACGCCACCGTGGTCCACCCGGGGGTGGAGGTGCCACCGGGCTGCAGCGTCGGCGTCGGCAGCATCCTGCTGGCGGGCACGGTGCTCACCGCCGCGGTGACCGTGGGTCGGCACGTCGCGGTGATGCCGCACGTGACGCTGACCCACGACGACGTGGTGGAGGACTACGCCACGGTGTGCGCCGGCGTGCACCTGGCCGGCCGCGTCCGCGTCGGCCGGGCGGCGTATCTCGGCACCGGTTCCACGGTCCGCGAGGACGTGCAGGTCGGTGCGGGCGCGACCCTCGGCATGGGCGCGGCGCTGGTGGACGACCTGCCGGCGGGGCAGACGTGGGCAGGTGTGCCGGCCCGTCACCTCGCCGCCGCCGTGCGGGCACCCCGGCACGGCGTGAGCGCACGGGTCGAGACGACGGACGACCCGAGGCCGGCGACGGTCCCGGACGAGCAGAGAGCAGGCGCAGCATGAGCATCCCCTTCGTCGACCTGTTGGCCCAGCACGCCGAGGTGGCCGACGAGGTCCGAGCCGGCCTCGACGAGGTGTTCGCCGCCACGGCGTTCGTGGGCGGCCCTGCGGTCAGCGCCTTCGAGGCGGACTACGCCGCCTACGTCGGCGCCGCGCACTGCATCGGCGTCGCCAACGGCACCGACGCGCTCGAGCTGGCGCTGCGGGCCGTGGGCGTCCGTCCTGGTGGCGAGGTGATCATCCCGGCCAACACGTTCATCGCGACGGCGGAGGCCGCCTCGCGCATCGGTGCCGTGCCGGTGCCGGTGGACGTCGACCCGGTGCACCTGCTGATGGATCCCGCGGCGGTCCGGGCCGCCGTGGGTCCGCGCACGGAGGCGATCGTCCCGGTGCACCTGTTCGGCCAGGTGGCACCCGTCGAGGAGCTCGGCAAGATCGCCGCCGACGCCGGCGTCCCGCTGATCGAGGACGCCGCCCAGGCGCAGGGTGCCCGCCGCAACGGCCGCTCGGCCGGCACGTTCGGCCTCGCGGCCGGCACCAGCTTCTACCCGGGCAAGAACCTCGGTGCCGCCGGTGACGGTGGGGCGGTCACGACGTCGGACGCCCAGGTCGCCCGGTCGGTCCGCGTCATCGCGGCGCACGGCTCGGCGCACAAGTACGACCACGAGGTGATCGGCTTCAACTCCCGTCTCGACACGGTGCAGGCCGTCGTGCTCGCTGCGAAGCTCCGTCGCCTCGAGGCGTGGAACGCCGGCCGCCGGGCCGCCGCGGACCGTTACGCCGTGCTGCTCGACGGTGTCGACGCGGTGCAGCTGCCGACGACGGCCGAGGGGAACGAGGACATCTGGCACCTCTACGTGGTGCAGGTGGAGGAGCGGGACCGGGTCCTGGCCGAGCTGTCGGCGGCGGGCATCGGGGTGGGCATCCACTACCCGACGCCGGTGCACCTGACGGCCGCCTACGCAGACCTGGGCCACGGCCGCGGTGCCTTCCCGGTGGCCGAGGCGGCGGCGGACCGCATCCTGTCCCTGCCGATGTTCCCCCACCTCACCTCCGGGCAGCAGGAGCAGGTGGTGGAGCAGCTCGCCAGGTCCGTGGCCCGGACGGCTCCGTGACGACGCCGCAGCCCGAGCAGCCGGGGGTGCGCAGCCGAACCCGGCGGCACGAGGCTGCGGACTCACGGAGGCCGCGATGAGGGTTCTCGTGTGCCCCGCGATGATGGAGATCGGCGGCAGCCAGCTCAACGCGATCGAGCTGGCGGCTGCGGTCCGCGACCTCGGTCACGAGGTGGTCGTGTACGGACCGCCCGGCGTGCTCGTCGAGCGCGTGCTGGCGTCCGGCCTCGAGCACGTCGTCGCGCCGCGTGAGAACGCATGGCCCACCCGCGCCGGCACCGCCGCGCTGCGCCGGCTCGTCCGGGACCGCGCGATCGACGTCGTCCACGCGTACGAGTGGGGCCCCGCGGTCGACGCGGCGCTGGGCCCGCACCTGGTGGCGGGCGTGCCGCTGGTGGTGACGGTGCTGTCGATGTCGGTCCCCGACGTCGTGCCCCGCGAGGTGCCGCTGGTCGTCGGGACCGCCGACCTCGTCGCCGGCTCCGCGGGACGTCGCGGCCCCACGCTGCTGATGGAGCCGCCGATCGACACGCGCCGCAACGCACCGGGCGCGGAGGCGCAGGCGCGCGCCGCCCTGGGCCTGCAGCCCGACGACGTGGTGCTGGCGGTGGTCGGCAGGCTGGTGGACGACCTGGGCAAGCTGCCGGGGGTGCTCGACGCGATCGCCGTGGTGGACCAGCTGGCCGATCGAGGGGTGCGCCTCGTCGTCGCCGGCGGTGGTCCCGGGCTCACGGCGGTCCGTCAGGCGGCGGAGGAGGTCAACGAGCGCCGGGGCCGGCGCGTGGTCGTGGTCACCGGCCCGCTGCTGGACCCTCGTGACGCGTACGCCGCCGCGGACGTGGTCCTCGGCATGGGCAGCTCGGCGCTGAAGGGCATGGCCTTCGGCAAGCCCCTGGTGGTCCAGGGTGCCGAGGGCTTCTGGCGGCGCATGGACCCGACGACGGTCGACGAGTTCCTCGCCCAGGGCTGGTGGGGGGTCGGCGGCCGAGGCCGGTCCGACCTGCTGGACGCCCTCCTGCCGTTGCTCGACGACGACGGGCTGCGCGCACGCCTCGGGGCGGAGGGTCGGGCCCTGGTCCAGGAGCGGTTCAGCCTCGAGCGCGCGAGTCGCTGGCTGGTGGACCTCTACGAGCGCGCGGTCGACGAGCAGCCGACGACGACGCGGCGCATCGCGGACGTCATCGCCACCGCCGGACGGGTCGCGCGGCTGAAGCTCGCGCTCGCCCGCGACGGTCTGGGGCAGCGGCCTGCCGCCGAGGACGCCGGGAGCACGGCTGCGCAGGTGGTCGCATGACCGGCACCGCACCGGCTGGAGGCCTCGGGGCGCACGTGCGCCGCGGGCTGGCGTGGAGCGCGCTGAGCACCGTCACGCTGCGGGTCGGCGGGTTCCTGGTCGGCATCGTGCTGGCCCGGGTGCTCGGACCGTCGGAGTTCGGGGTGTACGCCGTCGCGCTGACCGTCCAGGCGGTGCTGGTGACCCTCGCAGACCTGGGGCTGAGCGCGGACCTGATCCGGTCCCACGAGCCGGAGCGGCTCGCGCCGACGGTCGGTCTGCTCTCGCTGGTCGCAGGCGGCGTGCTGACCGCCGGCATGGTGGCGACGGCCCCGCTCGTGGCGACCGCGATGGGCAGCCCCCAGTCGGCGCCCGTCGTCGCCGTGCTGTCCACGACGCTCCTGCTCGCGGGCGCCGGGGTGGTGCCGTACGCCGCGCTGCAGCGGGCCTTCGAGCAGAAGAAGATCTTCTCCATCGCCGTCGTCGACTTCGTCGTCGGCACCGCCGTCACGCTCGGGCTGCTCGCCGCCGGCTGGGGCGCGATGGCGCTGGCCATCGGCCGCGTGGCGGCGCAGCTGGTGACGCTGGTGCTGCAGTTCGCGCTGACCCGGACGCGGCCGCGGTTCGGGCTCGACCGTGCGGTGCTGCGGCCGACGCTGCTGTTCGGCCTGCCCGTCGCGGGGGCCAACCTGCTGTCCTGGGCGCTGCTCAACGTGGACAACGTCGTGGTCGCCCGACTGCTCGGCTCCACGGCGCTCGGGTTCTACGTGCTCGCCTTCAACATCTCGAACTGGCCGATGTCCGCGATCGGGCAGGTGGTGCGATCGGTCGCGCTGCCGGCGTTCGCGGTCCAGGGCCGCACGCGCACCCACCAGGGTCGGTCGGCGGGGGACGACCTCTCGCCGGCCGCCGGGCTGGCCGCCGCGGCGGCGCTCCCGGCCGGGGTGCTGCTCGCCGCCCTGGCGACTCCCGTCGTGCGCGTGGTCTACGGCGACGTGTGGCGGCCGTCGGTGCCGGTGCTCGCCGCGTTGGGGCTCTTCGGCGCGATGCGCGTGCTGTTCGACCTGTTCGCGTCGTACCTGCTCGCGAGGGGTCGGTCCCGCGCGGTGCTGCTGGTGCAGGTGGTGTGGTTCGTCGCCCTGGTCGTCGGCGTGGTGGTCGGTGCACGCGGCTGGGGCATCGCCGGAGCCGGTTGGGCGCACCTGGTGGTCGCCCTCGTCGTGGTGCTGCCCGCCTACGTGTGGGCGCTGCGTGGCGCCGGTGTGCCGTGGCGGCCGCTCGGCCGCGCGCTCGTCCGTCCCGCGTCGACCTCGGCCCTCGCCGGTGTGGCGGCGGGCGGCCTCGCCCACGTGGTGTCGCCCCCCGCGGTGTCCCTGGTGGTCGGCTGCGTCGTGGGCGGCGCGGTGTACGCGGCGCTGACCCTCCGCTGGTTGCGCGGCGCCGTCGCGGGCCTGCGCCGTGGCACCGCGGACGTCGTGCCGGACCCGGCGTCCGAGGTGGCAGCGCCCGTCGGGGCTGACCCCGTCACGCCGGGCCGCACCGTGGCCGGCGCGGCGCTCGGTGCGACGGGGGTGGCGCCATGACCGCCGATCGCAGCACCCTGGCGCGCACCCGCTCGGGGAGGGTCCTGCACATCGTGCCGGTGGCGCTGCGCAGGCGTCCGCACGTCGCCGTCGTGGTCCCGTGCTTCAACTACGGCCGGTTCCTGCCCGCGGCGGTCGGCAGCGTGCTGGCCCAGCCGGGGGTCGACGTCAGCGTGGTGGTGGTCGACGACGCGTCCACGGACGACAGCCTCGAGGTGGCGCGCTCGCTGGCCGCGGCCGACCCCCGGGTGCAGGTGATCGCGCACGAGTCCAACCGCGGCCCGGTCGAGACGTTCAACGACGGTCTGGCGGCCGCACGGGGCGACTACCTGGTCCGCCTCGACGCCGACGACCTGCTCACGCCCGGTTCGCTGGCGCGCGCGGTGGCCGTCGGAGAGGCCTTGCCCGACGTCGGCCTGGTGTACGGGCACCCGGTGCACTTCCATGGCGACCCGCCGGCGCCGCGCCGAGGTCGGGACCGGGCCAGCGGGTGGACGGTGTGGCCGGGCACCCAGTGGCTCGCGGACCGCTGCGCCGACGGCACCAACGTGATCACCTCGCCCGAGGTGGTGATGCGCATGTCGGTGGTCGAGCGCGTCGGTGGCCAGCAGCCGCTCGCGCACACGCACGACATGGAGATGTGGTTCCGGATCGCGGCGTTCGCCGACGTCGCGTACGTGCGGGGCTGCGACCAGGCGCTCCACCGCGAGCACGCGGACAGCCTCTCCGCGCGGGAGGTGGACGACGTCAAGGACCTCGAGCAGCGCCTCGAGGCGTTCGAGGTGCTGTTCGCCGGTGTCGTCGGGGAGGTTCCGGGCGCCTCCGTGCTCCGCAGCACCGCGCTGCGCGCCGTCGCCCTGCGTGCCCTCGAGATCGCCTCGCACCGGCTGGACCGGGGCCGCGCGTCGGAGTCGGTGACCCAGGGACTGGCCTCCGTCGCGCTCCGCGCGTGGCCCGAGGTCGTCGGGCAGCCTGCCTGGGCGCGGCTCCAGCGCCGGCTGCAGGCGCCAGGTGGCTGGTCGCCCCGGCGTCCGGCTGCCGTGCTCGCCTCCGCGGCGTCGCGCGTGGAGGCCGAGCGCGCCGTCTGGCGCTGGCAGCGGCACGGCGTGTACGGCGGCACGCGCTGACCGATCCGTCCGCCCGGCACCCGCCACGCGGCGGCCGGTGCCGTGACGCCGAGGTCAGCCCAGGATCGTCCGGAACGCCGTGCCCAGGTCCTCGCGCAGCCCCTCGTCGGAGTACCGGCCGAGGATCGCGTCGGACGCCTGCCGACCGAGCCGGCGTCGCTCCGCCTCCGGCAGCTCCGTCGCGGCGAGCGTCGCCTCGACCAGCTCGAGCGTGCCGGTGACCGGCCGGCACAGCTGTGGGTCGAAGAACTCGTCGCCGCCGCCGCCGGTGTACCCCACCACGTAGCAGCCGCTGGCCATCGCCTCCGCCGGGGGCAGCCCGAACCCCTCGAGCTCGGAGAAGCTGACGAACACCGAGCAGCGGCGCATCAGGTCGGCGATCGCCCGTTCGCTGAGCCCCGAGGCGGCCACCGTGGTCCAGCTCGGCCGGCGGCTGGCCATCACGTGCTCGAGCAGCTGCGCCTCACGCCGCCGGTGGGCACGCACGTAGCCGAGCACCGGCTCCCGAGCACCGTCCGGTCCGGGGTGGAACACGGCGCCGTCGACCACGGGCCGGCACAGGTGCACCGGCAGCTGCGGGAACGCCAGCTCCAGGAACCGCCGGTTGTCCTCCGACACCGTCATCAGCCCGACGAGCGACGGCAGGCCGGCGTACGGCGCACCCGGACCCGCGGTCGCCGGCAGCTCGTCGTACGTCCGGTAGGCGTTCTGGTTGAACACCACCACGCGCACGTCCGGCGGGAGCGCGTGCAGCCCGATCCCGTAGTACTCGGGCACCACCAGGACGTCCTGCGGTGAGAGCACCAGGTCGCGGGGGTAGACGATCCGCGTGTCGTTGTCGAACCACGTGCACCGGAACCCCTCGCGTGCGTGCAGCACAGCGGCGGGGATCCCCATGGCGTTGAGGGTGTCGACGTGCCTGTAGAGCACCCGGACGCCGCCGCTGGGGCTGTCGAGGTGCGGGGTCAGGTAGTACGCGGTCGGCGGTCCGACGGGCCGGCCCACCCGCAGCTGGGGCAGCTGGCGTGGCCGCAGGTGCCGGACGCCCGAGGTCGCGAGCCGCGCCGAATCGGCGAGGCGGTCACGCAGACCGCTCACGGCGCACCGGTGACGACGTCCCGGTGGCTCGCCGGACGTGCGCAGGCTGCGCGGGCTCGGCGGGGCACGCGGCCACAGTAACCACTCAGGTCCGGCCGGCCGGGAGGGGTCCGGGAAGATCACCCGCGCCCGGCGTCGGTGCAGCAGCGACCGCCGTCGGGTCCCGACGTGCGCCGGCCTGCGTGGTCAGTCGCGACAGGGCCGCCACCAGACCGAGGAACAGGAAGAGGCAGCCGGCGACCTGCGGGAAGCCCAGCGCGTCGAACGTCGCGGCGGCCGCGGCGGCGGAGGCCAGGCCTGCCACGAGGCTGACGGCCAGGCTGCGGTCGGCCACCGCCGGGAGCCGCCGGCCCATCCGCACCGCGACGACGGCCGCGGTGACCAGCAGGGCCAGGAACGTGGCCAGGCCCACCAGCCCGGTCTCGACGACCGTGCCGAGGTACTGGTTGTCGAGGATGTGGTACCGCGGCAGGAAGGTGCCGAAGCCCCGTCCGAACAGCGGGTCGAGGCCCACGTACTGCAGCGCGATCCCGTAGGAGTCCACCCGCGACAGCGCGCTGTTGTCCGAGGAGATGCCGGTGAACAGCCGCGTCATCGTGCCGAGCAGGCCCGGCACCGCGACGTACACGGCACCGAAGCCGGCGACCAGCGCCACGTAGGCCCAGCGGCGCCGCTCCTTGGGCCACGTCGGCAGCACCACGACGAGGACGAGGGCCAGCCCGAGGATGGCGGAGCGCGAGAGGGTCACGGGGATCGCCGCACCGATGGCGACGACGGGGAACCAGCGACGGACCGGTCCGCGCCGCCGGTCGTTCAGGGCCAGGTGCAGGGCGAGCGGCAGCACCATCGTCAGGAGGACGCCGAACTCGATCGGGTGCGTCGAGGTGCCCGCCGCACGGGAGAAGCCGTTCCGCGCGAACACCCCCGTCACGGCGCTGTTCTGCGTGAGGCCCGGGATGACGATCCGGTCGACGAAGGCCGTGCCGGTGGTGAACTGGAGCAGGCCCACCAGTGCACCGACCGCCGTACCGGCGACGACCACCCGGAGCACGTCGTCGAGCCGCTCCCTGGTGGTGATGCCGTCGCCGGCGACCAGCAGGATCCCCGCCCACGACAGGACGACGAGCATGCCGCGGTCCGCGGCGCTGAGCTCGACGCCCTCGATCGGTCGCGTCACGGCGACGATGTACGACACCAAGGTCGCGAACCAGAACACGCCCATCGCGAGCTGGACGGGCCGCCGGAGGCGGACCTGCGGCAGGCGGGCGAGAAAGTGGCTCGCCGCCCACCAGAATGCACCGGCCATCCCGAGCACCTGCGCCGGGCTGCCGGCGGAGCCCAGCGGCGCGAGCACCAGCTTGGCGGGCAGCACGAGCAGCAGCACCGCCCACAGCCGCAGGAGGCTCGCGGCGTCCGGGCGGCGGGCGCCGAGGTCGACCACGTCCGGCGTGGGCTCGAACGGCGTCGAGAGGTCAGCGCCGCGCGCCGTGCGGTTCATGCGAGTCGGTCGGCACGGTCTCGTGGGGCACGGTCTCGTGGGTCGGCTGGGCCTGGTCGGGGACAGCCGGTCGCGGTGCGGGCGGGGTGCCCGGGCGACGGCGCGGCCGCCGTGCGCGACGGCCGATCAGCGTGTCGACGACCCGCACGACGAGCACCGTCCCGGCCAGCCCGACGACGGCGACGGCGACCATCGCGCGGGTCTGGCTCTTGGTGTCGCGCGTCGGGGCGGCGACCCGGGCGACCTCGGTGATCCGGATCGCGAGCGAGTCCTGCACGCCGACGTCCTTCTGGAGCTGAGCCAGCCGAACGGGAGCCTCCCGAACCACGGCGTCGAGCAGGTCCATCGCTGCCTGCGGGGTCGCCGCCGACGCGTCGACGACGAGCAGCGGGCCGCTCGCGTCGGTGTCGCGCGCGACGGTGTACTTCGAGGACCCGCCGGCGGGGGCGTGCTGGTCGTGGAACGTGCCGCTGTTGAGCGCACGGACCAGGACGTCGGCCGCCGGGTTCAGACCGCCGATGCCGAGGAACGGGTTGGCGGGGGCGTCCGTCGTGGTCTGCGGCGGGATGAGCACCAGCGACGACTGGGCGGTGTACTGCACCGCGACTGCGAGCGTCGTGCCGTAGGCCATGGCCCCTGTGGCGAGGAGCCCCAGCAGGACCAGCCACCATCGCCGGCGGAGCTGGGCGAGGATCTCGCTGAACTCCATCCGGGATGCTCCTCGTCGCGACGGTCCGGTCGGCTCGGACGTTGTCACAATGCTCTCATCCGACGAACTGGGCGCCGGATCGTGACGAGGTGAATTGGTGGAGATGCGGTGAGCCTGCACCGGACCGTGATCCGGGCCGCGCGGTCGCCCGTCGCGGCGACGATCCTGCTGCTCGGGACCGCTGCCGCGGCGTGGAACGCCTGGGAGCAGCCGTCGGCCACGGTGGTCGGCGAGGTGCGCGTCGTCCTCCTGCCGCCGGACCACGCGCTGCCCAACGCCCTCGCGGAGACCACGACCTCCCTGATCAGCCTGGCGGGGGTCGTCGCGCGCGGCGTCGAGGGGTTCGAGGGACCCCAGACGGTGGACTCGGACGTCACGCTGGCCAGCCAGGGCGTGCGGCTGGGCTACAGCGTGCGTCAGCCCAGCCTCGGCGGTCAGTGGGAGACCTCCTTCCAGGACCCGGTGGTGGACGTGCAGGCGGTGGGCCCGACCCAGGAGGTCGCGGCGACGCAGCTCGGGCTGGGGCTCGCCCACGTGGGCTCGGAGCTGACGAAGATCCAGGACCGCGAGTCGGTACCGGCGGATCAGCGGGTGCGCGTGCGGCTGAGCCCGGCCGACCCCGTGTACACCGTCCAGAAGGGCAGCCGAACGCGAGCCCTCGGTGCGACGGTCCTGGCCGGCGCCGTCGCGCTCGGGACGTGGTGGCGGCTGCGACGGTCCACGGGTACGCCTCGCCCGCGCCGGCCCGCCGAGACCGACCTGACCTGACCGCCCTCTGACCTGACCGCCCCTGACCCGGCCGGCCCGGCGGCCGGTCCATGATCCGGGATGTCGGGATCGTGGGGGTTCCGCCGGGATCCGTCGGATGGTGCACTGGGTGGCGCCGGGACGTCCGGCGACGGGGTCCAGGTCCCGTGCTGCACTGCGACGGAGGTCGGCCCGTGACGTTGCCGCCCCGCGGTCTGCCGCGACGGTTCGTCGCGGGTGCGCGCGCGACGCGGTGGTTGCGACGCGGCGCGGGGGCCGTCGTGGCGGTAGTTCTCGCTGCGGCCCTGCTCGTGGCCGACCGGCCGGCGCCCGCGGCGGCGGAGTCGATGTGGGGCGATGCAGCGCCGCCCGGGGTGCGGGTCGCCGTCGACCCGCTCGCCGTGAACGTCGGGACCGCGTTCCGTCCGACGGTCTCGGGGGTCGTCGTCGGGCTGCGCTACTGGAGCGCCGCAGCCGCGTCGGACGGACCCGACGGCGGCCTGTGGGACGCCGCGGGGCAGCTCGTGGCCGGCGCACGGTTCGGACCGGCGCGCGCCGCGGGGTGGCAGACCGTCATGCTGACCCACCCGGTGCGTGTGAGCGCAGGTGCGGCGTACGTCGTCTCCTACCACGTGACCTCCGGCCGCTACCCCGTGACCGACGGGTTCCTGGGCGGCTCCCGGTCGCCGCTGCTGCAGGTCGACCCGGGCGCGTCGGGCGTCTACGGCTACGGCGGCGACGACGTGTTCCCGACGCAGAGCTGGCGGCAGTCCCAGTACTGGGTGGACGTCGTCTTCCGCGGCGACCCCGGAGCCAGTCCGGAGGTCCTGCCCGCCGCGTCACCCACGACGACGCTCTCCGAGGTCCCGACCCCGGAGCCGCCGACGCCGTCGGCCAGCCCTTCCACGACACCCACGCCGACGCCGACCGCGGCACCGAGCACGCCGGCGCCGACGCCGCGCCCCAGCCCCCGCGCGGCGGCACCCCCGGCGAAGGCGCCGCCCGCGGCTCCCGCACCGGCCGCGCCGCTGCCGCCCGCCTCCGCCAAACCGGGCGCCGGCAACACCGGTGTTCCCGCCGGGACCGCGCTCTCGCCGGCCGACGGGATGACGGTCACGACGCCGAACCAGGTGCTGAGCGGGCTGGACATCCACGGCGGCGTGGTGATCCAGGCGCCGGGGGTGGTGATCCGGGCGTCGCGGATCACCGGCACCGACACCAACGGGGTGCTGGTGCAGTCGGGCAGCGTCACGATCGTGGACAGCGAGATCTCGGGCTTCGAGAACGCCATCGCGGGCGACGACTGGACGGCGCAGCGCGTGAACATCCACTCGGTGACGGGTGACGGCGTCAAGCTCGGCAGCCGCGTGACGCTGCGGGCCAGCTGGATCCACGACCTGACGCCGGCGCCCGGCGCCCACGCCGACGGCGCGCAGATGCAGGACGGTGTGAGCAACCTCCTGGTGGCGGGGAACACGATCGAGCCCGGTGACCCCGCGAACTCCGCGATCTTCCTCGCGCCGGACCTCGGTCCGAGCACCGACGGACCGGTGACGATCACCGGGAACTGGCTGGACTACGGCGGTTACGCGCTGTTCTGCCTCGACGGTGCCAACGGTCGCTACGTGGTCCGGAACATCACGATCAGCGACAACCGCTTCGGGGCCAACTCCGGCTACGGGGAGTTCCGGATCACCGTCCCCGTCACCTTCACCGGCAACGTCGACGCGGCGGGGCGGCCGCTCTCCCTCTGAGGCGGGTCGGACCGGTCGTGGCGCGCGACTGTGACCTGCAGGTCTTTCGCGTGGACGGGACCTTGGTCGGGGTCTGAGAGCTGCTGCCGGGGTGAATCGAGCGGCGGGACGGGCCGTACCAGGTATTTGTTCGCGGCGGTGGCGAATTTGGGCCAGCCGCACTGTGATCTCCGACACATTTGCGCGGACGGTCTGTCCGGTTACGTCGCGAACGTCCTCTGCTCCATATCACAGATAGATCACGGAGGCGTTGGGCCAAAGGGGTGAATTGCTTTCCTTACAGTGACACGAACGGGTGAACCCACCCGACCGTGTCGCGCGGTGCCAGCGACGTCGACAGACCTCGACGTCACGACCGAAGGACAGCTCTTCCCCATGTACTCACTTCGCAGCGTCACGCGAGCCGTGCACCGTCGCGCGGCTCATGCCGTCCGGACCCCCGGCGCCCACCGCCTCGCCTCGGCACCGAGCCGCGCAGTCGCCCAGGCTGCCGCCGCGACCGCGCTCGCAGTCGTCGGCGCCGGGACCCTCGGCGCGGCCCAGCTCGCCTCGGCGGCGCCCGCCACCGCCACGAGCACCACCATGAGCGTGCTGGCGACCAGCGCTCGCACCACCACCAGCCCGTCGTCGACCATCGCGGCGGCAGCCGTGTCGCCGTCCGCGGCGTCCACGCTGGTGCTGCTCGTGGCCGCCGACGGCCCGAGCGCGGGCACCCAGTCGGTCTCCTCCGTCTCCGGCTGCGGCCTGACGTGGTCGCTCGTCCGCCGCGCCAACGGCACGCAGGGCACCTCCGAGGTGTGGTCCGCGGCCGCCCCGACGGCGCTGACCTCGTGCGCGCCGTCGGCCAAGCTGGCGCAGACGGGCTACCTCGGCGCCGCCTCCCTGTACGCCGTCTCCGGCGGGACCGTGACGGCCTCGGCCGGGACCTCGGCCCGGTCCGGCGCCGCCGCGACCACCGTGAACGCCCCTGCGGGTGCGCTGGTGCTGGCGGTCGGCAACGACTGGAACGCCGCGGCGCAGCGCACGGCCCTGACGAACGAGGCGCTGACCGCGCAGTACCTCGCGTCCGTCGGTGACACCTACTGGTTCCAGAAGACCACGCCGTCGACGACGGGCTCCCTGGTCGTCGGCACCAGCGCTCCGGCCAGCTCGAGCTGGTCGTACGCGGCGGTGGCCCTGACCCCGTCCACCACCCCGACGGCCACGCCGACGTCGACCGCCACGGCGACGCCGACGGCGTCCGCCACGCCTATCGCGACCGCCACGCCGACGGCCACGGCGACGCCCACCCCGACCGCGACGGCCAGCCCGTCGCCGACGGCGACCGCCACGCCCACGCCGACCGCCACGGCCACCCCGACAGCGAGCCCCTCGCCGACGGCGACCAGCACCCCGGTGAGCACGTCGACCGCGATGCCGGGCGCCACCAACACCGGCGTCCCGGCCGGGACCGTCCTCACCCCGTCGGGCTCCATCCAGGCCACCACGGCCGGTCAGGTGATCAGCAACCTCGACATCACCGGCGGCGTGACGGTGGACGCGCCCAACGTCGTCATCAAGAACAGCCGCATCCACGGCTCCGGCTCCGGTGACGGCGTGCGGGTCCTGTCCGGCAGCGTCACGGTGCAGGACAGCGAGATCTACGGCTTCGAGAACGCCATCGGCTACGACCACTGGACGGGCCTGCGCCTGAACATCCACGGCGACACCGGCGACGGGGTCAAGCTCGGGTCGAGCACCACGCTGCAGGACAGCTGGATCCACGACCTGACGCCGGCGGCCGGCGCGCACTCCGACGGTGGCCAGATGCAGTCCGGTGTGACCAACCTGGTCGTGCGCCACAACACGATCGACATGACGTCGACCAACGGTGCGAACTCGGCCCTGTTCCTGGCCCCTGACCTCGGCCCCAGCACCGCTGGACCGGTCCTGGTCGAGAACAACTACCTCGCGGGCGGCGGGTTCACCCTGTACGTGGTCGACGGTGCCAACGGGACGTACTACGTCGGCAACATCACGGTGCGGAACAACGTGTTCGGCGACTCCGGGTACGGACCGGACAGCGTGAACGTCCCGGTGACCTGGTACGGCAACACGCTGGTCAACGGCACGGTGGTGAACCCCTGACGCCGGTCAGCGGAACCAGGCGGTCCGTCTCGGCCCACCGCGGCTGAGCTCACCGACCGTCACAGCAGTCATGCCGCGCTCGTCGGCCTCCGTCAGCAGGAGGTCGACGAGCGCGGCTCTGTCGAACCGGGTGTGCACGGGCTCCCCGTCGGGTCCCGGCTCCAGCCGCTCGTGCAGCAGCAGCACGCCGCCCGGCGTCAGGCCGGCGGCGGCGCGTGCCAGGACCACGTCGGCGGGGTCGTCCTCCCAGTCGGCCGCGTCGGCCGACCAGACGACCACGTCGAGCCCGGCGCGCCGGGCGGCCGCCCAGCTCGCCGGTGACTGCAGCCCGTACGGAGGCCGGTACCACCGCACCGTGGTGCCGGCGACCGCCTCGAGCCGGCGTCGCGCATCGCGCAGGTAGCTCAGCGCACCGCCGTGGCCCATCCGCGGCAGCGGCCGGTGGTCGAGGCCGTGCAGCGCGATCTCGTGGCCGGCGTCGCGCACCGCGCGGACCAGCTCCGGGTGGCGCTCGGCCTGGTCGACGAGCAGGAAGAACGTGCAGCGCACACCGTGTTGCGCCAGGACGGCCAGCAGCTGGGGCGTCACGGTGCCGTCCGGTCCGTCGTCGAAGGTGACCGCGACCTGGTGGGCGTCGCGCCCGCCGTTCACCGATCCGAACGGACGCAGCGCGGCGTCGGCCGTCCGTCGCAGGGCCCGACGTCCGCGCGGGCCCAGGGCGGCCAGCGGGCCGGGCAGCGCGCGAGGGCTCATGGTGCGGCCTCCTCCGTCGGTGTCGGCACGCCCGACCGGCGGTCCGACGTGCATCTTCGCACCGGGGCGCCGCAGACCGGCGGCGGACCGTCCTTTACCCTGGCGCTGCGCGAAGGGAGCCACCGTGGCGGAGGACGGGACAGGAGCGGAGCGGCCGCGGTCGCCGATCCGCATCGGCTTCGCCTGCCACTGGACCCAGCCGCCGCAGCAGAGCTGGTCCGGCACACCGTGGCACCTGCGGGCGGCTCTGCAGCAGGTGGCGGACGTGCAGGACCTGCCGCTCGAGCTGGCACCACCGCTGCGTCAGGTGGCGCGCGTCCTCGGGGCTCGGCGCACGCCGCACGGATGGACGTCCACCTGGCGGCACGGTGCGCTGAGCCGGGTGGCGATCCGGCGGCAGCTGCGCACCGCCACGGAACGGCAGCATCCCGACCTGGTGCTGCAGATCCAGGACCTCGGGGTGACCTCGACCCCGTTCGCCGTGCTGCAGGACCTCAGCTACGGCCTGCTGCTCGACGCCTACGGTCCGGACGGGGTGCCGCACTTCCGCGCCCTCGGCAGGCAGCGGATCGACCGGCTGCGCCGGGCGCAGGACCGCGTCTACGCCCAGGCGGCGCTGCTGCTGCCGATGAGCGAGTGGCTCGCCGCGCACCTGCGGTCCCAGGGGGTCCCCGGCGACCGGGTCCGGGTGGTCAACCCCGGCGCCAACGCGGCGGTCCCCGTGGGCACCCCGGTACCGGCCCGGCGGGTCGGCACCGCGCGCCGGCTGCTCTTCGTCGGCCGGGACTTCGACACCAAGGGCGGGGCGCAGGTGGTGGCGGCCCATCAGCTGCTGCGCCGCGAGCTCGGGCCTGACGTCACGCTGACGGTGGCCGGCCCGGCGCAGTGGCCGCTGCGCTCGCCCGTGCCGGACGGCGTGACCTTCCTCGGCCGGGTCCCCGGTGCGCAGGTCGGACAGCTGATGGACACGCACGACCTGTTCGTCATGCCGTCGCGGATGGAGGGCTTCGGCATCGCCTTCGTCGAGGCGCTCACGCGTGGCCTGCCGTGCATCGGCCGGGACGCCTGCGCGATGCCGGAGATCATCGGGCACGACGACGGGGGGCGCCTGGTCCGCTCGGAGGACCCGGGCGAGCTGGCCGCACTGGTCGCGGAGGCGCTCGCGGACGACGCCCTGTACGCGGCGTGCGCCGCGGCGGCCGACCGGCGGCGGCGGCACTTCAGCTGGGAGCGCGCGGCCTCAGAGGTGGTCGCCGCTGCGGAGGAGAGCCTGCGCGTCCGTCCGGGTGAAGGTGCCGCCGCAGCCGGGTGACATCCGTTTGATCCGGTTTGCGCCCGATCTGTCCGGCGATACCGTGCCGAGAGCGACCGCACACGGTCCACCGTCGACCCGGAGGTGCCGCCGTCATGGCCGTCCCGCGCACGAAGGTCCTGATCATCGTGCAGAACCTGCCCGTCCCGCTGGACCGGCGGGTCTGGCTCGAGTGCCGGGCGCTGACCAGGGCCGGGTACCAGGTCTCGGTGATCTGCCCGCGCGGTCCGGGCGACCCCGCGCGCCAGACGATCGACGGTGTCGCGATCTACAAGTACCGGCCCGCGCCGGAGGCGAAGGGGCTGCTCGGCTTCGTCGTCGAGTTCGTGTACTCGTGGCTGCGGACCGCGGCGCTCTCCCTGACCGTCCGTCGGGAGCGCGGCTTCGATGTGATCCAGGCGTGCAACCCGCCGGACACCTACTGGCTGCTCGCCCGGCTCTGGCGGCTCCGAGGCGTGCGGTTCCTGTTCGACCACCACGACCTGAACCCCGAGCTGTTCGTGTCCCGCTTCGGCGAGCCGGCCGGCGCGAAGGCCCGCACCGAGCTGGCGGGGCTGCGGTGGCTGGAGCGGCGCACCTTCCGGGCGGCCGACCGCGTGGTGTCCACCAACGAGTCCTACCGGCACGTCGCGCTCACCCGTGGCGGTGTGCCGAGGGACCGGACGACGGTGGTCCGCTCCGGTCCGGACACCCGCGTGATGCGACCCGTGCACGGCACCGACCACCTTGCGCGCGGCGGCCACCTGCTGGTCTACCTCGGCATCATGGGCCCGCAGGACGACGTCGACCTGGTGCTCCGGGTGATGGACGAGCTGGTGCACCGGCGCGGCCGCACCGACGTGCGCGCGGCGCTGCTCGGGTTCGGAGACTGCCTGGCCGACCTGCGGGCGCTCAGCCACCGGCTGGGGCTGGACGACGTCGTCGAGTTCACCGGCCGCGTCGGTCCGGACAAGATCGCCGCCTACCTGTCGGCGGCCAGCGTGGGCCTCTGTCCCGACCGCAACACGCCGCTGAACAACCGGTCGACGATGAACAAGACCATGGAGTACATGGCGTTCGCCGTCCCGCCGGTCAGCTTCGACCTGGTGGAGACGCGGGTGTCGGCGCAGGACACAGCCCTGTACGTGCCGTCCGGCGACGTGTCGGCGTTCGCCGATGCCGTCGAGCGGCTGCTGGACGACCCCGACCTGCGCGTCGACCTCTCGCTGCGCGCCCGCGACCGGGTGGTCGCGGAGCTCGACTGGTCCCCGCAGGCGACCGCGTACGTGCACACGTTCGACTCGCTGACCGGGCACGCGTCGGGTCCGGGGCCGTTCGTCGACCCGTCCCCACAGGTGCCGGCCGACGCCGTCGACCTGGACCGCCTGGAGGAGTTCGTCCGGGCGCGTGGCGGTACGGCGGCCGGGCCGGACGACCAGGTCAGCGCACCACTGCCGGCGACCACGCCCCGGGGATGAACACCTTCGGCTTCGCACCCGGGGTCGAGATGTCCAGCGACCAGACGTCGGTGGTGCCGGGCTCGTCCGCCCGCGCCATGCCGTACAGGATCGTCGTGTCGTCGAGCCACTCGATCTGGTCGTCGCAGCCGGCCGTCACGTCGTAGAGCGTCTCGGTCCCGGTGGCCAGCGTGAGCACGGCGTACGCCCACACCTTCTGGCCGGCGTCGGTGCGCACCACCTTCTTGTAGGCGAGGTGCGCGCGGTCCGGGGAGATCGACGGGCACTCGCCGCCGCTGCGGAACGCGGTCAACGTCCGTGCCGACACGCTGCCCTTCAGCAGCCAGGTGGCGTTGGCGGACTGCGAGGCGCCCGTGGCGTAGAAGGTGTCGTCGTCGACGAACGACACACCCCAGAAGTTGCGGTCGGACGCCGTGTAGGGCTTCCCGTCCACGGTGAGGGCGTAGTCCTCGAGGCTGCCGAGGTCCGTGCCGTCGGCCTTGTGGATCGTGGTCTCGGTGGAGAAGCCGACCTGGGCGTACGAGTGGCCGGTGACGAACGCGGTGGTCGCGACCAGGCTGCCGTCGGGAGAGATCCGCGACCGGCTCGGGATGCCGGGCAGCGGCCAGGTCGCGGTGGTGCGCCACGACGAGTCGAGGACGTCGGTCTCGTACCGCGTGGCGACACCCCGGACGATGCGCAGGCACGACGTGGTGGTGCCGACGGTGTAGAGGCGGTCGCACGCGGCGTCCGCGAAGGCGCGCGGTCCGGCGGGGGCCGCCAGCGGGACCACCGCCACCTGCCCGTACTGCGGGCCGGGAAGCGTGGAGCGGAAGACGACGTGCGGCGCGGCCAGGGCCGAGGCGAGGTCGGTGCTCGCCACCGAGGGTGCGGACGCCACCTGGTGACGCTGGCTGCCGGCCGCCCGGACGACGTACCAGCCGACGCCCGCGGTGACCACCAGCACCACGGCCACGAGAGCCACGAGCCGCGGCGTCGGTCGTCTCACGGGCGGTCACTCCTCGGTCCTCGGCGGCTGCCACGAGCGCCGCGGCGGCGGGAGCGGTGTCCCGCCGGCGCCGGCTGACGCCCAGTGTGGGGTACCGAGACCCCCGCGCCCAGTGCCGCAGCGGTGTCCCGCCGGGTGATCCGAGACCGTCAGCGGACCACCGCCGGGGACCACGCCCCCGGGATGAAGAGGGTCGGCCGGGCCGCCAGCGTGCCGACGTCGAGGGACCACACGTCGGTGGTGCCGGGCTGGTCCGCACGGGCCAGCCCGTACAGGATCGTGGTGTCGTCGAGCCACTGGGCCTGGTCGTCCGTCCCCGCGGTGGCGTCGTACACCGTCTCCGTCCCCGTGCCGAGCGTCAGGACGGCGAACGCCCACACCTTCTGGCCGGCATCGGTGCGGAGCAGCTTCTTGTACGCCACCCGTGTGCCGTCGGGGGAGACCGAGGGGTACTCGCCACCGGTTCGGACGGCGGTCAGCGTCCGGGCCGAGACCGTTCCCCGCACCAGCCAGGTGGCGTTCGCGGACTGCGAGGCGGCCGTGACGTAGAACGTCTCGTCGTCGACGAACGACACGCCCCAGAAGTTGCGGTCCGTCGCGGTGTAGGGCTTGCCGTCGACGGTGAGCGCCCACTCCTCGAGGTTGCCCAGGTCGGTGCCGTCGGCCCGATGGATCCGCGTCTCGGTCGACGAGCCCGCCTTGGAGCACGCCTGCTCCGTGATGAAGGCGGTGGTCGCCACCAGTCCGCCGTCCGGCGAGAGGCGGGAACGGCTGGGGACCCCGGGCAGCGGCCACGTGACGGTGGGCCGCCACGAGGCGTCGAGCACGGCGGTCTCGTAGCGGGTGACCACGTCGCGCACCACGCGCAGGCACACCGTGGTGGTGCCGACGGTGTCGAGCTGGTCGCACGCCGCGTCGGTGAACGCGCGGGGGCCGGCCGGGTCGGTCAGCGGCGCCACCGCCACCTCTCCGTAGTGCGTCCCCGGCAGCGTGGACCGGAACACGACGTGCGGCACCGTGGTGGCGGAGCCGAGGTCGGTGCTGGCGACCGACGGGGCGGAGGACACCAGGGCCCGGTGGCTCGCGGCGGCCCGGAGGACGTACCACCCCACGCCCACCGTCACGACGAGCACCACGGCGACCAGCGCGACCAGCCGCGGTGCGGGCCGGCTCATGCGGCGGCCTGCGTCCGCAGGCGCGCGTCGAGCGGCCGAAGCGTGCGCCAGGCGACGGGGACGGCCACCGCGAGCAGGCCGGCGACCAGGAGCATCGCGGGGCTGCGGCCCAGCGTGAACCAGGCGAGTCCGAACAGCCACGAGGCGCACATCCGGGAACCGGCCACCACGCCCTGCGCCGTGCCGATCGCGGAGCCGCGCACCGCGGGACCGGCCAGCCGGCCCGCCAGTGCCGACAGCACCCCGTCCGTGCCGGCGTAGAACAGGCCGAGCAGCGCCAGCGTCGCGACCGTCGACGCCGTGCCGCCGCCGACGACGGCCGCGCACAGGTACGCGCCCAGCAGGGCGACGTGCGAGGCGACGAACACCTTCGCCCGCCCGATGCGGTCGGCGAGGCGACCCATCGGCGTGGCGAGGCACATGTACGCCGCATTGGTGCCGACGTAGAGCAGCGGGAACCACTTGGAGGCGAAACCGTCCCGCGTCTGCAGCGAGAGGTAGACGAACCCGTCGCCCACCGTGAGCAGCGCGAGCAGGCCGGCCACGCCCATGAGCCGCCTGACCCCTGGTTCGGTGAGGAACCGCCAGCTGAACGACTGCTTGCCGCCGGGTGCGAGCGCGGTCAGGTCGCAGGTGCAGCCCTTGCACTTGGGCAGTCCGCGCTCCTCGCGTACGCGGTGCCGCTCGAGCCAGGCGGCGCGACGCGGGCGCAGGTCCGGCACCATGAGTCCCAGGACCGCCAGACCGAGGACGGCGCAGCCGAACGAGATGACGAACACCGTCCGGTACCCGTTGGGGATCGCCCAGAGCACGACGAAGGCAGCCAGGGGACCGAGCGCCGCCCCCACGGTGTCGAAGGTGCGGTGCACGCCGAACGACCGGCCCAGCGTGCGCGGGTCCGACGAGGCGGCGATCATCGCGTCCCGCGGTGCCGTCCGCATGCCCTTGCCCACCCGGTCCACCGCCACGAGCGCGGTGATCGCGAGGAACCCGGACGCCAGCAGCAGGCCCGCCCTGGTCAGCGCCGAGACCCCGTAGCCGAGGAACGCAACCCATTTCGGGTGGTCGCCGCGGTCGGACGCCCAGCCACCCACCACGCGCACCAGGGCGGTGGCACCCTGCATCAGGCCGTCGACGAACCCGTAGGTCAGCGTGGACATGCCGAGCGCGCCGGTGATGAACAGCGGCAGCACCGCGGAGACGGCCTCCGACGAGATGTCGGTCAGCAGGCTGACGAACCCGAGCGCGACGACGACCGACGAGACCCGCACGCGTCGTGACGAGGCGCGAGGTGAGCCGGTCCGCCTGACGGCTGTGGCGGAGGAGGCACCGGCCGCGGCCACCGTCTCGGCGGACGAGGTGCTCCGCACGGCGTCAGCCGGCCGTGGTCAGGCTGCCGGCGACGGCGATCTCGGTCCCACCGCCGAGGCGTGCCTTGACGGTCACGACGATGCCGTCCGTCCCGTGCTGGTACAGGTGCGCCGACGTCCCGGGCAGGGCGGGGCTGCTGGCCGGGGTGAAGCCGCCCGCGCCGAACGCCTCGTCGTACGCGCCGAGCACCTGGGCCGGGGTCGCCGCGCTCGACGCCTGCATGCCGACCTGCACCCGGGTGCCCTCGCTGGACACGGAGCTCGAGACGACCGTCACGCCCTTCGGGACCGGGACCACCTTGACGGGGAAGCCCGCGACGACGGCGCCGTTGCGCTCGGCGGTCGCCGGTGCGGCCCCGGTGAGGAGAGGCTCGGCCGCCGGGGCGGTCGGCGCCGCCTGCAGGCCGGGCAGCGCGACGACCGGAGGTGCCGCCGGCCCCGGAGCCTGCTCGCGCCCGGGCGCGGCCGAGGACGCCGGCGCGCTGCCGTGCGCCCCGGACGACGAGCCCGACGTGCCGTCCCCGGTGCCGCCGGACGACCCTTGCGTGCCCGTGGTCGCGCCGTCCGCTGCTGCGTGGGCGGCACCAGCCGTGCTCGCGTCCGTCGCCTGGTGCGCGGCGGTGCATCCCGTCAGCCCGAGCAACGCCCCGACCAGCGCTCCCCACGCCAGGGTGCGAGCTGCCGACGGTCTCGCTGGACGACCCATGTTCACGCGCCTCCGACACCACCGACGCGGCGGCATACCTGCCCCAAACGGACATTCGGGACAGGTCAACCCTAGGACGGCGGCGTGGGATGGGAGGGCGGTCCCCCAGGATTCACCCGGGTGCGAAGCGTCAGAGCGCCAGCTCGGCGGTGATGTGCCGGGCGATCTCGAGCGCCGCCGTCGCAGCGGGTGACGGTGCGTTCAGCACGTGCACCTGCCGTGCGGTGCGCTGGATGACGAAGTCGTCCGCCAGGGTGCCGTCGCGCTCGACGGCCTGCGCGCGGACGCCGGCGGGAGCCGGGAGCAGGTCGTCCTCCCGGATGTCGGGCACGATGCGCGCGAGGCTCGCGGCGAACGCCTTCTTCGACAGGGAGCGCAGCACCTCACGCGCCCCCGGGACGACGTTGTGCACCGCCATCCGCCACGTCCCCGGCCAGGACAAGGCGTCCGCCAGGTCGCCCGGCACCACGTCCCGCCAGGTGTAGCCCTCCCGGGCGAGGGCGAGCACCGCGTTGGGCCCGGCGTGCACGCCGCCGTCGACCCCGCGCGTCAGGTGGACGCCGAGGAAGGGGAAGCGGGGGTCCGGGACGGGGTAGACGAGGCCCTGGACCAGCGCGGCCGCCCGCGGCGCAAGGGCGAAGTACTCGCCGCGGAACGGCACGATCCGTGCCGAGGGGTCCACCTCGCACGCCCGCGCGACGCGGTCCGCCTGCAGGCCGGCACAGGACACCAGCCCGTCCGCCTGCAGGTCCAGGCGACCCGACCCGTCACCGTGAGCCGCACGCACGCGAACCCCGGACGTGTCCTCCTGCGCCGCGACCAGCCCGGCGCCGAGGAGCACCTCGCCGCCCGCGGCGCGCACCTCGTCGGCGAGAGCGCGGCAGACCCCGACGTAGTCGACGATCCCCGTCGGCTCGACCCGCAACGCCTCGACGCACGCCACGTTCGGCTCGAGCTCGCGCGCCTGCGACGAGGTGACCAGCCGTGCGGCGACGCCGTTCGCGGCGCCTCGTTCCGCGAGCCTGTGCAGGCCGTCGACCTCGTCGTCCGTCGACGCGACCACGAGCTTGCCCGTCACGCGGACGTCCACCAGGTGCCGGGTGGCGAAGTCGACCATGCTGCGGGACCCGGCGACCGCCATCGTCGCCTTGAGGCTGCCGGGGGCGTAGTAGAGGCCGGAGTGGATGACGCCGGAGTTCCGGCCGGTCTGGTGGGTGGCGACCCGCCGCTCCTTGTCCAGCACGGTCACCCGGTGACCGTCCGCAGCCAGCCGTGCCGCGGTCGCCAGCCCGACGATCCCCGCGCCGACCACGACCACGTGTGCCATCTCGTCCATCTCCTCGGTGCACCGTTCGGATGCCGGTGTCGACGGCAGGATTCCACGGGCGGGGAGCGGCGGCGGGGGCGCCGGCAGAGATCACCCGGCGGTGCCGTGCCGCCGCACGGGTGATGTGCCGGGTGATTACCGTCGCCCGTCCTGAATCGGGGCAGAAGGTGCAATAGCCTCGACTGGCCGTCGGGTGGTGGCGTGCGGTGATGGGGGTGCGCGATGGAGGGCTCGGGGGCTGACGGCGGCGCCGTGGCGACCGTGCTGGTACCGGCGCACGACGAGGCCGCGGTGATCGGCCGGTGCCTCCGGGTGCTGCTCGAGGACGTGCCGCCGGGCCGGCTCAAGGTCCTGGTGGTGAGCAACGGCTCGTCCGACGGGACGGTCGCCGTGGCGCGGCGTGCCGCCGCGGAGTTCGGCCACGCCGTCGAGGCCCTCGAGCTGGCGCAGGCCGGGAAGATCGGCGCGCTCCGCGCGGGTCTCGCGGCCGTCGACGTGTGGCCGGTGATCGTCCTGGACGCCGACTGCGAGCTGCCCGCTGCCACCGCTCGGGCGCTGGCCGATGCGCTGGCCACGGACGTCCCCACCGTCGCCTCGGCGCGGCTCACGGTGGCTGCCGGGGCCTCGTCGGCGCTGGTCCGCCGGTTCTACCGGGTGTGGACGTCGCTGCCGTACGTGCGCGAGGGGATGGTCGGGTCCGGCGTCTTCGCCCTGAACGAGCCGGGCTGGCGACGGCTCGGCGACCTGCCCGACGTGACCAACGACGACGGGTGGGTGCGTCGGTCGTTCGCCCCGCACGAGCGCGTGCTGGTGCCGGAGCCGTTCGTCGCCCACGCGGCCCGGACCACCCGTGCACTGGTGTCGCGGCGGGCCCGCATCGTGAACGGCAACCGGGAGCTCGCGGTGCGGCTCGGTGCGGAGGACGGCCCGACCAACGCGGGCGGCCTGCGCGGCTCGGTGCGGAGCGGTCAGGTCGGCCTGGTCGATGCCGCGGCGTTCCTGCTCGTCACGGCCGCCAGCCGGTGCGTCGCGGCCGTGCGGCGGGTGCGCGGAGACCGGCGCTGGGGCACGGACCTCACCTCGCGGGTCGCCGCATGAGCGCCGGGACGCGCGGCCCCGTCGCGGGGCACGGTCGCCGTGAGGGGCTGCTCGGGGCGCTGCGACGGGTCGCCGACCCCGGGCTGCTGGTGCACCTGGCCAAGGTCGCGCGGTTCTACTCCTACGCGCACGTGCAGCCGCGGCGCCGGATCACGGCCGGCCCGGGGCTGCGGATGTCGCCCGTCGCGAGCCTGCGCAACGGCGAGCGCATCGTCCTCGGGCGCGACGTGCACGTGGGCGAGCGGTGCTTCCTGTGGGCGGGGGACTCGACCGGGCGGATCGTGCTGGGCGACAAGGTGCTGCTCGCGCCCGAGGTGTTCATCACGGCCAGCAACTACGGCCTGGCCCACGGGACCCCCGTGATGGACCAGCCGAAGCGCGAGGCCGACGTGGTGATCGGCTCCGACGTGTGGCTCGGCGCCCGGGTGGTGGTGCTGCCCGGCGTGACGATCGGCGACGGTGCCGTCGTCGGCGCCGCCTCGGTGGTGTCGCGCTCGTTGCCCGCCCACTGCATCGCGGTGGGCAGCCCGGCACGGGTGGTCGGCTGGCGGGACGGCTACGTGCCGGCCGACGACGCCGGGTCGGCGGTGGCGCCGTGACCGCGGTGCCCGAGGTGTCGGTGGTCGTCGTGTCGCACGACGGTGCCGAGTGGCTCGAGCGCTGCCTGCAGGCCCTGACCGGCGACGGCCGGCCGTCGGTCAGCGTCGAGACCGTGGTGGTCGACAGCGGCTCTGGTGCCGAGACGCTCGCCCTGCTGGAGCGCTGGGCTGACCGGGTCGACGTGCTGGTCGCGGGGGAGAACGTCGGGTTCGCCCGCGGCTGCAACCTCGGGGTCGCCCGGACGACCGGCCGGCGGGTGCTGCTGCTCAACCCCGACGCGGTCGTCCGTCCGGGGTGCGTCGACGCCCTGGTCCGGGCACTCGACGAGCACCCGGACGCGGGACTGGTGGGCGGCCGGACCGTCCGGCCGGACGGCTCGGTCGACCCGAGCTCGTGCTGGGGACGTCCGACGCTGTGGAGCTGGTTCTGCTTCGCCACCGGTCTCAGCTCGGCGCTACGTGGCTCGCGGCTGTTCGACCCCGAGTCGCTGGGGCGCTGGCAGCGGGACACCCCGCGTCGGGTCGACGTGGTCACCGGGTGCCTGCTCATCGCCGAGCGGACCACCTGGGACCTGCTGGGCGGCCTCGACGAGAGCTACTTCATGTACGGCGAGGACGCGGACCTGTCGCTGCGCGCCGCGGCCGCGGGGCTGCGTCCCCGGATCACGCCCGACGCGGTGGCCCTGCACGCCGTCGGTGCGTCGTCCGGGGGCAACTCGTCAGCGACCAAGATGCGGCTGCTCTTCACCGGCAAGGCGACGCTCGCCTTGCGGCGGTGGTCGCCGGTGCGCGCGCGGCTCGGCATCGGTCTGCTGCGGGTCGGGGTGGCGCTGCGGGCGCTCGGCGAGCGGGTCCGGCGGACGCCGTCACCGCGATGGGTCCCGCTGGTCAGCGACCCGAGCTGGACGAAGGGGTGGCCGGAGCAGCGGCCAGCGCTCGCCGCACCTCGGTGGTGATCAGGCTCATCGCGGTCTCGGCCGCCTCGGCGTCACCGGCCCGGACGGCAGCGGCGACCGCCTCGTGGGCCGCCAGCGCCTCCTCCTCGGGGTGCGGCGGCATCAGGCCGTGCTCGGTGCGGCCGCGGAGCACCTCGGCCACCACGTCGGTCAGCGCGGCGAACATCTCGTTGCCCGAGGCGCGCAGCAGGCGCGCGTGGAACTCGATGTCGAGCTCCATGAACTCCGCGAGCCGGCCCTCCTCGCCGAGGCGGCGCATCCGCGCGGTGAGCGCCACCAGCTCGTCGCCCTCCTGACGGCCGGCCGCGGCCGCGGCGCACGCGGCCGCGTGCGGCTCGACGGCGAGCCGGAGCTCGGTCAGGGAGCGGAGCTGGTCGGCGCGCTGGGGGCCGTCCAGCCGCCACCGGATCAGTCGCGGGTCGAAGACGTCCCACTCCTCGCGCGGGCGGACCACCAGGCCGACGCGCCGGCGTGAGGTGATCAGCCGCATCGACTCGAGCATGCGCATCGCCTCGCGCGCGACGGTCCGGGAGACGCCGAACCGCACGCAGATGCCGTCGAGCGTCAGCGCGGAGCCGACGGGGGTGATGCCGTCGACGATCTCGCGGCCGAGCGCGTCGAGCAGGCCGTCGTGCAGTACCGCGCCCATCGCCCGTCGTCCTCCCCCCGGTCTGGCGAGGGTAGCGCCCTGCAAGGCGCGTGGGACGGGACCGGTGGCCGGCTGCGCGGAGCACCTGCACGATGTGACGGGCGTCACGTCATTAAGTATGACCTTTGGGTAGCCAAAGGTGTCACCTTTGAGGGACAGTGTTCGCCGTCGACGTCGACGGGTGACGACGAGGTCAGGAGCGGGCAGTGGAAGAGCGTCAGCACGTGGTCGTGATGGGCGTGGCAGGGTCCGGCAAGACGACGGTCGCGCACCTCCTCGGCGAGCGGCTCGGCTGGGTGGTCGCCGAGGCGGACGAGTTCCACCCCGCGTCCAACGTCGCCAAGATGGCCGCAGGCCACCCCCTGACCGACGAGGACCGCTGGCCGTGGCTCGCGGCGATCGCCGCGTGGATCGGTGAGCAGGACGCGGCGGGCCGCTCGTCCGTCGTCACGTGCTCGGCCCTCAAGCGCGCCTATCGCGACGTGCTCGCCGCCGCGCCGGGACGGGTCCGGTTCCTGCACCTCGCGGGCTCGCCTGAGCTGATCGGCGACCGGATGACGCACCGGACGGGCCACTTCATGCCCACCACGTTGCTGCCCTCGCAGTTCGCCACGCTCGAGCCGCTCGAGCCGGACGAGGACGGCGTGACCGTCCCGGTGTCCGTCTCGCCGAACTCCGTCGTCGACGCCGCGCTCGTCGCGCTCGGCCTGCAGCCGTCCGGCTCGCACCCGTCCGGAGAGCAGCCCTCCAGCACACCCTCCGAATCCACCGCAGCACCAGAACAGACAAAGGAGTCTTGATGTCGTCCCTGCTCCTCGCGGCGCCGACCACAACGGCCGGCACCCCGCAGCTCATCGTGGCGGCCGTCATCGGCATCGCCGCGATCATCCTGCTCATCGTGTGGCTGAAGCTGCACCCGTTCCTGTCGCTGACGGTGGGCGCCGGCCTGATGGCCGTCATCGCCGGCGTCCCGTACCTCAAGGCCTTCAACAGCTTCAGCACCGGGCTGGGCTCGACGGTGGCGAGCGTCGGCGTGCTGATCGCGCTGGGTGCCGCCATCGGCACGCTGCTGGTGCGCTCGGGCGGTGCCGACGAGATCGTCGACACGGTCCTGGCCAAGACGCCGCTGCAGCGGCTGCCGTGGGCGCTGGCGCTGGTCGCCTTCATCATCGGTATCCCGCTGTTCTTCGAGGTCGGCGTGGTGCTGCTGATCCCCGTCGTGATGGTGGCCGCCCGCCGGGCCAAGGTGCCGCTGATCCTGCTGGGCATCCCCGCACTGGCCGGCCTGTCGGCGCTGCACGGCCTGATCCCGCCGCACCCCGGGCCGCTGATCGCCATCGCGGCGCTCAAGGCGAACCTCGGCATGACCCTGGGCCTCGGCCTGCTCGTCGCCCTGCCGACCGTCGCGATCTCCGGTCCGCTGCTGGCCCGCTACATGGCCCGCTGGGTGCCGATCGAGGCGCCCGCGCTGCTCGGTGAGGCGAGCCACGAGGAGGGCCAGCGTCGGCCGCGGTTCGGCGTCGCGCTCCTCGTCGTGCTGCTCCCCGTGGTCCTCATGCTGCTCGCCACGCTCGCCGAGACGATGGGCTTCGCCAAGTCGGCCGCTGGGCAGGCGCTGACGTTCGTCGGGACCCCGCTGATCGCGCTGCTCATCACCACGCTGCTCGCGCTCGTGCTGCTCGGCACGGCGCTGGGCACCGGGCGCGACAAGGTGTCCGCGATCGTCGGCTCGTCGTTCGGGCCCATCGCCGGGATCCTGCTCATCGTCGGTGCCGGCGGCGGCTTCAAGCAGACGCTGGTGGACACCGGGGTCGGCAACGTGATCGCGTCGGGCCTGGCGAAGTCGGCCCTGTCCCCGCTGCTGGCCGCATGGCTCGTCGCGGTGCTGATCCGCATCGCCACCGGCTCGGCGACCGTGGCGACCATCACGGCGTCCGGCATCGTCGCGCCGCTGGCGTCCGGTCTGCCGGCGACGCACGTCGCCCTGATGGTGCTCGCCGTCGGCGCGGGCTCGGTGTTCCTGTCCCACGTGAACGACGCCGGGTTCTGGCTGGTCAAGGAGTACTTCGGGATGACCGTGGGCCAGACCTTCAAGACGTGGGCGCTGATGGAGTGCGTCCTGTCGGTGGTCGCGCTGGCGTTCATCATGCTGCTGAGCCTGGTGGTCTAGCGCGTCGACCTCTGCCCGGTAGCCCCGGGCGCAGGCAGGAGTGGCACGTGGTGCCCCGGACCAGGTCTCGGTCCGGGGCACCACGTCGTCCGGTCCCACGTCGTCCCACGTCGTCCGGTCCCACGTCGTCCCACGTCGTCCGGGTCCCACGTCGTCCTCACGTGGTCCGGACCCCGAGGCGTCGGGGTCGCGATGCCGCCGGCGCGCCGAGGGCATGTCGGTGGTGCTTCGTAGACTTGTCGCATCCCCGGGTCCGGCAACGGATCCGGCCTGTCGTGCTGCCCGCGTCCGGGTGGCGCGGTGCCGATCGCCCGGCCTGCGAGCCGGGTGCCGTCCCGCTGCGGAGGACCGATGGACCTGACCGGACTGCTGCCTGCGCTGCTCGCCGACCCGGCGGCCGCCGAGGCCGTGCAGCAGGTGCGTGCCCGCGGCGAGCTGGACGTGGTGAGCCCGGCCGGCGTGCGGCCGCCCCTTCTCGCGGCGATGGCCGGGGCACGTCCGGCGGGCTCGCCGGCGGTGGCGGCCGGCCGGCCCCTCGTCGTCGTCACCGCCACCGGCCGCGACGCGGACGAGCTGGCCGGCGCGCTGCGCTGCTACCTGCCGGACGACGACGTGGCGGTGCTGCCGGCCTGGGAGACGCTGCCGCACGAGCGGCTGTCGCCCCGCAGCGACACGGTGGCCCGCCGCCTGGCGGTGTTCCGGCGGCTGGCGCACCCCAGCGAGCCGGGGCCGGCCGGACCGGTGCGGGTGCTGGTGGTGCCGGTGCGGGCGCTGCTGCAACCGGTGGTGGACGGGCTCGGCGAGCTGGTCCCCGTGCAGCTCGCCGTGGGGGACCGGGTGGACCTCGACCAGCTGGCGCAGGGGCTGGTGGACGCCGCGTACACCCGGGTGGACATGGTGGAGCGCCGCGGCGAGTTCGCCGTGCGCGGCGGCATCGTGGACGTGTTCCCGCCCACCGAGGACCACCCGCTGCGCATCGAGCTGTGGGGCGACCAGGTCGAGGAGATCCGCTGGTTCTCCGTCGCCGACCAGCGCAGCCTCGAGGTGCCGGACCGTGGCCTGTGGGCGCCGCCGTGCCGGGAGATCCTGCTGACCGACGCGGTGCGCGAGCGGGCCGCCGCGCTGGTCGAGCAGCTGCCGGGCGCGGTCGACATGCTCGACCGCCTGGCACAGGGCATCGCCGTGGAGGGCATGGAGTCGCTCGCGCCCGTGCTGGTCGACCGCATGGTGCCGGTGCTGGACCTGGTGCCCGACGACGCCCTGCTGGTGATCGCCGACCCCGAGCGGGTGCGGCGCCGGGCACACGACCTGGTGGCGACCACCCAGGAGTTCCTCGCGGCGGCCTGGACCGGCGCCGCAGCCGGTGGCGCGACCCCGCTGGACCTCTCGGCGGCGTCCTTCCACTCGTTCGCCGAGGTGCGCGGGCTCTCGGCGGTGCGCGGGCTGGGCTGGTGGACCCTGTCGTCGTTCTCGCTCGAGGTGGCGGCCGCTCCGGCGGGTGCGGACGGCGAGCACGACGACGCGGCGGACGACGGCCCGGCGGTCTCGTCGGACGCGACCACCCTGCTCGTTGCAGCCCGGGACGTGGAGCACTACCGCGGGGACGTCGCCCGCGCGATCACCGACCTGCACGCTCACCAGCAGGACGGCTGGCGGATGGTGCTGACCACCGAGGGGCACGGTTCGGCCCAGCGGATGGTGGAGCAGCTGCGCTCGGCGGACGTCCCGGCACGGCTGGTGTCCGGCGTGCCCGACGAGCTGGACCCCGGCGTGGTGCTCGTCGTGCCCGCACCGGCAGGCCCCGGGTTCGCGTCCGAGCAGCTGCGCCTGGCGCTGTTCAGCGAGTCCGACCTCACCGGCCGCGCCGGCACGTCGACCCGCGACATGCGCCGCATGCCGAGCCGCCGCCGCAACGTCGTGGACCCGCTGCAGCTGCGCCCGGGCGACTTCGTGGTGCACGAGCAGCACGGTGTGGGCCGGTTCGTCGAGCTGGTGCAGCGGACCATCGGCACGGGTCCGACGGCCGCGACCCGCGAGTACCTGGTCATCGAGTACGCGTCCGCCAAGCGCGGGCAGCCGGGCGACCGGCTCTACGTGCCGACCGACCAGCTCGACCAGGTGACCCGGTACGTCGGTGGCGAGTCGCCGACCCTCAACCGGATGGGCGGCGCCGACTGGGCCAAGACCAAGGGCCGGGCCAAGAAGGCGATCAAGGAGATCGCCGCCGAGCTCATCCGGCTGTACTCGGCCCGCATGGCGACGCCCGGCTACGCCTTCGGGCCGGACACCCCGTGGCAGCGCGAGCTGGAGGACGCGTTCGCCTACGTCGAGACCCCGGACCAGCTCGCCACGATCGACGAGGTCAAGGCGGACATGGAGAAGTCCGTCCCGATGGACCGGCTGATCTGCGGCGACGTCGGCTACGGCAAGACGGAGATCGCCATCCGCGCGGCCTTCAAGGCCGTGCAGGACGGCAAGCAGGTCGCGGTGCTGGTGCCGACCACGCTGCTGGTCTCCCAGCACCTGGAGACGTTCTCCGAGCGGTACGCGCCGTTCCCGGTGACGGTGAAGGCCCTCTCTCGGTTCGAGACGGCATCGGAGTCGAAGGAGGTGCTCGACGGGCTGGCCGACGGCAGCGTCGACGTGGTGATCGGCACGCACCGGCTGCTGGCCGGCGGGGTGCGGTTCAAGGACCTCGGGCTCGTGATCGTCGACGAGGAGCAGCGGTTCGGCGTCGAGCACAAGGAGACGCTGAAGGCGCTCCGCACCGACGTGGACGTGCTGTCGATGAGCGCCACGCCCATCCCGCGCACGCTCGAGATGGCTGTCACCGGCATCCGCGAGATGTCGACGTTGGCCACCCCACCGGAGGAGCGCCACCCGGTGCTCACCTTCGTCGGCGCGTACGACGAGAAGCAGATCACCGCCGCGATCAGGCGCGAGCTGCTGCGCGAGGGCCAGGTGTTCTACATCCACAACAAGGTGGAGTCGATCGAGCGGGCCGCCCAGCGCCTGACCGAGCTGGTGCCGGAGGCCCGGATCGCGGTGGCCCACGGCAAGATGCACGAGAAGCAGCTGGAGCAGGTGATCGTCGACTTCTGGGAGAAGAGGTTCGACGTGCTGGTCTGCACGACGATCGTCGAGACCGGCCTGGACATCTCCAACGCCAACACGCTGATCCTCGAGCGCGCCGACCGGCTGGGCCTGTCCCAGCTGCACCAGCTGCGCGGCCGCGTCGGCCGGGGCCGGGAGCGGGCCTACGCCTACTTCCTCTACCCGCCGGAGGCTCCCCTCACCGAGACGGCCCACGACCGGCTCGCCACGATCGCCGCGAACACCGATCTCGGTGCCGGCATGGCGGTCGCGATGAAGGACCTGGAGATCCGCGGCGCGGGCAACCTGCTCGGCGGCGAGCAGTCGGGCCACATCGAGGGCGTCGGCTTCGACCTGTACGTGCGGATGGTGGGGGAGGCCGTGGCGGCGTTCCGCGGCGACCAGCCGGAGGAGCAGCCGGACGTCACGCTCGAGCTGCCGGTGGACGCGCACATCCCGCACGACTACATCGCGCACGAGCGGCTGCGCCTCGAGGCGTACCAGAAGATCGCCGCTGCCACCGACAAGGCCGGGCTCGAGGCCGTCCGGGCCGAGCTGCTGGACCGGTACGGGCTGGTGCCGTCCGCGGTGGACAACCTCTTCGAGGTCGCGGCGTTCCGGCAGCACGCCCGGGCTGCGGGTCTGACGGACATCACGGCGCAGGGCCGGTACGTGCGGTTCGCGCCCGTCGAGCTGGCCGAGTCCGGTCAGCTGCGGGCCAAGCGGCTGTACCCCGGCACGGTGCTGAAGCCGGCGGTGCGCACCATCCTGGTGCCGTTCCCGACGACGGCCCGAGTGGGTGGCAAGCCGCTGCACGGTGCGGCGCTGCTCGAGTGGGCGCGGACCGTGGTCGATGCGGTGGTCCGCGGCGACGTGTCGGCTGCGGCGGGCGTCGGGACGGCCGCGCGCTGACCTCGGCGTCGGGACGGCCGCGCGCTGACCTCGGCGGCGGGGCGACCGCGTGCCGACCGGGCGCACAGGACCGTCAGCAGGACCGCCTACGATGTCGCCCGGACCAGCGGTCGATGCTCGAGGAGGACCTGTGAGGCTGCAGCGCGACGCGAGGACGGGGCTGCGCCGGGCGGTCGGCACGGTGGGATCGCTGGTGCTGGTGACCGGCATCCTGGCGGGCTGCGCCGACGGTGCCCGGCCGGGGACGGCCGCCGTGGTGGACGGACGCACGATCCCGGCCTCCGAGGTGTCGGACGCGCTGAGCCAGCTCGGCCCGCTGTTCAACGGTGCGACGCCGCAGCTGGTGCTGCAGGTGCTGATCGACGAGCCGACGCTGACGCAGCTCGCCTCGGACAAGGGCGTCGGCATCAACGACGCCGAGGCGACGCAGTTCCTCGCCCAGTCGTTCCAGGGTGCCGGCGTCGCGGCGCCGGCGCACTACTCGACCGGCGCGATGGCGATCGCGCGGTACCAGCTCGCCGCGAACAACGTGCAGGGCCTGTCCGACTCCGCGTCCGCGGTCGCGGACCTGCAGAAGCGCCTGGCGGCGCTCAAGGTGACCGTCAACCCGCGCTACGGCACGTTCGACCCGACGGCGGCCGGCGTCGCCGCACCGACGGCCTCGCCGTGGATCGTCACGCAGGGCGCCCAGGCCACCCCCGCACCCGGCGACTCCGCGGCGCCGACCCCGCAGCCGTCGGCCAGCGCCACCCCGTGACCGACCGCACCTGCTGACCACCTCCTCGTGACCACCGCACCGGACGGCGAGCCGGCAGCCGCACGCGATGCGCTGCGCGAGCTCGTCGCGGTGATGGACCGCCTCCGCTCGCCCGGTGGCTGCCCGTGGGACGCGGCCCAGTCGCACGCGTCCCTGCTGCCGTACCTGCTCGAGGAGTCGCACGAGCTGGCGGAGGCCGTCGAGGCGGACGACCGTGCCGGGCTGCGCGAGGAGCTCGGCGACGTGCTGCTGCAGGTGGTGTTCCACGCGCGGATCGCGACCGAGCACCCCGACGAGCCCTTCGACGTCGACGACGTCGCCCGGGACCTGGTCGCCAAGCTGGTGCGCCGGCACCCGCACGTGTTCGGGGACGCCGAGGTCGAGTCGATGGGCGCCCTGCACAGCCAGTGGGACCGTATCAAGCGGGCCGAGAAGAAGGACCGCGGCTCGGCGCTCGACGGCGTGCCCGCGTCCCTGCCGGCGCTCGCGCGCGCGCAGAAGATCGCCTCGCGGGCGGCCCGGGCAGGCCTGGACGCACCGGTGCCGGCCGACGACGAGCTCGGCGCGCAGCTGCTGGAGCTGGTGCGGCGGGCCCACGCCCAGGGCGTGGATGCCGAGGGTGCGCTGCGCCGTGCCGCGGGGGCGTGGGAGACCGCGCTCCGCGACGTCGAGGTCGCCGCGACGGCGTCCGGCGAGGAGGCCGGCACCACACCCGACAACCCGCGCACTCCGGACGCGCCGAGCTGATGACGTGCCTCGTCACTGCGCTGACCTGGGCCTTTGGTCCAGTGCTGCGTCGTGGCGTGGTGAGGACCATGGGACGGCCTGTTGCTGCAGGCCACAGCCAGAGGAGTGATCGATGCTGATCGGGATCCCGACGGAGTCTCGACCCGGGGAACGGCTGGTGGCCGGCACGCCACGTACCGTCGCGGGCCTGGTGAAGCTGGGCTACGACGTGGTGGTGCAGGCCGGGGCGGGTGCGGCGGCGAGCATCCCGGACGAGGCGTACGTGGCGGCGGGCGCGAGCGTGGCCGACGCGGAGGCCGTCTGGGCGGCTGACGTGGTGACCGCCGTGAACACGCCCTCCGACGCCGAGCTGGCCGGCCTGCGGTCCGGGCAGGTGCTCGTGGCCAGCCTCGCCCCTGCGCTGCACCCCGAGCTGGTGCAGACCCTGTCCGAGCGGGGCGTCACGGCGCTGGCGCTGGACGCGGTCCCGCGGATCAGCCGGGCGCAGGCGCTCGACGTGCTGTCCACCATGTCCAACGTCGCGGGCTACCGGGCCGTGATCGAGGCGGCCGCCGAGTACGGCGGCATGTTCACGGGCCAGGTGACCGCCGCCGGCAAGACGGCGCCGGCCACCGTGTTCATCATCGGCGGCGGCGTCGCCGGGCTCGCGGCCATCGGGGCCGCGGCGTCGCTCGGCGCGCAGGTGCGGGCGTTCGACGTGCGGCCCGAGGCCGGCGAGCAGATCGAGTCCCTCGGTGCGACCTTCGTCCAGGCGTCGGCCGCGGCCCAGCAGGAGCGGTCGGCCACCGGGTACGCGGCGGCGCTGACCGAGGACCAGGAGAAGGCGACCCTGGCGCTGTACGCCGCGGAGACGGCGCGGGCCGACATCGTCATCACCACCGCGCTCGTCCGGGGTCAGGCGCCGCGCACCATCACCGCGGAGATGGTCGCCGCGATGCGGCCCGGATCGGTGATCGTCGACCTGGCCGCCTCCGGCGGCGGCAACTGCGAGCTGACGGTGCCGGGGGAGCGGGTGGTCACCGACAACGGCGTGATCATCCTCGGCTACACGGACCTGACCAGCCGCATGCCGCAGCACACGTCGCAGCTGTTCGGCACCAACGTGGTCAACCTGATGGCCCTGCTGACCCCGGCCAAGGACGGTCAGCTGGTGCTCGACCTCGAGGACCCGGTGCAGCGCGGCATGACGGTGACGCGGGACGGCGAGGTCCTCTGGCCACCACCGCCCGTGCAGGTCTCCGCGGCTCCCGCGGCGGCCCCGGCTGCGGTCGACGAGCGCACCCCCGAGCAGCGCGCCGCCGAGGCGGCCGCCAAGAAGGCCGCAGCATCGCGACGCAGCCTCACGCTGATGGTCACGGCGGGTGCCGTGCTGGCGATCGCCCTGGCGTTCACCGACGTCGCGTTCCTCGCGACGTTCACGGTGTTCGTGCTGGCCGTCTTCGTCGGCTACTACGTCATCAGCAACGTCAGCCACTCGCTGCACACCCCGCTGATGTCCCAGACCAACGCGATCTCCGGGATCATCCTGGTCGGCTCGCTGCTGCAGATCGGCTCGGCGGACACCCTGGTCACGGTCCTGGCCGTGGTCTCGGCGGCCATCGCGAGCATCAACGTCTTCGGAGGCTTCCTGGTCACGTACCGGATGCTCGGCATGTTCCGGAAGGGTGCGTGACCGTCGTGAGTCTCACCACGGTGGCCCAGGCCGCCTACCTCGTGGCGGCCGTCCTGTTCATCCTGTCGCTGGCCGGCCTGTCCAAGCAGGAGACCGCCCGCCGCGGCAACGTCCTCGGCATGGTCGGCATGGGCGTCGCGCTCGTCGCCACCATCGTCCTGTCCCTCAAGGACTCGGTGCGGTCGCCGTGGGTGACCGCGCTGCTGATCGCGCTGGTGCTGGTGGTCGGTGCCGTGATCGGCACGTGGCGCGCCCGCACGGTCGAGATGACGCAGATGCCCGAGCTGATCGCGATGCTGCACAGCTTCGTGGGCGCCGCGGCCGTCATCATCGGCTACAACTCGTACCTCACCGAGAAGGCCGGCGGCGCGCACCTGGTCGAGGTGTTCCTCGGGGTGCTGATCGGTGCGGTGACGTTCACCGGCTCGATCATCGCGTTCCTCAAGCTGTCGGCGCGGATCAAGTCGAACCCGCTCACGCTGCCGGGCCGCAACCTGCTGAACCTCGGCGCGCTGGTGGTGTCGTTCGCGCTGATGGGCTGGTTCGTCGCGGCGCCGTCGATCTGGCCGCTCGCGATCATGACGGTCATCGCCCTGGCGCTCGGCCTGCACCTGGTGGCCGCGATCGGCGGCGGCGACATGCCGGTGGTCGTCTCGATGCTGAACTCGTACTCCGGGTGGGCCGCGGCCGCCGCCGGCTTCATGCTCGGCAACGACCTGCTGATCGTCACCGGCTCCCTGGTCGGGTCCTCCGGTGCGATCCTCTCCTACCTGATGTGCAAGGCGATGAACCGGTCGTTCATCTCGGTGATCCTCGGCGGGTTCGGCGCCGAGGGCGGCAAGGTGTCCGCCGCGGCGGTCGGCGGTGAGCACCGCGAGGTCAGCGCCGCCGAGGCGGCCGAGCTGCTGTCGTCGTCCCGCTCGGTCATCGTCACCCCCGGCTACGGCATGGCCGTCGCCAAGGCGCAGTACCCGGTGGCGGAGCTGGTCACCCGGCTGCGGGAGAAGGGCGTCACCGTCCGGTTCGGGGTGCACCCGGTCGCCGGCCGCCTGCCCGGGCACATGAACGTGCTGCTCGCCGAGGCGAAGGTGCCGTACGACATCGTCCTGGAGATGGACGAGATCAACGACGACTTCAAGGACACCGACGTCGTCCTGGTGATCGGCGCCAACGACACCGTGAACCCCGCCGCGCTGGAGGACCCGGGCTCGCCGATCGCCGGCATGCCGGTGCTGCACGTGTGGGAGGCGCACCAGGTGATCGTCTTCAAGCGGTCGATGGCCACCGGCTACGCGGGGGTGCCGAACCCTCTCTTCTACCGGGAGAACACCGCGATGCTGTTCGGCGACGCCAAGACCCAGGTCGAGGCCATCCTCGCTGCTCTCTGAGGGCCTTTCGGCCCAAGGTCCTGGCGCTGCCCGAGGCCGCCCGCACTAGGGTGGTTTCGCAAACCCACCATCTGTCCGAAGGAGCACCCATGGCCACCATCGAGGCCGTCGGCGCCCGCGAGATCCTCGACTCGCGCGGCAACCCCACCGTGGAGGTCGAGGTCGCCCTCGACGACGGCACCCTGGCTCGTGCGGGCGTCCCGTCGGGCGCCTCCACCGGCGCCTTCGAGGCCGTGGAGCGTCGTGACGACGACAAGGGCCGGTACCTCGGCAAGGGCGTCACCGGCGCGGTGCAGTCCGTGATCGACGAGATCGCCCCGGAGCTCATCGGCTACGAGGCGACCGAGCAGCGCCTGGTCGACCAGGCCCTGATCGACCTGGACGGCACGCCCAACAAGGGCAAGCTCGGCGCCAACGCCATCCTCGGCGTGTCCATCGCCGTCGCGAAGGCCGCGGCCGACTCGGCCGACCTGCCGCTGTTCCGCTACCTCGGTGGCCCGAACGCGCACGTGCTGCCCGTCCCGATGATGAACATCCTCAACGGTGGGTCGCACGCCGACTCCAACGTGGACATCCAGGAGTTCATGGTCGCGCCGTTCGGCCTGCCGACGTACAAGGAGGCGCTGCGTGCCGGCGCCGAGGTGTACCACTCCCTCAAGAGCGTCCTGAAGAGCAAGGGCCTGTCCACGGGCCTCGGCGACGAGGGCGGCTTCGCCCCCAACCTGCCGAGCAACCGTGACGCGCTCGACCTGATCGTCGTCGCCATCGAGAAGGCCGGCTACGTCCCGGGCAAGGACGTCGGCCTCGCGCTGGACGTCGCCGCGACGGAGTTCTTCTCCGAGGACAAGTACGCGTTCGAGGGCCAGAAGCTGCAGTCGGCCGCGATGATCGAGTACTACGAGAAGCTCGTGACGGACTACCCGCTGGTCTCCATCGAGGACCCGCTGTCCGAGGACGACTGGGAGGGCTGGGGCGCTCTCATGGAGCGCATCGGCTCCCGCGTCCAGGTCGTCGGCGACGACCTGTTCGTCACCAACCCGGAGCGCCTGGCCAAGGGCATCAAGCTGCGTTCGGCCAACGCCCTCCTGGTGAAGCTCAACCAGATCGGCACCGTGACCGAGACGCTCGACGCGATCGAGCTGGCCCAGCGCAACGGCTTCCGCACGATGACCTCGCACCGCTCCGGCGAGACCGAGGACACCACCATCGCGGACCTGTCCGTCGCGTCGAACGCCGGCCAGATCAAGACCGGTGCGCCGGCCCGTGGCGAGCGCATCAACAAGTACAACCAGCTGCTCCGCATCGAGGAGGAGCTGGACGACGCCGGCACCTACGCCGGTGCGTCCGCCTTCCCGCGCTTCCAGCGCTGAGGCGTCCCGCAGCTCAGCACCATCCCGAGGGCCGGTGACCGTCAGGTCGCCGGCCCTCGGCGCGTCCGGGGTTCGGACACGTGCGGCCACGTGCACGAGCTCGGCATCGACCACACGCTCCTGCTGCGACACAGGTGTGGGCGCGCCGCATGGTCCGCCGTCCGCCGCGCCCGGACACGGCGGAGCGGCACCGGGTACCCGAGGTTGGCGACGTGCCGGGGCACAATCGAGCACATGCCGTCCGCCCGTCGTCCTGCCGCGCCCGGCGCGCGCTCGGCGGGCACACCCCGGGTGGCCGAGCGCGCGGCGTCGATCCCGACGGTCACGCCGCGCACCACTCCACCACGGACGGGCGCCCCGCCGCGGACCACCGCGCCGCGCACCAGCCCGCCGCGCGCGTCCCGTCGTCCGGCTGCGGCCCGGGCGTCGACCCGGCCGTCGTCCATCACCCCGCCTCGCGGCACGCCGCGCGCCGAGGTGGTCCAGCAGCGGCTGCCGCGGATGCTGACGGTGCGCGCCATGGTGCTGGGCCTGGTGCTGCTGCTCGCGTTCGTGCTGGTGTACCCGACGCTGCACTCCTACCTGGAGCAGCAGACGCAGCTGGCGCAGCTGCGAGCCCAGGTGGCGGCGGCGCAGCAGCACAACTCCGACCTGCAGGCGGACCTCAAGCGCTGGGACGACCCGGCGTACGTCAAGGCGCAGGCGCGGGAACGGCTCAACTTCGTGATGCCGGGCGAGACGGCCTTCCGGGTCGTGGACCCGCAGACCGTGCCGGACACGGCGCCGAACGCGCCGAAGACGGGTGCGAGCGACGGGTCCGGCGCGGTGGGCTCCACGCAGCCGTGGTACCTGGACGTGTGGCAGTCGGTCCGGGCGGCGGGTGCGGCGGCGGTGCCGACGACCGCGCCCACGGCGGGCGCGGTGCCGACGCCCAAGGCGACGTCGGGAGCGACCTCTGCGCCGACCGGGGCGCCGACCGGTGCGCCCACCGCGGCGCCGACAGGCGCAGCGAAGCCCTGAGACCTCGCCCGGTCCGAGCGCTGCGGAGCGGCCTGTAGCGCCCGACGGGTGGTCGGCGGACAGGCGGCACGGCCGGCCGACCCTGGTCAGGGACAATGGAGGCCCCCTCCCGACAGGACGCCCTCCCGATGACCGAGCAGCACGTGCCGCCGTACCCCGCCGTCGACCCCCGTGACCTCGCCGTGGTGACGGAGCAGCTGGGCCGGCCCGCCCGCGGCGTCGTGCGGATCGCCGCGCGCTGCGTCTGCGGACGCCCGACGGTGGTGCAGACGGCGCCGCGGCTGGACGACGGCACCCCCTTCCCGACGACGTACTACCTGACCAACCCGCAGGCGGTCGCGGCGGTGAGCACGCTCGAGGCGACGGGTCTGATGAAGGAGCTGACGGCACGGCTCGCGGTCGACGAGGAGCTGGCGGCGGGGCATCGTCGTGCGCACGAGGCGTACCTCGCCGACCGGGAGGCGCTGGGCCACGTGCCCGAGATCGCGGGGATCTCGGCCGGGGGGATGCCGACGCGGGTGAAGTGCCTGCACGTGCTCGTCGGCCACGCGCTCGCCGCCGGCCCCGGCGTGAATCCCGTCGGTGACGAGGTGCTCGCCCTGATCAGGGACACGTGGCGGCCCGACAGGTGCACGTGCTGAGCCACTGAGGGCAGGCCGGACGGCCCGGCCGGTGTCCGGGGCGGATGGCACGATGTGCCGGTGACACGCGTGGCAGCCATCGACTGCGGGACGAACACCATCCGGCTCCTGGTGGCCGACCTCGACGTGGCGGCCGGCACGCTGACCGAGGTGGTGCGGCTGGCCGAGATCGTCCGGCTCGGCCAGGGCGTCGACCGGACCGGTGAGCTGGCGCCCGAGGCGCTCGCCCGGACGCTGGACATGACGGCGCGCTACGCCGCCACCTGCCGTGAGCACGGGGTCGAGGCGGTGCGGTTCGTCGCGACCTCGGCGACGCGGGACGCCCGCAACCGCGACGAGTTCGTCTCAGGGGTGCGCGGCGCGCTGGGCGTCGACCCCGAGGTGGTGACCGGGCATGAGGAGGCCGCTCTCTCGTTCCGTGGGGCGACAGGTGTGCTCGCGGCGACGCATCCGGGCCCCTTCCTGGTCGTCGACCTCGGCGGTGGCTCGACGGAGCTGGTGCTGGGGACGCACGAGCCCGAGGCGGCGGTCTCGATGGACATCGGGTCCGTGCGGCTGACCGAGCGGCACCTGCGGTCCGACCCGCCCACCGCCGAGCAGATCGCCGCGGCACGCGCCGACGTGGCCGCGGCGCTGGACGAGGCGGAGAAGACGGTGCCCCTGGGCCAGGCGGTCACGCTGGTCGGCCTGGCGGGGTCGGTGACGTCGGTGACCGCGCACACGCTCGGCCTGCCGCGGTACGACCGGGCCGCCATCGACGGCGCGGTGCTGGACGTCCGCACCGTCGAGGCGGCCTGCGACGACCTGCTGCACCGCAGCCGCGCGGAGCGCACCGCGCTCGGCTTCATGCACCCGGGTCGGGTCGACGTCATCGGCGCCGGCGCCCTCATCTGGTCCGAGGTGATCGCCCGGGTGCAGGCGGAGGTGGCGCGCGACGGCCGCCAGCTGACCGAGGTGGTCACCAGCGAGCACGACATCCTCGACGGCATCGCCTGGAGCATCGCCGACTGACGGCGTCGTGCCCCGCAGGGGACGCCGGGTCCGTCCGCCACGTTGTGCCTAGGCTGGAGCTTCACCGACCCCGGGATGAGACGTGACCACCGAGATCTGGACAGACATCGCCCTGGTCCTCCTGTTCATCGGCATCGGAGGGCTGTTCTCCGGCACGGAGCTCGCGCTGGTGTCCCTGCGCGAGAGCCAGCTGGTGCAGCTGGACAAGCAGGGCGGCCGCGGCGCCCGCGTCGCACGGGTGGCGCGCAACCCCAACCGGTTCCTCGCGGCGGTGCAGATCGGCGTGACGGTGGCCGGCTTCTTCTCGGCGGCGTTCGGCGCGTCGACGCTGGCGCCGCACGTCTCGCCGGTGCTGGTGCGCTGGGGGCTGTCCCAGGGTGCGGCGGACACGGTGGGGCTGATCGCGCTGACCCTCGTGATCGCCTACCTGTCCCTGGTGCTCGGCGAGCTGGTGCCGAAGCGGCTGGCGATGCAGCGGCCGGCGAAGATCGCCACCGCGGTGGGCTCGGCGGTCGACCGCCTCGCGTGGGTGATGACGCCGGTGATCTGGCTGCTGTCCGTGTCCACCAACGGTGTGGTGCGACTGCTCGGCCAGGACCCGAGGGCCAAGGGCGAGGCGGTGACGGACGAGGAGCTGCGCGACCTGGTCGCCACCCACCCGGACCTGCCCGAGGACGAGCGCCGGCTGATCGACGACGTGTTCGACGCGGGTGACCGGCTGCTGGTCGAGGCGATGCGTCCGCGCGGCGAGGTGCGGTTCCTGTCCGCCGCGCAGTCGGCGGTCGACGCGGCGGCGGAGGTGCGGCAGCTGCCGTACTCCCGCTACCCGGTCACGGGGACCGACTTCGACGACGTGGTCGGCTTCGTGCACGTGCGGGACCTGCTCGCGGCCGTGGCGGACGTCGCGGTGGACCTCGGCGACGGCGTGCGCGACGAGCCGGAGGCCACCGTCGGCGACGTCGCCCGGCCCATCCCGTCGCTGCCCGGCACCAACAAGGTGCTGCCGACGCTGTCCAGCATGCGTCGGACGGGTACCCACATCGCCCTGGTCGTGGACGAGTACGGCGGCACGGACGGCATCGTCACCCTGGAGGACCTGCTCGAGGAGCTGGTCGGCGACATCGTCGACGAGCACGACGTGAAGCCGGAGACGAGCGGCACGGGGTCCGACGTGGACGCTCGGCTGACCCTCGAGGAGTTCGCCGACCGGACCGGCGTGCTGCTGCACGACGGTCCGTACGAGACGGTCGCGGGCTACGTGCTGTCGCGGCTCGGCCGCATGGCGGCGATCGGCGACCGCGTGCCGGTGGAGACGGTGCGCTCGGGGCTGACCAACGCCACGCTGCAGGTCACCGCGGTGGACGGGCACCGGGTGGCGGCCGTGCGCCTCGACCCGGAGGGTGATCCCACCGTGCTGCAGGGCCGGGTGTCGGGCTCCGCCGCCGACCGCGACCAGCCGCCCGCGACCGACTGAGCGCTCGACGGGCTAGGCCGTCACGGCCGTGTCGGCGGCGTCGGTCAGCCGGCGTGCGATGTCCCGGACCACGCCGAGGGTGCTGATCACCGAGCTGCGCAGGGCGCGTTCCGGTCGCACCAGTGCGTCCACGCGCCGGGCGACGTGCAGGTCGCGCAGCGGACGGAGCACCACGTCCGGCCGGACCGGTGCGGTGTAGCGGGGCATCAGCGCGATGCCGCCTCCGGCTGCGACGACGGCGGCCGCGACGGTGAAGTCGTTGATCCGGTGGCGGATCCGCGCCGGCCGGCCTGCTGCGGCGGCGATCGCCTCGAGCGATCCCAGCAGCGGGTAGCCGCTCTGCACGGCGATCCACGGCTGGTCGGCGACGTCCGCCACCGACAGGTCGGCTCGGGCGGCGAGCGGATGCCCGACGGGCAGGGCGACGTCGAGGGGCTCGTGCAGCAGCGGGGTCACCGACGTACTGGCCGGCCACGGTGGGCTGTGGTCGGGCCGGTGGGCGATGACGATGTCGTGGTCGGCGGTGAGCGCGGGGAACCGGGCCTGCTCCACGTCCTGGTCGGCGAGCTCGAGGACGGCGTCCCCGCCGGCCTGGAGCAGTCGCGGGAACAAGGTGGCGGCCGCGCTGTGGAAGGCCGCGACCCGCACGGTGCCGCGGGGGTCGGTCAGGTGCTCGTCGACCGCGCGCTCCGCGCGGGCCAAGGCGGTGGCCACGTCGGCGGCTGCGGCCGCGAGGGCGCGGCCCGCGTCCGTCAGGACGAGCGTGCGCCCCCGCCGTTCGGTCAACGGAACGGGGGTGCTGCGCTGCAGCGCGGCCAGCTGCTGGGACACGGCCGATGGCGTGACGAACAGCGCTGCGGCGACCGCCGTCACGCTGCCACGGTCGCCGAGCTCCCGGAGAACGGCCAGCTGTCGCGGGTCCATGAAGTGATACTAAAAGGACGTTCGCGAAGTGCGTCCTTGATCTTCACGGTCGGCGGCCGCAGGGTCGGCCCGTGTCCATCACTCGGTCCCGCTCCGCTGTCGACGCGGTGCTCCTCGGCGTCGCGCTCGTCTGGGGCAGCAGCTACCTGGTCGCGAAGGAGCTGACCACGGTCGCCCCTGTGCTCGTCGTCCTGGCGCTGCGCTACGTGATCTCGGCCGTCGCGCTCGGGGCGGTGTGCCTGGTGCGACGGGTGCCGTTCCCGCTGGGCAGGGAGCTGCGCGTCGGTGTGCTGCTGGGCTGCACCCAGGCGGCGGTGCTCACCCTGGAGACCTTCGGCGTCGCGACGACGTCGGCCACGAACGCCGGCTTGATCATCAGCCTGACCATCGTCTTCACGCCGGTCCTGGAGAGCCTGTGGTCGCGCGCCTGGCTGCCGGTGCCGTTCTTCGTCGCGGCCGTCCTCGCCGTGCTGGGCGTGGCGCTCCTGGTGTCCGGTCACGGCTTCCGGGCTCCGACGGTGGGCGACGTGCTGATGCTCGCCGCCGCGGCGGTCCGCGCCGTGCATGTCAGCCTGATCGGTCGGCTCACCCGCGGCCGGCAGCACAGCTCGCTGTCGCTCACCACCCTGCAGGCGGTGGGAGGCGCGGTGCTGCTCGGCGCCACCGCCGGCAGCCGACTCGCCTCGACCGTGCCGCACCTCTCGTTCGTCGACTGGAGCCGGCTGATCTACCTGGCGCTGGCCTGCAGCGTGTTCGCCTTCCTCGCGCAGACGTGGGCCATCCGGCGCACGTCTGCCAGCCGAGCCAGCCTGCTGCTGGGGACCGAACCGGTCTGGGCCGTCGCGGTCGGCGTCAGTCTCGGCGGCGAGCCGTTGAAGGCTCTCGGCCTCGTCGGAGCGGCCCTGGTCATCGCGTCCACCTCCTGGGGCCAGCAGGTCGAACGTCGTCATCGGCTCGCCGTCGGGACGCCGGCCCCCCAGCTCGTGCTCGCCGGCGACGGTTGACCGCGCTGCCCGCGAGCGGGATGCCGGCTGGCCGGTCCGGGCCCAGGCCGGCCGTCGCTGGGCGCCCGCTGTGCGGAGGATCACGCGACACCGCCACGGCGGGGACGAAAGTCCCGGTTTACGGTTGAGACATGTCCGATCCCGCTGCCGTCCAGGGTTCCGCGCCGGTCCCGTCGGAGGCATCCGCGCGTCCGGCCAAGCCGCGCAAGTCGCCTCGGGTGCTCATCCTCGGAGGCGGCACGGTGGGGCTGTACACCGCTCGCCGGCTGCGCCGCCGACTGGGCAAGCGGGACGCGGCGATCGTCGTCGTCGACCCGCGGTCGTACATGACCTACGCCCCCTTCCTGCCCGAGGCGGCGGCCGGGTCCATCGACCCGCGCAACGTGGTGGCCCCGCACCGTCGTGCGCTCAAGGGCGTCGACGTGCTGCAGGGCAAGGTGACGCAGATCGAGCACGCCGGCCGCCGGGTGCAGATCACGCCTGAGGAGGGCGACCCGTACTGGGTGCAGTACGACCACCTGGTGGTCGGGCTCGGCTCGGTGGCGCGGACGCTGCCGATCCCGGGGCTGGCCGAAGAGGGCATCGGCTTCAAGACGGTCGAAGAGGCCATCGCGCTGCGCAACCACGTGCTCGACCGCATCGACCTGGCGGCCAGCACCTGGGACCCGGAGCTGCGTCGACGGATGCTCACGTTCGTGTTCGTCGGCGGTGGCTTCGCCGGCGTCGAGGCCCTGGCGGAGGTCGAGGACCTCGCGCGCTACACGATCCGGCACTACAAGCAGGTGGAGGAGGACGAGCTGCGGTTCGTCCTGGTCGAGGGTTCGCCGCGGATCCTCCCGGAGGTCAGCGAGGAGCTCGGCGGCTACACCCTCGAGCAGCTGCGCAAGCGGCGCATCGAGATCTACCTGTCCACCTTTCTCAACTCCTGCGTCGACGGGCACATCGTGCTGTCCGACGGCACCGAGTTCGACACCGAGACGGTCGTGTGGACGGCGGGCGTCAAGGCGAACCCCGTGCTCGCCGACTCCGACCTGCCGCTGGACAAGACCGGCCGCGTGATCACCAACGCATACCTGCAGGTGACCACCGCCGACGGCGAGGTCATCCCCGACGCGTACGCCGCAGGGGACTGCGCGGCGGTCCCCGACCTGGTCAACCCCGGCAAGACGTGCCCGCCGAACGCCCAGCACGCGCTGCGCCAGGGCAACCACCTGGGCGACAACCTGGCGCGGGTGCTCAGCTCGGCCCCGCCGACGGAGTACAAGCACAAGAACATCGGCGCCGTCGCCTCGCTGGGCATGTACAAGGGCGTGGCGCAGATGTTCGGCCGCATCAAGGTGCGCGGCTTCCTGGCCTGGGTGCTGCACCGCACGTACCACGTGTTCGCCATGCCGACGGTGAACCGCAAGCTGCGCATCATGATGGGCTGGACATCGTCGCTGCTGCTGCGCCGCGAGGTCGTCTCGCTCGGCGCCCTGCAGGACCCCCGCGCCGAGTTCCGTGCCGCGGCGGTGCGGCCCAAGCCGAAGCCCGCCGCTGAGCAGGCCACGGAGCAGGCCGACCCGTCGGTGGCCGGGGCGCGCTGAGCAGTCCGACGGGCAGCGCCGGCTGGCACGATGGGGCTCGCGCCCCCGTAGCCCAACCGGCAGAGGCAGCCGGCTTAAAACCGGCTCAGTCCGGGTTCGAGTCCCGGCGGGGGCACCAGGGCACGGCGCCGCCGTGCGGCACCAGGCCCCCCGCGACCGCCCGCGGCGCTCGGTTGTCGGACCTCGGTGGGACGGTCGCCGGATGAGTCCCACCTTCGCGATGCTGGTCCTGGAGGTGCGCGACCTCCGGCGCTCGATCGAGTTCTACCGACTGCTCGGGCTGGACGTCCCCGACCCGCGGCCGGACCGCCCCGTGTCGATCTGTCGGCTCGGGCCGGGCGCCAAGCTGGTGCTCACCGAGCAGTTCGCGGCCCGGTACGACCCGGACTGGGTACGGCCGGAGCGCGGCTACCAGCAGCTGGTGGAGTTCTACGCCGGTGACGACGCCGCTGTGGACGCGGAGTGGGCCCGGCTCACCGGGGCCGGCTACCACGGGCGGATGGCACCGACCCAGACCGCCGGGCCCTACGCGGCGATGGTGGACGACCCCGACGGCAACGTCATCCTGCTGACGTCCGACGAGGCGGCCCGACCGGACGCGGGGACGGCGTAGCGCTGCGGGCAGCCTCAGTGGTCCGCGGCGGGCGGCGGGGTGCCCCGGTCGTCGTCGTCCCGCTCAGCCAGACGGCGCTCACGCTCGCGCAGCTGGTCCTCCCACGCGCGCAGCAGCTTCTCGTGCTCGGCGTTCGACTCGCCGATCCCGGCGAGGAACGCCGGGTCGTCGTCGGGTGCGACGGGGCGGGGCCGCTCGTACTCCGGGAAGCCGGCCGTGGCGGTCGACGGCCACGGGACGCGACGTGGACCCGGCCCGACCGGCCTGCCCGCCACGAGCCAGGCGACGCCGCCGACCAGCGGGAACAGCAGGATGAGGACGATCCAGCCACCCTTGGGCAGGTTCCGGACCGCGCCCGGGTCGGCCTGGATGCAGTCGATCAGGCAGAAGACGAGCAGCGCCAGGTCCAGGGCGAACGGCAGCACGCGGAGCATGGGCCGGACGGTAGCGGAGGACGACCCCGCGCGGGAGCGGTTCGGGCCTCAGGAGTCGAGGTGGGCGTCGAGGTCCGCGTTGAGCCGCCGCAGCACGTGCGCCAGGGTGCCGAGGTCCTCTTCGGACCAGGCCGAGAGCACCTCGCGGTAGACGGCGTTGCGCGCCGCGCGGGTGCGTGCCAGCGCGTCGAGACCCTCCGACGTCGCGGAGATCACCTGGTGCCGTCCGTCGCGCGGGTCCTTGCCGCGGCGGACGTGCCCGGCCTCCTCCATCGCGACGACCTGCCTGGTCACCGTCGAACCGTCGAGCCGCAGCTCCTCCGCGATGCGGGTGATGGTGGAGGGCCCGTTCGACTCCAGCAGCCGGAGCGCCAGGTAGGCGGATCGCTCGAGGGCCCCGTCCATCAGGCGGGAGCGGCGACGGTTCCGGTCCGAGAGGCGCAGCAGCAGCGCCACCTCGGTCTCGATGCGCCCGACGCAGTCGTCGGACCTCTGGGCCGTCTGGGCCGTTGCCGTCATGACACATCCCCCCGAACCAGGTGTATGGTACAAGTAAATCACTGGTGCATACAGCAATCGATGCACCGGCCGCACGACGAGGTGCGCACCACCGTCCTCCACAGGGAGCCGCATGAGCGCCGCCACTCGCGAAGAACCGCACCGCACCGCCATCTACGCCACCGCGCTGACCGCCTTCTTCGCGATCGCGGGCATCGCCGTGGTCGATCCCATCCTGCCCGTCATCGGCAGCTCGCTGGGCGCTTCCACGTGGCAGATCGAGCTGCTGTTCACGGCCTACATCGCCGTGATGGCCCTCGGCATGGTGCCGGCCGTGATGTCCACCGGGCGGTTCGGGTACAAGAAGGTGCTCACCGCCGGGGTCTCGGTCGTGGCGGTCGCCGCGCTGGCGGCATCGGCCGTGGGCGGCATCGGGCAGCTCGCGGCGCTCCGTGGGCTGTGGGGCCTGGGCAACGCGATGTTCTTCGCGACGGCGATGAGCCTGCTCGTGGCGCTCGCGCGGCAGAGCGAGTGGGTGGTCGAGCTCTTCGAGACCTGCGTCGGCCTCGGGTTCGCCGTCGGGCCGCTGATCGGCGGCCTGCTCGGCAGGATCAGCTGGCGCGTGCCCTTCATGGCGTGCGGCGTGCTGATGGTCGCGGCTGCCGTCATGTCGGTGTCCCGCCTGCGCGACCCCGACGAGAAGCCGTCGCGGCTCCGTCTGACCGACGTCTTCGCCTCGTTCCGCAAGCCGGCGTTCATCGCGCTGTGCGCGCTGACCGCGACCTACAACTTCGTCTTCTTCGTGGTGCTCGGCTACACACCGGTGGCGCTGCACCTGTCGGTGGTGCCGCTCGGCCTGGTGTTCACCGCGTGGGGGATCGGCCTCGCGTTCGGGATCCTGGTGGTCGGCCACCGCCTCGCGCACCGCATCGGTGCGGTGGCGACCGTCGGCCTCGCGGTGCTGGTGCTGACCGGCTGCCTCGTCGGCCTGGCCCTGTCGACCAGCACCACGGTGTCGATCGTCGTGCTGGTGGTCGCCGGCATCTGCATGGGCATCTGCAACGCGAACCTCACCGACCTGGCGCTGGCCACCGGCCTGCCGGACCGGCGGTCCACCACGGGTGCCTTCAACCTGGTCCGGTGGGGCTTCGCCGCGCCGGCGCCGGTGATCTCCGGCCTGGTCGCCGAGCACGTCGGGCTCAAGGCGCCCTTCTGGGTCGCCGTCGTGGTGCTGGGCGTGGGTCTGGTGGTGTTCGCGCTCACCAGCCACGTGATGGCTCGGGCTGCGGGCGAGAAGACGCTGTGGTCCCGATGGAACGCCGGCGCCCGTGCAGCGGAGCTGACGCCCGGCGAGGCGATGGGCGAGATCTGAGCTGCGCCTGCAGGGCTGGACAGCACGACGGCTGGGTCACCGCGAGGTGCCCAGCCGTCGTGCTCCCGGGAACGGTCAGGCGTCGCGCGCCCGGAGGCGGATGGCCGCGAAGGCCAGGATGACCACGACCCAGGCGACCAGCACCGCGTAGCCCTGCCATGCGCTGAGGTGCACGTGGTAGAGGTTCGCGTCGTTGGTCGCGGTGAGCTGCCGCTCCGTCATCGTCAACCTGCTGCCCGCCGAGGCGGGGAGGAACGGTGTGACGTGCTGCAGCCACTTCCACACGACCTGGGCCAGCACGTTCAGCACGTTCTCGATCACCAGCAGGAGCGTCAGGACCACACCCAGCGCTGCCGCCGAGTGGCGCAGCAGCGCGCCGAGGGAGAACGCGAACAGGGTGGTCGTGGTCAGGTAGAGCGCGGTGCCGAGGACGATGCGCTGCACCTGCGGGTCGCCGGCGTCGAGGCTGCCTCCCGTGGAGTGCAGGATCGCCGACGCCAGTATGGCGCTGAGCAGCACGGTCACCAGGGTGAGCACGAGGGTGACGACAGCCACCACCGCAGCCTTGGCCCACAGGACGGGGAGGCGCGTGGGGACCGCTGTCAGGCTGGCGCGGATCATGCCGGTGCTGTACTCGGACGTCACCGTGAGCACGCCGAGCACGGCGAGCGGGATCATCGCCAGCTGGGCGCCGGCGCTCAGCGGGATCAGGGGGAGGGGACCCGCCTCGTTGACCTGCTGCTGGGCGCTCAGCGCCCGCATCCCGAAGGAGACCGCCACCACCAGGCCGACGAAGACCGCTGCCGTGAGCGCAAGGGTCCAGTACGTCGAGCGGACCGTCCAGAACTTGAGCCACTCGGACCGCAGCACGTGCAGCGGCGAGAGTCGCAGGTCCGACCGTGCGGGCTGCTGCGAGGGCGTGGTCGCCGGGGTCGTGGTCGCGGTGCTCATCGCACGTCCTCCTGCACGTCGGTCGGCGCGCCGGCAGCCGGCGCGGTCGGTGGCACCGGGGGTTGGGCGGTGGGCGGCGGTCCGCTGGGCACGGCCTGCCCGCCGCCGGGGTAGCCCGTGCGCGGATCTGCCGGCGCCGCCACACCCGAGTGGTACTCGACCTCCTCGGCGGTCAGCGCGAGGTAGGCATCCTCGAGCGAGCCGCTGACGGTGGTCAGCTCGTGGAGCACGATGCCGTGCGCCGCCGCCGCCTCGCCGACGGCCTCCGGCCCGGTGCCGACCACCTGCAGCACGCCGGGCTCCGCGCTGTCGACGGTCGCGCCCGCCCGTCGCAGCAGGTCGGCCAGCTCGGTCGCGCGCGGGCTGCGCACCCGCACGGTGGAGTGGGTCGCACCGGCGACCACCTGCTCCACGGGCGCGTCCGCGATGATCCGACCGCGGCCGATCACGATGATGTGGTCCGCCGTGACCGCCATCTCGCTCATCAGGTGCGAGGAGAGGAAGACGGTCCGGCCCTGCGACGCGAGGTACCTGACCAGCGTGCGGACCCAGATGACGCCCTCGGGGTCCAGGCCGTTCACGGGCTCGTCGAGGATGAGCGTGTGCGGGTCGCCCAGCAGGGCCACGGCGACACCGAGGCGCTGGTTCATGCCGAGCGAGAAGCCGCCGACCCGCTTCCCGGCGACGGCGCCGAGCCCGGTCAGCTCGATCACCTCGTCCACGCGACGGTCGCCGATGCCGTGCGTGGCGGCCATCGCGCGCAGGTGCCCGCGGGCCGTGCGTCCGGGGTGGACCGCACGGGCCTCGAGCAGAGCGCCCACCTCGGTCAGCGGCGACCGGTGCGCGGCGTAGTGCTTGCCGTTCACCGTCACGTCGCCGGCGGTCGGCCGGTCGAGGCCGACGATCATCCGCATCGTGGTGGACTTGCCCGCTCCGTTGGGACCGAGGAACCCCGTGACCCGTCCGGGCTGGACGGTGAAGCTCGCCCCGTCCACCGCGGTGGTGTGCCCGTACCGCTTCGTCAGACCGTGTGCCTCGATCATCGCTGTCCCGCTCGCATCGTCCGACCGTCCGTCTCGTCCTGTGAGGTGGGGCCGGAGACCTGCGGAACGCGCAGCCTGCTCGACGACCCCACACGACCGTAGGCGACGAGGGTTCGTCTTGGGGCCGGTTTGACCGACCAGATACCCGGCCGATTCTCCGGCTCGCCGTCCGTCGGCGTCGCGGTCGGCGACCAGGCCGGCGATGAGAAGGTGGGCCGGTGACGTACGCGCAGCACATCTCCGAGCTGGTGGGGCACACGCCGCTGGTCCGGCTGAACTCGGTGACGGCGGGCCTGTCGGCCACCGTCCTGGCGAAGGTCGAGTACCTCAACCCCGGCGGGTCGGTGAAGGACCGGATCGCCCTGCGGATGATCGAGGCGGCCGAGCAGTCCGGCGCGCTGCGCCCCGGCGGCACGATCGTCGAGCCGACCAGCGGGAACACCGGCGTCGGGCTCGCGCTGGTCGCACAGCGCAAGGGGTACCGCTGCGTGTTCGTGTGCCCGGACAAGGTCAGCCAGGACAAGCGCGACGTGCTGCGCGCGTACGGCGCCGAGGTCGTCGTCACCCCGACCGCCGTGCCGCCCGACCACCCGGAGTCGTACTACTCCGTCTCGGACCGCCTCGTCCGCGAGATCGAGGACGCCTGGAAGCCGGACCAGTACTCCAACCCGAACGGGCCGGCGAGCCACTACGCCAGCACCGGTCCGGAGATCTGGGAGGGGACGGACGGGACCATCACGCACCTGGTCGCCGGCGTCGGTACCGGCGGGACGATCACCGGTACGGGCCGCTACCTGCACGACGTCTCCGCCGACCGGCCGGTCGAGCACGGGGGACGGGTCCGGGTGGTGGGCGCGGACCCGGCGGGGTCGGTCTACTCCGGCGGTGACGGGCGGCCGTACCTGGTCGAGGGCGTGGGGGAGGACTTCTGGCCGCGCGCGTACGACCCGTCGGTGCCGGACGAGATCATCCCGGTGTCCGATGCCGACTCGTTCGCGATGACGCGCCGGCTCGCGCGCGAGGAGGCGCTGCTGGTCGGTGGCTCGTCCGGGATGGCTGTCGAGGCGGCGCTGCGGGTGGCGCGACGGCTGCAGGACGAGGACCCGGCCGCGGCGGCGCAGGCCGTGATCGTCGTGCTGCTGCCGGACGGCGGTCGCGGCTACCTCTCCAAGATCTTCAACGACTCCTGGATGCGGTCCTACGGGTTCCTCGCCGCGGGCGAGGGTGCGACGGTCGCCGACGTGCTGCGGACCAAGGACGGCGCCATGCCGGCGCTGGTGCACACCCACCCGACCGAGACGGTGCGGGACGCGATCGAGATCATGCGTGAGTTCGGGGTCTCGCAGATGCCCGTGGTCGGCGCGGAGCCGCCGGTGAAGATCGGCGAGGTGGCCGGGTCGGTCAGCGAGCGCAGCCTGCTGGACGCGGTGTTCGGCGGCTCGGCGGCGCTGGCCGACCGCGTGGACCGGCACATGTCGCCCCCGCTGCCGCTGATCGGCTCCGGCGAACCGGTGGACGCCGCGCGCGCGGCACTGCAGGGTGCCGACGCGCTGATGGTGGTGCAGGACGGGCAGCCGGTCGGCGTGCTGACCCGGCACGACCTGCTGGGGTTCCTGGCCCGCTGAGCCGGGGCGCCGGCACCCTCGCGCGGTGCTCTAGCCTCGTGCCCGTCGCGCCGGGGCGGCGCGTGCGAGACGAGGAGCAACGTGGCGATCTTCGACCTGTCCCTGCCCGAGCTGCGGGCGTACCTGCCCGAGCTGGACGAGCCCGCCGACCTGGACGACTTCTGGTCCGGGACGCTGGCGGAGGCGCGGGGGCACGACCTGGCGCTGACCGTCGAGCCGGTCGACACGGGGCTGCGGCTGATCGAGGCGTTCGACGTGACGTTCGCGGGCTTCGCCGGCGACCCGATCCGCGCGTGGCTGACCCGGCCCGCGGGGGTGACCGAGCCGCTGCCGGCCGTCGTCGAGTACATCGGCTACGGCGGCGGACGCGGGTTCGCGCACGAGCACCTGGCCTGGGCGGCCGCCGGGTACGTGCACCTGCTGATGGACACGCGGGGGCAGGGCTCGACGTGGGGCACCGGTGGTCACACCCCCGACCCGGAGGGCAGCGGTCCGGCCGCGAACGGTGTGATGACCCGGGGCATCCTCGACCCGGCGACGTACTACTACCGCCGCCTGATCACCGACGCGGTGCGGGCGGTCGACGCCGTCCGCGTCCTGCCCGGGGTCGACCCGGCGCGCGTCGCCGTGACGGGCGGGAGCCAGGGCGGCGGGCTCGCGCTCGCGGTGTCCGGCCTCGCGGACGGCCTGGTCGCGGCGATGCCCGACGTGCCGTTCCTCTGCCACTTCCCGCGGGCGATGGCGATCACCGACGGCTTCCCGTACGGGGAGGTGGTGCAGTACCTCGCCGTGCATCGGGACCAGGTGGACCAGGTGCTGCGCACGCTGTCGTACGTCGACGGCGTGCACCTGGGCCGGCGGGCGTCCGCACCGGCGCTGTTCTCCGTCGCGCTGCGGGACCAGACGTGCCCGCCGTCCACCGTCTTCGCCGCGTACAACCACTACGGGACGCTCGCCGTCGGCGCCCGGCCCGACCGTGACATCGAGGTGTACGAGTTCAACCAGCACGAGGGCGGCCTCGGGTACCAGCTCGACCGTCAGCTGCGCTGGCTCGCCGACGTGCTGGCCAGCGCGCCGACCAGCCCCCTCACCAGGTAGTCGAAGCTCACCTCGAGGTCGTCGGGCATCCCGAAGCCCCCGGCCGCCTCGAGGACGACGAAGCCGTGCACGGCGGACCGGACCGCACGGACGGCGTCCACGTGCCGGTCGGCGGGCACGTCGAGCTCCCCGACGGCCCGGGCGACGACGACCACGCTGCGGGTCGCCGCGGTCTGCAGCTCGGTCGCTTCCTCCGGTACGCCCAGCAGCTCGGTCTGGGTCGCGGCGTAGCGGCCGGGGTGGTCGTGGGCGAACCGCCGCATCGTCCACGCCAGCGCGACCAGCGCGTCGGCACCCTGGCGGCCTTCAGCCGTCTCCTCGAGGGCGTCGGCGAGCTGCTCGATGCACCGCTGGGCGACCGCTCGGCGCAGCGCGGGCAGACCGGCCACGTGCTTGTACAGGCTCGGCACCGCGACGCCGGCCCGTGCCGCGATCGCGGCGAGGGTCAGGTCGGCGTAGCCCGTCGGGCCGCCGTCGTCGACCACCGCGAGGGCGAGCCGGACGACGGCCTCCGGGTCGAGTCCTGCGCGGGGCACGTCAGCGGTCCGCGGGGTCGGTGCGGTCGCCCCGGACCGGGAGGACCAGGCGGCCCGACGTGTCACGCGGCCGCTCGGCCAGCCACGCCAGCGTCGCGGGCACGACGTCGTCGGCAGCCTGGTGGTGCGGGTAGTGCGCCACGTCGTCGAGCAGCACGGCGCGGGCGTCGAGCGTCTGCTCGATCCACGCCGCCTCGGCAGCGGGGTCGCGCAGGTCCGGGTCGCGGCGGCCGATGAAGGCGAGGGCCGGTGCGTGGACGTCCACGAGGCGCGGCTCGACCGGGGCGTGGGTGAGCTGCAGCGTCAGCCGGCGGAACTGGCGCAGGTGCGCCGGGTCGCTCATAGCGGTGCGGACCGCGGCGAGGTGCTCGTCGAACCACGGGGCCCGACGGCCACGGCTCAGCGGGGACCGGTAGTAGCTCGCCCACAGGGCGGCGCCCCACGGCCGGACGAACATCAGGCGGTAAGCGGCGTGCATCAGGTGCTCGAGGAGCGGGCTGGTCGGGGGGTTGCGCAGCAGCGGACCGGACAGCACGAGGCCGGCGACGAGGTCCGGCCGCTCGGCGGCGACCCAGGCGACCGACGCGGCGCCCATGGAGCTGCCGATCAGCACGGCGGGACCCCCGAGGTGCTCGACCAGGGCGATCACGTCCGATCCGGTCGCCTGGTCGCCGTGGACGCGGAAGGTGGTGTCGGAGTCGCCGTGGCCCCGCAGGTCGGTGACCGCCGTGCGGTAGCCCGCGGCGACGAGCGGCCCGACGAGCGCCCGCCACGTGCCGCGAAGGTCGCCCATCCCCGGCACCAGGACGACGAGGGGGCCGTCGGCCGGTCCCTCGACGGTGTACGCGACCCGGCCCTCAGGCCGGTCGAGAAGCTCGATCTGGTTCGTCATGACCAGAAAGCTAATGCCATTAGCCAACTCTGGCAAGAGGTCGGATGAGCGATCTTCGGCTCGGGCAGGGCAGGATGTCCGGGCACCCGGCCGCGCGGCCGGGGCCACCGGCCGCGCACGTGGCCGGACCACGAACCGGTGAGGAGACATCCCCATGGCCGCAGTGCTGCCCGAGGCCTCGGGCTCGTTCGGAGACAAGCCCACGCTGACCTTCCCGGACTCGGCGGCGCCCGCTGAGCTCGAGGTGCAGGTGCTCAGCCGTGGCGACGGCGACCTCGTCGAGGCGGGTCAGGACATCGAGGTGAACTACCTCGGCCAGAGCTGGGGCGGCCGGGTGTTCGACAACTCGTACGACCGTGGCGAGTCGATCAGCTTCCCGATCGGCGTCGGCGCCGTCATCGCGGGCTGGGACGAGGGCCTGGTCGGCCAGCAGGTCGGCTCCCGCGTGCTGCTCTCGATCCCGTCGCACCTCGGGTACGGCGACCGCGGCGTGCCGCAGGCAGGTATCCGCGGCGGCGACACGCTGGTGTTCGTCGTGGACATCCTCGGCACCCACTGACCCGCTCGTCGACGGCGCGGCCTCCTGCTGGGCAGGGGCGCCGCGCCGTCGGCGTCTGAGGCGACGGTCGGCCCGCCTACCCGTCTGCGGATCCTGCGTCGTCCGACGGGGCGTCGGCCGGACCGTCGTCGTCCGTCCGTACCGGACCCGCCAGCGCCAGGACGGTCTCGATCGTGTCGGCCTGGTCCGCCGGCTTGTCGTCGCGGTACCGCAGCACGCGGGCGAACCGCAGCGCCACGCCGCCCGGGTAGCGCGACGAGCGCTGCAGCCCGTCGAACGCCACCTCCACCACTTGCTCCGGCCGCAGGTGCACCACCCAGCCGTCGTCGTCGACCGCCAGCTCGCGGAACCGCTCGGTCTGCCAGGCGAGCATCGCGTCCGTCATGCCCTTGAACGTCTTGCCCAGCATGACGAACCCACCCGAGCCGTCGCGGGCGCCCAGGTGGATGTTCGACAGCAGGCCGGCCCGCCGGCCGGACCCGCGCTCGACGGCCAGCACCACCAGGTCGAGGGTGTGCCGCGGTTTGACCTTCACCCACGCAGCCCCGCGTCTCCCTGCCTCGTAGGGGGCATCGACGGCCTTGACCACCACGCCCTCCTGACCAGCAGCGACCCAGGCGGCGAACTGCTGCTGCGCCTCGGCAGCGTCGGCGGTGACCAGGCGCTGCACCACGTGGCCGGCGGCGATGGAGTCGAGCACGGCGAGCCGCTCGCGCAGCGGTGCGTCGAGCAGGTCGCGGCCGTCGAGGTGCAGCACGTCGAAGAAGAAGGGCGTCAGCGCCGTGCCGGCCGCCACGTCGGCGTCGCGGGTGGCCGTGCGGGACGACGTCTCCTGGAACGGTCGCGGCCGCCCGTTCGCGTCCAGCGACAGCGCCTCACCGTCCAGCACGAGCGACTGCGCGGGCATGCTGCGGACGGCGGCGACGACCTCCGGTACACGGTCGGTGATCTCGTCGAGGCTGCGCGTGAACACCCGCACCTCGTCGCCGTCCCGATGCACCTGGATGCGGATCCCGTCGAGCTTCACGTCGACCACGGCCGGTCGGTCGGCGGCGCCGTCGACGCCCAGCGACGTGAATGCCGCCGCGACGTCCGGAGCCGACTGGGCGAGCATCGGCCGCACCGCGCGTCCGACGGTCAGCCCGAACTGTTCGAGCGCCGCCAGTGCGCCGGCGGAGTCGGGGGCGCTCAAGGCCGCCACCGCAACGGGTGCCGAGTCGCCGGCCAGCATCGCCGCTCGTCGCACGGCCGCCTCGGGCACGGCGGCGGCTGCCGCGACGGCGTCGAGCACCAGTGCGTCAAGGGCGCCCTGGCGCAGCTCACCCGTGACGAGACCGCGCAGCAGCCGCTGCTCGACCGCGGTGGCGGCGCCGAACAGCCGTGCAGCGGCTGCCGTCCGGGCCGACGCGGAACCGGCACCCGAGAGCGACGCCATCGTCTCGAACGCCGCGTCCACCTCGACGAGCGTCAGGCTCGCCTCGGCTGCCGGACCGGGCAGGCCGGCCAGCGACCGCCAGCCCAGGCCCGTGCGCCGCTGCCGCAGCTGTCCGGCCAGGTAGCGGGTGGCCAGTGCGACATCGTCCGGCCCGTCGTCGGCCGCGGCGCGCAACGTCGCGGCGAGCGCCTCACGCTTGGCCAGCCGGGACCGGGTGGCGGCCACGGCCGCCGAGGTCTCCGCGATCTGCACCAGGCGCATGGCCGTCATGGTGCCGCGGGCCACCGACATCCGCCCGACGTCGTCGCCGTGCCGCCAGCGGCGCGTCGACGTCCCGACGCTGTTTACATGCCCGGGCCGCCGACCGACGATGGCCCGATGCACCTGGTGAGCGAGCTGACCGCTACGGGCGGCACGACGACGGGCATCCGGATTCCCGACGAGGCCGTGGCGGAGCTGGGCGGCGGGAACCGACCCAAGGTCGTCGCGACGGTCAACGGCCACGCATGGCGCACCAGCATCGCCCGGATGGGCGGCGCATTCTGGCTCGGTGTCAGCGCCGAGAACCGCGCAGCGGCCCGACTGGCCGCGGGTGACGCGGTGCAGCTCGACGTCGAGCTCGACTCCGCGCCCCGCACCGTCGAGGTCCCCGACGACCTCGCGGCAGCCCTCGCAGCCGAGCCGGCTGCCAAGGCGGCCTTCGACGCGCTGACGTACTCGCACCAGCGCCAGCACGTGCTCGCCGTCGAGTCCGCGAAGAAGCCGGAGACGCGCGCGCGCCGCGTCGAGTCGGTCGTCCAGGCTCTGATCGGCTGACCCGTCCGGCGACGGCCTGCCGCGCCGGTCGTCCCCGCATCGGCGAGGACGACCGGCGGCTGGTCAGGCGCCAGTCGGGACCGGGCAGGCGACCCCGGTCGAGTTGATCGGGCAGTACCCGGCCGGGTTCTTGTCCAGGTACTGCTGGTGGTACCCCTCGGCGTAGAAGAACGATCCGGCGTCTGCGGCCGGCCGGATCTCCGTCGTGATGTCGCCGTATCCGTTCGACCGCAGCCGCGGCGCGAACTCCTCGCGGGTGGCCAGGGCCGCCGCGTGCTGCTCCGGCGTGGTGGTGTAGACGGCCGACCGGTACTGGGTGCCGACGTCGTTGCCCTGCCGGAACCCCTGCGTGGGGTCGTGCTCCTCCCAGAAGTGCCGCAGCAGGTCGACGTCGCTCAGTCGCGTCGGGTCGTACGCGACCATGACCGTCTCGGCGTGCCCCGTGCGACCGGTGCACACCTCCTCGTACGTCGGGTTGGGCGTGTACCCGCCCATGTACCCGACGGCGGTGGTCACCACGCCGGGCAGCTGCCACGCAGCCTTCTCGGCGCCCCAGAAGCAGCCCGACGCCAGGTACAGCACCCGCGTGCCCTCCGGCCAGGGGCCGGCCAGCGGGGTGCCGAGCACCGTGTGGGTCGTCGGCACGTCGAACGCCGGGGCGTCCCGCCCGGGCAGTGCATCGGCACGGTCCACCATCGTCGTGCGCAGCGCGGATCCGAACAGCCAGCTCATGTGTTGCTCCCTTCCACGGCGTTCAACCGGCCCCCGCGCCCGGGTGTTCCGCGCTCGCGCCGGCGCGGTCCGCCGGGCTGGGGCGCCGTCGGTCCGACGGCCTAGCCTGACCCCGTGACCGACGACCAGGGCTTCGCCACCCGCGCCATCCATGCCGGACAGGAGGCGGACCCCGCCACCGGTGCGGTGGTGCCCCCGATCTACCAGGTGTCCACCTACAAGCAGGACGGTGTCGGCGGGCTGCGCGGCGGCTGGGAGTACTCCCGGTCCGGCAACCCGACCCGTGCGGCGCTCGAGGCGGCGCTCGCAGCCGTCGAGGGTGGTGCCGCCGGCTTCGCGTTCTCGTCGGGCCTCGCCGCGGAGGACACCCTGCTGCGCGCGGTGCTGCGTCCCGGCGACCACGTGATCGTCCCGAACGACGCCTACGGCGGCACGTACCGCCTGGTCGCGCGGGTGTTCGGGCCGTGGGGGATCGAGCACACGCCGGTCGACCTGTCGAACCCCGATGCGGTGCTCGACGCGATCCAGCCCGGCCGCACCAAGCTGGTCTGGGTGGAGACGCCGACCAACCCGCTGCTCGGCATCGCGGACATCGCCGCGATCGCGGCGCATGCCCGGGCGGCCGGCGCCCTGCTCGCAGTGGACAACACGTTCGCCACGCCGTACCTGCAGCAGCCGATCGCCCTCGGTGCGGACGTCGTCGTGCACTCGACCACCAAGTACATCGGCGGGCACTCGGACGTGGTGGGCGGTGCGCTGGTGGTGGCCGACGGCGCCCAGCTGCCGGTGGGCCTGGAAGGTCCGACGGGGACGACGAACGTGCGCGACGCGGTGGCGTTCCACCAGAACTCGTCCGGGGCGGTCGCCGGACCGTTCGACGCGTGGCTGACCCTGCGCGGGCTGCGCACCCTGGCCGTGCGGATGGACCGGCACCTGGCCAACGCCGCAGCCGTCGCCGAGTTCCTGGAGCAGCGGGCCGGCGTCACCCAGGTCCTGTATCCCGGGTTGGAGAGCCATCCCGGGCACGAGGTCGCTGCGCGGCAGATGCGCGGGTTCGGCGGCATGGTGTCGTTCCGCACCGGCTCCGCGGACAGCGCGGTCGCGGTGTGCGGCGCCACGCAGCTGTTCACGCTCGCCGAGTCGCTCGGCGGCGTCGAGTCGCTGATCGAGCACCCGGCCCGGATGACGCACGGTTCGGTGGCCGGCACCGCGCTGGAGGTGCCGGACGACTTGGTGCGCCTGTCGGTCGGCATCGAGGACGTGGACGACCTGGTCGCGGACCTGGCGCAGGCGCTCGACGCTGCGGGCGTGGGTCGGTGATCGGGCCGGCCGACGTCCGCGCCGCCGCACAGCTGCTCGAGGGGGTCGCCGACCGCACCCCGGTCCAGTACAGCCGTGCGCTGACGGCGATCGCCGGCACCGACGTCTGGCTCAAGTGCGAGAACCTGCAGCGCGCCGGCTCGTTCAAGATCCGTGGCGCCTACACGCGCATGTCGCGCCTGTCCGACGACGAGAAGGCCCGCGGTGTCGTCGCCGCCAGTGCCGGCAACCACGCGCAGGGCGTCGCGCTGGCCGCCTCGCTGCTGGGGATCAAGGCCGTCGTCTTCATGCCCGTCGACGCGGCGCTGCCCAAGATCGCCGCGACCCGCCAGTACGGCGCCCACGTCGAGCTGGTCGGCGCCAGCGTCGACGAGGCGCTGACCCACGCGCACGCGCACGCCGACGCGACCGGTGCCGTGCTGATCCACCCGTACGACCACCCGGACATCGACGCCGGCCAGGGCACCATCGGCCTCGAGATCCTCGAGCAGGTGCCGGACGTCAGGACGATCGTCGTGCCGGTCGGCGGCGGGGGACTGGCAGCCGGCATCTCGGCCGCGCTCGACGAGCGGCGGGACGTGCGCGTGGTCGGCGTCCAGGCCGCCCGCGCCGCCGCCTACCCGGCGTCGCTCGCCGCCGGCCACCCGGTCAAGGCCCCCGAGCTGCGCACGATGGCCGACGGCATCGCGATCGGGATGCCGGGCGCGGTGCCGTTCGAGGTGCTGTCCAGCCACCACGTGCCGGTCCGCACCGTCTCGGAGGAGGACCTGTCCCGGGCCCTCCTGCTGGTGGCGGAGCGCGCCAAGCTGATCGTCGAGCCGTCCGGTGCGGCCTCCGTGGCGGCGCTGATGGCGGCGGGTGGCGACTTCGCCGGGCGCGGACCCGTGGTGGCCGTGCTCTCCGGCGGCAACATCGACCCCCTGGTCCTGATGCGGGTGGTCCGGCACGGCCTCGCCTCCGCCGGCCGGTTCCTGCAGCTGCGCATCCGCATCTCCGACACCCCGGGCGCGCTCGCGGGCGTGCTGCGTGACGTCGCAGCCCTGGGCGGCAACGTGATGGACGTCGCCCACGCACGCACGGGTGGCGACCTGGCGTTCGACGAGGTGGCGATCGAGGTCCACGTCGAGACCAAGGGTCCCGAGCACTGCTCCCAGCTGGTGCGCCGCCTGCGCGACACCGGCTACCGCCTGTCCGACTGACCCCCCGGTCCGCACCGCTGCGAGGAGAGACCCATGCGCTTCAGCCAGGTCGACGTGTTCACCGACACCCTCACGCTCGGCAACCCGGTCGCGGTGGTGCACGACGCCGGCGGCCTGGACGAGTCGAGGATGCACGCGTTCGCCCGGTGGACCAACCTGTCCGAGACGACGTTCCTGCTCCCACCCACCCAGGCCGGTGCCGACTACCGCCTGCGCGTCTTCACCCCCGGTGGTGAGCTGCCGTTCGCCGGCCACCCGACCCTCGGTTCCGCCCGTGCGTGGCTCGCAGCCGGTGGCGTCCCGGCGTCCCCCGGCACGGTGGTGCAGGAGTGCGCGGTGGGCCTCGTGCCGATCCGGCTCGACGAGACGGTGCCGGGCCGGGCGGCGTTCGCGGCACCGCCGCTGCGGCGCAGCGGACCGGTGGACGACGCGACGCGCGAGAGGCTGACCAGGGCGGTCGGTGTGCCGGCGGACCGGGTGCAGGCCGCGCAGTGGGTGGACAACGGTCCCGGCTGGGCGGCGCTGCTGCTGGCCACCGTGCAGGACGTGCTCGACGCCCGGGCGGACCGGGACCTGATCGGCGCCCAGGCCGTCGGGCTGGTCGCCCCGCACCCTGCCGGGGGACCGGCGGACGTCGAGGTCCGCGCCTTCCACCCCGGCGTCGGCGTGCAGGAGGACCCGGTCACCGGCAGCCTCGCGGCCGGCCTCGGGCAGTGGCTCACGTCCGCCGGGCTGCTGCCCGACCGCTTCACCATCCGGCAGGGGACGGTCCTCGGGCGGCGCGGGCTGATCCGCATCGCGCGGGACGGCGAGCAGGTGTGGGTGGGCGGCGACACGGTGCTCGGCGTCCAGGGCACGGTCGCGCTCGACTGAACCGCCTCACCGGGCCCTTCCGGGATCGCCGGGTAGGATGACCGTTTACGCCGACCCCGCGAGGGGACGGGCGGCCCGTCGCACACCGGCTCCGGGTCGCCGTCGTCCGCCGATCGCCGGGCCGGCACCCCGACCGTCGCGTCCGTCGTCGCGCCGTGCCCGAGCAGGTGTCAGCGAGGTCATCACCCCGCTCGCCGACCGGTACGCCCGACGAGGACGCACGTGAACTGCATGGAAGGAGCGATCGTGACCGAGACGACCGAGGCCACGTGGCTGACGCAGGAGGCCTACGACCGGCTCACGGCCGAGCTCGCCCACCTCGAGGGCGAGGGGCGCCGCGACATCGTCGACAAGATCGCCAAGGCGCGCGACGAGGGCGACCTCAAGGAGAACGGCGGCTACCACGCCGCCCGCGAGGAGCAGGCGAAGCAGGAGGCGCGCATCCGCGAGCTGAAGGCCAAGCTCGCGCACGTGCACATCGGCACCCCGTCCGACGACGGCGTCGTGGAGCCCGGCATGCTGGTGACCGCGACGGTCGCCGGCGACGAGATGACGTTCCTGCTGGGCTCGCGCGAGATCGCGGGCTCCGCCGACGTGGACGTCTTCTCGCCGACGTCACCCCTGGGTGCCGCGATCAACGGCCGCAAGGTGGGTGACACCACGTCCTACACCGCGCCGAACGGCCGCGACATCGGCGTGGAGATCGTCGCCGCGCGTCCGTTCTGACGTCCGGGACCCGCGTCCCGGGGGGGCTACCCGGCGCCGGTGTCAGGACGTCACGACGTCGCACCCGGTGACCGTGCCGCTCACCGCCTCCTCGGCGGTCGGCACGGTCGCCGTGACGCGCACGGTCCCCGTGCTGGCCGGTCCCACGGTCACGTCCTTGACGCCGACGTGCCCGAACGACTTCGACAACCCCACCACGCGGCAGCTGACGGTGGCCGTGGGCGCCTTGGTGACGTCGAACGTCACCGCGATCGACGAGGCGCCGTCCACGTGGAACCCCACGTCACGCCACTGCACGGGGTCGCGGAACACGCCCCAGCCGAGCCACGCGAGGACGGCGAGGGTCGCCACGACGAGCGCCGCGAGGCCGATGCGTGCCCACAGACGTCGGCCGGTGGTCGGCTCGGGGCCGTAGCGGCCCGCCGGCGGGCGGGTCGGGACCGTGGTCACGGGGTGGCTCCTGCGGTGGTCGGGGCCCCGTCCGCAGCCGTTCCGGACGGCGGCCTGCGGGTGGCGGGGCGACGTGCGCGATCATTGTCACTCGTCGGGCTCGGCCCGGCGGCGTCCGAGGCAGCAGGGACGCGGCGCCCGGGGCTCCCGGGGCGCGGTACGCAGCGAGCAGGGGAGGTCCGGTGGCCGACGAGCGACTGCGGCTGATGGCGGTGCACGCGCACCCCGACGACGAGTCCAGCAAGGGCGCCGCGACGCTGGCGCGCTACGTGGACGAGGGTGTGGACGTGCTCGTCGTCAGCTGCACGGGCGGTGAGCGCGGCGACGTGCTGAACCCTCGCTACGGCCGCGAGATCACCGATCTCGACGAGATGCGCGCGGTGCGCCGCGAGGAGATGGCCGCCGCCGCGGCTGCCCTCGGCATCCGTCAGACCTGGCTTGGCTTCGTCGACTCCGGTCTGCCCGAGGGGGACCCGCTGCCGCCCCTGCCGGGGGGCTGCTTCGCGCTGCAGCCGCTCGAGGTCGCCGCGGCACCGCTGGTCGCCCTGGTGCGCGAGTTCCGTCCCCACGTCATGACGACGTACGACGAGACCGGCGGCTACCCCCACCCGGACCACGTGATGTGCCACCGGGTCAGCGTGGAGGCGTTCGCGGCCGCCGCCGACCCCGAGCGCTACCGCGGCACCGGCGAGCCGTGGTCGGTGCGCAAGCTCTACTACGACCACGGCTTCTCCCTGTCCCGCATGCGTGCCGTGCACGACGCGCTGACTGCGGCCGGCCTCGAGAGCCCGTTCGGCGACTGGATCGACTCCCGCGCCGCCCGCGAGATCCCGGAGCGACCGGTCACCACGCGCATCGCCTGCGCCGACTGGTTCGACCGCCGTGACGCCGCCCTGCGGGCGCACGCGACTCAGATCGACCCCGAGGGGTGGTTCTTCGCCGCGCCCCGTGGCCTGGAGCGCCAGGTGTGGCCCTGGGAGGAGTTCGAGCTCGCCGAGACGCGCGTCCCGGTGAAGCTGCCCGAGGACGACCTGTTCGCGGGCGTGCGGGTTCTGGTGGAGGGCCGATGAGCGCGGTGACGGGACTGGCGGTGTGGGTGGTGACCGCCGCGACGCCGGCACCGGGACCGGTGGGCAACCTCGACGACAACCCGGCGGGCGGCGGCACACCCGGTCTGGCGGGCTTCCTGTTCACCTTCGCGCTCGCGGTGGTGGTGATCGGCCTGGCGATCTCGTTGGTGCGCGGCATGCGCCGGATGGAGCGCAACAGCGCCCGACTCGACGCACCGCACACGACCCCGGTCTCCAGCGGCCCGCCGACCTCGTCGGTCGCGGAGCCGACGGACGACCGCACCGACGCGCCGAGCGCCGAACCGACCGGGCGCGGCACCCCGCCGACCGCCGGCTGACGCAGTCGTCGGGTACCGCAGCCCTCAGCACGCAGCCCACCCCGCACAGGAGGTCCGCATGGCCGACCGTCCCGTCCCGCCGGAGCGTCCCGCGGTGCGGGTGACGCTCGGCCAGCTGAGCACCGGCACCGACCGGGCGGCGAACCGGGAGGCGGTCCGCGACGCGTTCCGCACGGCCTCCTACGCCCGGGCCGACGTGCTGGTGCTGCCCGAGTACACCAGCGCCTTCGACCCTCGAGCGGTGGCCGTCGACCTCGCCGAACCGCTCGACGGCCCGTTCGGCACCCTGCTGCGCGAGCAGGCGGTGCGGACCGGCGTCGCGGTGATCGCCGGGACCCTGCTGCCGTCGGCCGACCCGGCGCATGCCGTGAATGCGGTGGTCGCCGTGGACGGCGCGGGCGAGCTGGTCGGCGCGTACCGCAAGGTGCACCTGTACGACGCGTTCGGCGCGCGGGAGTCCGACGTGCTGGAGGCCGGCCCGGCCGACGCGACGCCCCTGGTGATGTCGCTGCAGGGACTGCGGTTCGGCGTGCTGACGTGCTACGACCTGCGGTTCCCGGAGTCCGCCCGGCGGCTGGTGGACGCGGGAGCGAACGTGCTCGTGGTGCCCGCGGCGTGGGCGGACGGAGCGCTCAAGGCCATGCACTGGCGCGCGCTGGCGATCGCCCGGGCGATCGAGAACACCTGCGCCGTGGTGGCGGTGGGCCAGGCCGGCAGGGGGGTGGTCGGCCGCTCGATCGTCGTCGGCCCGGACGGTGTGGTGGGCCTGGAGATGGACGAGAAGCCGGCGCTGCGCACCGTCGACCTCGATGCAGACCGGCTGGACCAGGTGCGTGCCGCCAACCCGTCGCTGGCCAACCGCCGGTACGCCGTCGTCCCGCGCTGACCCCGCGCCCCTCGCGCCAGCCCCTGCTCCGGCGCGACGTCCCTGCCGCCGCTAGCGCAGCCGGTACGTGGCGATCGACACGGCGGCGTAGTGGCAGGCGAACGCCAGCACCGTCAAGGTGTGGAACACCTCGTGGAAGCCGAACCAGCGCGGGCTCGGGTTGGGCCGCTTGGTGCCGTAGACGATCGCGCCGACGGTGTACGCGATCCCGCCGGCGATCACCAGCCACGCGACGGCAGCGCCGCCCGTGTGCCCGAACGACGGGATGAAGCCGACGGCCACCCAGCCGAGCGCGAGGTAGATCGGCACGTAGACCCAACGCGGCGCGCCCAGCCAGAACACCCGGCCCAGCACACCGATCAGGGCGCCGATCCACACCACCAGCAGCAGCGTGCGTGCCGTCCGGGCGTCCAGCAGCAGGACGGCCAGCGGCGTGTAGGTGCCGGCGATGATCAGGAAGATGTTGGTGTGGTCCAGCCGCCGCAGCACGGCGGCCGTCCGGGGTGACCAGTGGCCGCGGTGGTACACCGCGCTGGTGCCGAACAGCAGCACGGCGGACACGCCGAAGACGATGTTCGACCACCGTGCGGCGGGGGTCGGCGACAGGGCGACGAGCACGATCGCCGCCGCCAGCACCAGCGGCGCGACACCGGCGTGGATCCACCCGCGCAGCCGCGGCTTGACCTGGTCCGCCACCGTCTGACCCACCCGGGACAGCCCCTCGGCCACCTGGTGCGCGGCCTGCGACGGCTCCGGCACACCGTGCCCGGTGGAGGGGACCTGGCTCGAGCTCACGGCGTCTCCTCGGCTGGCTGACACGAACCTACGACACCGTAGGTTACGTGGAGGTAGGTGGGGTGTCGACGCCGGAGGTCCCCCGTCAGCGGCCCGCACGAGGGCGGCGGAGTACCGTGATCCCGTGCCGAGCGGGGGTGCTCTCCCGCCACCACCCCGACCCGGAGGAGTCGTCGGCGTGCGTCTGCCACACCCGCTCTACGGGCTCTACGAGCGCCGTCTGGCCGCGAGCCTGCCGCGGGACCGTGTGCCGCGCCACGTCGGCGTGATCCTCGACGGCAACCGCCGCTGGGCCCGCAGCATCGGGCTGTCCTCGGCCACCGGCCACCGCGCCGGCGCGGACAAGATCGCCGAGCTGCTCGAGTGGAGCGAGGACGTCGGCGTCGAGGTGGTCACCCTCTGGATGCTGTCCACGGACAACCTGTCCCGGGACCCGGAGGAGCTGGGGCCGCTCCTGGAGATCATCGAGGACGCGGTGCGCAACCTCGCGGCGACCCGGCGGTGGCGGCTGCAGGCGATGGGTGCGCTCGACCTGCTGCCCGAGCAGACGGCGCGGGCGCTCAAGGACGCGGAGACCGCCACCGAGGGCGTCGTCGGCCTGCACGTCAACGTCGCGGTCGGCTACGGCGGGCGGCACGAGATCGCCGACGCGGTCCGGTCGTACCTGCGGGAGAACGCCGCGAAGGGTGCGAGCCTGGACGACCTGGCGGCCGACTTCGACGTGCAGCACATCGCGGCGCACCTGTACACCAAGGGCCAGCCCGACCCCGAGCTGGTGATCCGCACCTCCGGCGAGCAGCGCCTGGGCGGGTTCCTGCTGTGGCAGAGCGCGCACTCGGAGTTCTACTTCTGCGAGGCGTACTGGCCGAGCTTCCGCAAGGTCGACTTCCTGCGCGCGGTGCGCTCGTACGCCGCGCGGGAGCGCCGGCTCGGCCTGTAGGAGACGCACGACGACGTCCGTGTGACGACCAGGTGAACTCTTCGTCGTCCACCGGATGATCCCTCCGAGCGGGGCGTGTCGCGGCGCGAGGTGGCGTCCCGACGGACTTAGCGTCGGCTCAGTGGACGGCTCCCGCCGTCCCCGGGAGGCCAGCCCATGGAGCATCTGCTCCGCGGAGGAGGGCCGGTCCGGCCCGAACCAGGGTCGGCCGACCGCACCCCGTCGCCGCTCGTCGGCGGTCCCTACGGGGACGTCGGCGTGAGGTGCCCGACACGGCGCTGATGCGCCGGAGGGAGCCTGCCGTGGTCAGCACTGCGCAGAACGGATCGACCTCCCCCCGCACGAGCACGAGCACGAGCTCGACGTCGGGTACGACCGGAGGGGACGGACGCCGCACGCACGTGCTGGACACCTCGGTCCTGCTCTCGGATCCCAAGGCCATCGCGCGCTTCGCCGAGCACGACGTGGTGCTGCCCGTCGTCGTCATCACGGAGCTTGAGGCCAAGCGCCACCACGCCGAGCTCGGCTACTTCGCCCGCAGCGCCCTGCGTGCGCTCGACGACCTGCGCGTCACCTACGGCCGCCTCGACGCACCCGTGCCGGTCAACGACGCGGGCGGCACGCTGCGGGTCGAGCTGAACCACATCGACCCGACGGTGCTGCCCGCCGGGTTCCGGCTGGGGGACAACGACACCCGCATCCTCGCGGTGGCGGCCAACCTGGCGGCGGAGGGGTGCGACGTCACGGTCGTGTCCAAGGACCTGCCGATGCGGGTCAAGGCGTCGGCGATGGGGCTGCGGGCGGAGGAGTACCGGCACGAGCTCGCGGTGGACTCCGGCTGGACCGGCATGGACGCCCTGGACCTCACCGAGGAGCAGATGTCGCACCTCTGGGAGGACGAGAGCGTCGCACTGGCCGACATCGACCTCACCTACGGGCTGGCACCGGGCGACGGCCCTCGCGACCTGCCGTGCCACACCGGGCTGGTGCTGCACAGCCCGCGAGGCTCGGCGCTCGGCCGCGTCACCGCCGACAAGCACGTGCAGCTGGTGCGCGGTGACCAGGACGTGTTCGGCGTGCACGGTCGCAGCGCCGAGCAGCGGATCGCCATCGACCTGCTGCTCGACGAGGAGATCGGCATCGTGTCCCTCGGCGGGCGGGCCGGCACCGGTAAGTCGGCGCTGGCGCTGTGCGCCGGCCTCGAGGCGGTGCTGGAGCGGCGGCAGCACCGCAAGGTGATGGTGTTCCGGCCGCTGTACGCGGTCGGCGGTCAGGAGCTCGGCTACCTGCCGGGCAACGAGGCCGAGAAGATGAACCCCTGGGCGCAGGCCGTGTTCGACACCCTCGGCGCTCTGGTCAGCAAGGAGGTGGTCGAGGAGGTGCTCGACCGCGACCTGCTCGAGGTGCTGCCGCTGACCCACATCCGCGGCCGCTCGCTGCACGACGCCTTCGTGATCGTCGACGAGGCCCAGTCGCTGGAGCGCAACGTGCTGCTGACGGTGCTGTCGCGCATCGGCCAGAGCTCGCGGGTGGTGCTCACGCACGACGTCGCCCAGCGCGACAACCTGCGGGTCGGTCGGCACGACGGCGTGGCGGCCGTGATCGAGGCGCTCAAGGGCCACCCGCTGTTCGCGCACGTGACGCTGACGCGGTCGGAGCGGTCGCCCGTGGCGGCCCTGGTCGCCGAGATGCTGGACGGAATCGAGGCGTAGGGCTCCACCGAAGGGCCGCGGAGGGCGGGGACCGTCGGGTCCCCGCCCTCCGGCGTCTCACAGCCAGCGGTCACCGCCCGGCTGTCACACGTCTTGTCACACGTCCTGTCACACGTCCTGTCACAGGGCGGGTCGGGGTGCGCCCACCGCACACGGGCGCGCGAGTGTGCGCTCGACGATTTGTCCTGGTCAACCCCTGGTCAGCGCGGCCCCGCACCGGTTACCGTTCCCGCCAACTTGTGTAACACCTGTGGTGACTGACAGAGGGGGCGTCGATGACTCGACGGTCGGGGACCCGAATGTGGGCAGTGGCGGTGGGGGCTGCGGTCGTGACCGCGCTCGGGACGATCCCGGCGCAGGCGTCGCCGCCGGACCCGGGTGCCACCAACCGCTTCACGGCGGCGGCGGTGACCCCCTCGTCGGCGCCGATCGACACCCCGAAGGCGAGCCGCGCGCGGCTCGCGCAGAGCGATCCCGCCCTGCTCGCCCGGACGGACACCGCCCCCACGACGATCATGGTCAAGCTCGACTACGACGCGGCGGCCGCCTACTCCGGCGACGTGGCGGGCTTCGCGGCGACCAGCCCCGAGGTGACCGGCAAGGCGCTGCACGCGGGCGACTCGAACGTCTCGTCGTACCTGCGCCTGCTGGGCGGCAAGGCGGACAACGCCTCGGCCGCCGTGCGCGCCGCCGTGCCGTCCGCGACGGTGCGCGGCACCTACAACCTCGCGTACGGCGGTCTGGCCGTCACGCTCCCGGCCAACCGTGCCAAGGACCTGCTCAAGGTCCCCGGCGTGGTGGCCGTGCAGCAGGACGCGCTCGAGCACGTGCAGACGGATCTGGGCTCCGGGACCTCGACGACGGCGCTCGCCGGTACCACCGCGACCCCGACCGCGGGTGCGCTCGAGAACGGCACCACCGCCTTCGTCGGCGCGGAGAAGGTATGGCCCTCGCTCGGCGGCCGTGACCACGCCGGTCAGGGTGTCATCGTCGGAGTGCTGGACACCGGCATCTGGCCCGAGCACCCGATGCTGACCGACATCGGGCTGCCCAAGCCGGCGGGCGGCCCGTGGGCGTGCCAGTTCGGCGACGGCAGCGACCCGGCGCTCGGTGCCGCGTTCACCTGCAACGACAAGCTGATCGGCGCGTACGCCTTCCTCGACACGGCCCGTGCCCAGGGCGCGATCGGCAAGGACGAGTACTGCTCGGCGACCGCGTGCTCGGTGCGCGACGCCGACGGGCACGGCACGCACACGGCCACGACGGCGGCGGGCAGCTACGTCGCCAGCGCGCCGCTGCTCGGCACGGACCGCGGTCCGGTCGCCGGCATGGCGCCCGGTGCGTCGGTGATCGCGTACAAGGTCTGCGCGGTGGCTGGCTGCTACCAGTCCGACTCGGTGGCGGCCGTGCAGCAGGCGATCCTCGACGGGGTCGACGTGATCAACTACTCGATCTCCGGCGGCACCTCGGCGTACACCGACCCGGTGGAGCTGGCGTTCCTCGACGCCTACGAGGCCGGCATCAGCGTCAACGCGTCCGCCGGGAACGACGGCCCCACCGCCGGCACCGCGAACCACGCCGGGCCCTGGGTCACCACCGTCGGGGCGTCGACGTCGGACCGCGCGTTCGGCTCGGTGCTGCACCTGACGGCCGCGGACGGTGCGACGTACAGCAAGCCGGGCGCCACGCTGACGACCGGTGTCACCGACGCTCCGGTGGTGCTCGCCGCGGAGGTGCCCGGCTACACCGGCGGCCAGTACTGCCTCAAGCCGTTCGACGCCGGTTCGCTGACCGGCAAGGTGGTGGTCTGCGAGCGCGGCGGCGGTGGCGGCGGGCGCGTCGAGAAGGGGTACTTCGCCAGCCAGGGCGGTGCGGCCGGCATGGTCCTGTACAACCCGACGGCCTCGGACACCGAGACGGACAACCACTTCCTGCCCGCCATCCACCTCGAGGGGCCCAACGACGAGCTGCTCGCCTTCCTCGCGGCGCACGCGGGCGTGACGGCCACCTGGGCGACCGGGGCGTTGACGCCCGCCACCGGCGACGTGATGGCCGGGTTCAGCTCCCGCGGGCCGGTGGGCGACTTCCTCAAGCCGGACATCACCGCGCCGGGCGTCCAGGTGCTCGCCGGGAACACCCCGACACCGGTGGACATCCCCGCCGGCCCGAAGGGCCAGCTGTACCAGGCGATCGCGGGCACCTCGATGTCCAGCCCGCACGCCACCGGCATCTCCGCCCTGGTCCGTGCGGCGCACCCGGACTGGACGCCGGGACAGGTGAAGTCGGCGCTGATGACCTCCTCGCTGCAGCAGGTGGTCAACGCCGACGGCAGCGCGGCCGGGGTATTCGACCGCGGTGCGGGCTCCATCCGGGCGGACCGGGCGGTGCAGCCGACGCTGACGTTCGACGTCTCGGCGAAGGACATGGCGGCCAGCGCCACCGACCCGCTGCACCGCGTGGACCTCGACCTGCCGAGCATCGCGGTGAACCCGCTGCCGGGGGCGCTGCTGACCACGCGCACGGCGAAGAACGTCTCGGGACGCACCCTGGCGTTCTCGGCGGCGGCCACCGGTGCCGACGGGCTGAAGGTGACCGTGCAGCCGGCGCGGTTCACGCTGCGGCCGGGCCAGACGCAGAAGCTGCGCATCCTGGTGGACGGCACAGCGACGGCGCACGGCTGGCACAGCGGCCAGATCACGCTGACCAGCGGCGGTGCGGTGCCGGCGGTGCTGCCGGTGGTGGTGAACACGGGTGACGCGGCGGTCCACCTGACGCAGACGTGCGACCCGACGACGGTGGCGCGTGGCGCCAGCACGGACTGCACGGTGACGGCGACGAACTTCGCCGCCGTGGCTGCACCCACCACGGTCGAGGTCTCCTCGACGCCCGGTCTGCCGATCACCTCGGTGGCGGCGCCCGGGACGGCCACGCGGTCGGGGCTGCGCTGGACGGGCACGCTGAGCCCGGCGCTGCCGCCGACGATCACGTCCATCACCCCCAGCGCCAGCCCCGCAGGTGGGTACCTGCCGCTGTCGTCCTTCGGCATCCCGGCGGCCACCGGGTTCGGTGACGAGACGATCACCAACTACGACGTGCCGGCGTTCCAGTACGGCGGGGAGACGTACACGCGGATCGCCATCGACTCCAACGGCTACGTCGTCGTCGGCGGCGGAACGGCGGAGGACAACGACTGCTGCAACACGCAGACGTTCCCCGACCCGGCCAGGCCGAACAACGTGCTGGCGCCGTACTGGACGGACCTGTCGCTCGACCCGGCCACCGGCGGCGGTGCGATCCGCGTCGGCACTCTGTCCGACGGGACGAACCACTGGCTCGTCGTCGACTACGACCAGGTGCAGGCATGGGGCCACGGTCCGGCCAGCTCGTTCGAGATCTGGATCCAGACGGGTACCACCGAGGGTCAGTGGTTCTCCTACGGCACGCTCGGCGGGTCCGCCGGTGCGCCCCTCTCGTCCGGCGCCGAGAACCGCGACGGCACCAGCGGCGTGAACATCACTGCGGCCTCCGGGACGGAGTGGGCGATCACCACCGCCCCGCCGACCCCCGGCGGGTCCGTCAGCCTGGGCTACCGGGCCACCGCGCGACAGCCGGGGACCCAGACGCTCACGGCCAGGCTGTCCTCCCCGATCATCCGGGCTACCCCCGTGGTGCAGACGGCGGTCACCGTCACCAGGCGGTAGTCGCGGCGGAGGGACGGCCGCACGCAGACGGGCGGTGCCGGGGGAGGGCCCGGCACCGCCCGTCTGGTCGTGCGCTTGCCGGGCGCCGCGGCATCCCCTTATGGTTTCCACGGACTATTCCGCAGGGAACATATCGAGGGGAGCGCCGATGCCGCAGCTGTCGGTCGTCGCCGTCATGACGCTCGCGCTGCTGCACGAGGAGCCGATGCACCCGTACGAGGTGTTCCGCACGCTCGAGCAGCGCGCCGAGACCCGCCTCACCCGGGTGACCGTCGGTGCCGTCTACCACGCGGTGGAACGCCTGGTCGCGGACGGTCTCGCCGAGGCGGTGGGGACGGAGCGGCAAGGCCGGCGCCCGGAGCGGACGACGTACCGCGCCACGGACGCGGGCACCGCGGCGCTGATCCCGCGGCTCACCGGCCTGCTGGCGGACGACGAGCGGACGTACCCACCGTTCGCCGTCGGTCTGGCGGAAGCTCCGCACCTGCCACGGGACCAGGCCCTCGCCGCGCTCGCGGCCCGGCGGGAGCGGCTCGCCGCGGCGCACGCGTCCACGACGTCGACGCTCAGCCACCTGCGGACAGAGCGTGAGCTGCCGCTGCGGTTCGTCCTCGACGTCGACCACGAGCGGGCGATGCTCGCCGCGGAGATCGCCTGGCTCGACGACGTCGTCGCCCGTCTCGAAGCCGACCCCGAGCCCTGGGAGTCGGACCTCTACCTGGCACGCACCGGCTCTGTCGGTGGCGTGCCGCATGCTGCTCCGTAGCCCCAGCCAGCCCCTGAGGAAGGTCCCATGTCCCGCAACGGGCAGTCCACCACCGCGCCACGCGCGCTCGTCGACCTGCACGGGCGCAGCCCGTGGAGCATCTTGCCGGCCCTGTGCCTCGGCTTCTTCATGATCATGGTCGACACGACGATCGTGAACATCGCCGTGCCGACCCTGGTGAAGTCGTTCGGGGCCGACCTGACCACGGTCGGGTGGGTGAACAGCGCCTACCTGCTGACGTTCGCCGTGCTGCTGCTCGTCACCGGCCGGATGGGCGACACCTTCGGCCCCAGGCCGGTGTTCATCGCCGGCCTCGTGGTGTTCACGCTGTCCTCCCTGGCGTGCGGCCTGTCGGGGTCCATCGGCCTGCTGATCGCCGCCCGCGCGGTGCAGGGCATCGGCGGCGCGCTGATGACGCCCCAGACCATGTCGATGATCACCCGGGTGTTCCCGCCGCAGCAGCGTGGCGCGGCGCTCGGCATCTGGGGCTCGGTGGCCGGTGTCGCCACCATCACCGGTCCGCTGCTCGGCGGGATCCTGGTGGAGTCGGTCGGCTGGGAGTGGATCTTCTACGTCAACGTGCCGGTCGGGCTGGTCGCCCTGTGGTTCGCCCTCACGCGGCTGCCGTCGCTCGAGCGGCACGTGCGCTCGGTGGACCTGCTCGGCATGGTGATGTCGGTCGGCGGGATGTTCCTGCTGGTCTTCGGCCTGCAGGAGGGGTCGACGTACAGCTGGGGGACCATCCGCGGACCGGTCACCGTCTGGGGCGTGATCGGCGTCGGGGTGGCGGTGCTGCTCGTCTTCGGCTGGCTGCAGGTGCGGCGGGGCGAGGAGGCGCTGCTGCCGATGCGGCTGTTCCGGAACCGGAACTTCCTGCTGGCCAACGTGTCCGGTGCCGCGGTCGGCTTCGCGATGATCGGCATCTTCTTCCCGTTCACGCTGTTCCTGCAGGAGGTCGCGGGTCTCTCACCGCTGCACGCGGCGCTGGTCGGGCTGCCGTCCTCGCTGGTGTCCGGCGTGGTGGCGCCGATCGCCGGTCGGCTCTCCGACCGCATCCCGCCGAAGTGGGTGGTCACCTTCGGCTTCGTGATGTTCATCGTCTCGATCACCTGGGTGTCGCGCTGGATCGACCCCGACGCGTCACCGTGGCGGCTGCTGCTCCCGATGGCGTTCTTCGGGCTCGGCACGTCCTGCGTGTTCTCCCCGCTCGCCAACCTGGCGACCAGCGGGCTGGACCACCGGACGGCGGGTGCGGGTGCGGGCGCGTTCAACACCAACCGCCAGATCGGCGGCGTGATCGGCTCCGCGGCGATCGTCGCGATGCTGACGTCGCGGCTCGGTCACACGGTCCCGGCGGCGGCGAAGAACGCGGCGGCGTCGCTCCCGGAGGCTGTGCGCGGCCAGTTCCTCGACCGGTTCTCGCACCTGTCGGGGTCGGCGTTCTCGTCCGGGTCCGCCTCGGCCCCGCAGCTGCCCGCGTCCGTACCGCCGGCCGTCGCCGACCAGATCAAGGCCGCGGCGCTGCAGGCGGTGCACCAGGGCTTCGCCACCGCGGTGGCGGAGACGATGCTGCTGGCGGTCGCGGTGTTCGCGGTCGGGCTGGTGGCCGCCCTGCTCATGCACGGTCAGCGCGCGCAGCGGCGCAGCGTGCCGGACGAGGCGCCGGCGGCAGCTGCGGCCTGAGGTGTCCGCCGCGGCACCGCTGCGGCCCACGACGGCCGGCCACTGAACGGGCGCGGCCCGGCGCCCTCTGCGGGGTGGCCGGGCCGCTGCTGCGCTCAGCGGGTCTGCGGCGGCCTGGTCATCGCCAGCACGTCGAGCGCCGTGTCGAGCTGCTCCTCGGTGATCTCGCCGCGGTCGACGAAACCGAGGTCGATCACTGACTGGCGGACGGTGATGCCGGCCTTGACGGCGTGCTTGGCGATCTTCGCGGCTGCCTCGTAACCGACCACCCGGTTGAGGGGCGTGACGATCGAGGGCGACGACTCGGCGAGCGCGCGGGACCGCTCGACGTTGGGCGTGATGCCGTCCACCGTGCGGTCCGCCAGCACCCGGGAGACGTTCGAGAGCAGGCGGATGGACTCGAGCACCGCCGAGGCCATCACCGGCATCTGCACGTTGAGCTCGAAGGCACCGCTCGCACCGGCCCAGGCGACGGTCGCGTCATTGCCGACCACCCGCGCCGCCACCATCAGCGTCGCCTCCGGGACGACCGGGTTGACCTTGCCCGGCATGATCGACGAGCCCGGCTGCAGGTCCGGGATGGCGATCTCGCCGAGGCCCGTGTTGGGGCCCGAGCCCATCCAGCGCAGGTCGTTGCAGATCTTCGTCAGGCTCACCGCGATGGTGCGCAGCGCGCCCGACAGCTCCACGAGTCCGTCGCGGGCGCCCTGCGCCTCGAAGTGGTTGCGCGCCTCGGTCAGCGGCAGGCCGGTGTCCTCGCGCAGCAGGGCGATCACGCGCTGCGGGAAGCCGGCGGGCGTGTTGATGCCGGTGCCCACCGCCGTGCCGCCCAGCGGCACCTCGGCGACGCGGGGGAGAGCGGCCTGCAGCCTCTCGACGCCGTACCGGATCGCCGCGCCGTAGCCGCTGAACTCCTGGCCGAGGGTCACGGGCGTGGCGTCCATCAGGTGGGTGCGGCCGGACTTCACGACGTCGGCCCAGGCGGTGGCCTTCGCCTCGAACGCCTCGGCGAGGTGCTCGAGGGCCGGCACCAGGTCACGCACAACGCCGGCGGTCGCCGCGACGTGCACGGAGGTGGGGAACACGTCGTTGGACGACTGCGAGGCGTTGACGTGGTCGTTCGGGTGGACCTCGCGGCCCAGTGCCCGGGTGGCCAGCGTCGCGATCACCTCGTTGGTGTTCATGTTCGAGCTGGTCCCGGAGCCGGTCTGGTAGACGTCCACCGGGAAGTGCTCGTCGTGCGCGCCGGACGCCACCTCGTCGGCCGCCGCGACGATCGCGTCGGCGACGTCACCGGCCAGCACGCCGAGCTCGGCGTTGGCCCGGGCTGCCGCCTTCTTGATCCGCGCCAGAGCCTCGATGTGACCCCGCTCCAGGCCGCTGCCGGAGATCGGGAAGTTCTCCACGGCGCGCTGCGTCTGTGCGCGGTACAGGGCGTGGGCGGGGACGCGCACCTCGCCCATCGTGTCGTGCTCGATGCGGAAGCCCGCGTCCGCGGGCACGGCGGCACTGCCGGTGGTGGGGGTCATGGGCCCATCTTGCCGCAGCCCGCCCGCCGGCTCGGAGGCGGCTCGGGGACGACGTCACCGCGGCCGGAACCGCCCGGGGACGGTTCCGGCCGCGTGAGACGTGGCGGTTGTGGAACAGCCCAGGTCAGTCGAGGCGGCCGACCGTCTCCACGAGCTTCGCGCGGCCGTCCTCCAACGTGTACTCCACGGCGACGATCGCGCAGCTGCCGTCGGCCGTCCGCCGGGACAGCACCGCGGAGTAGTCGTTCAGCATGCGCGCGGTCTGCCGCACGTGCTCGTGCCCGAGCTCCGCGGCGTCGAAGGAGTCCAGCGGTTTCCCGGTGCTGGTCAGCCCGACGATGCTCGGGATCACGCGGTCGACCACCGCGCGGACGAACCCCGGCGCCTGCTCGCCGCTGGCGAGCGTCTTCGCGGCGGCGGCCACCGCCCCGCACTTGTCGTGCGCCAGCACGACCACCAGCGGCGTGCCGAGCACCTCGACGCCGAACTCGATCGAGCCGAGCACCGTGGTGTCGATGACGTGACCGGCGGTGCGCACGACGAAGGCGTCGCCGAGCCCCTGGTCGAACACGATCTCCGCCGCGACGCGGCTGTCGGAGCAGCCGAACACGACCGCGAACGGCGCCTGGCTCGAGCTGAGCGCCGCGCGGTGCGCCGCGTCCTGCGACGGGTGCACCATCTCGCCCCGGACGAACCGCTCGTTGCCCTCGAGCAGCGCGGCCCAGGCCTGTCCCGGGGTCGTCGGTCGGTTGGTCGTGCTCGTCATGCATCCACCTCCGCAGCAGTCGGGGGATTGGCCCCGGCGCGCGACACGGTGATGGCGGCGATCCGCGCGCACCGCTCCAGCACAGCCGTCAGCGTCCCCTCGTCGATCGCGTGCAGCGCCTCGCGCCGGTCGGCGCCCAGCAGCCCGGCCGTCCAGAGGCCGTCGATCAGGCCGCTCATGAACGAGTCCCCGGCACCGACCGTGTCCGCCACTGTGACGCGTGGCGCGACGATCTGCACGCGGAGACCGGTGGACGTGACGGCGAAGGCGCCCTCACCGCCGTGGGTCACCACCACGACGGCCGGTCCGGCCGTCGCCCATCGGGCCGCGACGTCGTCCGGCGCCTCGTCGGGGTGCAGCCACAGCAGGTCCTCGTCGCTGACCTTGATCACGTCCGCGGCGGCGACCAGGGCGTCCACCACCGGCAGGGTCTGCGCGGGCGAGCCCATCAGCGCCGGGCGCATGTTGGGGTCGTAGCTGATGGTGGACGTGGCGCGGCGCGCCTCCACCAGACGCGCCACGGCGGCGCCGCCCGGCTGCAACGTGGTGGCGATCGAGCCCGTGTGCACCACGACCGGGTCGACGTCGTCGCCGTCCCACGTCGCCGGCAGGTCCCACTCCAGGTCGAACTCGTAGGTCGCGGCACCGGTGGCGTCGAGATGGGCCACGGCGACCGGGGTGCGGGTGGCGTGCACCGGTGCGGTGAGGACGTGCACCCCCGACGCGGCCAGGTGCTCACGGATGCGGTCGCCGTAGGCGTCAGGCGCCAGCCACGTCAGCAGGTCCGCCTCGCGGCCCAGCCGGGCGAGGCCCAGGGCCACGTTCGCCGGACTGCCACCGGGGTGCTCTTCACGGCTGCCGTCCTCGCGCACCACCACGTCGACCAGCGCCTCACCGATCACCAGCGCGCGTGCGTCGTTCACTCGTCGTCCCCGTCCTCGTCGTCGGTACCGGCCTGCTGCTGCGGCCGCTCGTCCTGCGCGCCGGCCGCGCCGGCCGTGCCCGTCTGACCTGCGCCTCGGGGTGCCGCCGCGGTGGCCAGCCGCTCGCGCGCGCCGTCCAGCCACTGCTGGCAGCGGGCGGCCAGCGCCTCGCCCCGCTCCCACAGCGCGAGGGCCTCCTCGAGGGAGCCGGCGCCGCTCTCCAGGCGTGCGACCACGGCGACCAGCTCGTCACGCGCCTGCTCGTACCCCAGGCCCTGCACGTCGGCGTTCGGGTCGGTGGGCGGTACGGCTGGCTTCGGCACGGGAGAAGTCAACCAGCCCTCACCGACGCGGCGTGCGACGGCCGGCGGACCCCTCCGGTTGCGCTGCCGTCGCGGGCGTCGAGACGGTCACCGCGAACCGGCCCCGCGCCACGCGGACCGCGAGCGGCTCACCGTCGGCCACCTCTGCCGGGTCGCGCACCACGGCGCCGTCGGCGCGTTGCACCACCGCGTACCCGCGGTCGAGCGTCGCGGCCGGGGACAGCGCCCGCACCTGTGCGGCGAGCCGCGCCGTGGCGATCCCTGCCTCGGCGAGCGCAGCGCCGACCGTCCGGCGGCCGTGGTCCACCAGCCGGTCGAGCGCGAGCTGGTGCGGTTCGACCAGCGTCACGGGACGTGCCAGCACCGGCCGCCCGCGCCAGTGGTCCAGCGTCGACTGCTCACGCGTCAGGCGGCCCAGCACCGCCGCGCGGGCACGGTGGCGCGCCTGCGTCAGGCGGGCGCGTTCCTCGGTGACGTCGGGGACCACCCGCTTCGCGGCGTCCGTCGGCGTGGAGGCGCGCCAGTCGGCCACCAGGTCGAGCAGCGGAGAGTCGAGGTGGTGCCCGATCGCGCTGATCAGAGGCGTGCGGCAGGCGGCGGCTGCGCGCACCAGCGCCTCGTTGCTGAACGGGAGGAGGTCCTCGAACGACCCGCCGCCCCGCGCGACGACGATCACCTCGACCCGCGGGTCGGCGTCGAGCTCGGCGATCGCGGCCGTCACCTCCGGCACCGCGCGAGGGCCCTGGACGGTGACCCGCCGGATCTCGAACTGCACCGCGGCCCAGCGGGCCCGCGCGTTGGAGACCACGTCGTGCTCGGCGTCCCCCTGCTGCGCGCACACGAGCCCGACCACCGCCGGCAGGAAGGGGAGCGGCCGCTTGCGGTCCTCGTCGAACAGGCCCTCCGCCCCCAGCACGCCCTTGAGGTGCTCGATCCGCGCGAGCAGCTCGCCCAGGCCGACCAGCCGCACAGCGTCGGCGGCGAAGGTCAGCTCGCCCCGCTTCTCGTGGTAGCGGGGCCGGGCGTGCACCACCAGGTGCGAGCCGTCGGACAGCCGGTCGGCGACGGAGGCGATCGCGCCCGCCGGGACGGTGACGGACAGCGACATGTCGAGGTCCGTGTCCCGCAGCGTGAGGAAGTACAGGGAGTTCCACCGCTTGAGGTTGAGCACCTGGCCCTCGACCCACACCGGCGGCATCCGGGCGATGTAGTCGGCGATCTTCGGGGCGAGGTGGCGGACCGGCCACGGGCGGTCCGGCGTGGTGTCGGCCGCGCGGAGGGGGAGCGGGCCGCGGGCCGTCAGGTCCGGGTCCTGCGGGCGGACGGCGGGGCTGCCGGGCCGTGTGAACGCCGCGCGCTCCGCTGCCCGGTCCGCCGCCCGATCGGCCGATGCGCTCACGGTCACCAGACTGCCCCATGCCGCCCACGGCACCTGCACGCGTCCGCCGCCGGCCGCCCCGGGGACGGTCCCGAGGCCCGACCTAGACTGGTGCGGTGAACCCCCACCGTCCGTCCGTCGACCGTGCCGTGGACAAGGCCGTGGACCCGGCCGTGCCCGACGCCGATGCGGCGAGCCCGTCCTCCGAGGTGGCCCGGCGTGTGCTGCTCGCCTCGCCGCGCGGGTACTGCGCCGGGGTGGACCGCGCGGTGGTGGCCGTGGAGAAGGCGCTCGAGCACTACGGCCCGCCGGTGTATGTGCGCAAGGAGATCGTGCACAACCGGCACGTGGTCGACACGCTGGCGGCTCGTGGAGCCGTGTTCGTCGCGGACACCGACGACGTCCCGGAGGGCGCCCGGGTGGTGTTCTCCGCGCACGGCGTCTCACCGGCGGTGCGGGCGGCCGCCGCCGCTCGTTCGCTGCGCACCATCGACGCGACGTGCCCCCTGGTCACCAAGGTGCACAAGGAGGCCGTGCGGTTCGCCGACGACGACTTCGACATCCTGCTGATCGGCCACGCCGGGCACGAGGAGGTCGAGGGGACGTCGGGGGAGGCGCCCGAGCACATCCAGGTGGTCAACTCGCCGGACGACGTGGACGCCGTCGAGGTCCGCGACCCCGAGCGTGTTGTCTGGATCTCGCAGACCACCCTGTCGGTGGACGAGACGATGGAGACCGTCCGACGGCTGCGTGAGCGGTTCCCCGCGCTGCAGGACCCGCCGAGCGACGACATCTGCTACGCCACGCAGAACCGCCAGGTGGCGGTGAAGAAGATGGCGCCGTCGTGCGACGTCGTCGTCGTGGTCGGCTCGGCGAACTCGTCGAACTCCGTGCGGCTGGTGGAGGTGGCGCTCGAGTCGGGCGCCCGCGCGGCGCACCGGATCGACACCGCCGCGGAGATCGACCCGGCATGGGTGGCCGATGCGGCCACCGTGGGCGTCACGTCCGGCGCCTCGGTGCCGGAGATCCTGGTCAGGGACGTGCTGACCCGCCTGGCCGAGCTCGGCTTCGGCGACGTGGAAGAGGTCCGCACGGCGACCGAGGACCTGATGTTCTCCCTGCCGCGGGAGCTGCGCGCCGACCTGAAGGCGGCGGGCGCCGAGACGCGGCCGGCACGCGAGGGCCGGCGCTCGCTGGACGTCCAGGGCGTCTAGCGCTCGTCCGACGTCGGGCCGGTCCGCTCGTTCGCGACGTGGGGATCCGCCCGCGCGGGCCGTTCACGCGGCACCGTTGCCGCCCCAGGGTCAGCCCGCGACCTCCGTCGGGCCGGCGTGCGGGGAGGCCGCCTCGGCGCGCAGCGCCGCGGCGTCCCGGCGACCGTCCTCCTCAGCCAGCGCGGCCTGCTCCAGCACCACCAGCCGCTCGTCGGTGGAGGCCAGCAGCTCCGGTGCGGTCAGCGTGGTCAGACGGGGGTCGACGGGTGCCGGTGAGGGCAGCTCGGCGTCGGTGACGTGCAGGTCGGCGAACCGCCGGGCGCTGACCAGCACCCGCGTCTCGAGGGAGCCGACCGTCTGGTTGTAGGCGGAGGCGGTCGCGTCGATCGCCCGGCCCAGCCGCGCGAGGTGCGAGCCCATCGTCGCGAGCCGACCGTGCAGCTCCTTGCCCAGCGACAGCACCGCCTGGGCGTTGGCGGCGAGGGCGTCCTGCTTCCAGGCGTAGGCGACCGTCCGGAGCAGGGCCAGCAGCGTGGAGGGGGTCGCCACCACGACGTGCCGGTCGAAGGCGTACTCCGCCAGGCCAGGGTCCTCGTCGAGCGCGGCGTGCCAGAAGGCGTCCGCGGGGACGAACATCACGACGAACTCCGGTGCGGGCGCGAACTGCTCCCAGTACTGCTTGGCCGCGAGGTCGTCGACGTGCCGGCGCACGTGCCGCGCGTGATCGCTCAGCCGCGCGGCCCGCACGGCGGGGTCCGACGCCTGCGCGGCGTCGAGGAACCCGAGGAACGCCACCTTCGCGTCCACCACGACGTTCTTGCCGCCCGCCAGGTGCACCACCAGGTCGGGGCGCAGCAGGCCGTCGTCGGTGCGGACGTTCTCCTGCTCGACGAAGTCGACGTGCGGCAGCATCCCGGCCGCCTCGACCACCCGGCGCAGCTGGACCTCGCCCCACCGGCCGCGTACCTGGGACGCTCGCAGGGCGGTGACCAGCTGTGCCGTCTCGCCGCGCAGCTGCTCGGACACCGCGTGCATGGCGCGGACCTGCTCACCGAGCGCCGCCTGGCCGGCGGCACGGGCCTGCTCCGCCACCTGGAGCTGCTCGCGCACCTGGTCCAGCGTGCGCCCGACCGGCTCGACCAGGGCGCGGACCGCCTGCTCGCGCTGCGCCAGCTCACCGACCTGGGTCTGGTGCTCGGCGGCCAGCCGCTGGTGCGCCAGCGCGAGGAACTGCTCGCTGCTCGCGGCCAGGGCGTCGGCGGCCAGCGCCTTGAACCGTTCGGCCGCACGCTCGTCGTCCGCGCGGGCGGCCGCCGCCGCGGTGCGCTCCGCCGCCCAGCCCGCCTCCGCGCGAGCCGCCGCCACCTCGGCCGCCCGGACGCGGGCTGCTGCCCGGGTTCCTGCCCCCACCCAGCCGAGGGCCGCCCCCAGCACGACCCCGACCACCAGTCCCAGCAGCAGCACGCCCACGTCCATGCCGCCAGGGTGCCGCCGACCACCGACATGCCGGTCGCGGCGCGCACGGCGGCCGTCCCGCAGCCGGTCCGCCACGCCGGTCTGCCCGCGCCTGGCCCGGCGGAACCCCGGACCCGCGTGGGTGCCCGCACCTATGCTGACGCCCGTGCCCGACGGCAACCAGGGGCCGCAGCTCCCTCCCGATCCACCACCGCCGCTCGCCTCTGCTCAGCCGCTCGCCGAGCCCCCGGCCCTCGTGCTCCGCGGTCTGTGGCGGCGGTTCGGCAGCACCATCGCGGTCGCCGGTCTGGACCTCGACGTGCCGACCGGCTCCTGCTACGGCCTCGTCGGGCCCAACGGCGCCGGGAAGACGACCACGCTGCTGATGGCGACGGGGCTGCTGCGCCCCGACTTCGGCAGCGTGTGGGTGCAGGGCGTCGACCTGTGGTCCGATCCGCTGCGGGGCAAGGCGCTGCTCGGCGTGCTGCCGGACGGCATCCCGCTGTTCGACCGTCTGACCGGTGCGCAGGCCATCACGTACGCCGGTCTGCTTCGCGGTCTCGACCGCGACACGGTGGCTGCCCGCACCGCCGACCTGCTGCGGACCATGGACCTGGAGCGGGACGCGGACACGCTGGTGGTCGACTACTCGGCCGGCATGACGAAGAAGATCGCGCTGGCGTGCGCCATGGTGCACGCGCCCCGGCTGCTGGTGCTCGACGAGCCGTTCGAGGCGGTCGACCCGGTCTCGGCCGCCAACATCCGGGACATCCTCGCCGCCTACGTGGCGGGCGGCGGCACGGTGATCGTCTCCTCGCACGTGATGGACCTGGTCCAGCGGATGTGCGACCACGTCGCGGTGATCGCCGGCGGGCACGTGCTGGCCGCGGGAACGGTGGACGAGGTGCGCGGCGCCGGCACTCTGGAGGACCGGTTCGTGCAGCTGGTCGGTGGACGCATCACGGGCGGGGGACTGGCGTGGTTGGGCACCTCGTCCGCCTCAAGCTGAGGCTGCTCGCCAACGGGCTGAAGCGCAGCGCCTGGCAGGTGGTGCTGATGCTGCTCGCGCTGCTGTACGGGCTGGGCGTGCTCGTGGTCGTGACGGGTGGCCTCGTCTACGTCAGCACCCAGGCGCTGGTGCTCCGGGAGCTCGTGGTCGTCGTCGCCGGTGCTGCGCTGGTGCTCGCGTGGTGCGTGGTGCCGCTCGTCGCGTTCGGCGTCGACGCCACGATGGACCCCGCGCGCTTCGCGCCGTACCCCATCCGTCGGGCGCACCTGCTCACCGGCCTGGCGGTCTCCGGTCTGGTCGGCGTGCCCGGCCTGCTGACGGTGCTCGCCGCGCTGGGGTCGGCGATCCTCTGGTGGCGCGAGCCCGCGGCCCTGGTCGCCAGCCTGCTGGGCGCCGTCCTCGCGGTGGCGACCTGCGTCGCCGGCTCGCGCGCGCTGACCACCGCGCTGGCTCGGGTCGTGGTGCGGCGGCGGGTGCGCGAGCTGGGCGCCGCGCTGGTGCTGATCCCGATGATGTTCATCGGCCCGGCGATGTCCGGCCTCACCATGGGCGCGTCCCGCATCCGTGCGGCCGACATGACGCCTGTGGTGCAGGCCGTCGGGTGGACGCCGTTCGGGGCGGCCTGGGCCCTGGCGCCCGACGTGGCTTCGGGACGCTGGTGGCAGGCGCTGGCGCGGCTGGTGGTCGCCCTGGCCACGGTCGCGGTGGCGGTGCTCGTCTGGGACCGGTCGCTCGCCCGGGCCCTGGTGGACCCGCCGCACGACGTGGCCGGACGGCGTCAGCGCGGGCTCGGGTGGTTCGCCCGCGTGCCGGCCAGCCCACGGGGTGCCGTGCTGGCCCGGTGCCTGACCTACTGGGTGCGCGATCCCCGCTACGCCATGGCGGTCGTGGCCGTGCCGATCTTCCCCGTGCTCTTCGCGGTGCTCGGCATGGGCAGCGGCCTGGTGCTGGCTGCGGGCCCGCTCGCAGGCTTCCTGCTCGGCTGGTCCATCTCCTCCGACATCAGCTTCGACGGGCCGGCGTTCTGGGTGCACGTCGCCGCGGGGGTGCGCGGCGGGGTCGACCGCGTGGGCCGCGTGCTCGCCGCCCTGGTGCTCGGCGTGCCGGTGGTGACGGTCATGACGATCGCGTGCGCGCTGTTCCTCCATCGCCCGGACGCCGTCGCGCCGCTGCTCGGCAGCGCCCTGGGCACGCTGACCACGACCCTCGGGGTCTCGTCCGTCGCCTCGGCACTCGTCGTCTACCGCGTGCGCAAGGCGGGGGAGAACCCGTTCTCCACCCAGCAGGGCGCCACGGTCCCCGCGATGCTGACGCAGCTCGCCGGCTGGGCGGCGGTCGGGCTGCTGTGCGCGCCGGTCACGGTGCTCGCCGTGATGTCGGTGGCCGGGCACCGCGAGGCGCTCGGCTGGGTCACCCTCGCGGTCGGCCCGGCGCTCGGGACGGCGCTCATGGCACTCGGTGTGCGGCTCGGCGGTCGCACGCTCGACCGCACCGCTCCCGACCTGCTGCGCCGGCTGATCGCCATGGCCTGACCCGTAGACTCTCCCGCCGTGGCGCTCACCATCGGCATCGTCGGCCTGCCCAACGTCGGCAAGTCCACCCTCTTCAACGCACTGACGCAGGCCCAGGTGCTCGCCGCCAACTACCCGTTCGCGACCATCGAGCCCAACGTCGGCGTGGTCCCGCTGCCGGACGCACGGCTGGACGGGCTCGCCCGCGTGTTCGGATCCGAGCGCATCGTCCCGGCCACCGTCTCCTTCGTCGACATCGCCGGCATCGTCAAGGGTGCGAGCGAGGGTGAGGGGCTCGGCAACAAGTTCCTCGCCAACATCCGTGAGGCCGACGCGATCTGCGTGGTGACCAGGGCGTTCGCCGACCCGGACGTGGTGCACGTCGAGGGTCGCGTCGAGCCGCTGGCGGACATCGAGACGATCCACACCGAGCTGGCGCTCGCGGACCTGCAGACCCTGGAGAAGGTGGTGCCGCGCCTGGAGAAGGAGGTGCGGCTCAAGCGGGCCGACAGCGCGTCCCTGGCCGCCGCCCAGCAGGCGCAGTCGGTGCTGGAGGACGGTCGTCCGCTCTCGCTGGCCGACGGCGTGGACGTCCAGACGCTCGCGGAGTTCGGCCTGCTGACCACCAAGCCGTTCATCTACGTGTTCAACACCGACGACGCCGGCCTCGCCGACACCGCGATGCAGGAGAAGCTGCGTGCGGCCGTCGCACCTGCGGACGCCGTCTTCCTCGACGCGAAGTTCGAGGCCGAGCTGGTGGAGCTCGAGCCCGACGAGGCGCGGGAGATGCTCGCCGAGAACGGCCAGGAGGAGTCCGGGCTGGACCAGCTGGCGCGGGTCGGCTTCCACACGCTGGGCCTGCAGACGTACCTGACGGCCGGTCCCAAGGAGTCCCGCGCCTGGACAATCCACCAGGGCTGGACCGCGCCGCAGGCGGCCGGGGTGATCCACACCGACTTCCAGAAGGGCTTCATCAAGGCCGAGGTGATCGGCTACGACGACCTGGTCGAGGCCGGGTCGATCGCCGCGGCCCGCGCGGCGGGCAAGGCGCGGATCGAGGGCAAGGACTACGTGATGGCCGACGGCGACGTGGTGGAGTTCCGCTTCAACGTGTGACCCGGGGGGCCGCACCGGCCGGCCCGTCGAGCCGCCGGTCGGACCGCGGGCTGCGAACGGAGGGAGCACGCGCGTGACGGTGATCGCAGACGCGGCCTCGCCCGTGCGACGGCTGACCCTCGGTGACGCACCGGTCCTGGCCCGGCTGGTCCGGGCGAACCGGGACTTCCTCGCGCCGACGAGCCCGGTGCGCGCCGAGGACTGGTTCACGGACGAGGGGCAGGAGCGCGCGGTGCGGACGGCGCTCGCCTCAGCCGAGGCGGGAGCGATGTATCCCGCCGTGCTGGTCGAGGGCGGCGACGTGGTGGGGATCCTCAACCTCAACAGCATCATCCGGGGCGCCTTCCAGTCCGCGAGCGTCGGCTACTGGGTGGCGCAGGACCACAACGGCCGTGGGATCGCGACGAGGGCGGTCGCCGCCGCCAAGCGGCTCGCGGCTGAGGAGCTCGGGCTCCATCGGCTCGAGGCGAGCACGCTGCTCGACAACACCGCCTCCCAGCGCGTGCTGGCCTCGAACGGGTTCGTCCAGTACGGCGTGGCGCCGGACTACCTGCGGATCGCGGGCCGGTGGCAGGCCCATGCACTCTTCCAGGTGACGTTCCCCGGTTCGTGACGTCCGCTCGACGCCGGCGCGGGGATGCGGTCCTGCCTAGGCCCAGCAGTGCAGGGACGGGTACCGAGCGGGTGCTCAGGCGCGACGGTCAGGCAGGAGGAAGCACCGTCAGCGTCACCGAGGCGTTGAGCCCGCGATGCTGTGCCTGGATCTCGTGCTGGCCGACAGATGTGGGCTGGCACAGCCCGTGCACGCACGGCTGACCGTCCCACGTGATGGTGGCCTCGTCGGTCGCGTCGCCGATGAGCGTCCCGTCGGGCCGGTACGCCTGGACGGTGTAGCTCTGGCCGCCACCGAGGTACACGCTGGTGTCCTGGTTGGGCGACAACGTGATGGACCCGACGAAGGGGCGCGTCGACTGGCTGTTCCAGTACTCGTCGGAGGCAACGATTCCGCTGATGATCTGCTCGTCCCGGGCCCCGTTCTGGATGGCGGCGACCCAGGTGCCTTGCCCCGGTTCGATGCTCCGGCGCAGAAGGTGCTGGTAGTAGCCGTCGACGACCGAGGTCAGGTACTCGGTCGACAGCAGGAAGCCCATCGAGACCTGCGTCCGGGTCGCTCCACGGTCCAGCGCGGCCACCCAGCCGGCGACCTCCGAGGCACCGGCATCGCGGCCGAGGACATCGCGGTACAGGGCCCTGACCCAGTCCGCGGAGGTCCCGCCGCTGGTCGCCCAGTACTCGGGGGAGGCGATGAAGCCCGAGTCGAGCTGCTCGACGGTCATGCCGGCGCTCATGGCGCGGAGCCAGGACTGCAGCCCGCCGGCGTCCGGACCACGACCCAGGTAGGCGTCGTAGGCGTCGTCGATCAGACCGGTCCGGAACTCCTCCGAGGAGGTGATCGCGTTCGCCACCGCGATGCGCGGCGTCCCCGAGATGAGTGCGGTCGACCAGGTCACCTCACCCGACCACTCCGGCGCTCGGTGGAAGAGGTCCTCGTAGACGGAGATCACGTAGTTGTCGACGGCGTTGGCATAGGCGGGGTCGACGACGTCGTGCAGCGGCGCAGCAGAGGCCGGTGCAGCCGTTGAGGCGACGAGCAGGCTGACGGCGGCGAGCGCGAGGGCCCGGTGAGTGATGCGCACGTGGTCTCCAGGGGCTGCCCGAGGAACAGGCGCGGCGGTGTCGCCGTGTCCGACGCCGGAATCGGTGTAGCGCGTGAGGCGCACCAGCGCACCGCGGCCGTGATCGGAGCGTAGCCAGCCGCGACGCCCTCGTGGCGTGGTTTGCATCGCTGGTCTGCGCCGACGCGCGGGTAGCAGCTGCTGGGTTCCGCGGAGCGATGGCTGCCCGTTCGGGGGGGCGCCGGCGTCCACGTCCTGCGGTTCGTCCGGCGGCACCGTGCAGCTCGGAGCACCTGTTCAAGAAGCAGTGCGCTGCACCTCGACCTGCGGGTACGGAGAGGACCCGGCCAGCAGAGGCTCCGGCACGCCCCGGGCCACGTGGTCGACGAACGCAGCCAGGTAGGCGTCGGTGATGGTCAGCGCATGGTCGCCGTCGATCGACCCGAGCCCGACCAGGGCGCGGATCGGCGCGGCCAGGTAGTAGGCGCCGTAGTCGCTGAAGTTGAGGTGCCGGGCCCCGTCGAGCTGGAAGCTCGAGACGGGCCCGGTGCTGGCGGCCAGCAAGGTGCGGGCCGCATCGCGCGTGGACTGCTCGTCGGAGCCGCTCGGCCGGCAGGTGCCCGTGATGCAGGAGCCCTGGCTGGCCAGCAGCATCATCGGCTTCCCCAGTCCGGCCTGGACGACCGTGCCGAACGGGGTCCCGTCGAGGTCGGCCGCGCCTGCGCACCGCGGGTCGTCGTGGCAGGCCTGCAGCGCAGCGGCGCCGCCGAAGGAGTGACCCAGGTACACGGTGGTTGCCGCGTCGACGTGACCGGCGAACCGGCCGGTCGCGTCCAGCGCCGCGACCCGGGACGCGGCGAAGCGGTCGTCGGCAGCCCATACGCTGACCAGCCGGTCGGCCGCCGGACGCATGGCGGCCGCGTCGGACTCCTCCAGGTTGCCGGCGGGTGTCGCGCCCACCGGCCGTCCGTCCAGCACGGTCAGGTGGGCGCTGTAGGTGGGCGTGATCCCGGCGACCAGGTATCCGTGGCTCGCCAGGTTCTCCGCGAGCGTGGTGTATTGCGGCGCGGCCAGACCCAACCCTGGTTCGAGCACGACCACGGGGAACCGACCGGCCGCGGCGGGGGCGTCGGCGACGGCGTGCACCCGGACGTGGTCGAAACGGGTCTCGCCCAGCCCGAGCGGGTCGTGCAGGTGCAGTCCCGACCATGCGCCCGGCGTGTAGCGCGCCGGTGCCGCGCCTGGCGCCGGCGCGGCCGGGTACCAGAGCCACGCGGACAGCTCGCGCGGCATGCCCGACCGCGGGGCGAGCGGGTCGGTGCGGGCGTCGTCGGTCCAGTCGGCCGTCGTCCGGCCGACGGGATACCGGCCGGTCGGGGCGGGGAGGGCGACCTCCTGCTGCTGCCGGACCGTCACGTAGCCGACGTACCCGGCGAGCGCCACCACCAGCACGATCGCCAGGACCAGCAGGGCCTTCAGCGTTCGGCGCAGCGCTCGACGGCGAGTGGGCATCCACGCTGCTCCGGGTGGCGGCACGTGCATCGAACCTCCCTGCCGCGTGGTGGGCCCGCGCTGAGCCGTCCTGGGACGATCCCACCGTTCAGGGGTCTGAGGTCAGGCGTGCACCGCGCGGAGCCTGTCCAGCAGCGCCTGGCCGTCGGGAACGCCCAGCCCGGTGCACGGGTCCCAGCCCGGGCCGGCGGAGTAGGCCCCGTTGGTGCCCGAGGTGATGTCCCGCAGGCCACCGGTCGGCGCCCCTGCACGTGCACCGGTGTAGAGCTTCGGGCCCAGCGGACCGGGCAGCCGTCCGAGCCCTTCGGCCAGCCGGCACACGAGTGCCGCCCACAGCGGCGCGACGGCACTCGTCCCCCCGATGACGGTGTCCGTCCCGTCTACCCGGACGTCGTACCCCGTGGCGGGGTCCGCGTCCCCGGCGACGTCGGGCACACCACGCCCCGGCCGGCCGGTCGCGGTGCTCGCCGGGACGTCGACGCCGGACTGCCACGCCGGCGTCGGGTAGACGTCGCTCACCCCACCGCCGGTGCCGCCCTGGCCGGCGCCGTGGAACCACACCGTCTCGGTCGCGACCCGGCCAGTCGTGGTGTCGGCGTGCAGCGTGGTGCCGCCGCACCCGAGCGCCTGCGGGCTCGAGGCGGGATAGTCGACGTGCGGCCGACCGTCGGTGGCGTTGTCGTTGCTGCCGTCGTCGCCGGAGGCCACGCACACCGTGACGCCCAGGGCGCCGGCGTCCGCCATCGCCTGGTCCATCGCGGCCCGGGCCTGCGCGGTCCACTGGTCCTCCGACTGCCCCCAGCTGATGCTCACGGCGGCCGGCGTCGGGCTCGCGTGCACCGCGGTCGCCAGCGCGTCGAGGAAGCCACGGTCGGTGTTCGGTGCGAAGTGCACCAGCAGGTCAGCGCCGGGGGAGAGAGCGCCGGCGACCTCGATGTCGAGCATCACCTCACCGTCGGCGCCGGACGGGTTGCCGTCCGGGGCGTTCCCGGCGCCGTCCACGCCGACGGCCGTCACGGTCGGCGGGGAGGTCACCCCGACGCGGGACCAGTAGGCGGCCAGGTCGGCGTCGGTGTAGCCGCCGCCGAGCTCGAGGATGGCGAGCCTCTGCCCGGCGCCGGTGGTGCCGGCGGGGAACCGGTAGACGGTGCCGAGCTGCTGCGGGGTGAACGCCCTGGCGCCGGCGGCGGCGGGTCGAAACCGGGTCCTCGCCTGGGGCCTGTCGTCCAGGCCCAGGACCGCGACCACCACGCCGGCCAACGGGCCGGGCACCGACAGCTCGCCGGTCCGCTGCCGGTGCGTGACGGTGCCGGTACCGTCCGGCGCCGGTGACTCCACGAGCCCGAGGGACGTGCCGAACACCCGTTCCAGCGTCTGCAGGCTGCCCTGCGCCTGGACGCGCCGCGAGACCGGGTCCTCGGCCGTCACGCTGACGCCGGCCGCCGCGAGCGTGCGGCGCACCAGCTCCAGGTCCTGGGGGTCCGCGCCGGCCGTGGCGGCGAGCTGCTCGCGGCTCAGCGGCGCACCGCCGGGCGGTGGCAGCTCACCACGTCGGCGCAGCACGAGCGTGACCTCCACCGTCGTCGACGGCTCCGGACCGCCGACCGGCCGGGCGTCGGGCACCGGGTGCCGGGTGCTGCCGGGCAGGGAGTGTCGTTGCTCGCTCATGCCCGCACCCTCCCTCCGTGCACCCACACCCGCCACCGCGGGAGCCGGGCCGGTGGGCTCAGTGCGCGACGGCCCCGGGCCTCTCGTCCCGCCGGGCCCGCGCGCCGACGACGACGCTCAGCCACAGGTGCCGCAGCATCGCGACGAACACCACGATCCAGGCGACCAGCGCCACCCACAGCTCCACGTGCCCGACCATCCCCACCACCGGCAGCTGGTCGGCCTGGCCCAGGTAGATGCCCGCGACGCCGTACATGCCGAGCGGGAACACGATGCTCCACAGCGTGGCGTCGTAGGGCAGGGGCAGCCGTCGGGCGACGTGTCGCCACCAGCCGGCGGCGACCAGCGCCGGGATCAGCCAGGTGGCGAACGCCCACAGCACCACCGTCAGGCCGGCGATCAGCCCTCGCGTCGCCTGCACCATCGGCGCGTCGGCCATCTCGACGATGCGCGCACCCGCCAGCACCGAGATCGCGAGGGCGCCCATCGACACCCAGTAGGGCGCTGTGAGGTCCTCCGGCCCGAACCGGTAGAGCATCAGCCGCAGCGCGACGAAGATCCCCGCGGCCGCGTAGAGGAACACCCCCACGGACCACGAGGTGACGGCGAGCACAGCCAGCTCGCGGCGGCCGGTGCCGAAGACAGGTTCGATGGTGGCCGCCGCGATCGCGACCGACTGGCTGGCGACCACCCAGATGAACCACGTGCCGTTCGCGTCGGCGACGATCGGTCGTTGCTGCCGACCGAGGGCTGCGGTCCACGGGACGACGTACCCGAGCACCAGCCACGAGGCGCCCGAGACGACCAGCAGCGCGGCGGTCGCGGCATGGTGGCCGTCCGCCCCGAGCCGGACGCCCAGCACGTTGGTGGCGGCGACGAAGGTGAAGAAGCCGAAGGCGCGTCTCGGGTCGTTGAAGTCGTCGCTCACGGCGCGTCGGTACGCGACCAGGCGCCACCCGGTCAGGACGACCAGCACGGCGTAGCCGGCAGCGGTGACCGCCAGCAGGGCGTCGGAGATCACGACGAACCCCTCGAGCCGCATGCCGACGGAGATGATGCCGGTGGCCATGACCAGGGCGAAGTACCCGGGAGTCAGGCCCTCGACGGCGCCGCGCAGCCTGCCGCTCAGCTCGGTGGTCACCCGCCGCAGGCTACTGGGAGGCGATCTCCCAGACCGCGCCGGTCGGGTCGCGGAACGCGGCCGTGCGGGGCCCCCAGGGGCGGTCCATCGGCCCGTTCAGCAGGGTGACGCCACGGCGCTCGAGCTCGGCGCACATCGCGTCGACGTCCGCCACCTTCAACGTCAGCTGGCTGCGCACGCCGGCCTCCGGCGGCGCGACCGGGGCGGGTCCGACGAGCCCCGGCGCCTGCGACACCGCCAGCAGGTTGACCAACGTCTCGCCGAGCTGGAACACCGCCGAGTTGGCGTCCTCGTAGACGACCGGCAGCCCGAACACCCCGGCGTAGAAGCGCTTGGTCTCGCCGAGGTCCTCGGCGAACAGGGTCAGGGCGAAGATCGGTCCCGGCCACTCGCTCATGCGTCCCCCTCGGTCACCGTGCGTGGTCGTCGCCTGCCGGCGACCAGGCCTACCTTGGCACCCGGTGGCGACGCCGTCACCGGTGAGAGGGGCCGGCATGGCGGGCAGGACGGGGGACCGGCGAGGGTGGCTCACCCGGAACCTCGTCGTGCTGACGCTCGTCTCCCTGTTCCAGGACACGGCCAGCGAGCTGCTCTACCCGCTGCTCCCCGTGCTGGTGACGGGCGTGCTCGCCGCGCCGCCCGTGGTGCTCGGCGTGATCGAGGGCGTGGCGGAGGGTACGGCGGGACTGACCCGGTACGTGACGGGGCGGTGGTCGGACCGGGCGGGGCGCGTGCGGTTCATCGGCGCCGGCTACGGCCTCGCCGCCGTCGGCAAGGTGCTGGTCGCGGCGGCCGGCGCGTGGCCGATGGTGCTGGCCGGCCGGACGGTCGACCGTCTGGGCAAGGGCGTGCGGTCGGCACCGCGGGATGCGCTGATCGCGGCGTCGGTCCCGTCGGAGAACCTCGGCCGGGCGTTCGGCTTCCACCGGGCGGGGGACACGCTCGGAGCGGTGGTCGGGCCGCTGCTCGGGCTGCTCGCGCTGTCCGTGATGGGTGGCAACCTGCACGCGGCCCTGTGGTGGGCGGTGGTGCCGGCGGCGCTGTCCGCCGGCCTCGTCGTGCTGGTGCGCGAGCATCGGGCACCAGCACCTGCACCCGCGCCGGCACGCCCCGCCGCGGCATCCGCGGCGCCGTCCCACCCGCTGCCCGCGGCGTACTGGTGGGTGGTCGGCGTGCTCGTCGTCGTCGGACTGGTCAACTTCTCCGACACGTTGCTGCTGCTGCGGGTCTCGGAGCTCGGGTTCGGCACCACGCAGGTGGTGCTCGCCTACGTGCTGTTCAACGTCGTCTACGCGCTCGGCTCGTACCCCGCCGGTGCGCTGACGGACCGCTGGCCGCGGGCCTACGTCTACGCGGTGGGCCTGCTGGCGTTCGCGGTCGGCTACGTCGGCCTCGCGCTGGTCGGCAAGGGGCCGGTCGTGTTCGTCCTGCTGGCCGTCTACGGCCTGTTCCCGGCCCTGACGGACGGTGTGGGCAAGGCGTGGATCTCCTCGCTGGTGCCGGCGGAGCACCGTGGCCGCGCCCAGGGCGCGTTCCAGGCGTTGAGCAGCGGGGCCGTGCTCGTGGCCGGCCTGTGGGCGGGGCTGCTGTGGGACGTGGGGCGCGGCGGGGGCACCGTGCCGCTGCTGGTCTCCGGCGTCGGAGCCCTGGTCGCGGTCCCGGTGCTCGCGGCATTGCGCTTCCGCGCCAGGCCGCATCCGTGATCTGGTGGTCGGCATGAGTGACATGTGGACCGCTCCCGAGCTCGACCCCCGCACCTACGGGAACCCCGTGGGGGAGCTGGCGACGTACCGGGAGTACCTGACGAACTACCGGCTGACCATCGAGCTGAAGTGCCAGGACCTCGACGCCGAGCAGCTGGCGCGCCGCTCGGTGCCGCCCAGCACCCTGAGCCTCCTGGGCCTCGTGCGCCACCTCGCGCACGTGGAGCAGAGCTGGTTCCGGCGCGTGCTGCAGGGGCGCCAGGACGAGGCGCCGCTCTACTGGGCCCCGGACGCGCCCGACGACGACTTCGACGGCGCCGTGCCGGACCCGGCCGTGGTCGACGAGGCGTTCACGAGGTGGAAGCACCAGGTCGCGCAGGCCGACGAGTGGCTGGACGGCCTGGACGACGACCACCTCGGCGACACGGTGCCGCACCGTGACGGCACCGTGTCGGTGCGCGACGTCCTGGTGCACCTGATCGAGGAATACGCCCGGCACGCCGGCCACGCCGACCTGCTGCGCGAGTGCATCGACGGCCGCACCGGGCAGTAGCGCCGGGCGCCCGGGCATCCGGGCGCCTCGGCTCAGTCGGCGGCGGGCGTGTCCTGCGAGCGTCGCTCGGTGAACCGCTTGCGCAGGTGCCAGACCAGCAGGCCGACGAGGACGATCCCGAGCACGACCAGGGCCGAGTCCGTCCCCAGCTTCTTCTCCACCGCGGCGTAGGAGGCGCCGGCGAGGTAGCCGACGCTGACGACGACCGACCCCCAGACGATCCCGCCGGCGGCGTTGAACGGCAGGAACACGTGGTACGGCATGCGGGCCAGACCGGCCAGGGCTGGCATGACGGCGCGGAAGAAGGCGACCCAGCGGCCGAGCAGCACGGCCCAGCCGCCGCGCCGGGCCAGGAAGTCCTGCGCGCCCTCGATGCGCTCGCGCCGCTTCGCCACGATCCGGGACGCGAGCACGCGCGGTCCGATCAGCCGTCCGACCTCGTACCCGACGCTGTCTCCGACGATCGCGGCCACGATCACCACCGCCAGCACGGCCGCGAACGCCACGTGCCCCCGGTGCGCCGCGACGCCACCGAGGATCGCCGCGGTCTCGCCCGGCAGCACGAAGCCGACGAACAGCGCGTCCTCGGCGAACACCACGAGCCCGACGACGAGCAGCACGGCCCACGGGGCGGCACCGAGCACCTGGTCCAGGAAGGCCGTCATGCCGCGACGGTATCCGGCGATCGGCAGATCGGCCCGGTGCCGCCCACCGCGGTACGCGCCGTCAGCCGGTGTACCCGACGTCCTGCCAGCGCACGTCCTGGAACTGCGACGGGCCGTAGTTGGCCAGGTCCGAGCGGACCACCCACGTCGACGGCTCGACGAACAGCGGGATCATGGTGAACAGGTCCAGCGCACGCTTGTCGACGTCCGCGGCGAGCGTCAGCCGCTTCGCGGGGTCCAGCTGGGCGTTCAGCGCGTCCCAGTCGCTGCCGAGGGTCTTGTCCGTGACGCCGCCGTAGTTGGACCCGGAGTCGGTCGGGTAGAAGTACGCCTCGGCGGTCGCGATGGGGAACGCCCCCGCCACCCAGGCGAACGACGTCACGTCGAAGTTGCGCTTGTCGGTGGTGACGTAGCTGCTGAAGAAGTCGCTGCCGGGCACCGTCTGGACGCTCACGTCGAAGCCCGCCGCCTTGGCCTGCTGGCTGACCAGCTGTGCGATCGTCGCGACCGCTGCCGCGCCCTGCGGGACCACGAACCGGGCGGTCAGCCTCGTGCCGCCCTTCGTCGCCACCCCGTCCTGCCCGATCGTCCAGCCCGCCGCCTGCAAGGTGCTGCGCGCGTCCGCCGCGGAGCCGGTGAGCACCCCTCCCGTGTGGTCGGCGTACCCCTTCTGCCCGGGGACGAAGATGACGCTGCCGAGCGTCTGCACCGGCGCCCCCACCTGTCCGAGCACCGCCTGGGCGAGCACCGTGCGGTCCACCGCCTGGGCGAACGCCTTGCGGACCGCCGGGTCGGCGAACACGCCTGCGGTGCCGTTGAGGGTCAGCTGCCGCGCCACCGTGCCGCCGGACTGCTCCACGGTGGTGCCCTGCCGGGCTCGCGCGGCGGTGAGCACGTCCGGCATGCCCATCACGTCGACCGCGTCCAGCTCCTGGTTGGCGAAGCTCTGGCCGAGGCTGTCCCGGGACACCGTGCGGAACACGACCGTGTCCAGCCGAGCCGGGTCGCCCCACCACCGGGGGTTGCGGCCGAGGGTGACCACCCCGGCGTTCGTGTCGATCGAGCGCACGACGAAGGGCCCCGCGGAGACGTACGTCGTGCCGTCTGCCGCGAACGGGCCGTTCTTCCACGCCGAGGAGAAGTGCGCCGGCGTGTCAACGGCCCACGACGGGTACACGCTGGCCAGCAGCGCCGGCCAGTCGGCATCGGTCTTGGCGAAGGTGATCAGCACGTCCCGGTCGTCGTCCCCGCGCGTCACCGACTTCACGTCCTGCCACACGGCCGTCGACGCCGGCGTGTACGCCGAGTTGGTGCCGTTGAACGCCTGCCAGCTCGCGGCGAGGTCGCGCCAGCTCAACGGCGTGCCGTCCGACCAGGTGGCGGCCGGGGCGATGCGCAGCTCGACCACCTCGGGGTCCTGCGACGTCACGGTCAGCGAGGCCGTGTAGTCGGGGTTCGGCGACCAGCTGCCGTCCGCCTCGATCCGCACGAACGACGGCAGGTACAGGTTGGAGATCCGCTGCAGGTCCAGCGAGGAGTTCGGGTCGTTGAGCTGGTAGGTCTGCGGCAGCGCGTCGACGCTGAGGGTGAGGGAGCCGCCGTCGCGCACCTGCGCGCGGGGCGCGGCTCGCCACGCCGTGCCCGGCAGTGCGGCCGTCGTGGCCACGCCAGTCGTCCCGGTGGCGGCACGGGGGGCGGGGGATCCGGAGGTGCACCCGGCGAGGCCGAGCAGCACGGCGACGAGGCCCGCGCACAGCCGTGCGGACGTCCTGGGGTAGGCCATGGTCCTCACATCGTGTTCAGCGCCGAGACGTGGCGAACGTGCACCCCTGCGTGGCCATCATGTCGTCCGGAGCGCCTGCGGCCAACCTCTGATCGAGAACCGGTCTCGGATGCGGAGTGCCTGGTGGGCGCGGCGTGTCGCACCTGTCCGGTTCGTCCCGGCGTGGTCGGCGCCGCGGCAGCGACCCGGTGTTAGCGTCGGGCGCGATGCTCCGGTTCCTCGTGCGCCGGGCCGCGGGCTACGGAGTGCTGGCGACGGTCGCGACGGCGCTGGGCTACGTGCTCGCCAGCCTGACGCTGCACCCGGCGGCGCGGTACGCGGGTCGGACCCCGCCCGTGCCCCCCTCGGTGGTGCACGCGGAGCTCGCTGCGCTCGGCGTGGACCCCGGGGTCCCGGTGCCGGCCCGGCTGTGGCACTGGCTGACCGAGCTCGTCACCCACGGTTCCCTCGGGCTCAGCGTGCGCGGCGTGCCGGTGACCGCCGAGATCGCCGCCCGTGCGGGCACCAGCCTGCGCCTGCTGCTCCTCGGGAGCCTGCTCGGCGCCCTGCTCGGGGTGGCGGTGGGCACGTGGGGCGCCTCCCGCCAGTACCGCTGGCCGGACCGGGTGACCACGGTGGGATCGTTCGTGCTGCTGGCCACCCCGCCGTTCGTCCTCGCCGTCGTGCTGATGACCCTCGCGGTGCGGCTCGACTCGGCCGCGGGTCGCACGCTGGTGCCCTTCACCGGGGAGTACACGCCGGGCCTGGCCGGTGGCTGGCCGGCGCAGCTGGGGGACCGGGCGGCGCACCTGCTGCTGCCGACCCTCTGCCTCGCGCTGGGCACGGCCGCGACGTGGTCCCGCTACCAGCGCGCGGCGATGCTCGACGTGCTCGCGGCGGACCACGTCCGCACGGCGCGGTCGATGGGACACACCCGCCGGTCCGCCCTGTGGCGCCACGGGGTCCGGGTGGCACTGATCCCGATGTCCACCTTCTTCGCGTACTCCTTCGGCCTGATCCTGACCGGGGCGGCGATCACCGAGCTCGCGTTCAGCTGGCACGGCATGGGGGAGTACCTGGTCCGGTCGGTGGTGGACGACGACGTGAACGCGGCGGCCGGCACGGTCCTGTTCACCGCCGTCCTGGTGCTGCTCGCCGGGGTGCTCGCCGACGTGCTGCACGCCGCCCTCGACCCCCGCGTGCGGACCTGACGTGGCCGTCACCGACCTGACCGCCACATCGGCCCCGCGGTCCGGTGCGCCCGGTGTGCTGCGTCGCACCTTCCGAGCACCGCGGGCCCGGGTCGGGGTGGCGGTGCTGGCGCTGGTCGTCCTCGCGGCCGTCCTCGGTCCGGTCCTCTCGCGCTGGGACCCGTTCACCTCGGACGTCACGGCCTTCGGGCGTCCGCCGACGGCGCTGCACTGGTTCGGCACGGACTCCTCCGGCCGGGACCTCTACGTCCGCACCCTCGTCGGGCTGCGCACGTCGCTCGCGGTCGGGCTGGTCGCCGGCCCGCTGTCGACGCTGATCGCCGCCGTGGTCGGCGCCGTCGGCGGCTACCTCGGAGGTCGGGTGGACCGCGTGGTGGTGTGGGGCATCGACCTCGCGCTCGTGCTGCCGTCCTTCTACCTGCTGGTGCTCCTCGCCCCGACGGCGGGCCGTGCCGGCTGGTTCGCGGTGGCCCTCGCCATCGCGCTGCTGGGCTGGATGGTGATGGCACGGCTGGTCCGGGCGCAGGCCCGCTCGCTGCGCCGCCGCGACTTCGTGACGGCGGCGCGGTTCCTCGGCGTGCCCACGGGTGCGGTGCTGCGCCGGCACGTGCTGCCGCACCTCGCGTCCCTCCTGGTCGTGGACGCGACGCTGGGCGTCGCAGCAACCGTGCTCACCGAGGCGACGCTCGGCTGGGTCGGTCTCGGCCTCGGGCCGCCCGCGGTGTCGCTGGGCACCCTCCTCGCCGCCGGCAGCGCCTCGGCGGTCACGCGGCCCTGGCTGTTCTGGTTCCCGGCCGGTCTCCTGGTCGTGACTGTCCTCGCGACCAGCCTCGTCGGCGACGCGCTGCGCGACGCCCTCGACCCCACGACGGGGACCGCCGGTGAGTGAGTCGCTGCTCGCAGTGGAGGGGCTGGGCGTCACCTTCCTTGCCCCCCGTGGGACACGGCTCCGGCCGCGCGCCGGTGGCCGGTCCGCCGCAGCCGGGGGTGTGCCGGCCGTCCGGGACGTCTCGTTCACCGTCGGCGCCGACGAGGTGGTCGCCCTGGTCGGCGAGTCGGGGGCGGGGAAGACGACGACGGCGCTCGCCGTCCTCGGGCTGCTCCCCTCGAGCGCACGCGTGCGCGGCTCGGTCCGGCTGGAGGGAACCTCGCTCCTCGACCTGTCCGACCGCGCGTTCTCCGCGCTGCGCGGGGCGCGCATCGCGATGGTGTTCCAGGACCCGCGCTCGGCGCTGCCCCCGGTGCACCGCGTCGGCGCCCTGCTCGTCGAGGCGCTCCAGCTGCACGACCGACGGCTGTCCCGTGCAGCCGCGCTCGCCCGGGCAGCGCAGCTGTGCACCCTCGTCGGCCTGCCGGGCCGGACCCTGGACGCCTACCCGCACCAGCTGTCCGGCGGCCAGCGCCAGCGCGTGCTCGTCGCGGTCGCGGTCGCCAACCGCCCCCGGCTGATCGTCGCCGACGAGCCCACGTCGTCCCTGGACGTCACGGTCCAGGCGCAGGTGCTCGAGGTGCTGCACCGGGCCCGCGAGGCGGCGGGCGCGTCGCTGCTCCTCATCACGCACGACCCGGGGGTGGTGGCGGGGCACGCGGACCGCGTCGTGGTGCTGCGGGACGGACAGGTCGTGGAGCAGGGCGACGTGACGACGTTGTTCGACGCGCCCCGTCAGGACTACACCGCCAGGCTGCTCCGGGCCGAGGCCTTCGCCGCCACGCGGTCCGAGGTGGAGCCCACCGGGCCTGCGGCCGTCGAGCTGGTCGACGTGCATCGCACGTTCCGGTCGCGGAGCAGGTGGACGGCGCGTGCGGCCGACGAGGCCGTCGCGGCGATGGACGGGGTGAGCCTCGTCGTCCCACGGGGCGCCACGTTGGCCCTGGTCGGCGAGAGCGGGAGCGGGAAGACGACGACGGCGCTGGCCATCGCGTCCCTCGAGCCGCCCGAGGCCGGGACCGTGCGGGTGGTCGGCACCGACGTGTCCACGGTGCCGCAGCTCGGTCGCGCCGAGCGCCTGGCCCTGCGCAGACGGGTGCAGCTGGTGTTCCAGGACGCCGGCGGCTCGCTCGACCCGCGCATGACGGTGCGGCAGGCCCTGGCCGAGGGCCTCCGGGCGTCCGCCGCGACCGGTGCGGACGTCGCCGGCGTCCTGCGACTGGTCGGCCTGCCTGCGGCCCTCGCGGACCGGTACCCGCACGAGCTCTCGGGCGGCCAGCTGCAGCGCGTCGCCCTGGCCCGCGCGCTCGCCTCCCGGCCCGAGGTGCTGGTGCTCGACGAGCCGGTCTCGGCCCTCGACGCACCGGTCCGAGCGGAGCTGCTCGCCCTGGTGGACCGGTTGCGCGACGAGCTGCGGCTGACCTGCGTCCTCGTCGCCCACGACCTGGGGGTGGTGCGCGCCCACGCGGAGCTGGTCGCGGTGATGTACCGCGGCCGCGTGGTCGAGCAGGGGCCGGCGCACGTGGTGCTCGACGACCCGCGGCACCCGTACACGCGTGCCCTGCTCGCGGCCGTCCCGGTCGCCGACCCGCGTGTGCGACCGGCTCCGGTGCCGCTGCTGGACGACGACGCGCCGCCGACGGCCGGATGCCGCTTCCGTCACCGGTGTGCGCTCCGCGCCGCGCTGCCCGGCGACCTCGCGCAGCAGTGCACACAGGTGGACCCGGTGTCTCGTCGGACCGAGGGCCGGGACGTGGCGTGCCACCACGCGGACGTCCCCGTTCAGCGACACCCCTGATCGCAGGCATCGTGTTACCAACGTGTTTCGTGCCGGTGTCGGGCCGGGCATCCTCCCAGCGCGGGACCTACTGGGCAGTATCGATCACGTAACGATTCGAAACCGGTGTCCAGCCTGTCGCGAATGTCCGTCTCGACCGCCCTACGGTGGCTCCCAACGTGTGGCGGTCGGCGACGTCTGCACGCGCACCCGGCGAGACCGGTGGCGCAGGCCCGTCGCCCGGCCACTCCCATCCCAGGAGGAACATTGAAGATCAGGCGTAGCGCAGGCCTGCTCGCGACGATCACGGCTGGTGCCCTGCTCCTCGCGGCCTGCTCCAGCGGCGGCTCGTCGAGCTCCAGCTCGACCACGGCGGCCAGCGGCGGGACCAGCACGGGCATCGTCACGGCATGGGGCAGCGAGCCCGAGAACCCGCTGATCCCCACCAACACCAACGAGACCGGTGGCGGGACGATCCTCACCCAGATCTTCGCGGGCCTCGTGTACTACGACGCCAAGGGCAAGACGCACAACGAGGTGGCCGACTCGATCACGTCGTCGGACAACACCAACTGGACCATCAAGCTGAAGTCCGGCTGGAAGTTCACCAACGGTGAGCCCGTCACGGCCAAGAGCTTCGTGGACGCGTGGAACTACGGCGCCGTCTCCACCAACGCCCAGCTGAACAGCGGCTGGTTCCAGGACCCGAGCTACGGCATCCCGATCGTCGGCTACGACGACACGCAGGCCGCGGACGCCTCGAGCCAGCCCAAGGCCACGACGATGTCCGGCCTGAAGGTCGTGGACGACACCACCTTCACGGTCCAGCTGACCACCCCGCTGTCGGACTTCCCGGTCCGCATCGGCTACTCGGCGTTCTTCCCGCTGCCGTCCGTGGCGTTCAAGGACATGAAGGCGTTCGGCGAGAGCCCGATCGGCAACGGCCCGTACAAGGTCGCCGACAACGGCTGGACCCACAACGTCGACATCAAGCTGGTGCCCAACGCGGACTTCACCGGTGACCGCAAGGCGCGCAACGGTGGGCTGGACATCAAGTTCTACACATCTCAGGACACGGCCTACAACGACCTGCTCGCCGGCCAGCTCGACGTCCTGCAGACCGTCCCGTCGTCCGCTCTGGGCACCTTCCAGAACGACCTGGGCAGCAACGCGGTGAACATCCCGGGCGCCGTGTGGCAGGGCTTCACGATCCCGCAGAACCTCGCGCACTTCACCGGCGCCGAGGGTCAGCTCCGCCGTGCGGCTCTCTCCCACGCGATCGACCGTGACACCATCACCAAGACGATCTTCCACGGCACCCGTACCCCGGCGACCGACTTCACCTCCCCGGTCATCCCGGGCTGGTCGGACAAGATCGACGGCTCCGACGTGCTGAAGTACGACCCGGCTGCCGCCAAGAAGCTCTGGGCCCAGGCGGACGCCATGTCGCCGTGGTCGGGCAGCTTCACCATCGCGTACAACGCCGACGGTGGGCACCAGGCGTGGGTCGACGCCGTGACCAACAGCATCAAGAACGCGCTGGGCATCGACGCGGCCGGCCAGCCGTACCCGGTCTTCAAGGACCTGCGTACGGACATCAACGCCAGCAAGAAGGGCAAGAAGACCGGTCTGACCGGTGCCTTCCGCAGCGGCTGGCAGGGTGACTACCCGGGCGCGCTCGACTTCCTCGGTGCCATGTGGGCCACGGGAGCCGGCTCGAACGACGGCAGCTACTCGAACCCGCAGTTCGACGCGCTGCTCAGCAAGGGTGCGCAGGAGAAGTCTCTGGACGACGCGAACAAGGACTTCGCCCAGGCCCAGACGATCCTGTTCAAGGACCTGCCGTCGATCCCGCTGTGGTACTCGAACTCCACGGGCGGCTTCGCCAAGACGGTGAAGAACGTCGAGTTCGGCTGGGACGGCGTCCCGCTGTACTACGCGGTCACCAAGTCCTGACCTGATCGCTCCACGAGTGGGGGCGGGGCCCGCTGGGGCCCCGCCCCCACTCGTCTGCGGTGGTCGGAGGGCGCCGATGGACTACAGTTCACCGGTCGGCGCTCCGCCTCCGTGAGGGAGCGGACCCCCCTGTCGCGGCACTGATCGCCGCGACCCCTGACTCGAAGGAAGGCTGATGGCCCGCTATCTCGGCCGCCGCCTGCTCCAGGCGATCCCCGTGTTCTTCGGGGCGACGCTGCTGATCTACTTCATGGTGTTCTCGCTGCCCGGCGACCCCGTGCTCGCCCTCGGCGGTGACAAGGGTGTGAGCGATGCGCTGGCCGCGCAGCTGCGCTCCAAGTACAACCTGGACAAGCCCTTCCTGGTCCAGTACGTGCTGTACCTCAAGGGCATCTTCACCGGGAACTTCGGCGTGACCTTCTCGGGACGCCCCGTCGGTGAGCTGCTGGCGCACGCGTACCCCATCACCTTCAAGCTCGCCATCATGGCGCTCGTCTTCGAGGGCGTGTTCGGCATCGGCGCCGGACTGCTCGCCGGCCTGCGCAAGGGCAAGCTGTTCGACTCCACGCTGCTGGTCGTCAGCCTCGTGGTGATCGCCGTGCCCACGTTCGTCATCGGCTTCGTGCTGCAGTTCTTCGTCGGCGTGAAGTGGCACCTGCTGCCGGTGTCCGTCGGGTCGGACGTGTCGTTCCGGACGTTGCTGATGCCGGCCATCGTGCTGGGGGCGGTGTCGTTCGCCTACGTGCTGCGGCTGACCCGGACGTCCGTCTTCGAGAACCTCACCGCCGACTTCGTCCGCACCGCGACCGCCAAGGGCTTGTCCCGGCCCCGCGTGGTGATGGTGCACGTGCTGCGCAACTCGCTGATCCCCGTCGTGACGTTCCTCGGGTCCGACCTCGGCAGCCTGATGGGCGGCGCGATCGTCACCGAGGGCATCTTCAACATCTCGGGCGTCGGCGGCACCCTCTACCAGGCGATCCGCCAGGGGAGCGCGCCCACCATCGTGTCCTTCACCACGATCCTCGTGATCGTGTTCATCGCGGCGAACCTGATCGTGGACCTGCTGTACGCCGCACTCGACCCGAGGATCCGTTATGCCTGAGCCCCTCGTCCGTCAGGACCAGGCGCACTTCTTCGCCTCGCTGGACGAGGACGTGCTCGCCGCCGTCGACGCCGTCGACGAGACCGAGGCGCCTGCCAGCATGTGGCAGGACGCCTGGCGCAACCTCCGGGCCCGCCCGCTGTTCTGGGTGTCCGCGGCGATCATCCTGCTGGTGGTCGTCGTCGCGATCTTCCCGAAGCTGTTCACCTCGGTGGACCCGAACTACTGCGAGCTGCAGAACAGCCTGAAGCGGCCGGCGTCGGGGCACCCGTTCGGCTTCGACTTCCAGGGCTGCGACATCTACGCCCGGACCATCTACGGCGCCCGTGCGTCGGTCGCGGTCGGCGTGCTGACCACCATCCTCGTCACCATCCTCGGCGCGGTGATCGGCGCGATCGCCGGCTTCTACGCCGGCTGGTTCGACGCGCTGCTGTCGCGCGTGACGGACATCTTCTTCGCGATCCCGTTCGTGCTCGCCGCCGTCCTGGTCATGGCGATGTTCCGGGCGCACCGCAACATCTTCACCGTGGTGCTCGTGCTCGGGATCTTCGGCTGGCCGCAGATCGCCCGCATCACTCGCGGTGCCGTGATGAGCGTCAAGAACGCCGACTTCATCACGGCCGCCAAGGCGCTCGGCGCCTCGCGACCGGCGGCGCTGGTGCGGCACGTGATGCCGAACTCGCTGGCCCCGATCATCGTGACCGCGACCGTGTCCCTCGGCACGTTCATCGTGGCCGAGGCGACGCTGTCGTTCCTCGGTCTCGGGCTGCCGCCGTCGGTGGTCTCGTGGGGTGCGGACGTGGCCAAGGCCCAGCAGCAGCTGCGCAGCTACCCGGGCATCCTCTTCTACCCGGCCGGTGCCCTCGCCCTGACGGTGCTCGGCTTCATCATGATGGGCGACGCCGTGCGTGACGCCCTCGACCCGAAGGCCCGGAAGCGATGAGCAGGACGACGGTGGAGCTGACCGACACGCAGGCGCCGTTGGTCGACCGCAACAGCCCCTTGCTCCAGGTGCGCAACCTGGACGTCTCGTTCACCACCGCGACCGGTGTGGTCAACGCGGTGCGCGGCGCGGACCTGACGATCTACCCCGGCCAGGCCGTCGCCATCGTGGGCGAGTCGGGCTCGGGCAAGTCGACGCTCGCGCACTCGATCATCAACCTGCTGCCCGGCACCGGCCGGGTCACGGCGGGATCGATCCTCTTCGACGGCCGCGAGCTGGTCGGCGCCGACAAGAAGACGTTCGTCGGCCTCCGAGGCAAGGAGATCGGCCTGGTCCCGCAGGACCCGATGACCAACCTGAACCCCGTCTGGAAGATCGGGTACCAGGTCAAGGAGGCCCTCAAGGCCAACGGCATCGCGTCCGGCAGGGCCGCGATGACCCGCGTCGCCGAGCTGCTCGCGGAGGCCGGTCTGCCGGACGCCGCACGACGGGCCAACCAGTACCCGCACGAGTTCTCCGGCGGAATGCGCCAGCGGGCGCTCATCGCCATCGGCCTGGCGGCACGGCCCAAGCTGCTGATCGCCGACGAGCCGACGTCGGCCCTCGACGTGACGGTGCAGCGGAAGATCCTCGACCACCTCGAGGGTCTGACGGACCAGCTGGGCACGGCGGTCCTGTTCATCACCCATGACCTGGGCCTCGCGGCGGAGCGCGCCGAGCACCTGGTCGTGATGTATCGCGGCCAGGTGGTCGAGTCCGGGCCGGCGCGCAAGATCCTGGCCGACCCGCAGCACCCGTACACCAAGCGGCTGGTCGCCTCGGCGCCCTCCCTGGCGTCGCGGCGGATCCAGAGCGCCAAGGAGCGCGGCGAGCGCGCCACGGAGCTGCTGGCCATCACGCACGGCGACGGCGTCAGCCCCGCTCGGCAGGAGCTGATCCGCGTCGAGCACCTGACCAAGGTCTTCGAGCTGCGCGGTGGCGGCGCCGGCGCCACCAAGGAGTTCAAGGCGGTCGACGACGTCTCGTTCACCGTCCGCCGTGGCACCACGATGGCGCTGGTGGGCGAGTCGGGCTCCGGCAAGTCGACCGTCGCCAACATCATGCTGAACCTGCTGCAGCCCACCGAGGGCAAGATCTACTTCGAGGGCACGGACCTGCACTCGCTCGACCGCAAGGGCGAGTTCTCGTTCCGCCGCCGGGTGCAGCCGATCTTCCAGAACCCGTACGGGTCGCTGGACCCGATGTACTCGATCTTCCGCACGCTCGAGGAGCCGCTGCGGATCCACCACGTCGGTGACAAGAAGGCCCGCGAGAAGCGGGTGCGCGAGCTGCTCGACATGGTGGCGCTGCCGGCGTCGACCATGCGGCGGTTCCCCAACGAGCTGTCCGGTGGTCAGCGGCAGCGCATCGCCGTCGCCCGCGCGCTCGCGCTCGAGCCCGACGTGATCGTGTGCGACGAGGCGGTCTCCGCCCTGGACGTGCTGGTGCAGGCGCAGATCCTCACGCTGCTGAACGACCTGCAGGCCGAGCTGGGCCTGACGTACCTGTTCATCACGCACGACCTGGCCGTGGTGCGGCAGATCGCCGACGAGGTCTCCGTCATGCAGTCCGGTCGCATCGTCGAGGCGGCCACCACCGACGAGGTGTTCGACAACCCGCGCGAGGAGTACACGCGCGAGCTGCTGAACGCGATCCCGGGTGCGCACCTCGACGTGTTCGGCGCCCCGCCGGCCGCCTGAGCGCCGTGCGCCGCCGTCGTGGGCAGCTGATCGCCGCCCTCGTGGCGGCGGCCGCCCTCACGGTCGCCGGCTGCACGGCCACGACGGTCGACCCGCAGCGGTCGCGGACGGTGGTGGTCACGGTCGACGTGCCGTTCGAGTCGCTCAACGCCGCGACGACCGCGGGCCGGACACCGGGCAGCACGCTGGTCCGCGGGCTGGTGCAGGACCGTTTCACCACGGTGGACGAGGCAGGTGCCGTGGTCCCGGACACGGCGATGGGCACGGTCGAGAGGACGTCCGACAACCCGCTGACCGTGCGGTACACCGTCGCGCCGAACGCCCGCTGGTCGGACGGTGTGCCGGTCACCGGCGACGACCTGCTGCTGGAGTGGGCGGCGCGGTCGGGTCAGCTCGACGAGACCCCGCCGGACACCGGTGCCGGCGGTGCCGCGACGGCGAGCCCTGCTCCGAGCGGCTCGGCGACGGGGCCGGCCGTGCCGAGCGCGAGCCCCGCCGCGGCGAGCACCGCGTCCGCGCCGAGCCCTTCGGCGACCCCTTCGACCGCGCCCGCCTCGGACACCGTGTGGTTCGGCGCCGTGTCGCCGGTGCTGGTGCACGCCCCTGCCGTCCCGACGGTGGACGAGCACGGGCTCACGCTCGTGTACGCGGACCCGGTCGCCGACTGGCAGTCGGCGCTGGACGTCAACCTCCCCGCCCATGTCGTCGGCCGGCTCGCGCTGGGCGGCGCGACGGCTTCGACCGAGGGGCCGACCGCGGGCGCTGCGGCCTCCTCGACGCCTGAGGCCTCGTCCGCGACAGTCGGCGGGTCGCCCGCTCCGACGTCGACCGCCGGGGCAGACGCGGCACGCTGGTCCGCCCTGGTCACGGCAGCGATCCAGCACGCGGACCGGAACGCGCTGATCCCGGTCTCGCGCGTGTGGCGCACCGCGGCGGACGCCGCGGCGTTGAAGGACGACCCCGCCGCTGCGGTGACCACCGGCCCGTACCGGCTCGACGTGGTGGAGCCCGGCAAGCGGGTGGAGCTGGTCCGCAACGAGGCGTACTCGGGCGCCCGCCCTGCCGCGTACGACCGCGTGGTGGTGCGCTCCGACCTCGACCCGCTCGCCCAGGTGGCGGCCCTGCGCGCCGGCACGGCGGACGTGGTGGCTCCCGTCGCGACGGCAGACGTCCGCTCGGCGCTGCAGAGGGTGCCGAACGTCCGGGTGTCCGACGGTGGCGGCGCGGTGCTGCAGCTCCAGCTGCAGGAGAGCGGTGGCAGCGTCTTCGACCCGGCGCACTGGACGTCGTCCGGTGGCGACGGCACGGCGCGGGCGGCGGCGCTGCGCGCGGCGTTCGTCGGTGCGGTGGACCGCGCCCGGCTGGCAGCCCTCGCCCACGGGTCGCCGAGCGACGCCGTCCTCGCCGCCGTCGGCCCGAGCGTGACGAGCTCGACGGCGGCACCGAGCTCGTCGTCCAGCCCGGCTCCTGGCGCCACGACGACGAGCTCGTCGGAACCGTCGGTGACACCGGGCGGCCCGTCTGCAAGCCCGACGGGCGGCCCGTCCGCGGCGGCCGTGCCGGTCCGCGTCCTGGTGAGCACGGACGACGAGGTGCGCCGGGACATGCTGGCGGCCCTGACGACGCAGCTGGCCCCCGCGGGGTTCGCGGTCACGCAGGCGCGGCCCGCCGACCCGGCCACGGCGCTGTGGGCGGACCCGGGCTCCTGGGACGTCGCGCTGCTGCCCGTGCCGCAGAGTCCCGCACCGGTCGCCTCGGTGCTGGCCCGGTGGCGCACGGGCGGCGCCACCAACGTCACGTCGCACCGCGACCCTGCGCTGGACACGGTCCTGGACCAGGCTGCGAGGCAGACCGATGCGGCGGCCGTTGCCGCGTCGCTCTCCACCGTGTCGGCGGCGCTCACCGCGGCGGACGTCGTGGTGCCCGTGGCGCGCCAGCCCGAGCTGGCGGCGACCGTCGGCGCCGGGACGTCGACCGCCTCGTCCGACGGCCGGCCTCGGCTGGCACAGGTTCCCGCCATCCCGTGGGGGTCGGCCGACCTCACGTCGTGGTGGCGCTGGGCGAGCACGGCCGCCTGAGGCCTTCCCCTCCCCGGGAGGCGCAGCCGCCGGCCCCGGTCGGGGGCCGACCCGGGGCCCGCGGCGCGGACCGCGTAGAATCGTCGGGCGCCCGCCGTCGTGGCGCGCTCCCCACCCTCGAACAGAGATGAGTCTCGTATGCCCGCCGTGCGTCCGGACCTGCGCAACGTCGCGATCGTCGCGCACGTCGACCACGGCAAGACCACCCTGGTCGACGCCATGCTGTGGCAGACCGGGGCGTTCGGCGCCCACGAGCACGTCGAGCGGCGCGCGATGGACTCCGGTGAGCTGGAGCGCGAGAAGGGCATCACGATCCTCGCCAAGAACACCGCGGTCCGGTACTCCGGCCCCGCGGCGGCGCAGGCGGGCCAGCCCGACGGCATCACGATCAACGTGATCGACACCCCGGGCCACGCCGACTTCGGTGGCGAGGTCGAGCGCGGCCTGTCGATGGTCGACGGCGTGGTGCTGCTGGTGGACGCCAGCGAGGGCCCGCTCCCGCAGACCCGCTTCGTGCTGCGCAAGGCCCTCGCGGCGAAGCTGCCGGTGATCCTCGTCGTGAACAAGGTGGACCGGCCCGACGCCCGCATCAGCGAGGTCGTCTCCGAGACCACGGACCTGCTGCTCGGCCTCGCCTCCGACCTGCACGACGACGTGCCAGACCTCGACCTCGACTCGATCCTCGACGTGCCCGTCGTGTACGCGGCGGCCAAGGCGGGGCGTGCGTCGCTGGAGCAGCCGGCCGACGGTGGGCTGCCGGACAACGAGGACCTCGAGCCGCTGTTCGCCACCATCGTCGAGAAGATCCCGGCCCCGACGTACGACGAGGACGCACCGCTGCAGGCGCACGTCACCAACCTCGACGCGTCGCCCTTCCTCGGCCGCCTCGCGCTGCTGCGCATCTTCAACGGCACGCTGCGCAAGGGGCAGACCGTCGCCTGGGCCCGTCACGACGGCAGCATCCAGAACGTCAAGGTGACCGAGCTGCTCGAGACGAAGGCCCTCGAGCGGGTCCCCACCGAGGAGGCCCGTCCGGGCGACATCGTCGCGGTGGCCGGCATCGAGGACATCACCATCGGCGAGACGCTGACCGACCCGGACGACCCGCGGCCGCTGCCGCTGATCACCGTGGACGATCCGGCGATCTCCGTCACCATCGGGATCAACACGTCCCCGCTCGCCGGCAAGGGCGGCAAGGGCCACAAGGTGACCGCCCGCCAGGTCAAGGACCGTCTGGACCGCGAGCTCGTCGGCAACGTGTCGCTGCGCGTGCTGCCCACCAGCCGGCCGGACGCGTGGGAGGTGCAGGGCCGCGGTGAGCTGGCGCTGGCGATCCTGGTCGAGCAGATGCGGCGCGAGGGCTTCGAGCTGACCGTCGGCAAGCCGCAGGTCGTCACCAAGCAGATCGACGGCCACACCTGGGAGCCGACCGAGCGCATGACCATCGACGTGCCGGAGGAGTTCCTCGGCGCCGTCACGCAGCTGATGGCGCAGCGCCGCGGCCGCATGCAGACGATGTCGAACCACGGCACGGGCTGGGTGCGCATGGAGTTCCTGGTGCCGGCCCGCGGGCTGATCGGCTTCCGCACCCGGTTCCTCACCGACACGCGCGGCACCGGTATCGCGTCCTCCATCGCGGAGGGCTACGAGCCGTGGGCCGGCACCATCGAGTCCCGCTCGACGGGTTCGCTGGTCGCCGACCGCGCGGGCGTCGCCACGCCGTACGCCATGACCAACCTGCAGGACCGCGGCACCTTCTTCGTGGACCCGACGCAGGAGGTCTACGAGGGCATGATCGTCGGCGAGAACCCGCGCAACGAGGACATGGACGTCAACATCACCAAGGAGAAGAAGCTCACCAACATGCGCTCCTCCACGGCTGACGTCTTCGAGACGCTCGTGCCGCCGCGCAAGCTGACGCTCGAGGAGTCCCTCGAGTTCGCGCGCGAGGACGAGTGCGTCGAGGTGACGCCCGAGGTGGTGCGGCTGCGCAAGGTCGAGCTCGACCAGACCGAGCGCGCGCGCATGACGGCCCGGGCCAAGGCCGCCGCCCGGTCGTGACGCCGCCGGGCGCGGTCGCGTCGAGCAAGGACGTGACCGGCGGCCTGGTCGCGGTGCACGCGCACCCGGACGACGAGACGCTGGCGACCGGAGCGCTGCTCGCGGCGTTCGCCGGCGCCGGTCGGCCGGTCACCGTGGTGACCGCGACCCGCGGTGAACGTGGCGAGGTGATCGGCGAGCGCCTGGCGCACCTCGAGGGCGACGGGCCCGCGCTGGCCGCCCATCGGGAGACGGAGCTGGCGGCGGCACTGGCCGCCCTCGGCGTCGCCGACCAGGCGTTCCTCGACCGGCTGGCCCCGGTGTCCCCGAGGCGGTACGAGGACTCGGGCATGGTGTGGACCGGGTCGGCCCGCGCGGGGCTGGGCCCGGAGGTGCCCGCGGGGGCCTTCGTCGGCGTCCCGCTCGACGAGGCGGCCGAGCGGCTGGCCGGGCTGCTGCGTCGGCGCCGTCCGGACGTGGTCGCGACGTACGACCCGGAGGGCGGCTACGGCCACCCGGACCATGTCCGCGCGCACCAGGTGACCATGCGCGCGCTGGAGCTCGCGACGGGACCGGCCTGGTCTCCCGTGGTGCTCTGGCGACGCGCGGGGCGGACCGAGACGGCCGCCGCCGCGGCGGCGCTCGAGGTGCACGGGCCCTCGTCGGACGGGCTGACGCTGACGGACCCCGCGGGGGAGACCGCCGCGCTCGTCGTGACCGACGACGCGGTGCACCTGGCGGTGGACGTGCGCCCCGTCCGTGACCAGGTGGTGGGCGCGCTGCGCGCGCATGCCACGCAGGTGCAGGCCGTGACGCCGATCGACGGCGACCCTCGGCTCGTCGGTGCGTTCGCCCTGAGCAACCGCATCCTGCAGCCGCTCCTGCCCCACGAGGGCTACGAGGTGGCCGGCGGCGACCCCGGCGCCGTCGAGTGGCCGGCGCCCGTCCGCCGGCGCCGGACGGGCTCGGACGGCGCGCCCAGCACGCGCCGGTAGCCTGACCCGGTGCAACCCCTGACAGCCGCCGCGGCCGGTCGTGCCGCGGGTGCTCTGCTGCTCGGTGTGCTGGTCGGCACGGTCGGCACCGTCGTGCACCGCGCCTACCAGCCGTGGGGGATGGTCGGGGCGCTCGTCCTCGTCCTCAGCGCCGCCGTCACCGCGCGCGCGTGGTCCGGCTGGGTCACCTGGGTCGGCTTCCTCGGCGGTCTGTTCCTGGCGGTGCAGGTGCTCGCGCAGCGGGGACCGGGCGGGGACGTGCTGGTGCCGGCCGGGGTGCTGGGGCTGGTGTGGGTGATCGGGTCGCTGGTGGTCACGGTGGCGGTGGCGCTGCTGCCGCGCCGGCTGTTCGTCGACCGCCCGTGACCGCCGCCGACGAGCAGCAGGTGGACGCGTACCGGGCGGCCGCGGCCCGGCTCCCCGGTGGCGTGTGCGTGGTCACGGTCGCGTGGCGTGGGTCGGTGCACGCCACGACCGTCAGCTCCGTGGCGTCGGTCTCGTTGCGGCCCCCGCAGCTCCTGTTCTGCGTGCACGCCGACTCCCGGCTGGCGGAAGCGCTCGAGGAGACCGCGCGGTGGACGCTCAGCGTCCTGGCGGACGACCAGGGCCCGGTCGCGGACTGGCTGGCGTCCTACGGCCGGCCCGTCGTCGACCAGCTGCTCCGCGTGCCGCACACGGTCTCGGCGCTGACGGGCGGCGCTCGCGTGGACGGCGCCGCCGCCTGGTTCGACTGCGAGACGGTCGCGGCTTACGAGTCCGGTGACCACCGGATCGTCGTGGGCGGCGTGCTCGACGCGGTCCAGGGGGACGCCGAATCCGGTTCGCTGGTGCACCTGCGGGGGCGGCTCCGACCGGTCCGCTGAGCCGCGCAGCGAGTGCGTCAGCGCCTGCACGTGGCTGTCGAGTGGCCGGCCGACGGCCACCTCCCCGGCCGCCGACCCCTGCCGCCGTAGAATCGCGCGACGCGGGAGAGCAGCCCCGCCACCCAGGGGGAGTGCATGACGAACGGGACCGACAGCGACTCCGTACCGGTCGCCGATCCCACGCCGGGCGGTGACGGTGACGGCACCCGCTGGCCCACCTGGTCCGACATCAGCCGGCTGCACCACATCCCCTCGGCGCACCAGGGTGGCGACGGCCCGAGCACGCCGCGGGACGAGGCGGAGGCGACCCCGGTCGCTGAGGCCTCGGAGCAGGCGCCGGAGGACGCCCCGGAGGCGCCGGACGTCGTCGAGGAGACCGAACCACTCGACCGGATCCCCGGATCGGCGCCGGCCGAGACGGTGGCCCCCGCTGCGAACGTGGCACCCGCCCAGACGGTGACCGGCGGCGAGACGGTGACCGGCGACGAGCCCGTAACCGGCAGCGACATCGAGCAGGCCGGCACCGCGGCGGAGACCCGGAGCGCGACGGAGCCCGCGCAGGCGGTCGACGGCGCGGACGCCCCGGCGGTCCCGCCGAACACGCCTGACGGCCCTCTCGCCCCTGACGCCCCGGTTGCCGCCGACGCGCCGATCGCCCCTGACGCCGCGGTTGCCCCCGACGCCCCGGTTGCCCCCCGCGCCTCGGACGCCCCCGACGCCCCGGTTGCCCCCCGCGCCTCGGACGCCCCCGACGCCCCGGTTGCCGCCGACGGGCCGGTTGCCCAGGACGCCCCGGTTGCCGACGGCACTCCTGAGCCGGTCACCGGCCCCCGCGCATCGACGGTCGAGACAGCCTCCGGCGGTGGCTCGCCGGTCGCCGTCGATCCGCCTGTCGACGCGCCGGCGGCCCCCGTGACCGCCGCCGAGCCGACCGTCGTGACCCCGGCCGTCCCCGCGGAGCCCACGGCTGCCACGGCGACCCCCTCGCGGACCAGCGCCTTCCCGGCGACCGCGGCCGGCGGCTCGTCGTCCCCGCACGTCCGGGCCGGCGCGGTCCCGGTCGTGAACCGAGAGACCTCCGTGCTCGACGACTTCGAGCCGGACGACGGCCGCCGTCGCTGGCCGCGCCAGCTGGCCGTCGTGCTCGGCATCGTCGTCGTGCTCGTCGGTGCGTACGCCGGTGCCTGCTACGCGCTCGGCCACCGGGTGCCGCGCGGGGCCACGGTCGCCGGGGTGGACATCGGCGGCCTGACCGAGACCGCGGCGGTGGACCGGCTCACGGGCCGCCTCGGCCCGGCGACCAGCGGCGCACTGGCTGTCGCGGCGGGGAGCCAGCAGTCGCAGCTGGACCCTGCACGCGCGGGTCTGACGTTCGACGCCGCAGCGACGGTCCGGCGGCTGGTCGGCGTCGACCTGCTGCAGCCGGTCCGCCTCTGGAACCAGGTGGTCGGGGTGGGCGCCCAGCCCGCCGTCACCGCGGTCGACGCGAGCGCCCTGCACTCGGCGGTCCAGCAGCTGGCCGACTCCCTGCAGGTCGCTCCCGTCAACGGTTCGATCGTCTTCGCCGACGGCACCGCCCACGCCACCCCGGCGCAGGACGGCACCGACCTGGACGTCCCGGGCGCCGAGAAGACGATCCAGGACGGCTGGCTCGTCGGCGCACGACCTCTCGTGCTGCCGACCAGGTCGGTCGCACCGGACATCACCCAGGCCGAGACGGACGCGGCGCTCACCGAGGTCGCGCAGCGTGTCGCCGGTGCACCCGTGACGGTGACCGTCGCGGACCGGACGGTCAGCCTGCCCGCGAGCACCCTGGTCGCCAACGCGTCCTTCGTCGCCCAGGACGGCAAGCTGGTGCTGCAGCTCAACGGCCCCGCCCTGGTGGCCGCGGTGCTGGCGCAGACGCCGGGGCTGGTGACGCCGGCGTCGGACGCGCGCTTCGACTTCCAGAACGACGCCCCCGTGCTCGTCCCGGGGACGCCCGGCACGACGATCGACCCCAACGCCCTCGCGGCGGCGGTCGCCACGGCTGCGTCGTCCCCGACCCAGCGCACCGCCACCGTGTCGCTGGTGCCGTCGGACCCGGCGCAGAGCACGGCGGCGCTGCAGGCCCTCGGCATCAAGGAGATCGTCTCCGAGTTCGCGACGCCGCTGACCAGCGAGCCCCACCGCACGGTGAACATCACCGTCGGCGCGAGCAAGATCAACGGCGTCCTGGTGCGGCCCGGCGACACGTTCAGCCTCGGGACCGCGCTGAGCCCCATCGACGCCGCGCACGGCTACATCGACGCCGGCGCGATCGTCGACGGCGACCACGTCCAGGCCCTGGGCGGTGGCTTGTCGCAGATCTCGACGACCACCTACAACGCCGCCTTCTTCGCGGGGTTCGAGGACGTGGCGCACACCCCGCACTCGGAGTGGTTCACGCGGTACCCGGAGGGTCGCGAGGCGACGATCTTCGTGCCGACGCTCGACATGAAGTGGAAGAACAACACGCCGTACGGCGCCCTCATCCAGGCCTGGGTGGCGGACAACCAGGTGCACGTGCGGATCTGGGGCACCAAGTACTGGACCGTCACGTCCACCACCAGCCCTCGGTCCAACGTGCACGCCCCGACGACCGTCTACTCCCAGTCGCCGACGTGCACGCCCCAGTCGGCGGGGAACCCGGGGTTCACCGTGACCGTGACGCGACAGCTGTCGCTGAACGGTGAGGTGAAGCAGTCCACGTCCCGGACCACCACCTACAAGGCGCAGGACACGATCATCTGCGGCCCTGCCCCGAGCGGGGCCTCACCGAGCCCGACGTCCTGACACCGGACACCCGGACGGCAGCCTGGCGCTAGAGGGAGCGGGGCCGGCGACGCGGCGGTGCGGGCGGCACCACCTTGGTCAGCGCGATCGCACGGGCCGGGACGTGCACGTCACCGCGGCGGGTGCGGACCAGCACGCCCTCGTCGTCGACCTCCAGCAGGTCGCCCAGCACGTCCGTGTACCGCGGCTCGCCGGGCCCGGGGCTGTCGTCGCGCAGCCGGCGCACCACCACGCGGATGCCCGGAGCCCACTCCCGCCAGCCGTCGCGGGTCACGCGGCGTCCCCGTCATGTGGACCGTGACCGGCCGGCAGGGGCATGTGAGCGATACTAGGCACGACTGATCCGGCGCCGGCACCCCGCCTGTCGCGCACCCGTGGAGGAGCACCGTGACGTACGTCATCGCCGAGCCCTGTGTCGACGTCAAGGACAAGGCGTGCATCGACGAGTGTCCTGTCGACTGCATCTACGAAGGGCGTCGTTCGCTCTACATCCACCCCGACGAGTGCGTGGACTGCGGCGCGTGCGAGCCGGTGTGCCCGGTCGAGGCGATCTACTACGAGGACGACGTCCCGGAGCAGTGGGCCACGTACTACCAGGCCAACGTCGAGTTCTTCGACGACCTGGGCTCGCCCGGCGGTGCCGCCAAGATGGGCCAGATCGACAAGGACCACCCGATCATCGCCACGCTGCCGCTGCGCATCAACGGCGAGTGACGTCCCCGTGGGACTGCTGACCGGCACCCTCCCGGACTTCCCCTGGGACACCCTGGCACCGGCGGCCGCCCGTGCCGCTGCTCACCCCGGCGGCATCGTCGACCTGTCTGTCGGCACACCCGTCGACCCGACGCCGGCCCTCGTGCGCGAGGCCCTCGCTGCCGCGGCCGACTCACCGGGGTACCCGACGACCCATGGCACCACCGAGCTGCGCGAGACGGTGTCGCGGTGGTTCGCCCGGCGTCGGCACGTGCCGCACCTCGACCCCGCGGCGGTGCTGCCGACCGTCGGGTCCAAGGAGCTGGTGGCGCTGCTGCCGTCCCTCCTCGGGCTCGGCCCGGGCGACGTGGTGCTGCACCCGGCGGTGGCATACCCGACGTACGACGTCGGGGCCCGGCTGGCCGGTGCGACCCCGGAGCCGTGCGCCGACCCGGCCGCCCGGCTGGCCGCAGACGGTGCGGGCGCAGTGCGGCTCGTCTGGCTGAACTCGCCGGGCAACCCGGACGGCTCCGTGCTCGGCGTCACCCAGCTGCGTGCCGTGGTGGCGGCCGCACGGGAGGCGTCGGCCCGGCACGGGAAGCCGGTCGTCATCGCGTCCGACGAGTGCTATGCCGAGCTGGCGTGGGACGCGCCGTGGGACGCCGAGGGTGTGCCGAGCCTGCTCGACCCGCGGGTGTGCGACGGCGACCACTCCGGTCTGCTGGCCGCCTACTCGCTCTCCAAGCAGTCGAACCTGGCGGGCTACCGGGCGGCGTTCGTCGCCGGTGACCTCGCGCTGGTGACGGCGCTGCTGGAGGTCCGCAAGCACGCGGGCCTGATCGTGCCCGGGCCGGTGCAGGCGGCGATGACCGTGGCGCTGGACGACGACGCGCACGTGGCGGAGCAACGCGCTCGCTACGCACGTCGACGCCGGGTGCTGCGGGCGGCGCTGGAGGAGGCCGGGTACGCGGTGGACCGTTCGGCGGCGGGTCTGTACCTGTGGACCCGTCCGGCGGCAGGTGGGCAGGACTCGTGGGCGACCGTGGACGACCTGGCCGGCCTGGGCATCTTGGTGGCGCCCGGTGCGTTCTACGGGACGGCGGGAAGCGGCCACGTGCGCATCGCTCTGACGGCGTCGGACGAGCGCATCGGCGAGGCCGCGGCTCGTCTGACAGGGGCATGACGGACCGTGTGAGTCGCGTCACACATGGGACGAACGTCCGCTGGACGTTGGTCGTGTGACGAATTCGGCGGGTACTGTCACGCCACATCCTGCGGGGCCCTCACCACTGGCCCCGCCCGCTGAGGTACGCGACGATGCGGCTCATCCGGCCGGTGCAGGAAGGACGAACATGACGGAGACCCTCTCGGCGCCCACGCAGGCGCCGGTCCAGCTGGTGGTGGACGGCCAGGCCCGTGACCTGCCGATCGTCACCGCGACCGAGGGCAACGACGGCATCGTCGTCTCCTCGCTGCTGCGCGACACCGGCCTGGTGACGGTGGACCCCGGCTTCATGAACACCGCGTCGTGCGAGTCGAAGATCACCTACATCGACGGCGACGCGGGCATCCTGCGCTACCGCGGCTACCCGATCGACCAGCTCGCGGAGAGCTCCAGCTTCCTCGAGGTTGCGTACCTGCTGATCCACGGGGAGCTGCCGTCGCCGAGCGAGCTCGACGGCTTCGTCGAGCGCGTGAACCGGCACACGCTGGTGCACGAGGACTTCCGCACCTTCATGGGGACGTTCCCGCGCGGTGCGCACCCGATGGCCGTGATGGCCTCGGCGGTCAACGCGCTGTCGACCTTCTACCCCGAGTCGCTGGACCCGTTCGACCCCGAGGCGGTCGAGCTGGCCACCGTGCTGATCCTCGCGAAGACCCGCACCATCACGTCGTACGTGTACCGGGCGTCCAAGGGTGAGCCGCTGCTGTACCCCGACTACTCGCGGGGCTACGTCGAGGACTTCCTCCGCATGGCGTTCGCGGTGCCGTACCAGCAGTGGGCGCCGAACCCGGTCGCCGTCAAGGCGCTCGACAAGCTGCTGATCCTGCACGCCGACCACGAGCAGAACTGCTCCACGTCGACCGTGCGGATCGTCGGCTCGAGCCACGCCAACGTGTACGCGTCGGTCGCGGCGGGCATCAACGCGCTGTCCGGCCCACTGCACGGCGGCGCCAACGAGGCCGTGCTCAAGATGCTCGTGGAGATCCAGAAGAACGGTGGCGACGCCACCTCGTTCATGCGGCGGGTCAAGGACAAGGAGGCCGGCGTCCGGCTGATGGGCTTCGGGCACCGCGTCTACAAGAACTACGACCCGCGTGCGGCGATCGTGAAGCAGAGCGCGCACGACGTGCTGCAGGCGCTCGGCACGCAGGACGAGCTGCTGGACATCGCTCTCCGCCTGGAGGAGATCGCGCTCTCCGACGACTACTTCATCTCGCGCAAGCTGTACCCGAACGTGGACTTCTACACCGGCCTGATCTACAAGGCGATGGGGTTCACCGAGGACATGTTCACGCCGCTGTTCGCCCTGGGACGCATGCCCGGGTGGATCGCGCAGTGGCGGGAGATGATGAACGACCCGCAGACCAAGATCGGGCGGCCTCGGCAGATCTACACCGGTGCCGTCGAGCGGGACTACGTGCCGGTCGAGCAGCGCTGACCGGGGCGCTCGTCGCCGCGCCGGTCGCACCGCGGCGCGCCGCACGTCGCCGGGCGCGGGGTCGGCCGGAGCCCGACGACCGTCAGGTGGCGAGCGTCAGCCGCACCTGACCGGGCGGCAGCGCGCCGGTGGTGGTCGGGTGCCAGCCGTCGGTGCCGCGCTTCCACACCTGGTCGGCGACGGCCACCTGGTCGACACCGACGGTCCACGCCGCCGCGACCGCCCACTGCGCGGTCGCCCACCCCGCGCGTGCCGCGTCACCGGGGACCAGCGGCGTCGCGTCGAGCGCCACGACCGGCGCCGGCGCCGCGGTGTGCCCCGAGCCCGGAGCCGGCGCGGCGGGGACGACGGACCCGGTCAGCCCGAGGTCCCGGGCCGCCCGGCCCAGCACCGCGTCGGTGGTCCCTGGCGTCCCCGCCGGCCGCAGCGTGCAGCTCAGGGCGGCCGGTGACCATCCGGTCAACGACGAGGCCCATGCCCGGGACCGGTCCTCGTGCACCGCGTACGCGTCGGGGAGGGCCGAGCGCTGCACGGCCTGGGCCGCCTCGGTGATCGACAGGTTCTGGTAGTCGGGCACCTTCACCAGCCGGTCGTAGAACGTCCCGGTCGCGTAGACCGGGTCCATCACCTGGGCGGCGGTGCCCCAGCCCTGGGAGGGGCGCTGCTGGAAGAGCCCGAGCGAGTCCCGGTCGCCGTGGTCGAGGTTGATCAGGCCGGACTCCTGCAACGCCGTCGCCAGGGCGATCGTCGCCGCACGTGCGGGGAGCCCGCGACGGACCGCCACCGCGGCGATCACGGCGGCGTTGTCGGACTGCTGCGGGCTCAGCCTCGCCGTCACGCCGTTGACCTCGGCGACACAGCTCTCCGCGACGGGTGGCCGGGGTGCCGCGTGGTCGAGCAGGGTCACGACACCGGCCACCGCGGCGGCGACGAGCAGCAGCGACCCGACGACGGTGGCGAGGACGCGCCGCCCCCGCCGACGTCGCGGAGATCGACGCCCGGGGCGTCGGCCTGGCATCAGTTGGCGTGCAACGCCGCGTTGAGCTGCACGCCCACCCCGGTGCGCCGCACGGCCTCGACGGCCCCGGTGCGGGAGTTGCGACGGAACAGCACGCCGTCCGCACCGGACAGCTCGCGCGCCTTGACGACCCGCTCGCCGGGCTCGTCGTCGAACCCGACCAGGGTCACCTTGGTGCCCGCCGTGACGTAGAGCCCGGCCTCCACCACGCAGTCGTCGCCGAGCCGGATGCCGAGACCGGCGTTCGCGCCGAGCAGCGTCCGCCGCCCGATCGACACCCGCTCACGGCCACCGCCGGACAGGGTGCCCATGATCGACGCGCCACCGCCGACGTCCGAGCCGTCGTCCACGACGACGCCCTGCGAGATGCGGCCCTCGACCATGGAGACGCCGAGAGTGCCGGCGTTGTAGTTGACGAAGCCCTCGTGCATCACGGTGGTGCCGGGTGCGAGGTGCGCGCCCAGCCGTACGCGGTCCGCATCGGCGATCCGGACCCCGTCGGGGACGACGTAGTCGACCATCCGGGGGAATTTGTCCACGCCCAGGACCGTCACCGCACCGCGGGCGCGCAGGCGCAGGCGCGTGCGCTCGAAACCCTCGACGGCGCACGGACCCGCCGAGGTCCAGACCACCGTGGGGAGCACGCCGAAGATGCCGTCGAGGTTCTGCTCGTTGGGCCGGACCAGGCGGTGCGAGAGCAGGTGCAGCCGCAGGTAGGCGTCGGCGCAGTCGGCGGGTGCGGCGTCGAGGTCGATCGACGTGGTCACCGCGACGACCGTCACGCCGCGTAGCGGGTCGTGGCCCGTCGCGGCCGCAAGCTCGGCGGGTGGCTCGGGATCCGCGGGCGGTGCGCCGAGCGCAGGCGCCGGGTACCAGACGTCCAGGGTGGTGCCGTCGTCGGCGACCGTGGCGAGGCCGTGGCCCCAGGCGGTACGGGAGGACATGGCCGCCAGCCTAGGGCCGGGACCTAGGCCCGTTCGGCGGGCGTCCGGACAGTGTCTAGGGTGTGCTCGGCACGGGTGCCTGCCCGGTTCCGTGCCCCGGGCCGCCAGCTCCCCGAAAGGGGCTCTGGCCTGCATCGAAGGGCAAGTGACGTGGCTGATCCCCGAGGGTTCCTCACCGTGCGGCAGCGAGCTCTGCCCGCCGACCGGCCCGTCGACGTCCGCATCCTGGACTGGCGCGAGATCCATGCGCACCGCGCAGGGGACCGGGACGCGCTCGCCACGCTGCACCAGCAGGCCGGCAGGTGCATGGACTGCGGCATCCCGTTCTGCCACAACGGCTGCCCTCTGGGGAACCTCGTCCCGGAGTGGAACGACCTGGTGTGGCGCGACCAGTGGGCCGACGCGACGGACCGGCTGCTGGCCACCAACAACTTCCCGGAGTTCACCGGTCGGCTCTGCCCGGCACCGTGCGAGACGGCCTGCGTGCTCGGCATCAACCAGCCGCCCGTGACCATCAAGAACGTCGAGGTCTCCATCATCGAGGAGGCCTACTCCCGCGGCCTGGTCACGCCGCAGGTGCCGCGCTGGTACACGGGCCACACGGTCGCGGTGATCGGCTCGGGACCCGCGGGCCTCGCCGCCGCCCAGCAGCTGACCCGGGCCGGCCACACCGTGGCGGTGTACGAGCGGGCGGACAAGCCGGGCGGCCTGCTCCGCTACGGCATCCCCGAGTTCAAGATGGAGAAGGACGTCATCGACCGTCGCCTCGCGCTGATGCGCGAGGAGGGGACCCGGTTCCACTCGGGTGTCGAGGTCGGCACCGACGTGTCCGGGGTGGAGCTGCGCGCCCGGTACGACGCGGTGGTCCTCGCGGTCGGCTCGACCGTCCCGCGGGACCTCGACGTGCCCGGCCGCCAGGTGAGTGGCGTGCTGCAGGCGATGGAGTACCTGCCGCCGGCCAACCGGGCGGCGCTCGGTGAGGAGGTGCCGGGTCAGGTGACCGCGACGGGCAAGGACGTCGTGGTGATCGGGGGCGGCGACACGGGTGCGGACTGCCTGGGCACCGCGATCCGGCAGGGTGCCCGCTCGGTGACGCAGCTGGAGATCATGCCGCGGCCGTCGCAGGACCGGCCCGCCGGCCAGCCGTGGCCGACGTACCCGAACCTGTTCCGCGTCGCGAGCGCCCACGAGGAGGGCGGCGAGCGCGTCTACGCGGTCAGCACCCAGGAGGTGCTGGCGGACGGCCAGGGCGCGGTGCGCGCGCTGCGGCTGGTGGACGTCGAGCTGGTGGACGGACGGATCGCCCCGGTGCCGGGCACGGAGCGCGACCTGCCGGCCCAGCTGGTGCTCCTGGCGATGGGCTTCACCGGGCCCGAGCAGAGCCCGCTGCTGGAGCAGCTGGGCGTGACGCTGACGGGCCGCGGCACGCTGGCGCGCGACGACGAGTTCGCGACGGACGTGCCCGGGGTGTTCGTCGCCGGGGACGCCGGCCGCGGCCAGTCGCTGATCGTGTGGGCCATCGCCGAGGGCCGTGCGGCGGCCCGCGCCGTCGACGCGTACCTGTCGGGGACCGGCACCAGCGAGCTGCCGGCACCGATCCGGGCCAGCACCGCGAGCCTGCGCCTCTGAGCCGTCGTCGGGGGGCGTCGGTCTCCGGCGTCCCACATCGTGAGAACTAGCGGCCTCGCACGACGTCGTGCCGGCGTCGAACCTGGACGCCTGTCCATGCAGGTCAGGCGCCTGATACGTCCGTTCTGACCGTTCTTTCGTGACGTGCTTCACGTCGTCTCGGGTAGACATGCCCGGTTTGCCGCCCCATGGTCGAGATACGCAAGTGCGGCGCTGCAGGGCCATCCAGGTCCCAGCGAGACCGTCCTCGGAGCCTTCGGGGGCAGGTCGTCCGCCGACCGGCGCCGATGACGCCGCCCATCCGCGAAGGAGTCTCTCCTTCGCGCCCTGGACGACGACGATGGAGGACCGGTGACCACGACCTTCGGGCGGCTGATGAGCGAGCCGCGCGCGACGGACGAGCCGTACGAGGTTCCTGCGCCGAGCGCCGAGAACGACGCGGCACGGAGCCCGTCGCTCGTGCTGCTCGTGCTGGCGGCCGCGGCGGGCGTCGTCCTGTACGCCGTCTTCCTGCTGAACCCCTCGAACCGCGGCGACTGGCTGCCGTACGTGATGGTGATGGCGGCCGAGGCGGTGCTCGTCGCGCACGCCCTGCTCGCGATGTGGACGATCCTCGCCGGTGGTGACAACCCGCGGAACTTCGCCTTCCACCACGCCCAGGACCGGCTCTACGAGATGTCGGAGATCCTGCGCGACCGTGCGGAGGACACCCCGTGGGCATGGCGGATGTTCCTCAAGGACCGGGTGGTGGACGTGGACGTCTTCATCACCACGTTCGGGGAGGACCTGTCGACCATCCGTCGCACGGTCAGCGCGGCGATGGCGATGCAGGGCGCGCACGTCGTCTGGGTGCTCGACGACGGTGACGACGACGACGTCCGCGACCTCGCCGCCGAGCTGGGCGCCCGCTACGTCCGCCGGCTGGCCCACACCGGCGCCAAGGCCGGGAACATCAACCACGCGCTGTCGCTGAGCAAGGCCGAGCTGTTCGCGATCTTCGACGCCGACTTCGTGCCGGACCCGTCGTTCCTGCACGAGACGGTCCCCTTCTTCGCGGAGGACGACGTCGCGTTCGTCCAGACCCCGCAGGTGTACGGCAACCTCGACTCGATCATCTCCCGGGGCGCCGGCTACATGCAGTCGGTGTTCTACCGGTTCATCCAGCCGGGCCGGAACCGGTTCAACGCCGCGTTCTGCGTGGGCACCAACGTCGTGTTCCGCCGCGCCGCGATCGACTCCGTGGGCGGCATGTACGCCGACTCGAAGTCCGAGGACGTGTGGACCTCGTTGCGCCTGCACGAGCGCGGGTGGCGGTCCGTCTACATCCCCACGGCGCTCGCCGTCGGCGACACCCCCGAGACCGTCGAGGCGTACACCAAGCAGCAGCTGCGGTGGGCGACGGGCGGGTTCGAGATCATGCTGCAGCGCTGGCCGTGGCGGCGCGGTCGCGGCCTGACCGTGGACCAGAAGGTCCAGTACACCGTCACCGCGACCCACTACCTGACGGGCATCGCGCCGGCGCTCCTGCTGCTGGTGCCGCCGCTGCAGATCTACTTCGACATGACGCCGATGAACCTGCACCTGACGCCCCTGACCTGGGCGTTGTACTACGCGGGCTTCTACGTGCTGCAGGTGCTGCTCGCCTTCTACACCCTCGGCTCGTTCCGCTGGGAGGTGCTGCTGCTGGCCTCCGTGTCCTTCCCGATCTACCTGCGGGCCCTGGTCAACGCGCTGCTGCGCCGCGAGCAGGTGTGGCACGTCACGGGCAAGAAGGGGGCGTACCGCTCGCCCTTCGCCTTCATCCAGCCGCAGGTGCTGATGTTCGTGCTGCTGGCCGTCACCACCGTGGTGGGCGTCTGGAAGGACGTCAGCAACGGCTACCCGAGCCTGGCGCTCGCCTGGAACATCACCAACACCCTGATCCTCGGTGGCTTCCTCGTCACCGCCCTGCGCGAGGCGCGCCGCGCCCGTCGCGCCGCCCGGCTCGCCCGCCGCAGCGGTCGCCGTGCCGTCCGCGCCGCCGCGCAGCAGAACCCCGACCTGATCCTCACCGGAGGTGCCGCATGACCTGGGCTTCCCGCCTGCGACTCCTGTTCGGCGTCGTGCTCGTCCTCGTCCTGGCCGCACTGGCCACCTACAAGCTCAACGAGAACCGCGGGCGTGCCACGAGCACGTCGGCGCAGATCGTCGGTCAGGAGATCGCCGTCGGCGCTCCGTACGCCGGCATCGTGCTGGACCGGCCCGTGAAGGTCGGCGACCAGGTGCACAAGGGGGACACCCTGTTCACCATCGACTCCGCGACGCTGTCGCAGGCCCGTGCGCAGGGCGCCGGTCAGGTGCCGGACGCGACCGTCGTGGACAAGGCGGGCCACCTGGTGGTGCAGGCCGCCGAGGACGGCACGGTGACGCAGCTGCAGGCCCAGCCCGGCAGCTTCGTCCAGGCCGGCGGCCAGCTGGGCACGGTGCAGCGCGCCGGCAGCCTGACCGTGGAGGCGCAGTACACGCTCACCCCCAAGGAGTACGCCCGTGTCAGCAAGCAGGAGCCGGTGACCATCGTGCTGCCGGACCAGCGCACGGTCGTCGGCTCCGTGGACCAGGTGCGCGTCACCACGGTCAACGGCAAGGCGCAGGCGGTGGTCGACGTGACGAGCCCGGGCCTGGCGTCCGGCGCCGGTGACGGCATGGTGACGGCCGGGACCCCGGTCGTCGCCCAGCTCCAGCTGCGCAACGACGGGGTGGTGACCACCGTCGCCGACAAGGTCCGCACCTACGTCCAGGGGCTGATCGGTTGAGCCGCCGCGTCATCGTCATCGTCAGCTCCGTCGCCGCCGTCGTGCTGATGGCCGCCATCGCCCTCGGCCTGTCGTCCTGGGGCCCGCGCGGCGCTCGGTTCGGTGCGGCGTCGTCCTCCGGCGGGCCCTCGGGCCCGGTCCAGGGGCCGGCCGACGCGCCGGTGCCCCAGGTGGACACCGCTGCCCTGGTGAAGGGGGTGCCGCACGCGACCGTCGCGCAGGGCGTGACGGCCCCGCGGCTGGCTCCGGGCCTGGTGCCGCCGTCCAACCGGTGGTACTCCGGGCTCGTCTTCGGTGCCCAGCCGCAGCCGGTGTTCCCGCTCCCGTTGTCCTTCGCCCTGGCGGGCGGCGGCTTCCAGCTCGGCGCGCCCAAGCCGGTGGCCACCGCGAAGACGATCGCCGGACCGCACGTCCCGGCTGTGACGGTCGACGTGGGTGCCGCGTCGTCGCAGGTGATCGCCGCCGACCCGGTGAGCGTGACCGTCGCGCTGCTGGACGGCAGCGGCGCCCGGCTGGGGCACGTCGCGCTGGCCGAGGGGTCCCCGTTCGCGTCGTTCACCGCCGACCGCGCGGTCTCGTTCGGTGCCGGCGCCGGCTTCGCGGCCGGTGACGGTCCTGCGCCGACCGTCACCGTCGGCGACACCACCTGGGCGTTGGTCGTGCCGGGCGGCGCCCTGCACGGCTCGTCGGTCACGCTGCAGCCCGGTCAGACGGCGACGTGGTACCCCCTGCCGCACGGCGCGTCCGCGCAGGCCGCGACCGAGCTCGCCAGCGCTGCCGCCGACCCGGTCACCGGTGTCGACGTCTCCTACGGCGTGGGCGACCAGGTGGCCCGCACCACGCTGACCTACCGCACGGCGAAGAGCACGCCCTCGGCCTACGTCCTGATGCCCCACCAGCGCACCGGCACCCAGCCGGCGCGCACGGGCTGCGACCTCGGCACCTACCCGAGCATCTACGGCGACCTCACGCTGTGCCGCGGCTCGGTGCTGACGGCGTACGCACCGCTCGCGACGCCGTCCGGCTCCCTCGACCTGTCGCACCTGACCGCCGACCAGAAGGCGGCGATCGCCACGCAGGTGCGCGCCGACGTCGCCTCCACCGGCGCCTTCGCCTCCGACACCTACTTCGGCGGCAAGAACCTGTACCGCGCCGCGACGCTCGTCGTCCTCGGCGAGCAGGTCGGTGCCAAGGACGCGGTGGCCGACCTGCGCACGCGCACCGAGAAGGCGATCCAGGAGTGGGCGGACCCGAAGGGCTGCACCACCAGGGACGCGCGGTGCTTCGTGTACGACGACTCCGTCCGCTCGGTGATCGGCAAGACGCCGTCCTTCGGCTCCGACCAGCTGAACGACCACCACTTCCACTACGGCTACCTGCTGTCGGCCGCCGGGCTGCTGGCCAAGGGCGACCCGGGCCTGGCCGCCACGTTGCGCCCGGTGCTCGACCTGGTCGGGCAGGACATCGCGGCGGCGAAGCCCAGCGACCAGCTCCCGCAGCTGCGCGTCTTCGACCCCTACATGGGCCACTCGTGGGCCTCGGGCACCTCGCCCTTCGCGGACGGGAACAACCAGGAGTCCGGCTCCGAGGCGGTGAACGCCTGGAACGGTCTGGGCCTGTGGGCCGCGGCGAGCGGCCAGGACGCGCTCGGGACGGAGGCCACCTGGCTGATGTCCACGGAGGCCGCCTCGGTTCGCGCGTACTGGACGGCTCCCGACCTGTCGGCGTTCAGCGGGTTCCAGCACAAGGTGGTCGCCATGAACTGGGGCGGCAAGCGCGACTACGCCACCTGGTTCAGCCCGGAACCCAGCGCGATGCTCGGCATCCAGCTGATCCCGATGAACCCGGCGTCCGGCTGGCTGGCCCAGGGCGTCGACCCGGCGCGGATCACGGCCGCCGTCGACGAGGCGGCACCGAACGGGTACGGCGTGCAGTTCGGCGACTACCTGCTCATGTACCGGTCGATGGCCGGCGGCAAGGAGGCGGCCGCCGCCTGGACCGCCGCCCAGCAGCTGCCGGACACGTCGATCGACAACGGCGACTCCAAGGCCTACCTGCTGGCGTTCATCGCGGCGCACTCCCGCTGACCGGGGCCGCCGCGGTGCCACCGCCGGGAGTGGCTAGGGTCGCCCCGTGACCGACCTCGATCTCACGGCGGACCTGCTCACGCTGACCCGCGCCATCTGCGACGTCCCGTCGGTCAGCGGCGAGGAGGGGCCTCTGGCCGACCTCGTCGAACGCGCGCTGCGGGCGCAGCCGCACCTCGAGGTGCTCCGGGACGGCGACACCGTGGTGGCGCGCACGCGGCTGGGCCGGCCGCGGCGCGTCGCCGTCGCCGGGCACCTGGACACCGTGCCGATCGCGGACAACGTCCCGAGCCGCGTCGAGGGCTCGGGTGCCGACGCGGTGCTCTGGGGCCGGGGCACCGTGGACATGAAGGCGGGGGTCGCTGTCCAGCTCGCGCTCGCCGCCGAGCTGTCGGCACCGGTGCACGACGTCACGTGGGTCTTCTACGACCACGAGGAGGTCGCCGCCGACCTGAACGGTCTGGGCCGGGTCGCCGCAGCGCACCCGGACTGGCTGGCGGCGGACTTCGCGATCCTCGGCGAACCCACGGCGGGCGGCGTCGAGGGCGGCTGCAACGGCACGCTGCGGGCCGAGGTCGTCGTCCCGGGCGTGGCCGCCCACTCCGCCCGCGCCTGGATGGGTGTGAACGCGATCCATCGCGCCGGTGAGCTGCTCCGGCGCCTCGAGGCGTACGAGCCCGCCACCGTGACGGTCGACGGGCTGGAGTACAAGGAGGGCCTCAACGCCGTCCTCGTCTCCGGCGGCACGGCCGCCAACGTCATCCCGGACCGGTGCGTCGTCACGGTGAACTACCGGTTCGCCCCCACGCGCTCGGTGGCCGAGGCGGAGGCGCACGTGCGCGACGTGATGGCCGGCTACGACGTCACCGTCGTGGACGCCGCTGCGGGAGCGTTGCCTGGGCTCGACGAGCCGGCCGCGCGCGACTTCACGGCCGCCGTGCTCGGCGCCACGGGCCGCGCGCCGGTGGCGAAGCTCGGCTGGACGGACGTCGCCCGCTTCAGTGCGCTCGGGGTGCCGGCGGTCAACTTCGGCCCCGGCGACCCGCTGCTCGCGCACGCGCGCGACGAGCGTTGCCCGGTGGCCCAGATCGAGCAGGTGCACGCCGCGCTGCGTGCGTGGCTCGTCGGCTGACCCGCCAGGTCGCTCCAGGGTCGCGGCCCTAGAGTGCCCACCATGGACGAGCAGCAGGGCGAGGACCGCGGCGCACGCGGCTCCTCGCAGGCAGGACGGTCTGAGGCGGGCCAGGACGCCGACGGGCGCGAGGTCGCACGCTCGGGCGACGGGCGCCGCCGCAAGGACATCACCGAGTACCGCCGGGGTCCGGTGCTGCTGCGCGGTCCGCAGATCCCCGCCACCACGTCCGACCAGCGCCTGCTGACCAGGGGAGACCGGGTCAGCTGGCTGCACGACGACCCCTGGCGCGTGATGCGGATCCAGAGCGAGTTCGTCGAGGGCTTCGGGGCGCTGGCCGAGGTCGGGCCCGCGGTGAGCGTGTTCGGCTCGGCGCGGATCCGCAAGGGCCGGCCGGAGTACGAGCTGGCGCGCCGGGTGGCGGCGAGCCTGGCGCGCGCCGGCTACGCGGTGATCACCGGCGGTGGTCCGGGCGTGATGGAGGCCGCCAACAAGGGCGCTGCGCAGGCCGGCGGGCTGTCCGTGGGGCTCGGCATCGAGCTGCCCTTCGAGCAGGGCATGAACAAGTGGGTCGACCTCGGCGTCAACTTCCGGTACTTCTTCGCCCGCAAGACGATGTTCGTCAAGTACGCCGAGGGGTTCGTGGTGCTGCCGGGCGGGTTCGGCACCCTGGACGAGCTGTTCGAGGCGCTGACCCTGGTGCAGACGCACAAGGTCGTCGGGTTCCCCATCGTCCTGATGGGCACCGACTACTGGGGCGGCCTGCTCGACTGGATCCGCAGCACCGTCACCGACCGCGGCATGGTCGGGCCGTCCGACGCGGACCTGCTGCGGCTGACGGACGACCCCGACGAGGCGGTCGAGATCGTCGTGCGCCGCGGGGCCGAGCTGCGCGCGCAGGAGGAGGCCGCGGTGCGTGCGGAGGCGGACGCCACGTCCACGCAGAGCACCGGCTGGTAGCGGCGTGGTGCTCGAACCGTCGCCGTCGCTCCGGCGCGCCCGGACGGACCCGCGCAGCTGGCCCTGGTGGGGTCAGGTCCTCGCACTGTTCGGGCTGACCCGCCTGTTCACCGCAGCGGTCTTCGTCTGGGTGGCACGGCTGCAGCTGCCGAACCTCTGGACGCCCGGGCACCCGTCGTACTGGAAGTTCGTCGGCCTGATGTTCGACGGGTCCTGGTACCGGCAGATCGCCGAGCACGGCTACCCGGCCACGCTGCCGCGCGGCGCGGACGGTCTGGTGCAGCAGAACGCGTGGGCCTTCTTCCCGCTGTACCCGGCACTCGTGCGCGCGGTGATGACCGTGACCCGCCTGCCGTGGGAGGTGGCCGCCCCGGTGGTCTCCACGCTGCTGGGCGCCGGCGCCGTCCTCCTCGTCCACCGCTGCGTCGTCCTCGGCGCGCGCCGTGCGGTCGCCGCGTGGCCGGCGCTGCCGCTGGCGACCGTCGCCCTGGTCTGCGTCTTCCCGACGTCGCCGGTGCTCCAGGCGGGGTACACCGAGTCGCTAGCCCTGCTGCTGGTCGCAGGCTCGCTCTACCTGCTGATGCGACGGCGCTACGGCGCGGCGGCGCTGGTCGTGCTGGCGTTGGGCTTCGCCCGTGCCGTCGCCCTGCCGATGGCCGTCGTCGTCGCGGTGCACGCGCTCGTGCGGTGGCGCGACGCCCGCCGGGGGAGCGAGGCCTTCCCGCTGCGCGACGTGCTGCGCGTCGCGGCCCTCGGTGCGGTCGCCGTGGTGTCCGGCTTCGCGTGGCCGCTCATCTGCGGCTGGATGACCGGGGTCCCGAACGGGTATCTGCTCACCCAGGAGTCGTGGCGGGGCGTGCGGACCACCACGCCGTTCTACGGCTGGACCTACGTGCCGCAGTTCTGGTTCGGGCCTTGGGCGGCCCTCGTCGTGGTCGCGGGGTTCGGTCTCACCATCGCGCTGCTCGTCGCTCCCGCGGCCTGGCGGCTCGGCAACGAGCTGCACACCTGGTCCGCGGCGTACATCGGGTACATCGTCGCGGTGATCGAGCCGGGGAGCAGCCTGGCCCGCTTCCTCCTGCTGGCGTTCCCCATGGGTGCGGTCACCGCCGGGCTGGTCTCCCGCCCGGAACGTGCCCGGCGGATCGCGTTCTGGGCCGTGCTGGCCCTCATGGTGGGGCTGCAGGTGCTCTGGATCCGCACGATGTGGCTGTTCAACCCGCACGGCGACTGGCCACCGTGACGGTACGAGGGCCGGTCGGAAGGGGCGGGTGACCTAGGATGGGACCCGGACAACCGCCTTCCTGCGCAGGGAGGCCGGGTCACACCAGCCGAAGGAGAGGCCCCGCATGGCCGCGATGAAGCCGAGGACCGGCGACGGACCGCTGGAGGTCACCAAGGAGGGTCGTGGCATCGTCATGCGCGTCCCGCTCGAGGGCGGCGGCCGTCTGGTGGTCGAGCTCAACGCGACCGAGGCGGCGGAGCTGGGACAGGCTCTGACGTCGGTCGCCGGCTGAGGCCGGCCGGCGGGATGGCGCCGTCGGCACGTCATCGCACACCTCCGACCGTCACGCTGTCGGGCAGTGCGCTCCTGGACAGCCCGCTGCTCACGGACGGCTCTCTCGACGCCGTCGCCGTGCCGGTCGCACCGGGGCGCGAGGGTGACGAGGGGTTGGCTGCGGGTTCCGGGACCGCGCAGGCCGCGGCTCGGTACGGCATCGACCTGGCGGAGCTGGCGGAACGCTCCGGCCTGACCGGCGCAGCCGGGGAGTCCTCCGTCGTGCAGCTGCCACGGCCGGTCGGCTCGGCAGTCGCCCTGCCGTGGACGGACCTTCCCCCGCGGATCGTCCTCGTCGGGGTCGGGCAGGGCTCGGACACCGACCTGCGCCGGGCCGGCGCGGCGCTGGCCCGTGCGTCCCGCGGCTGGCGCGCGGTCGCGACCACCCTCGGCGACGACGACCACGCCGCGTCGTCGGACGTGGCGCGCTGGACCCGGGCGCTCGTCGAGGGCTACCTCCTCGCCGCGTACGCCCAGCCGAGCGGTGCGCACAAGGACACCGCCAAGGCCGCCGCCGAGCTGGTGCTGCTGGGCCGCGACGGCGGCCGGGTCGGTGCGGCCGTCGTCGCCGCGCGCACGGCCGCCTCGGCGACGTGGCTGGTGCGGGACCTGGCCAACACGCCGTCCGGGGTGAAGAACCCGGCGTGGGTCGCCGATCAGGCGCGTCGGCTGGCCACGCGCGCCGGCGTGAGCGTGGAGGTGCTGGGTCCCCGCGAGCTGGCCGCCCAGGGGTTCGGTGGCATCCTCGCGGTCGGCAGCGGCTCCGCCTCGACCCCCCGGCTGGTGGTCGCCAGGTACACGCCTCCGCAGCCGGCCGCGCACCACGTCGTGGTGGTCGGCAAGGGCATCACGTACGACACCGGTGGGCTGTCGATCAAGCCGCGCGAGGCGATGGTGCCGATGAAGACCGACATGGCGGGTGCTGCCGTCGTGCTCGCCACGGTGCTCGGCGCCGCGCACAGCGGCTCGGTGCACCGCGTCACGGCGGTGCTCCCGCTCGCGGAGAACCAGGTCGGCGCGGCCTCGTACCGGCCGGACGACGTGGTGCGGGTGTACGGCGGCACCACGGTCGAGGTGCAGAACACCGATGCCGAGGGCCGCATGGTCCTGGCCGACGCCCTCGCCTACGCCGATGCGGTGCTCGACCCGGACGTGCTGATCGACGTCGCCACCCTGACCGGCGCGGCGACGCTCGGCCTCGGCCGCGGCCACGCCGCTCTCTACGGGACGGACGACGACCTCGTGCGGGCGCTGACCGCCGCCGGCCAGGCGACGGGTGAGCTCGCGTGGCCGATGCCCCTGTCGGCGGAGTACCAGGACTCGCTCCGCTCCGACGTCGCGGACGTGCGCCAGACCGCGCGGGACAAGCACATGGGCGGCGGCTCGGTGTTCGCGGCCCTGTTCCTGCAGCGCTTCGTCGGCACGCGCCGCTGGGCGCACCTGGACGTCGCCGGCACCGCACGGGCCACCGCCGATGCCCACGAGGTGACGGCCGGGGCCACGGGCTACGGCGCCCGCCTGCTGCTGCAGTACCTGGCCGACCTCAGCTGACCGGCCGCCGGACGCCGCTCAGCGGCGGACGGCCACCAGCAGCCCGTCACCGCTGGGCAGCAGCGTCGAGATCAGCCGAGCGTCGTCGCGGACGGTGCGACCGACCTCGCGGACGACCGTCGTCGTCTCGTCGCGACGTGCCGGGTCGGCCACGCGGTCGTGCCAGAGCGCGTTGTCCACGGCGAGCACGCCGCCGGACCGCAGCAGGCGCACGGCCTGCTCGACGTACGCGGGGTAGGACTCCTTGTCCGCGTCCACCAGGACGAGGTCGTACGCACCGTCCGTCAGCCGGGGCAGCACGTCGAGCGCCCGCCCGGAGATGGTGCGCGTACGGGTGGGTCGCACACCCTCCTCCGCGAACGCCTCCTTGGCGGCGCGCTGGTTCTCCACCTCGACGTCGATCGTGGTGAGCACGCCGTCCGCGGGCATGCCGCGCAGCAGGTAGAGGGCGCTGACACCGGCGCCCGTGCCGATCTCCACCACCGCACGGGCCCGGCTGGCAGCCGCGAGCACCTGCAGCGCGGCGCCGGTGCCGGGCAGCACCGGGGTGCAGCCGAGCTGGTCGGCGCGCTCGCGGGCACGGCGCAGCACGTCGTCCTCGGGGACGAACTCCTCGCAGTAGACCCAGCTCTGGGCCTTGTCGGTGGGGATGGTGACCTCCTGATGGCGTTTCCGCGGGTCAGCGTATCGGTGCTGCGTCCAGGGCCGGCGGAGGCGGAACCGATCGGCCGCTCAGGACGTTGCGCAGTGGTGGGAAGCCGCTCGGCCCTGGGAGGATCGTCGGACGACCCCACGAGACGACCACACCCGGCCGTCGACGTCGAACGGGCCACCCGCCCGGAGGAGGACCTGGACCAGATGACCACGCAGCCCGCCGAGTGGCAGGCCCCGACGTGGGAGGCGATCGTCCGGGACAACTCTGCTCGGGTGTACCGGCTCGCCTACCGGCTCACCGGCAACCGGCACGACGCCGAGGACCTGACGCAGGAGACCTTCGTCCGGGTGTTCCGCTCGCTCGACTCCTACGTGCCCGGCACGTTCGAGGGCTGGTTGCACCGGATCACCACGAACCTCTTCCTCGACCAGGCGCGTCGCCGCAAGCGCATCCGGATCGACGCGATGGGCGACGACACCGAGCGGTGGACCACGTCGGACGAGCTCGCCTCGCCCGAGCGCGCCTTCGAGCACGGCAACCTCGACCAGGACGTGCAGCGGGCGCTGGACGAGCTGCCACCGGAGTACCGCGCCGCCGTCGTGCTCTGCGACATCGAGGGGCTCTCCTACGAGGAGATCGCCGTCACGCTCGGGATCAAGCTCGGCACGGTCCGCTCGCGCATCCACCGCGCGCGGGCACGGCTGCGGGTCTCGCTCGAGCACCGGCGGCCGCAGGCGGACGATGCCGCGCCGGTCCGGCTCGCACTCGGCGGCGACACCGGGGGCGCACCCGTCGCGGGGGCGCGGGGATGACCCACCTCGGTTCGCGGATCAGCGCGCTGGTCGACCACCAGCTGTCCGTCGCGGAGACGGAGCGGGCGCTCGCGCACGTCGCCGGGTGCCCACGCTGCGCCGGCGAGCTCGCAGCCGCCCGGCGTGCGCGGGACGTGCTGGCCTCTGCCGCCGGTCCCGTCGACCCCGCACCCGACCTGACGGCCCGGCTCCTGTCCCTGGCGCCGGCACCCGAGCGCCGCCCTGCACCGCGCGACCCGTTCGCCGCCCCGCGCTCCGAGGAGCTGGCCTCCGCGTTCACGCTGCGTCCGACGGTCGGCGCCCTCGGTCTCCGCGGTCAGTCCCGTGCGTTGCGCGGCGAGGTGACCGCACGCCGGTCGCCGAGCCGCCTCGTGGTCGGCGCGGTTGCCGGGCTCGGGCTGGCCGCGACGGGGCTGTTCGCGCTCGGGGCCCGACCCGCGGTCGTGCCCACGGACCACCCGGCCGTCGCGCTCGGGCTGCTCGGGCAGGCGGCCGCCCCGGCGCCGTCCGCCGGTGGCACCGTGCGCACCACGTCGACGTCGTCGGTCGACGCGCTCGCGGGCAGCGGCTGGACCGCTCCGCAGCTGCCCGCAGGATGGGCGGTCGCGGCGGTCCGGGGCGACCCGGCGGGGACGTCGGTGGAGCTCGACCTGACCGGTCCGACGGGCGCCACGGTCGTGGTCACCGAGAGGCAGGGGCGGCTGGACACCGCGGCGCTGCACGGGGTGGCGGTGCACCAGGTGGACGGCCGGGCCGTGTACGTGCTCTCCACGTCACCGCGGCACCTCGTGTGGCAGTCCGACGGCAGCGTGGTCGAGGTGGTCTCGGCCTCGCGCGACGACAGCGTCGAGGCTCTCGTGGCCGCGTTCCCCGCGACGCCGTTCGACGACGGCGTGCCGGCTCGGATCGGCCGCGGCTGGTCGACCGTCGCCCACGTGCTGGCCGGTCCCTGACCGCGGACCGAGCGGGTCGTCGGCATCCGGGGGCGCCGATCCCTGCGGGGTAGCCTTGGCCGGTGTTCGGTATCAACGGTGGCGAGCTGATCATCCTGCTCGTCGTCGTGGCCCTCGTCGTGGGGCCCGAACGCCTGCCGGCCTACGCCGAGCAGCTCGCCCGTTGGGCACGGGGCCTGCGCCAGCTGGCGTCGGACGCGCGCGCCCGGGTCGACTCCGAGCTCGGCGACACCGGCATCGACTGGGAGGCGCTGGACCCGCGTCGGTACGACCCGCGCCGCATCGTGCGCGAGGCGCTGCTGGACGACGGGCCCGGCTCCGGGCGGGGTCCCGCGGGTCCCGTGGGCCGCCCGGCAACGAGTGCCACCGGCTCGCCGGTACCGTCGTCCGAGGTCGGTCTCACGGGACCGGCGCCGTACGACGACGAGGCAACATGAGGAGAGACACACAGATGCTGACCGCCGGCATGCCCCGGGTGTTCTCGGGGATGCAGCCGACCTCCGACTCGCTGCACCTGGGCAACTACCTCGGCGCCCTGACGCAGTGGGTGGCGCTGCAGGAGGACCACGACGCGATCTACTGCGTCGTCGACCTGCACGCCCTGACCGTCGGCCCGGACCCCGCGGTGCTGCGCGAGCGCACCCGTCGCACGGCGGCCCAGTACCTGGCGGCGGGGGTCGACCCCACGCGGTCGATGCTGTTCGTCCAGTCCCACGTGCCGGAGCACGCCGAGCTCGCGTGGCTCCTGTCCTGCCACACCGGGTTCGGCGAGGCGGGTCGCATGACCCAGTTCAAGGACAAGTCGACGCGCCACGGCACCGAGGGCACCAACGTCGGCCTGTTCACCTACCCGGTGCTGATGGCCGCCGACATCCTGCTGTACGACACGGCCCTCGTCCCGGTGGGGGAGGACCAGCGTCAGCACCTGGAGCTCAGCAGGACGCTCGCCCAGCGGCTGAACGCCCGGCTCGGGGCCGGGTCGGTGGTGGTGCCCGAGCCGTTCATCGTCAAGAGCACGGCGAAGATCTACGACCTGCAGGACCCGACGGCCAAGATGAGCAAGTCGGCGGCGAGCCCCAACGGGCTGATCGAGCTGCTCGACGACCCCAAGGTGGTCGCCAAGCGGATCCGCTCCGCGGTGACCGACACCGAGCGCGAGATCCGCTTCGACCCGGTCACCAAGCCCGGCATCGCCAACCTGCTGACCATCTTCTCCGCACTGACGGACCGCTCGGTGCCGCAGCTCGAGGCCGAGTACGAGGGCCGGGGCTACGGCGACCTGAAGAAGGACCTCGCCGACGTCGTGGTCGACTTCCTCACCCCGTTCCAGGAGCGGGTGCAGCACTTCCTCGCCGACCCCGCGGCGCTCGACGAGGTGCTCGCGGAGGGCGCCGGCAAGGCCCGCGACATCGCGGCCGTCACCCTCGACCGGCTCTACGAGCGGTCCGGTCTGCTCGCCCGCCGAGGGCGCCGATGACCGTGCCGCCCGGCGTGGTGCGGATCGGCGTCGTCGTCGGCGTCCCCGAGCCGCACGGTCCCGTGCTGCGCGCCGAGCGCATCGCCACCGGCGACCCGGAGGCGCACGCGATCGCACCGCACATCACGCTGCTCGGTCCGACGGACCTCGTCGCCGGGGCGCTCGACGACGTCGACGCGCACCTGGCGGCTGTCGCGTCCGCGCACCGTCCCTTCGTGGTGCAGCTGCGAGGGACCGGCACGTTCCGGCCCGTGACGCCCGTCGTGTTCCTGCAGCTGAGCCGCGGCATCTCGGACTGCGAACAGCTCGAGCGCGGGATCCGTCAGGGCCCACTGTCCACGCCGGTGCGGTTCCCGTACCACCCGCACGTCACGGTGGCGCACGGTGTGCCGGAGCCGGTGCTGGACGAGGTATTCGACCGGCTCTCCGGTTTCGAGGCGACCTTCGTGGTGACGGGGTTCAGCCGCTACGAGCAGGACGACGACGGGACGTGGTGCGCCGTCCGCACGTTCCGGTTGCGCGGCGGCGCCGCTCGTGCGGGCGTTCCGCGGCCCGCGGCAGCGGATGCCAGGGTGGTGCGGCCGACCTAGGGTCGGCCCGTGGACCATCAGACCGACCCGACCGTCGAGCCTCCGGCCGGCTCCGGCGCCGCACATGCGCGCGCCTCGGCCGCCGCCCCGGATCCCGCCGGGGCCGGTGCCGCCGCCCAGCGATCCGGTACCGGGGGGTGGTCCGGGCTCGTGGAGCGGGTCAAGCGTCTGCTGGCGTGGTGGCAGCGCAGTCGTGCCGGCCGGGCGAACTCGCGGTTCGGCGCCGCTGGCGGAGGGCTGCTGACCGGCGGCATCGCCTACGCGGCCCTGTTCGCGGTCTTCTCGGCGCTCACCCTCGGGTGGTCGGTGTTCATGCTGGTGCTCGGCCGCAACAAGGCCGTGCACGACAGGGTGATCGGCACGGTGGCGAACACCCTGCCTGGACTGATCGACACCGGCGACGGCAAGGGGGTCATCAAGCCCGACCAGCTGCGGCTCTCGGCCGGCCTCTCGGTGGCCGGGATCGTCGCGCTGGTCACGCTGGTGCTCAGCGCGCTGTCGGCGGTCGGCGCGCTCCAGACCAGCGTCCGGGCGATGTTCGGGCGGATGCAGCAGGGCAGCACCCTGTCGAACAAGCTGCGGGAGCTCGGTGGGTTCGCGGCCATGAGCCTCGCGGTGCTGGTGTCCGCCGTGCTCGGGCTCGCGCTGACCTCTGCGGCGGACTGGCTGCTCGGCGCGGTCGGCTGGGGCGCCATGGCGCGGTTCGCCGGCCGGGTGCTCGGCATCGCCGTGACCTTCGTCGTCGACGCGGTGACGTTCGTCGTCGTGGTCAAGGTCCTCGCCGGTGAGTCACCGCCACGCAAGGACCTGCTCGGTGGCGCCGCCATCGCCGGCGTCGGTCTGGGCGTGGTCCGCGTGCTCGGCACGTCGGTGGTGTCCGGCAGCGTGCGCCACAACCCCGTGCTGGCGTCGTTCGCCGTCATCGTGGTGCTGCTGCTGTGGATCAACCTCGTGTCGCGGATCGTCCTGCTCGCCGCGGCCTGGACCGCGAACCCGCCCCTGACACAGCCGGAGCCGACCCCCGCGCCGGAGGGCGCGAAGGTCGGCTCGGGAGGCTGAGCTGCAGGAGGCCGACGCTCAGAAGGCCCGGGTGATCATCGCCCGCTTGACCTCGGCGATCGCCTTGGTCACCTCGATGCCGCGGGGGCAGGCCTCGGTGCAGTTGAAGGTGGTGCGGCAGCGCCACACGCCTTCCTTGTCGTTGAGGATCTCCAGACGCTGCGAGCCGCCCTCGTCACGGCTGTCGAAGATGAACCGGTGCGCGTTCACGATCGCGGCGGGGCCGAAGTACTGGCCGTCGTTCCAGAACACCGGGCAGCTCGACGTGCAGCAGGCGCAGAGGATGCACTTGGTGGTGTCGTCGTAGCGCGCCCGCTCGGTCGGCGACTGCAGACGCTCGCGGGTCGGCTCGTTCCCCGAGGTGATGAGGAACGGCATGATCTCGCGGTAGGAGGCGAAGAACGGCTCCATGTCGACCACGAGGTCCTTGATCACGGTCAGGCCCTTGATCGGCTCGATGACGATCGGCTTGGTCGGGTCGAGGTCCTTGAGCAGCGTCTTGCACGCGAGCCGGTTGCGGCCGTTGATCCGCATCGCGTCCGAGCCGCACACGCCGTGGGCGCACGAGCGGCGGAACGTGAGCGATCCGTCCTGCTCCCACTTCACCTTGTGCAGGGCGTCGAGCACGCGGTCGGTGCCGTGCACCTGCACCACGAACTCCTGCCACGTCGAGGGGCCCTGCTCCGCGACCTCGCCGTAGGGCGCCGGTTCGGCGTCCGCGGGCTGGTAGCGGCGGATCTTCAGCCGCACCTCGAACGTCGGCACCTCGCCCATGGGGGCGCCGGAGGCGGCGGGCTTGTCCATGGTTGCTGTCATCAGTACTTGCGCTCCATCGGCTGGTAGCGGGTGACGGTGACGGGCTTCGAGCCCAGGACCAGCTGGTAGTCGTCGAACGGCGTGACGCGGTGGAAGGAGCCCTCCTGGTCACCGTCCGTCTCCGCGGGGTCCACGGACAGCGGACGGCGGTAGGCGAGCGTGTGGCGCATGTAACCGGCGTCGTCCCGCTTGGGGAAGTCCTCGCGGAAGTGGCCGCCGCGCGACTCGTTGCGGTTCAGGGCGCCGACCACCACGGTCTCCGCGACGTCGAGCAGGAAGCCGAGTTCAACCGCCTCGAGGAGGTCCGTGTTGAAGGTTCGGCTCTTGTCCTGCACCGACACGGCCTGGTACCGCTTCTGCAGCGCCTTGACGTCCTCCAGCGCCTGCGTCAGGGACTCCGCGGTGCGGAACACCTGGGCGTTGGTGTCCATCGTCTGCTGCAGGTCCCGGCGGATGTCCGCCACCCGCTCGCCGTCGGGCCGCGTGCGGATGCCCTCGAGCTCGGCCTCGACGGACTCGGCCGGGTTCTCCGGCAGGTCCACCCACTCGGCGTCCGCGGCGTACTCCGCCGCCGCGATGCCGGACCGCTTGCCGAAGACGTTGATGTCCAGCAGCGAGTTGGTGCCGAGCCGGTTCGAGCCGTGCACCGACACGCAGGCGCACTCGCCGGCGGCGTACAGGCCGCGGATCACGTCGGTCTCGTTGCGCAGCACCTCGCCGCGGATGTTGGTCGGCACGCCGCCCATCAGGTAGTGGGCCGTCGGGTACACCGGGATGGGCTCGGTGTACGGCTCGACGCCGAGGTACGTCCGGGCGAACTCGGTGATGTCCGGCAGCTTGGCGTCGATGTGCGCCGGCTCGAGGTGGGTCAGGTCGAGCAGGACGTAGTCCTTGTTCGGCCCAGCACCACGTCCCTCGCGCACCTCGTTGGCCATCGACCGCGCGACGATGTCGCGAGGCGCCAGGTCCTTGATCGTGGGGGCGTAGCGCTCCATGAAGCGCTCGCCCTCGCTGTTGCGCAGGATCGCGCCCTCACCGCGGGCCGCCTCGGACAGCAGGATGCCGAGCCCCGCCAGACCCGTCGGGTGGAACTGGAAGAACTCCATGTCCTCCAGCGGGATGCCGCGCCGGTACGCGAGGGCGATGCCGTCACCGGTCAGCGTGTGCGCGTTCGACGTCGTCTTGAAGATCTTGCCGGCGCCGCCCGTGGCCAGGACGACGGACTTGGCCTGGAACACGTGGATCTCGCCGCTGGCCAGGTCGTACGCGACGACGCCCGAGGCGTGCACCTCCTCGCCCTCCGGCACGTGGCCGGCCGCGAGGTCGTGGTCGACCAGCAGGTCGAGCACGTAGAACTCGTTGTAGAACTCGACGTTCTGCTTCACGCAGTTCTGGTACAGCGTCTGCAGGATCATGTGGCCGGTGCGGTCCGCCGCGTAGCAGGCCCGTCGCACCGGTGCCTCGCCGTGCTTGCGGGTGTGGCCGCCGAAGCGGCGCTGGTCGATCCGGCCTTCAGGCGTGCGGTTGAACGGCAGGCCCATCTTCTCCAGGTCGAGCACCGCGTCGATGGCCTCCTTGGCCATCACCTCGGCGGCGTCCTGGTCGACCAGGTAGTCACCGCCCTTGACGGTGTCGAAGGTGTGCCACTCCCAGTTGTCCTCCTCGACGTTGGCGAGCGCGGCGCACATGCCGCCCTGCGCCGCGCCCGTGTGGGACCGGGTGGGGTAGAGCTTGGAGATGACCGCCGTGCGCGCGCGGGTGGACGACTCGAGCGCCGCCCGCATGCCGGCGCCGCCGGCGCCGACGATCACCACGTCGTACTGATGGGTCTGCATGGTTGTCCTCGGGTCTCGGGCGCGGTCAGGCGTGGCAGAACGACGGCAGCAGGTTCGCGGGGGCGCCTGCCGGGCACGGGTCGAAGGTGAAGATCACCAGGGTGCCCAGCACGACCACCACCACGAACGCGAGCGCCAGGACCGACTTGAGCACCAGCCGGGTGGTGTCCCGCTCGGCGTAGTCGTTGATGACGGTCCGGACGCCGTTGGTGCCGTGGATCATCGCCAGCCACAGCATGAGCAGGTCCCAGACCTGCCAGAACGGGGACGCCCACTTGCCGGCGACGAAGCCGAAGTCGATCGCGTGGATGCCCTTGCCGGCCCACAGGTTGACGAACAGGTGGCCGAAGATCAGCACCACGAGCAGCACGCCCGAGGCGCGCATGAAGATCCAGCCCCACAGCTCGGTGTTGCCGCGGGTGGTCCGCCGGTTGCGGCGGACGAACGGGGCCTTCGGATCGGCGATCGCGCTCATCAGTTGCCCCCTCCGAACACGTGCATCAGGTGCCGCGGCAGGAAGCCGGCCATGGTGAGGACCCACAGCCCGACGACCACCCAGAGCATCACGCGCTGGTACTTGGCGCCCTTGGCCCAGAAGTCCACGAGGATGATCCGCAGGCCGTTGAAGGCGTGGAAGACGACCGCTGCGACCAGCCCCGCCTCGCCCAGGCCCATCACGGGGTTCTTGTACGTGCCGATCACCGAGTTGTAGGCCTCGGGCGACACCCGCACCAACGCGGTGTCGAGGATGTGCACGAGCAGGAAGAAGAAGATCGCGACGCCGGTGACGCGGTGCGCGACCCACGACCACATGCCTTCCCGCCCGCGGTAGAGCGTTCCGGCCGGCGCTGAGGGCGCTGTAGGCACTTGAGGGCCTTCCTGGCGAAGGTTCACAGGGGAGGACGTCGACGTCCTGGGTTCACTGTACTGACCGGGCCGCGGAGCTCCGGACCGATGGTCCCGGCGTGGCCGTCCCGACGACCCTGCCCGGAGCCGCCCGGGACGTGCGCCGCTACCCTGGCCGCCATGCCCGCCGACCTCGCCACGACGCCCGTCCCCGGCTTCCACGCCGTCGTCCCCGCGGGGGGTGCCGGTACCCGGCTGTGGCCGCTGTCCCGTGCCGGCCACCCGAAGTTCCTGCTCGACCTCACCGGGACGGGACGCACGCTGCTGCAGGCGACGGTGGACCGGCTGACGCCGCTGACCGGAGCCGGCAACGTGCTCGTGGTGACCGGCGCTCGCCACGCGGCGGCCGTGGGCGGTCAGCTGCCCGAGCTGCTGGCCGACGGCACCGAGCGGGTGCTGGCCGAACCGTCGCCGCGGGACTCGATGGCCGCGATCGGGCTGGCGGCCGCGGTGCTGGAGCACCGGCACGGTCCGGACGTGGTGCTCGGCTCGTTCGCCGCCGACCACGTGATCAGCGGTGCCGAGGAGTTCGGCCGGGCGGTCCGTGAGGGTGTCGCGGCCGCGCGTGCCGGCTACGTCGCGACCATCGGCATCGCGGCCACCGAACCGTCCACCGCGTTCGGCTACGTGCACGCCGGTGCGCCGCTCGGGGTGCCCGAGGCGCCGAGCGCGCGCCACGTCGTGGGCTTCACCGAGAAGCCGGACGCGCAGACGGCTGCGGAGTACCTGGCCACGGGGGAGTACCGCTGGAACGCGGGCATGTTCATCGTCAAGGCGCAGGTGCTGCTCGACCACCTCGCCACGCAGCTGCCGGCGCTGGCGGACGGCGTCCGCGAGCTCGCGCGGGTGTGGGACACCCCGGAGCGGGACGCTGCGCTGGCCCGGATCTGGCCGGGGCTGACCAAGATCGCGATCGACCACGCGATCGCCGAACCGGTCGCCGCCGCCGGCGGCGTCGCCGTGGTGCCGGGCGAGTTCGGCTGGGACGACATCGGCGACTTCGCCTCGCTCGGTGCGCTGCTGCAGGCGGCGGGCGGCACGACGCTCGGCGACGACGCCGCGGTGCTGCGGGTCGACGCCGCCGACGCGCTGGTGGTGACCGGCAGTCGGACCGTCTCGGTGGTCGGGGTGCCGGGAGCCGTGGTGGTGGACACCGCTGACGCGGTGCTGGTCACCACCCGCGAGCACGCCCAGGCGGTGAAGGCTGCGGTCGACGGGTGGCGTGCCCGGGGCCGGGAGGACCTGCTCTGACGGCACGGTGCGGCGACCGGCGTCCGTCCGCTGGTCGCGCTCGGTGGGGCGCCACCGGCCGCGACTAGGCTCGCGGTGTGTCGCAGCCCGAGCCGGATTCCGTGCTACCGCTCCAGCTGACGGCCTCGACCGACCCCGTGCCGCCGATCACCTCGTTGACGCCGGCGCCGGAGAGCGCGTTCGCGGCGCGCCTGCACGGCATCGTCGGCGCCCTCCGTCCGGAGCTCGTCGCCATCCGTCGTGACCTGCACGCCCACCCCGAGCTCGCGCGGACCGAGAAGCGCACCACGCGCGTCGTCGCCGACCGGCTCGCCGCCGCCGGGCTGCGTCCCCGGCTGCTGCCGGGCGCCGGGCTGCTGTGCGACCTCGGGCCCACCGGTCCGAACGTCCGTCGCGTCGCGCTGCGGGCCGACATCGACGCACTCCCGGTGGTCGACCGCTGCGAGCTGCCGTGGACCTCGACCGTCCGTAACGTCGCGCACGCCTGCGGCCACGACGTGCACACCACGGCGGTGCTCGGTGCCGGTCTCGCGCTGGCGCAGCTCGACGCGACGGGGGACCTGCGCACCGCGGTGCGGCTCGTGTTCCAGCCGGCGGAGGAGGTCCAGCCGGGCGGGTCCATCGACGTGATGAACGCCGGCGGACTGGACGGTGTCGCCCAGATCTTCGCGGTGCACTGCGACCCGAAGCTCGACGTCGGCCTGGTCGGCACCCGGATCGGCCCGATCACCTCGGCGTCGGACGAGGTCTACGTCACCCTCACGGGCCCCGGTGGTCACACCTCGCGTCCGCACCTGACGGCCGACGTCGTGTTCGCCCTCGCCCAGGTGATCACGCAGGTGCCTGCCGTCCTCGGACGGCGGCTCGACCCGCGCTCGGGCGTCAACCTGACGTGGGGTGCTGTGCGCGCCGGCGCCGCACCCAACGCGATCCCGCCGACCGGCTCGCTGTCCGGCACCCTCCGCTGCCTCGACGTCCGCGCGTGGGAGCACGCCTCGGAGGTGTTCGAGTCCGCCGTGCGCGAGGTGGTCCAGCCCTACGGCGTCGAGCTCGAGGTCCGGCACGAGCGCGGTGTGCCCCCCGTGGAGAACGACGAGCGGAGCACCGCGGTGCTCGAGGCGGCCGCACGCGACGTGCTCGGCCCGGACGCCGTCACGCTGACCGAGCAGTCGCTCGGCGGCGAGGACTTCGCGTGGTACCTGACCAAGGTGCCGGGAGCGCTGGCGCGACTCGGCACGCGGACCCCGGGCGGCCACACGTACGACATCCACCAGGGCGACCTCCGGGTCGACGAGCGTGCGATCGAGGCAGGCGCGCTGCTGCTCGCCCGCGCCGCGATGCTGGGCGGCCGGCACGAGCCGGTCGAGACGGTGCGCTGAGCGCCGTACCGCCGATCCCGTCACCCGTCCGGCGGCGCGCGCGACCGGTCCAGGTACCAATGCGGTAACGGATGCTCGATCTATACCGCCAGGTAACGCAACGGACACGCAGCGCTCACTAGGGTCGCGTCTGATCGATGCCGGTCGGCTTCCGACCCGGCGGCGGCGCAACGGCGCGTCGTCGCCGGCTCGGACCCCTGGCCGCCGGCGCGGCGACGAGAACCCCAGGAGACCCAGTGAAGAACGTGATTCGAGCGGCGGCGCTCACCGGCGCGATCGCCCTCGCGCTCGCGGCGTGCGGCAGCGCCCCGACGACCGGTGGTTCGACCTCGTCGGCAGCCGCCAGCGGTGCAGCCAACTCCAGCTTCAAGGGCTGCATCGTCTCCGACTCCGGCGGCTTCAACGACAAGTCCTTCAACGAGTCCGGCTTCCAGGGCCTGAAGGACGCGGCGGGCAAGCTGGGCATCCAGACGGCCAGCGCCGAGTCGAAGACGGACGACGCGTACACGCCGAACATCCAGAACATGCTCAGCCAGAACTGCAACATCATCGTCACGGTCGGCTTCAAGCTGTCCACGGCGACCGGTGACGCGGCGAAGGCGAACACCAAGACGAAGTTCGCGCTCGTCGACGCGCAGCCGACGGACGCGCAGGGCAAGGCCCTCACCCTCGACAACGTCAAGCCGCTCGAGTTCGACACCGCGCAGGCCGCGTACCTCGCCGGCTACCTCGCCGCGGGCATGTCGAAGACCGGCAAGGTCGGCACGTACGGCGGTCTGAAGATCCCGACCGTCACCGTGTTCATGGACGGCTTCGCCGACGGCATCGCCAAGTACAACCAGGTCAAGGGCAAGAACGTCCAGCTGATCGGGTGGGACAAGGCCAAGCAGGACGGCCTGTTCGACGGCGGCAACAGCCCGTTCGACCCGGGCTCGGGCAAGGCCAACGCCGACTCGCTGGTCGCCGCGGGCGCGGACATCCTGCTGCCGGTCGCCGGCGGTGCCGCGCTCGACGCCCTCACGGCCGCCAAGGCCACCCCGGGCACCCTGGTGATCTGGGTCGACTCCGACGGTGCGCTGATCAACCCCGACTCGTCCTCGATCATCCTCACCTCGGTGATGAAGCTGATCGGTGCGGCCGTGGGCTCCGCGGTCACCGACGCGGCGGGCAACAAGTTCGACGCGACGCCGTACGTCGGCACGCTGAAGAACAACGGGGTCGGCATCGCGCCGTACCACGACCTCGACTCGAAGGTGCCGTCCGACCTGAAGTCGGAGGTCGACCAGCTGAAGGCCGACATCATCTCCGGCAAGATCACGGTCCAGTCGGCGAACGCGCCGAAGGCCTCCTGAGTCCGTCGACCGAGCCGGTCCGGGCACGTCCCGGGCCGGCTCGGTCGCGTCTGAGCCCGCGGCCGACGGTGGCCGCTACTGTCGTCGGTGCGGTCGGCGGGGCCGGCCAGCGTCGGCAGGCCCGAGGAGGGGCACGTGAAGCTGGAGCTGCGGGGGATCACCAAGCGGTTCGGGCCGTTGGTGGCCAACGACCGCATCGACCTGGTCGTCGAGCCGGGTCAGATCCACGCCCTGCTGGGCGAGAACGGCGCAGGGAAGTCGACGTTGATGAACGTCCTGTTCGGCCTGTACGAGCCGGACTCGGGGCAGATCCTCATCGACGACAAGCCCGCGAAGATCAAGGGCCCTGCCGACGCCCTCGAGGCCGGCATCGGCATGGTGCACCAGCACTTCATGCTCGTCCCGGTCTTCACGGTCGCCGAGAGCGTGATGCTCGGTCACGAGTCGACCCGCGGGGCCGGGCTGCTGGACCTGGACGCCGCGCGCCGGCAGGTGCGCGAGCTGTCCGCACGGTTCGGGTTCGACGTCGAGCCCGACGCCGTGATCGAGGACCTGCCGGTCGGCGTGCAGCAGCGCGTGGAGATCATCAAGGCGATGGCCCGGGACGCGAAGGTGCTGATCCTGGACGAGCCGACCGCCGTGCTGACGCCGCAGGAGACCGACGAGCTGATCGAGATCATGCGACAGCTGCGGGCGGCCGGGACGTCGATCGTCTTCATCACCCACAAGCTGCGCGAGGTCAAGGCCGTCGCGGACGTCATCACCGTCATCCGGCGCGGTCGCGTTGTCGGTCAGGCCGACCCCGGCGCCCCCGAGTCCGAGCTGGCGGCGATGATGGTGGGCCGGTCGGTGATGCTGCAGGTGGACAAGGCCCCGGCGCAGCCGGGCGAGGTGGCCCTCTTCGTGCGGGACCTCGTCGTGACGGACCGCACCGGCGCCCGCGTGGTGGACCACGTGTCCTTCGACCTCGCACGCGGCGAGATCCTCGCGATCGCCGGGGTGCAGGGCAACGGGCAGTCCGAGCTCGCCGAGGCGATCCTGGCGCTGGTGCCGGCCACCGGGTCGATGGTGCTCGAGGGTCGTGAGCTGGTCGGCAGCTCCGTCCGCGAGGTGCTGGACCACGGCGTCGGCTTCGTCCCCGAGGACCGCTCGCACGACGGGTTGGTCGGCGAGTTCACCGTCGCGGAGAACCTGGTGCTCGACCTGTTCGCCGACGCCCGGTTCCGCGGCGGTCTCGGCATGGACCTCGCGGCGATCAAGAGCAACGCGGAGGCGCGGATCGCCGAGTTCGACATCCGCACCCGCGGGCCGGAGCAGCCGGCGGAACGGCTCTCCGGCGGCAACCAGCAGAAGGTGGTCGTCGCCCGGGAGATGTCCCGGCCGCTGCGCCTGTTCGTGGCCAGCCAGCCCACGCGCGGCGTGGACGTCGGCTCGATCGAGTTCCTGCACCGGCGCATCGTCGCCGAGCGGGACAACGGCACCCCGGTGCTGATCGTCTCCACCGAGCTCGACGAGGTCAGCGCGCTGGCCGACCGCGTCGCCGTGATGTTCCGCGGGCGGATCGTCGGCATCGTCCCCGGCGACACCCCACGCGACGTGCTCGGCCTGATGATGGCAGGCGTGCCGTACGAGGAGGCGCAGCGGCATGCCGCCGAGCACCCCACCACTGAGACGCTGATCGAGCAGGACCCGTCCGCGGCTGCCGCCGCCGGGCCCGAGGAGGGTGAGGTCCCGTGACCGACGAGCTGGTTCCCGACCGGGCCGCGGCACCGCCGGCGGCGCCGCCGGAGCCGTCGAGCGAGCAGCGGGCGTCCTCCTGGCTGCGCCGGGTCTCGAGCGGGGAGGTCCTGACGACCGTCCTCGCGTTCGTCCTGGCCCTCGTCATCGGCGGCATCCTGATCGCGGCGGTCGACAAGAAGGTGACCGCCGCCGCCGGCTACTTCTTCGCCCGCCCCGGTGACCTGCTCGGCGCCGCCTGGCACTCGGTCAGCGGCGCGTACGCCGCGCTCTTCCGCGGCGCCGTCCTGGACTACCAGGCCACCACGGTCCTCAAGGCGATCCGGCCGCTGACCGAGACGATCACCACCTCGACGCCCCTGATCATCGCCTCGCTCGCGGTGGCGGTGGCGTTCCGCGCCGGGCTGTTCAACATCGGCGCCCAGGGGCAGGTGATCATGGGCGCGGTGGTGTCGGGCTACGTCGGGTTCACGTTCCACCTGCCGCCGGTGGTGGCGGTGCTGGTCGCGCTGGTCGTCGGCGTCCTCGCCGGTGCGGTGTGGGGCGGCATCGCCGGCGTGCTCAAGGCGCGGACCGGCGCCCACGAGGTGATCGTCACGATCATGCTCAACTACGTCGCGTCGTTCCTGCTGGCGTGGTTGCTGACCACCTCGGCCTTCCGCGTGCACGGCTCGCAGGAGCCCAAGTCCCAGACCGTGCTGACGAACGCGCAGCTGCCGCTGCTGTTCGGCTCGCAGTACCGGGCCACGTGGGGCTTCGTGCTGGCGCTCGTCGCCGCCGCGTTCGTGTGGTGGCTGATGTCCCGCTCGCGCCTGGGCTTCCAGTTCCGGGCGGTCGGCGCCAACCCGTACGCCTCCCGTACCGCAGGCATCAGCGTGGCCCGCATGACGGCGTACGTGATGCTGGCCTCCGGTGCGCTGGCCGGCCTGGCCGGCGCGGTGCAGCTGCTGGGCACCAGCAAGTACCTGACCGACGGCATCGCCGGCACGATCGGCTTCGACGCGATCACCGTCGCGCTGCTCGGTCGCTCCAAGCCCGGCGGCATCGTCGCGGCCGGCCTGCTGTACGGCGGCCTGTCCGCCGGAGGCCGCTTCATGGAGGTGGTCACCGGCACGCCGATCGACATCGTGCTGGTGCTCCAGGCGCTCGTCGTGCTGTTCATCGCCGCACCTGGTCTGGTCCGCACGATCTTCCGTCTGCCGGCGCCCAGCGCCGACGTCGAGGGGGCCCTGGCATGAGCACCGTCACCGCAACCCCGCCGGCCCAGCCGCTGGCAGCTCCCGAGCGCGGCGTCGTCGCACCGAAGGTGTCGTGGCGGGTGCCCGGCATCACCGCCGCGGCCGGGCTGCTGGCCCTGCTCGCCTTCGGCGTCGGGGCTCCGTCCGGCGCGCACAGCCGGTTCGACCTGTCGTTCCGTACCGACGCCGTGCAGCTGTCGCCGCTGGTCGTGCCGTCGCAGGTGACCAACATCGTCATCGGCGTGGTGTGCCTGCTGATCGCCGCCTTCACGGTCGCGCAGACGGTTCGGCGGCGGCGCACGCCGATGTGGCTGCTGGCCGGGTTCGGCCTGCTCTGGGTGTTCGCCTTCCTGGTGTGGGCGGTCGCCGGCAAGCAGACGTCGCTGGTGGACCTGCTGCAGGGCTCGCTGCTGCTGGCGGTGCCGCTGGCGTTCGGCGCGTTCGGCGGTGTGCTGTGCGAGCGGTCCGGCGTGGTGAACATCGCGATCGAGGGACAGCTGCTGGTGGGCGCCTTCGCGGCGGCGGTCGTGGCGTCGGTGACGCACAACGTCTACGCCGGCCTGCTCGCGGCGCCGGTCGCCGGCTACCTGCTCGGCCTGCTGCTCGCGCTGTTCACGGTGCGGTACGCGGTGAACCAGATCATCGTCGGCGTGGTGCTCAACGTGCTCGCCGTCGGCCTGACGAGCTTCCTGTTCTCCGCGGTGCTGAAGCCCAACTCGGCGCGGTTGAACACCCCGCCGCTGATGCAGCCGATCGCCATCCCGCTGCTCGAGAAGATCCCGGTGCTCGGCCCGGTGCTCTTCCGGCAGACGGTGATCGTCTACGCCCTCTACATCGCCGTCGCGGTGCTCACCATCGGCCTGTTCCGCACCCGCTGGGGCCTGCGCGTGCGGGCCGTCGGCGAGCACCCGGAGGCGGCCGACACCGTCGGCATCCCCGTGAACAAGGTGCGCTGGCGCAACGTCGTGATGGGGTCCGCGACCGCCGGGTTCGGCGGTGCGTTCCTCACCATCGGGTACATCGGGCAGTTCGGCCAGGAGATGTCCGGCGGCCGCGGGTACATTGCGCTCGCCGCGATGATCCTCGGCCGGTGGACCCCGTTCGGGTCGCTCGGCGCCGCCCTGCTGTTCGGCTTCGCCACCAAGCTGGCGTCCGTGCTGTCGGTGGTCGGCACACCGGTGCCCAGCCAGTTCATGCTGATGCTGCCGTACGTGCTGACGGTGCTCGCGGTCGCCGGATTCGTCGGCCGCGTGCGCGGCCCCGCCGCCGACGGCGTCCCCTACGTGAAGGGCTGACATGCAGATCGACTGGGACGGGCTGCGCGCGGCCGCACGTGAGGTGTCGCAGCGGGCGTACGTGCCGTACTCGAGGTTCCCGGTGGGCGCCGCCGCGCTGGTCGACGACGGGCGGGTGGTGACGGGCTGCAACGTGGAGAACGCGTCCTACGGCCTCACCCTCTGTGCCGAGTGCGCCCTGGTGTCCGGGCTGCACGTGTCCGGTGGTGGGCGGCTGGTGGCGTTCACCTGCGTGGCCGGTGACGGCCAGGTGCTGGCGCCGTGCGGCCGCTGCCGGCAGCTGCTGTTCGAGCACGGCGGACCGGACCTGCTGGTGGAGACGGTCTCGGGGGTACGGCCGATGAGCGAGGTGCTGCCGGACGCCTTCGGCCCGGCCGACCTCGGCACGCGGGCAGGGGCGGCCCGATGAGCGCGGAGGCCTTCGACGCGGTCGACGTCATCGTCGCGAAGCGGGACGGGCACCGGCTGTCGGACGCCCAGATCGACTGGGTGCTCGACGCCTACACGCGCGGCGTGGTCGCCGACGAGCAGATGTCCGCCCTGGCCATGGCGATCCTGCTGAACGGGATGGACCGTGCCGAGATCGCCCGCTGGACGGCCGCGATGATCGCCAGCGGCGAGCGGATGGACTTCTCAGGTCTCTCCCGGCCGACGTCCGACAAGCACTCGACGGGCGGCGTCGGCGACAAGATCACGCTCCCGCTGGCACCGCTGGTGGCGGTGTTCGGCGTGGCGGTGCCGCAGCTGTCCGGCCGCGGTCTGGGTCACACGGGCGGCACGCTCGACAAGCTCGAGTCGATCCCCGGCTGGCGGGCGTCGTTGTCCAACGACGAGATGCTGCGCCAGCTCGAGGAGGTCGGCGCCGTGATCTGCGCCGCCGGCTCCGGGCTCGCGCCGGCCGACCGCAAGCTCTACGCGCTGCGCGACGTCACCGGCACGGTCGAGGCGATCCCGCTGATCGCCAGCTCGATCATGAGCAAGAAGATCGCCGAGGGCACCGGTTCGCTGGTCCTCGACGTGAAGGTCGGCTCCGGGGCGTTCATGAAGGACGTGGACCGCGCTCGCGAGCTGGCACAGACGATGGTGGCGCTGGGCACCGACGCCGGGGTCCGCACGGTGGCGCTGCTGACCGACATGTCCACGCCGCTGGGCCTCACCGCGGGCAACGCCCTCGAGGTGCGCGAGTCGGTGGAGGTGCTCGCCGGTGGCGGACCGGCGGACGTCGTCGAGCTGACCGTCGCCCTGGCGCGCGAGATGCTGGCCGGCGCCGGGCGGCCCGACGCCGACCCTGCGGCCGCGCTCGCCGACGGTCGCGCGATGGACGTGTGGCGGTCGATGATCGCCGCGCAGGGCGGCGACCCCGACGCGACGCTGCCGGTCGCACGCGAGACGGAGCAGGTGCTGGCGGAGGCCGACGGGGTGCTCACAGCCCTGGACGCCTACGCCGTCGGCATCGCCGCCTGGCGGCTCGGTGCCGGGCGTGCCCGCAAGGAGGACCCCGTGCAGGCCGGTGCCGGTGTGCAGCTGCACGCCAAGCCGGGCGACCGGGTGCGTGCCGGTCAGCCCCTGATGACGCTGCACACCGACACCCCGGAACGGTTCGGCAGGGCCCGCGAGGCGCTCGTCGGTGCCGTCAGCATCAGCGCGGACGCGGCTCCGGAGCGGGGCCCGCTGGTCCTCGAGCGCGTCGCCGACTGAGCCCGCGCCACGGGCGATGGCGGGGCGGTCCGCGCCACCGCGACCGACGCGAGACCGGGGCGGTCGCGGTGCTGGCGCGCGGCTCGGCGTCGGACCAGGATGGGAGGCGGACAGCGTCGACCCCAGGAGGACCGATGAGCACCGTGCCCGGACAGGACTCCTGGCGGGACGCCGGCCTCGAGCCGGTGGACCCCGAGGTCCCGCGGCGGCTGACCGACGAGGCCGAGCCGGAACCCGACGCGGAGGAGTACGCCCCCGGCTTCCCGCGGCCCGACCGTGACGACGTCGCCGCCGAGGCGGACGTCGTCGAGCAGGACACCGAGGTCGGTGCCGACGACGAGCCCGACGAGATCTGAGGGCACGTGCGCAGTGGTCCCGGGCACCGACCCGCCGACACTACGGTGAGCGCATGACGAGCCTGCCGGAGCCGTCCGTGGCACCGGACAACGCCCCCGACGGATCCTTGACGGTCCCGCCCGCACCGGCCGGTGGCGGACGGGACGGGACCCGAGCACCAGCACCGGCACAGCCGTTGACGGACCTGGTGGCCGGCCTGCCGAAGGTGCTGCTGCACGACCACCTCGACGGTGGTCTGCGACCGGCGACGGTGGTGGACCTCGCGGACGCCGCCGGTCACCCGCTGCCGACCTCCGATCCGGAGGAGCTCGGCGACTGGTTCGTGCGGGCGGCCGGCTCGGGGTCGCTGGAGCGGTACCTCGAGACGTTCGCCCACACCGTGGCCGTGCTCCAGACCGCCGAGGCGCTGCACCGGGTCGCGCGCGAGGCGGTGCTCGACCTCGCCGCCGACGGCGTCGTGTACGCCGAGGAGCGGTTCGCCCCGGAGCAGCACCAGCTGGGCGGCCTGGGCCTCGAGCAGGTGCTCGACGCGGTGCTCGCCGGGTTCGCCGAGGGGGAGCAGGAGGCCGCGGCCCAGGGCCGGACGATCCGGGTGCGTGCGCTGCTGTCGGCCATGCGGCAGGCGGACCGTGGTGACGAGGTGGCGGCCCTGGCGCTCGCGTACCGGAACCGGGGGGTCGTCGGCTTCGACATCGCGGGGCCGGAGGCCGGCTTCCCGCCCTCGCGCCTGACGTCCGCGTTCGGCGCGCTGCGCGCCGGGCTGCTGCCGGTGACGGTGCACGCCGGCGAGGCGGCGGGTCTGGACTCGATCGCGGAAGCCGTGCAGGTGGGCGCCTGCCGCCTGGGCCACGGCGTGCGGATCGCCGACGACGTCTCGGCGGACGGGCAGCTGGGCACGCTGGCGCACTGGGTGCGTGACCGGCGGATCCCCCTGGAGCTGTGCCCGTCGTCCAACCTCCAGACGGGCGCCGCCGCCTCGGTGGCGGACCACCCGATCACCCGGCTGCTGCGCCTGGGGTTCGCCGTCACGGTGAGCACCGACAACCGGCTGCAGTCCGGCACCACCCTCGGTCGCGAGCTGCGGCAGCTGGTCGAGCAGGCCGGCTGGACCCTCGACGACCTGCGGCAGGTCACGCTGACCGCCGCACACCACGCGTTCGTCCACGAGGACGAGCGGACCCGACTCATCGACGAGGTCATCACCCCGGGGTTCGCCCGGGCTGCTGGCGGGAGGCACCGCGCATGAACCACCACATCACCCTCGAGGGCGCCCACCGGCCGCTGGACGCCGCCGGCCTGGCGACCTTCGTGGACCACACGCTGCTCAAGCCCGAGGCGACGCGGGCCGATGTGAACGCCCTGGTGGCCGAGGCCGTGCAGCTCGGGGTGTACGCCGTCTGCGTCTCGCCGTCCTTCCTCCCGCTGGAGATCCCGGTCGGTCTCGACGGTGCGCCGGACGTCAAGGTCGCCACCGTGGTCGGGTTCCCGTCCGGCAAGCACCACAGCGACGTGAAGGCTGCCGAGGCGGCCCGTGCGGTGCGGGACGGTGCCGACGAGGTCGACATGGTGATCGACATCGGTGCGGCCAAGGAGCGGCGCTTCGAGGACGTGCAGGCCGACATCGCGGCGGTCCGCGCGGCAGCGCCGCACCCGACGGTGCTGAAGGTGATCCTCGAGACGGCGGCGCTGTCCGACCACGAGATCATCGAGTCGTGCCGCGCGGCTGCGGCGGCCGGTGCCGACTTCGTCAAGACGTCCACGGGGTTCCACCCGGCCGGCGGTGCGACGGTGCGGGCGGTCGGGATCATGGCCGGCACGGTCGGTGGCCGGCTGGGCATCAAGGCGTCCGGCGGGATCAGGACGGCGGCCGACGCGATCGCGATGATCAACGCGGGGGCGACCCGGCTGGGTCTGTCGTCCACCGCCGCGGTGCTGGGCGGTCTGACGGCCGACGAGGGTTCGTACTGAGTCGACGGACGGGTCGGTAGGTCGGCACGGAGAGGGGCGGGTGCGCACGCACCCGCCCCTCTCCGTGCTGCGTCGTCGCGTCGGGATGGCCGACGGGGCTCGCGGCGCTACAGGCCGAGCGCGGAGCTGATCTCGCGCGCGAGGACGTCCAGGCGGGACCGTGCCGTGGTGCGTGCCGAGGTGACGTCGGCGTCCGAGGCGTCCGGCGCGACGGGGACGATCACCTCGAGGTAGCACTTCACCTTCGGCTCCGTGCCGCTGGGCCGCACGACGACGCGGGTGCCGTCCTCGGTGAGCAGGCGGAGGCCCTCGGTGGGGGGCAGGCCGCCGCGGTCGTCGTCCGTGCCCGCCGCCAGGTCGTCGATGCGGACCACCGGCGATCCGGCGAGCCGTGCCGGCGGGGCCGAGCGCAACCGGTCGACGGCAGCGGCGATGCCCGCGACGTCCTCGAAGCGAGCCGCTACCTGCCCGGACAGGTACAGCCCGTAGCGCCGCGCCAGGTCGTCCAGCAGGTCCAGCAGCGTCCGGCCGTCGCCCTTGAGCGCGGCCGCAAGGCGCGCCACCCGCAGCGCGGCGCTGATCCCGTCCTTGTCGTGGACGTGCTGCGGGTCGACGCAGTAGCCGAGCGCCTCCTCGTAGCCGAAGACCAGCCCCTCGACGCGGGACAGCCACTTGAACCCGGTCAGGGTGGGGGTGAAGCCGAGACCGTGGTCGGTGGCGATGCGCTCCAGCTGGCGTGACGACACGATCGACGAGGCCAGCACGGCGCCGGGACGGCCGGACAGCTCCTCCGCCACCGACCAGCCGAGCAGCGCCCCCGTCTCGTCGCCGTGCAGCCCGCGCCAGCCCTCCGCGGCGGCCGTCTCCGGACCGTGGAACGAGCGTGCGCGGCGGTCCAGGACCCCCACGGCGCACCGGTCGGCATCCGGGTCGAGGGCGAGCACCAGGTCGGCGCCCTCGTCGCGCGCCAGCCCCAGCGCCAGGTCGAGAGCACCCGGCTCCTCGGGGTTGGGGAACGCCACGGTGGGGAAGTCCGGGTCGGGTTCCGCCTGCTCCGGCACCACGGTGACGTGCGTGAAACCGGCCTCGGCGAGCACCCGCGTGGCGACCCGCTCGCCGACGCCGTGCATCGGGGTGAGCACGATGCGCAGGTCGGAGGCCAGCGCCACGTCGGCGGGCGTCGGGGGTGCGGCCGAGAGGGTGGCTGCGACGTACTGGTCCACCACGTCGGTGCCGAGCACCCGCCAGCCGGACTCCGCACGCGGGACCGAGGCGACGGAGCGCACGTGCGCGATGTGCGCGGCGATCGCGGCGTCCACGGGCGGCACGATCTGGGAGCCGCGCGCGGCGTCCTCCGTCACGCGACCACCGAGGTAGACCTTGTACCCGTTGTCGGCCGCGGGGTTGTGCGAGGCGGTGACCATGATGCCGGCGTCGGCGCCCAGGTGCCGGACGCAGAACGCCAGCACCGGCGTCGGGAGGGCCGCGGGCAGCAGCAGCGCCTCGATGCCGACCGCCGTCAGCACCGCGACGGAGTCGAGCGCGAAGTCGCGGGAACGGTGCCGGGCGTCGTAGCCGACGACGACCCGTGGCGGCGGTGCCATCCCCTCGAGCTCGCCGAGCAGGTACTCGCCCAGACCGGCCGCGGCGCGGATCACCACCGCACGGTTCATCCGGTGCGGACCGCCGCCCATCGCGCCGCGCAGACCCGCGGTACCGAACTCGAGCAGCCCGGAGAACCGGTCCTCGAGCTCGGCCCGGGCGAGCTCGGCCTCCTGCCGTGCACGCTGGTGGACCGGGTCGTCCCGGTGGCCCGGCGCGGGCTGCACGGGCGTCTCGGCCTGGGCCAGCAGGGCCGTCAGCTCCGCCGCGGTGGTCGGGTCGGGGTCGTCGTCGATCCAGGCCCGGACCCGCGAGCCGAGGTCGGACGAGGCGTCGTCGCTGCTCATGGGGCCACGGTAGGGCAGACGGGTGCGGCCGGTCAGATCCGGCGGACCACCTGCGCCAGCAGCGCGCTGATCCGCGGGCCGGCGGCGGCACCGGCCGCCAGCACCTCGGCGTGGGACAGCGGTTCCGGGCTGATCCCGGCTGCGGCGTTGGTGACCAGCGAGACCCCGAGCACCTCTAGGCCCGAGTGGCGCGCGGCGATCGCCTCGAGCGTGGTGGACATGCCGACCAGGTGGCCACCGATGCGACCGGCCATCGCGACCTCCGCCGGCGTCTCGTAGTGGGGCCCGCGGAACTGGACGTACACGCCCTCGGCGAGGGTCGGGTCCACCTCGTGCGCCATGGCGCGCAGCCGCGCGGAGTAGAGGTCCGTCAGGTCGACGAAGGTCGCTCCCTCCAGCGGCGAGGTCGCGGTGAGGTTGATGTGGTCGCTGATCAGCACCGGCGTGCCGGGGGCCCAGGCGGGGTCCAGGCCGCCGCAGCCGTTGGTCAGCACGACCGCCCGCGCGCCGGTGGCCGCCGCCGTGCGGACGCCGTGCACCACCCGGCGCACACCGCGACCCTCGTAGAGGTGCGTGCGCGACCCGAGCACCAGGGCGAACCGGTCCGTCCCGTCGGGCGCCGCGTACCGCACGGACCGCAACGTCCCCGTGTGGCCGACGACCGCCGGCCGGCTGAATCCCGGCACCTCGTGGCTCGGCAGCTCGGCGACCGTCTCGCCCAGCAGGTCCGCCGCGCCGCCCCAGCCCGAACCGAGGACCAGGGCCACGTCGTGGTGGGGCACCCCGGTGCGCGCCGCGATCACCGCGGCGGCGGCCCGGGCCACCTCGGCGGGGTCGGTGGTGGGGTCGTCCAGGTCGGGGACGGTGGCGAGCGTCTCGCCGGTGGTGGGGTCGGGCACGGGTCCGGTCATGGCTCGAAGGCTAGCGGCGGACACTCCGTGCCCAGGTGAGCGGCTCCGGGCGAGGGTCGGCAGAATGCGGGGGTGAGCGCTCCCGCCGTCCCGACCGGTCGTGTCGTCGTCATCGGCGGAGGGCCGGGTGGGTACGAAGCCGCGCTGGTCGCCCGGCGCCTCGGGGCCGACGTCACCGTGGTGGAGCGCACGGGGCTCGGCGGGGCCGCCGTGCTGACCGACGTGGTGCCGTCCAAGACGCTCATCGCGACGGCGGAGTGGATGACCACGGCATCCCTGGCGCCGGAGCTCGGGGTGGGGGGGCCGCAGGCCCAGCGGCCGACGATCGACCTGGCGGCGGTCAACACCCGGGTCAAGGCGCTCGCGGCCGCCCAGTCGGCGGACATCGGCGCGCGGCTGGAGCGGGAGGGCGTGCGGGTGCTCCTCGGCGAGGGGTCGCTGCAGGACGCCCAGCACGTGGCGGTCCGGACCCCGGCGGGCCGGGACGACCTGGTGCTCGAGGCCGACGTGGTGCTGCTGGCCACCGGTGCGACGCCACGCGTGCTGCCCGAGGCGATGCCGGACGGCGAGCGCATCCTGACCTGGACACAGCTCTACGACCTCGCGGAGCTGCCGAGCCGGCTGATCGTGGTCGGTTCCGGCGTGACCGGTGCCGAGTTCGCCGGTGCCTACAGCGCGCTGGGCGTCGACGTGGTGCTGGTCTCCAGCCGCGACCGAGTGCTGCCGGGGGAGGACGCCGACGCAGCCGAGCTGCTGGAGCAGGTGTTCACCGCCGGCGGCATGACCGTGCTGGGCCGCACGCGCGCGGTGGCGGCCCGCCGCACGGCGGACGGTGTCGAGGTGGAGCTGTCCGACGGACGCGTGGTGACCGGCTCCCACGTGCTGCTCGCGGTCGGGTCCGTCCCCAACACCGCCGGGCTCGGGCTCGAGGAGGCCGGTGTCCGGCTCGGGCCTGCCGGCCACGTGCTGGTCGACCAGGTGTCCCGCACGTCCGCGCGGGGCGTCTACGCCGCCGGCGACTGCACGGGTGTCCTGCCGCTCGCCTCCGTCGCGGCGACCCAGGGCCGCATCGCGATGTCCCACGCGCTCGGCGACGCCGTCGCACCGCTGTCGCTCCGCGGCGTGGCGGCGAACGTCTTCACCACTCCCGAGATCGCCACCGTCGGCCTGTCCGAGGCGCGGCTGCGGGAGACCGGCACGCCCTACGAGGTCAGCACCCTGCCCCTGGCGCGCAACCCGCGCGCCAAGATGCTGGGCGTGCACGAGGGCTTCGTGAAGCTGTTCGCCCACCCCTCGAGCGGGACGGTGCTGGGCGCCGTCGTCGTCGGACCGCGGGCCAGCGAGCAGGTGTTCCCGCTGACGCTCGCGGTGGCGCACCGGATGACGGCGGACCAGCTGGCCGACGCGATCACGGTGTACCCGTCGATGTCCGGGACCATCGCGGAGGTGGCGCGCATGCTGCACCACCGGCCGGTGGACTGACCCGGCGGACCGGTCGGGACGGGCCCGCGCCTCAGCCGGCGGCGACCACCGCCGGGTCCGCGCGCCGAACGCGCCGGGGGAACGCGGTCCGCACGAAGGCCGTCAGCACCACGCCGACGTACAGCACCCAGACGACCGCCTGCAGCCACGTCGTCGCGGGGGAGAAGTTCAGCACGCCCTTGAGGAGCACCCCGTACCAGCTGCCGGGCGGCACGGCGCCGGAGACGTCGAACGCGAGGGCGTCCTCACCGGGCAGGATGCCCGCCTCCTGCAGGTCGTGGATGCCGTAGGCCGCCACCCCGGCGGCGACGACCACCAGGGACGCCCCCGTCCAGGCGAAGAACGCCCGCAGGTCCAGGTGGACGCTGCCGCGGTAGAGCAGCCAGCCGAGCAGCACGGCCGTCGCCAGCCCCAGCGCGGCACCGGTCAGCGGTGCGGCACTCGTCGTCCCGGCCGCCTTGGCACCGGCCCACAGGAACAGCGCCGTCTCCAGCCCCTCGCGGCCGACGGCGAGCAGGGCCGTGACCAGGACTGCGGCCCGTCCGGCCGCCACGGCGTCGTCGAGCCGGTGCTGCAGGTCCGAGCGCATCGACCGGGCCGTGCGTGCCATCCAGAAGATCATCCAGGTGACCAGGCCGACCGCCGCGAGCGAGAGCAGGCCACCCAGTGCCTCCTGAGCGCGGAACGCCAGACCCGACGGACCGAAGGTCAGCAGCGCCCCGAAGGCGAGGGAGACGGTGACTGCGGCGGCCACGCCGGCCCACAGCGCGGGGAGCAGGTCGCGCCGGCCCAGGCGGACCAGGTAGGCGACCAGGATGCTGGCGACGAGGGCGGCCTCGAGGCCTTCGCGGAGGCCGATCAGGTAGTTGGCGAGCATCGTGCACCTTCGTGATCGGTGGGCCGCTGGGGCGCCTGGAGGTCGGTGAGGTAAGGCTAACCTAAGCGCCCCTCTCAGTCGAACGCCGCCTGGCCGACGAACGGGCTCGCGGCGGTGGCGACCGGCGTCCCGTCCGCCCCCAGCACGAGGGAGCCCGCCGTGACGCCCGCCGGCACGGCGTACAGCCCGGAACCCGTGTGCTGCAGGTACTCGCCCATGGCGTCCGACCGTGCCAGTGCCGTCTGCATCGGCACGTAGTGCGTCCGGGGGTCCCGGACGAACGCCAGGAACATCAGCCCGGCGTCGAGCCGGCCGAGCGCGTCGTTGCCGTCCGTGAACGTGTAGCCGCGCCGCAGCATCCGCACCCCGCCGTTGGTGCTCGGGTGCGCGAGCCGGACGTGGGAGTCCGCCGGTACGAGGCGGCTGCCGCCGGACCCCGTGGCGGCCAGGTCGGGCTCCGTGCGCTCGCTGCCGCCCGACAGCGGTGCCCCCTCGCCCTTGGTTCGCCCGACGACGGCCTCCTGCTCGCGCAACGAGGCGCGGTCCCACGTCTCGATGCTCATCCGGATGCGCCGCGCGACCAGGTACGAACCTCCCGCCAGCCACGCCTCGCCGGACGGTACCCAGACGTGCTGCGCCAGGGCCTCGGTGTCCTCCGCCATGACGTTCGCCGTGCCGTCCTTGAAGCCGAACAGGTTCCGTGGCGTCTGCTGCGCCGTCGAGGTGGACGACGTCCGGCCGTAGCCGAGCTGGGTCCACCGGATCGTCGCGGCTCCGAACGCTGCACGGGACAGGTTTCGCACGGCGTGCACCGCCACCTGCTGGTCGTCGGCGCACGCCTGAACCACCAGGTCGCCGCCGCTGCGTGCCGGGTCGAGGGCGTCGCCGGCGAAGTGGGGCAGCTCGACGAGGCCCGCGGGCAGCCGTGCTGCGAGACCGAACCGGTCCCGCGGGACGGCACCCGCTCCGACGAACAGCGACCGGCCGAAGCCGAAGGTCAGCGTCAGCCGTGCGGGCGGCAGGCCGAGCGCCTCGCCGGTGTCGTCCGGCGGCGCCTCGTACGGTCCCGACACCGGACCGAGCGGACCGGCCGGAAGGCCCTGCGTCAGGCGGGCGGCGATCGTCGTCCAGCGGCGCAGTAGCCCGACGAGCTCGTCGCGGGACGTCGTCGTCACGTCGAACGCGGCGAGGTACAGGCGGTCCTGCGCGGGTGTGACGATCCCGGCCTGGTGGGGTCCCGTGAACGGGTGGGTGCCCGCCGGGCTGCCGGGGAGCCGTTCGACCGCGGCGCGCCGGCCGACCTCGAACCCGGCGGCTCCGACCGCGCCCGCGGCCAGGACCCCGGAGCCGAGCCCGAGGAACGCCCGTCGGGACAGGGTGTGCGCCGGTCGCGTGCCCGCGTCGCCGGCCGTGGGCCGCCCGGGCCGAGCGGACGGCGTCACGCGGCGACCACGGCCGCGGCCAGCCGGGACAGGGGTTCGGAGAGCGCGTCGACCGCCGCCGACAGCTGCTTGACCTGATCGGCGGACAGGGAGTCGTAGCCGGCGAACCCGGCGTCGTAGGACCCGTGGGTCGCCATCAGCGTGGCGACGGCCTGGAACCGCTGGTCGAGCTCGGTGGCGAGGCCGGGGTCGCCGGCCCGCACCACGTCGGCCAGCACCTGGTAGGCCATGTGCGCACCGTCCAGGTTCGCCTGCAGGTCCCACAGGTCGGTGTGGGACCAGGTCTCCTCCTCGCCGGTCACCTTGCCGGTCGCCACCTCGTCGAGCAGCTCCTTGGCACCGTTCGCGATGCGGGACGCCTCGACGGTGAAGTCCGCGGCCGTCACGCGGTCCATCAGCTGCTGCGTGGTCGCGACCAGCTGGTCGGCGGCCGACCGGCGCTCCGCGGTGGTCAGCGGGACGTACGGCGCGCCGCCGTTCGCCGCCGCGTCCGGTGCCCACAGGTCCTTCTCCAGCAGGTGCCAGCCGGTCCAGGCCTGCCCGGCCGTCAGGTCGGCCTGCCGCAGGTCGAGCAGCGGGTCGAGGTCCCCGAACGACTCGGCGACGGGTTCCACCCGCTCCCAGTGCACCCGGGTCGGGGCGTACAGCGTGCGCGCCGTCGCGTCGTCGCCGGCGGTGTAGGCGTCGGCGAACCGGCGGGTGGCGGTCAGGAGCTGGCCGACCTGGTCGCGGACGTAGGCGACGTACGACGTCTGCGCCGCCGACAGCACCTCCGCGCGGTGCGCGTCCACCGTCGCGGCCGTGCCGACGACCGTGAACGGCGCCTGGATGCCGTCCCCCGTCATCCCCGGCTTGCAGGCCGTGCGGTAGGTGCCGGGCTCGAGGCGCACGACGAGGTCCCGGGACAGCCCCGGCCCGATGTTCTCGGCCTCCGCCACCACGCGCAGACCGTCCGAGCCGAGCAGGTAGAACTCGGTCACGTCCGCACCGTCGTTGCGCACCCGGAAGGTGAGGGTGCCGGCGGCCGCCTCGGTGGCGGACAGGCGGCACGCGTCCGAGGTCGAGCTGACCGAGACCGTGCCGGTCCCGGTGGTGGTGGGGCTGCCGGCCGCCGGCTGGTTCGGGACGCAGGCGGTGACGGTGAGCACGGCAGCGATGGCGGCCAGCGCGAACGGGGCGCGGCTGAGTGGGCGGCGGGGCATGGTGCTCCTCGTCGACGGCGCGGCACGACCGCGGCAGATGAGTTAGGTATGCCTACCCTAACCAACGCTGGGACGGGCCCGACAAGGGGATCTCGCCGCGGCCGGAGCCGGGGCTCAGCCGCCGATCCGTGCCCGCAGCTCCGGCCACGCATCGGCGAAGGCCGTCAGCAGCGGTCGCGCCGTCACCTGGTCCACCGGCACCCACTCGACCGCCGTGCTCTCGGCATCGGTCACCGCGGGGACCACATGCCCCGCCTCGTCGGCCAGCACCGTCGTGTACGACCAGTCCGGGTGCGCCAGCACGTGCTCGCCACGCACCGCCACGGTGGAGGGGTCGATACCGGCCTCCTCGTGCGCCTCCCGCAGGGCGCCCGCCACGGCGGACTCCCCGGGCGCGATCGCGCCGCCGGGGAGCGCCCACGTCCCGCCCTGGTCGCTCCACGTGGCGCGGTGCTGCAGCACCACGTGCGTCGGCCGTCCGTCGGCACCGCGCCGGACCAGCAGCAGGCCGGCGGCGCCGAACAGACCCCAGTGGCGGCGCCCGCAGCGGCAGTCCACCCAGCCGTCGCCGGGTTGGCGGTGCAGCCGGTCACGGGGCGGCACCGCGGCGTCCGTCACGCGGTCAGCCGACGATCTCGCAGATGGCGGTGCCGGCCGAGACGCTGGACCCCACCCCGGCGCTGAGCGCGGTCACGGTGCCCGCGCGGTGCGCCAGCAGGGGCTGCTCCATCTTCATCGCCTCGAGGACCACCACCAGGTCACCCTCGGCCACCTGTGCGCCCTCCGCAACGGCGACCTTGACGATGGTGCCCTGCATCGGCGACGTCAGCGTGGTGCCGCCCGGCTTGGCGGCCGCCGCCCGACGTACCGGCCGGCGTGCCGTCGGCAGCGCCGCGCGGCCACGGGGGCCGGTGCGCCCGCCGGCGAGTGCAGCGGGGAGGACCACCTCGAGGCGCTTGCCGCCGACCTCGACCACCACGCGCTCCAGCGCGTCCGGCTCGTCGTCCTCGTCGTCGGCAGTCCTCGGGGCGGCCGCTGCCAGGGCTGCGAGGCGGTCCGCGAACTCGGTCTCGATCCAGCGGGTGTGCACCGTGAACGGCTGCGCCGGGTCTGCCGGCGCGAACTCCTCGGTCTGCAGCACGGCCCGGTGGAAGGGCGCCACCGTGGGGATGCCGACCACCTCGAGCTCGGACAGCGCGCGGCGGGCGCGTTCGATCGCCTGGCGGCGGTCGGCGCCGGTGACGATCAGCTTGGCGATCATCGAGTCGAAGGCGCCGGAGACGGTGTCGCCCTCGACCACGCCGGAGTCGACGCGGACCCCGGGGCCGGAGGGGAACCGCAGCGTGCTGATCCGGCCGGGCGCGGGAAGGAAGCCGGCCGCGGGGTCCTCGCCGTTGAGGCGGAACTCGATCGAGTGGCCGCGGGTCGGCACGGAGTCGTAGCCGAGCGGCTCGCCGGCGGCGACCCGCAGCTGCTCGCGGACCAGGTCGATGCCGCTGACCTCCTCGCTGACCGGGTGCTCCACCTGCAGGCGGGTGTTCACCTCGAGGAACGAGATGGTGCCGTCCGCCGCGAGCAGGAACTCGCAGGTGCCGGCGCCGACGTAGCCGGCCTCGCGCATGATGGCGATCGACGCCCGGACCAGCTCGTCGTGCTGCTCCGCGGTGACGAAGGGTGCGGGCGCCTCCTCCACCAGCTTCTGGTGGCGACGCTGCAGCGAGCAGTCTCGCGTGGAGACGACGACGACCGTCCCGTGCTGGTCGGCCAGGCACTGCGTCTCCACGTGCCGGGGCCGGTCCAGGTAGCGCTCGACGAAGCACTCGCCACGGCCGAAGGCGGCGACCGCCTCGCGCACCGCCGACTCGTACAGCTCGTCGATCTCGTCGTCCGTGCGGGCCACCTTCAGGCCGCGCCCGCCGCCGCCGAACGCCGCCTTGATCGCCACGGGCAGCCCGTGCTCGGCGGCGAACGCGTGCACCTCGGCCGGACCGGTCACCGGGTCCGGCGTGCCGGCGACCAGCGGGGCCCCGGCACGCTGCGCGATGTGCCGCGCGCTCACCTTGTCGCCGAGCGACTCGATCGCCGCGGGCGGCGGACCGATCCACACCAGCCCGGCGTCGATCACGGCCTGCGCGAAGGCGGCGTTCTCGGAGAGGAAGCCGTAACCGGGGTGCACGGCGTCGGCACCGGCGCGCCGCGCGACGTCGAGCAGCTTGGCGGAGTCGAGGTAGGTGTCCGCGGCGCGGGCGCCGCCGAGCGAGTACGCCTCGTCGGCCAGCCGCACGTGCAGAGCCTCCCGGTCGGGCTCGGCGTACACGGCGACGGAGGCGATACCGGCATCGCGGCAGGCACGTGCGATGCGCACGGCGATCTCGCCCCGGTTCGCGACCAGGACCTTGGTGATGGCGGGCACGGCTCACCGTAACGCCCGGTCCATCGCGGGGACGGGTGCGGCTGGGCGGTGCCGGTCAGGTTTGGGCGAACCACCAAGGCGCGCGCCGTCCGGGTTGTGCAGGTCCCACACGTGGCGGCGGGAGCAGCGGGGTCGGTCAGGCCCAGAGGTCGGTCAGCGGTACGTCGACCCGCGCCAGCAGGTGGCGCAGCAGCGGCAGCGAGAGGCCGACGACGTTGTGGTGGTCGCCCTCGATGCGCTCGACGAACGGACCGCCGCGGCCGTCGACGGTGAACGCGCCCGCGACCAGCAGCGGCTCGCCGGTGCCGACGTACGCCGCGACCTCGGCGTCCGACAGGTCGGCGAAGTGCACCACCGTCGAGGCGGTCTCGCCGAACGTGGCGCCGGTGCCGCCGGCCGTCGCCGCGCGGGCGTCCACCAGCCAGTGCCCGGTGTGCAGCACGCCGCTGCGGCCGCGCATCGCGTCCCAGCGGGACAGCGCGTCGGCGGCGTCCGTCGGCTTGCCGAGCACCTGGCCGTCCAGCTCGAGCATCGAGTCGCAGCCGAGCAGCACCAGGTCGTGCGTGCGCGGGTGACGGTCGGGCAGGACGGCGTGCACGGCCTCGGCCTTGGCGCGGGCGAGGACCAGCACAGCCTCGGCGGGGGAGAGCCCACCGGCGGCGGCGAGCACGGCGTCCTCGTCCACCTCGGAGACGAGCACGAGCGGCTCGATGCCGGCGGCCCGGAGGGTGGCCCGGCGGGCGGGGGAGGCGGAGGCCAGCAGCAGGCGCGTCACGCTGGGGAACAGTAGCCGCGCGACCTCGGGGCGGCCCGACGACCGGCCCCTGCGCCGTGCCGGCGGCCCGTGCCGAGGAGCGGGGCTTCGGGCCTCCGTCGCCCCCCGGTTCGTCGGGCACAATGGCGCACGACGAGACGGGGAGGGGCCGTGGCACACACGCGCGCAGGGTCCGGCGGCGACGGCGTCGAGCTGGACGACGTGCTGGACGACGAGGTCGACGGCCTCGACGGGACGGACGACCCGCAGCTGCTCGCACCCGCCCCGACGCGGTGGGTTCGGCGCACGGCGATCGAGATGATCGTGTCCGGGCTGCTCGGGCTCTACACGTCCTTCGTGCTGTCGATCGAGTCGTGGCACCTGGCGGCCAACCCCAATGCGGTGTTCTCCTGCGACATCAGCAGCGTGATCAGCTGCGGCACGGTCGCCCGGACGTGGCAGGCCCAGCTGCTGGGGTTCCCGAACGCGTTCCTCGGCATCCTGTTCGAGTCGGTGGTGCTGACGATCTCGGTCGCGGTGCTGGCCGGGGTCCGGTTCCCCCGGTGGTTCATGCTCGGCGCCCAGGCGCTGTACACGGTCGGTCTGCTGTTCGCCCTCTGGCTGTTCACCCAGTCGTACTTCGTCATCCACGCGCTGTGCCCGTGGTGCCTGCTGATCACGTTCACCACGACGCTGGTGTGGGCCGGGCTGACGCGGTTCAACGTGCGCGAGGGCAACCTGGCGCTGCCCGGCCCGGCCGGTGTGGGCGCGCGCCGGTTCGTCGCGTCCGGCAACGACTGGTTCGTCACCGGCGCCTTCTGCGTGGTGCTGCTGGCGATGATCGTCATCCGGTACGGGGCCGGTCTGCTCGGCTGACCGGTTCGCCAGCGGGCGCGCCGCGGCGGGCGCCGCTGCACGGCCCGGGTCGGCGCGCGGCGGTCAGCGCCGGGTGAGCGCCGCCGGCAGCACCTGAAGGGGCAGCGAGCCGAGCGACAGCGCGTGGTCGTGGAACGTGCGCAGGTCGAACGCCTCGCCGCGGGCCGTGGCCGCCAGCGCGGCGTGGTCCCGGGTCTGCTGCCACAGCCGCTGTCCCACCAGGTAGGACGGTGCCTGGCCCGGCCAGCCGAGGTACCGCATCCACTCGAAGCGGATGAACGACTCCGGCATGTGGATGTTGTCCCGCAGCAGCGCCCATCCCTTGTCGGCGTCCCACGTCCCGCCGCCGTACTGCTCCGGTGCGGGCAGGCCCAGGTGCACGCCGATGTCGAACACCACGCGAGCGGCGCGCATCCGCTGACCGTCGAGCATGCCGAGGCGGTCGCCGTCGTCCTCCAGGAAGCCCAGGTCGGCCATCAGCCGCTCGGCGTACAGGGCCCAGCCTCGCCGTGGCCGGAGGTCCACGCCATCAGCCGACGCCAGCGGTTCAGCCGCTGGCGGTTCACCACGGTGACTCCGACCTGCAGGTGATGGCCGGGCACGCCCTCGTGGTAGACGGTGGTGCGCTCGCGCCACGTGTTGAACTCGGTGACGTCCGCCGGCACCGACCACCACATCCGACCCGGCCGGGAGAGGTCGTCCGAGGGGCCGGTGTAGTAGATGCCACCGGTCTGCGTCGGTGCGATGCGGCACTCGAGGTGTCGCAGCGGTGCGGGGATGTCGAAGTGCACGCCGTCCAGTGCCGCGATGGCGGCGTCGGCGGTGCGCTGCATCCACTCCTGGAGGGCGTCGGTGCCGTGCAGCGTCCGCGCCGGGTCGGTGTCGAGCGCGGCGACGGCCTGCTCGACGGTCGCGCCGGGTCCGGCGATCCGGGCGGCGACCTGCTCCTGCTCCGCCGTGATGGCCGCGAGCTGGTCCAGGCCCCAGGCGTAGGTCTCGTCGAGGTCGACCGTCGCACCGAGGAAGGCCCGGGAGAGCAGGCCGTAGCGGTCGCGGCCGACGGCGTCCTGGTCGACGGCGAGCGGTGCCAGCTCGTCCCGGAGGAACTCGGCGAGGTCGGCGTAGGCCTGCCCGGCCAGTGCCGCCCCGCGCTCCAGCTCGATCCGCAGCGAGCCGGCCAGCTGGTCCGGCGCGGAGGCCACGAACCCGGGGAAGAACGACGACGACGGGTCGGCCTGCTCCTGCGCCTGCCGCTGCGCCTCGGCGACCTGCCGGACCGCGGCGACGTGCCCCTGGGCTGCCGCGGCACGCAACGACTCGGTGTAGCCGGCGACGGCGGCGGGAAGCTCGACGAGCCGCGCGGCGACGGCGGCCCAGTCGTCCGGCGTGTCCGTCGACATCAGGTCGAACACGTCCCGCAGACCTTGGACGGGGGAGGCGATGTTGTTCAGCGTGGCGAGCGTCTCGCCCGCGGCGTCGAGCTCGAGGTCGGTGCCCAGCAGGTACGACATCGCCTCAAGGGTGGTGACGTCGTCCTCGTCCACCGGGTCGACGCCGTCGAGCCGCTGCAGCGTCTCGCGGGTCAGGTCGGAGCGAGCGGCGTGCCCGGCGGGGGACAGGTCGGTCATCTCCGAGTCGTGACCGGTGACGCCGAGCTCCGTGGCGAGCAGCGGGTCGAGTGCCGCGTAGCGGTCGACGTAGGAGTCGGCCACCTCGTCGACGGGGGTGTGCGGGCGCGTGGGCTGCTCGGCGGTCACAAGGCCGACCCTACCGACGGGCCCTGCGCGGACACCCGGGAATCCGACGGACCGCAGTGGTCAGGGGGTGGTCAGGGGTGCAGGCTCCAGCGCCAGGTGGTCGGTCCCGGGGTCGGTGCGGGCGTGGGACGCACCGTGCGCCGGCGGTCGGTCCACGCGGCCGGGTGCTCGCCCTCGTGGGCGGCGTCGTCGGACCGCGCGGTCGCGACGAGCCCGGCGACCAGCGCGGCCAGCTCGTCGTCGTCCGGCGTCCCGCGGACCACGTGGACGTGGGGCGTGTGGGTCACCCCTCGTCGTCCTCGTCGTCGTCCCCGAAGCTCATCGGCGCACCCCGGGACGCGCCCCACTCGATCACCTGGAAGCCCGCGTCCTGCAGCTTGTGCGCGAGCTCGGAGCCGCCCGCGTCGACCAGGTCAAGCACCGAGTCGAGCGTGAGGTCGCTCGCGCCGGTCGGCGGGCCGACGACGAAGCCGAGGTGGAACGTGTCGACGTCCTGGTCGGACGGCTCCTCGTCGTGCTCGTCGTCGTCCCACGTCATGCCGGTCAGGTCGGCGTGCACGCCGAGCGTCTCGTGCAGCAGGTCGTACAGCTGGGCGTTCAGGGTGCCGACCTGCGACTCGAGGGCGAGCACCCGCGGGTCCTCGTCGGCCTCGTGCGCGCCGAACTCTGCGCGCACCCCCACCGCCGTCTCGACGTAGGAGTGCAGGGCGGCGGCCATCTTGTCCACGACCGCGTGCAGCGCCGTCGGGTCGACGTCCGGCAGCGGGTCGCTGCCGTGGGACGCGGCGTCGTGGTCGTGCTCGTCGTGCTCGTGCTCGCTCATAGAGGGATGTTCCCGTGCTTCTTGGCCGGAAGGGTGGCTCGTTTGGTGCGCAGCAGGCGCAGCGCCTTGGTGATCTCGGCGCGGGTGGCCGAAGGGTGGATGACGGCGTCGACGTAGCCGCGGTCGGCGGCGTCCCACGGGTTGACGATCGCCTCCTCGTACTCGGCGGTGAGGCGCCGACGCTCGGCGTCGACGTCGCCGCCGGCCTGCTCGACGGCCTTGAGGGCGCCGCGCTGCAGGATGTTCACCGCGCCGCTCGCGCCCATCACGGCGATCTGCGCCGTGGGCCAGGCGAGGTTGACGTCGGCCCCCAGCTGCTTGGAGCCCATGACGATGTAGGCACCGCCGTACGCCTTGCGGGTGATGACCGTGACCAGCGGGACCGTCGCCTCGGCGTAGGCGAAGATCAGCTTCGCGCCGCGCCGGATGATGCCGTTCCACTCCTGGTCGGTGCCGGGCAGGAAGCCCGGGACGTCGACGAAGGTCAGCACCGGGACGTTGAACGCGTCGCACGTCCGCACGAACCGGGCGGCCTTCTCCGCCGCGTTGATGTCCAGGGTGCCGGCCATGGACATCGGCTGGTTGGCGACGATGCCGACCGGCTGACCCTCGACGTGCCCGAACCCGATCAGCACGTTCGGGGCGTACAGCGACTGGACCTCCAGCAGCTCACCGGCGTCGAGCACCGCCTCGACGACCGTCCGCATGTCGTAGGGCTGGGAGTCCGAGTCGGGGACCAGCGAGTCGAGGGCCAGGTCCTCGTCGGTCGGCTCGAGGTCGGCCTCGTGGGCGAACGACGGCGGGTCGGTCAGGTTGTTGGGCGGCAGGTAGGACAGCAGGGCGCGGACGTAGTCGATCGCGTCGTCCTCGTCGGACGCCAGGTAGTGCGCCACGCCGGACTTCGTGTTGTGGGTCGTCGCGCCACCCAGCTCCTCGAAGCCGACGTCCTCACCGGTCACGGCGCGGATCACGTCCGGTCCGGTGATGAACATGTTCGAGGTGCCGTCGGCCATCACGATGAAGTCGGTCAGCGCGGGGGAGTAGACCGCGCCGCCGGCCGACGGGCCGAGGATCAGGCTGATCTGCGGGATCACGCCGGAGGCCGCCACGTTGCGGCGGAAGATCTCGGCGAACTGGGTCAGGCCCGCGACACCCTCCTGGATGCGCGCACCGCCGCCGTCGAGGATGCCGACCAGCGGGACGCCGGTGCGCAGCGCCAGGTCCATCACCTTGGTGATCTTCTGGCCGTGCACCTCGCCGAGGCTGCCGCCGAACACCGTGAAGTCCTGCGAGTAGACGCACACCTGGCGGCCGTCCACCGTGCCGTGCCCCACCACCACGCCGTCGCCGGGCACCCGCTTGCGGTCCAGGCCGAAGTTGGTGGACCGGTGCCGCACGAAGGCGTCGATCTCGGTGAACGTGCCCGGGTCGAGGAGCGCCTCGATGCGCTCGCGGGCGGTCTTCTTGCCGCGGGCGTGCTGCTTCTCGGCGGCGGTCTGCTCGGCCTGCTCGATCGCGGCCTGCTGGCGCGCGGCCAGGTCGGCGAGCTTCGCCGCGGTGCCGGAGGCCTCGGCGGCGGCATCGGGCGCGTCCGCCTGCGCGGACGGGTCGGCCGGTGGGGCGCCGGAGGGATCGGTCTGAGTCACCCGACGAAGGCTAGTTGTCGCGTCCCTGCGGTGCCGTGCAGGCGCGTCACGGGGTTCGTCGCGGCACCTCGTGGGGACCCCACAACTGCACGATGATGGCCGGGTGACCGCCGACCGTCCCCCGCTGCGCCGGGGTGAGCTCCGTGAGCTGCTGCTCACGCCCGGGGGACCGCTCGCGAAGGTCGAGGTGGTGGACGCGGTCGGGTCGACCAGCAGCGCCGTGGCCGACCAGCTGCGGGCCGACGCGGAGTCGTGGCCGGACCGCTCGCTGCTCGTGGCGGACCAGCAGGTCGCCGGCCGCGGGCGGGCGGGACGCAGCTGGGTCACGCCCGCGCGCGCCGCGCTGACGGCGACCCTCGTGCTCCGACCCGGGGTGCCGGCGGACCGGTGGGGCTGGTTGCCGCTGCTGGCCGGGCTCGGTGCGGTGACGGCCCTCCGGGCGACCGCGGGCGTGCCGGCGGTGCTCAAGTGGCCCAACGACGTGCTGGTTGACCTGGACGGTCACGTCGCGGAGCTCGACGGGTGGGGCACGGCCCGCAAGGTCGGCGGCATCCTCACGGAGGTCGTGGCGCTGCCCGGCGGCACGGCGGCCGGCGGGGCGACGGCGGGGCCCGGTGCAGCCGTGCTGATCGGGATCGGCGTGAACGTCTCGCAGACGGCCCCGGAGCTGCCCGTGGACAGCGCGACGTCGCTCGCCCTGGCGGGTGCGCAGCACACGGACCGGGAGACCGTGCTGACCGCGGTCGTCAGCGCGGTGCTCGAGGTGGTGGAGCGGTGGGTGGCTGCCGACGGGGACGCCGCCCTCGCCGGTCTCGCCGCCGAGGTCGCGGCCGTGTGCGAGACGCTCGGCCGGCGCGTGCACGTCGAGCTGCCGGGTGGCGCCGTGCTCGACGGGGTGGCGCTCCGGCTCGACGCGACCGGCGCCCTGGTGGTGGCCGGGCCGGACGGCGAGCACGTGGTGGCGGCGGGCGACGTGCTGCACCTGCGCCGTCAGGTGGACCGCGGTGCCGCGCACTCCGCGGCGACCGTCGGCGACGGGCCGGGCGCCGGGTCGGCTGGTGCGCCGACCGAGGTGCGGGCGGCGGCCGAGCCGGTTCCCGACTCGACGGTGGCCAAGCTGGACGAGGTGCTGCTCGGCGGTCCGCGCACGTTGACCGCCGGCGAGCTCGCGCTGCGTGCAGGGGTGGACGAGGAGTCCGTCCGCACGTTCTGGCGCACCTTCGGGCTGGCGGCCGCCGAGCCGGACGAGCGGGCGTACACCGAGCGCGACGCCGAGGCGGTGCGGGCCCTCGTCGACCTGGTGCGGCGCGAAGGGCTGCAGCTGTCGACCGTCCGCACGCTGGTGCGCGGCCTGGGGCACACCACCGACCGGCTCGCCCTGTGGCAGGTGGAGGCCCTGGTCGAGGACGCAGCCACCCGGTACCGGCTGGACGACGCGAGCGCGCGCCTGCTGGTGCTCGACCGGCTCGCCGCCATCGCGCCGGTCCTCGAGCAGGAGCTGGTGCTGGCGTTCCGTCGGCAGCTGGCGACGATCGGCGGCCGGTTCGGAGCCGAGCTGGGGCAGGCGCGGCAGGTCGGCACCGGCCCGTCGGACCTGCCGCTGGCCCGCGCGGTCGGCTTCGCGGACATGGTGCAGTTCACGCGGCGCACCGCGGGCCTCGGGTCGACCGACCTCTCGGCGTTCGTGCAGCGCTTCGAGGCGGCCGCGCGGGACGTCGTCGCGGCGGCCGGCGGACGCGTGGTCAAGACGATCGGGGACGCCGTGCTGTTCGTCGCCGACGACGTGGTGACGGGTGCGGAGGTCGCGCTCGGGCTCGCGTCGCGGTTCGGCGACGGGGCGGGTGCCGTGCCCGACGACCTGACGCAGGGTGCGCGGGGCGTGACGCCGGTGCGCGTCGGCATGGTGTGGGGACGCGTGCTGTCGCGGTTCGGCGACGTGTTCGGCGCCTCGGTGAACCTGGCGGCGCGCCTGACCGACATCACCGAGCCGAGCAGCGTGTGGGTGGACATCACCACGGCGCGGCTGCTCGCCGACGACCCGCGGTACGTCCTGACCGCGCTGCCGCCACGCGAGGTCGAGGGGCTGGGAACGGTCGAGCCGGTGGCGCTGGGCCGGGCCTGACCTCCCGATCCGGGCGGGCGCGTCGCCCCGGAGTCAGGCGGAGTCCCGCACCTGGCTGTCGTCGACGTCCCCGGCCGGGTCCGACGCCGGATCCACCGGCTGCACCAGCTCCGGTCCGTTGTTCTGGACGGCATTGACCGCCGTCGACACCGGGGTGGCCACCAGCTCCGGCCCCGGGTCCTCGAGCAGGGCGCGGGCGGCCTCTGCGTCGACCGCCGGGTCGAGCCACGCGTCCCAGTCCTCGGGCCGCAGCAGCAGCGGCTGCCGGTCGTGGATGGCCGCGAACCGCGGGTCCGCGGGACGGGTGACGATCGTGACGCTGACCAGCCAGCGGGACGGGTCGTCGTCGGCCTTGGATGGGTCCTTCCAGAACTCGTAGAGACCGGCGAGCGCCAGCGCGTCGCCGTCAGCCGGGTGCAGGTAGAACGGCTGCTTGCGCCGGCGTGCCTTCGGCTGCCCCGGCACCGGTGGCAGCGCCTGCCACTCGAAGTAGCCGTCCGCCGGCAGGATGGCGCGGCGCAGCCCGAAGGGTCGCGCGAACGCCGGCTTGTCGGTCAGCGACTCGCGGCGGGCGTTGATCATCCGGTTGCCGATCGAGGGGTCCTTGGCCCAGGACGGCACGAGTCCCCAGTGCGCCACCCGGAGCTGGCGGGTCACCTCGCCGGTGTCGCGGTCGGCCCGCTCCACCACCATGCGGACGCCGTCGGTCGGCGCGACGTTCCACGACGGCGGCAGCAGCCGTGCGTCGTCGGCGACCGTCGCGATGGCGAACTCGTCCTCGATCGCCTGGTCCTCCCGGAACGACGCATACCGTCCGCACACGTCGCCCACCCTGCCACCCGCCTCCCACACGGGCGCGCCGTGCTTCGGAAGCGCCGATCGAATCGATTCGCGGCGGCCGTCGGATGCGTGTGAGGATGGGAGCCGATGAGCTCGACGTCCCCGAACCCCGCACCGCCGTCCGGGTCCCCGGCGCTGCCGCCGACGGACGCGCCCGTGGCGGAGGCGGACACCGGTGGCGGCACGGTCGCACCGCCCGAGCACGCTCCCACGCCCGCAGCGCCCGTCTACCGTCCGGACGCGCGCTACGTGCTGATGCTCGGCTTCATGACGGCGCTGCCGGCCATCTCGACGGACATGTACCTGCCGTCCCTGCCGGACGTCGCACGCGACCTGCACACCACCGCCGCCGGCGCCCAGCTGACGATGACGGCGATGATGCTCGGTGGCGCCGTCGGGCAGCTGGTGATCGGCCCGCTGTCCGACCGGTTCGGCCGCCGCCGGCCGGCGCTGATCGGCGTGGCGCTGCACGTGCTCACGTCGCTGACCTGCGCGGTCGCACCGCTGATCGGCGTGCTCGTCGGCCTGCGCGCCGCCCAGGGCTTCTTCAACGCGGCTGCCACCGTGGTGGCCATGGCGTTCATCCGGGACAGGTTCGTCGGCGCCGACGCCTCGCGGCTGATCTCCCGGCTGATGCTGGTGATCGGCGTGGCCCCGCTGTTCGCCCCGTCGGTCGGCGGGTTCATCGCCGGGCAGTGGGGCTGGCGCTCGGTGTTCGTGGCGCTGGCCCTGTTCGGGGTGGTGCTCTGGGTGGCGGTGTGGTGGCGGCTGCCCGAGACGCTGCCGCCCGGCGTGCGGCAGCCCGGTGGCGTGCGCGTGGCGGTCGGCGGGTACGGCCGGCTGGTGCGGGATCGCCAGTTCGTCGGCCTCGCGCTGATCCCGGGACTGACCTCCGCCGTGCTGATGAGCTACGTGGTCGCGTCGCCGTTCGTGTACCGGGTCGGGTTCGGGCTGACCAGCCAGCAGTTCGCGCTGATGTTCGCGGTCAACGGCCTGGGGCTCGTGGGCGGTGCGCAGGTGAACGCGGCCCTGGTGCGCCGGGTGGCGCCGATCCGGATCCTGCGGGTGGCCCAGCCGGTGCTCGCCGGCCTCACCCTGGTGCTGCTGGGGCTCGCGGTCACGGGGGTCGGTGGGCTCTGGGCCCTCCTGGTGGTGCAGGCTCTCGCGCTGTCGATGATCAACCTCGGCCCACCCAACGCCGCGGCTCTGGCGCTGACCCGCTACGGGCGCATGGCGGGCACCGCGGCGGCGGTGCTCGGCGCCGTGCAGGCCGCCGGGGGCGGCCTGGTCAGTCCGCTGTCCGGCCTGCTGGGCGGTGACGCGCGGGCGATGGCGCTGGTGATGGCGGGTGCCGCGGTGCTGGGTGTGCTGGTGCTGGCCCTCGCGACGCCGGCGTACCGGCGCGGGTCGGCCTGGACCGTCGTCCCCGGCTGACCGTCAGCCCCGCGCGAGCCCCGCGAGCCGCTCGGCAGCCTGCTCGAGCACCTCGGTCCGCTTGACGTAGGTGAACCGCACCCAGGAGCGCAGCCGGCGCTCGGTGGCCGACCCGGCGTGGGTGAACGCGCCGACGGGCACGCCCACCACCCCCGTCAGGGCGGGCAGCTCCCGGCACAGCCTCGTGCCGTCGTCGTACCCGAGCGGTGCGGCGTCCGCCAGCACGAAGTAGGTGCCGCGCGGCACCACCACGTCGAACCCCGCGGTGCGCAGGCCGGCGCAGAGCAGGTCCCGCCGTCGTGCCAGCGACGTCGCCAGCTCCCGCACCCACTCCTCGACGCCGGGGTCGGTCAGGGCGAACGCCACCGCCGGCTGGAAGGGCGCGCCGGACACGTACGTGAGGAACTGCTTGACGGTGCGGACGGCCGTCACCAGCTCCGCCGGACCCGTCACCCAGCCGATCTTCCAGCCGGTGAACGACAACGTCTTGCCCGCCGACGACACGGTGAGGGTCCGCTCGGCCATCCCCGGCAGCGTGGCGACGGGGATGTGCACCGCGTCGTCGTACACCAGGTGCTCGTACACCTCGTCGGTCAGGACCAGGGCGTCGTGCCGGACCGCCGCGTCAGCCACCGCCGTCAGCTCGTCGCGGGTCAGCACCGTGCCGGTCGGGTTGTGCGGCGTGTTCAGCAGGATCAGCCGGGTGCGGTCGTTGACCGCCGCGCCCAGGGCCGCGACGTCGAGCCGGAAGCCGTCCGGCCCCGGGACCAGCGGCACGGTCACGTGCGTGGCGCCGGCCAGGGCGATCGCTGCCGCGTAGGAGTCGTAGAACGGGTCGAGCGTCACCACCTCGTCCCCCGGTCCGGTCAGCGCCAGCACCGCCGCCGTGAGCGCCTCGGTCGCGCCCGTGGTCACCAGCACCTCGGTGTCCACGTCCGGCACCAGCCCGTAGTGCCGGCGCTGGTGGTCCACCACGGCGGCCCGCAGCTCCGGGATGCCGGTGCCGGGCGGGTACTGGTTCGCGCCGGCCGCGATCGCGTCCGCTGCGGCGCGCGCCACCGAGGCCGGTCCGTCGACATCGGGGAAGCCCTGCCCCAGGTTGATCGCCCCGGTGCGTGCGGCCAGTGCGGACATCTCCGCGAACACCGTCGAGCGCACGGTTCCCGACGGGTCCAGCAGGCCGGTGGCGGCGGCGACGGAACGCCAGCGGGGCGGCAGCGGGGGCACGCCCGCGAGGATAGGCCGACGGACGCTCCGGACGGTCAGCGGACCCCGGCGGCCGCCATCAGCCCGCCGGCGACCAGCAGCCCCAGCGAGCCCCACGCGGACACGACCCACCACGCCACGCGGCGGTGCGGAAGGCCGCTCGGGTCGGTGCGGATGGTCATACCTTCACCATCGGCAGGTGCGCGAGACACTTCCAGGGGCCACGCGGGTGAACGGTCGATTCCACCCGGGGGAGCGTGGCGTCAGCCCTTCGCTGCCTGGTCGATCTTCGAGCTGAGGTCGTCGAGCGTCTTGCGGACCGCGTCGAGCGCCGTGCTGCCCTTGTCGCCCGCCTGCGTCGTGACCGCGTCGAGCTGGCTCTTCGCGTCGGCGAGATCGGTCTTCGCCTTGGCCAGCGCATCCTTCGCGGACGCCGAGCCCTGCGTCCCGGCCTGCTGCAGCGCGGTGGTGGCCTCGTCGACGGCCTTCTGTGCCGCCGTCAGCGCCGTCTGCGCCTGCGTGCGCGCGGCCGAGTCGGTGGACGACAGGCTGTCCTTGGCCTGCTGGATCTTCGCGGCCGCGTCGTCGGCGGCCTGCTTGGCGCTCGCCAGCGCCGACTTGGCTCCGGCGACGGCCGAGGTCGCCGAGGCGGCTGCCTTGTTCAGGTCGCCCGTGCTGCAGGCGGCGGTGCCGAGCAGCAGGGTGCCGGCCAGCGCCAACCCCGTCAGGGCGGTGGCGCGGGTGCTGCGGTGGGCGGTGCCGACGGGTCTCACGGTCCCTCCAGGTGTGCGTGGTCAGCAGTCGGACCATCCAGTCTGCCCGCGCGGCCCCCGTCCTGCCCGCTGCGCGGGAGCGCCGCACCCGCCGGCAGACGGCCGACGCCCCGTCCGGACAGTGCCGGGCGGGGCGTCGGTGCGAGCGCGGTCAGGCGACCGTCGGGGAGTCGGTCAGGCGCTGGCCTGCTCGCGGCGGCCCCGGACGTCCTCCAGCGACGTGCCGTAGAAGGCCGCGGTCATCAGGTCCTTCATGTCCTCGATCATCGGCATGCGCGGGTTGGCCGGGGCGCACTGGTCCTCGTACGCACCCATCGCCACCTCGTCGAGCCGGGACATGAACTCCTGCTCGTCAACGCCCTGCGCCTGGAAGGACGCCGGGATGCCGACCTTGGCGCGGAGCGCCTCGACGGCGATCGCGTAGGACTCGACACCCTCGGCGGGGGTCGAGGCCGGCAGGCCGAGCATCGCCGCGATCTGCTGGAACCGCTCCGGTGCGACGTAGCTCTCGTACTTCGGCCAGCTGGTCAGCTTGGTCGGGACGGTGCCGTTGTACCGGATGACGTGCGGCAGCAGCGTGGCGTTGGTCCGGCCGTGCACCAGGTGGTACGTCGAGCCGATGACGTGCGCCATCGCGTGCACGATGCCGAGGAACGCGTTGCCGAACGCCATGCCGGCGATGGTGCCCGCGTTGTGCATCTTCTCCCGGGCGTCCTTGGTCGCCGGGTCGGCCGGGTCGCCGTTCACCGACTGCGCCAGGTTGTCGAAGATCAGGCGGATCGCCTGCAGCGCCATGCCGTCGGTGAAGTCGTTCGCGTACACCGCGACGAACGCCTCGGTGGCGTGCGTCAGGGCGTCGAACCCGGAGTCGGCGGCCAGGGACCGGGGCATCCGCGAGGTCAGCACCGGGTCGATGATCGCGACGGTCGGGGTCAGCGCGTAGTCGGCGAGCGGGTACTTCTTCTTCGCCTCGGTGTCGGTGATCACCGCGAACGGCGTCACCTCGGCGCCGGTGCCCGACGTGGTCGGGATGCAGACCAGCTTGGCCAGGTCACCGAGCACCGGGAACTTGAACGCGCGCTTGCGGACGTCGAAGAACTTCTGCTTGAGGTCGGAGAACACGATCTCCGGGTGCTCGTACAGCAGCCACATCACCTTGGCGGCGTCCATGGGCGAGCCACCGCCGAGGGCGATGATCGTGTCCGGGCGGAAGTGGCGCATCTGCGCGGCACCGGCCTGCACGGTCTTGACGGAGGGCTCCGGCTCGACCTGGTCGATGATCTGCAGCGCGACGTTGTTCGACCGGCGGCGCAGCACGTCGATCACCTTGTCGACGAACCCGAGCTGGGTCATCGTCGAGTCGGTGACGATGGTGACGCGCTCGATGCCCGCCATGTCCGCGAGGTAGCGGACCGCGTTCGGCTCGAAGTACGTCTTCGCGGGGACCTTGAACCACTGCAAGTTGTTGTTCCTCCGCCCGACGCGCTTGATGTTGATCAGGTTGATCGCCGAGACGTTGTTGGACACGGAGTTGTGCCCGTACGAGCCGCAGCCCAGGGTCAGCGACGGGATGAAGGCGTTGTAGATGTCACCGATGCCGCCGAGCGACGACGGCGCGTTGCAGATGACGCGGATCGCCTTGACGCGCGAGCCGTAGGCCACGGTCAGCGCCTCGTCCTGCGTGTGGATGGCGGCGGAGTGGCCGAGGCCGTCGAACTCCACCATCTGCTCGGCGAGCTGGAAGCCCTGCTCGGTGGAGGTGGCGCGCAGCACCGCGAGGACCGGGGCGAGCTTCTCGCGGGTCAGCGGCTCGTGCGGGCCGACGCCGGAGACCTCGGCCAGGATGATCGAGGTGTCCCGCGGGACGGAGAAGCCGGCCTGCTCGGCGATCCACTGCGGGGACTTGCCCACGACGGCGGGGTTGAGCTTCGCTCCGCCGCAGTTCTCGCCGCCGGCCTCGACGCCGAAGATGAACTGCTCGAGCTTGGCCTTCTCGGCCGGCGTCACCTTGTAGGCGTGCAGCACGGCGAACTCGGCCAGGGCGGCGTCGTAGATCTCGTCGTCCAGGATCACGGCCTGCTCGGAGGCGCAGATCATGCCGTTGTCGAACGCCTTGGACAGCACCACGTCGTTGACGGCGCGCTTGAGCTTGGCCGTCTTCTCGATGTAGGCGGGGACGTTGCCCGCACCGACGCCGAGGGCCGGCTTGCCGCACGAGTAGGCGGCCCGGACCATCGCGTTGCCGCCGGTCGCCAGGATGGTGGCCACGCCGGGGTGGTTCATCAGGGCGTTGGTCGCGGTGAGCGACGGCGTCTCGATCCACTGGATGCAGTGCTCGGGCGCACCGGCGGCGATCGCGGCGTCGCGCACGATCTTGGCGGCGGCGACCGACGACTTCTGCGCGTTCGGGTGGAACGCGAAGATGATCGGGTTGCGGGTCTTCAGCGAGATCAGCGACTTGAAGATGGCCGTCGAGGTCGGGTTGGTCACCGGGGTCAGACCGGCGACGACGCCGACCGGCTCGGCGATCTCCGTGATGCCGCGGATCTCGTCCACGTTGATCACGCCGACCGTCTTCAGCGACGCCATCGAGTTGGTCACGTGCTCGCACGCGAAGATGTTCTTGACGGCCTTGTCCTCGAACGTGCCGCGCCCGGTCTCCTCGACCGCGAGCTTGGCGAGCTGGCCGTGCTGGTCGAGCGCGGCGACCGCGCCCTTCTTCACCAGGCGGTCCACGTCCTCCTGGGTGAACGTGGCGTACTCGGCCAGCGCCTTGGTGGCGTTCGCGACGAGCTGGTCGACCGTCGCCACGATGGCGGAGTCGTCGGTGGCGGGCGCGGCGGTGGCCGCTGCCTTGGGCGTCTCGACGACCTTCTTGTCCCGCGCGCTGGAGGTGCGCGGGGTCGGGCTGCTCTCGGTGGATGGCACCGGTGGTTCTCCCCTAGTCGTATCGATGGGTGTCGACCTGCGACGCTGGAGGTCTGTCTTGGCGACATCTCGACGCTAGGGGCGCCGGTCCGGCCGGACGGCGGGGCAAAGGTCCTGACGGTCGTCCCAGGTGTTGTGACGAGAACCCGTCACGCCTCCGTTCCGGGACCTGGGTCCTGGGATGTATGCGGTGGAACGGCCCGGAACGGCCCGTCAGGCCGGCCGGACCTCCTCGGCGGTCAGGTGCAGCACCAGCGCCTGGAACGGCCACAGCACCGGAAGCTGCAGGCCGACCTCGCCCAGCACCCGACCGGGCAGGCGCACCTGTCCGGCGGACAGCCACGGCGGGATGATCCAGCCCGCCTGAGGAGAACCGATCTCGTCGCGCACCCGCACGCGGTACCGGCGCTCGGGGTCGAGGCCCGGCAGCCGTACGGGCTCGGGCAGCGCCTCCTCGAGGGCGGCCACGGTGGCGACCGTGAACACCGCCTCGTCCTGGTCCACCGCTACGACGCCGGTGATCCGCAGCGCCGGGTCCACCGGGTCGGCGTGCACCGCCGTGCCGGTGTGCAGCAGCGGCCGCAGCTCCGTGTACAGGGCGGCGAACCGCCGCAGAGCGGCCGTCTCGGCCTCGTCGCACCCCGCGATGTCCCACTCGAGGCCGGCGGAGCCCATCAGCGCGGTGGCGAGCCGGTACGGCAGGTCGATGGTGCGACCGGAGCTGTGCGCGGTCGGCGGTCCGACGTGGCCGCCCACCAGCTCCGGCGGCAGCAGCAGCTGGGTCCAGCGCTGGATGTCCTGCCGCTCGACGGGGTCGTTGGAGTCCGACGCCCACACCCGGTCGGTCACGGCGAGGATGCCGAGGTCGGTGCGGGCGCCGCCGGACGAGCACGACTCGATCTCGAGGCCGGGGTGGTCGGCCTTGAGCCGGGCGATCAGGGCGTACGTGGCCAGCGTCTGGGCGTGCGTGCCGGGCCGGCCGACGTGCACCGGTTCGACGAGGTCGCGGTTGTGGTCCCACTTGATGAAGTCGATCCCGAGCCGGCTCACCAGCGCGTCGATCTGCCCGTGGACGTGCTCCCAGGCCGCCGGCTCGGCGAGGTCCAGCACGTGCTGGTTGCGCCACGAGACGCCGTCGGGCGCCGCGAGCGGCCGCGCGTGCAGCAGCCACTCCGGGTGCGCGCGCGCCAGGTCGGAGTCGAGGTTGACCATCTCGGGCTCGAACCACAGGCCCAGCTGCATGCCGAGGGAGTGCACCAGCTCGGCGAGCGGCTCCAGCCCGTGTGGCCACACCGCCGGGTCCACCACCCAGTCGCCGAGGCCGCGGGTGTCGTCCCGACGGTCGTGGAACCACCCGTCGTCGAGCACGAACCGCTCGACGCCGACCTCCGCGGCGCGGCGGGCCAGCGCCGCCAGCCGCTCCGGGTCGTGGTCGAAGTACACCGCCTCCCAGGTGTTGAGAACGAGGGGCCGAGGCGAGTGGGGGTGCTGTGGGCGGGCCCGCAGCCAGGTGTGGAACCGAGCCGAGACGCCGTCCAGCCCCGTGGCCGACCAGGCGAAGTAGGCGACCGGCGTGCGGTACTCCTCGCCGGGAGCCAGCCGGACCTCGCCGGGACGCAGCAGCTCGCCCGCGCCGAGCAGGGTGGTGTGGTCCGTCAGCCGGTCGACCCGGTGCGTGACGTCGGCGCTCCAGCCGAGGTGCACCGCCCACACCTCGCCGTGGCGGTCGTGCGGTGCGCCGGTCGAGGCAAGCGTGGCCCACGGGGAGTCGTGGCCGGCGCGCCCGCGGCGCGAGGTGCGGGTGGTGCTGCCGCGCGGCATGGGCGTGGTCTGCGGCACCTTCTCGCGGGTCCACCGGCCGGCGAACGTGGTCACGTGGTCGGCTCGCCGCGGCACGGGAAGGGTCGCCTCGAGCCAGGCGACGTCCACGGTGCCCGGTCCGTCGTTGGTCAGCGCGTGCTCGACCAGCACGAGGCCGCCCGCGCCCACCTCGATGCGCGTGCGCAGCAGCAGGCTCTCCGCGGCGGCGGCGGTGACCTCGACGACGGCGACGCCCCGATCGACGGCCCGGACGGTCCAGCGCGGGAAGAGCGGCGCGCCGTCGCGGGTGAGCAGCACCCCGGGGCGACCGGGCCAGCCGTCGCCCTCCTGTGGCAGGACGGTGAGGCCCCACGCGCCGTCGAGCGCACCGGGCGGAGTCTGGCGGGACGTGGCCGCGTCGATGCCGGCCAGGTCCTCGTCGGACAGCGTGCCGAGGTCCGCGCCCCAGTGCCGCACCGTGGGGAGCCCGCCCGCCTCGTGGGCGACCACGACGGCGACGCCGTCGCGGCGCAGCGCCGTCCACGCCGGGGGAGCGGGATGCGAGGGAACGGTCACGGAGCACCTCTCGAGGGGACATCGGCGCGCGCGCACCGTCGCGCGGCCATCATGGCGGACCTGCGCCGCCCGCCGCACCGGTGCGCCGCCGTGCGGGCACGGCCGCGCGGGTGCGGCCGTGCCCGGCCCGCCGACCGCGCCGACCTGCACCGGTCTGAGCGCGACCGAGCCCGGCCGGGACGGACCCGACCGGGCTCGGCTCTGCCGGTCACGCGCCTCAGGGGACGATGTACCCCGCCGCGGTGAACAGCTCGTACCACTCCGCACGGCTCAGCTGCAGGTCCGAGCCGGCGGCGGCGTCCGCCACCCGGTCCGGTCGGGTGGTGCCCAGCACCACCTGCATCTGCGCCGGGTGCCGGGTGATCCACGCCGTCGCGATCGCCGTGGGCGTCACGTCGTGCTCCGCCGCGAGGCGGTCGATCACCGCGTTGAGCTCGGGGTACTCCGCCGAGCCGAGGAACGGCCCCTTGAAGAAGCCCGCCTGGTAGGGCGACCACGCCTGCACGGTGATGTCGTTCAGCCGGCAGTAGTCCAGCACGCCCAGGCTGCGGTCCACGGACTGCTGCTCGTCCCGCATGTTCATCGCCACGCCCTGGGCGACGATGTCGGCGTGCGTCAGCGACAGCTGCAGCTGGTTGGCCACCAGCGGCTGGCGGACGTACCGGCGCAGCAGCTCGATCTGCCCCGGCGTGTGGTTGGACACCCCGAAGTGGCGCACCTTCCCGGCCGCCTCGAGGTCGTCGAACGCCCGGGCCACCTCCGCCGGCTCCACCAGCGCGTCCGGCCGGTGCAGCAGCAGGATGTCGATGCGGTCGGTGCCCAGCGCTGCCAGCGAGCCGTCCACCGACTCCACGATGTGCTCGTAGGAGAAGTCGAAACCGGCACCGCGGACGATGCCCGCCTTGGTCTGGATCACCAGCTCGTCCCGGTCGGCGGGGGTCAGCCGCATCGCCTGGGCGAACCGCTCCTCGCACTCGTGCAGGCGGGTGCCGTACACGTCGGCGTGGTCGAGGAACGTGATGCCGGCGTCGCGGGCGGCGGCCAGCAGCGCCCGGATCTCCTCGTCCGACTTGTCGGCGATCCGCATCAGGCCGAGCACGACGTTGGGCACGGTCAGGTCCGTGCCGGGCAGGGTGAACGTCTTCATGTCAGCGTCTCTCCCGTGGGCTCGGGCCGGCTCAGGCGCCGGCGCCGGACAGCAGCGCGACCTCGTCGGCCGACAGCTGCAGCTCGGCGGCCTTGACGGAGTCCTGGATGCTCGTCGGGCGCGACGCCCCCGGGATCGGGATGACGACGGGTGCGAGCGCCAGCTCCCACGCGAGCGTCACCTGCTGCGGGCTGACGCCGTGCGCGTCCGCGACCTGCTGGAACGCGCCGTGCCGCGAGCCGACCTCACCGGCGCGGGCGATGCCGCCGAGCGGGCTCCACGGCAGGAACGCGATGCCGAGGTGCGCGCAGTGCTCCAGCTCACCCTGCGACGAGCGGAAGGCGGGGGAGAACTGGTTCTGCACGGACACCAGCCGGCCGCCCAGCAGCTCGTTGGCCTGGTCGATCTGCGCGACGTTCGCGTTGGAGATGCCGGCGAGCTGGATCACGCCCTCGTCGAGCAGCTGGACGATCGCGCCGATCGAGTCGGCGTAGGGCACCTTCGGGTCGGGACGGTGGAACTGGTACAGGCCGATCGCGTCGACCCCGAGCCGCTTGGCGGACGCCTTCGCGGCCTCGAGCAGGTGCTCCGGACGGCCGTCCTGGGTCCAGGAGCCGTCACCGGGGCGCAGGTGGCCACCCTTGGTGGCGACCAGCACCTCCGAGGTGTCCCCGCCGTACGTGCGCAGGGCCTTGGCGATCAGCTCCTCGTTGTGGCCCACCTCGCCCGCGAGCAGGTGGTACGCGTCGGCGGTGTCGATCAGGGTCACGCCCGCGTCGAGGGCGGCGTGGATCGTGGCGATCGAGCGGGCCTCGTCCGGCCGGCCCTCGATGGACATCGGCATGCCGCCGAGGCCGATCGCGCTGACCGTGCGGGGGCCGAGGGTGCGCTGCTGCATGGGGGAGAGCCCTTCGTCGTCGTCGGCCCGGCCGATGGTCCCGGACCGTCGTCCTCGACCCTAGGGAGGGCTAATCTAGAAGTCCAACGACTACGAGTGATGCCAGTTATGAGTGCCACTCATGAAAGAGGCAACCGATGGATCTGCGGCAGATGGAGCACCTCGTCGCGCTGGCCGACGAACAGCAGTTCACGCGCGCCGCCGCGATCTCCGGCGTCTCGCAGTCGGGCCTCTCGGCGTCGATCAAGGCGCTCGAGGACGAGCTGGGCACCTCGCTGTTCACCCGGACGACCAGGCGCGTCGAGCCGACCGACGCCGGCATGGCCCTGCTGCCGTACGCCCGCTCGATGCTCGCGCAGGCGGCCGCGGGCCGCGACGCCGTGGTGCGGTCGACGCGCGAGCTCGCCGGCTCGCTGCGCGTCGGCGCCGAGCAGTGCCTCGGCGTCGTCGACGTGCCGGCCGTCCTCGAGCGGTTCCACCGGCGGTACCCGTTGGTCGACATCCACTTCGCCCAGGCCGGTTCGCACGAGCTGGTCGGGCAGGTGCGCGCCGGGGAGCTGGACCTGGCATTCGTCGCCACCACCGAGCACGTCGCCACGGTCGCCCGGACGGTGATCGACCGGCGTCCGATCGTGCTGCTGGTGCCGCCCGAGCACCGGCTGGCGGGCAGCAGCCGCGTCGACTGGGCGCAGCTGGACGGCGAGGACTTCATCGACTTCCAGGACTCGTGGGGCGTGCGGTCGCTGAACGATGCGGCCTGCCACGCGCACGGCGTGCGGCGGCGGGTGCGGTGCACGGTGAACGACATCCACACGCTGCTCGACCTGGCGCACCGCGGGCTCGGCATCGCGCTGGTGCCGCAGCACATCGCGGCCAAGCCGCAGGCGGCCGGCCTGGTGACCGTGCGGTTGCCGCAGGACACGACCCCGGAGTGGGTCGTCTCGGTGGTGAGCAGCCCGACGCCGGCCGCCGCGTCGCTGGCACCCCAGCTGCTGGAGCTGCTGGAGCCGTGCGCGGTGGACGTCGTCGCGAGCGGCGCAGCGGCAGGACCGGCCGACGACGAGCGCCTGGTGCTGGCCTGACCCTGCACCTGCGGGCCTGACCCTGCGGCGCGTCGGGGGTTCCGGAAGGTCAGGTGTTGAGGAAGCTGCCGGGGTCGTCGTCGGACCCCGTCTGCTCGGGCATCGAGATCGCCTCGCGCGGGTCCGTCTCCGGCGACGTCTCCGCCGCGCGGACCTCGTCGATCTCCGGGTCCGTCACGGCGTCCGGGGTGTCGTCCGGCACCCTGCCCGCGGTCTCGTCCGGTGCCTCGTCCGGTGTCGTGTCCGGTGTCTGGGTCATCGCGGGCTCCTCAGGCCGAACCGTCGGTCCCCTCCGACCCTAGGTTCGGTCGTCCTGGCCCGCCCGTCCGGGAGCGTGGGCCGGACATGGCGCGGCCCCCGCCGGCAGGGGGTCCGGCGGGGACCGCAACGAATCTGGACGCTAGTCCTGTACGGCGCGTCACGAGGGTCGTTTCACCGGCCTTCCGGCGAGATCACCCAGGCGACTTCGCTCAGCGGCGAGCCCGGGCCCGGTCTGGTCCGAGCGGGTGATGCGCGCTCGTTCCCCGGCTCACACGAACGCCGCGTCGGTAGCGTCGGCGCGGTGGTCCGCTGCCATCGACGGTCCACGGCGGACGGTCGCGACGGGAAGCAGGGGGAGCGGATGGCGCGGTACGACACCTTCCCGTGGCAATACCCCGAGCCGGGGGATCGCGAGCGGCTCTCGGGGAACCTGCTGGTGCCGAAGGGGGTCGAGCGGAAGGTCGTCGTCCCGGTCCTGCGAGCCGCCGTCGACCTCGCACTGGGCTGGGTGGGCGTCGACCTGACGTGGTCGACGTCCGTGTTCGTCGCCGGAGAGGGGGCTCCGTCGCAGGCATCGTCGTTCCGGCGCCGCCTCGACTGGGACTTCGTGAGCGGCAGACCGGGGAGCCCCACGTGGATCTCCCTCAAAGGGGTCTGCACCCAGCTGGCGGCCGACCCGCTGCACCCGGGCCATCGGGTGGTCAACATCGACGCCCACTTCCCGGAGTGGTCGGAGTTCTACGGACGGGACCTGGGACGCATGCTCGTGAGCGTCTCGGTGCAGCGGTGGGCGCTGTACGGCTCCGGGACGCAGTTGCCGCGGTTCACCCCTGCTCTCGACCGGTGGATGGTGGACGGTGCCGACCGTCTCGGTGCGGCTGGCGGGTTCGCCCTCCTCGACGCCGGACCGGCCTTCGTCGGCGAGAGCCCGTGGGAGAGACGCACGTACGCAAAGGCGGAGGCCGCCTCGCAGGTCTGGGGGTACGGCTGGGGGACGCTGCTCGGCCCGGAGCAGCTGGACCGGATCGGCGGCGCCGGCTCGATCACCGCACTCCCGGGCGCGCGGGTGCAGGAGCTGTCCGGTGGTCGCCTCTGGCTCACCCTCGGAGACGATCCCTCCGCCGTCCGGGACCACGTGATGTTCGCGCTGCACGAGGCCCTCCTGCCGGCGTTGCCCTCGCGGCGGGTCTTGGGGTCGGCCCATCCGTCGGCCCTGCATCGACCGCCACCGTTGGACCCTGCGTCCGCTGCTGCGGTGCGCGCGCGGTGGAGCGAGCAGCAGGCTCGGCTGACCCGCGCCGGACGGACGGACGGCACTCTGGGGCCCGTCGGCTTCACGCTCGGGCTGCTCGACGTGCTGCTCCCGATGGCCGACGACGTGCGCGAGGACACCTTTCGCGTGCGCGGCCTGGTGGAGATGCACGCCGCAGCCCTGCTGGACCGCCTCCCGGACGGCGTGCTGGACGCACGTCGAGCCGGATGCCCATCCCTGCGGCGGGCGCTCCAGGCCGTCGTCGACCACCCGGGGCAGCTCAGCCTGTCGGGCGTCGTCGTCGGGCCCGGGCGCGAGGACGAGGACCTGGTGCTCGACAAGGTGGTGCTCCGCCAGCACCTGCGGATGAGCGGCCGTCCCGACTGGGCCGACGAGACGTACGCGCTCCTGGTCGAGCTCGGCGTCGACGACGCCACCGAAGCCCCCGTGATTGCGGCACCGACGGGCGAGCGGGGGTGGGTGTTCGTCTTCCGGCCGCCCGAGACGGTCAGGGACCTGCTCGCTGAGCCTCACCCCTTCGAGGGCATGCTCACCGAGGCGGACGTGCCTCGGACCCCTACGACCTTCGCCGAGCTCCGTCACGACTGGCAGCGGGTGGCGGAGGCGGCGCGGACGTCGAGCCGCGCTACGGGGATGCACGGACCGGTCGGCCTGATGCTGGATGTCCTGAACGCGCTTGCGCCGACAGCGCGCGACCTGGCGCACGACTCGTTCGTGGTGGACGGTCTGACCGGACCGGAGGCGTCGCGCGTCCTCGACACGCTGCCCTCAGGAATGCTCGACGCGCACGACGGGGACGGACCGACCCTGCGTCGGGCGCTCGAGGCCGCAGCCGCGCACCCGGGTGGTGTGCGGCTCTCCGGCCTCGCGATAGGTCCCGGACGGGAAGACGAGCGACTGCTCGTCGACACGGTCGCCGTCGCCGAGGACGACGTGCTGCGCCGGCTGGGACCACGGCAGGCCAAGGACGCCTACGCACGGCTGGTCGCGATCGGCGTGGACGACGCGGCCCGTCCACCGGACCGGGCGAGCCGGAGCCGGGACCGGACGACGTGGACGTTCTGGTGGGACTGATGCAGGGCTGCCGTCGCGGCGTTGCACCGCCGTATCGGCGCCGGCGCTCGGACGACGGGCTCTGCGGTGCACGGGGGCCTGACGCGACGAAGCCCTGGTCACCACGCGGTGACCAGGGCTTCAACGTGCCCGCGACTGGACTCGAACCAGCGGCCTTCTGCTCCGGAGGCAGACGCTCTATCCACTGAGCTACGCGGGCCTGTCGCCGTCAGCCACCCGGACGATCGCTCCTCCGGGTGCGCCGCGACGCGGTCACCGAGACTACCAGCCGGTGCTCACTGCTCACGGACCAGGTCGGACAGGTAGGTGGACGTCTCGTCGACCGCCCGCGCGTCGTTGCCCGCGACGATCGCGTCGATCAGCCCGTCGTGGGCGTCGTGCCCGTGCGCGTCCTCGCCGATGAAGTTGAACCGGATGTTGTCGCCGATCGCGTCGATCAGGTTCTCGTACAGCGACAGCAGCACCGGGTTGGCGGCCGTCTCGACGATCGCGCGGTGCAGCGCGAGGTCCGTCTCCACCATCTGGTCGAGGTCGCCGGCGAGGTACGCGGCGGAGCGGGCGTCGCGGCGCGAGACCAGGGTGGCGGCGTCGGTGGCGGTCCGACGACGGGCGGCGAGCCGCGCCGCCTCGACCTCGAGCGCCCGACGCACCTCGATGACGTCGCGCTGACGCGCCTCGGCGATCTGGCGGCTCATGCTGACCGCCATCTCCGAGCTGGACAGCACGTAGGTGCCCGAGCCCTGCCGTCGCTCCAGCAACCCGGCGTGCACCAGGGACTGCACCGCCTCGCGCACCGTGTTCCTGCCCACGCCGAGCAGCTCCACCAGCGCCGGCTCGGGAGGGATCCGGGTGCCCACGCCCCACTCGCCGGAGACGATGCGGGAGCTCAGCTGTTCGACCGCGCTGTCGATCAGACCGGTACGTCGCGCCATGGGGACAGTGTGCCTGCATCGAGCCCCTGCCCGGGACAGGTCGTCCGACGTCTCACCCTGCCGACGCCTCGCCTGCGCGGGCGCTGCTCGCGGGCCGCCCGGACGCCGACCGGGCGTCCACGTGCTGCTCGGTAGGCTGACGCGGTGACCCCCGATCAGCTCGCGCAGGCCGTGCGCGCCGCTCTCCTGGCCGCCGTGGACGACGGCAGCCTCGCCCTCGACCCCGCCGCGATCCCGGCCGAGGTGCACCTCGAGCGACCCCGTCAGCGCGAGCACGGCGACTGGTCGACCAACGTCGCGATGCAGCTGGCGAAGAAGGCCGGCGCCACGCCGCGTGCCCTGGCCACCGACCTGGCGGGCCGCCTGGAGCAGACGCCGGGCGTCGCCTCCGTCGAGGTGGCCGGCCCGGGCTTCCTCAACATCCGGCTCGACGCGGCCGCCGCCGGTGAGCTCGCCCGCACGATCGTCGACCAGGGGCCCGGCTACGGCCGCAACACGTCGTTCGACGGCATCGCGGTCAACCTCGAGTTCGTGTCCGCCAACCCGACCGGTCCCCTCCACATCGGCGGGGTGCGGTGGGCGGCGGTCGGGGACAGCCTGGCGCGCGTGCTCGAGGCGTCGGGCGCCACGGTGACGCGCGAGTACTACTTCAACGACCACGGCGCCCAGATCGACCGGTTCGCCCGGTCGCTGCTCGCCCGCTCGCGGGGCCAGGAGGCCCCGGAGGACGGCTACGGCGGGCAGTACATCACCGACATCGCGGAGCAGGTCGTCGCCGACGCGCTCGCGGCGGGCGAGCCGGACCCCCGGACGCTGCCGGACCGGGAGGCGACCGAGGCGTTCCGCGTGCGGGGCGTCGAGCTGATGTTCGCCGAGATCAAGCAGTCGCTGCGTGACTTCGGCGTCGAGTTCGACGTCTACTTCCACGAGGACTCGCTGCATGAGTCGGGTGCGGTGGACCGGGCCGTGGAGCGGCTGCGCGCCGCAGGCCACATCTACGAGAAGGACGGTGCGGTCTGGCTGCGCACCACCACGTTCGGTGACGACAAGGACCGGGTGGTGATCAAGTCCGACGGCGAGGCTGCGTACATCGCCGGGGACATCGCCTACTACCTGGACAAGCGGGAGCGCGGCGCCGACCGCGTGGTGATCATGCTCGGCGCCGACCACCACGGGTACATCGGCCGGATGATGGCGGTCTGCGCCGCCTTCGGGGACACCCCGCACGTCAACCTCGAGCTGCTGATCGGCCAGCTGGTCAACCTGGTCAAGGACGGTGAGCCGGTCCGGATGAGCAAGCGCGCGGGCACGGTCGTCACCATCGACGACCTGGTCGACGCGGTCGGCATCGACGCCGCCCGGTACGCCCTCGCCCGCTCGTCGACGGACTCGGCGATCGACCTCGACCTCGACCTGCTGGCGAAGGCGACCAACGAGAACCCCGTCTACTACGTGCAGTACGCGCACGCCCGCACCGTGAACGTCGGCCGCAACGCAGCCGACTCCGGGGTGCGCATCGAGGACGGCTTCGACGCCTCGCTGCTGGACCACGAGTCCGAGGCGGTGCTGCTCGGCCGGCTCGCGGAGCTGCCGCGCGTCGTCGCGGCCGCCGCGGAGCTGCGGGAGCCGCACCGCGTCGCCCGCTACCTCGAGGACCTCGCCGGCGCCTACCACAAGTGGTACGACCAGCGCCGCGTCACGCCCTTCGGCGACGAGGACGTCTCCGACGTGCACCGCACGCGCCTGTGGCTGAACGACGCGACGCGTCAGGTGCTGGCCAACGGGCTGGCGCTGCTGGGTGTGAGCGCGCCGGAGCGGATGTGACGGGCCCGCTCGGGGAGCCGTGGTCGTCCGGCACCACGAGGACGGCGGACGGGTCGCTGTCGGTCGCGGGCGTGGACGTGCACGAGCTCGCCGCGCGGTTCGGCACCCCGGCCTACGTCCTCGACGAGGCGGACCTGCGGGCGCGGGCGCGGGGCTTCCGCTCGGCGTTCGAGCGGGCCTTCGCCGCCCTCGGGTGCGAGGTGGACGTCTACTACGCCGGCAAGGCGTTCCTGTCGCGCGCCGTCGCGCGCTGGGTGCACGAGGAAGGGCTTCGCGTCGACGTCGCGACGGGAGGTGAGCTCGCGGTCGCGCTCGCGGCCGGCGTCCCGGGCGAGCACCTCGGCATGCACGGCAACAACAAGTCGGACGACGAGATCGCGGCGGCCCTCGACGCCGGCGTCGGCCGGCTGGTCGCCGACTCGTTGGTCGAGATCGACCGGCTCGCGGCCGCGGCCGCGGCCCGGGGACTGGTCGCACCGGTGATGGTGCGGGTGACCACCGGCGTGCACGCGGGCGGCCACGAGTACATCTCCACGGCGCACGAGGACCAGAAGTTCGGCCTGTCGATGACGGCCGGCCCGGACGGCGGCGACAGCCCGGCGATGACCGCGCTGCTCGCGGTGCTGGACCGCCCGTCGCTGCGGCTGCTCGGCATCCACTCGCACATCGGCTCGCAGATCCTCGACCCGGCCGGGTTCGAGGTCGCCGCGCGGCTGGTGCTCGAGCTGCGTGCCGAGCTGGCCGCGCGCAGCGGCGTGCTGGTCGAGGAGGTCGACCTCGGCGGCGGGTACGGCATCGCGTACCTGCCCGGCGAGGAGCCGATGGATGCGGACGAGGTCGCCGACGGCGTCGCAGCCGCTGTGGCGGCCGCAGCCCGGGACACCCGGACGGCGCTGCCGCGGTTCTCGGTGGAGCCCGGCCGGGCGATCGTCGGACCGGCGGGTCTGACGCTCTACACGGTCGGCACGGTCAAGCCGGTGCGCCTCGACGACGGACGCGTGCGCACCTACGTGTCGGTGGACGGCGGGATGAGCGACAACATCCGACCCGCGCTGTACGGCGCGCGGTACCACGCGGAGGTCGTCGGTCGCTCGTCCGGTGCGGAGACCGTGCTGGCGCGCGTGGTGGGCAAGCACTGCGAGAGCGGCGACATCGTCGTGCACGAGGTGCAGCTGCCGGGGGACGTGCACGCGGGCGACCTGCTCGCGGTGCCGGCCACCGGGGCCTACGGGAGGTCGATGGCCTCGACCTACAACCTGGTGCCGCGTCCCCCCGTGGTCGGCGTCCGCGACGGTGCGGCCCGCTTGCTGCTGCGCCGGGAGACCGTGGCGGACCTGCTGGCGCTCGACGAGGGCTGATCCACCCGGTCCCGGGCGTCGCCCTGCGGCGGCCGAGACGGTCTGCCCGACCCCTGATCGGCCCGGACACCGCCGCGACGGCGGCCCGTATCGTATGCGCCGACACCCCCACGAGGAGAGGTACCCGTGAGCGCTGCGCCCACCTCCGGACCGTTGCGCGTGGCCGTCCTCGGCTGCGGCGTGGTCGGCACCCAGGTGGTCCGGCTGCTCACCGAGCAGGCCGACGACCTGGCCGCGCGCGTCGGGGCGCCGCTGACGATCGTCGGGGTCGCCGTCCGCAGCCTCGACGCCGAGCGTGACCCCGTCGTGGACCCCGCCCTCCTCACCACCGACGCGCAGGCCCTGGTCCGCCGGGCGGACGTGGTGGTCGAGCTGATGGGTGGCATCGAGCCCGCCCGCAGCCTGATCCTCGAGGCGATCTCCCACGGTGCCGCGGTGGTGACCGCGAACAAGGCGCTCCTCGCGCAGGACGGTCCGACGCTCTACGCGGCGGCGGAGGCGGCCGGTGTCGACCTATACTTCGAGGCGGCCGTGGCCGGTGCCGTGCCGGTGGTGCGCGCGGTGCGCGAGTCCCTCGCGGGCGACGGTGTGCAGCGCGTGCTCGGCATCGTCAACGGCACCACCAACTACGTGCTCGACCGGATGGCCGCCGAGGGTCTCGACCTCGACATGGCGGTCAAGGAGGCGCAGGCGCTCGGCTACGCCGAGGCGGACCCGACGGCGGACGTCGAGGGGTACGACGCCGCGGCGAAGGCCGCCATCCTCGCCTCGCTCGCGTTCCACACCCGGGTCTCGCTGGACGACGTCGGCCGGGAGGGCATCACGGCCCTGACGGCGGACGACGTGGCGTGGGCGGCGCGCACCGGCCACGTGCTCAAGCTGCTCGCCATCGCGGAGCGGGTGCACGACGAGGAGGCCGGCCGGGACGGCGTCCTGGTTCAGGTGCACCCGTCGCTGGTGCCGGAGGGGCATCCGCTGGCCAAGGTCGGCGGCTCGTTCAACGCCGTGTTCGTCGAGTCCGACGCCGCCGGGGAGCTGATGTTCCTCGGCCGTGGTGCCGGCGGCGCCCCGACCGCCTCCGCGGTGCTCGGCGACGTCGTCTCGGTGGCGCGGCACCGCGTGCTCGGTGGCAAGGGTCCGGTCGAGTCGTCCTACGCGGACCTCCCGGTGCTGCCGGCCGGTGCCGGCCGCGCCCGGTACCAGGTGCGCCTGGACGTGGAGGACCGTCCCGGTGTGCTGGCCCAGGTGGCCGCCCTCCTCGCCGAGCACGAGGTGTCCATCGAGGCGGTGCGCCAGTCGCCGGCCGCAGGCGATGCCGCGCACCTGGTGATCACCACGCATATCGCGTCCGAGGCGAACCTCCGCGCCACCGTCGCCGCCATCGCGGAGCTCGCCGTGGTGCGAGCCGTGCTGTCCGTCCTGCGAGTCGAGGGAGCCTGATGGCCCACCAGTGGCGAGGCGTGATCGCCGAGTACGCCGACCGCCTCCCCGCCCACGTCCAGCAGAAGGTGGTCACCCTCGCCGAGGGCGGTACGCCGCTGGTGCCGGCCCCCGTGCTGTCCGCCCGGATCGGTGCGGAGGTGCACCTCAAGGTCGAGGGCATGAACCCGACCGGCTCCTTCAAGGACCGCGGCATGACCACCGCGATCTCGGCCGCGGCCGGACGCGGTGCCAAGGCCGTCGTGTGCGCGTCCACCGGCAACACCTCGGCCTCGGCCGCCGCCTACGCCGCGCGCGCGGGCATGGTCTGCGCCGTGCTGGTGCCGGAGGGCAAGATCGCGATGGGCAAGCTGAGCCAGGCGGTGGCGCACGGCGCCCGGCTGCTGCAGGTGGACGGGAACTTCGACGACTGCCTGGTCGCGGCCCGCAAGCTCGCCGAGGCCTACCCGGTCGAGCTGGTGAACTCGGTCAACCCCGACCGCATCGAGGGGCAGAAGACGGCGGCCTTCGAGATCGTCGACTCGCTCGGCGACGCCCCGGACGTGCACGTGCTGCCCGTCGGCAACGCCGGCAACATCACCGCGTACTGGAAGGGCTACCGCGAGTACGCGGGCCTCGACGGCGGGTCGGGTCTCCCGGCCGTGGCGAGCCGCACCCCTGCGATGTGGGGCTTCCAGGCGGCCGGCGCCGCACCGATCGTGCTGGGCCACCCGGTGGACGCCCCGGAGACGATCGCCACGGCCATCCGCATCGGCAACCCCGCGTCGTGGGCGCAGGCCGAGGACGCGCGGGACACCTCCGGCGGTCTCATCGAGTCGGTGACCGACGAGCAGATCCTGGCCGCGCACCGGTTCCTCTCCGCGCAGGAGGGCGTGTTCGTCGAACCTGCGTCGGCCACCGGCGTCGCCGGCCTGCTGGCGCTGTCGGAGGCGGGTCGCATCCCGGCCGGCCTGCGGATCACCGTCACGGTGACCGGGCACGGCCTGAAGGACCCGCAGTGGGCGCTGCGCACGGCCGACGGCAGTGACGTGCAGCCCGTTCGCGTGTCGGCGGACGTCGTGTCCATCGCCGACGCCCTCGGCCTGGACTGAGCGATGCGTCTGGCCGCCGACCGGGTGCACGTCCGCGTGCCCGCCACGAGCGCGAACCTCGGTCCCGGCTTCGACGCGCTCGGCGTCGCGCTGTCCCTCCACGACGAGCTGGAGGTGCGCGCCGTCGGCTCGCCGGGCGCCACGGTCGAGGTCTCCGGGGAGGGCGCCGGGCAGGTGCCGGACGACGAGAAGCACCTGGTGGTCCGGGCGGTCCGGCTGGCGCTGGACCACGTCGGCGCCTCGCAGGTGGGCCTGCACCTGGTGTGCCACAACCGCATCCCGCACGGGCGGGGCCTGGGGTCGTCCGCGGCGGCCGTCGTCGCCGGCATCCTGGCCGCGCGCGGCCTGATCAGCGACCCCGACGCGCTGGACGACGACACCTGCCTCGCCCTGGCGACGCAGATGGAGGGACACCCGGACAACGCCGCGCCCGCACTGCTCGGGGGTGCGACCGTCGCCTGGTCCGACGACTCGGGGGTGCGCGCCGCCCGGCTGCCCGTGCACCCCGACGTGCTGCCCGTGGCCGTGGTGCCGCCGCAGCACCTGTCGACGCGGACCGCACGCAGCGTGCTGCCCGCCCAGGTGCCGCACGGCGACGCCGCCTTCGAGGCCGGCCGTGCCGCGCTCCTGGTCGAGGCGCTCGGCCGTCGGCCGGACCTGCTGCTGCCCGCCACCGAGGACCGGCTGCACCAGGAGTACCGACGCGCCGTGATGCCGGACTCGCTGGCGCTGGTCGGGGCGCTGCGGCGGCAGGGGGTCGCCGCCGTGGTGTCCGGCGCGGGCCCCACGGTGCTGGTGCTGGCGCGCCGCACGCCGGACGGCGGTACCGATGCGGACGCGGCGATCGCGGCGGCGTTCGGCGGCGTGATGGCCGGCTGGCGGGTTCTGCCCCTGCCGGTGGACCCGCGCGGGGCCGTCGCCGAGCGGTCCCTCCTCCACTGACCGGCGTGGCCGCTGCCAGCACCGACGCAGCTGTCCACGCCGAGCGACGCGCGGCGGTCGGGACGTTCGCCGGTGCTAGCATCGTGCCGTTCCCCGGACCTCGTCCTCATCGCAGGAGCGACGGTTTCGCGGCCCCGGCACGGTCGGGACCGCCTGGACCGGTGCACCAGCACCCCGCACACGTTCGGCACGAGTCGACGAACGGGAACGCCCCGCCCACGTGAGCTGACGTCGTCGAACGTCTTCCGTGCGGCTCCACCACCGCCCGGTCCCGGACCGGGCGACGGCCGGCCCGACGAGCGTCGGGAGGCCCGACGAGGGGGAAGGGTCCTTCGTGACAGACACCATCGACACCGCCGTGACGAGTTCCGGCGGTACCGCCCGTACCGGGGGGCTGTCCGCCCTCCGGCTCCCCGAGCTGCAGGCCATGGCGGCCCAGCTCGGCGTGAAGGGCACCTCCAAGATGCGCAAGGGCGAGCTGGTGCAGGCGATCGGCGCCGCACGCGGCACGGCGGGCCCGGCATCGCAGGAGAGCCGCCCGCGGGAGGTGCGGCGGGTGGCCGCCGAGCCGGCCGTCGCACCCCAGACCACGGCAACGCTCGCGTTGCCCGAGCGCGCGGACGAGCCCGCAGTCCGGACGACCGAGCGGGCGGAGCGGCCGCCCCGGCGCGCGGCGCGGCCCGTGCGTGCACCCCTCGGTTCCGGAGACGACGAGGCGCGCCCCGTCCGTGGCGCGCAGGACGCCCTCGCGGGCCTCGAGGCAGCGCTCGACGCCCGGACGACCGCGCACCAGGACGACCGCGAGGACCGTGCGGCCCGTGCGGCCGAGGCCGTCGTCGGCGTCAACGCCGAGCGCCGCAGCCGCCGCGCCGGTCGCGGTGCCGGTGCGCCCGTCCGTGCCGACGATGCGGACCGCGCGGAGCCGCGCGCCGCCGAGCCCACCGCCGAGACGGGAGCCGAGGGTCCGGGCCGCCCCGACGAGGAGCGTCAGAGCGGCGAGCGGCCGGCTCAGGACCGCCTCCGCTACGAGCGCGAGGGCTTCGTCCGCGGCGACCGCCAGCAGCGCACCGAGCGCACCCAGGGCCCGGTCGGGCAGGGCGAGCGCACCGACGCCGGCGACGAGGGCGACGGGAACGGCCGTCGTCGTCGGTCCCGGGACCGCTACCGCGACCGGGACCGCAAGCGCGGCCGCGGCCGGGGCCCCAACGGTCCGGACGTGCTCGGCCTCGACAACGAGGTCGAGCTGTCCGAGGACGACGTGCTGCTGCCCGTCGCGGGCATCCTCGACGTGCTCGAGTCGTACGCCTTCGTGCGGACCAGCGGCTACCTGCCGGGTCCGCACGACGTGTACGTCAGCCTCGGCCAGGTGAAGAAGGCCGGGCTGCGCCGCGGTGACGCGATCACCGGTGCCGTGCGCCAGCCCCGTGAGGGCGAGCTGCCGCCCGCGGGCAACCGGCCGAACAAGTTCAACGCGCTGGTGCGGCTCGACACCGTCAACGGCCTGACGCCGGAGCAGGCCCGTCAGCGGCCCGAGTTCGGCAAGCTGACGCCGCTGTACCCGCAGGAGCGCCTGCGCCTGGAGACGGAGCCGACCCGGCTGACGCCCCGCGTGATCGACATCGTCGCGCCCATCGGCAAGGGCCAGCGCGGCCTCATCGTCGCGCCGCCCAAGGCGGGCAAGACGATCATCATGCAGCAGATCGCCAACTCGATCACCGCGAACAACCCCGAGGTCCACCTCATGGTCGTGCTCGTCGACGAGCGCCCCGAGGAGGTCACCGACATGGAGCGGACGGTGAAGGGCGAGGTGATCGCCTCGACCTTCGACCGGCCCGCGTCGGACCACACGATCGTCGCCGAGCTGGCGATCGAGCGGGCCAAGCGCCTGGTCGAGCTGGGCCAGGACGTCGTGGTGCTGCTCGACTCGATCACCCGGCTGTCCCGCGCGTACAACCTCGCGGCACCGGCCTCCGGGCGCATCCTGTCCGGCGGTGTCGACGCCGCGGCGCTCTACCCGCCGAAGAAGTTCTTCGGCGCCGCGCGCAACATCGAGAACGGCGGCTCGCTGACGATCGTCGCGTCCGCGCTCGTGGAGACGGGCTCGAAGATGGACGACATCATCTTCGAGGAGTTCAAGGGCACCGGGAACATGGAGCTGCGGCTGTCCCGGTCGCTGGCGGACAAGCGGATCTTCCCGGCGGTGGACGTCAACGCGTCCGGCACCCGCCGCGAGGAGATCCTCATGTCCACCGACGAGCTGAAGATCGTCTACAAGCTGCGCCGCGTGCTCGGAGCGCTCGACCAGCAGCAGGCGATCGAGCTGCTGCTCGGCAAGCTGCGGGAGACGAAGTCGAACGTCGAGTTCCTGCTGCAGGTGCAGAAGACGACCCCCGGTGGCCCCTCGATCCTCGAGGACACCATCGGCCGCACCGTCTGACGCCGTCCCGCCCGCACCGGGCCACCGGTGCGGGCGGCCACCGCGTCAGCGCCCGGCCGCCCGCACCGCCCGGCGGTACACCGCCTCGACCTGGTCCATGACCAGGTCGGCGTCGAACCGGTGCACGGCCGCGCGCTGACGCCGGACGGCGGCGGCGCGCTCGTCGTCGTCCGCGTCGACCCAGCGTGCCAGCGTGCGCGCGAGCGCACGGATGTCCCGCGCGTCCACCAGCTGCTCCTCGACGCCCGCCATCGTGGTGCGGTACCCGGCGTTGTCACCCGCCAGCACCGGGCCGCCGGCGCAGGCCAGCGCCTCGACCACCGAGATGCCGAAGCTCTCGCCGCCCGTCGAGGGCAGGACGACGAGCCCGGCGCCGGCCAGCAGCTGCGCCTTCTCCTCCTCCGCGACGAACCCCGGCATGCGCACCCGTTCCGTCAGACCGCCGGTGCGCACCGCACGGTGCAGCTCGTCGACCAGCGGCCCCCCGCCGGCCAGGGTGAGGGTCCAGGGCCGGCTCGTCATCCGCTCGCGCTCCATCAGCGCCAGCGCCGCGACCAGCTCCCGGGGGCCCTTGCGCTCCACGAGCCGCCCGAGGAACACGATCTCGGTGGTCCCGCCGGCGGTGGCCTGCACGGGTCCCGCCGGGAACGCCGACAGGTCCAGCGGCATGCCGATCGCGGTCGACGTCACCCCGAAGGCTCGCTGGGCGAACTCGCCGGCCGGCTCGGACAGGGCGATCACCTCGTGGAACCGCCGCAGCGTGCGCCGCTCCGCCAGCCCGAGCGCCCGGGTGGCCAGGGCCACCCGGGGGGAGTCCGGCAGGATCAGGAACGTCCCGACCACGGCCACGTCGGCAGCGGCCCGCCGCACCACCCGCCCGGTCAGCAGGGGGGAGTGCGGCAGCTGCACGTGCAGCACGTCGAAGGGCACCTGCGCGAGCAGTCGGCGCACCGAGGCGGCCGAAGCCGGCAGGGGCGTTCGCACCACGTTGCCGTTGACGCGCACGCCGAGGTGACGGCCCAGCACGTGGAGGTTCTCCAGGTCCGTGCGACGGGTGGTGGAGGCGACCAGGTGCACGGTGTGCCCCCGGGCCGTCAGGTGCCGGGCGAGCGCGAGCACGTACTGCTGCACACCGTCCGGACGGTCGAGCCCGTCGTCCAGCAGCAGACCGATGGTCAGCGGCCGCACCTCGTCGGACGGGGGCGAGGCGGACATCCGCCCAGGATAGGTGGGGGACGGCGGCGGGGTCGCCGGCGGCCGACGGCCGGTCCGCCGGGATGATTTCGGGCCGGTCCGTGGTTCTGGCATGATTGTCTGTCGGTCTGCCGGTTCACCGGCGCAGCACCTGCGTCCGGACCCGGAGACATCCCCGAACAGGAGATCCCCGTGAAGTCTGGTATCCACCCGCAGTACGTGCCCACCACGGTGACGTGCACGTGCGGCAACACCTTCGTCACCCGGTCCACCGTGACCAAGGGTGAGATCCACGCCGACGTCTGCAGCGCCTGCCACCCGTTCTACACGGGCAAGCAGAAGATCCTCGACACCGGTGGCCGCGTGGCCCGGTTCGAGGCCCGCTACGGCAAGAAGCAGGGCTAGCACCTCGACAGCGCCGGCGCCTCGGCGCGGACCCGCCCCTCCCGGGGCCGTCCGCCCCGGGCGCCGGCGCTGTCGTGCTGTCCGGGGTCGTGCGCCGCGACCCCGCGTGAACGGTCGACCGGGAGGTCACGCATGAGCGCGTCGTTCGACGCCCTGCAGCCGGTGCTCGACGAGCACGCAGCCATCGAGGCCCGGCTGGCCGATCCGGCGGTGCACGGCGACCCGGCGGAGGCGCGCCGGCTCGGTCGCCGGTACGCCGAGCTGGGCCGGGTGGTCGGCGCCTACCGGGTGTGGCGGGCGGCCGACGACGATGCGCGCGCAGCCGCCGAGCTGGTGGAGCTCGCCGAGGGTGGCGAGGCCGCGGAGCTCGCGGCGGAGCTCCCGGCGCTGCAGACCGCGGCCGACGAGGCCGCCGGGCGGCTCCGGCGGGTGCTCGTGCCGCGGGACCCCGACGACGCGCGCGACGTCATCCTGGAGATCAAGGCGGGGGAGGGCGGCGAGGAGTCGGCGCTGTTCGCCGCCGACCTGCTGCGGATGTACGCCCGGTACGCGGAGCGGCAGGGCTGGGCGACGCAGGTGCTCGACGCGACGGAGTCCGGCCTCGGCGGGTACAAGGACGTGCACCTCGCCGTGAAGGCGCGCGGCACCGTCGCGCCGGAGGACGGGGTCTGGGCGCACCTGAAGTACGAGGGCGGCGTGCACCGCGTGCAGCGGGTGCCGGTGACGGAGTCGCAGGGCCGCATCCACACGTCGGCGGCGGGCGTCCTGGTGCTGCCGGAGGCCGACGACGACTCCGAGGTGGACATCGACCCCGGCGACCTGCGCATCGACGTGTTCCGGTCCTCCGGTCCCGGCGGGCAGTCGGTGAACACCACCGACTCGGCGGTGCGGATCACGCACCTGCCCACGGGCATCGTCGTCTCGATGCAGAACGAGAAGTCGCAGCTGCAGAACCGGGAGCAGGGGATGCGCGTGCTGCGCGCGCGGCTGCTTGCGGCCCGTCAGGAGGAGGTCGCAGCGGCGGCGCAGGAGGCCCGGCGCTCGCAGGTCCGGACGGTCGACCGGTCGGAACGCATCCGCACCTACAACTTCCCCGAGAACCGGATCGCCGACCACCGCACGGGCTACAAGGCGTACAACCTCGACGCCGTGCTCGACGGCGACCTGGGCCCCGTGGTGCAGTCGGCGATCGACGCGGACGAGGCGGCCCGGCTCGCGGCCGCCACCTCGTGACGCGCGACGGCGTTCCGGCCGGGGCAGCCGACGCCGGCCGCGCCGCCGGGCTGCGTCCGTTCGTCGACGCCGCGACGCGGCTGCTGCTCGAGGCCGGCGTCGCCTCCCCACGGCACGACGCGCTCGCGCTCGCGGCGCACGTGCTCGGCCGTGACCGCGTCGACCTCGTCCTGCCGCCCGAGCTGCCGGCCGACTTCGCGTCGCGGTTCGCCGAGCTGGTGGAGCGTCGTAGGCGGCGCGAGCCGCTGCAGCACCTGGTCGGCAGCACCGGGTTCCGGTACCTGACGCTGGCGGTGGAGCCCGGCGTGTTCGTGCCCCGCCCGGAGACGGAGGTGGTCGCCGGCGTCGCCGTCGAGGAGGCCGCCCGGGTGGCGGCCGGGGGGAGCGAGCCGGTCGTCGTCGACCTGTGCTGCGGGTCCGGCGCGATCGCCGTCGCGGTGGCCACCGAGGTGCCGACGGCCCGGGTGACCGCAGTCGACCTCTCCGAGCAGGCGGTCGCACTGACCGCCCGCAACGGCGCGGTGGCCGGTGCCGAGCACCTGGTCGCTCTGCACGGCGACGTGGCGGACCCCGCGCTGCTGCCGGGGCTGCCCGGCCGCGTGCACGTGCTGGTGGCCAACCCGCCGTACATCCCACCGGACGCCGAGCCCGTGGACCCGGAGGTGCGCGACCACGACCCGGACCTGGCCCTGTACGGCGGCGGGGTCGACGGCCTCGACGTGCCGCGCGCCGTGCTGCGCGCCGGCGGCCGGCTGCTGGTGCCCGGTGGTCTGCTGGTGATGGAGCACGCCGAGGTCCAGGCGGCGGCCGCGCGGGACGCGGCGACCGCGACCGGGCTCTACGAGGACGTCCGGACGCAGGACGACCTGACCGGCCGGCCACGGATGCTCGTCGCGCGCCGCGCCGGCCTGCCCGAGCCGTCCGGCGCGGCCGATCTCGACGAGCGGCGCCGGCCCGACGTGGGAGACTCGCGGCCGTGACCGGCGAGCAGATCCTGGACGCGACGGACCCGGTGGCGTGGGGCCCGGCCCTCGACGAGGCAGTCAACGCCCTGGCGCGCGGCGGTCTCGTGGTGCTGCCGACGGACACGGTGTACGGCGTGGGGGCGGACGCGTTCACCCCGGCCGCCGTGCAGGCCCTGCTGGACGCCAAGGGCAGGGGCCGGCAGATGCCGCCGCCGGTCCTCATGCCGGACGTGCGCACGCTGGACGGTCTCGCCCGGGACGTGCCGGAGGCGGCCCGGGCGCTGGCCGAGGCCTTCTGGCCCGGTGCGCTGACGATCATCGTGCACGCCCAGCCGTCGCTCGCCTGGGACCTGGGGGAGACCCACGGAACCGTCGCGCTGCGCGTGCCGGACCACGCGCTGGCGCTCGCGCTGCTGCGGCGCACGGGCCCGCTCGCCGTCTCGAGCGCCAACCTGACCGGGCAGCCGTCGGCGGTGACCGCGCAGGAGGCCGCCGAGCAGCTCGGGCACTCCGTGCCGGTGTTCCTGGACGGCGGGCCGACGCCGGGTCCCGTGCCCTCCACCATCGTGGACGCGACGGGGGACCGCCTCCGGGTCGTCCGGCTCGGCTCGATCAGCCTCGAGCAGCTGCGCAAGGTGGCGGACGTCGACGAGCCCGCGCGGGAGGACCCCGCCCGGTGAGGGTCTACCTGCTCGTCCTCGTGCTGACGGCGGCAGTGACGTACCTGATGACGCCGCTGTCCCGGTGGCTCGCGCTGCGCTGGCACGCGATCACCGCGGTGCGGGACCGGGACGTGCACGCCGTCCCCACGCCTCGGCTGGGCGGCACGGCCATGTACCTCGGCCTGCTGGTGGCCGTCCTGGTCGCCAGCCGGCTGCCGTTCCTCGCCTCGGTGTACGCCAACCCTCGGCCGCTGATCGGGATCGTGGGCGGCGCGACGGTCGTGGTGCTGCTCGGGGCGGCCGATGACGTGTGGGACCTCGACTGGCTGACCAAGCTGATGGGCCAGGTGCTGGCGGCCGGCTTCATGGCGTGGCAGGGCGTGCTGCTCTACCAGATGCCCCTGTTCGGGGTGACGGCGTGGTCCACCCGCATCTCGATCTTCGTCACGGTGCTGTCGGTGGTCGTCGCGATGAACGCGGTCAACTTCGTCGACGGCCTCGACGGGCTGGCCGCGGGCGTGCTCGCGATCGGCGGCAGCGCCTTCCTGCTCTACAGCTACCTGCTGACGATGGGCTCGAACCCCGGCGACTACGCGAGCCTGGCGACCCTCGTGCTCGCCGTGCTGGTCGGCATGTGCGCCGGCTTCCTGCCGCACAACCTGTACCCGGCCCGGATCTTCATGGGCGACTCCGGCTCGATGCTGCTCGGCTTCGTGATGGCCGCCGCCGCGATCATCGTCACGGGGCAGATCGACCCGCAGTCGGTCTCGCAGCGCGCCTCGTTCCCGGCCTACCTGCCGATGCTGCTGCCGCTCGCCGTGCTCGTCCTCCCGCTGCTGGACATGGCGCTGGCCGTGGTCCGCCGGGTGGGCGCGGGCAAGTCGCCGTTCCACCCGGACCGCCGGCACCTGCACCACCGGCTGCTCGCGCTCGGGCACTCGCACCGCCGCGCGGTCGCGATCATGTACCTCTGGACCGGCGTCTTCGCGTTCGGCGCCGCCGCCCTGGTGCGCTGGTCGACGACGACCGTCCTGATCGGCGTCGGCATCGCCGTGCTCGCCGCCGTCGCCCTCACCCTCGGCCCGCTGCGCGGCCGGTCGACCCCCCACCCGGAGGCACCCTGATGACCGCACCTGACGACGGCGCGCTGCCGGACCCCGCCCCCGCGGCCCCGACCGCGGAGCCGACGGCCGCGGACGCGGTCTTCCGCCGCGCGCTGCGCGACACCGTGCTGCTCCTCGTCGCCCTCACCGTGCTCGGCGTGCTGGTCGGAGCCCTCGTCTCCGGCCTGCCGGGCGTCTGGGGCGCGCTGATCGGCGTGGGCCTCGCTGCCGTGTTCTCCGGGACCACGGTCGTCGCCATGCTGCGCACCACGCGCTCGGCACCGCAGGTGATGGCGGGGGTGGTGATGGGCACCTGGCTGGCCAAGGTGCTCGTCGTGATCGTGGCCCTCGCGCTGCTGCGCGGTCTGGACTTCTACTCGGCACCGGTTCTGGCCGGCGTGCTCGCGCTCGGTGCGATCGGCTCCGCGCTGCTCGACTACCGAGCGGTCTCGACGGGGCGGGTACCGTACGTCGAACCGGGTGACGGGGGCCGTCGGTGACCCTCCTGAACCCTGCGCAACGGACCTTCGGCCATGGGTTAGGCTTGCCAACATCCATGACGGCCGGGGTGCCGATGGCCTGCCCGCACCGCTGCGGAAGGCGCCCGTTCGACCTCACGACCACCAGGAGCTCGCTCTGACCAGCCTTGCGACCATGCTGCCGTTCGCCGCCGATCAGAGCGGGACCGGCGGCTTCGAGCCGCCCTCGATCGCGGACTTCTTCCCGGCGCCCGTGCTGTTCCAGGGCACCTGGCTCGAGTTCAACCGGATCATGCTCGTGCGGCTCATCGCCGCACTGGTGCTGGTCACCTTCATGGTGGTCGTCGCGCGCCGCGCCCGGCTGGTGCCGGGGCGCACGCAGGCGGCGGTCGAGATGATCCTCGACTTCGTCCGGGTCAACGTCGTGAACGAGATCCTCGGCAGCGAGCGCGGCAGGCGCTACGCGGCGATGCTGACGACCGTCTTCTTCGGCATCCTCGCCTTCAACCTGACCGGTGCGATCCCGGGCCTCAACATCGCCGGCACGTCGCTGATCGGCCTGCCGGTGCTGCTGGCGGTCTGGGCGTACGTGACGTACCTCTCGGCGGGCGTCAAGGCCCAGGGCTTCGGCGGCTTCGTGAAGTCGAGCCTGTTTCCGCCCGGCGTCCCGTGGTTCATGTACATCCTGCTGACGCCGATCGAGCTGCTGCAGGTCCTGGTCATCCGGCCCGCGACGCTCGCGATCCGGTTGATGGCCAACATGGTCTCCGGCCACCTGATGCTCGCGCTCTGCTTCGCGGCCACCCAGTACTTCGTCGTCGAGGCGGCACCGGGGCTGAAGGTCTTCGGCGCGCTGACCCTCGTGGCCAGCCTCGCGCTGACGGCCTTCGAGGTCTTCGTCGCGGCGCTGCAGGCGTACATCTTCGTCGTGCTGACGGCGGTCTACATCAGCCTGTCGGTCGAGGCGGAGCACTGACGACGCACTGACGCACACGCACCACCCGGGGGCTTCGGCCCCGCCAACCCCGGTGCCGCCACCTGCGGCACCCACAGGAAGGAACGACCAACCGTGGACACCAGCACCATCCTGGCGGCGGCGGACACCGTCTCGGGCAACCTCGCCACGCTCGGCTACGGCCTCGCGGTGATCGGCCCCGGCATCGGCCTCGGCATCCTCATCGGCAAGACGATCGAGGGCATGGCCCGTCAGCCCGAGGTCTCCGGCCAGCTGCGCACCACCATGTTCATCGGTATCGGGTTCGTCGAGGTGCTCGGCCTCCTCGGCCTGATCACCGGGTTCCTCTTCAAGTGAGCACGGCCGCGCTCGCCGCGGCCGTCGTGACGGCCGCAACGCAGGAGCCTGACGGCGTCAACCTGCTGATCCCCCACACGTTCGACATCGTGTGGTCGCTGGTCGTCCTCATCATCATCGCCGTCCCCTTCCGCATCTGGGTGCTGCCGGCGTTCCAGCGGGTGCTGGACGAGCGGGCCGAGAAGATCGAGGGCGGTCTGGCCAAGGCGGAGTCCGCCCAGGAGGAGGCCGCGGCCGTCCTCGGCCAGTACCAGCAGCACCTGGCCGACGCCCGCGCCGAGGCGGCGCGCATCCGGGAGGACGCGCGCACCGAGGGTGCCCAGATCGTCGCCGACCTGCGCACCAAGGCGCAGGAGGAGGCCGCCCGCATCCTCGAGACGGCGCAGCGCCAGGTCGAGGCGGAGCGGCAGCAGGCCGTGGTCGCCCTCCGGTCCGACGTCGGCGCGCTGGCCACCCAGCTCGCGGAGAAGATCGTCGGCGAGTCCCTGGCCGACGAGGTCCGCCGGTCCCGTGTCGTGGAGCGCTTCCTCGACGACCTCGAGGCCGACCAGGCCGCGGGTGTCGCGACGGGCCAGGGCAAGGGGGCCTGATGCGGGGAACGAGCCAGGCGTCCCTGGACGCGGTCGAGGGCCGGTGGGAGCCGGTCCTCGAGGCGGCCGGGGAGCAGGCGACCGTCCTGGGCCAGGAGCTCTACGCCCTGGTCGACGCGCTGGACGCGTCGGGGTCGCTGCGCCGCGTGCTGGCGGACCCGTCCGCCTCCGGGGAGGCCAAGGCCACCCTGGCGGCACGGCTGCTCGCCGCCGCCGACCCCCGCACGGTCGCGGTCGCGCAGGACCTGGCCCGCTCTCGGTGGTCGGCTGACGCCGACCTCGCCGACGCCGCGCAGCGGCTCGGCACCTCCGCCGTGCTCGCGGCGGCGCAGTCGGCCGGCACGCTGGAGCAGGTGGAGCAGGAGCTGTTCGCCGTGATCGGTGCCCTGTCGGGGCAGCGGGACCTGCGGCGCGCCCTGTTCGACCCGGCGGTGCCGGGCCAGGCCCGTGCGGACCTGGCCGAGCGCGTGCTCGGGTCGCACGTCAGCGCCACGACGCTGCTGCTCGCACGCCGTGCGGCCGCGGCCCCTCGCGGTCGGCGGTACGTCGCCTGGCTCGGTGACGTCGTGGACCTCATCGCGGAGCGCCGTCACCACCGCGTCGCGACCGTGACGGTCGCGGCCCCGCTGTCGGACGCCCAGCGCACCCGGCTCGCCGGCCTGCTCGCGACGGCCCTCGGACGGCAGGTCGAGCTCGACGTGGTGGTGGACCCCCGCGTGATCGGCGGCCTGCGCGTCCAGTCCGGCCCCGACGTCATCGACTCGACCGTGCTCGCCCGCCTGGCGGACGCCCGCCGACAGCTCGCCGGATGACCCTTCGTCCCCGCCCGGCGGTCCCGGGCCCACGCACCCCGCGCGCGACGCGCGCGACCCACGAGGAGAACAGACACCATGGCTGAGCTGACGATCCGGCCGGAGGAGATCCGCGCCGCGCTGGACAGCTTCGTGAAGTCGTACGAGCCGAAGCAGGCCGCGACCGAGGAGGTCGGGCGGGTCACGCTGACCGCCGACGGCATCGCGCAGGTCGAGGGCCTGCCCGGCGCGATGGCGAACGAGCTGCTGCGGTTCGAGGACGGCACGCTCGGGCTGGCGCTGAACCTCGACGTGCGCGAGATCGGTGTGGTCGTGCTCGGCGAGTTCGCCGGCATCGAGGAGGGCCAGGAGGTGCGGCGCACCGGCGAGGTGCTGTCCGTGCCCGTCGGCGACGGCTACCTCGGTCGCGTGGTCGACCCGCTCGGCAAGCCGATCGACGGCCTCGGCGACGTGGAGACGGAGACGCGCCGCGCCCTGGAGCTGCAGGCGCCCGGCGTCATGCAGCGCAAGAGCGTGCACGAGCCGCTGCAGACCGGCCTGAAGGCCATCGACTCGATGATCCCGATCGGCCGTGGCCAGCGTCAGCTGATCATCGGTGACCGCCAGACCGGCAAGACGGCGATCGCGATTGACACGATCATCAACCAGAAGTCGGCCTGGGCCACCGGTGACCCGAAGCAGCAGGTGCGCTGCATCTACGTCGCCATCGGCCAGAAGGGCTCGACGATCGCCTCGGTGCGCGGCGCGCTCGAGGAGGCCGGTGCCCTGGAGTACACGACGATCGTCGCGGCTCCCGCCTCCGACCCGGCCGGCTTCAAGTACCTCGCCCCGTACACCGGCTCGGCGATCGGCCAGCACTGGATGTACCAGGGCAAGCACGTGCTCATCGTCTTCGACGACCTGTCCAAGCAGGCCGAGGCCTACCGTGCCGTCTCCCTGCTGCTGCGCCGCCCGCCGGGCCGCGAGGCCTACCCGGGCGACGTCTTCTACCTGCACTCCCGCCTGCTCGAGCGTTGCGCGAAGCTGTCCGACGACCTCGGCGCCGGTTCGATGACGGGCCTGCCCGTCATCGAGACCAAGGCGAACGACGTGTCGGCGTACATCCCGACCAACGTCATCTCGATCACCGACGGGCAGATCTTCCTGCAGTCCGACCTGTTCAACGCCGACCAGCGCCCCGCCGTGGACGTCGGCATCTCGGTGTCCCGCGTCGGTGGTGCAGCGCAGGTCAAGGCGATGAAGCAGGTGTCCGGCACGCTGAAGCTCGACCTGGCGCAGTACCGGTCGCTCGAGGCGTTCGCCATGTTCGCCTCGGACCTGGACGCGGCCAGCCGTGCCCAGCTGACCCGTGGCGCCCGCCTGATGGAGCTGCTGAAGCAGGGCCAGTACAGCCCGTACCCGGTGGAGGACCAGGTCGCCTCGATCTGGGCCGGCACCAAGGGCAAGCTGGACGACGTCCCGCTGGAGGACGTGCGGCGCTTCGAGTCGGAGCTGCTGGACCACCTGCGGCGCAAGACGGAGGTGCTGAGCACCATCGCCTCGACCGGCAAGCTCGAGGAGTCCACCGAGCAGGCGCTGGCCGCCGCGGTGGACGAGTTCCGGCAGGGCTTCATGCTCTTCGACGGCAGCCCGCTGGTGAAGTCCGACGAGGACGAGCCGGTCCAGGTGGACCAGGAGCAGATCGTCCGGCAGAAGCGGGCCTGAGGATGGCGGGTTCGCAGCGGGTCTACCGGCAGCGCATCCGGTCCACGCAGTCGCTGAAGAAGATGTTCCGGGCGCAGGAGCTGATCGCGGCGTCCCGGATCGGCCGTGCCCGTGACCGGGTGAGCATGGCGACGCCGTACTCGCGCGCCATCACGCGGGCCGTGTCGGCCGTGGCGACGCACTCGACCCAGTCGCACCCGTTCCTCGTCGAGCGGACGGACACCAACCGGGCCGCCGTGCTCGTGGTCGCCTCGGACCGCGGCATGGCCGGCGCCTACTCGGCGTCGGTGATCCGCGAGGCGGAGCGGCTGATCAACCGGCTGACGGACGAGGGCAAGGAGGTGGCCCTGTACGTCACGGGCCGCCGGGCGCTGTCCTTCTACACGTTCCGGCAGCGTGAGGTCGTCAGCAGCTGGACCGGCAGCTCGGACGCGCCGACGGTGGAGATCGCCGACGACATCGCCGGCACGCTGCTCGGTGCCTTCCGCGCTCCCGCGGACGAGGGCGGTGTCGCCGAGGTGCACATCGTCTACACCCAGTTCGTCAACATGGTCACGCAGCGCCCGCGCGTGCTGCGGCTGCTCCCGCTCGAGGTGGTCGAGGGCGTCGTCGAGCCCGGCGAGGCCGAGGCCCTGCCGCTCTACGAGTTCGAGCCGAGCCCCGACGTGGTGCTCGACGCGCTGCTGCCGCGGTACGTGCGCAGCCGGATCTACGCCAGCCTGCTGCAGGCGGCGGCGTCCGAGCTGGCGGCGCGACAGCGCGCGATGAAGACGGCGACCGACAACGCGGAGGACCTCATCCGCATGTACACGCGGCTGGCGAACCAGGCTCGCCAGGCCGAGATCACGCAGGAGATCAGCGAGATCGTCTCGGGCGCGGACGCGCTCGCGTCGGCCTCCTGAGCCACCCGAACACACCGAAGCGAGGCAGCACATGACCGCCACCACCGTCGACGCGACGGCGACCCCCACGGGCAGCTCCGGCGTGGGTCGTGTCGCGCGGGTGATCGGCCCCGTCGTGGACATCGAGTTCCCGCCGGACCAGATCCCCGAGCTGTACAACGCCCTCACCGTGAGCATCGACCTGTCCCGCCAGGGGGAGGGCGAGAGCTCGCACAGCCTCACCCTCGAGGTCGCCCAGCACCTGGGTGACTCCCTGGTGCGCGCCATCGCGCTCAAGCCCACCGACGGGCTGGTCCGCGGCGCCGAGGTGACGGACACCGGTGCGCCGATCTCGGTCCCGGTGGGCGACGTGACCCTCGGCCACGTGTTCAACGTGACCGGGGACGTGCTCGACCTGGAGCCCGGCGAGAAGCTCGAGATCACCGAGCGCTGGCCGATCCACCGGCGGCCGCCGGCCTTCGACCAGCTCGAGTCGAAGACCACGATGTTCGAGACCGGCATCAAGGTCATCGACCTGCTCACCCCGTACGTCCAGGGCGGCAAGATCGGCCTCTTCGGCGGCGCCGGCGTGGGCAAGACGGTCCTGATCCAGGAGATGATCCAGCGCGTCGCCCAGGACCACGGCGGTGTCTCGGTGTTCGCCGGGGTCGGCGAGCGCACCCGTGAGGGCAACGACCTGATCGTCGAGATGGAAGAGGCGGGGGTCTTCGACAAGACCGCGCTCGTCTTCGGCCAGATGGACGAGCCGCCGGGCACGCGTCTGCGCGTCGCCCTGTCCGCCCTGACGATGGCGGAGTACTTCCGCGACGTGCAGCGTCAGGACGTGCTGCTGTTCATCGACAACATCTTCCGGTTCACGCAGGCCGGGTCCGAGGTGTCCACCCTGCTCGGCCGCATGCCGTCCGCCGTGGGGTACCAGCCCAACCTGGCCGACGAGATGGGCCTGCTCCAGGAGCGGATCACCTCGACCCGCGGCCACTCGATCACCTCGCTGCAGGCGATCTACGTGCCGGCCGACGACTACACCGACCCGGCGCCGGCCACGACGTTCGCCCACCTGGACGCGACCACCGAGCTGTCCCGTGAGATCGCCAGCCGCGGCCTCTACCCCGCCGTGGACCCGCTGGCCTCGACCAGCCGCATCCTCGACCCGCGGTACGTCGGCCACGAGCACTACGCGGTCGCCACGCAGGTCAAGTCGATCCTGCAGCGCAACAAGGAGCTGCAGGACATCATCGCGATCCTCGGCGTCGACGAGCTGTCCGAGGAGGACAAGACCGTCGTGGCGCGTGCCCGGCGGATCCAGCAGTTCCTCTCCCAGAACACCTACATGGCGGAGAAGTTCACCGGCGTGGCGGGTTCCACGGTCCCGGTGGCGGAGACCGTCGAGGCGTTCAAGAAGATCGCCGAGGGCGAGTTCGACCACATCGCCGAGCAGGCCTTCTTCAACATCGGCGGCCTGGAGGACCTCGAGCGGAACTGGGCGCGGATCCAGAAGGACTACGGGGTCTGAGGGGAGGCACGGTGGCACAGCTCGAGGTCGACCTGGTCGACGCGGAGGGCAAGGTGTGGTCCGGACAGGCCCACCAGGTCACCGCGCCGGCGGCGGACGGTGAGATCGGCATCCTGCCGGGTCACACGCCCGTGCTGTCGCTGCTGCGCGCCGGCGAGGTGCGGGTGCGCGAGGAGCGTGGCGGTGCTGCGCTCGCGTGGCACGTCGACGGGGGCTTCCTGTCCGTCGACTCGGACCAGGTGACGCTCGTCGTCGACAACGCCGAGCCCACCACCGCCGGGAACTGAGGGCGAGCAGGGATGGGCGGGCTGGAGGCGGACACGCTCCTGGCGCTGGCCGCCCTCCTGCTGCTCGTCGTGCTGGTGTCCGGTCTCTGGCTGTCCCGGACCCGGACGCTCTCGCACCGGCTCGGCTCGTTCTCCTGCTCGCTCGCGCGCGGGCCGGAGGGGCCGTGGGCGCGGGGCATCGCGCAGTACGGCGTGCGCCGCCTGTACTGGTGGCGGCTCGCGTCGATCCTGCCGCGGGCGCGCCACGTCTGGAGCCGGCCGCGGATCGCGGTGCTGTCCCGGACGACGGTCCCGTCACCGGACGGGCACACGCGCATCGTGGAGCTGCGCTGCCGCGTCGCCGGCGAGACCTCGTCGCCGATCGAGGTGTACCTGCAGATGTCCCCCGAGGCGTACGCCGGGCTGACGTCGTGGATCGAGGCGACGCCGACGCGCTCCGCCTCGGTCATCTAGAAGCCCCGGAGGTCCTGGTGCGGTTGGTGGTGGCCACGTGCACGGCCACGTACAGCGGACGGCTCGACGCGCACCTGCCGCAGGCCACCCGCCTGCTGGTGGTCAAGGCGGACGGGTCGGTGCTGGTGCATGCGGACGGCGGGTCGTACAAGCCCCTGAACTGGATGAGCCCACCGTGCACGCTGACGGTCTCGGTGCCCGACGACGAGCGCGCGGCGCTCGGCGTGCAGGAGGTGTGGACCGTCCAGCACGCGAAGTCCGACGACCGCCTGGTCGTGGAGCTGTTCGAGGTCCACCACGACTCGGCGCACGAGCTCGGTGTGGACCCGGGCCTGGTGAAGGACGGAGTCGAGGCGCACCTCCAGCAGCTGCTCGCGGAGCAGATCACGCTGCTCGGGCCGGGCCACCAGCTGGTGCGGCGGGAGTACCCGACGGCGATCGGACCGGTGGACATCCTCGCGCGCGACCCGGCCGGGGGGACCGTCGCCGTGGAGATCAAGCGTCGCGGCGACATCGACGGCGTCGAGCAGCTGACGCGGTACCTCGAGCTGCTCAACCGGGACCCGCTCCTCGCGCCCGTCCGCGGGGTGTTCGCGGCGCAGGAGATCCGCCCTCAGGCGCGGGTGCTCGCCACCGACCGCGGCATCGGCTGCCTCGTGCTCGACTACGCCGCCCTGCGTGGCGTCGACGACGCGGGCTCACGGCTGTTCTGATGGCCGGACCGGTCCGCCGCGCGCCGAGCGGGGACGTCGTCCCGCCCGGTACGGGCGCGCCGCGGGTGGTCGCCACCGATCTGGACGGCACGCTGCTCGGGCCCGACGGTGGTCTGTCGGCCAGGACCCGGGACGCCCTGTCCCGCAGCGACCGCGCCGGCGTCCGGGTGGTCGCCGTCACGGCGCGGCCACCGCGGTGGCTCGGCGACCTGGCCCCGGCGCTGGGCGGGTGCGGCGTGGCCATCTGTGCCAACGGAGCCGCTGTCGTCGAGCTGGCGACGTTGGCGGTCCGGCACGCCTACACGTTCGACGACCAGGTGGTGCGCGACGTGGTCGCCCGGGTGCGCCGTGCCGATCCGACTGTGAGCTTCGCGCTGGAACGCACCACCGGCTTCGCCGCGGAGGTGGGGTTCCGCTCGAGCCACCCGGTGCCCGAGGGCAGCCCGTCGGTCGCGGACATCACCCAGGCGTTGGACGGTCGCACGATCAAGGTGCTCGTCCGCGCGGCGCCGTCGATCGACCTGGACGCCTTCGTGGGCGCGCTGTCCACGGCGGTCGGGGACGCGGGCGTGGTGTCCCACTCGGGCGCCACCGGTCTGGCAGAGGTGTCGCCGTCGGCCGTCACCAAGGCCAGCACGCTGGCCGTCTGGGCGGCGGAGGAGGGGGTCGAGGCGAGCGACGTCTGGGCGGTGGGCGACGCACCGAACGACCTGCCGATGCTGGCGTGGGCCGGTCGTTCGTTCGCCGTCGCGAACGCCCATCCGACCGTGCTGCGGAGCGTCGACACGGTGCTGCCGTCGAACGCGGACGACGGCGTCGCGGTGCTGCTCGACACCGCCGTCGCGCTGGTGCCGCACGGCGCTCGTCGCGGGCGGGACCTCCCGGGCCTCGCGACCTCCTGATGGACCCTTGGAAGCGCTCCCGCAACCCGCGCGGGGCGGTGTATCGTATCGATTCGACCCCGGTCGCCGACGACCGGCCCTTCCCCTCCCGCGATCGACCGAGGATTCCCATGGCGACCACGCGCCCGTCCGGCCGGCAGTTCCCCACCGACTTCCTCTGGGGGTCCGCGACGGCCTCGTACCAGATCGAGGGCGGCGTGCACGAGGGTGGGCGCGGCCCGTCGATCTGGGACACCTTCAGCCACACGCCGGGCCGGGTGCTGAACGGCGACACCGGTGACGTCGCCGTTGACCACTTCCACCGCGTGCCGCAGGACGTGGCGATCATGCGCGAGCTCGGCCTGCAGGCGTACCGGTTCTCGATCGCCTGGTCACGGGTGCAGCCGACCGGTTCCGGCGAGTTCAACCAGGCGGGTCTGGATTTCTACTCCGACCTGGTGGACCGGCTGGTCGACGCGGGGATCCAGCCCGTCGCGACCCTGTACCACTGGGACCTGCCGCAGGCGCTGGAGGACGAGGGCGGCTGGGCGAACCGTCAGACCGCCTACCGCTTCGCCGACTACGCCCGCCGGATGGCCGAGGTGCTCGGGGACCGGGTGCGGCTGTGGACCACGTTGAACGAGCCGTGGTGCTCCGCCTTCCTCGGCTACGCGTCCGGCGCGCACGCCCCCGGGGTGACGGACGACGCCAAGGCCCTGGCCGCCGTCCACCACCTCAACCTCGGCCACGGTCTCGCGGCCCGCGCCGTGCGCTCCGTCCTCGGCGAGGACACCCCGGTCTCGGTGACGCTGAACCTGCACGTCACGCGCGCTGCCTCCGACGACCCGGCCGACGTCGCGGCCAAGCGCCGCATCGACACGGTTGCCAACGAGGTGTTCCTCGGCCCGATGATGCTCGGCGCGTACCCGCAGCAGGTGTTCGCCGACACCGCCGCGATCAGCGACTGGGCCTTCGTGCAGGACGGGGACCTGGAGCTGATCCGCGTCCCGCTGACCCTGCTGGGCGTCAACTACTACGCGACCGGGCTGGTGCGGGCCGGTGCGCCCGCGGCCGTCACGCCGGGGGAGCCCGGTCCGGACGGCCACCGTGCGGCCGAGCACAGCCCGTGGGTCGGCGCCGACCAGGTGGAGTGGCTGCCGGTGGCCGGCCCCTACACCGCGATGGGCTGGAACATCGAGCCGCAGGGCCTCGTCGACCTGCTCCTGGAGCTGCGCGACCGGTTCCCGGACCAGCCGCTGGCCATCACGGAGAACGGTGCGGCGTTCGCCGACGAGGTCTCGGCGGACGGGCGCGTGCACGACGTCGACCGGGTCGCCTACCTGCACGACCACATCGACGCGATGGGTGCCGCGATGGACGCCGGCGCCGACGTGCGCGGCTACTTCGTCTGGTCGCTGCTGGACAACTTCGAGTGGGCGTACGGGTTCGACCGCCGCTTCGGGGTGGTCCGCGTCGACTACGACACGCTCGAGCGCACGGTCAAGGACTCCGGACGCTGGTACGCCGAGCTGGTCCGCACCGGCACGGTGCCGCCGGCGGAGGTAGCCGCCACGCTCTGAGGGCCCGGTCGGTGGGCGAGCAACCGCCGGCATCGGACAGGATGGGCGCATGCCGAGCAGCCGTCGATCGTCGAGACGGCCGTACGGGACCGCCCACCCGGAGCTGGACCTGATGCGCGCCACCGGTGGGCGGACGGCCGAGAGCGCATCCGACGGCGAGTGGACGGTGCAGTCGGTCGCCGGCTCGTCCCGGGAGTACCGGTGCCCGGGCTGCGACCAGGTGGTCGCGCCCGGGACGCCCCACGTGGTGGCGTGGCGGACGGACGACCTGCTCGGTGACGGTGTGGAAGGTCGTCGGCACTGGCACACGGCGTGCTGGCGCGCGCGAGGCCGTCGTCGTCCCGGCCGTCGCGCCTGACGCTTCCGCGCCTGAGGACGCCCAGGCCGACGGCCGCCTGCGTGCCCGCCACGGCCGCCGGTTAGGCTCGAGACGATGTCCGAGACCTCTGCCGCCACCGCTCACGGCGCCCCGATCCGCTCCCTGACCGTCCTGCCCGCGCACCGGGAGGAGGTCGAGCTGCACACGGCGGACGGCCTGACGCTGGTGGGTGAGCTCGCCCTGCCGGTGGACGCGGAAGGCCGTCCGACGACGCCGCGCGCCACGCTGGTCACGCTGCACCCGCTGCCGACGCACGGCGGGTACATGGACTCGCACGTGCTGCGCAAGGCGGCATGGCGGCTGCCCGCCCTGGCGGGTTTCGCCGTGCTGCGGTTCAACACGCGCGGCACGTCCAGCCCGCGCGGCACGAGCCAGGGCTCGTTCGACGGAGGCGTCGCCGAGCGGTTCGACGTCGCAGCCGCCCTCGAGCTGGCCGAGTTCCACGACCTTCCGCACATCTGGCTCGTGGGGTGGTCGTTCGGCACCGAGCTCGCGCTGCGGTACGGGCGTGACCCCGTGGTGGAGGGAGCCGTCCTGCTGTCGCCGCCCCTGAGCAGAGCGGGCGACGAGGACCTGGACGCCTGGGCGTCGTTCGGCCGCCCGCTCGTCGTGCTGGTGCCCGAGCACGACGACTACCTGCGCCCGCCGCAGGCGCGTGAGCGCTTCGCGCGGGTGCCGCAGGCCGACCTGGTGGCCGTCGACGGTGCGAAGCACCTGTGGGTGGGGGAGTCCCAGGTGCGCCGCGTGCTCGACGAGATCGTCGCGCACGTCGCGCCGGAGGTTCCCGTCCCGCTGCCGCGGACGTGGTCGGGGCCGAGCAGCCAGGCGGAGTCGACCGTCGACCTGACAGGAGAGGACTCGTGACACCGATCGCAGGCCTGACCACGGTCCGGTCCGACGCCGGGGCGCTGCCGCTCGTGCTGCTGCACGGGATGCCGCTCGACTCACGGATGTGGACTGCCGCCGCGCAGCGCGTCGCCGGCCCGGCGGCCGTGCACCTCGTCGACCTTCCCGGCACGCCGCGGTACGTCGCCGACCTGCCTGCGCCGTCGCTCGAGGCCTCCGCCGACGAGGTGGCCCGCCTCCTGTCGGACGCGGGGGTCGACCGCGCCGTCGTCGTGGGCCTGTCGATGGGCGGCTACGTCGCGCTGGCGATCGCCGATCGCCACCCGGACCTGCTGGCCGGGCTCGGCCTGGTGGACACCAAGGCGGTCGCGGACACCCCGGAGGCCGCGGCCAAGCGCCTCGCGGCGGCCGACGAGCTGGAGTCCAGCGGGTCGCTCGACGCGGTGCTGCCCACGGTCGACGGGTTGCTCGGCGAGACGACCCGGACCGCGCGGCCGCAGGTTCGCGAGCAGGTGCTCGACTGGGTGCGCGACCAGGTGCCGAGCGGGCTGGCCTGGTCGCAGCGGGCGATGGCGGTCCGGCCCGACCGGACCGAGGTGCTGCGGACGTTCTCCGGGCCCGTCACCGTGGTGGTGGGCGACGAGGACACCGTGTCGCCGGTCGAGCAGGCGCGTGCCATGGCGGCGGTCGGCGACGCGGCGCTCGTCGTGGTGCCGCGCGTCGGGCACCTGTCTGCCGTGGAGGACCCGGCGGCCGTCGCGACCGCCCTGGGAGAGCTGGTGGCACGGGCGCAGCGCGGCTGAGCTCGTGCGGTCAGCCGCCGCCGAGGACGCGGGAGATCGCCACGTCGAGGTCCAGCGACTCACCGTCCTTGCCGCCGGCGCCGAGCACCAGCGGGGGGTCCTGCGGGGTCAGCTCGACGCCCCGCCACAGGGACGCGAGGCTTGCCGGCGCGCGCAGGACGTAGAAGTCACCGGCGGTGGAGACCGCGAGCGACTCGTCCTGCCGGAGGTACCAACCCTCCAGCCCGGTCCGGTACCGGTGCCGGCCGTCGAAGCTGCGCGCCCGCAGCGGCACCGGCGCCGGACCGTGCGCGGTCGCCCGTGCCACGAGCTCGGCGAGCATCGCCCGCGCGCGGTCGGACTCCGCCTTCTGACGCCGGTGCAGCGCCTCGGCGTGGGCGGCCGCCGCGGCGCGACGCTCCGCACGCCAGGACGACGCGTCGGAGGTCTCAGAGGAGCCGTCGCTCTGCGGGTGGTCGTCGCTCCCGGCGTGCCGAGCGTCCCGCGACCCGCCCTGCGCGCTCACGGCGCTCAGCCGCGAGCGGATGCGGCGTCGGTCGACTCCGCCGGCGCCTCCGACCCGTCTCGCGCGGACCCGTCCGGGACCGACTCGTCACGCACGGACTCGGCGCCGTCCGTCTCGGCGGTCGCCTCGGGCTGCCCCTCGGGCTCGGCCTCGCGGTTCGGCGTCGGCGCATCCTCCGGGATGCCGTCCGCAGCCGTCTCGGCACCTGCCGAGGGCTCGTCGTCGGCCGCAGAGCTCGGCGGCGCCGTCGCAGCGGCGGACACCGGTGCCGGCCTTCCCTTGGCGCCCCGTGCCGCCGGCCGGCTGCCCCGGGCCGGGCGCTCCGCCGCCGACTGACGGTTCTTCTCGAACTCGGCCTCCACGCGACCGGCCTTCTCCAGAGCCGAGCGGTCCGGGTTGCTTCCGAGGAGGTGACGCAGCTCGTCGAGGTAGCCGGTGATCGACTCCCGCTGCCGGTTCAGGTCCTCCACCTGGCGCTGGGCGGAGGTGCGCTCGCGCTCGGACTCGATCATCGCGTCCGAGATCTGCTTCTCTGCGTGCTCCCGGGCCTCGGAGACCACGCGGTCGGCGTTCTTGCGGGCGTTCGAGACGAGGTCCCGGGCGTGCGCCTCCGCGTCGGTCCGGACCTTCTCGGCCTGGGCGAGCGCCTTGGCCACCCGCTGCTCGGCCTCGGCGGCGTGCGCCTCCGCGTCCGCGACCAGGCGCTCCGTCTCGGCACGAGCCCGCTCGTGGCGCTCGGAGTCCGCGCGCTCGGCGGCCTCCCGCTTCGAGGCGATCTCCAGCTCGGCGTCTGCCTGGCGCTGCTCGGCGTCCCGCACCAGCGTGTCGGCGTGCGCCTTGGCGTTCGCGGTCAGGTCGGCGATCGACCGCCGTGCCTCCGTCTGGAGCCGCTCGACCTCCAGGCGTGTGGTCTCCCGCAGCTCCGTGGTCTCGCGTGCGGCGGTCGCCCGCAGCTCGGCGGCCTCCCGCTCGGTGGTCTCCCGCAGCTGGGTGGTCTCCCGCTCCGTGACCTGGGCGAGGTGCGCCGTCTCGACCTGCGTGCGCTCCCGCAGCTCCGTCGTCTCTCGCTCGGCACGGGCCCGCAGGTCAGCCGCGTACTGCGCCGCCTCCGCACGGAGCGCCGCGACGGCCTGCTCCGCCTCGGTGCGAGCGGCCGCCAGCTCGTCCGCCGTCGTCGCGCGCAGCTCGCCGGTCTCCCGCTCCGCGCTGGCCCGCACGAAGGACGCGTACTGCTCCGCCTCGGTCCGCAGCGCCGCCACCTCGGCGGCGACCCGCTGCTGCAGGGCCGCCCCGTCCCGCTCCGCCGCGGAACGCACCTGGTCGGCGTACTCCTGGGCCGACGCGCGCAGGGTCGTGACCTCGTCCGCCACGTGCTGGCGCAGGGCGGCGGCCTCGTCGTCCGCCTCGGCCCGGACCCGTGCCGCGTACCGGTCCACCTCGGAGGTCCGGGCGGCCAGCTCGGACTCGACGCGCTGACGCAGCTCCGTCGTCTCGACGTCGGCCGCGCGGCGCAGGTCCTGGTCGTAGCGCTCGGCCTCGGCCCGCATCGCCTCGGTCTCCGCCTCGGTGCGCGCCCGCAGCTCGCTCGCGGTGCGCTCCGTCGCGACCCGGAGCTGGGTCGCCTCGTGCTCCACCGTCGCCCGCAGCGTGCCGAGCTCGCGCTCGAGGGTGGTGCGCCGCTCGCTCTCCTCGGTGGCGATCGCGCTCGCGATCCGAGCCGCCTCGCGCTCGGCGGAGCCGACCAGCTCCTCGGCCCTCCGCTGGGCGGCGGTCAGCTGGCTCTCCGCCTCCGTTGCCGCCGACGTCCGGACCTCCTCGGCCTCGCGGCGCGCGGTCGCGAGCAGCTCGGCGACCTCGTTCTCCGCGCGGGCGCGGAGCTGCCCGGCTGCGAGCTTGGCCCGCGCGAGCGAGTCCGCCGCCTGGGCGTTGGCCTGCGTCACGACGTCGGACGACTGCTCCTCGGCGGAGCGCAGCAGCTGCTCGATCCGCGAGCCGAGGCCGGAGTACGTGGGCCGCTCCGCCTCCCGCAGCTGCCGGTGCGCCTCGGACAGCTCACCGGCGACCTGGAGCGCCTTGGCGTCCGCAGCCTGGACCTGCGAACGGGCGTCGTCCACGGCCTTCTCGAGAGCGGAGATCCGCGCGTCGACGGCGTCGCGGTCGTAGCCGCGGAAGTTGACGACGGGGAAGGTGGGCCGGGCATCGGACACGGGCTTGATCCTCCAGGGGGCGTGGGCACGCGACGGCGCGGTCGACCACGTGTCGAGACCGGCGACCCGGCGCCAGGATACGCGGAACGGGTGAAGGAGCCCATGGGCCGAACGGGGTGGGGAACCTCCCGTTCGGCGGGCCGTCCCGGGCCGCCCGCCTATCCTGGGTGTCCCGTCCGAGAGGATTTGTGTGTGCGCAAGCGACTGATCGAGGCCGGCATCGGCTTGCTGGGGCTCGTCGTCATCGCCCTGGCGGTCGCCTCCGCGACCCTGTGGCGCGCGGACGACGTGCTGGTCGCCCGGGCCACCGCGACCGCCGGTCTCGTCGTCACGGACCCCGGTGTCCTGGAGCTCGGCGGAGACCCGGTCACGGTGCGCGCGCAGGTCCCGGCGGGGGACCACATCGTGCTCGCCGTCGGCCGGGACACCGATGTCAGCGGCTGGGTGGGCAGCGATCCCTACCAGCGCGTGTCGGGGCTCTCCGGCTGGCGAACGCTGCGGCTCGCCGCACCGGGGTCGTCCGCTGCGCCGTCGCCGGCGGGCTCGACGTCCGCGTCCGCATCACCGTCGGGGGGCGCCGCTGCCTCGAGCCCGTCGGCGACCGCCGCAGCCGCGTCGGCGGCCCCGAGTTCGAGCGCCTCCGGTGCACCGGGAACGGCCGCGAGGCCGGCAGCGGACCCGTCAGGTTCCGACATGTGGGTGGCCCAGGCGACGGGCACGGGGTCGGCGCAGCTCACGTGGCACGCCCAGGACGGACGCTGGAGCCTCCTCGTCGCGGGCATCGCCGCCGACGGCTCCGCCGTGAACCCCACGCTGGAGATGTCGTGGCCCCGGGTCGTCTCGTCGCCGTGGCTGGTTCCCGGACTGGTGCTCGGGGGGCTGCTCCTCCTGGCCGGCGCCGGGCTGCTGGGTCGGGACTGGTGGCGGACCAGGGCCGGTCACGACGGCTGGACCTCGGTGGAGACGGGTGCGGTTCCCGAGGTGCTGCCGGCCGGCGCCGGCGCCGGCGCCGTCCTGACGCGTCGGCAGCTGCGGGAGCTCCAGAGCCGCAGCGGTCGACCGCCCACCGGCGCCGTCCAGGCGGTGGGATCGGTCGACGCGCGCGCAGCTGCTCGGGGTGAGCAGGATGCGGCCACCGTGCCGCCGACCAGCACGACGCAGATCGGGTCGCCATCGGCGCTGCCGGGGGAGCGGTCGGGCACCCGACCGCAGCCTCGTCCGCTGCCTCCCGTCGCCGGGCGCCTCCCGGGCGCCCCCACCGCTCGAGAGTCCTCGACCCCTGGTGGCACTCCGATCGCACCGCAGGTGCGACCCGCCACCGACACGGTGACCGCGGCGGACGCCGCACGCCGCGCTGCGTCCGCGCACGGGTCCCGCGAGGGTGCCGGCCCGGCTCCCGTCGGGACGCCGCCCGCCGCCGTGCCGTCGGTTGCGGCGCCATCGCACCTCGGGTCCGCGGCCGGACCGCCGCCTGCCCCGCCGATCGAGCGCCCGGCACCGCCGTGGGCCGCCGGGGGCCGACGTGCCCGTCGTGCGGCGGCCGCACAGCCCGAGCTCGGGACGCAGCCGCACGAACCCACGCCCCACGGTGTGACCTCGCCCGGAACGCCGACCCCGCACGAGGGCCGTCCTGCGTGGGCCGCGCCTGTTCCTCCGGACGCTGCCGGCGCGAGGCTCGTCGCCAGGTCTGCCGGAGACGCGCCCAGCCCGTTCGTGCTGAGGCCGTCCGGGCAGAGGGGGCCTGCCGCCCCCGCCCGGACCGCTGCAGGAGAGCCGGGTGCACCGGGTTCGCAGACGGCCGCAGGCCCCGCACGCCCCGGTCAGCCGCTGGCGTCCCCTCGCACCGCGCAGCCGCCTCGACCCGGCGGTTGGGTGCCCGTGCCTGGCGCGGGAGAGTCCGGGGTGCCTGCGGACCGCGGTGACCGTCCGGGCCAGCCGGCCGCACCGCGCCCGCCGGTGCACCCCTCGTGGCTCGTGAGCCGGCCCGATGAGCCGCCCACCCGCGAGTCGGCCCCGTCCGTCGGCCGACCGTCCACGCCACCCGCCCGCTCCGGAGACGAGCAGCCCGCTGCGACGGACGAAGGCCCGGAGGACTCACCGTCGTCCCGCGCCGACGCGTGGCGGCGGGCGTGGGGCCTGCCCACCGAGCCGCCCGCCGACGACCGAGGAGGGGAGGACCGATGAGCACCGCACGCTCGTTCTCCGTGACCTCGGGCTCGCGAGCGCTCTCACGACGGGCCGCCGGGCTCACCGTCGTGGCCGCGGTCCTGGGCTCCGTGCTCGCCGGCTGCGCCGCAGCACCACCGGCACCGCACCCTCAGGCCGCCCCGGCGGTGCCCCCACCGGTGCTGTCGGTAGCGCAGACCACCACCGTCCTCGGTGACCTGGGCAAGGTGCTCACGGCCGGTGACGCCGCCCTCGACTCCAACGCGCTGACGGCCCGCGTGATGGACCCGGCCCTCGCCATGCGGCACGCCGAGTACCTGCGCGCGCAGGCCACCAACGGTCAGCGACCGCCGACGGCTCTCCCGACCAGCGCTCAGGCGGTGATCGAGCCGCGGACCTCGGGCTGGCCACGGACGCAGGTCGTCGTCAGCGTGCAGCCGGACGACCTGCAGGCACCCCGCCTCCTCGTGCTGGAGCAGACGACCCCCCGCGACCCGTACCGGTTGTGGGGATGGGCGCGGCTGTTCCCGGGGGTCTCGATGCCCGCCACCGCGACGCCGGGTGCAGGCAGCCCGGTGCTCGCGGCCGACGCGAGCGGCCTGAGCGTCCGCCCTGACCAGGTCATGCCGGCCTACGCCGACGTGCTCTCGAACGGAGACGCGTCACAGTCGGCGTCGCAGTTCGCGCCCGACCCGTTCCGCACGAGCGTGACCTCCGCCCGGCAGACCCTGGCCACCAACGTCAAGGACGTCGGCAACGCGGCGGAGACGTACACGCCCGACCCCGCTCCGCTGACCGTGATCGGCACGGTTGACGGGGGCGCGCTCGTCATCGGCAAGGTGACGACGGTGTCCACGGTGTCCATCACGGTCGGCGGTGCCAAGCTCAGCCTCAGTCCGGTGGAGTCCGCGCTGGCCGCGGCATCCGAGGCGACGCAGTCGCTGGTGCGCACGTACACCGACGTGCTGGTGTTCCGGGTCCCGCCTGCGGGGTCGACGGCACAAGTGCAGCTCGTCGCCGCCGAGGCCGTCCTCACCGCCGTCGCCGCACAATAGGTCGGCCGCAGGCCGCTCACGCAGCACCCAGGGAGACAGTTCGTATGTCGCAGTCCTCGCAGCCTCGACCGCGCCTCGACGTGCGTGGAGCCGTCGACCTCTCCTCGCTCGGCAGGCCCTCGACACCGCCCCCGGGCTCACCGGGCGGCCTCCCGGCCCCCGGCGCCTACGTCGTCGACGTCGACGAGGCCTCGTTCGCCGACGTGGTGCGGCGGTCGAGCCAGCACCCCGTCGTGGTGGTGCTCTGGGCGTCGTGGAGCGAGGTGAGCGCCACGGTGGCCGGTCAGCTGGCGGCGATGGCGCAGGACGACGGCGGTACCTGGCTCCTCGCGCGGGTCGATGCCGAGGCCAACCCGCAGATCGCCCAGGCGTTCGGCGCCCAGTCGGTCCCGACGACGGTCGCCGTCCTGGGTGGTCAGCCGGTCCCGCTCTTCCAGGGTGCACCCGCCCCGGACCAGATCCGCGGCGTGCTCGACCAGGTGCTCGCCGCGGCGCAGGCCAACGGCATCACCGGGCGCGTGACAGCCGCGCAGCAGCCCGAGGGTCCGGCCGAGCCCGAAGAGCCTCCGCTGCCCCCGCTGCACCAGGCCGCGTACGACGCCCTGGAGCGCGACGACCTGCCGGGCGCTCGCACCGCGTACGAGCAGGCGCTCCGCGAGAACCCGCGCGACGCGATGGCCAGGGCCGGTCTCGCGCAGGTCGGCCTCCTGGAGCGCACGGCCCCCCTCGACGCACGCAAGGCCCGGGAGGATGCGGCGGCGGACCCCGACGACGTGGACGCCGCACTGGCCGTCGCCGACCTGGACGTGATGGGTGGTGCGGTCCAGGACGCCTTCGACCGCCTCGTCGACGTCGTCCGGCGCACCTCGGGCGCCGACCGCGACCGGGTCCGGGAGCGCCTCGTCGACCTGTTCGAGGTCGTGGGGACCGACGACCCGCGAGTCGTGGCGGCCCGGCGGGCGCTCGCCAGCGCCCTGTACTGAGCTCCGCACTGAGCTCGGCGCCCTTCCGACCGGCGCGCGCCTCGGCCGTCGCCGCACGCCGGAACCACCGGGGAGCCGGTCGGCACGGCGTGACGCGGGTCACCACGTCCGGGATTTGCATTCCTGCCGGAGCGTTGCATAACCTTCTCAGGCCCCCGGCAGGGAGGAACGAACACCAGGGAACACCCGGTGGTCGGTCCCGCCGAGGGACACCCGGACTCTTGAGACCACGGCACCGCTGTGGTCTCGGCCGAGTCCGACGCGAGTTCGACCCGCTCCTGACGACCGGACTGCCCGGCTCTGACCGCTTCTTCGCGGCCGAGACCGAACAGAGCAGCGAAGTTGACCGGGGGAAGTCGAACCGCTAAGTTTGAACGGTTGCCTCCGAACGGGTCGAAAGGCCAAGACGGATGAGCGTCTGTTCTTTGAGAACTCAACAGTGTGCCAAGTAGTCGATGCCAAGTTGTCTGCTGCGATGTTGTGTCGT
>MKTI01000012.1 GCA_001898185.1 Cellulomonas sp. 73-145 | reverse complement strand
TCCGGCCGCTACCGGGGCGGCGATCCGACCGAGGCTCGGTGCACGACCTCGCCTCGGAGCTCTGCATGGCGCACGGGTGACGGCTGACCCGTCGCGCGCGCCGCGATCTCGACGTACAGCTGCTCGGCCGCCCACGCGCCCATCTCGAGATGGGGCAGAGCGACGGTCGTCAACGCGGGGTCCACAGCCGCCGAGAGGATCGCCAGGTCGTCAAAACCCACGACCGACAGGTCATCCGGGATGCGCAGACCGAGCCTGCGGGCGCTGTTGTACGCCCCCATGGCCATCAGGTCGTTGAAGCAGAACAGGCCCGTCGGCCGGTCGGGGCGGTCGAGCAACCGCATGGCAGCCTCGGCGGCATGCCCCGCCGTGGGTGAGACGTACACCACGGTGACGTCCTCGGAAGGGATTCCGGCCGCGGCTGCGCGGGCAAGGAAACCAGCGGGGCGACCGGACGCCGCGGGGATGGGATCCGCGTTGCCGATCATCGCCAGCCGTCGGTGTCCAGCGTCGATCAGGACCTGGGCGGCGTCCTCGCCACCGGCGTACTCGTCCGGGGAGACCCACGACCGATCGTCGTTGGTGCGGGCGTTGAGGACCACGACGGGTGCTGCGTGCAACGAGGCCGGCACGGTGACGACGCGGTGGTACATCGCGGCGTACAGCACCCCGTCGATGTCGCGGCTCAGCAGCTCGCGGATCTCCCGGTTCTCCAGCTCTGCGTCGTAGCTGGTGTTGGTCACGAGCAGTACTCCGTCGTGCTGCCGCACGACCTCCTGCGCACCCAATATCAGCTTGCCCGCGAAGGGAGTGGTGGCGATCTCGTCGCCGACGAACCCCACCGAGTCGGAGCGCCGCGTGCGCAACGCCCGCGCCACGGCGTTGGCCGAGTAGCCAAGCTCAGCAGCGGCCGCATGCACCCGTGCACGGGTCTTCTCGGAAGTACGGGTCCCCGGCGTGTTGTTCAGCACGTGCGAGACAGTCGTAGGCGACACGCCAGCACGGACCGCCACGTCACGGATGCTCGCCCGCTCGCTCATCATCGCCTCTCGCCCCGTTGCGGTTGCGACCCGGTAAATCGGTTTGGCAGGTCGGTGGCAAAACGATGTACCAACACGGCGCGCGTGTCAAGCCCGCAGGTGCGGTCAGCTCGACGGGCTACGGCAGGCGGTCTCGGGCGCTCGCCGTGGAGAACGGCAGGGCTACGGGCGCGACGACTGACCGACAGGGTCGAGCGGCGCTTCTCTGGGTCCGAGCGGCAGGGAGTTCCAGACGGCCGCGCCACTTCGCATCTGCTGGCACGCTGTGGGCGTTGGGCACATCCGTTCACGCATGGGGGGCGCGGGATGACTACGGAACGGCTCACGCGCGAGCTAGTGGATGCGGTCGCCAAGGCGACGGATCAGCGATTCAGGCCGTTGGCGACCACCGCGGCATTCTGGGTTCACGCGGTGGGTAGCCGGGAAGTCAAGGCGGTCGTCGCAGACGCGGAGACCTTCGACTGGAGCGTCCGGATGAGAGCGTCTGGGGCGCTGACTCTTGTTACCGACAACGTCGTGGCCTTCGTCGAGTTCGACAGTCCCCTGGCGGCTGCCGGCCCGCAGAGCAATGACGGACGAAACACCGTCACCGTAGTGCCGCGCTCGTCAGTCGTATCCGCTGTGGTGAGCTGTGAGGAGATCGTCCGCGAACCATGGGGCTCCCCCGTCGTCGACCTCGACACCCTGCCCTGGGGCACGGAGCTGACTGTGTCCTTCGAAGGACGACTCGAGCCGCTCGTCGTGCGGGACCGCTTCTCGTCCGTCGACGTGCGGGACCTGATCGCGTGGTTCATCGATGACGTCGGGCGCTAGCGTGCCGTCGGCGGCTCCGCCCGCGGGGAACGCCCGTCGCCGGTCGGTGCTAGCCATCGTCAACGCTGCTGCGCCCGACTCGCCGGTCGATGCGGCGCTCGGCTAAGCATGGCCACGGCTACAGCGGACGACGGAGCGACGCCTTCGGCAAAGACGGGAACGGCGCATGGGGCTCGCGCTGATACCAGTACGCCGTCGTGCAGATGTCGTCGGACCGCTCGAACAGATCCATGCCGTCGTGCCCGATCTGCTGCAGCGTCACACGCAGGTCGTGATCGAACCGGATCGGGTCCGGCAGGTGCCACCGGTACATGCCGTGCGCCGGTGCCATGGCCGTCGCGTAGGGCGACCGACGCGTCCGGTCCGCCGTTTCTCGTTGCGGGTACCCGAAGTATGGGGTGGAGAAGGTATGGACGGTGGGCTCGTTGTCTCGATCGAGGCGGTCCTGAAAGGCCCAGGCTCCGCCCACGTAGTCCTCGAGCCCCGTACCCGCGATGGTCGGCAGGTTCTCGTCACCATCGATGAAGAACTTCACCTCCCCTTCGCCCCACCAGAACCGCCCGAGCGCGGTCAGTGCGACGAAGGTGCCGACGTAGGCACCCGCACCACGGATCCCGTCGACTATCACGTGGTCCAGGCCGGGTGCCGTACGTGAACGGCGCCACTGGGCATGGAAGACGCCGACGCCGTCGGCAAGGGCGTCTCCCAAGGAGTAGTCGATCTGGTAGAACACCGCTTCGATATCGCCGGCGTGCTCACTGGTGAGCGTGATGCGCGCAGAGCGCCTGAACGGCATCGGGAAGTAGGAGTTCATGCCGCCCGTGGGCGCGACGACGACGGGCGCGGACGTGACCTCAGCGCGAGTGGCAAAGCCGTTGCAGAAGAAGTCGCCGAGCGGGACCTCCACCGAGGGCTCCCGGTCGTCGTCCCAGTACATCCGCAGCACCAGGTCGCGGAGCACGAAGGGCCCCGCCTCCGTTCGGTCCGGCACGGTCATCCAGATGTGCCGGATGACGCCCGGCCCGACGATGTTCGCCAGCTCGGCCGTCTCCCCGGACTCCAAGCTGATGAAGGCGCGACCCTTGCGTCCGGGACCGAGCGCTGAAGCTGCTGACGCCGCAGCCCCGGGGGCGCCAGTGGGGTTCTCGGCGTTGATCGATCGGCTCTGCGTGTTCTGAACCGTGACGAAGTCGGGCAGCGGCACGTCTCTCCTCAGAAGGAATCGCGAAGGACTGGGGGACAGAACACCCGCTGAACGGCCTCCGTGCGGTCTCCAGCGACACGCGCCAGCAGGGCCCGGACGCCGAGAACGCCGATGTCGTAATGGGGCAAGGCGACGCTGGACAGGGTCGGGCGCAGGTGAGCGGCGATGACTTCCTGGTCGTCGAATCCGACGACGGCCAGGTCGTCCGGGATCCGCAGGCCCTCTTCCTTCACCCGGTCGTACAGACCCATCGCGACGCGGTCGTTGTAGCAGAACACGGCTGTCGGACGATCGCTCAGGGCGAGCATCGCGGCGGCTGCGTCGTAGCCGCCTTCCTGCTCCGGGACCGCTGTGAACACCAGCCGCTCGTCCGGCTCGATGCCCGCTGAGCGGAGCGCGAGGCGGTACCCCTCCAGGCGACCGACAGTCGACGGCGCATCCTCGGTGGAGTTGATGAAGGCGATGCGCTGGTGCCCCCTGCCCACGAGCAGCGACGTGGCAGTCTCACCACCACGGACCTCGTCCGGGATGATCGAGCAGCTCCCCGGCTCGGACGCCAGACAGTTCACGAAGACGCTCGGCACGCCCTCGAGCGCCGCTGGGGCGTCCACCTCCCGGTGGTACCAGGTGGAGTAGAGCACCCCGAGCGCGCGGTGGTCGATCATCATCTGGATGGCCTGCTGCGTGGCGTCCGGGTCCGCATCGGTGTCCGCCACCAGCAGCACGTAGCCGTGCCGACGAGCCTCCTCCTGGGCGCCTCTGATGATCTTGCCGGCGAAGGGCGTCGTGGCGATCGCGTCGGACACGATCCCGATGAAGGCGGACTCGCCTCGGACCAAGCTCTTCGCCAGTGCGTTCGTCCGGTACCCGAGCTCGTTGACGGCCTGAAGCACCCTCTGCTGGGTCGCTTCGCTCACTCGCGACTGAGTCTTCTCGTTGACCACCAGGGAGACGGTCGCGACCGACACACCGGCCTTCGACGCGACGTCGCGCAACGTGACCACCGGCCGAGCGCTCGGCGCGCCCTTGCCCCCCGAACCCGAAGTCGTCATGGCACCCATTCTGTCCGCCTTGCCCATCAACCCTTCGTGGCCCCGCTCTCGATGCCCTGGATCACGGCGCGGTTCAGCACGAGGAACACCAGCAGCAACGGCGTGATAGTGACGCACACGGCCGCGAAGGTCGCCGTCCAGTCGACCTTGCCCATCGCACCGATGTAGTTCTGCAGCCCGAGCGGGATGGTCTTGAGCCCGTCGGACAGCACGAAGGTGTTGGCGAAGATGAAGTCGTTCCAGATGAAGATGCTGTTGACCAGGACCACCGTGACGATGGTGTTGATCGACAGCGGAAGAGTGATGCCGAAGAAGATGCGGTAGGGCCCGGCGCCGTCCAGAGAAGCCGCCTCGTACGCCTCTCGGGGGACGTAGCCGAAGAACGAGCCGAATAGGTAGACGGACATCGGGAGCGCGAACGCTGCCAGTGGGATGATCATCGACTGGTAGGTGTCCAGCAGATTCACCGAGGCGTAGTCGATGAACAGCGGTACCAGTGCGATCTGCACCGGTACGACGATGCCGAGCAAGAAGAGTGCACGCACCACACCGCTGAACCGGAAGCCGAGCACAGTGATGGCATATGCGGCCATCATGCCGAGCGCGACGATGAGCACGTTGGCACCGAGCGTGACCACGAGGCTGTTGACGATGTTGCGCCCGAGGTTGCCCACCCGGAAAGCGCGAGCGTAGTTCTCGAGGGTCAGCGCGGACGGGAGGGCGAACGGGTTCCCCTCGGTGTAGTCGGTCTCGGTTCGCAGGCTCGTCATGAAGAGCCAGAGCAAGGGGTACACCTGCACGGCGACGATGAGGATGATCAGCGCCCGCGAGAGCACCTTGAACGGTGCGATGCGCCGGCGCCTGGTCGCGACGACGTGCGGCGCGGCGTAGGTGAGTGCGGTCATGACTGGTCCCTCCGGCGGAGCACCAAGAAGATCAGACCCACAGCGACCAGGCACTCGACCACGATGAACACAGAGATCGCGCTCGCGTAGCCGTAGTCGGTGCTCGTGAAGGCCGTCTTGTACATGTACGTCGTCAGAAGCTCGGACGACTGGCCCGGGCCTCCGTTGGTCAGCAGGTACGGGATGTCGAACCCGCGCAGGTCATAGGTCATCGCCATGATGAGCGTGGTGATCCACACCGGCCGGATGTAGGGGAATCGGATCAACCTGAAGACTTGCCACCGGGAAGCGCCATCCAGCCGCGCGGCCTCCTCCAGCTCCGCAGGTACGGCTAGGAATGCCGCGTGCAAGATGAGCATGTACAGCCCCGTGAACCTCCAACCCTCCGGGATGGAGACCGCAGTGAGGACGGTGCTGATGTTGGACAGCCATGGTTGCTGGAGGTGACCGAGGCCGACGGCCTGCAGCAGCTGGTTGAGCAGGCCTTCGGGTTGAACTGAGTAGATGCGCTGGAACAAGAATGCGATCGCGACCGTCGAGATGACAGCGGGAAGCAGGTAGAGCGTCTTCACCACGGCATGACCGCGGGTAAGCGTGAGCAGCAGGTTGGCCACGATCAGTGCCGAGCCGATCTGGATGACGATGCTGATCGCGACGTACAGCAGATTGTTGCCGAACGCGTGCCAGAACACACTGTCGCCGCCGAGCATCCGGGCGTAGTTGGCGACACCGATGGCCTTCGGCGCCGTCGTGCCGTCCCACTGGAAGAAGCTCAGGAAGAGCGACTGAAGAATCGGGAAGAGAACCGCGATGCCGTAGACGGCTAACGGTGGGACGAGGAAGACCAGAACGGACAGACGGGACCTGCGCGGGAGCATGCGGACCTCCGAGGGCGGGGGCCGTTGCCGGCCCCCGCCGTGATGGACTCAGCCGAAGTACTTCGGGGCGTTCTGCTTGATGGCCGTGTCCATCGTGTCGATGAACTGGTCTGTCGTGGTCTTGCCCTGTGCAAGCAGCACGAGCTCCTGCTGCAGGCGGGTGTTGGAGGTCGGATCGAGCTGGGTGTCCCACGGCATGACGAGCTTGGTACCGACGTGGTCAGCCGCGTCGAGCGCCTTCTTGTACAGAGGCGTGGCGTTGTCCGGCACCGTCGTGGTCACGCCGGTGACCGGCACGAGACTGCCCTGCTGAGCCGCGATGGTGAAGAACTTCCCCAGGGCGAACTTGAGGAAGTCGCGCACCAGCGGGTCGTACGTCTTCGAGTTGACCGCCATACCGATTCCCGAGCTGGTCACGTACTCGTTCGGGTCCGTCACCGCGTTGGCGACCGTCGGGAGGGTGAAGAAGTCAACGTTGTCCCGCACCGTGGCGGACAGCTTGGTGGTGGCCAGGCTGCTGAGCTCCCACGTCCCGATGTTGTAGATCGCCGCCTTGCCGGACGTGAACAGCGCCTGCGCGTCGGCATACCCGGTCGAGGAGAAGTCGCTCGAGAAGCACCCGTTCGACCCGAGGTCGCTGACCCACTGCGCCGCCGCCTTGCCGGTGGAGTCGGACAGCTGCTTGTCACCCTTCTTCAGTCCGGTGACGTAGTCCGGACCGGCCAGCCGGAACGGCTTGTACGCGATGTACCGTTCGAGCGGCCACTGGTCCTGGCCGTCCAGGGCGATGGGCGTCACACCGGCGGCCTTGAGCTTGGCGCAGATCTGCGGGAGATCGTCCAGGCTCGTGGGCACCTGGACACCGGCCTTCGTGAAGAGGTCCTTGTTGTACCAGAAGAACTCAGGCTGGTACTCGAAGGGAATCATGTACAGGCTGCCGTCGTCGAAACGCTGGTAGTTCAGTGCTCCGGGGCGGAACTGGTTGTACACGCCGAGGCTCTTCAGGAGCGCCTGAGCGTCGACCATCTTTCCCTGTGACGCCAGCTTTTGGGCGAATGGCGTCGCATCGGTGTCGAACAGCTCGGGCAGCTTGTTCGCCGCGGCGAGGGTTTCGTACTTCTGGATGTACGAGGGCCGGTCAGGCGTCGTGATCAGGTTCAGGGAGAACCCGGAGTGTGACTGTGCGTACTCGCCGGCGAGCTGCTGCATGATGGTCACGACCGCACCGTCGGCAGGCCGCGAGAGCAACCACGAGATCGCGTGCGGCTTGATCTCCCCGCTCGGGTCGACCCCGGTGGTGGCAGAGGACGTGGCCTTCGGTGATCCGCTGCACGCCGCAAGTGTGAGCGCAGCGGCGGCTGCAACGGCAACGGTAAGGAACCTCTTCATTGCGCTTCCTTCCTGGTGGTGTTCGAACGATGCAGAAGTTGAGCCTGGGGAAACGTCGCGCGCCCCTCGCCGACAAACAGGCCGAGGTGCCCTTCGGTTCGGTCATAGATGCGGGTGCTGAGGCTGACGGATTCGTCGAGCACGGCGACGCACACTGTGCCGTCCACGACGATGTCGAGCTTGTGGCGCCCGGCGGGCAGCGCACATGGCCTCTCGAGCTCGGTCACGTGCGGGACATCGCCGGAGATCTGCCACTGCATCGGCCCGGTGATGCGGCGGGGCCATCGGTCGAAGACCATTCGGTTCCGCTGTGGCTCGAGCCGGATGATGTAGGCGCCGTCTCCGTCAGTCGTGGACCTAAGAAGGACACCGCACTCACGCGTGTCGGGTTCGATATCGACCTCGACGGTCACCCTGAAGGACTGCTCCATGAGCTCGTCCGTCACGGCCGTCCACAGCCCGTCCGGAACGTCACCGCGAAGCTGATGCGCCGCCGCGCCCACGCCGGTCGCGGCATTCCGCCAGTGCAGAGGCTGCGGGCGGTTGAACTGGTCCAACACCTCTGACGGCAACCGAAACCTGAGGCTCCCGTCGTCCTCCTGGAGCGCTTCGAGCACCGACATCGTGCCCGCCCACTGCCACGCCCCGTCGTCCGCCGAGTCTTCGCGGGTCGCGATCCAGCCGACGAAGAAGCGGCGCCCGTCGCGTGCCACCGTCTTCGGCGCGTAGAACGCTCGACCGTCAACCGTGTCGTGCACCGGGACCGACCACGGACCATCAGGCGTGGGAGCAACCCGGTACCTGGCGGTGAAGGACTCGGAGAACTCGGAGTAGACGAGGTACCACCAGCCGTTCCACTCGAAGACGTCCGGGCACTCTTGCGTGATGTAGCGACCCGGGTTCCAGAACGGCCGGTCCATCTGCCAGCTGGTCAGGTCTCTCGAGCGAAGCTGTGCGACGACGCCCCGCCGGCGAGCTGGCCCCTCGTCGTGCCGCGCCGCCAGGAGCATCCGCCACGTGTCCTCACCGGGAACGCGGAACACGAACGGGTCGCGCCAGTCCCCCGGCTCATAGCCGGTGGGAGCTTCGAAGGTGTCGGCCGGAAGCTTGGACCACTGCGTCGCATCGCCGTTGGAGATGGCGTGCAGCACGACTTGCACCGGCGTGACGCCGTCCGGGCCGAGCCGTTTGGGATTGTGTCCGGTGTAGAAGAGGTGGAGCACCCCGTCGCCGGCCACGACGCTTCCCGTGTACGCGTTGAAGTCGGGTGCGGAAGCACCGCCCGAAGGCAGCACGTCCCCGAGGTCCTCGAAGGTCACGAAGTCCTCGGTCACGGCGAGGCCCCACGGGGTTCCAGAGTCCGGGTCGTCCCGATCCTCGTGGAGGTAGAAGAGGTGGAACGCGCCGTTGTACAGGAACGGGATCACGTCCCCCACGAAGCCGGCGGCCGGCTGGAAGAAGGTCGTGGGTTGCTGGTCGCGCGAGGCTTGCTTCACCGGGTCCGACACTCCACTCTGAGCGGGTCAAACGTTTGACGGCGCAAGTGAAGCAGACCGGGTTCGGCTGCGTCAAACGTTTGACGTGATTCGCCGAGTTGTCAGCTGCCTACCGTCCGTCGAGGTCGGTGCTCGGTGGGGACCAAGGCCGCCCTGTCCTCGGCCACGGCCGTCCATAGGCCAGACACCACGGCTCTCGGGCGTGGGATGGACGCCACCGATCACGATCTGAGGGCCGGCGAGGTCGGTTCCCGAGCGGACGTGCCCGCGCGGCTCCGGGGACCAGAAGCCGTGGACCAACCTGGATTGCCGGCCGTCGTCGGCTGCGGGAGATGTCCACAGCTCAGGGCTGAACCGACGCCGCGGGTTCGGATCGCAGGAGGTAAATGGCTGCCGCGACCGCGGCGTCAGATGCCAGGATCATCACCGCCGCGCTGCGACCAAGGGCCTCGTCATCCGTGAGCAGCAAGGTGAGGTCGTCGGTCACGTCCTGCTCATCGGCGTGCCATGTTGGACGCTTGACCAACATCACCCGTACAGCCGAGCGGCCTCGGGGAGCAGCTCCTTCAGGTGGACGACGGGCACGCGGTCAGGCAGTTCGGTGCTGGGCGCGGAGGTCGTCTGCGATCTGCTGTGCCTGCATGCTGATGAGAGCCCGGTAGTACTCGAAGCGGAGCGCGACGTGTTCTGCCGGCATGCCGTCGTTGCCGTCGCGCGCAGCGAGCCACTCGTACTTGGCCGCGCGGATCTCACCGTCCGAAACGTGCAGTGGCCAGTCCACCTGAGCCGGCTGGTCGTCGTGTTCCATGGCGCTGATCTTCACGAACGACCTGCGCTCAGCCGGGCGAATGGGCTTGTTGTCATCCGATGTGACCCAGCCTTTGCTGCTCTCCGTCGGGTCACCCATTTGGGCTGGGGCCTAGCACCCAGGCGCCGCCTGGGATCTGCCGCGATGCGCCCCGGTTGTTGCCCGGAGGCTGTCACAGGAGCGGTCGCCGGGATTCACTCTTTGGGCGTACTACACCGGGATCCGGTGTCTCATCTACCGGGACGGCGGCTGACCCGTCCTGTTGCGGATGGCCGAGCGGGGTTGCCACCTCGATCGAGCCGCGGTCTCGGTGCGGCGGCGTCGCTTTGGCGCAGTGCCCGCACGCGCTCGCGCAGGTAAGCGACCACCTTCGACGCATCGGCGCATCGGTCTGGACGCTTGACCAAGAGCACCCGTATGGCGCAGCGCGATCACACCGTCAGAGGACCTGTTGGCGGCTAGCGTCTCCACAGCGCGGCCCTGCCCCCTCACCCCCTGCGGACGGTGGGGCCGCGCCACGCGCTCGCCACCGAGTGTGCGCCAGGCTCCCCCGTTGAGTGCTACGGCTGGTCACCTCGGTGGATGGCGAGCATTGCGTGTCAACGCAATCCGGCTTGAACGATCCGTGGCGACGTGCGGTCAACGGCGTCCCGTCGGGTCAGGCGGTCCGGGGTGGTGCGACGGAGTCGCGGATGACGAGGGTGGTGTGCAGGCGGCGCCGGCGCGGTTCGGTGTCTTGGCCGGCGATGGCGTCGACGAGGTATTCGGAGGCGAGCCGTCCCTTGGCCTCGATCGGTTGGCGTGCGGTGGTGAGACCGGGATGCGCCCACTCCGACTCGGGCAGGTCGTCGAACCCCGTGACGGACAGTTCACCGGGCACGTCGATCCCCAGCTCCCGGGCGGCGTCGAGCACCCCGAAGGCGATGATGTCGGAGAACGTGATGACGGCCGTGGGGTGCTCCGCGTGCTGCCACACGTCGCGAAGAGCCGCTGCGCCGGCGGCGCGGGTGCAGGGGATCTCGCGGACCTGCACGCGGGGGTCGTCGGCCGCAAGGCCGTACTTCTCGAGGGCCTGGTCGACGCCGCGCTTGCGGCGCGACAGCGGCCCGTGCCACCCCGTCGATCCGCCGGTGGTGCCGGACTCGAACGCGAGCACGAGGATGCGTCGGTGGCCCTGGCCGAGGAGGTACTCGGCGACCTCCCGCATCCCGTTCTCCTCGTCGACGTCGATGCAGGAGACGCCGTCGGTCTCGTCGCTGTCGACGAGCACGAACGGGATGCCGCGCTGGCGCAGTGCCTGCACCTCGCCTCGGTCGGCTTCGAGGCCGCAGACCACGAACCCGTCGACGGCCGCGTACGGGATGGCCTTGAGCATCGAGTCGCGCAGCGGCGGCACCAGAAGCATGGACAGACCTTCTTGGTGGCAGGTCTGGCCGATGCCGCGGAAGAACTGGGCGTAGTAGGGGTTCTCGAGGGTGGCGTCGATCTGCTGCGGCAGCAGGACGCCCAGGGAGTTGGTGCGGCCGGTGCGCAGCATCCGGGCCGCCGGGTCGCGGATGTAGCCGAGCTCGTCTGCCACGGCCAGGATCTGCTGCAGGGTGCTGTCGGACAGCCGCTCGGGGTTGTTGAAGGCGAAGGAGACGGCGGTCTTCGAGACGTTCGCCCGCGCGGCGACGTCGGCGATGGTGATGCGGCGAGGGCTCATGCGCTGTGCTCCGTCGTCCAGATCACGGCCGAGCGTGCCGGCACGCGCAGCGGCTCGTCGGCCGGGGTGCGCCGTCCGTCGACGGGCCAGGCCTGGACCGGTTCGTGGTTCCCGATGACCGACCGCGGCACGTCGGCGTCGACCGGGCCGCGGTTCACCGCGACCAGGACGGTGTCACCGTCGACGGTCCGGCGTCGGACGACGACGTCACCGACGGCGTAGGGGTAGTCGTCGGTCCCGTGCCGTAGCGCCGGCAGCTTGGCCCGCAGCGCGAGCAGGCCGGTCAACCACTGCAGTGTCTCGGTGTCCCATCGGTCGGTGTCCCAGACCATGCCGGCGCGGCAGCCGGGGTCGTTGTCGCCGGCCATGCCGATCTCGTCGCCGTAGTAGATCATCGGCGCCCCGGGTGCGGTGACCAGCAGCGCGAGGGCCAGGCGGGTCGCGACGGCGTCGTCGCCGTGGCGCGTGATGAGGCGTTCGGTGTCGTGGCTGCCCAGCAGGTTGAGCATCGCGGTGCGGGCGTGGTGCGGGATCTGCTCGCGCAGGTCGTTCATGCCCGCGGCCAGCACCTTGGCGTCGTGCTTGCGGTCGGCCGTGAAGCCGAGGACCAGGTCGCGCAGGGTGTAGTTCATGGTGCCGTCGGCGGTGTCGCCGGCCAGCCACTGGGTGGGTGAGCGCCACTCCTCGGCGACGATGTACGCCTCGGGGTTGGTGTCCTTGACCACGCGGCGGAACTGCCGCCAGAACGGCATCGGGACGAAGTACGGCACGTCCAGGCGCCACCCGTCGATGCCCTGCTCGAGCCAGTACCGGGCGACGTCGAGGTGGTGCTTGCGCACCTGCGGGTTGTGCACGTTCCACTTGGGCAGGTACCAGCACCCGGAGCACGTCCGGTAGTTCGGGACCGGCTTGGTCACCACCGGCAGGTCCTCGACGTAGAACCAGTTGACGTACGGCGACTCGGCGCCGCGGGCGACGACGTCCTGGAAGGCCGAGTGCCCCACGCCGCAGTGGTTGAGCACGGCGTCGAGCACCACCCGGACCCCGCGCGAGTGGGCCTCCTGGAGGAGCTCACGGAACGAGCCGAGGTCGCCGAGGCGCGGGTCGACGGTGAAGTAGTCGTTCGCGTCGTACCGGTGGTTGGTGCCCGCGGCGAAGATCGGCGTCAGGTACAGGGCGTTGGCGCCCAGGTCGACGACGTGGTCCAGGTGCTGCACGATGCCGGCCAGGTCACCGCCGAGGAACCCGTCCCGCGCCGGGGGGGAGTCCCAGGCACGGACGTCGGGCGGGTCGAGCCTGGGGTCGGCGTTCGCGAACCGCTCGGGGAAGATCTGGTAGAACACCGCGTCCTGCACCCAGGCGGGGACGGTGGGCGCGTTGCCGTTGGTCGAGCTGGTCATGATGTGCGGGCTCATCCCTTCACGCCGGTACCGGCGACGCCGCGGATCAGGGCCCGCTGGAAGATCAAGAACATGACGATGGTGGGGATGGCGGAGGTCAGCGTGCCCGCCATCAGATAGTTCCACGACGTGGCGTACCGGCCCTGGAAGGCCGCCAATCCGATCTGGATGGTGCGCATCTCGTCGCCGTTGGTCACCAGCAGCGGCCACAGGAAGTCGTTCCAGGCGAACAGCATCGCGAAGATCGCCAACGTCGCCAGGGACGCCGACGACAGTGGGACGACCACCTGGACGAACGTGCGCAGCCGCCCGCACCCGTCCAGCCGCGCTGCCTCCTCGATCTCCTTGGGGATGGTCGAGAAGTACTGGCGCAGCAGCACGATGCCGAACACGTCGGCCAGCCGGGGGACGATCAGCGCCCAGTAGGTGTCGGTCCAGTGCAGCTGCACCACCAGGGAGAACGCCGGGATGATCGTGACGAACTGCGGAACCATCATCGTGGCCAGCAGCAGCAGGAAGATCGGGTTCTTCGCCGGGAACCGCAGCCGGGCGAACGCATAGGCGGCCAACGAGTCCAGCACCAGGTGCCCGACGACGATGCCGACGGTCATCACGATGCTGTTCAGGTAGTACCGCTCGAAGGGGGCGGCCTGCCACGCGTGGACGTAGTTCTCCCAGTGCCACTCGCTGGGCCAGAGCCGGGTGAACACCTCCGAGCGCTTCTTCACCGAGGTCAGGAACATCCAGACGAACGGCACGATGACCGTCGCGCTGCCCGCGATGAGCAGGGTGTGCCGGGCCGCGGTGCCCCACCGGGCCGGTCTGGTACGTGCTGTCGTGGTGCTCATGCCAGATCCGACTCCCCTGACCCGGTGGCCTTCCACTGCACGAGGGTCACGCCGAGCATCAGCGCCAGCGTGGCGAACGCGATGGCGGCGCCGTAGCCGAACTCCCCGAGCTTGAAGGCGTACCGGTACATCAGCATGCCGAGCACCTCGGTCCCGCCGGTCGGGCCGCCGCCGGTCAGGACGTACACCAGGTCGAACGACTGGAACGCGGTGATCAGGGCCTGCACCACGACGAAGAAGGTCATCGGCCGCAGCAGCGGGATGGTCATCCACCGGGTCCGCTGCCACAGGCTGGCGCCGTCCAGCTGGGCCGCCTCCGTGAGTGAGACCGGAAGGGCCTGCAGCGCCGTCAGGTACAAGATCGCGTTGAACCCGAGGTTCTTCCACACGGTCAGCAGGGTCAGCGCCGCCAGGGCGGTCCACCGCTGGTTGAGCCAGTCGACCGTCGGCAGCCCGACCCCGGTCAGCAGGCGGTTGACGACGCCGGACGGGTCGAGCATGTACCGCCACACGATCGCTGCGGCCACCGAGGAGGTGACCACCGGCAGGAAGTAGATGCCGCGGTAGATCGACAGCCCACGCAGGGGTGCGTCGAGCAGCAGGGCGATCACCAGGCCGGACGCCACGGACAGGACGCTCACGCCGAGGGCGTAGACCGCCGTGACCAGCAGGGAGTTCCAGAACTCGTGGTCGGCGAACATCCGGGTGTAGTTGGCCAGGCCGACGAACTTCTGCGCCGTGCCGAAGCCGTTCCAGGACGTGAGGCTGAGGAACCCGCCGGACGCGATCGGGTAGATCACGAAGGTGCCCAGGATGACCAGGGCGGGGATCAGGAAGCCGACGGCGGTGAGCACCTCGCGGCGGCTGTAGCGGTCCCGCACCGACCGCCGGACGGGCTCCTGCACGGAGCGTCCGACGGTCGGCGCGGTGGTGGAGACCATGGTCACTTGGCGGCCGAGAGGGCGGCGTTGACGTCGGTCTCGGCGGCCTTCAGTGCGTCGTCGACGGACACCTGACCGGCCAGCGCCTTCTCGATCTGCTTGGCGAACGCCAGCGAGACCTGCGGGTACAGCGGCGTGTTGGGCCGGGACTTGGCCGTGGCGAGCTGGTCGACGTACGGCTGCAGCCGCGGCTGCGTCGAGGACACCCACTGCTTGTAGGCGTCGGAGTCACCGACGGCCTTGCGGACGGGCAGCATGCCGGTCTTCTCGCTCCAGGACGTGACCTGCTCGGGCGCGAGGAACCACGTGAGGAAGTCCGCCGACGCCTTCTGGGTGGCCTGGTCGGAGGTGAAGACGACCGCTCGCTCACCGCCCATGTTGGTCGCGGGCTTGCCGTCCGAGGGGTACGGGACCGTCGCGGTGCCGAAGTCGAACGGCGGGTCCGACGCCCAGATGCCGACCATCCACGAGCCCTCCTGCGCGCCGCCGGCGGTGCCCTTCTCGAAGGCTCCCCACTGGGTGCGTGGTGCCAGGCCCTTGTTCAGCAGGTCGACCCAGAACTGCAGCGCCTTCTTGCCCGCCGCGGTGTTGAACGCCGCCTTGGTGTTGTCGGCGTTGAGGAACTCCCCGCCGGCCTGCCACAGGCTGACCTGGAAGTTCCACGTCAGACCCTCACCGGAGTCCCCCGCCTGCGTGTACAGCTCCACGCCGGGCTTGCCGGTCTTGTCCTTGATCTGCTGCGCCTGCGACTGGAGCTCTTCCCAGGTCTTGGGCGGCTGGTCCGGGTTCAGGCCGGCCTGCTTGTACAGGTCCTTGTTGTACATGTAGCCCAGGTTGTTGGTGGACACCGGGACCGCGTACTGCTTGTCGCCGTCCTTGCCGAAGTCCAGCAGCGCCGGGTAGATGTCGCTCATCGTCGCCGGGTCGACCAGCGGCTTGAGGTCCACGAGCTTGCCCGTCTGGGCGACCTGCGGGACCGAGACCAGGTCCATGATCGCCATCGACGGCAGCGTGTCCGTCTTGGCGGACGTCTGGATCTTGGTGATCAGGTCCGAGCTGGGGATGTTCACCGCCTTGACCGTCACACCAGGGTGGGCCTTGGAGTACTGGTCCGCCATCGCCTGGAAGGTGTCGGCGTTCGCCCCGTCCCAGTAGTGCCAGACCGTCACGGTGACGGGCTTGGCGGCTGCGGCTGCGGCGCTCGTCGTCGCCGCCGAGCTCCCTGTGGAGCCGGGAGCGCAGGCGGCCAGCGTCAGCATGCCGACCGCGATACTCGATGCCAGTGCTGTCTTGCGGAGCATCACGACTCCTTTGTCGTGCCGGCGGTCGCCGGCGTGGGTGAAGGTGAAACGCCGTCGCCGCCCTCGGCGACGGACAACCACGCGCAGGCATCCGTGGGGAGAATCCTGCCGTCGATCGGCACGCTGGACACCCGCACGGGTCCCCAGTCGCCGGGAAGGGCCAGCTCGCGGCCCGAGGTGTTCAGCACGCAGATGCTGCGACCGCGGCGGAACGCCACCACGTCGGGATCCGCCTCCAGCCAGGTCAGCTCGTCGCCGGTGAACAGGCCCTTGCGCGCGCGCACGGCCCGGCGCAACACGGCCAGCGCCGACCAGGGCTCCTGTTCCTGGACCTCGACGCTCAGCGCACCGAACGCCTCCGGCTGAGGCAGCCACGCCGCGGGCGCCTGCGTGAAGCCGAAGGTGTCCGGCTCGGCGGTCCAGGGCATCGGTACCCGGCACCCGTCACGGCCCAGCTCGGATCCGCCCGAGCGCAGCCAGATCGGGTCCTGCCGCACGCTGTGGGGCAGGTCCAGCACCTCAGGAAGCGCCAGCTCGTCGCCCTGGTACAGGTAGGCCGCGCCCGGCAGGGCCAGCATCAGCATGGATGCCGCGACCGCGCGCCTGCGGCCGAGCGGCAGGTCCACCGGGCCACGCCGTCGTGCCGAGGCCAGCATGTCCGCGGGGTCCGGCTCCTCGATCAGCTGCGCCTGCCCGTACCGGGTGGCGGGCCGGTGCACGTCGTGGTTGGCCAGCGCCCACGCCGTGCCGGGACGCAGGCCGTGCTCGACCGCACCGCGGATCGAGGGTGCGTGCCACGGCTGGACCAGCAGGTGGAAGTCGAACGCCTGCCCCAGCTCGTCCGGCGAGGCGTACGCCATCAGGTCCGCGACCGAGGCGACCCAGACCTCACCGACGAAGCACGCCCCGTACTCGTAGGCGATCTTGCGCCAGCGCCGGTAGATGTCGTGCACACCCGGCTGGTTCCACATGAACTCGTTGCTCGACCCCGGCGCCCCGGTCCAGTCCGGCAGCCCCTCACGCTTGACCAGCCCGTGGGCCACGTCCACCCGGAACCCGTCGACCCCGCGGTCGAACCAGAAGCGAAGGACGTCGTCCATCATCTCCAGGACCTCGTCGCAGCCCCAGTTCAGGTCCGGCTGCGAGGCGTCGAACGAGTGCAGGTACCACTGACCGTCGGAGAGCCGGGTCCACCCGGGGCCACCGAAGACACTGCCCCAGTTGTTCGGCGGCAGCTCCCCGTCAAGGCCACGCCCGTCGGCGAAATGGAACCGCGCCCGCGCCGGCGAGCCCGCCGGGGCAGCGAGTGCCTCGCGGAACCACGCGTGCTCCACGGAGCAGTGGTTCGGGACCAGGTCGAGCATGACCCGGATGCCGCGGGCGTGAGCCTCCGCCACGAAAGCCTCGAGATCCGCCACCGTCCCGAACAGCGGGTCGACCGCGGTGTAGTCGGACACGTCGTAACCGTGGTCCGCCTGCGGCGACTGGAAGCAGGGACTGAGCCACACCGCGTCGACACCCAAGGACGCCAGGTGCTCGAGGCGACCGGTCATGCCCGCCAGGTCTCCGACCCCGTCACCGTTCCCGTCGGCGAACGAGCGGACGTACACCTGGTACACGACCGCCTCATCGATCCAGCTCACAGTTTGTGCTCCATTGCTTCCGTCGTTCCGACGACGCCGATAAGGCGTGGCGAACGGGTTTGCGGCTATCTCGGGGGACGAGAGGTGGGGCGGCGCGAATCCGCCCCACCCCTCGTCGCGGATCAGAACGTCGGATAGATGTCCATCGTCTGGCCGCCCGTCCCGATGTAGTTGTTGCCGGCCGACCAGGTGGTGTCGTTGATCAGCGGCTTGAACTGGAAGGACTGACCGGCGGGGATCCGCTCGAGCTGGAACTCCCACACATCGGTAGCGGTGTTGCGCGCCGCGATGCCCTGCGTCCACGAGAACGGGTTGGTGTCACCGCGGATGCTCACGCTGTTGCCGTACCCGACGTTGTAGTGCACGCGGATCGTCGTCAGGGTCCGTGCCGGCGGGGTGTAAGTGCTGACCGGTGCTCCGGGTGCGAACACCTTGGCGTCGTGCTCACCGAGCGTCACGGTGATCTGCTTGCCGGTGACACCGCCGGACTGAACGGTCACCGACTCGTTGGTGTTCATCAGGTTCGTCAGGACCGTGCCGACCGCGATGGTCGACTCAGCGCGCAGCGGGATGGTGCGGGTCTGCGCGTCCCAGCTGTCGCTGATCGCCGAGATCGTCTCGGCTCCCGTGGAGTCCACACGCCGGGAGAAGGCGTAGACGTTGGTGTCCTTCCACATCTCCCGTTGCGTGCCGACCTGCAGGCTCGGGTACGCCTTCTTGATCTCGTTGAGGCGCTTGATGTGGACGTAGATGCTCCCGGTCTCGCTGAAGCTGGACAGGTCCTTGCGGTTGTCCTTGTTCGCGATCGGCACCTCGTTCGCGTTCATGTTCCCGTTGTCTGCCTGCTCGGTGCCGTAGTAGATCACCGGAACGCCGCGGCTCGTCATCAGGAACGTGAGGCCTTCACGCAGCCGCTGGTAGTTGTCCCCCGCGCGGGCCAAGAACCTGGCTCGGTCATGGTTGTCGAGGAACGTCTCCAGCCGGTTGGCGTTGACGTACTTGTAGTCCTGCGCGAATAGGTTCGACAGGTTGTTCAGGTCCCCGTCGCCTGCGATGGCGTCCCGGGCGGTGAAGAAGTACGGGAAGTCGAGAACGCCCCACTCGTAGTTCTGGTAGGAGGAGACGTAGTCCACGTTCCCGTCGAACACCTCACCGAACGACGGGACGCCGATGGCCTGCTGGAAGGAGTTGAGCCACGTCTGCGGGATGCTGCGGGCGGCGTCAACACGCACACCGTCGAAGCCGACACCCTGGACCCAGTCCTTGTACGTGTTCTTCAGGTAGCTGTCGACGGTGGCGTTCGACTGGTCCAGGTCGTCCAGACCGCCGAGGTCGCAGGTCTCCAGCTGGGACTGGTTCATCGACCCGTCGAACGCGCAGTCACCGTTGTGGTGGAACAGCGAGGAGTCGTTGAGCGGTGCCGCAGGGGCGTACGTGGTCGGTGAGTAGGTCGTCGAGGTCCCGGCGAGATAGTCCGCAGTGTGGTTGGGGACCACGTCCAGGATCATCTTCAGGCCCATGCTGTGCGCCGTGTTGACGAGGTTCTGCAGGTCCGTCTTGGACCCGAAGTGCTCGTTTGGCGTGGCGAAGTCGTGCGTGAAGTACCCGTGGTAGCTGGCCTCCGTGCCGTCCCGGCTGAGCGGCTGCTGCTGGGACACCGGCGAGATCCAGATCGCCGTCACGCCAAGGTCCTTGACGTACTGCAGGTGGTTGGTCAGGCCCTTCCAGTCCCCGCCGTGGTACATGCCCAGGTTGTTCGGGTCGTACTCCCCGTACCCGAAGTTGTCGTTGCTCGTGTCCCCGTTCGAGAACCGGTCCACGAGCACCTGGTAGATCACATCGCCCTCCGCCAGGTTGCCTGGCGACCCGGGGGCCACGTAGGCAGATGCGGAGGTGCTCGCCATCGCGGAAGCGGCGATGGCGAGAGCCGCGACCGAGGCCAGAGCTCTCAGTCGGTTCTTGCGGGTCTTGGTGCCAGACATCGTTGTCCTTTCCCCGTTGGTGCTCACGTGCCGGCGGTTCAACTGCAGGTGAGACCGGCACTGGTCCGCCGAATGAAGCGCAGCCTGAAGGCGATCGCGAGAGGGTCACGGCTCAGCCGACGACTCGTTCTCCGTCCCGCCCGCAAGGGCCCGGCACAGGCAGCCAACCCACGCGCAGCGCCCGGCGCGGCGCCGTGGTCAACACCGTCAACACCTCCCCTCTGTGTTAGTAACTCGATTTAGTAACAGGGAACCGCATGACGTCGGCTCGTGTCAATCCCTCGTCTGACGGGCCACCTTGGCGGGCCTGGAGCTGTTCACCCTCGGACCGAAGTGGCCAGAACTGACGGGAGGGCCGAGCGCGCGCCGAACTGCGCCGGCTCGCAACCGTCTGGCTGCTGGAGACCACTCGCAAGGCGCACCGAGCGTGAGCTCTCTGGCTGGCGGCGTTCTCGCCGCCAGATGGTTCGGTGGATCCAACGACACGTCCGGCGACACGATGTGCGACGTGACGTGCTCGAGCGGCTTCGACCGGCAGGGCTTCGCGCCCACCTATGAGATTGAGTCGGACCCGGAGTTCCCCGCTGATGGGGCGTGGCCCTGCCCGGTCTTTGCGTTCGACCGGGATGGCCGTGTCGGGCCGGAGTTCGTCTCGCGCTGGGGAGCCCCGCGCATCGTCCGCGTCCTGCCGGCAGCCTCGTCGGAGTGGGTCGGCATGTTCCCGTCCGGTGGCCTCAGTGGTGTCTCCGGTGTCTTCGCTACACCGTCATCGGAGCGCGTGTGAGTCCTGGTTGAGGGCAACGCGTACGTGGTTTCGGGTCGACGCACCTCAAGAAGGAGCGCTCATCGCTCAGGACGCCGTCGAGCAGGTCGTCTCCGCCTTGGAGCCGCCACTGCTGCTGCTCGTGCGGGGAGTCGACCTCGTCGCGCTGGGCGCAGAGGGGATCGCCTGGCGCTCACCCCCACTGGTCAGCTGGTGCGTCGAGGCCCCAACGACTGCGCGTTAGCCGAACCCAAGAGCACCCGTTTCCATTAGCGCCCCAAGGCCACCTGGGCAGGACCGCCGTGACCGAGACGCGCGGCACATCGCTAGCCATCGGTCGCCGAGGTTCATTCGCGCCAGACGTAAGAAGCCCCCGCACCACAGCGCGGGGGCTTCTTGTTGACGTCAGGCTGTTCGCGATCAGTGGGCCGCGTCGTACGCCCGACGCACGTCGGCGGAGATGCGGCCACGCTCGGAGACGTGGTGACCGTTCGCCTTGGCCCAGTCGCGGATCGCCTGGGCGTCGCCGCGCGAGGCGCGCCCACGGGGCGCAGCCGACGTCTTCGCCGTGGCTCCGCGGCCGCTGACCTTGCGGGCGTGACCGGTCCACGGCGCGAGTGCATCACGCAGCTTGCCGGCATTCGCGGCGTTCAGGTCGATCTCGTACGAGACGCCGTCCAGACCGAACGTCACCGTCTCGTCGGCAGTTCCGCCGTCGACGTCGTCGACCAGGAGAACCTGGACCTTCTGTGCCATTGCGTGCTCCCGGGGGGCTCTTGCGTGCGCTTTCTGCGCCGATCGGCCAAGGATGACATCACGAGGAAATCTGCGCCAATCGCGCCAGATTGCATGCAGCCAAGCGCGACCACAATCTCTCCGCAGCCTCGCCGCCGCTCCGCTAGACCCGGCGGCTGGCGCCTCCTGGAAGCGACTGTCCCCGAGACGGTGACGTACCGCCGGCGGACCGGCCAGCGGCGTGGCTGACGGCCCTCGTTCGACTGATCGACGGGAAGACGCACGCTACTCGAGGTCGACGCCGACCGAGCAGCCGCTCGATCTGGATGCGGCGATCAGCCCGCCGCTTCAGGGGGAAACCATTGCTCAGCACAGCTGACGCAGCCCCAGCGCCAGAACGGCTCGCATGTATATCGGTGACAGCCCCGCCCTCGGGGCCCGTCGCCTAGGCGGTCGCCACTGCGAGGGCTGGTCCGGAACGGGCAAGCACTGGCGCCTACTCTCGTCACCCTAGACGCGCGGGCGCTGGCCCCGGACCACAGCTCGGAGGCGATAGAACGCCGCCAGGCCACGTCCGGTCACCGACCGATCGTCCAGCGCCCTTCAGCGTGTGGCGCCGATGAGAGCCCAGGAGCGCCCTGCTATGTCAGTGAAGAGATGTTGGATAGCCCCGGAGTTGCCGAGCGCGAACGCGAGAGAGGGCGGACGGTGGAGCAGGCGACACTCTCAACGGTGGATGCACCGCCATCAGTTGCTGCGAACGGCGACTCGGGAACGACGCCGATCAGGCCACGAGGTTTCGGCGAGCGCCTCGCGTGCCGCCGCCTCCGCAAGCTTGGCCTGAACGATGAAGCGATCGCCGACTTGAAAGCTGCCGAACGGCAGCGCATAGCCGCGTGGACCGCACCGAGCCAGCTCACCGGATCGCTGTACGTCGGCCTGGCCCTGTCGCTCGTAGTTCTCTTTGACGTCCTGCGTCCATGGCATTCGGTCGCCGCGGCGTTCGCTGCCGTGATTGCTCTTGGTGTCGTCACGTGGCTCTGGGTTGGAATCGCATACGTCTCGTGGAAGGCGACCGAGCGGTGGGGAGACCCGGACAGGCGGCTGGGTCTTGCCGCCCGCCGGTACCTGCTCAACAAGTCGTCGACCCAGCTGGACCGCCGCACGGCCGTGCAACGAGTGAAGTGGTCGATGCGGCGCGAGCTCCAGCGCTCCACGGGCTTCGTGCTCCGCATCACTGACAGCCAAGGGGACGAACTGGCGGTCCAGGTCCGTGACGTCCTGATCGCACACGCCAAAGGCGGGTTCGTGAGTCCGACGGTACCTCCCACTCGCCCAGACCTTGAGCGCCGGTCGGTCAACCCACGCGAGTGGAGCGCCATCGCCGCCGGAATCATCAGCGTCCTGGCCGCCGTGGTGAAGCTCCTGGCCTCCTGAAGGGCACGCGCGGGTCATCGCTTCCACCGAGGCACCGCTGTGTCGGCCGAAGACACAGCGACCCTGGTGAAGGAGCACTTCGTCCCTGCGGTGCTCAAGTCGCCGAGCCTTCCGCCTTCCCGTGCCGGCCCACGTCTGTCACAGCCCACACGAGTCCGTGCTTCCGCACTCAGTGAGCAGCGCGGTACGCGTCCTTCACGGACTGCGGGATCCGGCCACGGACGGGAACCGAAGGCCGCTGCTCCCTCGCCCATGCCCTTACATCCGCGGGCGTGGGACGCGACGGACGGGGGCGGGTGCGAGCGCGGGCACCTGGGACACGTCGCGGAACGGCAAGATACGGCTCGAGCGCGTCAACAAGCGCTCTTGAGTTCTCGTCGGTCAAGTCGATGATGTACGCCATGCCCTGGAATGTGAGCGTGAAGGTCTGGGTCGCCTCCTCACCTGTGAGGTCATCGACCTGGGTTGTTACGAGCCGACGTGCCATCTGCCCACCTCCCGTAGCCCGGCTCGAATGCGGCCTGCACGCAGCGCTCCCCTTTAGCTACCGGGCTGCACCGCAGTGACCGATCCCAACTACCCGGAACGCAGCGGCAAACACCCGAGACAGGAGGCATCGGTCTGCGGGCCGCGCGAGACTCGCACGCACGGGCACAACCTGGGCCACTCGGCCCGGAGCGTGTTCACCGCGCTCACCCCTGCGACGTTGCGGAGTGCCCGGTCAGTGCGCTCGCCAGCCTGCGGAGCCGACGCCCCGTAAATCTCCTCGAGGCCCCGCCTCAGCGCCGGCCGCATGGTTCGTGCGGCGAACTCGGCGATGTTCCAGGCTACCTCGCCCGGTCGCACGTCCACTGCTGCTCGTCGCAGCGGAACACCACCCAGAGGCGTGGCCCGACTGGTCAGTGGCAGAGCTCCTCAAGCGTCCAAGCGGGTACGTCCTTAGCTCGGTTCGGCGACATCTCAGCGAGGCTGCGACGTGCGACCTGGCCGGACTCTAACGATGATGGCGGCGCCGAACGACTCCGTGCCACGATTGCGGTCTACCCACACCCAGAGGAGCGCACCATGTCTGAGCCGCGCAGTATCCCCGAGCCGGACGATAGCCGGCTCGTTGAACTTTCCAAGCGTGCGATTGACAACGTTGCAGTGACACCCGTTGTCGGAGTTCCGAACATGAACCTGGTGGTTGACCAGGTCGTTGGTTCTGGAGGCGAGGACATCGACGCGTGATCCCAACCGGGGTTGGCTCCATAGTCGTATTCCTTCTTCTCATCGCGCCTGGCTTGCTCTTCGACTGGCTTGAGGACCGGCGTCGACCAACAGTGCGAGAATCGGCCTTCCGTGAAGCGGGCAGGACCGTTCTTGCATCCCTTGCGCTCGGCACGGTGGCGGCGCTCATCGTCATCGGGCTCTCAAAGCAACTGCCTCGGCACCTGCTAAACCCGTGGGAACTCGCGTTGAGCGACCCGCGGCAAATCATCGAGAGCCGACAAGGCGCAGCCGTAATGACCCTGTTGGTGCAGACCGCGCTCGCCTGCGGACTGGCGATCGGCTTGCACTACTGGCTTCGTTGGCGTTCGACGACGCGGCTCCAAGCCGTGTCGCTGTGGTTCAAAGCAGTGCGTGCAGCACCGCCGAAGACGGTCGCCTACGCACAGGTGAGGCTTGTGTCTGGCGCGACGTGGTTTGGCGTGGTCGAGGCGTACTCGGCCGATCTTGAGACTGCCGGTAGAGAACTGCTCTTGAGCGGGCCCATCATGGCCGCACGCGAGGGCCAGAAACTCAAGCCGCTCGCTCCTCGCTGGGAGCGCGTGGTGCTCCGGGGTGAACAGATCGCGTGGATCGCGTTCAAGTACGACGCGGCGCCCGTGCGTCAGCGCGACGGCAGCTTCGCAGCGTCACCGGGCACCGTGCACGCTGACACGCCAGATCCCGGCGGCGACCTGCTGGGCTCCGCGCGCCACGGGTGAGATCCATCTCTGCGGCGAGGCGCATCCTTAGCCGGTGGCCAGACCACCGCAATGGCGTCAGTCCCACCGCGATTGCTCGGAGTTCTGCACCGTCGGACGTCACTCGCCTGGAACCAGACCGCCGTGAGTTGATCGGCGCCGATCGAGGGACTCAGCCAACACATCACGACTAGGGGTCGGACGCCTTGGCGGCGGCGCCGGTCCAGAGCTCTAGGCACGGCGGTCGCGGACGCCTGTCACTCGACCACGATCGTGTACGTCAGGCCCCCTAAGCGGGAGCGTCGGCCGTCAGTTGTCGCTGGTCAGTGCCAGCATCGGGACGTGGCTGCACCAATCCCGGCTCTGGCGGAGCCGAGTGTGCTCGCGTGGGCGCGCCGCTCCCAGGGACTGCCGCCATCGCTGCCGGCGCGACGTCTCGGCGTGGATGAATCGGTGATCGCGGCGTGGGAGGGCGGGATCTCGTCGCCCAACATCGACCAGCTCCGGCAGCTCGCGGAGTTGTATCGCCGGTCGTTGGCCGTGTTCTTCCTGGATGCGCCCCCGACGGGTTTCGACACGCTGCGCGACTTCCGGCGCGCCGCGGGAAGTCAGGCTGCCGTCTGGAGCCCGGCGCTACACGAGGAGTACCGGCGCGCTCACGTTCAGCGCGATCACCTGCTGGAGCTGATGGAGACCGAGGCCGAGGTCCCCGCCATGAGCTGGTTGCAGGCACGGCCCGGTTCACGGGTAGTCGACGACGAGCGCTTTGCGACCCTGATTCGAGCGAGCCTGATCGGCGTCGCGGGTCGCCGTCCGCCGACGACCGACGACAGGTACCAGCACGCGAACTACTGGCTCGGATGCATCGAGGAGTCCGGTGTACTCGTGCTACACACCAGGCGCGGCCAGGTCCCGACCGCGGAGATGCGGGCTCTGTCGCTCGCGTTCGATGAGCTGCCCGTTGTCCTGCTCAACGGCTCCGATGCGATCCGCGGTCGCCTCTTCTCTGCGATGCACGAGTTCGTCCACCTGCTGCTGCACGCCGAAGGCCTGTGCGACCTCGTAACCGATGAGCGGTCCACGAGCCCCGACACCGCGCTCGAGGCGCGGTGCAACGCGGTGGCGGCAGCAGTGCTCATGCCGGCCGACTCCGTCACGGGTGCGCGGTTGGTCCAGGAGGTGTCGTCGAGCCGAGGCGCTTGGGACTACAACACACTGGCAGAAGTGGCCGGCGAGTTCGGCACGTCTGCCGAGGCGCTACTGCTCCGTCTGGTCACTCTGGGTCTTGCCGACAGGGGCGAGTACGACCGTCGTCGCGGGGACTTCCATGCGGCATACGAGGAGCAAGAACGCGCGTCCCACAACCGGGGCGGCAACCACTACCGGAACGCCGTTCGTGACCTCGGCAAGGGGTTCGTCCGGCGGGTCGTCAGCGCGTACGAGCGCGGCACTATCACGAGCTACGCGGCCGCCACCTACCTGGATGCGAAGGTGGGCCAGGTCCCGGGGTTCGCCAAGGCTGTCGGCCTCACGGCGGGTGAAGCCCATGGCGCTCGGTGAGCTCTACTCATTCGACACCAGCGCGTTCATCAACGGGCAGCGTGATCAGTTCCCCCCCGACGTCGTACCTCGACTCTGGCCGAAGATCGCGGGTCTGATCGAGTTCGGTCAGGTCCAGTCCGTCGACGTCGTGCTCCATGAGCTCAAGCAGAAGGACGACGAGACGGCGACGTGGTGCAAGGCGCAGCATGGCCTCTTCGTCCCGCTCGACCTCGATATTCAGCAGGCGACACGCACAGTCCTCAAGACCTGCCCGAAGCTGATCGGCGTGGGCAGCGGTCGGAGCGGCGCGGACCCGTTCGTCGTCGCTCTCGCGCTGGCGCGAGGTGGGTCGGTCGTCACCGACGAGACTGCGACGGGGCACCCGCAGAGGCCGAAGATCCCAGATGCGTGCGCCGCGGTCGGCGTTCGGTGCATGAACCTGCTGGCCTTCATCCGCGAGCAGGGCTGGTCCTTCGGCTGACTTCCGGGGCTGCCGTGTCCTCGTGCTCTTCTGAAGTGCGCGGCGTCCCTCCTCGGCGGCTGGTGAGCGCGCGCAAGTTGGCGGGACGGCCTGGCGGGCGGCAGCGCCTAGGCGCGAGCCGGGTGGCTCTCGCGCGGAGGCAGAGCGCGAAATGGTTGCCAACGGCACATGTTGTGGCGTTTAGCAGTTGGTGTCTTGGAACCCTTGCGCACGATGTCCCGATCAGCGCCTTCGCAGTACTGGCCGAGTCCGGCGGACAGGTAAGCGTCCGAAGACCTCAACCCGTTCGCTCCCAGCGAGTAACAAGGTCGCCTTGGCCGCGCCGCCGCAGAAACGATGCTGGCGGCTGATCCAGCCCTGGGAGCGTCTCTCGACCCGCTGAGATGCGGGACGGCGCGATCTCTCCAGCGTGACGTGTGCCAGGCGAGAGTCGGCGCCGCCACGGCCGGTCGGCGGACGGCAGACCGCTGGTCTGCGCTCCCCCGATCGGTGATCCCGGTGATGCGACACCTGAAGCTAGTCGCGCCGCACGGCCACGCTCATGAAGGACACACAGGTCACAGGCGGATCAAGTCAACGCAACTTGACGCTCTGAGCTAGCGCAACCCCACAGCTTCCGTCCACCAGGGATTCCAACAGTGGGCGCAGCCACGCTCCGGTCACGAGGTGACCTGCGAGAACGCGAGACCTACCCCGCCTCGCAGTGCCCGCCCTGGTACTCCTAACGAGAACAAGAACGAACGAGACGGAAAATGCCGCTGCGGTGCCCCTTGCGGTCGCCGGGCCGACACCGAGCGAACCTCCACACCCTGAGGTGATCAGCCCGGAACCTGCCGAGGGTCGTTCCCAGGCTTGACAGTGTCTTTGGCGCGGATCCTGCCGTCCCTGCCGCTGATGGACACCTCGCCGCCGCCTTGGTTGGCCACGATCTGCTTGGCGCGAGCGATGGCTTCAGCCTGCGTCTCGGTATGCGCAGAAGCCCGCTCTCCCCCGCCCGTGACGTCCCAACCGCCCTTGGGGTTAGGAACCACGTTCCTATTCGGAGCCATTCCTGCATCCCTCCGTCCGCGACTGCCGCCGACTGGTGTCCTTACTCAGCCTGCCAGAACGGTCGGCTCGTCGCTCGCCATCAGTGGGTCCTCAAGTGATGAGCCACGGACCTGCGCCCGGGCGCTTGCCTTGATTTGAGGATCTGGGCTCCCTCGGGACAGACCTCGCTGCGCACGGGACAGACCTGCGTGCTTTCAAGGCCCCGCGAAGCTGCTTTGGGAAACAGACTCGCCAGCAAGCACGGGCGTGACCCGCTCGATCGCGCGCCAAGACGTCCGATTCGCGGACCTTGCCATCCCCGCGGCAAGCCGCTCAGGTGGCCCGCGAGCTGGCCCCACGCCCCGATCAAGGACCCGGCCAGACAACGAGTCCGGTCGGTCGAGCCGGCGCGTCAGCGCAGGTCAGCACACGATTTCGGCGGTCGGGACTTTCACCAACCCAACGCCCCGACTTTCACCAACCACACAGGAGAGCCCCCTGTCGGATTCGAACCGACGACCTGCCGCTTACAAGGCGGCTGCTCTGGCCATCTGAGCTAAGGAGGCGAGGGGGTCCAGCGTAACGACCGCCACGACGGCGGCCGCCACGCCGGACCCCTCAGGCGTCAGCCCTTGGCGGCCTTCGCGGCGTTCACCCGCGCGAGCAGCTGGCCGGGGGTGAAGTAGAAGCCGGCGTCCTGGTCGCCCTGCTTGCCCACCTGCTTGCCGTCGATGAACACCGTCGGGGTGGCGATGCCACCGAGCGTGTCGTCGGCGTGCTGGGTGGCCGCAGCGAGGAACGGGGCGAACGTCCGCCAGGTGCCGTTCTTGGTGGTGTCGCCGGACTTGTAGGTGCCCGAGACGGTGTCCGTGAAGTGCGCGGTGACGCTGTCCGGCACCCCGACGCCCTTGGCGATGTCGGCGATCTTGGCGTCCGTCAGGCCGCTGGTGTTCTCCGCCGGCTGGTTCTTGTAGAAGGCGGTGATCAGCGGCATGAAGTGCGTCGGGTCCTGGTCCGCCACGATCATCAGCGCGTTGGCGGCGCGGGTGGAGTAGTAGGTGCCCAGCGAGGAGCGGTCGAGGAAGTTCAGCGGCTGGAACACCACCGTGACGCCGTCCTCCTTGGACAGCGTGTCGAGGTCGGCGGCGTTCACCGAGTCGAACTGGTCGCAGGCCGGGCACTGCAGGTCGAAGTAGATGGTCAGCGTGGTGTCGCCCGAACCGGCGACGCCGACCCCGGCCTTGCTCACCGGGATGCCGCCGTTGGCGTCGGCCGCCTTGGGCTTGGTCACCGAGTCGAGGGTCGGCGCCGTGACCTTGGTGTCCGTGCCGCCGTAGGCGACCTTGCCGTAGGCGTCCTTGGCGGCCTTGTTGTTGATCAGCACGGTGGCGACGACGCCGATCAGCACGACGACGGCGACGACCAGCCCGCCGATGGCGAGCATGCGGTTGCGGCGCTCCTTGCGCTGCTGCTCCTGGCGCATCTGCAGCGCCTTGGTGCGGGCGTCGTCACGGCGCTGAGCCTTGGTGACGCGAGGTTCGTTGCTGGGCATGGGGGTGCTCCTGAGATCCGGTGGGGTTGCTGGGGACGGGCGCTGCTCAGGCGGGCAGCGGCGGTCCCCGGTGCGGCCGGACGTCCACCAGCCACCGGTCCAGGCGCACCCGCGGTGCGGGCAGCGGCGGAAGCTCACGACGCGCCACCGGCAACGGCCGGGCGGCGGGCGCCGGACGGGTCAGGGCGGCGCGGACCAGGGCCGCCGCGGCACGAGCCCCCCGCAGCAGCACCGTGCCGAGGCCCAGACCGCCGGCGACGAGTGCGAGGTGCAGCGCCAGCACGGGGAGCGCGACGGACAGCAGGACGACGACGCCGCTGGGCGCCTGACCGAGGCCCAGGGTGCCGGCCGGGCAGTCCGCCCGGTCCCGCAGCACCAGCAGGTCGATGCCGAGCCGACCCCAGGAACCGGTGGTCACGCACTCGTGCAGGAGCACGCGGCCCTGGGTCAGCACGACGCCCGCACCGGCGGTCAGCAGAGCGGCGGCCAGCGCCGCACCGTGCCGTCCGCTCGCGCGCATGGCGCCAGGGTAGGGCAGCGACCTGTCGGGACGGCAGCCGCCGGGCTCAGGCGCTCGGCAGCGTCGGGGTCGGCAGCGGGGACCAGACGATGGCACCGCCGTCCAGCACCCGCACCAGGAGCATCGCCGTCACGCCGAGGGCCAGCAGCACCAGCACCAGGGCGCCGAGCCAGTTGGGCGTGACCACCCACAGCGCCCGCCGTGCGCCGAGCCGCGTCATCGCCGAGAGCGGGCCGAACCACAGCAGCACCACACCGGCGAGCACCACGAGGCCCACCAGCACCGACGCGGTCGGTCCCTGCAGCGGCCCGCCCTGGTGGCTGGTGCCGACCGTCCACCGGCCGGTGCCGACCAGCCACCAGCCGATGCCCAGGCCGATCACCATCACGCTCGCGGCCACCAGCACGCTGGGCACCAGGCCGAGCACCGCGCGCAGCAGGTGCCACGGGCTGGAGACCGCCGCGACCAGACGGTCGGACGGTCGGACGCCGTGCTTCTCGCGCCGCCCGTGCATCGCCTCGACCGTGGACCCGAACGCCCGGACCAGCAGCACCAGCGCACCGACGACGATCAGCGTCCGCCCGGGCCACGAGGCACCCGCCGCGGCGACCAGCAGCCCGAGCGCCGCCACCGAGCCCCACCGGCGCCGGGCGTGCGGCCGGACGTAGCCAGACCCCTCCTCGTCGGGACCGGTCGACTCGTCGAGGTCCTCCTCGATCCACTCGACGGCCTCGTCGACGTCCACCGGGCGCACCCGCCACGGGTGCCGGGGGTCCGTGCCGTCGTCGTACGGCTCGTGGAGCTCGTCGTCGGGCTCGTCGTCCTCCGGCTCGGCACCGTCGTCCAGCCGGATGTCGTCACCGTCGCCCGGGCCACCAGGGGCGAACGCGCGCGTGCGACCGTCGTTCGCGGTGCCCCGACCCGCGAGCGCCACGGTGGCACCCGCACCCGCGGCGCCCACCCGGGCCGGGACGGCGACCGTGCCGGCCGCGTCCGCACCGCTGAGCACGCGGGTCGCCGTGCCGTCCACCGGGCCGCCGTCGACCGCGGCCGTCCGCAGCGCCGAGACCAGGTCGTCCGCTGCGAGGCGCCGCTGCGGGTCGGGCTCCAGCGCCCGGCGCAGCGCCCCGGCCGTCACCGGGCCGAGGTCTGCCAGGTCCGCCGAGCCGGTGCGCGCCCGCGCGAGGACCACGTCCACCGCTCCGCTGCCGAACGGCGGCCGGCCCGTCGCGGCGAACGCCAGCACCGCCGCCCAACCCCACAGGTCGCTGCCCGGCCCCGGCTCGGCCCCCGACAGCAGCTCGGGTGCGAGGTAGCCGGGCGTGCCCATCACCAGGCCGGTGGAGGTCAGGTGCTCGTCCCCCGCGTCCTGCGCGATGCCGAAGTCGATCAGCACGGGCCCGTGGTCGGTGAGCAGCACGTTGGACGGCTTCAGGTCGCGATGCACCACGCCGGCGGCGTGCACGGCCGCGAGCGCGTCGCGCAGGCCGGCGGCGAGGTCCGCGAGTTCCTCAGGTCCGAGGGGTCCGGCCGCGTGCACGCGGGCGGCGAGGTCCTGCCCGTCGACCAGCTCGGTGACCAGGAACGCCTCGGTGGAGTCGACCTCGGCGTCGAGCACCGCGGCGACGGCCGGGTGCCGCAATCGTTGCAGCGCCGCGACCTCGCGCATCAGCCGCGCACGGGCGGCCGCATCGGCGCCGACGTGCGGGTGCAGCAGCTTGAGCGCCACCGGCGAGCCACCGCCGTCCACCGCCCGGTAGACGGTCCCCATGCCCCCCGCGCCGAGCGGGGAGACGACGGTGTAGCCACCGATCTCCGACCCCGGCGCCAGACCGATCCGCTCCATGACGGAACGGTATCCGCGCACCGTCCGGGCGCCAGCGCGCGGCGCCGCGAGGTCCCGAGCCGGTCCGCGAACCGGTGCCGTCGGCCGCCCCACCGGCGTCGTGACCGCAGCGCCACCAGCAGGTTCACCAGCATCTTCACCGGGCGACCACACCCGAACGCCGCTAGTTTGGACGGCACCGCCCGAAGGAGCTGATCGCGCTGTCCCACGTGCCTGCCGGCGCCCACGAGCTGGTGGTCGTCGCGAACCGCCTGCCCGTCGACATCTCCCTCGACGACGAGGGGAGGATGAGCTGGACCCGAGCACCGGGCGGCCTGGTCACGGCTCTGTCGCCGGTGATGCGGAAGTCCCGGGGCGCCTGGGTGGGCTGGGGTGGTTCGCCCGACCTCGAGGTGGACCCGTTCGACGCGGACGGCCTGCACCTGGTGCCCGTGCCGCTGACGGCCGGTGACGTCGAGGGGTTCTACGAGGGCTTCGCCAACGACACGCTGTGGCCGCTGTACCACGACGTGATCACGCCGCCGACGTACCACCGGCAGTGGTGGGACGCCTACCGGCGGGTGAACGACCGGTACGCCCGCGCGGCCGCCGAGCAGGTGGCGCACGGCGGCACCGTCTGGGTGCACGACTACCAGCTGCAGCTGGTGCCGGCCCGGCTGCGGGAGCTGCGGCCGGACGTGCGGATCGGGTTCTTCTGCCACATCCCCTTCCCGCCGCTGGAGCTGTTCGCGCAGCTGCCCTGGCGCCGGCAGGTGGTGGACGGCCTGCTCGGCGCGGACCTGCTGGGCTTCCAGCGGCCGGGTGACGCGGGCAACTTCGTCCGCGCGGTCCGACGGCTGACCGACCTGACGACCCACGGCCTGCTGATCACCGCGGGCGACCGCGAGGTGCGGGCCGGCTCGTTCCCCATCTCCATCGACTCGCACGCCTTCGACGAGCTGGCCCGGACCCCCGCCGTCGCCGCCCGCGCGCGGGAGATCCGCCGCGAGCTGGGCGACCCCGAGGTGGTGCTGCTCGGCGTCGACCGGCTGGACTACACCAAGGGCATCCGGCACCGGCTCAAGGCGTACGGCGAGCTGCTGACCGAGGGCCGGCTGTCGCCCGCGGAGACGACGCTGGTGCAGGTGGCCAGCCCCAGCCGGGAGAACGTCGGCGCCTACATGCAGCTGCGCGACGAGGTGGAGCTGCTGGTGGGCCGCATCAACGGCGACTTCGGCCAGGTGGGTCACGCACCGGTGCAGTACCTGCACCAGTCGTACGGCATGGAGGAGATGGCGGCGCTGTACCTGGCGGCCGACGTGATGCTGGTGACGGCCCTGAGGGACGGCATGAACCTGGTGGCCAAGGAGTACGTCGCCGCGCGGTCCGACGAGCGCGGGGCGCTGGTGCTGTCCGAGTTCACCGGCGCGGCCGACGAGCTGCGCGGCGCCCTGCTGGTCAACCCGCACGACATCGACGGGCTCAAGGACGCCATCACGTACGGCGCGCGGATCGACGGGCGCGAGGCCCGCAAGCGCATGCGGCAGCTGCGGCGGCGGGTGCTGGGGCACGACGTGTCCGCGTGGTCGGCGGAGTTCCTCGCGGCGCTGCGGGCGGATCCCGCGACGGTGCTCGGCGGCGGCAGCCTCCAGTCGGCGCAGTACCCCCGGACCGGCGGCGAGCAGCTGCCGTCGCCGCGGTCCGAGGGCGGTGTCGGCGCCAGGTCGGACGCGGCGGCGGGCGTGGAGTCCGACGACATGGCGGCGGTCGAGGCGGGCCAGCCCGCGCCGCCGCTCGACGGTGATGCCGCGACGGCCGACCGGCGGGGGCGGTCCGATGGCTGACGGGACGGCAGAGCTGAAGGACCGCCTGGCGGCGGTCGCCGCCGATCCGTCCCAGCGGCCGCTGCTGGTGGCGCTGGACTTCGACGGCACCCTGGCCCCGCTCCAGGACGACCCCTCGAGGTCGGCGATCACCGCCGACGGCGTCGCCGTCCTGGAGCGCCTCGCGGCGCTGCCGCAGGTGACGCTCGCGCTGGTGTCCGGCCGCTCGATGGCCGACCTGCACAAGCTCGCCACCGTCCCTGCCGGCACGGTGCTGATCGGCAGCCACGGCGCCGAGCGGGCCCGGCGCACCCGGTTCGGGCTGGACCGGGCCGTGGTCCGCCTCACCGACGAGCAGGCCGACCTGCTGGCGGCGCTCGGTGCCCGGGCCGCCGCGGTGGCCCGCGGGCGGGACGGCGTGTGGGTGGAGAGCAAGCCGACCGCGGTGGTGGTGCACTCCCGGCTGGCTCCGCGGGACGTCGCGGCGGTGGCGTGCGACGAGGCGCTGGCCCTCGGCGCGAACACCGGTGTTGACGTGATGAAGGGCAAGGACGTGGTGGAGCTGTCGGTGCTGCACGCCGACAAGGGCGCCGCGCTGACCGCGCTGCGCGACGAGCTTGGCGCCGAGCTGGTGCTCTACGCCGGTGACGACGTGACCGACGAGCGGGCGTTCGCCGCCCTGCGGCCCGACGACGTGACGGTGAAGGTCGGTGACGGCGACACCTCGGCGGCGTACCGGGTGCCCGGCACCGAGGAGCTGGTCGACGCGCTGGGGGGCTTCGCGGACGCGCTCGCAGGCTCGTAGACCGCAGAAGTCGCCCGGGAGACGGCTTCCCGCGGGAGCGCCGACGGCCACCATGGGCTCGTGAGCGACATTCCAGGCGACCCAGGGGTCGGTCCGCGGGCTGCGGCCCGGAGTGGCTCGACCTCTGCGGCGCACGGCAGCGACAGCAGCGCGTCGGGCTTCCGTCAGCTGGAGGAGCAGTGCGTGGCGGCACTGCTCGGCTGGCGTGGCTGGGGTCTCGCCCTGGTGACGGTGCTCCTGATGACCCTGGCCGCCGTCGGCCTACCCGATGCATGGTCCGCGGCGCACGGCGGCGGTGTCACCGGCACGTTCACCGCCCAGGTCGCCCTCTCCTGCGGGCGAGGAGGTGGCACGGGTTGTGCGTGGGAGGGCAGGTTCGAGAGCACTGACGGCAGCGTGCACGCCGAGACCGTGACGCTGGACTCGCCGTCCCCGCAGCGGACCGGCGGAACCGTCCCGGTCCGTTTCCTCCGCTCGAACCCGACGACGGTGTACGCGGCCGTGCACGACGATACGTGGGCCTGGATGGCCGGGCTTGGCGGTGCGGCTGCGCTCTACCTGCTCGCGTTCGCCGGGGCACTCCTCCACCGGACGCGTAGCCGAGGCCTCGGTTCCGTCTGGCCGCCGTTCCGCCTGCCGAGGCGCTCCGCAGGGCGGCACGCGTGAACCCCGATGGGATCGGATCACCTGCGGTTCCAGGTCCAGGCGCGTCGGAGAACGGCGTCGCACCGGGCGCGGTCCCGCGCGCGCTGATCGCAGGCAGATGGTCGGCGCCGGTCGGCGCACTGTGGTGGAGCGCGCTTCTCGGCGCGAGCTCGTGGCTCGCCGTGCCGGGGGCGGTCCGGTGGGTGGTGACGCCCGTGTCGGTGGTGGTCGGAGCCGCGCTGGGTTGGGCGAGCAACCCGGAGGAGTCGCTGTCCCTCGAGGACGAGGCACTGGTCCGCCGGCTCGGCTCGCGCGTCACCCGGTTGCCTCTGGACGCCATCACGGCCGTCGCGTGCGAGTTCGTGCCGTACTCGCCCTTGGAGCTGCGCGTCGAGGCCGGGCAGGACATCGTCGTCGTGCCGCGGACCGAGCAGACCAAGGCGGTGGTCCGCGAGCTGCTGCTCCGTCTGGAGGGCAGGCCGCGGAGAGTTCACGTGGAAGGTCGCGCCGCTGCGTGGCTGGGCTGGAGGATCGTCCCGGCGCAGACCTCTGTCGGCCGTGAGCGGTACCGCTTGTCCGTCTCGGGCGGCTCGGTGCACCGGCCGGAGGTCTGCCATGCGGTGCTCGCGACCCTTGAAGGAGCGACCGTGCTGGCGGTGGCTGACGGGCAGCCCATCCCCCGCGAGGACGAAGTGAGCTGGGCACGGCTCGTGCTGGACGCACCCTGGGCGGTGCGCGTCGAGATTCGTGGCGCCGGACGTGATCCGCTCGCGGTGCTCGAGCCCTCCAGCGATTCGATGACGGTCTCGCTGACACCCGCCGAACGCGCGCAGCTGCAGCACGCGCTGCCAGCCGCGAAGCTCACCCCGGCACGTTCGACCCGGTGGATCCGCGCAGGACGGCGCGTGCAGAGGCTGCTCGACTCGTTGGCCGACTGAGCTGTGCACGTCGGCGCGGAGCGGACGCCGATGGGCTGAAAGGCCTGGTCACAGGGCGTTCCGCGTGGTCGGATGAGCACACCGCCGTCCGTCAGGGGAGCACGCGCATGCCCGATCTCGAGCTGGACCGACTCGACAAGTCCTACGGGGAGCTGCGCGCGCTGCGCGAGCTGAGCCTCACGGCGCACGCCGGGGAGATCCTCGGCTTCGTCGGCTCGAACGGAGCCGGCAAGACCACCGCGATGCGCATCGTGATGGGGGTGCTCGCGTCGGACGGCGGGCAGGTGCGCTGGGACGGGCGGCCGCTCGACCTGGCCGCGCGCCGGCGGATCGGGTACATGCCGGAGGAGCGTGGCCTGTACCCGCGGATGCGCGTCGGCGAGCAGCTGGAGTACCTGGCGCGGCTGCACGGGCTGGACCAGCCCGCGGCGCGGGCGGCGGCCGGCGAGTGGATGGAGATCCTCGGCGTCAGCGCACGGCGGGACGACGAGGTGCAGAAGCTGTCGCTCGGCAACCAGCAGCGCGTGCAGCTGGCCGCGGCGCTGCTGCACACGCCGGACGTGCTGGTGCTCGACGAGCCGTTCTCCGGGCTGGACCCGGTGGCGGTCGACGTGATGAGCGGTGTGCTGCGGGAGCGCTCCCGGGCCGGGGTGCCGGTGCTGTTCTCCTCGCACCAGCTGGACCTGGTCGAGCGGCTGTGCGACAGCGTCGGGATCGTCAAGGACGGGGCGATGGTGGCCGTCGGCAGCATCGAGCAGCTGCGCGCCTACGAGCGCCCGCGGTGGCTGGTGGACGGGCCGCCCGGTGGCGGCGCGTGGGTGGACGGCGTGCCCGGCGTGCACGTGGTGCAGGCGGACGGCACGCGGACGGTCGTCGAGCTCGACTCGACCGCGGCCGGTGCGGAGCAGCCCCTGCTGCAGGCCGCGCTGGCGGCCGGCGCCGTCCGGGAGTTCGGGCCCGTGCGGCCCTCGCTGGTGGAGCTGTACCGCGACGTGGTGAGCGTCCCGACGGAGGTGGCGGCATGAGCGGCACGGTGACGACCCCGGACCGGCTGGGCGCCGGTGCGACCATCCGCCTGGTGGCCGGCCGGGAGATCACCACCCGGCTGCGGTCGAAGTCGTTCCGCCTGATCACGGGGCTGCTGCTGCTGCTCGTCGTCGGCGGCGGCGTCGCCCTGCACCTGGCGACCGCCTCCCCCTCCACCAAGCAGATCGCGCTGGTGCCGGGCACCGCAGCCCTGGGCCCGGCGCTCGAGGCGGCCGGCACGGCGAGCGGCCAGCACCTGAGCGCGGTGCCCGTGGCGGACGACGCAGCGGCGCGCGCCAAGGTCCAGGACGGCACGGCGGCACTCGCCCTGACCGGGACGCCCGCGCAGTTCGCCGTGGTGGTCAAGACGCGCCTGGACCCCTCGCTCACGGCGCTGCTGACCGAGGTGCGCCGGCAGGCCGCGCTGAGCGCGGCGATCACCCAGCTGGGCGGCGACCCGGCCGCGGTGGCGAAGCAGGTGGCGGGAGCCACGCTCGACGTGCAGGCCCTGCAGCCGACACCGGAGCGGGACGCCGCGCAGATCATCGCCGGCTCGCTCGCCGGGATCCTGCTGTTCATCGCGCTGCAGACGGGCGCCCAGCTGGTGGCGCAGGGCGTGGTGGAGGAGAAGTCGAGCCGCGTCGTCGAGCTGCTGCTCGCCGCGATCCGGCCGTGGCAGCTGATGGCCGGCAAGGTGATCGGCATCGGCGTGATCGGCCTGATCCAGGTGGTCGTCCTGGTCGCGGGTGCGGCCGGCACGGCGACGGCGACCGGCCTGGTGGACCCCAGCAAGATCGGCCTCGGTGCCACCGCGGCGTGGGCGCTGGTGTGGTTCGTCGTCGGGTTCGCCGGGTACGCGGTGGTGCTCGCCGCGCTGGCCGCGCTGGTGTCCCGGCAGGAGGACGTCGGCTCCGTGACGGCGCCCGTGGTGATGCTGATGGTGGTGCCCTACATGCTGGGCATCACGCTCGGCGTGCAGGACCCGACCAGCCCGGTCATCGTCTGGCTGAGCTTCGTCCCGTTCGCCTCGCCGATCGTCATGCCGATCCGGGTCGCCATGGGCACCGCACCGACCTGGGAGGTGCTGGTGTCGCTGGCGATCTCGACGGCCCTGATCCCCGTGCTGGTGTGGGGCGCCGGGCGCATCTACTCCAACGCGGTGGTGCGGATGGGCGCCCGCGTACGGCTGCGGGACGCCCTGCACTCCGTCTGACCCGCAGGTCCCGGGCCCGGACGGCGGCCGCGCCCGGGACCCGTCAGGGGATCAGCAGGATGGAGACCGCACCCTCGCCGTAGCCGGCGATGTCCACCGTCAGGTCGAGGCGGGGCACGTAGGCCTTGACCCACCGCGCCAGGTCGTGCGGCAGCGGCTGACCCGGCTCGGCCACGCCGTCCAGGCGCAGGTGCGGTCCGTCCCCCGTGTTGAACAGCGACGCGGTCACGTTGAGCACCTCGGCGGCGTTCTCAGCCAGGGTGTCCGACAGCTCCTGCGCGTCGACGTCGCCCTCCGAGATGCGGTTGGGCACCAGGCCGATCGCGGCACCGCAGCGGGCGGCGAACGCCAGGTCGAGCACCACCAGCGCGCGCAGGCGCAGCAGCCGGTCGACGTACGCGCCGACCATGGCACCGCCGGGCTCGGCCGGGTCGATGATCCGGCCACCGGTCAGCACCTGGACGTCGCGGCCCAGCAGCCCCTCGACCAGCTCCCGGAACTCCTGCGCGGACGGCAGCACGGTCTCGCTCATGCCAGCACCGGGTCGATGACCTCGCGGAAGGACTCCGGGGTGAACGGCTTGGCGATGAGGAACAGCGCGCCGGCCGCCTCGGCCTTCTCGCGCATCTCCGGCGAGCCCTCGGAGGTGACGAACCCGAACGGCGTGCCGAACCCCTCCTGCCGCAGCCGCCGCAGCAGCTCGATCCCCGTCATCTCGGGCATGTTCCAGTCGGACAGCACCACGTCGGGCTCGTCCGCACGGATCTCCTCCAGCGCCTGCGCACCGTCCGCCGCCTCGCGGACCTCCCAGTCGTAACCGGCCTGGCGCAGCGTACGGATGACGATCTGCCGCATCACACGGCTGTCGTCGGCCACCAGCACCCTGATCATCGCTCCCCCTCTCGCACCGAGACCGTCGGCTCGGCCACCTCCCACACAGTGACGACGAACGGGTGACCCCGCCAGGCGAGCGGTACCCGCTGGACCGCGGCGGCCAGGTGCCCGTCCGGCAGCCGGTCCGCCACGTTGGGCAGGCCCAACGTGCCGTGCTCCGGCAGCAGGGCCTTGACGTTGCCGCCGACGACGTTGGCGAGCTCGCCGAGCGCGTCCACCACGTCCTCGCGGGGCACCGTCTCGTCCGCCTCCATCGACAGCAGCGCGCGGGCCAGCTCGTGGGCCGCCGGCGTGCTCGTCTCGAGCGACGCGCGGCCGAGCCAGGGCCCGTGCACGTCCACCCAGGCGACGACCGCGTCGGACCCGGTGCCGGCGTCCGGCCACGGCACCAGGGACTCCGGCTCGCCGTCGATCATCGCGGCGAACACCTCCTGGGCGATCGCCTGGACCTCCTCGTGCGCGATCGGGCTCATGCCACACCTCCGGCGGCGACGGGCTCCGGCACCAGGCCGAGCAGCTCGAGCTTCTCCCGCAGCGCGTCCGCGGTGAAGGGCTTGATCACGTACTCGTGGGCGCCGGCGGCCAGCGCCCGGACGATCTGCGAGTGCTCCGACTCGGTGGTGACCATCACCAGCGTGACGGCCCGCCACAGCGGGTTGGCCCGCACGCGCGTGACGAACTGCAGCCCGTCCAGCACGGGCATGTTCCAGTCGACGCAGGCGAGGTCCACCTCGAGGCCGCCCTCGAGCAGGTCGAGCGCGGCCTGGCCGTGCTCGGCCTCGTGCACCTCGTACCCGAACGCCGCCAGCGTGGCTCGGACGATGCGCCGCATGGTGCGCGAGTCGTCGATGACCAGGGCTCTCACGGTGCGACTCCTCTGAACGTCGGGACGGCGGCGCGAGTGCGGTCCGCCGCGCTGAGCGGGTGCGGGATGGTGCCGGCGAGCCGCCGGGCGGTCTCGGTGGGGAGGGTGGCGGTGAGCGGACGACCGATGGCGCGGTGCAGGCAGGCACGACCGGCCTCGACCCGCTCGAACCCGTCGTGCACGCCGAGGGTGGTCTCGGCGGCGCCGAGCACCAGGTACCCGCCGGGCCGCATGGCGCGGAGCACCCGGTCGAGGACGGCGCGCTTGACGGCCAGGTCGAAGTAGATGAGGACGTTGCGCAGGAACACGACGTCGAACGGGCCGCCCGCGGGTGCCGGGTCCAGCAGGTTGTGACGGCGGAAGGTGACCACCTTGCGCAGCGGGTCGGACACCTGCCAGTGCGCTCCGGCCCGCTGGAAGTGGCGCACCAGCATGGGCGCCGGCAGGCCGCGGTTGATCTCCAGCTGGGTGTACGTGCCGGCCCGGGCGCGCGCGAGCACCTGCTCCGACAGGTCGGTGGCGGTGATCGACAGGGCGGTGCCCGCGTCCAGCGTGCCCTCCAGCACCATGGCGATGGAGTACGGCTCCTGCCCGGTGGAGCACGCCGCGGACCACACCCGCAGGCTGTCCAGCCGGCCCAGGTGCGCGCGCAGCGCGGGGACGACGTGCTGGGACAGCGCCATGAACGGCGTCTGGTCGCGGAACCACGACGTCTCGTTGGTGGTCAGCGCCTCGACCACGCCCATCAGCTCCGTCTCGCGGGGCTGGGCGCGCAGCGCGCGGACGTAGGCGTCGACGTCCATCCCGCGCTCGCGGGCGAGGGGCGCCAGACGGCTCTCGACCAGGTACTCCTTGCCCGGTTCGAGGCTGATGGCGCTGCGCTGCCGCACCAGGTCGGCGACGTAGGCGAACGTGTCTGCGGCGAGCGTCATCGGACCCCTCCCGTGAGGTGTGCGGCGGGTTGAGGGGCGCCGACGGCGGCGGCGACGGCGGCCTCGATGGCGCCTGGGACGTCGTCGAGCGGCAGGACGCGGTGCGCGAAGCCGGACGTGGTGACGGCGCCGGGCATGCCCCAGACGACGCTGGTCGCCTCGTCCTGGGCGAGCACCGTGCCGCCGGCGGCGACGATCTTGCCGGCGCCGTTGCGGCCGTCCGAGCCCATGCCGGTGAGCACCGCGCACACCAGGTCACCGCCGACGGCCTCCACGGCGGAGTCGAACATCACGTCGACCGACGGCTTGCAGAAGTTCACCGGTGGGCCCTGGTCCAGCACGGCGCGCAGCGTGCCGCGCACGTTGCGCACCAGCAGGTGCTCGCCGCCGGGGGCGATGTACACGTGGCCGGGCCGCAGCTCCTCGCCGTCCACCGCCTCGCTGACGCGGGCAGGGCCGAGCCGGTCGAGCCTGGCCGCGAGCTGGTGCGTGAACACCGGCGGCATGTGCTGGACCACCACCACCGGCACGCGCGGCGGCGCGGTCAGCGCCGTGACCAGGGTGGACAGTGCCTGCGGACCGCCGGTCGACGAGCCGACCACCACCATCCGCACCGGGTGCGGGGCGGGCGGCGCCGGGCTCGCGGCGCGGGCCGGCACCCCACCCGCGGGCGCAGTCCGCGCGAGCCCGAAGCCGGCGGCGCGGGACGCGAACCCACCGAGGGCCTGGCCGCCCGGCGCCGCGGTCGGGGCGTACCCGCCGGGCGTCCGCAGGCCGGCGCCACCGGGCCCGCCGGCAGCAGGACGGGCACCGAGGTGACCGCGGCCGGCCGCTCCGGGACCGCCGGCCAGCACCAGGATCTTGGGGATCAGCTCCTCGGCGACCCGGGCGATGGACTCCTGGACCGAGCCCATGTTCGACGGCTTGGTCACGTAGTCGCTGGCGCCCGCCACCAGGGCGTCCAGCGTGGCAGCCGCCCCGCGCTCGGTCAGCGTGGAGAACATGATGATCGGCACGCGGGAGCCGGACGTGCGCAGGGCGCGGACCGCCTCGATGCCGTTCATGTCCGGCATCTCGACGTCCATGGTCACCACGTCGGGCTTCAGCTGCTCGACGCGGGCCAGGGCCCGGCGGCCGTCCGACGCCGTGCCGACCACCTCGACCCGCGGGTCGGCGGCGAGGGCGTCGGTGACGAGCCGTCGCACGACGACGGAGTCGTCGACGACGAGGACGCGGATCGCGGTCATCGAGGCCTCCGGGCTGTGGGGGTCGGGACGGGTGGACAGGGGGTGCCGGGTCCGCACCGGCCCGGTGTGGGGGCGGCAGGCCGGTGCGGACGGATCGGGGTCAGACGGTGAACGCGGCGACGCGGGTGCGTAGGTCGGCCGAGAGGCGGGCCAGCTCGGCGACGGAGTCGCCCATCTGCCCCAGCACCTGGGAGGACGTGGACGCCGCGGAGGCGACCGCGGTGATGTTCTGCGCGATCTCCCCCGACCCGGTCGCGGCCTCGGTCACCCCGCGGGACATCTCGTTGGTCGTGGCGGTCTGCTCCTCCACGGCCGAGGCGATCGTCATCTGGTGGTCGTTGATCTCCGCCACGATCGAGCCGATCTGCCCGATCGAGGTCACCGCCCCCGCCGTGTCCGCCTGGATCGCCTCCACCCGACGG
>MKTI01000011.1 GCA_001898185.1 Cellulomonas sp. 73-145 | reverse complement strand
CGCCACGCTGCTAGCGTCGGCAAACCACCCACCGTTGCGATGACCACTGGAAACCACCCGGATTGGGGCTGACCCCTCCGGGACTCTGGAGGGGTGATCGCACTGGAGGATTGGGCTGAGATCCGTCGGCTGCATCGGGCCGAGGGGATACCGATCAAGGAGATCGCGCGTCGGCTCGGGTTGGCGCGCAACACAGTCCGGGCGGCGTTGCGGGCTGAGGCGCCACCGTCGCGGAAACGCGGTCCGCGGGGCTCGGCGGTTGACGAGGTCGAGCCGGCGATCCGGGCGTTGCTGGCCGAGTTTCCGCGGATGCCGGCGACGGTGATCGCCGAGCGGATCGGGTGGAGGCGGTCGTTGACGATCCTGAAGGACCGGGTCCGTGAGCTGCGGCCGTTGTTCACCCCGCCGGACCCGACCGACCGGGTCGAGTACGACCCCGGCGAGGTCGCCCAGTGCGACCTATGGTTCCCGCCGGCCCCGATCCCCGTCGGTGGCGGGGTCGAGCGGGTCTTGCCGGTGCTGGCGATGACCTGCGGGTACTCACGGGTCACCGACGCGGTGATGATCCCCTCGCGCAAGGCCGGGGACATCTTGGCCGGGATGTGGCAGATCCTCGCCAGCTGGGGTGCCTGCCCGCGCACCCTGGTCTGGGACCGGGAGGCCGCGATCGGCGGGACCGGCAAGCCGACGGTCGAGGCGGCCAGCTTCGCCGGGACGATCGGGGTGCGCATCAAGCTTGCTCCGCCGCGGGATCCGGAGTTCAAGGGCCTGGTCGAGCGGCGCAACGGGTTCTTCGAGACGTCGTTCCTGCCCGGGCGCACGTTCACCTCACCGCTGGACTTCAACGTCCAGATCGGGGACTGGCTGGTGCGGCGGGCGAACACGAGGGTGCTGCGCTCGATCGGGTCCCAGGCGCCGACGGCCCGCTGGGCGGTCGACCGGGCGGCGATGGTCGCCCTGCCGCCGGTGGCGCCGGCGATCGGGCTGACGCACCGGGTCCGGCTGGGTCGGGACTACTACGTGCGGATCGACGGCAACGACTACTCCGTCGACCCGCGGGCCATCGGCCGGTTCGTCGACGTGATCGCCACCCCGGCTCGGGTGGTGGCCTCCTGCGCGGGGCAGGTCGTGGCCGACCACGCCCGCGACTGGGGTCACGCGCGCACGATCACCGATCCGGAGCATCAGGCCACCGCGCGCCTGCTGCGACAGGACCTGGCCGCCCGGCGGCGACAGGTCTCGACCCGGGTGCACGCCGACGGGCATGTGGTGGCGATCCGGGCGCTGCCGGACTACGACGCCTTGTTCGGCGTCGACTTCGACCCCCGCCCCGACCTGGGTGCGGTCAGCGCTGAAGGGAAGTAGATGACCACCACGAAGAAGACCGGCCCGGCCCCCGAGGGGCTGGGCTCCAAGCTCGCCTACCTGACCCGCGTCTTGAAGACCCCGACGATCGGGCGGACCTGGGAGACCCTGGCCGAGGCGGCCAGGGAGGCGAACTGGTCGCACGAGGAGTACCTGGCCGCGGTCCTGGAACGCCAGGTCGCCGACCGGGAGTCGGCTGGCACCACGATGCGGATCCGCACCGCCCACTTCCCGGCGATCAAGACGTTGGAGGACTTCAACCTCGAGCACCTGCCGTCCCTCAGGAAGGACGTGCTCGCTCACCTGGCCACGGCCACGTTCGTGCCCAAGGCGGAGAACGTGATCCTGCTCGGCCCGCCCGGCCTGGGAAAGACGCACCTGGCCATCGGCCTGGGCATCCGGGCCGCGCAGTCGGGCTACTCGGTGCTGTTCGACACCGCGACGAACTGGATCGACCGCCTGGCCCGCGCCCACCACGCCGGCGCCCTGGAGGCCGAGCTGAAGAAGATCCGCCGCTACAAGCTGATCATCATCGACGAGGTCGGCTACATCCCCTTCGACACCGACGCCGCCAACCTGTTCTTCCAGCTCGTCGCCTCCCGCTACGAGACCGGCTCGATCCTGGTCACGTCCAACCTGCCGTTCGGACGCTGGGGCGAGGTCTTCGGCGACGAAGTCGTCGCTGCGGCAATGATCGACCGCCTCGTCCACCACGCCGAAGTCCTGACCCTGGCCGGCGAGTCCTACCGCACCCGCGCCCGCCGCGAACTGCTCGCCAATGACCGCGACACCTAGGGGTAGCGCCGCTAGGGCGCGATCACGTCCGGCGCCGCTGGGGCTGGGGTGTCGGTGGCCTTGACGCCTTGCCTTTGATGGCTGGCGCGTACGAGGGCGCCGGCCACGTCGCGAGAAAGGTCGAAGTGTCGTGTGAGCCAGTCGGTGCCGTGGCCTCGTCGGGCGAGGCTCCATGCGGCGTAGGTGGCCTCTGTCGGGGTATGGCCGAGGGCGGCGAGCTCGTCGGCCGGAAAGCCGCGCAGGGCATCGGGGACCCAGAGGGCCTCTGGCCGGTCCTGGCTCGGCTGGCGGGCCTCGGGGTGCTGGAGGCTGCGAGTCATGACGGCCTGGACGTCAGGGGCCTGGGCTCGGCTTCGGGGCGGGTGTCGGGGTCGCGGAGCCGCCAGGCGGCGGGGATGGTGGCGGGCAACACGTCGTCGATGGTGACGACGCCGAGCAGGTGCCCGTCGGGGCCGACGACGGGCAGCGTGGGCAGGTTGTGGTCGGCCATGAGGACGGCCAGGTCGGCCAGGTCGGTGTCGGGGGTGACGCGGACGGGGTCGTGGTCGGCCAGGTCGAGCAGGGGTGTGGTGGGGTCCGCCTGCACGATGCGGAGCAGTGGGACGGTGCCGGTCAGCGCGCCGGTGTGGTCGAGCAGGTGCAGGGTGACGGAGGTCTCGAGGGTGGCGTTGCGGGCGGCGCGCGCGATCGCCAGGGCCTCCCCGGCCGTGACCTGTTCGGGGATCGCCAGGTACTCCAGCCCCATCAGGCCCCCTGCGCTGGCCTGGTTGTAGCTGAGCAGGTCGGTCAGCGCGGCGCGTAGTTGGGGTGGCAGTTCGGCGATGACCGTTGCGCGGCGTCGTTGGGGCAGGTCCATGAGGGCGTCGGCGGCGTCGTCCGTCCGCATCCTCGACAGCACCTGGGCGATGTCGCAGTCGGGCCGGGCGGCCAGCAGCGTGCCGCGCTGTTCGTCGAGCTCCTCGTAGACGTCGGCTTCCAGCTCGGGGTCCTGGTGCACGACGGCCAGGATCTCGGCCTGCTCCCGGTCGGAGGCGTCCTGCAGGATGTCGGCCAGCTCGGCAGCTCGCAGCGACCGCAACCGACCGAAGGTGGACCGCACCAAGACGGTGGGTTCGTGCCCGATGAGGGCCTCGAAGGAGCGCCAGTCGTGGAACGAGGCGTCCCCACCGCGTCGGTGCACGGACCTCGTGGTGCGCAGCCCGGCCACGACCAGCTCGCTGCCACGGGGGGCTAGGTGCACGTCGTAGGCGCGCACGAGGCGGGCGTGTCGGATGTCGACGAGGCGGTGGCCGAGCACGTCTGCCCGCAGCAGCACCTCACCTGCACGGCGCTGGAAGCCGCGGACGTCCAGGTGCGCGGTGCGAACCGCGACCCGGGCGCCGGCCCACGAGGACACGAACTCGACGGGCAGGAACACCGACCGCCCGCCGAGGTCCGTGACCAGGCCGGCGACCGGGGGGTAGTCCTGGCCGCGTAGGCGCACGACAACGTCCCGAACGCGTCCGACGGTGCGGCCGGTGGGTTCGACGACAGCGCGTCGCAGCAGACCCGACAGGTCCAAGCCGAGGTCATCCATGGTCAGTCCGCCCGTCGAGGCTAGCCGATCGCGCTCTGCACGATCTTGACCACGACGAGCACGCACATCAGCACCAGGTACAGCCGCATGACACCCAAGCCCACGCGACGCGCCAGCGACATCTCCGGTCGTGCGAGCAGCGCCAGCGGCGGCATCCGCCAGGATGCCTTGGCCTCGGCGTCGACGACGTCCGCGGCTGGCACGACCCCGGCCCGGCGCTTCATGCGCCGCAGCACGCCGCTAACCAGTCCCGCAACCACGACGACCGCGGTGCCCACTCCGAGGATGCCCACCATCGCCTGGCCGCTCATCTGCGGGAACAGCACCGAGGCGGTCAAGATCACCGACAGCAGCACGAGGATGGCGATGACGAACGTGGTGAACACGTTGGTGGCCCTCTTGTTGGCCCACGGCCCGAGGACGGCCTTGTCGTTGCACAGCAGCAGCAGGAACACGGTCGCCGACGGCAGCAGCACCCCGGCCAGGGTCTGCACCCCCTCGGTCAGCAGACCCAGCGGGCTGCCCGGGATCAGGACGATCACCGCCGCACCAACCATGAGCAGCCCGAAGACGGCGTAGAACGCCTTGGCCTCGGTCGGCTTGCGGTGCAGCGAGTGGTTCATGCCCAGCACGTCGCCCACGGCGTAGGAGGTGGACAGGCCGACCGCTGCCGCCCCGATGATCGAGGCGTCGATCAGGGCCACCGCGAACAGGATGCCGGCGACCTTGCCTCCAACCGCGGCCAGCCCCGAGGCGATGCCCGCGGCGTCGGTGAACTGTCCGGCGCCGCTGGTGCCGGCGAACGCCGCCGCGCTGAACGCCATCATCGCCGCCGCCCCCACCACCACGATGACGATCCCGATCCACAGGTCGACCTTCTCGTAGCGCATGAACGCCGGGGTGATCCGCTTGTCGATCACGTACGACTGCTGGAAGAACAGCTGCCACGGCGCCACCGTCGTGCCGACGATGGCGATGACCAGCAGCATCACCGTCGACAGCTGCGAGGACCCACCCGGCAGTCCGGGCACGACGAAGTCGTGTGCGACCTGCCCGACGGCGGGGTGGACCATCAGCACGATCGGGACCAGGGCGAACGATCCGGCCACCAGGGTCAGGCAGACCCGCTCGAAGCGGCGGAACGAGCCCGTCGAGGTCGCCGCCACGACCAGCACCAGGGCGGTGATCACCCCGGGCACCTTCGGCAGCCCGAGGTAGCCCAGGCCCAGCGTGATGCCCACGAACTCCGTGACGATGGTCAGCGCGTTCAGCACGAACAGGTCGATGACGGAGAACGCGCCCCAGAACTTGCCGAACCGCTCCACGATCAGCCGGGCGTGGCCGACCCCGGTGACCGCGCCCAGGCGCAGCACCATCTCCTGGTTGACGTAGATCACGGGGATGAGCAGCAGCAGCGTCCACAGCAGCCGGGTGCCGTAGTTCTGGCCGGCCTGCGTGTAGGTGCCGAAGGCGCCGGCATCGTTGTCCCCGACCATCACGATCAGCCCAGGCCCGACGATCGCCGCCAGGATCTTCAGCCGCCGCGACAGCCGCCCCCGGGCGCCGGACGGCGCCTCGCCCAGCCGGATCGTGCCCAGCGCGCCCTCGATGTCACCGACGTGGGCGCTGTCCAGCACCGCCGTGTTCTGCTGCATCGTGTTGGTCTCGATCGACATGACGAACCTCCCGTCCCGCCGACACGGCAGGGATCGGGTGACGCGCACAAGACCAAGCCCGACCGGATCAGGTCAGAACATCAAGGCCGCGCGTCACGAACGGATGAGGAGAGCCGGAGCACCGGACTATCGCCAGACGTATCCATCGCGGCCCACCTCCCTCCGTCCAGGCCGCCCCGGGCGGCCGACAGCGCCCGGCGCTTGCACGCGGGCCCGGCAAGGATGACACCGCAAGACCCAACAGTCAAACAGTTACGCAACTGATGAGGTAAGGCATACTGAACCATGCCCGAACGCAACCCGGCGCCCGCAGACGCCAACGCGTCAGGCGCCGCCGACTCCGACCAAGCAGAGCCTCCCGATACCGCCGACCCGGACGAGGAGCTGCTCGACGAGGCCGCCGAGACCTTCGCGATCCTGGCCTCGCCAGTGCGGCTCCAGCTCCTGTGGCACCTGGCCCGCCAACCCCACGACGTGAGCACCCTGGCCGACCTGGTCGACGCCAGCGTCCCCGCCATCAGCCAGCACCTGGCCAAACTGCGCCTCGCCGACCTGGTCACCGCCAACCGCGACGGCAAGCGCCAGGTCTACAGCCTGGACGACCCCCACATCGCCACCCTCGTCGAACAAGCCATCGACCACCACCGCCAGCTGCGCGAGGGAAGCTGACCCGGCGCCGAGAGCAAGGCTCGGGCGTTCGCAGACAACGGCTGACAGTCGAGTGCTGCCTTCACCTCTGGGTCGCGGCCAAAGCCACCATCGTTGACCTGCCGCGAGGCGCTCCCAGCAGAGGGGTCAATCCCAATCCGGGTGGTTTCCAGTGGTCATCGCAACGGTGGGTGGTTTGCCGACGCTAGCAGCGTGGCGAAGAGAGCGGC
>MKTI01000010.1 GCA_001898185.1 Cellulomonas sp. 73-145 | reverse complement strand
CGGTCCCATTCCGAACCCGGAAGCTAAGCCCTTCAGCGCCGATGGTACTGCACCCGCCAGGATGTGGGAGATTAGGACGCCGCCGAACACCATTCCAGAAAGGCCCACCCCTCACCGGGTGGGCCTTTCTGCGTTCACCCACGCCCTTCGCTTCGCCACGGTGCACCAAACCCCCGGCCAAGCCACACCCATTCGACCGCCGGCGCGCTGCTGTGCAGGTCTTCGGGGGCATGGCTTCCGCGACCGTTGTGGTCGGCCGGCGTACTGCGGTGGGCACGACACGGTTCGAGATGTGCGCTGCTCAGCGTCTGGGCTGCGGCCTACCGGGCGCGTGTCTGCAGCTGAACGGGATGGGATGATGTCCCTTTGAATCGTGGAGGTAGGACCTGATGAACAGCGACAGCCGTAGCGGCAACGAGCGGGACCGTGGTGCGTCCCGCGGTGGGCGGGGCCGAGACGGGGCGTCCGGTGGTTCGTCGGGCGGCCGGGCAGGTGGGTCGTCGGCCGGTTTCGGCGGTGGTTCTCCACGATCGTCGTGGGGCAGCTCGCGAGCTCCGCGCACCGGTGACACCGAGCGGTCATTCCGCGGTGGTGCCGGGAGCGCCGAGGGCCTTCGCGATTCTGCCGAGGGTCGCGCGGGCCGGCCGGCAGGGGCGGCTGGCGGAGCGATGCGTTCCGGTGGTCGGTCGACGGGATGGGGCAGCAGCTCCGGTCGTTCCAGCGCTGGTGGTGCACCGGCGGCCCGAGCCGCGGAGGGCGCCCGCGAGAGGGGTGCCGGCGGCGGAGCCGGCGGTCGTGCGCCGGGTGCGGACGAGCGGGGCTATCGCGGTGCGTCGCCGCGCGCTGCCGGTGGGGCTCGGCAGTCGGGCGGGACGCGGGCTGGAGCCTCCCGTCCGGCCTTCGACGGTCCTCGTCGTCCTGAGCAGCGGCGTACCTGGGGGCCGGGCGGTTCCGAGGCGCGTTCGCTCCAGGACGAGAGTGGAGCATCCTCCGGTGGCGAGCTGAGGGGCGCTCGTCCCGCCCGAGCTGGGTCGGGGGCGCCGTTCGGCACCGCCGGCCGGTCCCGTGGCGAGGCTGGCGGCCGGAGTGCTGGGGCTGCCCGCGGGCCGCAGCGACCCGGTGGCCGTGAGGGTCGTCCGGTCGACGGAGCGCCGTCGAGCGCGGGCTCGGCCGATCGCTCATCCGGGTATCGGTCGGGCGGCCGTGACGGCGGCGAGGGGCGGCGCGCGGGCGAACGGCCCTTCACGCGGAGGAGCGTCGACGGACCGGGCGATCGGTTCGCCGCAAGCCAGGCTGCGGGTCGCCCGCGTGAGGAGTCTCCGCGGGGAGCCGGCAGAGGCGTCACGTCCGGACCGCGAGCCGGCTCGTCGGCGCGTCCGTGGTCCGCCGAGGACCGGAGGGTCGGCGACTCCCGTGACGATGCTCGTGCGGCACGTACCTCGACCGGTCCCCGGCGTGAGCGTCGAACCGATCGACCCTCCACGGGGTCGTCTACGGGTCCGCGACGTGGTGCACCGCGAGCTGACCAGGCGCAGGACCGTCCCCGGCGTGATGACGCGCGACGCCCCGCGACGGTCAGGGAGGCCGGTCCTGGCACGGACGCTCCGCCGCGCGCCCACGACCCGGAGGTCGCCGAGGACGTCACCTTCAGCATGCTCGACAGGGACGTTCGAGGGCGGCTTCGCACCCTGAGCAAGGACAGCGCCGAACGGGTGGGCCGCCACCTGGTGATGGTGGGCAGGCTGCTCCAGTCCGATCCCGAGCTGGCGTACGAGCACGCGCAGGCCGCCGTGCGGCGGGGCGGGCGGGTCGACGTGGTGCGCGAGGCGGCGGGTCTGGCGGCGTACCGCACCGGCCGGTACGGCGAGGCGCTCCGTGAGCTCCGCACCGTGCGCCGCCTGAACGGGTCACCGGAGCACCTCCCCGTGATGGCGGACTGCGAGCGTGGGCTCGGCCGCCCCGAGCGCGCGCTGGTCGTGGCGCAGGATCCGGAGGTCGCGGAGCTCTCCGCCGAGGCGATGGTCGAGCTGGCGATGGTGGTCAGTGGTGCGCGGCTCGACCTGGACGAGCCGGAGGCGGCGCTGGCGGCCCTCGGCACTCCGCAGGTGCGTGCCGCGACGGGCGTGCTCGCGGCACGTGCGGCACAGGCGCGGGCGACGGCCCTCGACGCGTGCGGCAGGCACGACGAGGCGGAGCGCGAGCTCGCCCCCTACTCGGCCGAGGAGCTGGCCGAGGCGGCCGGGGACGTCGACGAGGAGGACGACGTCGTGGTCTACGACCTGCTCGACGACACCGTCGAAGGAGAGCAGGTCGACGCCCCGGAGGGAGAGGGCCCGCCGCCAGCGGCCGACGTCGACGGTCCGGGGCACGAGGCGTGAGCGCAGGCCTGCTCGCGGCCGACCGCCCGCTGGCGGAGCTCTTCGACCTGGCCCTGGTCGACCTCGACGGGGTCGCGTACCGCGGGCACGAGCGCGTTCCGTGGGCGTCCGAGAGCCTCGTCGAGGCGCGGGCGCGTGGAATGCGGACGCTCTTCGTCACGAACAACGCCTCACGGTCGCCGGACGTGGTCGCGGAGCAGCTGACGGAGCTCGGCATCCCGACGTCGGCTCCGGATGTGATGACCGCGGCACAGGCGGCCGCGCAGCTGCTCGCCACCCGCCTCGCCGGCGGGGCGAAGGTGCTGGTGGTCGGTGCCGACGCACTCCGGGACGCCGTGCGGGCCCAAGGGTTCGAGGTGGTGTCGTCGGCCGACGAGCACCCCGACGCCGTCGCGCAGGGCTTCAGTCCGGACATCGCCTGGCCGCAGCTGGCGGAGGCTGCCTACGCCGTCGCGGACGGCGCCTGGTACGTCGCCTCGAACCGCGACCTCAGTCTGCCGACCGCACGGGGGTTCGCTCCCGGGAACGGCTCTCTCGTGCTTGCCGTGACGTCCGCGACCGGCGTGACGCCGGACAGTGCGGGCAAGCCGGAGCCCACGATGTACCAGCTGGCGATCGCGCGTGCAGGCGGGGTGCGGACGCTGGTCGTGGGTGACCGGCTGGACACGGATCTCGCAGGTGCGCGTGCGGGTGACCTCCCGGGGCTCCACGTGCTCACGGGCGTGAGCACGGCCCGCGACGACGTTCTCGCCGTGCCGGGTCAGCGGCCGCACTACATCGGCGCGGATCTGCGTGCTCTGCTGCAGCCGCACCCCGTGCCGGTGCCGAACGACGAGTGGTGGGTGTGCGGCGAGGCTGCGGCACGGGTGGCCGGTGGCCGGCTGGAGCTGCGACCGGGCGGAGACGCGGTCGACCTGGTGCGAGCGGCATGCGCCGCGGCGTGGGCGGCAGCGGACGCCGGCCTGCCCGTCGAGCCGTCGAGCGTCCCCGATCTGCCGTCGGTCTGAGGCGTGCCGTCCGACCCTGTGCGTGGTGGAGGGTGGGGTGCCGCTGCAGCCGGTAGCGTGGACGAGGGCCGCAGCGACGGCAGGCGCGATCGGGAGGATGGCGGGTGACCGAGTCCCTGCAGGGCGAGGGCACGGGCGACGACGGCGTCGACGACGCGTTGGGCGCACTGGCTGAGCTCGCGGACGCCCCGTTGCGGGCCCACGTCTCCGCCTTCGAGGCCGTGCACGCCGCGCTCCAGGACCGGCTCGCCGAGTCGGACCGCTGAGCACCGTCGTGGCACGGGTCGACGTCGAGCTGGTGCGTCGCGGGCTCGCCCGGTCGCGCGGCGATGCCGGGCAGCTCATCGCGGCCGGCCGGGTGCGGTTGGACGGGTCTCGCGTGGAGCGTGCCTCCGCGGCGGTCGAGCCCGAGCGCGTGCTCGTCGTGGAGCCCGACGCCCAGGACCCGGGGTACGCGTCCCGTGCGGGCCACAAGCTCGCCGGTGCGCTCGACGTGTGGCAGTCGCAGGGTCTCGCGGTCGCGGGACGCCGCTGCCTGGACGCCGGTGCGAGCACGGGCGGTTTCACGGACGTGCTGCTGCGACGGGGCGCCGCCTCGGTCGTCGCCGTCGACGTCGGGCACGGGCAGCTGCGTCCGGAGCTGCGTTCCGACCCGCGCGTCGACGTGCGCGAGGGCGTCAACGTCCGTGACCTGGTTGCCGGGGACGTCCAGCCGCCGCCGGAGCTGGTCGTCGCGGACCTCTCGTTCATCTCGCTGCGCCTGGTCGTCGCGCCGCTCTCGGCCGTCGCGGCACCGGGTGCTGACCTCGTGCTGCTCGTCAAGCCGCAGTTCGAGGTGGGGCGCGAGCGGCTCGGCTCCGGCGGTGTGGTGCGCAGCCCGGCGCTCCGCAGGGACGCGGTGCTCGGTGTGCTCGAGGCGGCCGAGGCGGCGGACCTGACGCCTGTAGACCTGCTCCGGAGCGTGCTGCCGGGGCCGAGCGGCAACGTCGAGTACCTGATGCGGCTCGTCGCACCGGGAGCCGCTCGACGGGTCGAGCCGATGCCGGTCGACCGCGTCGACTCGGTCGTGCTGGAGGAGGACGCATGACACGTCGTGCACTGGTCGTCACCCACCGCGGCCGGCCGGAGGCCGTGGCCGCGACGCTGGTCGTGGTGCGGGAGCTCGAGCGCGCCGGCGTGGAGCCGGTCACGGCCGAGGAGGACGCGACGGCAGCGGATCTGCCCACCTTCGACCTCGCCGTGGTGCTCGGGGGCGACGGCACGATCCTGCGGGCCGCGGAGCTCACCCGCGGGACCGGTGTGCCGATGCTCGGCGTCAACCTCGGCCATGTCGGCTTCCTGGCGGAGATCGAGCCGGACAACGTCACCGCGGCCGTCCGGAGGCTGACGAGCGGCGACTTCGTCGTCGAGGAGCGCAGCACGCTCGAGGTGCGGGTCATCAGCCCGAACGGCGAGGAGCGCACCGGGTGGGCGCTGAACGACGCCGCGCTGCAGAAGACCGAGGCGGCCAAGATGATCGAGGTGATCACGGAGGTCGACGACCGGCCGCTCGCCTCGTTCGGCACGGACGGCATCGTCGTCGCGACCGCCACCGGGTCGACCGCGCACGCCTTCTCCGGAGGCGGGCCGGTGGTGTGGCCGGACGTCGAGGGCCTGATCGTCGTCCCGTTGGCGGCGCACGCCCTCTTCGCTCGGCCCTTGGTGATCGGTCCGCACAGCGTCGTCGCGGTGGAGATCCTCGAACGCTCACCCTCGGGGGCGGTGCTGACGAACGACGGACGACGAAGGCTCGACGCACCCCCCGGGTCCCGGCTGGAGGTGTGGCTGAGCGACGTGCCGGTGCGGATGGCCCGCCTGACGCCGGCGCCGTTCACCACCCGGCTCGTGAACAAGTTCGGCCTGTCGGTCCAGGGCTGGCGTGGCCACTCCGCCGTGGTGCGGCCGCGCAGGGGGCGACCCGTCGCGCCCGGCGAGGCGGGTGCCCGGCCGGCCGGCCCGGAGCAGCAGACGGAGACGCCCGCGGAGGACGTGCCGTGATCGAGGAGATCCGGATCAGCGACCTCGGTGTCATCGGGCAGGCCCAGATGGCCCTGGGGCCGGGCCTGACGGTGCTGACCGGCGAGACCGGCGCCGGCAAGACGATGGTGCTGACCGCACTCTCGCTGCTGCTGGGAGGCAAGGCGGACCCCGCGACCGTGCGCGTCGGCGCGCCGGCGGCCGCCGTCGAGGGACGGGTGCACCTCGACGGCCACCCGGACGCGATCGCGCGTGTGACCGACGCGGGCGCGGAGCTGGACGACGACGGCTCGCTGGTGCTGCTGCGGACCGTGACGGCCGCCGGGCCGGACAGCGTGGGCCGGTCCCGCGCCCACCTGGGCGGTCGGTCCGTGCCTCAGGGGGTTCTGGCGGAGATCGCGGACGCGCTGGTGACGGTGCACGGACAGGCGGACCAGCTGCGCCTGCGGACGCCGGCGGCCCAGCGGGAGGCGCTCGACGAGTTCGTCGGGCCGGAGCACCGGGATCGTCTGGCGGCCTACCGGGTCGCATGGACGACCCGCGCCCAGGTGGACGCCGAGCTGACCGAGCTCGTCGAGCGGGCGCAGGACCGCTCGCGCGAGGCGGAGCTCCTGCGCCTCGGACTCGCCGAGGTGGAGCGGATCGACCCGCAGCCCGAGGAGGACGTCGCGCTGGCCGACGAGGCGGAGCGCCTGACCCACGCCGAGGATCTGCGGTCCGCCGCGAGCGCGGCGCACGGCGCGCTCGCCGGTGAGGACGAGGCCGGCGAGGCCCCGGCAGCGACGCTCCTCGTGGACGCCGCGCGGCGCCTGCTGGACCAGGCGGGCGCGCACGACCCGACGCTGGCGGCCCTGGCGACACGGGTGGCCGAGGCGGGGTACCTGCTCGCGGATGTCGCGACGGACCTCGCCGGGTATCTGCAGGACCTGCAGGCGGACCCGGCGCGGCTCGAGGCCGTGCAGTCTCGGCGTGCCGAGCTGGCCACCCTGACACGGAGCCACGGCGGCGATGTCGCGGGTGTGCTGGCTTGGGCCCGGCAGGCGGGTCTGCGGCTGCTGGAGCTCGAGGACGACGGCGGCCGGATCGAGGCGCTGCGGACGCGCCGCACCGAGCTCGACGCCGAGGTCCAGGCTCTGGCCACCGAGATCGGCGCGGCCCGGCGCGCGGCCGCGACCAGGCTGGCAGAGAGCGTCACGGCCGAGCTCGCCGGTCTCGCCATGGCGGGCGCGCGCCTCGAGGTGGTGGTCGAGGACGCGGACGAGCCCTCGGTGCACGGCGCGGACCGGGTGGAGCTGCTGCTGGTGCCGCACGCCGGCGCCCCGGCGCGACCGCTCGGCAAGGGGGCGTCCGGCGGCGAGTTGTCCCGCGTGATGCTGGCGATCGAGGTGTCGTTGGCGACGTCGGGCGGCGCTCGGGCGCAGACCCCGGGCACCTTCGTGTTCGACGAGGTGGACGCCGGCGTGGGCGGCAAGGCGGCAGTCGAGGTCGGACGGCGCCTGGCGCAGCTCGCCCGGTCGGCGCAGGTGCTCGTCGTCACCCACCTGGCGCAGGTCGCCGCGTTCGCGGACACGCATCTCGTGGTGACGAAGTCCACGGCGGGCGGGCACGACCTGGTCACCGAGTCGGACGTCCGATCGGTCGTGGGCGAGGACCGGGTCCGTGAGCTGGCACGCATGCTGGCTGGTCAGGAGGATTCCGAGGCGGCTCGCGCGCACGCGGCGGAGCTCCTGGCGCAGTCGGGCGTGGGACGATGAACCGCGATGAAACTCTCCCTGCGCAGGCACGGTCATACGGCCGGCGCCGACGAGGTCGTGGGCCCGGCACGGGTCGACCGCCGCACGAAGGCCCTGACCAAGCGTCTACGACCTGGTGACGTCGCGGTCATCGACCACCTCGACCTCGACCGCGTGGCGGCGGAGGCCCTGGTCGCCTGCCGTCCCGCGGCGGTCCTGAACGCCGCGCGCTCGACCTCAGGCCGGTACCCGAACCTGGGTCCCGAGATCCTGGTGGCGGCAGGGGTCCCGCTCATCGACGACCTCGGCCCTGATGTCATGTCGGTGTCCGACGGACGGGTGATCCGGGTCGCGGACGGCGCCGTTTTCGACCAGGACCGCCTGATCGCCGAGGGGGACCTGCAGACGGTGGAGTCCGTCGCGGCCTCGATGGAGGCGGCGCGTGCGGGCCTGTCGGTACAGCTCGAGTCGTTCGCCGCCAACACGATGGACTACCTGCGGCGGGAACGGGAGCTGCTGCTCGACGGCGTCGGCGTGCCGGACGTCCGCACGCCCATCGAGGGCCGTCAGGTGCTCGTCGTCGTGCGGGGCTACCACTACAAGGAGGACCTCGTCGCGCTGCGCCCGTACATCCGGGAGTTCCACCCCGTGCTGATCGGGGTGGACGGCGGTGCGGACGCGATCCTCGAGGCCGGTGCGCGGCCCGACCTGATCGTCGGCGACATGGACTCCGTCTCCGACCGGGCCCTGCGGTGCGGTGCCGAAGTGGTGGTGCACGCCTATCGCGACGGGCGGGCGCCCGGCCTGGCGCGCGTCGAGGCGCTCGGCATCCCGTACGTGGTGTTCCCGGCGACGGGGACCAGCGAGGACGTGGCGATGCTGCTCGCGGACGACAAGGGCGCCGAGCTGATCGTGGCGCTCGGCACGCACGCCACGCTGGTGGAGTTCCTCGACAAGGGCCGTTCCGGCATGGCCAGCACGTTCCTGACCCGCCTCCGGGTGGGCGGCAAGCTGGTGGACGCCAAGGGGGTGTCGCAGCTGTACCGGCACGGCATCTCCAACCTCCAGCTGGTGTTGCTGATCGCCGCAGGACTGTTCGCGCTGGGCGTCGCGCTCGCGTCGACCGTCGGCGGCCAGGCGCTGTACGGGCTGCTCGGTGCGCGGTTCGACGACGTCGTCTCGTGGGTACGCGGGCTGTTCGGGGGCCTGCCGTGACGTCCGACCAGCCTGCTGCCCGTCCCGACCTCGACCGAGAGCGCGTCCAGTGATCGACTTCCGGTACCACCTCGTCTCCCTGATCTCCGTCTTCCTCGCGCTCGCCGTGGGCATCGCGCTCGGCGCCGGCCCGCTGAAGCAGACGCTGGGCGACACCCTCACGGGCCAGGTGCAGCAGCTCCGCACCGAGAAGGCGCAGCTGCGCAGCCAGCTCGACGACACGGCGGGTCAGCTGAAGAACAGCGATGCCTACCTCGACGCGGCGAGCGGGCAGCTGGTGCAGGGGACCCTGAAGGACCGGCGCGTCGCGGTCGTCGCGCTCGGCGCCGTCCCGCAGGACGAGCGCACCGCCGTCGACGCCCGGCTCACGCAGGCCGGCGCCACGGTCAGCGCCCACGTGACCTTGACGGACGCGTGGTCGTCGACGGACCAGCGCAGCTTCCGGCAGGGCCTGGTCGGCTATCTCCTCGGCTACCTGAACCCGGCGCCCGATCAGGGGGCTGGCGTGCAGGCCCAGCTGGCGCAGGCGCTGGTGCAGGGGCTGGTTCGCGCCGAGTCCGGCAAGCCCGACACCCTGACGCAGGACTCCACCGTGCTGCTGCAGCTGCTGTCCTCGGGTCAGACACCGCTGATCACGCTCGCCAACCCCGTCACGGCGCCGGCCGACGCCGTCGTGGTGCTGGCCGTCCCGGTCGCGACGACGAGCGCGGCGACCCCGGCACCGACCCCGGCGCAGGACGCGACGAGCTCAGCGCTCGCGGTGGTCGGCGCGGCACAGTCGTTCTCGCACGGCGCTGTGCTGGTGGACGGGTCGGTCGCGGCGGGTTCGCTGGTGTCGGCCGTGCTGGCCGACAAGTCGCTCAACGGTGCGGTGACCACGGTCTCCGGCGCGGACACGATCACCGGTCAGGTCACCGTGCCGCTCGCCCTCGCGGCGCGCATCGCGGGGACCAACGGTCACTACGGCTTCGGCAGCGGTCTGTCCCCGATGCCGGCGCGCACGGCGGTGCCGACGACTGCCGGCGCCCGGACCGCCGGGTGAGCGTCGGGCTGCTGCGCCGCGCCCTCACCGGTTTCGCGGCGGCCGCGACCACCTCGGTGGTCCGCGGTGCGCTGGACTGGCAGCCCCCTGGCGGGCCCGCCCGGTGGACGCGCCGGAACCACGCCGGCGAGCCGGTCAGCCTGCTCGAGGGACCGGCCGTGACCGTCGGTGTGCTGACGGGAGCGCTGAGCGGGGCGACGACGGCTCGGGGACGGCTTGCCGCGGCGGTGGCCGTGCTGGGCGCCGGCGGCTTCGGGCTGCTGGACGACCTGGGTGAAGCCGGTACGGAGCCGGCCAAGGGGCTGCGCGGGCACCTGGGTGCGCTGGCGCGGGGGCGGCTGACCACCGGGGGGCTGAAGGTGCTGGGGATCGGCGCATCGGCGGTGGTGGCGGCAGCGCTGCTCCCACGCGTGGGCCCCCGCGGACGGCGGACCGCCGACGTGCTGGTGGACGCCACGATCATCGCCGGGACGGCGAACCTGGTGAACCTGCTCGACCTGCGCCCAGGTCGCGCGCTGAAGGCCGCCGCCGCCGTCGCCGGACCCGTAGCGCTGGCGGGCGGACCCGGTGCGGTGCCGGCGAGCGCGGTGCTCGGCGCCGCGGTGGCGGCTTCTGAGCCCGATCTGGCCGAGACCGACATGCTCGGGGACTGCGGCGCCAACGCGCTCGGGGCGGCCCTCGGCACGGCCATCGCACAGAGCGCTCCGCGCGCCGTCCGCATCGCGTGGCTGGTGACCGTCGGTGCCCTGACTGTGGCGAGCGAACGGGTCAGCTTCACTGCCGTGATCGAGCGGACGCCGGCGCTGGCGGCCGTCGACGCCTGGGGCCGGCGTCGCCGGCCAGGCCGGGGGTGAGTCCCGCGCGCCGCCGGCTGCTCGGCGGGCTCGCCGGCGCCGCGGCGATGATCGCCGTGGTCACCGCGCTGTCCCGCGTGCTGGGCTTCGTCCGCTACCTGGTCGGCGCGGGCACCGTCGGGATGGGTGGGGTGGCCGACGCCTACAACTCCGCCAACGTGCTGCCCAACGTGCTGTTCGAGGTGGCAGCCGGTGGAGCCCTCGCCGGCGCGCTCGTGCCGTTGCTGGCGGGACCGGTGCTGCGCCGCGACGTGGCGGAGGTGGACCGGATCGTCGGTGCCGCGCTCGGCTGGACCCTGCTGGTCCTCGCCCCGCTCGGGCTGCTGCTGGCGGCCGTGTCCGGTCCGGTGGCTCGGCTCGTCGCCGGCGACCGCGGTGCGGGGGCGGTCGAGGTCCTGCGCTTCTTCGTCGTCGTGTTCGCGGTGCAGGTGCCGATGTACGGGTTGACGGTGCTGCTCTATGCGGTGCTGCAGGCGCACCGGCGGTTCTTCTGGCCGGCCTTCGCGCCCGTGATGTCGTCGCTGGTGGTCGTCGCGACCTTCCTCGGGTACGGGCTGCTGGCGCACGGCCAGCGGGACGACCCGGCCGCTGTCCCCGGCGCCGCCCTGCAGGTGCTGGCCTGGGGGACCACCGCGGGCGTGGCGTCCATGTGCTTCCCGATGCTCGTCCCGGTACGTCGGCTCGGGGTCGCCGTCCGTCCGACGCTGCGGTTCCCCCCGGGGGTGGCACGCCGGTTCAGGTCGCTGGCGTTCGCGGGTGTCGGGGCCGTCGCCGCCCAGCAGCTCTCGGTGCTGGTGGTGCTGCAGCTCGCCGTCACCCGCGGCACGAGCGGTTCGTACACGACGTTCGTGTACGGGCAGCAGGTGTACCTGCTGCCCTACGCGATCCTCGTCGTGCCCTTGGCCACGTCGACCTTCCCGCGGGTCGCCGCGCGGGTCGCCGCAGCGGACCAGGACGGGTTCGCACGGCTGTCCGCGCTCACCACCCGCGCCGTGCTGGCCGCCGCGGCCGCCGGAGCCGCGGCCCTGCTGGCGGCCGCACCGGCGGTGGCCCGGGTGTTCGCGGCGCTGTCGCACAGCCCGTCCGTGCAGCCCGACATGACCGCCCTGCTCACGTGGATGCTCCCAGGGGTGGTCGGCTTCGCGGCGATGTTCCACGTGTCCCGGACGCTGTACGCCCTCGAGCGGGCGCGTTCGGCCGTCGTGAGCGCCGCCGTGGGCTGGGGCACGGTGGCGGTCGTCGCGGTGGTGGCCGTCGTCGCGCTGACGTCGCACGGACCCGACCGTGCCGCCGTGCTGACCGCGCTCGGCCTCGCCACGACGGCCGGGATGACCGCCGGGGGCGGCGCGACGCTCGTGGCGCTGCGGAGGGCGGCGGGTCCGGCGGCGCTCGACGGACTGACCCGCACGCTGCTCGTCCTGGGCGGTGCCGGTGCGGTGGCGGCCGTCGCGGGTCGGTGGGTGGCGGATGCGGTGTCGCACGTCGCCGGCACCGGCGCCTGGACCGCGCTCGGGGCTGCGGCCGGAGCCGGGCTCGTCGCGCTGCTCGTGGTGGTCGGGGCGGTCCTGGGCCTGGACCGCGAGACCGTGCACGGGATGCTGCGAGCGGAGCACGAACCGGCCCGGAGCTGAGCGGCGCTCGGGACCGCCCGACGACGCCGCGGGGCGTGCCGCGGCGTCGGGCGGGTCGAACGGTCCGGTAGGGTGGAAGCCCGTGATGGATCGCGCGCACCGACTCTCCGGGCGGTCGGATTCTCTGACCCGGCACATCTTCGTCACCGGAGGCGTCGCCTCTTCTCTGGGCAAGGGCCTGACGGCCAGCAGCCTCGGGCGCCTCCTGCGCTCGCGCGGTTTGCGGGTCACCATGCAGAAGCTCGACCCCTACCTCAACGTGGACCCGGGCACCATGAACCCGTTCCAGCACGGTGAGGTGTTCGTCACGGACGACGGTGCGGAGACCGACCTCGACGTCGGCCACTACGAGCGGTTCCTCGACGTGAACCTGGTCGGCTCGGCCAACGTGACCACCGGCCAGATCTACTCGACGGTGATCGCCCGCGAGCGGCGCGGGGAGTACCTCGGCGACACCGTCCAGGTGATCCCGCACATCACCGACGAGATCAAGTCCCGGATGCGTGCGCAGGCCGGTGACGACGTCGACGTGATCATCACCGAGATCGGCGGCACGGTCGGCGACATCGAGTCGCTGCCGTTCCTCGAGGCGGCCCGCCAGGTCCGCCACGACGTCGGCCGCGCGAACGTCTTCTTCCTGCACGTGTCGCTGGTGCCGTACATCGGCCCGTCGGGCGAGCTGAAGACCAAGCCGACCCAGCACTCCGTCGCCGCCCTGCGGAGCATCGGCATCCAGCCGGACGCCATCGTGCTGCGCGCCGACCGGGAGGTGCCGGAGTCCACGAAGCGCAAGATCGCGCTGATGTGCGACGTCGACGTCGAGGGCGTGGTGACCGCCGCCGACGCGCCGAGCATCTACGAGATCCCGCGCGTGCTGCACTCCGAGGGCCTCGACGCGTACGTGGTGCAGCGCCTCGCGCTGCCCTTCCGGGACGTCGACTGGAGCGGCTGGGACGCGCTGCTCCAGCGCGTGCACCGCCCGGCGCACCAGGTCGAGATCGCGCTCGTCGGCAAGTACATCGACCTGCCGGACGCCTACCTGTCCGTCACGGAGGCGCTGCGTGCCGGTGGGTTCCACCACGACGCCCGGGTGAAGATCCGCTGGGTCACCTCCGACGACTGCCAGACGCTGGACGGTGCGGCAGCCGCGCTCGAGGGAGTGGACGGTGTGGTGATCCCCGGCGGTTTCGGGGTGCGGGGCATCGAGGGCAAGGTCGGCGCGCTGCGCTGGGCCCGCGAGAACAAGGTCCCGACGCTGGGCCTGTGCCTCGGCCTGCAGTGCATGGTGATCGAGTACTCCCGCAACGTGCTGGGGCTGGACGGGGCATCGTCCTCGGAGTTCGACCCGGACACGCCGCACGCCGTGATCGCGACGATGGCGGAGCAGCTGGCCATCGTCGGCGGCGAGGGGGACCTGGGCGGCACCATGCGGCTCGGCGCCTACGAGGCCGTGCTGACGCCGGGCTCGCTGATCGCGGAGCTGTACGGCGCCGACAAGGTGTCCGAGCGGCACCGCCACCGGTACGAGGTGAACAACGCCTACCGCGACAAGCTCGAGGAGGCCGGCCTGGTCATCTCGGGCGTCTCTCCGGACACGTCGCTGGTGGAGTTCGTCGAGCTGCCGCGCGAGGAGCACCCGTACTTCGTGGCGACGCAGGCGCACCCGGAGTTCAAGTCGCGTCCGACCCGGGCGCACCCGCTGTTCGCCGGCCTCGTCGGTGCGGCGCTGAAGCGGCGCTCGGCGTGACGACCCGGCCCGCCACCCCGGAGCCGACCGACACGGTCGCGAGCCGTCCCGTCGTGCAGCACCGCGTGCTGCACGACGGGAAGGTGTTCGACGTGGTCGCCGACCACGTCGACCTGGGTGGCGAGCCGGTGCTGCGCGAGTACACGGCGCACCCCGGTGCGGTCGGTGTGATCGCGCTGGACGACGACGACCGGGTGCTGCTGCTGTCCCAGTACCGGCACCCGGTCCGTCGGGAGCTGTGGGAGCCGCCGGCCGGGTTGCTCGACGTCGCGGGCGAGGACCCCGTCGCCGCCGCGGCCCGCGAGCTCGCCGAGGAGGCGGACCTGCGGGCCGGCTCGTGGTGGCGGCTGGTCGAGTTCTTCACCTCGCCGGGCAGCTCGGACGAGTCGATCGCCGTGTACCTGGCCCGGGACCTCTCACCGGTGCCGGACGGCGAACGGTGCGAACGCGTGGACGAGGAGGCCGCCATGGTGGCCGCCTGGCTGCCGATCGACGAGGCCGTCGCCGCCGTGCTGGGCGGCCGGCTGCACAACCCGACGGCCGTCGTCGGCATCCTCGCCGCCGCTGCTGCCCGGACCGCCGGGTGGTCGACGCTGGAGCGCGTCGGGGACTAGCCGGCGTTCAGGCGGCGCGCGCCGCGGCGGCAGGGGCCGGCCCGGGGACAGGGGCGGTCGCCAGCGAGCCGCGCACGCGCAGCGTGCCGGCGAGCAGCACGGTGGCGATCACCAGGCCCGCGGCGCCGAGCATGTGCAGGTCCACCAGGGCGATCGGCAGCCCCGTGAACAGCTGCACGTAGCCGATCAGCGCCTGCGCAGCGGTCACGACGAGGAGCACCCACGCAGCACGTCGCGCGGCGGCAGGTCCGCTCCGGCGCACCCGGAGGAGGAGTGCGACGAGCACGGCGACGAAGACCCACACCGCCAGCGAGTGCACCCGCGCCATGGCGAACGGGTCGACGGCGAACCGGTAGCCCACCCGGTCGTCGCCCGAGTGCGGGCCCGCGCCGGTGACGACGACGCCGAGCGCCACAACCACCAGCGCGGCGACCCCGAGCAGGGCCATGAGCCTGCGCGTGGTGACGTCGACCGTGGGCACCGACACCTCGTCGCTCTCCTTGGAGCGGATCACCAGCCAGGTGGAGACCGCCACCAGGGCCATGGAGATGAGCATGTGGCCGCTGACCACGGCCGGCGGCAGGCTGTAGATGACCGCCATGCCACCGACGACGGCCTGGACGACGACCCCGACCAGGGGCACCCACGCCATCGCGCGGTACGACGCCGACCGCTGTCGGTCGAGGCCCGCGAGCAGCGCGACGGCGAGCGCGAGGACGACGAGGACGCCCGTGATGGTGCGGTTCCCGAACTCGATGAACGGGTGGTAGCTGGTCGCGTCGTGCAGCGTCGGCGTGAAGTGACCCGGCTCGCAGCTGGGCCACGACGAGCAGCCCAGGCCCGAGGCGGTCAGCCGCACGAGCCCGCCGGTGACGATGATCAGCACCTGGGCGACGAGGTTGGCCAGCACGGCGCGGCGGCGCCAGACGGCGAGCCGGTCGGCGGCGAGGGGCGCGGGGACCGAGGGGCGTGTCACGGTGCCAGGGTAGATCGCCGGCGCAGCGGCGCCGTCGCCCGCTAGGACCAGCGGAACCAGCGAGCCGCCGCCGCGCCGAGGCCGGCCGCCCACACCGCGAGCACGACCAGCGGCCGGACGGCCCACGTGCCGTGGATCAGCGCCGCGCGCAGCGCCTCGCCGAGGGCACCGGACGGCAGCCAGCCGACGAGGTGGGCGAGCCCGGCGGGCAGCACGCTCGCGGGGAGCACCACCCCGCCGAAGGCCAGCAGCACCAGGACGATGTTGGCCAGGGCGATCACTGCCTCCGCCCGGACGCGACCTGCGGCGAGCAGCGCCGCGGCACCCCAGGCGGTCGTGCCGAGGATCCAGGCGACGACGGCGGCGACGACGCCCGCGGCGTCCGGCCTCCAGCCCAGCACGAGCCCGGCACCCCCGATGACCACGACCTGTGCCAGCTGGACCGCCAGGACGCCGACAAGCTTGCCCGCCAGCAGACCGGTCGGCCCCAGCGGTGTCGTGGCCATCAGCCGGAGCACACCGTTGCGGCGGTCGAACGCCGTGGTGATCGCCGGAGAGGTGAAAGCCGAGCTCATCAGGGCGAACGCCAGCACGCCGGGGGTCACGAGGTCGATGCGGGTGGCGCCCGCCGTGTCGAACGTCAGGAACGTGGCCCGTGCGAGGCCGCCGAGCAGCATCAGCGGCAGCAGGACCGTCACCATCACCTGCTCGCCGTTGCGGAGCACGGCGCGCAGCTCGAAGGCGCCCTGGGCGCCGATACGACGCGAGGCGGGGGCGGCGGTCATCGCAGGCTCCTGCCGGTGAGGTCGAGGAAGACGTCCTCGAGGGTGCGTCGACCCAGCTCCAGGCGGATGAGCTGCACGCCCGCGTCCGCCAGCCACCTCGTCAGCACGGCCACGAGCTGGGGGTCGACGGGGCCGGACACCGTGCACGCGGTCCGGCCGGCGGGATCGACGGTGAACCGACCTCCCAGCGCAGCGGCCAGCGCCGCGGCGTCGACGGGTTGGGCCGCCTCGACGCGCAGGGTCGTCGTACCCCCCGAGGCCACCAGCTCGGCCACGGTGCCGGAGGCGATGGCGCGGCCGTGGTCGACGATCACCACCTGGTCGGCCAGAGCCTCGGCCTCGGCCATGAAGTGCGTGGTCAGCACCACGGACACACCGTCCTGCGACAGCTCGCCGACCAGGTCCCACACGGCGCGCCGGGCCTGGGGGTCGAGGCCCGCGCTCGGCTCGTCGAGAAAGACCAGGCGCGGGCGTCCGACGAGTGCGACGGCCAGGGCCAGGCGCTGACGCTCGCCGCCGGAGAGCCGTCGCACCGTCGTCCGCGCGAACGAGCGCAGCCCGAGGCGTTCGCTGAGCTCGGCCGTGTCGGCCGGGTCCGCGTACATGCGCGACACGTGCTGCAGGACGTCGGCGGCCCGTTGGGTGTTCGGCAGCCCGCCGTCCTGCAGCATCACCCCTACCTGCGGGCGCAGCACGGCAGCGTCCCGGACCGGGTCGAGGCCCAGCACGCGCACCTGGCCGCCGTCGCGGTGGCGCAGCCCTTCGCAGATCTCCACCGTGGACGTCTTGCCGGCGCCGTTCGGGCCCAGCACGGCCGTGACCTGGCCGGCCGCCGCCACGAGGTCCAGGCCGTCCACCGCGACGTTGGCGCCGTAGCGCTTGACCAGCCCGTTCACCTCGACGGCGGGGGAGAGCGGCACGGCGGCGACTCTATCCCCGCTGCCCGTGAGGTCCCACCGGGCGCCTGCGGTCCCGGCCGTAGAGCGGTCCGGTCGTTGATGTCCGTGCGGTGCGGCAGGCTCTGCACGTGCTGCTGCTCGTGTCGGCCTCGGGTGCGGGCGCCGCCACGGGTGCTGGTGCGCGGGTCAGCGACGTCGGGGCACGTGTGCCGCACGCCGTGGTCGGGCGAGAGGCGGCGCCGCGCTGGGCGTGGGCGGACACGTCGGCGTGGTACCCGCGGCTGCTCGCGGACGGCGTCCGGGTCGAGAGGTGCCTCGACCTGCGGCTGGCCCACCACGTGCTGCGACTGGCACCCGGCACGGCGTCGTCGCGCCTGGCCACCGCCCCGCCGAGCTGGTTCGACGGACCCGGCACCAGCGGTGCCCGGCCCGCTGACGACACGCTGTTCGTTGTCGACCGGTCCGCCGACGAGCCGGACGAGAACGCCTGCGTCGCCGAGCTGCAGGCACAGGACGAGGCGGTGGCGGCAGCGCCGTTCGCTGCTCGGCTGCGGCTGCTGCTCGCCGCCGAGTCCGCCGGTGCGCTGGCTGCTGCCGAGATGCACCACGCCGGTGTCCCGTGGGACCCCGCCGTGCACGACGGCGTGCTGCGGGCGGTGCTGGGGCCGCGTCCGCGAGGCGGTGAGCGACCGGCGCGGCTCGAGGAGCTGGCCGCGGCGGTCCGCGCCGCGCTCGACTCGCCGGGGCTGAACCCGGACTCGCAACCGGATGTGCTGCGGGCGCTGCGGCGCGTGGGGCTGCCCGTGACGTCCACCCGCCGGTGGGAGCTGGAGCGGCTGGACCACCCGGCCGTCGAACCGCTGGTGCAGTACAAGAAGCTGTCGCGCCTGCATGCCGCGAACGGCTGGGCGTGGCTCGACGCCTGGGTCGCCGGCGGTCGGTTCCGGCCCGAGTACGTGGTCGGCGGGGTGGTCACCGGCCGGTGGGGCAGCAGCGGCGGGGGAGCGCTGCAGCTGCCGCGTCAGCTGCGGGGGGCGGTGCGGGCGGACGCGGGCTGGAGCCTGGTGGTGGCCGACGCCGCGCAGCTGGAACCCCGGGTGCTGGCTGGTCTGGCGCACGACGAGCGCCTCGCGGCGGCCGGTCGCGGCCACGACCTGTACGGGGCCATGGTCGCCGCGGGCGTCGTGGCCGACCGCACGCTGGCGAAGGTCGGCATGCTCGGGGCGCTCTACGGCGGCACCACGGGGGTCAGCGCGACCGTGCTGCCGCGGCTGGCGCGGGCATACCCGGACGCGCTCGCGTACGTCGAGGCGGCCGCCCGCGCGGGTGAGCGGGGCGAGGTCGTGTCCACCCTGCTCGGCCGGGGCTCGCCGCGTCCGGGCGCCGACTGGGAGCAGGCCCAGCTGGCGGCCCTGGCCGACGACGCCGGGTCGGGTCTGGAGGCCCGGGCGCGCGCTGCAGGACGGTCCTGGGGCCGGTTCACCCGCAACTTCGTCGTGCAGGGCACAGCCGCGGAGTGGGCGCTGGCCTGGATCGCCGAGACGCGGCGGCGGTTGTGGGCACTGGGAGAGTCGGGGACCGCGGGGCTGGCGCCGGAACCGTTCGCGCAGCGCCCGCACCTCGTCTACTTCCTGCACGACGAGCTGGTGGTCCACACCCCGACGGCCCTGGCTCCGGTCGTGGTCGACGAGGTGCGCGCTGCCGCAGCAGCGGCGGGGCGGCTGCTCTTCGGCGACTTCCCGGTGGAGCTCCCGCTGTCTGTGGGCGTGGCCGAGTCCTACGGCGACGCCAAGGGCGGCTGAGCGCGCGGCGCCGGCGACCGGTCCGGACCGGATGGCGGACGAGGAAGGTAGGCCTTGCTTGCCGGGATGTATTTTGGCAACAAGGATGTTGCCGATATCGGGAGCGACGACCGCGTCGGTCCCGGACATCTCGAGCGGTGCTCGTCGCACCGGTCACCCGTCTCCTGTGGAGGTGCGCATGAGCAGCCTGCTGCCCGTCGTCGTGCCGGCCGGAGGCGTGCTCGCCGGAGCGTCCTCCGGGCGGATGGACGACCTGGAGACCCGCACCCGGCAGCGCGTGCTCGAGCTGATCGCCGCGGACGGGCCGATCAGCGCCGTCGAGCTGGCCGCTGCCCTCGACCTGACTCCGGCGGGAGTGCGGCGCCACCTGTCCGCGCTGGAGCACAACGGGCAGATCGCACCGCACACGGCAACGGGCGGTGCACCGGCCCGGCGTGGGCGTCCGGCCCGCCGGTTCGTCGTCGCGACCCGGGGCCAGCACGACCTGGAGCACCGGTACGCCGAGATCGCCGCGGAGGCGCTCGCGTTCCTCGCCAGCGCCGCCGGCGAGGAGGCGGTCGAGAAGTTCGCCGCCGAGCGCGTCGGCGACCTCGAGCGGCAGATCGCACCCGCGGTCGACGCAGCGGGGACCGACATGACCGCCCGTGCGGAGGCGCTCGCGCGGGCTCTGGACGACCATGGCTATGCCGCGTCGGCGCGTCCGGTCCCGGGCACCGACGCCGTGCAGCTGTGCCAGGGTCACTGCCCCGTGCAGGACGTCGCGGCCCAGTTCCCGCAGCTGTGCGAGGCGGAGACCCGCGCGTTCGGCCACCTGCTCGGCGTGCACGTCCAGCGCCTGGCGACGCTGACCTCCGGCGGCCACGTCTGCACCACCAGCATCCCCACCGGCACCCGCCGGGTCCCAGCAGCACCGACCACCCCCGTGATCGCGACGGAAGGACCGACAGCATGAGCGCACCCACGGAGCCGATCACCACGCCTTCGCCCCAGCTGACCCAGGACGAGGCGATCGCCTCGATCGGTACCTACGGCTACGGCTGGCACGACGAGGACGTGGCCGGCGCGAGCGCGCGCCGCGGCCTGTCGGAGGACGTCGTCCGCGACATCTCCCGGCTGAAGAACGAGCCGGAGTGGATGCTCAAGACGCGGCTGAAGGCCCTGCGCCTGTTCGACAAGAAGCCGATGCCGGCGTGGGGCGCCGACCTGTCCGGCATCCACTTCGACAACATCAAGTACTTCGTCCGGTCGACGGAGAAGCAGGCCGCCAGCTGGGAGGACCTGCCCGAGGACATCAAGAACACGTACGACCGGCTGGGCATCCCGGAGGCGGAGAAGCAGCGCCTGGTCGCCGGCGTGGCCGCGCAGTACGAGTCCGAGGTGGTGTACCACCAGATCCAGGAGGAGCTGGAGAAGCAGGGCGTCGTCTTCCTCGACACCGACACCGGTCTCAAGGAGTACCCCGAGATCTTCGAGCAGTACTTCGGCTCGGTCATCCCGCCGGGGGACAACAAGTTCGCGTCGCTGAACACGTCCGTGTGGTCGGGCGGGTCGTTCGTCTACGTGCCGCCGGGCGTCCACGTCGACATCCCGCTGCAGGCCTACTTCCGCATCAACACGGAGAACATGGGCCAGTTCGAGCGGACGCTGATCATCGCGGACGAGGGCTCGTACGTGCACTACGTCGAGGGCTGCACCGCGCCGATCTACCAGAGCGACTCGCTGCACTCCGCGGTGGTCGAGATCATCGTGAAGAAGAACGCCCGCGTCCGGTACACGACCATCCAGAACTGGTCGACCAACGTGTACAACCTGGTCACCAAGCGCGCGACGGTCGCCGAGGGCGGCTCCATGGAGTGGGTCGACGGCAACATCGGCTCGAAGGTCACCATGAAGTACCCGGCCGTGTACCTGATGGGCGAGCACGCCAGCGGCGAGACGCTGTCGATCGCGTTCGCCGGCGAGGGCCAGCACCAGGACACCGGTTCGAAGATGGTGCACGCGGCGCCGAACACCTCCAGCCACATCATCAGCAAGTCGGTGGCGCGCGGCGGTGGCCGGTGCTCGTACCGCGGGCTGGTGCAGATCCTCGAGGGTGCCGAGGCGTCCCGGTCGTCCGTGCTGTGCGACGCGCTCCTGGTGGACCAGATCTCACGGTCGGACACCTACCCGTACGTCGACGTCCGCGAGGACGACGTGACGATGGGCCACGAGGCGACGGTCTCGCGGGTGAGCGAGGACCAGCTGTTCTACCTGATGTCCCGAGGCCTGCCCGAGCAGGAGGCCGTGGCGACCATCGTGCGCGGGTTCGTCGAGCCCATCGCCCGTGAGCTGCCCATGGAGTACGCGCTCGAGCTCAACCGCCTCATCGAGCTCCAGATGGAAGGTGCCGTCGGCTGATGACGACCACGACGAACGAGCCCGCGGGGCTGTCGACCGACCACTCGCGGGCGGTCGCCGACCAGGCGCACAGCCACGGTGTGGCGACCGTCCCCGAGACGAGCCGGGCCGCCCGGCGGACCAGCTTCGACGTCGCCGACTTCCCCGTGCCGACCGGCCGCGAGGAGGAGTGGCGGTTCTCGCCGATGGACCGTCTGGCGCCGCTGGTGGCGGCCGACGGCGGCGTGCTGACCGGCCACGGCGTGCTGACCACCGTGGTGGAGAGCCCGGAGGTGCGCGTCGAGATCGTCGACCGCGACGACGCACGGCTGGGCCTGGCGGGCCGGCCGGGGGACCGGATCGCGGCCGCGTCGTGGGCGTCCTTCCCGCGGTCGACCGTCCTGACGTTCCCGCGCGAGGCGGTCGCCTCGCAGGTCACCTCCGTGGTGCTGGAGGGCTCGTCCCTCGACCCGACCGCCGCGCACCTGCTGGTGCACGCCGAGGCGATGTCCCAGGGCACCGTCGTGATCGACCACATCGGCCAGGCGGCGCTCGCGGAGACCATCGAGATCGTCGCCGACGAGGGCTCCCACCTGACCGTGGTGTCGCTGCAGGACTGGGCCCCGGGCTCGGTGCACGACGCGGCGCACCGCCTGCGCGTCGGCCGGGACGCCACCGTGCGGCACATCGTCGTCACGCTGGGCGGCGACGTGGTGCGCATCACCCCCGACGCCGAGTTCACCGGTGAGGGCGGCGACGTCACGGCGCTCGGCCTGTACTTCGCCGACGCGGGCCAGCACCAGGAGCACCGGCTGTTCATCGACCACGCGGTGCCGTCGTGCCGCTCCCGCGTCACGTACAAGGGCGCCCTGCAGGGCGACGGTGCGCACGCGGTGTGGGTCGGCGACGTGCTGATCCAGGCGCAGGCCGAGGGCACCGACACCTACGAGCTGAACCGCAACCTGGTGCTCAGCGACGGGGCGCGTGCGGACTCCGTGCCCAACCTCGAGATCGAGACCGGTCTGATCGAGGGTGCGGGGCACGCGAGCGCCACCGGCCGGTTCGACGACGAGCAGCTGTTCTACCTGCGCTCGCGCGGGATCCACGAGCAGGACGCCCGGCGGCTGGTGGTGCTCGGCTTCTTCGCCGAGCTGCTGCACCAGATCGAGGTCCCCGAGATCGAGGAGCGGCTGCTCGCGTCGATCGAGAGCGAGCTGGCGGCATCCGGTGCCGTCGTCCCCGAGTCCCCGGACGGGGCGGCCGCCGAGGGCGAGCAGGCATGAGCGCTCAGCGCGCGTGCCTCGCCTCGCAGGTCCCCGTGGCGGGCACCCTGCGGGTGGAGCTCGAGGGCGCCGACGGCACCGTCGAGGTGGCCGTCGTCCGCGACGAGGACGGCGAGCTGCACGCGATCAGCGACATCTGCTCGCACGGCCAGGTCTCGTTGTCCGACGGCGAGGTCGAGGGCGCCACGATCGAGTGCTGGCTGCACGGGTCGCGGTTCGACCTGCGCACCGGCAAGCCGCTGTCCCCGCCCGCCGTCCGGCCCGTGCCCGTCTACCCCTTGACCGTCGAGGGCGAGCAGGTGCTCGTCGACGTCGACGCCCCGCTCTGAAGACCCCGAGGAGAACCATGTCCACCCTGCAGATCAGCGACCTGCACGTCAGCGTCGAGACGAAGGAAGGACCCAAGCCCATCCTGCGTGGCGTCGACCTCACCGTGAACAGCGGCGAGACGCACGCGATCATGGGGCCGAACGGCTCCGGCAAGTCCACCCTGGCCTACTCGCTGGCCGGTCACCCCAAGTACCACGTCACCTCCGGCTCCGTGACGCTGGACGGCCAGGACGTCCTCGCGATGAAGGTCGACGAGCGCGCTCGTGCCGGCCTGTTCCTGGCCATGCAGTACCCGGTCGAGGTGCCGGGCGTCTCGGTGTCGAACTTCCTGCGGACCGCCAAGACGGCCGTGTCCGGCCAGGCACCGGCGCTGCGCACCTGGGTCAAGGACGTGCGCGCCGCGATGGACAACCTGCGCATGGACCCGGCGTTCTCCGAGCGGTCGGTGAACGAGGGCTTCTCCGGCGGCGAGAAGAAGCGCCACGAGATCCTGCAGATGGAGCTCCTGGCACCGAAGTTCGCGATCCTCGACGAGACGGACTCCGGTCTGGACGTCGACGCGCTGCGCATCGTGTCCGAGGGCGTGAACCGCGTGGCGAGCAAGACGGACGTCGGCGTGCTGCTGATCACGCACTACACCCGGATCCTGCGGTACATCCGGCCCGACTTCGTGCACGTCTTCGTCGACGGGCGCATCGCCGAGGAGGGCGGCTCCGACCTGGCCGACCGGCTCGAGGACGAGGGCTACGACCGCTTCACCCAGGGCGCCCCGCTCGTCTGAGCCCGGCCTGCACCTACCCACCCAGCCGACCGTCCGAGCGGAGGACCGATGACCAGCACGCTGGACGCCACCCGCACCCTGAGCCCCGAGGAGCTCGCCGCGGTTCGGGCGGACTTCCCGCTGCTGTCGCGCACCCTGCGCGACGGGCGGCCGCTGGTGTACCTCGACTCGGGTGCCACCTCGCAGAAGCCCGAGGTGGTGCTCGACGCCGAGCAGGACTTCTACACGCAGCGCAACGCCGCCGTGCACCGCGGTGCGCACCAGCTGGCGGAGGAGGCGACCGAGGCGTTCGAGGGCGCCCGGTCGCGCGTCGCGTCGTTCGTCGGCGTGGCGGCCGACGAGCTCGTCTGGACGTCCAACGCGACCGCGGGGATCAACCTCGTCGCGTACGCGATGTCCAACGCGAGCCTCGGCCGCGGGGGTGCGGCGGCACGCCGCTTCGCGCTCGGCCCGGGCGACGAGATCGTCGTCACCGAGGCCGAGCACCACGCGAACCTGGTGCCGTGGCAGGAGCTCGCCGCGCGGACCGGGGCCACGCTGCGCTGGCTGGGCGTGGACGACGACGGGCGCATCCGGCTGGAGGACCTCGCGACGGTCGTCGGTGAGCGCACGCGCGTGCTGGCGTTCACCCACGCGTCGAACGTCACCGGGGCGATCACGCCCGTCGACGCGTTCGTCGCCCGGGCTCGCGAGGTCGGCGCGTTCACCGTGCTGGACGCCTGCCAGTCCGTCCCGCACCTGCCGGTGGACCTGCACGCGCTCGGCGTGGACTTCGCCGCCTTCTCCGGCCACAAGATGCTCGGTCCCACCGGTGTCGGAGCCCTGTACGGGCGCCGGGAGCTGCTGGCGGACCTGCCGCCGTTCCTCACGGGCGGGTCGATGGTCGAGGTCGTCACCATGGAGCAGACGACGTACGCCCCGCCGCCGCAGCGGTTCGAGGCCGGCACCCAGATGGTCGCCCAGGCCGTCGGCATGGGGGTCGCGGCGGACTACCTGGCGGAGCTCGGCATGGACGCCGTGGCGGCACATGAGCGGCAGCTGGCCGGGTTGCTGCTGGACGCGGTCGCGTCCGTGCCCGGCGTGCGCGTGATCGGCCCGACGGACAACCGCGACCGGCTCGCCACCGTGTCGTTCGTGGTGGACGGGGTGCACGCGCACGACGTCGGCCAGGTGCTGGACGACGCCGGCGTCGCCGTGCGCGTCGGCCACCACTGCGCCCAGCCGCTGCACCGGCGCTTCGGCGTGGCCGCGACGGCTCGCGCCACCGCGTCCGTGTACACCACCGAGGCGGAGATCGAGGTGTTCCGGGAAGCGCTGGCGGGGGTCCGGGCGTTCTTCGGTGCGGACGACGACGCACGCGTCCACCGACACGGAGGTGACCAGTGAGCTCCGGCTCGATGGAACAGCTGTACCAGCAGGTGATCCTGGACCACGCGAAGTACCCGCACGGGCGCGGCCTGCCCGAGGGGTCGGGGACGGTCGCGGTGGCGATCGCCGAGCACGCCGACGCCTGCGGGGTGTCCCACCAGGTGAACCCGACGTGCGGCGACGAGCTGACGGTCCGGGTGGACGTGGACACCAGCGGCCCCGTGCCGGTGGTGCGCGACCTGCGCTGGGACGGCCAGGGCTGCTCGATCTCCCAGGCGTCGGCGTCGGTGCTGCACGACCTCGTCGTCGGCCAGGACCTGCGCACCGTTGACTCGCTGCACGACTCCTTCCGCGCGCTGATGCAGTCGCGCGGTGCGGGCCTGGACGACGAGGCCGCCGAGGAGGCGCTGGGCGACGCCGCGGCGTTCACCGGCGTGTCGCGCTACTCCGCACGCGTCAAGTGCGCCCTGCTCGGCTGGGTCGCCATGTCCGACGCCCTCATCCTGTCCGGCGCCCGTACCCAGGAGGACGCATGAGCATCGACCAGAACCCCGGCGCCCGCACGGAGCCGGCCACCGCAGCCGACGTCGAGGAGGCCATGCGCGACGTCATCGACCCCGAGCTGGGCGTGAACGTCGTCGACCTGGGGCTGGTGTACGGCGTGCTGGTGGACCAGACCAACACCGCCACCATCGACATGACGCTGACGTCGGCGGCCTGCCCGCTGACCGACATGATCGAGGACCAGACGGCCCAGGTGCTCGACGGCATCGTCGACGCGTTCCGCATCAACTGGGTGTGGATGCCGCCGTGGGGCCCGGAGAAGATCACCGAGGACGGGCGCGAGCAGATGCGGGCCATCGGCTTCAACATCTAGGGGTTGCAGGGGACACTCCGTCGGTTGGGATACCGGCGCGAGCACCTTCCGACGTGCGGATTCGCAGGTCGGCCCTTGGGCCTTGGGTGACTCGGAAGCGTCATTGGCTGGTGAGCCCGCTACCCCAGGGCAGGCATGCCGCGTCACCCGCGGCTGTTGTCCGCCGACAAGTTGGCACGGCGGGCCGTGACTCAAGGCCGAGCGGATCCTCGGACCTGGACGGTTCGGAAGAGGACGTTCCTGCTGAGTAGCCGGCCCCGTCGGGCCCCGCGGTTCGGTGGCTGAAGGTGGTCTCGGCCAACCTCAGATGGCCGACACAACCACCACACCTGCACCCAGGATGAGTAGGGCGGTGTAGAACGGTGCGATCGACCATGAGGTCCAGATCGACCGCTCCGGCAGGTACTTGCGGGCAAACGCCCTCCACCTGGGCAGGGCTGGCGCGTCGTCCGGGACGGGCTCGTCGGCGTCCACCGGATCGAGCGTGAAGAGCGGCACCTGCCGGCTGGAGCGCGCGACGGTGTTGTAGAGCCGTCGGAATTGCTTCTCACTGCGCAGGTAGTTGGCGTCGAGGTAGGCGAAGAGCACGACGGCGACCATGCCGAGGGCCGCCAGCGGCCACGAGTGCTGGGTGAGTGCGAACCCGAAGGTGGCGGTGACGATCGGCAGCAGCCAGCCCTTCGCTGCCGACGAAGCGGCAGACTGCCGCGTTACAACGGCCTGGATGTAGTCGAGGTGCTTGCGCCGGTCTTCCGGCGCAATCGGGGGTTCTGCTGAGGCCTGGAGGTGCCGCACTGCACTGCGGACCCCGAGCATCGCGCGCTCTTTGGATGACTCCGAGTAGTCCGTCTTTGCTGGCCAGATCGGACCCATAGCGTCGTTCCCCCAGCGAGGAACGAGATGGACGTGGACGTGCTTGACGGTCTGGGTTGCGACCTCACCGTTGGACTGGATGACGTTGAGCCCCTCGGGATGAATCGCCTCGCGGATCGCGTCGGCCAGTAGCACCGTGGCCCTCGAGAGCTGGGCGGCTTCGTCGGGCTTGAGGCCCCAGATGTCGGGCACGTGTCGCCTCGGCACGACGAGTACGTGTCCGAGCACGGCTGGCTCTGTCGGGAAGAAGGCCACGACGTTTTCGTCGCGGTACACCTCGCGCACGTCGGGATCGTCGCGCTCGACGATCGCGCAGAACTCACACGTGGTGCTTGTCACGGGCGGGCCTTCGCCTGGGCGACCCAGCCCTCAAGGTTGTCTGCGAGGTTCGCGTAAGTCGCTTTCGTGTCGATCCCTCCGTTCCACCAGTCCTTCCTCGTCGGATCGAACACGGGGATGCCGGATGGCCCCGAGGCCTTATCGAACGGGTTCGCACCTACGCGATCGACGGTTCCGAACGACGAGAGGCCGTGGATGCGGATTCCGACGAGCGGCTTCTTCGCCTGCCACGCCTTCTCGATCTCGTAGATCACCCACGGGCGGCTGGCGGTCTCCTGGCCGATCAGGACGACAACAGCCCGCTTGTAGCTCATCTGCTTCTCGATCCAGTCGACAATGGCCTGCTGGCCGCGCCGCCGCACTGCCTCCCACTCCTGGGCCTTGAGCAGGGGCTGGCCCTCGAGCGCGTTGACGTTCCGCACGAGCTGCACACGGTTGACGTCGCGCTCGTAGTGGAAGGAGTAGAACACCGTCTTTGTGGCCACCGATGGTCCTTCACTGTGGGTTGGCCGAGTGGCTCTCGACCTGAGGGCGACAGTAGGGCCGACCACCGACGTCGCGTCAGCGGTTGAAGCTCAATGTCAGTGGCACCTAAGACGCCCAGCTTTCCGCTGACACGCGTTCGGGGTGAGTTTCACCCGCGCACCGGAAGACTGGAGCCATGGAGCGCCAGATTGACTTCTCTCGTGATCGGCACATGCTCTGCGGACGCTGCGACCAGCGGTGGGTCGTCGACCTGGACTGGATCGACCGGTGGGAACAGGGGCAGGAGTCGTGCCCAGGCTGTGGCGCGACGTGCGAGCACGAGGACTCGCCCCGGGTCACGGTCGATCCCGACGAACCCGCGCTCGATGACGATCAGGTCGCTCGACTCGCCTGGTACCACACGAGCACCCATCCAGACTGGCCGGCGCGACAGTTCGACCCGGCGGCCGGGCTGACTGCGCTGACCCGCAGCCGGATGGGCGGCGAAGAGACTGTCGCCGAGTGGGTGGCGTACCAGCGGGCGAAGGCGCTCCACGTCGGCACATACGAAGCTGCGGTCCACAACATGCTGAGGCGCATCCACGACCAAGCCGATCACGCCAGCCAGTTCTACCTGTACCGAGTGCGCCTCAAGCCGTCCGTCGTGGTGCGAGATGGTTGGCTTGTCGACCCGAGCAACTTCGTCGGCGACGTCACGCTCGACGCCGTCTGCCCACCTGGCGTCGATGTCGCTCGCTATCTGAACTACCACGAGGACCCCGGGGGACTCTCCCTGGCACTGGGCCAGGACGCGATAATCAGCGTTCAACGAGTCGCCGTCCCGCTCGCCGACGCGGGCGACGACGACTGGGTCCGGAGTGCTGTCGCGGCTCTCGGCGATGCGCCAGAAGTCGTTGCGCCGGCGACCAAGCGACGCAGCTTGTTTCCCCTGCCGCCTCCCTCACCGCGAATCCGGGCCGGCCAGGAACTGATGACGACACTCGCGGGCCGCCTGCCGGTCAATCTCCGCGACCAGTTCACGTGGGGCGCGGCTTTCGACGACGAGGACGATCCAGCGCGGTGGGCGCGGCGAACAAGCGGCCTGCTCGAGCTCATCGTGCACCCAGGCGCGGCTCTGGCCGCTCTTGACGGGGAAGAGCCGCGACCGGTCTGAGGGTCCCTGCGTGCCGCGGGGGTTAGCCCGCATCGCGCGCAGTGCCGGCTATATCGTCGACGCCACGCGCGGGTCAGCCTGAAGAAGATCCGATCAATTCCGACGCGGTGCGCTCCGGACGGCCTTGCGACGGTTGTCTCAGGGGCGTCCGCGTCGGTCGGGTCGTGGTCAGAGGCTCGGTGCCGAGAACGTGTCGCAGGCCGCCAGCGTGCCCTTCTGGTAGCCGGTGGTGAACCACTTCTCCCGCTGGGCGCTGGACCCGTGCGTCCACGTGTCCGGGTTGACCCCGCCGCCGGACTGCTGCTGGATGTGGTCGTCGCCCACGGCCTGCGCCGCGGCGAGCGCGTTCGACAGCTGCTGCGGCGTCACGGGGTCGAGGAACACCACGCCCGTCTGCGGGTCCTTGGTCGTCGCGGCGTGGCCGATCCAGATGCCGGCGTAGCAGTCGGCCTGCAGCTCGAGCTTGACAGAGTCGGACGTCGCGCCGGTGCCCTGGTGGTCGATCTTGCTCATCGTGCCGAGCAGGTTCTGCACGTGGTGCCCGTACTCGTGGGCCGTGACGTACATCTCGGCCAGCGGTCCGTCCTGGGCGCCGAACTGGCTCTGCAGCTGGTCGTAGAAGCCCAGGTCGAGGTACACCGTCCGGTCCGTCGGGCAGTAGAACGGTCCGGTGGAGCTCGACGCGGCGCCGCAGCCGGTGCTCGTCTGCGAGGTGAACGAGACCACCGGCGGCTGGCTGAACGGCGTGCCCTGGGCGGCCAGCGCCTCCTGCCAGTAGGCGTCCAGACCCTGCACGGTCGCCGACAGCCGGCAGTCGCGCTGGGTGTTCGCCTGCTCGGCGGAGCAGCGCTGGATGGTGGTTCCCTGCGACGTGCCACCGGACTGCGACCCACCGCCGACGGCGTTCAGCACGTCGCCGAGGTTGCCACCGTTGAGCAGCGTGACCAGGACGACCACGACGAGCCCGGTCACGCCGCCGCCGATCGCGATGCCGCGTCCGGGTCCGCGGCTCTGCACCCGGCCGCCCTCGAAGTCGCCGCCCTCGTGGAAGGTCACGCGGGGACGCTAACCCGGCATCGGAGGAGCGGCCACCGGATGGCCGGTGCGCCGGCGCGCGGGGGGAGTGCGGTTCAGTCGTCCGGCAGCCCACGGGCGGCGAGCGCCTCCCCGACCCGTCGGGCATGCGCGACGGTCCGCACCCCGGCCGGCACGACGAGCGCGCGAGGTGACCGGTCCAAACCTCGGGCCCGTGCCGCGTCGGCGGACTCCCCGAGGACCTGGACCAGCACCGGCACGCTGCGCAGCATCACGGCGACCCCGAGCGCGATCGAGCTCGGCCGGACGCCGAACCGCCGCAGACCGGTGGTCGCACCCGTCACCACGCTCACCAGCTCGTCCGCCGGGGTGGTCGCCGCGAGCACGACGCCGGCGAGCACCACGGCGAGCAGGTCGAGCGCGCCGGCCACGCCGGCCGCCGCTCCGCTCGTCCACCAGCGGCCGAGGCCGACGAACGCCGCGGCGACCAGACCCGGCCGCAGCCCGAGCACCACCCGGCGCCACGGCAGGCGGGCGACCGCCGCAGCGGCCGACGCGACCAGCACACCGGCCACCGCGGCGGGCAGGCCCGGGACCAGGACGACCGCGGCGGTGAACGCCGCCGTGCCGCAGAGGGACGCCCACACCGGCAGCCGGTGCAGCGGGCTGGACCCCGGTACGTAGAGACCGAGCGGTCCCGTCCAGGCTCCGCGGCCCCTACGGCGACTCACGGCGCCCGCACCCCGGCTGCCCGCGGCGCCTCGCTCATCAGCTCGCGGTACCGCACCAGGGCGGGACCGGGGGGACCGTCGTGGACCACCTGTCCCTGGTCGACCACCAGCACCCGGTCGGCCCGCGCCGCCGCCTCGAGGTCGTGGGTGACCAGCACCACCTGCTGCTCCAGGGCGTCGAGGAGCTGGTCCACGACGCGCCGCCACCGCAGGTCGAGCAGCGTGGTCGGTTCGTCGCACACCAGCACCGCCGGCTCGGTGGCCAGCACGGCGGCGAGCGCCAGCAGCTGCCGCTGGCCCGCGGACAGCGCGTGCACCGGCAGGTCCGCGTGGTCGGCGAGGCCGAACCGGTCGAGCCAGGCGCGGGCCGCCGAGCGGCGCTCCGCGGCGCTACCCGTGGTCCGGCGCAGCGAGAGCGCCACGTCCTCCGCCGGCGTCGGCATCACCACCTGCGCGTCGGGGTCGGTGAACAGGAAGCCGACCCGGCGGCGCACCGCCGCCCCGTCCCGCACCGTGTCGAGACCGTCGACCCGCACCGTGCCGGCGGACGGCAGCACCAGCGCGTCGACCAGGCGGGCCAGGGTGGACTTCCCGGAACCGTTCGCGCCCACCACGGCCACCCTGCGCTCGGTGAGCGACAGCGTCACGGGGCCCAGGATCCGGACGGTGCGGTCGCGACCGCTGACCGGATCGGGGCTCCAGACGGTCACCTCCGCCCGGTCGAGCTCGATCACCGACGGTCGCGCAGCAGGTCCGGGAACGCCCGCAGCGCCGCTGCGGCGACGGCCGCCGCCAGCAGGCACTTGATCAGGTCGCCGGGCCAGAAGCGCAGGTCGACGACGAACGCCGCCTGCACAGACATGCCGGTGCGCCAGGCGAGGCCTGCGATGCCGAGCGGCCGGACGACCAGCCAGGTGGCGGCCACCCCAGCCGCCGCGAGCACCAGGAACCGACGTGCCGGCCGGGCCTTGCGCGCAAGACCCGCGAACCACCCCGTCAACGCGGTGGCGGGCACGAACGCCGCCAGGTAGCCGACCGTCGGACCGGCCAGCACGCCGATGCCGCCGGTGCCGCCGGCCAGCACCGGGACGCCCGCCAGCCCCACCGCCAGGTAGAGCGCGACCGCCAGCGCGCCTCGCCGTGCGCCCAGCAGCAGCCCTGCCAGCGTGATGGCGAATGTCTGCAGCGTGATCGGTACGGCCGTGCCGGTGGGGATCGGCGGCAGCACCGCGCAGGCGGCGATGAAGGCCGCGAGCACACCCACGAGGGCGATGTCGCCGGCGGGGGAGCGTCGGCTGACGGGTGCGGGGAGGACGGCATCGGCCCCGAGGGCCGCCAGCCGGTCGGTGCCGGCACCTCCGGCGTCGTCGGCGGGCGTCGGGTGGGGGAATCCGCTGGACATCGGCTGCTCCGGTCGTCAGGGTCGGGTGGTCGGACGCGTCGAGCGTCTGGCAGTCGTGGCCCGGGCCTCGTCCTGTCGGTGGCACCGGTAGCCGGCAGCGACGCTGCTCGGACCTCGGTCACGCTAGCCGGTCGTAGACTGGCGGGCGTTTGTGCCCCGGCCCAAGGCCCGAGCGCCCGTCGTCGGAGGAACCCACCAGTGATCGTCGCCCAGGGCGTGGAGCTGCGCATCGGCGCCCGCGTCCTCCTCGAGCCCACCAGCTTCCGCGTCGCCGCCGGCGACCGGATCGGCCTCGTCGGCCGCAACGGTGCGGGCAAGACCACCCTGACGCGCGTGCTCGCCGGTCAGGGGCAGCCCACGGGTGGTCAGGTGACGCGCGGCGGTGAGATCGGCTACCTGCCGCAGGACCCGAGCACGGGCGACGCCGACCAGCTGGCGCTGCACCGCGTGCTGTCCGCCCGTGGGCTGGACGAGGTGGTGCGGGCGATGCGGGAGACCGAGGGTGCGATGGCCAGCGCCGACGACGCCACCCGGGAGACCGCGATGGAGCGGTACTCCCGCCTCGAGGCCCGCTTCACCGCCGCCGGCGGGTACGCCGCCGAGAGCGAGGCCCACCGGATCACCTCGAACCTGGGCCTGGACGACCGCGTGCTGTCGCAGAACGTCGGCACGCTGTCCGGCGGTCAGCGCCGCCGGGTGGAGCTCGCCCGGATCCTGTTCTCGGGCGCCCAGACCCTGCTGCTCGACGAGCCGACCAACCACCTCGACGCCGACTCGATCGCCTGGCTGCGCGACTGGCTCAAGGCGTACTCCGGCGGGTTCGTCGTCATCAGCCACGATGCCGAGCTGCTGCGCGCATGCGTCAACAAGGTGTTCCACCTCGATGCCAACCGCGGGGTGATCGACCAGTACGCGCTCGGCTGGGACGCCTACCTGACCCAGCGCGAGACGGACGAGAAGCGCCGCCGCCGGGAGCGCGCCAACGCCGAGAAGAAGGCAGCGGTGCTGCTGGCGCAGGCCGACAAGATGCGCGCCAAGGCGACCAAGGCCGTCGCCGCGCAGAACATGGCCAAGCGCGCCGAGCGGCTGCTGTCCGGCCTGGAGCAGGTGCGCGCGTCCGACAAGGTGGCGCACCTGCGGTTCCCCGACCCGGCACCGTGCGGCAAGACCCCGCTGACTGCGGAGGGCCTGTCGAAGTCGTACGGGTCGCTCGAGGTGTTCACCGACGTCGACCTGGCGATCGACCGTGGGTCCAAGGTGGTCGTGCTCGGCCTCAACGGCGCCGGCAAGACGACGCTGCTGCGGATCCTCGGCGGCCTGGAGCCCAGCGACACCGGCGAGGTCCGCCCTGGTCACGGCCTCAAGCTCGGCTACTACGCCCAGGAGCACGAGACCCTGGACCTGTCCCGCACGGTGGTGGAGAACCTCCGCTCAGCGGCTCCCGACCTGACCGACACGCAGGTGCGCTCGGTGCTCGGCTCGTTCCTCTTCTCGGGGGACGACGCCGACAAGCCCGCGAACGTGCTCTCCGGCGGGGAGAAGACGAGGCTCGCGCTCGCGGCGCTGGTGGTCTCGAGCGCCAACGTGCTGCTGCTGGACGAGCCGACCAACAACCTGGACCCGGCGTCACGCGAGGAGATCCTCGCCGCGCTGCGTGGCTACGCGGGCGCGGTCGTGCTCGTCAGCCACGACGAGGGTGCCGTCGCGGCGCTGAACCCGGAGCGCGTGCTGCTGCTCCCGGACGGTGCCGAGGACCTGTGGGGACCGGACTACCTGGACCTGATCGCCCTGGCCTGACGCCACCCGCGCGGGACCAGCCGGAGCGGCCGACGCCGTACCGAGCCTCGGCCGCCGCTCAGCGTGCCTCGGCGTCCTCCGGACGCCCGGGTGCCCGGCCCGGTGACCCGCCGCCGAGCTGCGCGTCCACCAACGCGTCCTCGGCGAGCTCGTCACGCCCGGGCCGGCGCCGTGGCCGCTTGTGCGACGGTCCGGCCGCAGCACGGCCCTCGTCGGCCGCAACGGAGCCCTCCACCGGTGCCGTCGTCGGGCCGGCCGTCCCGTCCCGTCCCGCGTCGTCGGCCACCGGCGCGCTCGCGGCCGCGATGCCGTCCGCGTCGCCGGCGCGCCGGGCCGGTGCGGCGGCGCGCTCCTGGCGCTCCTCCAGCAGCTCGCGCCGGGCGGACCACACGCAGGCGGCGAACCCGCCCAGGGCGAACACCCACCACTGAAACGCGTACGACAGGTGGGGTCCGGGGTCCGTGTCCGGCGGGTCCAGGGTGCCCAGCGCCTGCGCCGGGGCGGGGTCCTCGGTCGAGACCGCCACGTAGAAGGGGTACGCGGTGCCGGCGGGGGCAGCGGCTCCGGCGGCCGCGAGCACCTGCGGGACGTCGATCGACTGCACCTGACCCGCCGGCGCCCCACGGGTCGACGCGGCCTCCGGCATGCGCACGCGGCCGACCAGGGTGGTCGTGCCCGCCGGCGGCGGGGCAGGGGTCGGCGCCGTCGACCCGTTGTTGCCGATCGGCACCCAGCCGCGGTCGACCACCAGCACGGACCCGTCCTGCGTCACGAACGGCACGAGCACGTGGTACGCCGAGTGGCTGGCCACCGGCCGGTTGCGCAGCAGCACCGTGGCGGAAGGCACGTAGTGACCCTCCGCACGGACGGAGCGCCACTCCGACGCCGGCGTCAGGCCGGTCCCCGGCGGCGCGAGGGTGCTCAACGGCACCGGCGCTGCCGCCCAGTTCGCCTGGACGACGGCGATCAGCCGGTCCTTCACCACGTGCCGGTGCCACTGCCACCGACCCAGGAAGGTGCAGGTCACCGCCACGACGACACCGATCAGCACCAGCCCGAGGGCCCGGCGGACGGCCGGCCTCACGGTGTGGGACCGCCCTGGTCCGACTGCACCAGCTCGCCGACCGGCACCACGTCCCGCAGGAACGCCCGCACCTGCAGGTACTCCGACAGCGAGCCGCGGTGCTCGTCGCACGCGAGCCAGACCTTGCGCCGGTCCGGGGTGTGCAGGCGCGGGTTGTTCCACAGCAGCCCCCACGCCGCCGGCTGACGGCAGCCGCGCCCGCTGCAGACCAGCTCGCCGACCGCGTCCGGCACGCCCGTGCCCCGGCCCGCCTCGCTCATCGGTCTCCTCCGGCCTGCCGTCGTCGTTCCTCGGACGTCGCATCGGACGCCGTGCCGTCGCCCGTGGTGCCGGTGTCCTCGGGGTCTGGCGGGGCCGGGCGGCCGTCGGTGCGCGACGAACCGCCGATCAGCCGCGGGTCGAGGAACGACGCGTCGCGCGCCTGCCGCTCACGACCGGCGTTGGCCACCAGCACCGCCGTGTACGGCAGCACCACGGCGCCGATCACCAGCAGCACCGTCACCACCACGGGCACCCGGTGGAACGTGGCCACCGCCCCGACGAAGCACACCACCCGGATGCCCATCTGGATCAGGTAGCTGCGCTGCCGGCGGGACTGGTCGGCCGACAACGAGGGTGGTGCGGTGGTGATGCGGTGCACCGGAGGCTGCTCCGGCGGCAGCCCGCTCGGCGTGCTCACCCACAGATCCTAGGTCGGCGGTCCCTTGTGGACCTTCCACAACAGCGGACCGGCCGACGTTAGTCGCGCCCTCCGGCCTCCGGCCGTCGTCGTCGGCTAGCGTCGTGACCCGTGCCTGCCTCCGACGAGACCCAGCCCCAGCCGGCCCGTGCTCCCCGCAGCGTCCTCGTGACCGGTGCCGGACGAGGCATCGGCCGCACGATCGCCGAGCGCTTCCTCGCCCTGGGCGACAAGGTCGCCACCCTGGACCGGACCGCCGACTCGCCGGCGGGTGCGCTGGCCGTCGTGGGGGACGTGCGCGACACCGCGTCGGTCGACGCGGCCTTCAGCGAGGTCGAGGCGGCCCACGGACCCGTCGAGGTGCTCGTCGCCAACGCGGGCATCACGCGTGACCAGCTGCTGCTGCGGATGACCGACCAGGAGTTCGACGACGTCCTGGACGTCAACCTCGCCGGAGCCTTCCGGGTGGTGCGACGCGCGTCGAAGGGCATGATCCGGATGCGCCGCGGGCGGATCGTCCTGATGGGGTCGGTCGTCGGCCTGTACGGCGGCCCCGGCCAGGTGAACTACTCCGCCTCGAAGGCGGCCCTGGTCGGCATGGCTCGCTCGGTCACGCGCGAGCTCGGCGGCCGCGGCATCACCGCCAACGTGGTCGCCCCCGGCTTCATCGACACCGCGATGACCCAGGCGCTCCCGCAGGAGCGGCAGCAGGCGTACCTCGCCGCGATCCCCGCCGGCCGCTTCGGCGACGTGGACGACATCGCCGGCGTCGTGGAGTTCCTCGCCTCCCCGCTCGCCTCGTACATCAGCGGCGCCGTCATCCCGGTCGACGGCGGCCTCGGCATGGGCCACTGACGCCCGACCTCGCGACCTCTGACACCTGACGCATCCGATCGACGAAGGGTCCCGCCATGGGTCTGCTGGACGGCAAGTCGCTGCTGATCACCGGGGTGCTCACCGACACCTCGATCGCGTTCCACGTCGCCCGCCTGGCCCAGCAGGAGGGCGCCGACGTGGTGCTCACCTCGTTCGGGCGGCAGTTCCGGCTCACCGAGGTGATCGCCCGGCGGCTCCCCAAGCCGGTGCCGGTCGTCCAGCTCGACGCGACCAGCGAGGACGACCTCGCGGCGCTCGCCGACCGGGTGCGCGAGCACACCGACCACCTGGACGGCGTGGTGCACTCGATCGGGTTCGCGCCGCAGTCCGTGATGGGCGGCAACTTCCTCGCCGGCCAGTGGGACGACGTGGCGACCGCGCTGCACGTGTCCGCGTTCTCGCTGAAGTCCCTCGCGGTGGCGGCCCAGCCCCTCCTCGTGCGCGGCTCGGCGGTCGTCGGCCTCACCTTCGACGCCCGCTACGCCTGGCCGGTCTACGACTGGATGGGCGTCGCCAAGGCGGCGTTCGAGTCCACTGCCCGGTACCTCGCCCGCGACCTGGGTCCGTCGGGGGTGCGGGTCAACCTGGTGTCCGCCGGTCCGATCCGCACGACCGCGGCCAAGTCGATCCCGGGGTTCGAGGCGATGGAGGGTGGCTGGCCGGACCGGGCGCCGCTCGGCTGGGACGTCCACGACCCGGAGCCGACGGCACGCGCGGTCGCCGCGCTCCTGTCGGACTGGTTTCCCGCGACGACGGGTGAGATCGTGCACGTCGACGGTGGCGTGCACGCGATGGGCCAGTAGCCCGCGGGCCGCCGTGGGGGAGGGGGACCCAGGTGGCCGACGACGAGACCGACGCGGTGCAGCCAGGTGCGCCGGCGCCGAGGCGCACGCTGCTGCTCCTCCGGCACGCCAAGGCCGACCGCCCGCACGGCGTGGTGGACCACGAACGTCCGCTGTCGCTCGAGGGACGCCGGCAGGCGGCGCAGGTCGGCACCCGGTGGGCCGCCGCGGGGCTGCTGCCCGACGTCGTCTGGTGCTCGTCGGCGCTGCGGACCCGTCAGACGTGGGAGCTGGTCGCCCGGTCCTCCGGCGCGGACGCCCGGCTGCTGCTGAGCGACGACGTGTACGACGCGGGCGCGGCCGACCTCGTGGAGCTGTTGCGCACCACGCCCACGGACGCACGGACGGTCGCCGTGGTCGGCCACGAGCCGTCCATCTCCGCGGTGTCGGCGGTGCTCGCCGCGCTGGGGTCGGACCCGGCCGCGGTGGCGCAGGTGCGCGCCGGTGTGCCGACGGCGGCGTGGAGCGTGCTGCGGCCGTATGACGGCTGGCCGGACCTGGGCCGGGGCCGGGCGCGGCTGGTGGCCGTGCACCGACCCTGAGGGGGCGCGCTAGCGGGTGCGCGGCACCAGCAGCGGCGGGAGCTCGAGGATCGCGTCGAGCCGTCCGGTCACGGCCGCGTCGGCCTGCGCCGCCACCACCGGCTTGGCGTTGAACGCAACGGAGAACCCCGCCGTCGCCATCATCTGCAGGTCGTTGGCCCCGTCGCCGATCGCCACCGTCCGGTCCAGCGGTACGCGCAGCTCCGTCGCCCACTCGCGCAGCGCCGCGGCCTTCGCTGCCCGGTCGACGACCGCCCCTGCGACGCGTCCGGTCAGGTAGCCGCCCGCCACCTCGAGCCGGTTCGCCCGGCGCCGCTCGATCCCGAGCCGCTCCGCCAGCGGGCCGACCACCTCGATGAACCCGCCGGAGACCAGCCCGAGCGGCCAGCCCCGCTCCCGCAGCCCGGCGACGAGCTCCTCGGCTCCCGGGGTCAGCTCCACCTCGTCGAGGACCTCGCTGAGCACCCGCAGCGGCAGCCCGGCCAGCGTGGCGACGCGCTCCCGCAGGGACGCGGCGAAGTCGAGCTCCCCGCGCATCGCACGGTCGGTGATCGCCGCGACCTGCTCCCGGCTGCCCGCGTGCGCGGCCAGCATCTCGATCACCTCACCGGTGATGAGCGTGGAGTCCACGTCCATCACCACCAGCCGGTCCGGGCGGGCCGCGAAGGGCATGGTGGTCACGCGCGCAGGCTAGCGGGCCGGCGCGGGGGAGCGTCCTGTGGTGTCAGTCCGCGATGACGGTGCCCTTGGGGACGACGGTCACGCCGCTCTCCGTGACGGTGAACCCGCGAGCGAGGTCGTGCTCGTGGTCCAGGCCCACCCGGGCGCGCTCGGGGACGATGACGTTCTTGTCGAGGATCGCCCGGTGCACCTGCGCGTACCGGTTCACGTGCACGCCGTCCATCAGCACCGAGTCCGTCACCTGGGCCCAGGAGTGCAGCCGCACGCCGGGGGACAGCACGGAGCCGGCGACCGTCGCACCGGAGACGAGCACGCCCGGGGACACGATGGAGTCGGCGGCGTGGCCCAGACGTCCGGGGCCGGCGTGCACGAACTTCGCCGGGGGCAGCCCGATGTAGCCCGTGTAGAGCGGCCAGTCGTCGTTGTAGAGGTTGAACACCGGCTCGATGGAGATCAGGTCCTGGTTCGCGTCGAAGTACGCGTCGATGGTGCCGACGTCCCGCCAGTAGTCGCGGTCGCGGTCGGTGGAGCCCGGCACGTCGTTGCGGATGAAGTCGTAGACGCCCGCGGTCCCCTGGGAGACGAAGTACGGCACGATGTCGCCGCCCATGTCGTGGCGCGAGTTGACGTCCTCGGCGTCCAGCGTGACGGCCCGGACCAGGGCGTCGGCGTTCGCCACGTAGTTGCCCATCGAGGCGAGGATCTCGCCCGGGGAGTCGGGCAGGCCGACGGGGTCGCTCGGCTTCTCGCGGAAGGCGGCGATGCGCGTCGGGTCGTCCGTCGCCGTCTCGATGACGCCGAACTGGTCCGCCCAGCTGATCGGCTGCCGGATGCCGGCCACCGTCAACTCCGCTCCCGAGTCGATGTGCGAGTCGACCATCTGGGAGAAGTCCATCCGGTAGACGTGGTCCGCGCCGACCACCACCACGATGTCGGGACGCTCGTCGTCGATGATGTTCAGGCACTGGTAGATCGCGTCCGCGCTGCCGAGGTACCAGTGCTTGCCGACCCGCTGCTGCGCCGGCACCGCGGCGACGTAGTTGCCCAGCAGCTGGGACATCCGCCACGTCTGCGCCACGTGCCGGTCCAGGCTGTGCGACTTGTACTGGGTCAGCACGATGACGTGCAGGTACCGGGAGTTGATGACGTTCGACAGGGCGAAGTCGACGAGGCGATAGATCCCGCCGAAGGGCACCGCCGGCTTGGCTCGGTGGGCGGTGAGCGGCATCAGCCGCTTGCCCTCCCCACCTGCGAGGACGATAGCGAGGACGCGCGGCGTTGCCATGGCACGAACCCTAGGCCCACGGGCCAGCCCCAGCGAGGCGGCTCCCGCAAGGCGCGCTAGCGTGTCGCCCGTGGCCCCGTGGGGGCCTGGCGAGGAGGCCTGACGTGCGCGTCGATCTGCTGACCCGGGAGTACCCCCCGCACGTGTACGGCGGCGCCGGCGTGCACGTCGCCGGGCTGACCGCGGTGCTGCGCGACGCCATCGACGTGCAGGTGCACTGCTTCGACGGACCGCGTGACGACCCGGGCGTGCACGGCTACGACGTCCCGGCCGAGCTGAGCGACGCCAACGCCGCCCTCCAGACGTTCGGCGTGGACCTGGCCATGGTGGCCGGCATCACGGCCGGCACGGACCTGGTGCACTCGCACACCTGGTACGCCAACCTCGCCGGCCACCTGGCGGGGCTCCTGCACGGCGTGCCCCACGTGGTGACGGCGCACAGCCTGGAACCGCTGCGACCCTGGAAGGCCGAGCAGCTCGGCGGCGGCTACGCCCTCTCGAGCTGGGCGGAGAAGACGGCGTACGAGGCGGCCGCGGCGGTGATCGCGGTCAGCGGCGGCATGCGGGCCGACATCCTGCGCTCGTACCCCGCAGTCGACCCCGCGAAGGTCCAGGTGGTGCACAACGGCATCGACCTGGACTCCTGGCGGCGGCCCACCTCGGAGGCGGACCTGGCACGCGACGAGCAGACGGTGCGTGAGCTGGGCATCGACCCGAGCCGGCCGTCCGTCGTGTTCGTCGGGCGCATCACCCGGCAGAAGGGTCTGCCCTACCTGCTGCGTGCCGCCGAGCTGCTGCCGCCGGACGTCCAGCTGGTGCTCTGCGCCGGCGCGCCGGACACCCCGGAGATCCTCGCCGAGGTGAGCGGCCTGGTGGAGCGGTTGCGCGAGCGGCGCACGGGCGTGGTGTGGATCGAGCGGATGCTGCCGCGCGCCGAGCTCGTGGCTGTGCTGTCGCACGGGACGGTGTTCGCCTGCCCGTCGGTGTACGAGCCGCTCGGCATCGTCAACCTCGAGGCGATGGCCGTCGACCTGCCGGTGGTCGGCACGGCGACGGGCGGCATCCCCGAGGTGGTCGACGACGGCGTCACCGGTCGGCTGGTGCCCATCGACCAGGTGCAGGACGGGACGGGGACGCCCACCGACCCGGACCGGTTCGTGCGGGACCTCGCCGCCGCGCTCACCGAGGTGGTGTCCGACCCGGTGCGGGCCGCCGAGTGGGGCCGCGCGGCGCGGCAGCGGGTGGAGGACCACTTCTCGTGGTCGGCCATCGGTGAGCGGACGCTCGAGGTGTACCGCTCCGTGCTGGCCTGACGCGCCAGGACGCCCGGGTGGGCGGGACCGAGCCGCGGTCGTCGCGCGGCGGGTCAGGTGTCCAGCGTCGTCGCCGCCGCGGCGAGCGCTCGACGAGCCACCCGGTCCACCTCGCGCAGCGCGGTGGACCGCTGGTCGGCCTGCCACAGGTTCACCGCGCCGCCGTCGTCCTGCGTCGCGAGCCGCACGATCGCGCGCAGCCGCGCGGCGCTGGCGAGCACCCGGACGCGACGGCCCTCGATGCCCACCGGCAGTCGGGACGCCGGCAGCACCGCGTCCCGGACGGCGCCGATCTGCGCCGCCGCCTCCGGCCGCCACCGGGCCACGTCCAGGTCCACCAGCGCCTCGGTGGCGGTCGCGAGACCCTCGCGCAGCTCCCGTTCGGCGTCCGCCAGCGATCCGAGGTGCGCCAGCACACCGGGCCGCCAGTCGTCCGTCTCCACCACCGTCCACGTGACCAGGTGGCCGAAGTCGATCGCGGAGCCGAACCGCTGGATGTGCGGCACCAGCGCGCGGCAGCCGCCGTCGGCCGTCCGTAGCAGCACCGCCTCGCCGGCCACCGTGGCGGCCTCCGTCACCTCGCGCGGCGCCGATGCGGGGTCGCCCGGCACCGGCAGCACGGCGGCGGCCTGCGCGACGGGGCGGGCCGTACCCGCGAGCAGGCCGCGCAGATCGGGCGGCTCGACGCCCAGCACCGTGTGCGGCTCGTCCTCGTCCTCCACCGCGGCGCTGGCGGTCGTCGCGTCCGCGCGGACCGCCAGCCACAGCGCGAGCACCACCGACCGCGGCAGCTCGAGGGTGGACGGGGTGTGCACGGTCAGCCGATCGCGTGCACCGGAGCGGCGAGGGGAGTGCCCGAGCCGTCACGGCGCTCGTCGAGAGCCGGCAGCGCGACGGCCTGGCCGCCGGAGCCGGTGGCTCGGGCGGGTGCCGGGCCGACCCAGGCCTGCAGCAGCGTGTCCTCGCCCTTCAGGAACCGCTGGGACCGTACGCCGCCGGTCGCGCGGCCCTTTGACGGGTACAGCGCGAACGGCGTCACCTTGGCGGTGCCCGCCTGCGTGCCGGGCAGGGCGTCCGCGCTTCCCGCGACGGTCGCGACCACGGCGTCGTCCGCCGTACCGGCCGGCACCACGGCGAAGGCCACGACCCGGCGGCCGGCGGCGAGGTTGATGCCGGCCATGCCACCGGCGGCCCTGCCCTGCGGGCGCACCGCAGCGGCACCGAAGCGCAGCAGCGACGAGTCCGAGGAGATCAGCACCAGCTCGGCGTCGTCGGGGCCTTCGGCTGCACCGACCACCGTGTCGCCCTCCTTGAGGGCGATCACCTCCCACGAGTCCCGGTTGCCCGGCGCATCACCCGGCAGCACCCGCTTGACGGTGCCCTGCGCCGTGGCGAGGGCGAGCGGTGGTGCGTCGGCCGCGAGGGAGGCGAGCCCGACGACGTGCTCGCCGCGCTCGAGACCGATCACCTCGCCCACCGGCACACCGCCCGACAGCGACGGCGCCCCGTCGGTGGGAGGCAGCCCCGGCAGGTCGACCACGGGGACCCGGACGACCCGGCCCCGGTCGGTCACGGCCCCGACCTCGGACCGCGCGGTCGTCGGTACGGCGGACGTGAGGGCGTCGTGCCGGTGGCGCTGACCGTCGGCCCCGCGCGACGGGACCTCGTCGGACGCCGTGCGGGCCAGCAGGCCGGTGGCGGACAGCAGCACCCAGCACGGGGAGTCCGCGATCTGCAGCGGCGCGGCACCGGCGGCGGCGGTGCGCGCAGCCGGTGCGCCGCTGACGGAGGGGCCGCCCGCCGACTCCAGCAGGATCGTGCGTCGCGGCGTGCCGTACGCGGCAGCCACCGCGGCCATCTCGTCGGACACCTGCGTGCGCAGCAGGGCGTCGTCGGCCAGCAGCGCCTGCAGCTGGGCGATCTCGGCCGTCAGCTCGGCCTGCTCCCGCTCCAGCTCGATGCGCGAGAAGCGCGTCAGCCGCCGCAGCCGCAGCTCGAGGATGTACTCCGCCTGGGGCTCGGACAGGTCGAAGACCGTCCGCAGGCGGGCACGGGCCGCCTCCGTGTCGTCCGACGAGCGGATCACCTGGATCACCTCGTCGATGTCGAGGATCGCCACCAGCAGGCCCTCGACCAGGTGCAGCCGCTCCTGCCGTCGCGCCAGCCGGAACGCCGACCGGCGGCGCACCACGGTCACGCGGTGGTCCACCCACACCTGCAGCAGCTCGCGCAGCCCCAGGGTGCGCGGCTGACCGTCCACCAGCGCGACGTTGTTGATCGCGAACGACTCCTCGAGCGGCGTGAGCCGGTACAGCTGCTCGAGCACGGCGTCGGGATCGAACCCGGACTTCACCTCGACGACCAGGCGGAGGCCGTGCGTGCCGTCCGTCAGGTCGACGGCGTCGTTGATCCCCGAGATGCGCTTGGCCTTGACGCCCTCGGAGATCTTCTCGATCACCTTCTCCGGCCCGACGCCGAAGGGCAGCTCCGTGAACACGATGCCCTTGCGCTTGGGCGTCACGTTCTCGATCCGGGCGGTCGCCCGCGTCCGGAACGCCCCACGGCCGGTGCGGTACGCCTCGCGCACGCCGTCCAGGCCGACGATCTTGCCGCCACCGGGCAGGTCGGGGCCCGGCACGAACCGCATGAGGTCCTCGAGGCTCGCCTGCGGGTGCAGCACCAGGTGCCGGGCGGCGGCGATCACCTCGACGAGGTTGTGCGGGGCCATGTTGGTCGCCATGCCGACGGCGATGCCGGTCGCGCCGTTGACCAGGAGGTTCGGGATCGCGGCCGGCAGCACGGAGGGCTGCATCAGCTTGTTGTCGTAGTTCGGGACGAAGTCGACCTCGTCCTCGTCGACACCCTGGGTCATCGCCAGCGCGGCCGGTGCCAGGCGCGCCTCGGTGTACCGGGGTGCGGCCGGACCGGCGTCGAGCGAGCCGAAGTTGCCGTGCCCGTCCACCAGGGGCAGCCGAAGGGAGAACGGCTGGGCCAGACGCACCATCGCGTCGTAGATCGCCGAGTCGCCGTGCGGGTGCAGCTTGCCCATCACGTCGCCCACCACCCGGGCGGACTTCACGTAGGGCCGGTCGGGGCGCAGGCCCATCTCGCCCATCTGGAACAGGATGCGGCGCTGCACCGGCTTGAGCCCGTCCCGTGCGTCCGGCAGGGCCCGGGCGTAGATCACCGAGTACGCGTACTCGAGGAAGGAGCCCTCCATCTCGTTCGCGACGTCGATGTCGACGATGTGCTCGACGAGGTCGTCGGGAGGCAGCGAGGGGGTGGCCGGGCGGCGCGCCATGCGGGCGGGACTCCTGTCGGGCGGGGGCGGATCGCGACCATTGTCGTCGCCGACCGGCGTCGCACCCGCACGGCACGCCCGCACCGGCTCGTCGTGAGGGCGGCCCGATAGCCTCGGACCATGTCGTACCCCGAGGCCACGGCCGCCGACGGCCCGGCGGGCTACCCGGCCGCCTGGGAGGCGGACGTGGTGCTGCACGACGGCTCCACGGCGCGGGTGCGCCCCATCCGACCGCAGGACGCGGACGCCCTGCAGGCGTTCCACGTCGGGCAGTCGGAGCGATCCACCTACCTGCGGTTCTTCGCACCGCTCGGTCGCCTGTCCGACCGGGACCTCGAGCGGCTGGTCACCGTGGACCATCGCGACCGGGTGGCCCTGGTCGCGCTGGCGGGGTCGGCCGGCGAGGAGCGGATCATCGGCGTCGCGCGGTACGACCGCATCGACCCGGACACCGCCGAGGTCGCGTTCAACATCGCGGATGCGCGGCAGGGCCTCGGCCTGGCGTCCGTGCTGCTCGAGCACCTCGCGGCAGCGGCGCGGGAGCGCGGTGTACGCCGGTTCGTCGCCGAGGTGCTGCCGCAGAACGGCCGGATGATCTCGGTCTTCCGGGAGGCCGGCTACGAGGTGCGCCAGCGGACCGAGGACGGCGTCGTCGCCGTGTCGTTCGGCATCGACCCGACCGACCGCTCGCAGGAGGTGATGGCCGACCGCGAGCACCGGGCCGAGGCGCGGTCGATGCGCGCGCTGCTCGAGTCGAGGTCCGTCGTCGTCGTCGGGCCCGGCACCGACGACCCCAGACCGTTGCACGTCGGCATGGTCACGCGGGTGCTCGCGGGACTGGCCGCGGCGGCGACCAGCGGGGCGGTCGTCGTGCACGCCACCGGTGTCCCGCCGGAGTCGGTCGCCGGCACGGCAGCCTCGTGGTGGCCGGACCTCGACGCGGTACCCGGTCCGGTGGACCTCGCGGCGGTGGCCGTGGCGGGGGAGCGGGCCGAACCGGTGGTCCGGGCGCTGTCCCGGTTGTCGGTGCGCGCGGTCGTGCTGCTGTCCTCGGGCTTCGCCGAGGACGGGGCCGCGGGCCTCGAGCGCCAACGTCGGCTGCTGCGGACCGCGCACGGTGCCGGCATGCGGATGGTCGGACCGGCGTCGTACGGGGTGCTCGCGACGGGTCCGGACGGCACGCTGGACGTGTCCCTGGCGCGCAGCGTGCCCGGGCCCGGTGGGATCGGGCTGTTCTGCCAGTCGGCACCGTTCTCGGTCGCCCTCCTGGCAGCGCTCGAGCACCGCAACCTCGGCCTGTCGCAGTTCGTCTCCGCGGGCCACCGCGCGGACGTGTCCGGCAACGACCTCATGCAGTTCTGGGCCGAGGACGTGCAGACCCTCGCGGTGGGCCTGCACATGGAGTCGGTCGGCAACCCGCGCAAGTTCTCCCGGGTCGCGCGCCGGCTCGCGGCGGTGAAGCCGGTGGTCGTGATGACGGCGGGCCGCTCGGGACAGGTGGTGCCGCCCGGGCACGCCGTGCGGGCGACCCAGGCGCCGGCGCGGGTGCTCAGCCAGGTGATGCGCCAGTCCGGGGTGATCCGGGTGGACAACACCCACCAGATGTTCGACGTGCTGCAGCTCGTGGCGCACCAGCCGCTGCCGTCGGGACGCCGCACCGGCATCCTGGCCAGCTCCGCGTCGGCGGCGACGCTGGTCGCGGAGCTCGCCGCGACGCACGGACTCCGGATCGGGCGGCACGTGTCCCTCGTCCCGGAGGACGCGGCGCCGGAGGTGCTCGACCGGGCGGTGCACGAGCTGTACGACGAGCCCGACCTCGACGCCGTGATCGCTGTGCGGATCCCCGTGGTCGGGGACCTCGACCCGACGGTGGCGCGGGCGGTCGCCGAGGCAGCAGCCCGCACGGGACGTCCGACGGTGGCGGTGATGGGCGGTCTGCACGGTGTGACGGACGAGCTGACGGCGCCAGGTCCCGGCGGCGCGCCGCGGACCGTGCCGGCATACGCGACGCCGGCCGACGCGGTGCTCGCGCTGGGCCACGCCGCTCGCTACGCCCGGTGGCGCGCGGCGGACCGGGGTGCCCCCTTGCATCCCGAGGGCTTCGACCTGCGGGCCGCGCGTCGTCTCGTCGGCGAGTGGCTGCCCGCCGACGCGGGACAAGAGGTGCGGCTGGAGCCGGACCGGACCGCCCAGCTGCTCGCCTGCGCCGGCATCGGCGTGCAGCGGACGATCGGCGTCGACGACGCCGACTCGGCCGTGGCCGCGGCGGACGAGCTCGGGTGGCCCGTCGCGGTCAAGACGACCGTCCCGGCCCTGCGGCACCGTGCCGACCTCGGGGGGGTGCGGCTCGACGTGGGTGACGAGGCCGAGCTCCGGGCCGACGTCGCCGGGGTGCTCGAGCTGGCCGCCTCGCTCGGACCGTCGCCCGCGGGCCACCCCCTGGAGGTCCAGTCGATGGCGCCGCACGGCTCCGCGTGCGTGATCCGCTCGGCCGAAGACCCTCTGTTCGGCCCCGTGATCAGCTTCGGGCTCGCCGGGGACGCCACGGACCTGCTGGGGGACACCGCCTACGGCGTGCCGCCCCTGACGGACGTCGACGTCGGCCAGCTCGTGCGGACGCCCCGCACGGCGCCGCGGCTCTTCGGCTACCGCGGGCTGCCCGCCCTCGACGTCGTGGCGCTGGAGGACGTGGTCGCCCGCGTCTCGGTGCTCGCGGACGGCCTGCCGGAGCTGCGCCGTCTCGAGCTGAACCCCGTGGTGGTCGCCGAGCACGGTGCGGTGGTGCTCGCGGCGGCCGCGACCCTCGCGCACGCGGACCGTTCGGACGCCACCCGCCGCCTGCCGCGCACGTGACCCGCGGCGTCGCCCGGCGGGGTGGGAGGATGGTGCGGTGCCTGCCGTGACACCCCTGGACAAGGACCTGCACCGCGACCTGCACCGGGCGGGGTACTACCCCGAGCTGGTGGCCGACGTGCTCGACGTCGCGCTCGCGGGTGAGTCCGTCGAGGCGCACCTCGTGCACCCGGAGACCACGTTCGACGACGCGGAGGTTCGCCGTCACGTGACCGTCCTGGTGCTCACGCCGACGCGCCTCGTCGTCGCCCACGTGGACGACCACGCGCCGGACGCCGAGCACCCGTCGGCCTCGGCCTCGGCCACCACCGAGGCCGTGCCCCTGCGCGAGCTCCGGTCGGTGGCGCTCACCCACGTGGTCGACGACCCGCAGCGGCACCGCCAGGGCCACGGCGCGCTGGAGCTCACGATGGTCATCGGCTGGGGCGCCGTGTCGCGCGTGGACCTCGAGCCGGCCACCTGCGGGGACCCGGAGTGCGAGGCCGACCACGGGCTGACCGGCACCCTGGCGCCGGACGACGTCGTGCTCCGGGTCAGCTCGGTCGCGGACGGTGCGGAGGCCGTGCGTGCGGCCCAGACGTTCGCCCGCAGGCTGTCCGCCGCCACCGCGGCAACCCGGTGACGCATCTCCTCGGTGGTGCGCGCACCCCCGGTGCCGACGACGAGCTGATCGAGCCGGAGCTACTCGGCCGGTCGCTCGGACAGGTGCTCCCCGCCGTGGCCGGCGCCCTCGGCGTCGACCTGCCCGGAGCCGCCGCCGCCCGCGCGCTCCTGGGCCTGCCGGCGGCCGAGCGGGTGTGCGTCGTGCTGGTGGACGGCCTCGGCCACACCAACCTCTCGCAGCGGTCGGGCCACGCGCCGTTCCTGCGGTCCCTCCTGCTCGACTCGGCGCCCCTGACGACCACGTTCCCGTCGACGACCGCCACCGCCATGGGCACCTTCGGCACCGGGCTCCCGCCGGGCCGCACCGCGATGCTGGGATACACCGTCCGCGACCCTGCGACGGGCCGGCTGGGCAACCTCGTCTCCTGGACGGACCTGCCCCCGGCGGAGACGTGGCAGCCGGAGCGCAGCGTGCTGGGCAGGCTGGCGGACGCCGGCGTGCGGGTGCTCAGCGTCGGGCCGGCGCGCTTCGAGGGGTCGGGACTGACCCGGGCGGCGCTCTCCGGCGCGACGTACCGTCCGGCTGAGTCGCTCGACCAGCGCGTCGACGTCGTCGCCCGTGAGCTGCGGCGGCCCGGGGTGGCCTACCTCTACTGGGGCGACGTGGACAAGGTCGGCCACCATGCGGGCTGCGACTCCTGGGAGTGGGGCGACGCCCTCGAGGCCCTCGACGCCCAGCTCGCCCGCCTCGCCCGGCTGCTGCCGTCGGGCACGCTGCTCCTGGTCACGGCCGACCACGGCATGGTGGACGTCGACCCGTCGCTCCGCTGGGACGTCGCCGGCACACCGGCGCTCGCCGAGGGTGTCGCGCTCGTGGCAGGGGAGCCGCGGGCGCTGCACCTGCACCTCGACCCGGCCGCCGAGGCAGCCGACGTGGTGCGGCGCTGGCAGGACGTGCTGGGAGACGGGGCCGTGGTGCGGACCCGCGAGGAGGCCGTCGCGACGGGCTGGTTCGGCGTCGTGGCGCACCGCGTGCGGCCGGTGATCGGCGACGTCGTGGTCGCCACCACCGGACGGGTCACGGTGGTCGACTCCCGCACGCAGACCCCCGCGTCGCTGGGGCTGGTCGGGGTGCACGGGTCGCTGACCCGCCAGGAGATGCTGGTGCCCTGCCTCGTCACGCAGGTGTGAGAGAGCTTCGAGGGAGACGCGGATGGCCGAGCTAGTGTTCTTCTCCGGCACCATGGACTGCGGGAAGTCGACGCTGGCGCTGCAGATGCACCACAACCACGCCGCACGCGGGCGCGACGGGGTGCTGTTCACCCGCCACGACCGCGCGGGCACCGCGACCATCTCCTCGCGCCTCGGCCTGGCGCGGCGCGCGAACGAGGTGGACGACGGCACGGACTTCTGGGCCGAGGTGGTGCACCGCCGCACGCACGGTCGCCCGGTCGACTACCTGATCGCGGACGAGGCGCAGTTCTACACCGCCGCGCAGGTGGACCAGCTGGCGCGGGTCGTCGACGAGCTGGCGGTGGACGTGTTCGCGTTCGGGATCAGCACCGACTTCCGTGCGCGGCTGTTCCCGGGGGCGGCACGTCTCGTCGAGCTCGCCGACCGCGTCGAGGTGCTGCAGGTGCGCGCCCTGTGCTGGTGCGGCCAGCGCGCCACGCACAACGCCCGCACCGTGGACGGGGTGATGGTGGTCGAGGGGGAGCAGGTGGTCGTCGGCGACGTCGCGGGCACCGCCGAGGTGGCCTACGAGGTGCTCTGTCGTCGCCACCACATGCGCCGGATGACGGCGGCGACCGCACGTGCCGCCGCCCCGACCGCTCAGACCCTGCTGACGGCCACCACCGGGCAGCCCGCCGAGGTCTGAGCCGCCCGGTTCACTCCGGCTTGGCGCCGAAGACGATCTCGTCCCAGCTGGGTACCTTGGCCCGGCCCCGCCGGCTCCGCGGACGGTCCGCCGTGGGCGCCGGCTCGTCCGGCGACGCCGCAGGCGCGGGGACCGTCGCGACCGGCGGCGTCTCGCCTGCCGTCTCCTCCGTCTCGCCGGAGCCGGCCGTGTGCAGGTGCGTCACCGACAGCACCCGGGCCTCGGCGACGGGGTCGGCGTCGACGGGGTGCGCGCCGGGCACCTGCTGCTCGAACGTGCCGAGGTCGAACGCACGCTGCGGTCCGAAGCCCTCGAACCGGTCCCCGTCGTCCTCGTCGTCCTCGACGTCGAGGCCCTGACGGACGCCCCGGCGGCTGCGCAGGTCGTCGAGCAGCGCGGCCGTCCGTTCGACCGGGTCCGCCACCGGCTCGTGGTCCTCGCCGCCGAGCGGTGCCGGATCTGCGCGGAAGTCGAAGACGACGTCGCGCACCGCCGCCAGGTGGCGCCGTCCCACGGGCTCGTCGAGCTCGGTCTCGGACAGCCACCGCGCCTCGTCGTCGAGCGCCACGAGAGCGTGGGAGGCGGCGTCGAAGCTCCACCTGGCTTCGCGCGGCTCACCTCCGACGACGAAGTGCGCGAGCACCGTCCACGGCGACGCACCGTCACGGGCCGCGTCCCAGCCGAGCGTGCTGACGTCGACCCCGCGCGCGGCCAGGCGGTCGGTCACCAGGTCGCCCAGCGCGGGGGAGCCGTTCTCGTGCCCGACGTGCGCGGACCGCGCCTGCTCGGCGATGTACTCGCGCTCGGCGAGCACCGGACCGTCGTAGCGACGCACCGCCTCGACAGGCAGGCCCGCGGAGTCTGCGACCTCCTGCGCCGTGGCACCCGCACGGATCCGTGCCTGGATCTCCCGGGGGCTGAGAGTGCCCGCGCGCTCCGACCGCAGCTGTTCGAGCTGCGGACGGTCCCGGCGGACGGCAGCCCGCAGCGGCTCGTCGATGCGCAACCGGAACCGCTGTCCGTCGGGGCCGGAGAGCACCAGGTGCTCCCCGTCCTCGTGCAGTCCCACCAGCTCGAGCTCACCCATGGCCTCTCGCCTCCCTTCCGGCGCCCAGGTTGCCACCCATCCGGCCCAGCGCGGCGCACCTCGGCCGGTGAGCCGCGAGCCCTGCGGCAGGATGGAGGCGTGAGCCAGCCCCGCACCCCGACGGACCCCGACGTCGTCGCAGAGCTCCGCTCCGTCGCCGAGGCGGTGGCCCGGGAGGCCGGCGCCCTGGTCGGCGACGGACGCCCGGACCGGGTCACCGTCGCCGCGACGAAGTCGAGCCCGCAGGACGTGGTCACCGCTATGGACCTCGCCTCCGAGGCGCTGCTGCGTCGCAGGCTCGCGGAGCTGCGGCCCGGGGACGCGGTGCTCGGCGAGGAGGGCGGCTTCGAGCCGGGCAGCACGGGCATCACCTGGGTCGTGGACCCGATCGACGGGACGGTGAACTACCTGTACGGCCTGCCGTCGTACTCCGTCTCCGTCGCGGCGGTCACGTCCCCCGACCCCACCGTCGCGCCGTCGCCGCACACGTGGACGGTGCTGGCGGGATGCGTCCACGCCCCGACCATCGGCATCACGTACACCGCGGGACGCGGTTCCGGTGCGTCCCTCGACGGCCGACCGCTGCACCTCCCGCCGGCACCCGCGCTGCCGGACGCCCTGCTCAGCACGGGCTTCGGCTACGTCGCGCAGCGCCGACGTGCACAGGCCCGCGTGGTGGCCGACCTCCTGCCGCGGGTGCGGGACATCCGCCGCATCGGGTCAGCGGCGCTCGACCTCTGCTCGGTGGCGGCGGGCACCCTCGACCTGCACTACGAACGGGGTCTGCAGCCGTGGGACATGGCGGCGGGCTCGTTGATCGCACAGGAGGCCGGAGCCGTCGTGACGGGGCTGCGCGGTCGCCCCGCGGACGCCGAGATGACGGTCGCCGGGGCGCCCGTCCTCGTCGCCGAGGTGGTGGCTCTCCTCGAGGCGCTGGGCGCCGACTCGGACGAGTGACGTCGACGCTCGGCGAGGTGCTCGGCGAGACCGGCCGGCGCCGCGTTCGCATCCCCTCGGGATGTGGTGCACAATCCCCTCCGCGCGGGGAACAAACCGCGCCCGCTGAGCATTGAGCACCCGTACCCCAGACCAGTCCACGGAATGTGAGCCCCCATGGCGACCGACTACGACGCGCCGCGCAAGACGGAGGAGGACCTCAGCGAGGACTCGCTGCAGGAGCTCCAGGCCCGGCGCTCGGACAAGAACTCGGGCGTGGTCGACGAGGACGAGACCGAGGCCGCCGAAGGCTTCGAGCTGCCCGGCGCCGACCTGTCCGGCGAGGAGCTGTCGGTGCGCGTGCTGCCCCGGCAGGCCGACGAGTTCACCTGCTCCCGCTGCTTCCTGGTGCACCACCGCAGCCAGCTCGCCTACGAGCGCGACGGCCAGCCCGTCTGCTCGGAGTGCGCCGCCTGAGCCGTCCCGCACCGCGCGACCGTTCCACCGACGGCCGGTCCCTCCGGGGCCGGCCGTCGTCGTGCCCGCGAGGTCACGCCCCGGTCGGGGCGGACGTACGAGCACCTGCCGCCGAGAGTGCGGCGACCAACCGGTCGGGTCGGCGGGTGCTGACCACCCAGTACGGGGTGGGGTCCTGCGGGTCGTGCAGCTCGATCCGCACGGCCCGGTGCACCCAGCCCCGCAGGCAGAGGTACGCCCGGGCATCCAGCGCCGGGCCGAGCTCCGTGCGCAGCGCCTCGCCCTCCAGGACCGTCGCCGGACCGACCAGACGGGCCGGGATCCGGGCCGCACCGGCGCGCAGGGTGCCGCGGTCGACCTCGACCCGCGTGGTGGTCAGCACGGCGACCAGCACGCCGCCCGCGACTCCGAGCACGGCGACCACCAGGGCCAACGTGTCGTTCACCGGCAGGACCGCGACGCCGAGCACGATGCCGAACAGGACCACGAGCAGCCACCCGAGCGGACCCAGCCACAGCCGTTCGGTGTACGAGGTGCCACCAGGGGACCCGGTCGCCCTGTTCGCGGGTCTGCTGTCGGCCATGCGGACAGCATCGCACCCGTCGAGCGGCCTGTAGGGTCGGCACCCGTGACCGAGCCGACCGTCGAGGTGCTGCTGCTGAGGCTGGACCCGGAGCTGCCGGTGCCGTCCTACGCGCATCCGGGCGACGCGGGTGCGGACCTGGTGAGCCGGATCGACGTGACCGTGCCCGCCCAGGGCCGGGTCACGGTGCCGACCGGGGTGGCGATCGCGCTGCCCGACGGCTACGCCGCCTTCGTGCACCCCCGCTCCGGCCTGGCGTCGCGGCACGGGCTGACCATCGTGAACGCCCCGGGCACCGTCGATGCCGGCTACCGCGGCGAGATCTCGGTCACCCTGCTCAACACGGACACCGAGCACGACCTGGTGCTGCACCGCGGGGACCGCATCGCCCAGCTCGTCGTGCAGCGCGTCGAGCGGGCACGGTTCGTCGAGGCGGAGCGGCTGCCGGGCTCGCACCGCGGTGACGGCGGGTTCGGCTCGAGCGGGGGCTGGAAGTCGGCCGGCGGACCGGGCGATCGCACGTCCACGTCGCAGAAGAGCGACACTGGAGCCTGAGACCGACGTGCACGCGCACGGCGGGGAGGAGATGGAGTGGCCCTGTTCCGGCGCGGCAGCAAGAGTGCTGCCGCCGACGACGCCGTCCCGCAGGACGAGAACGTGACGACGCCTGAGACGTCGTCCCCGCAGTCCGCGCCCACCACGGGACCGTGGGACGTCGAGGACGCCCCCGTCGACGTGCCGCGGGTCGACCTGGGTGCCGTGCAGCTGCCCGGCATCGAGGGCATGGAGCTCCGGATGGAGATCGACGAGGCCAGCCGCACCGTGTCCGGCGTCTCCGTCGCCCTCGACGGCTCGATCATGCAGGTCCAGGCCTTCGCCGCACCGCGGACGGAGGGCATCTGGGACGAGATCCGCACCGAGATCGCCGCATCGATCACGCAGCAGGGCGGCACCGTCGACGACCTGCCCGGCCCGTTCGGCCGCGAGCTGCTCGCCCGCATGCCCGTGCGGACGCCGGAGGGCCGCACCGGGCACCGCCCCGCGCGGTTCATCGGCGCGGACGGCCCCCGCTGGTTCCTGCGCGGCGTGCTGACCGGCAGGGCCGCCGTCGAGCCGGAGGCGGCATCGGCGCTCGAGCAGGTGTTCGCGCAGATCGTCGTCGTGCGAGGCACTGACGCCCGGCCCCCGCGCGACCTGCTGCCGCTGAGTCTCCCGGACCAGAGCGGACCGGCACCTGCCGGTCCGGAGGGCGGTGCCGAGCCGGACTTCGACCCGTTGCGGCGCGGCCCCGAGATCACCGAGATCAGATGAGGACCCGATGAGCCTGAAGTCACGGCTGCACCACCTGCTCGCCTCCCAGGCCGAGCTCGAGGCCGACGAGGAGCGCGACCAGGTGCGTCGGATGGGCGGCTGCACGCCTGTCGAGAAGGTGGGGGACCGCACCCGCGCGCGGGTGTCCGGCGTCGTCCGCTCGGTCACCCTGCGCCCGCGGGAGAACGTGGCCGCCCTCGAGGCGGAGCTGTACGACGGGAGCGGCACCCTCGACCTCGTCTGGCTGGGCCGACGAGAGATCGCCGGCATCAGCCCGGGACGACGACTGCGTGCCGAAGGTCTCGTGTGCGTGGTCGACGGGCGCCGGACCGTCTTCAACCCCCGGTACGAGCTCCAGCCCCGACCCGGTGAGTGAGCAGCAGGGCGCGTCCGCGCGTGGGCTCAGGGCGCTGACCGGCGAGGAGTTCTCCGCGACGGAGGCGCTCGGCGGCGTACGCGGCGTGGTGGAGTCGGTGGCGCCGGGCCTGCTCTTCGTCGTGGTGTACCTCGTCGCGGGGGAGCGGCTGCGGCCGGCGCTGATCGCCGCGGTGGCCGCGGCGGTGCTGGCCGTGGTGGCGCGGCTGGTGCAGCGGACGCCGGTGACGCAGGCGTTCTCGGGGCTGCTCGGTGTGGCCGTCGGCGTCGTGTGGGCCTGGCGGTCCGGCGCCGCGAGCAACTACTTCCTGGTCGGGCTGCTGACCAACGGCGCCTACCTCGTCGGGACCGCGTTGACGATCGTCCTCGGCTTCCCGCTGGTCGGTCTGGTCGTCGGCCTGTTCGCCAAGGACGGCCCCCTGTCGGGCGGCCCGTGGTCCGCGGTGCTCGCCTGGCGCGGCGACCGGTCGCGGCGCCGCGTGTACGCCCTGGCCACCTGGCCCTGGGTCGGCATGTTCGCCGTCCGGCTGGCCGTCCAGGTCCCGCTCTACCTGCAGTCGGACGTCGCCTGGCTCGGGACCGCCAAGCTGGCGATGGGCCTGCCGCTGACGGCGCTGGTGCTCTGGGTCAGCTGGCGGATGGTCCGTGCAGCAGAAGGTCCTCCAGCTGCTGCTCCTGAGCATCCCGCCCGGTGACGAACAGCAGCTCGTCGCGACCCTCGAGGGTGTCGTCCGCGCTCGGTGCCAGCGGTCGGGTGTCGCGCACGATCGCGGCGAGCACCGTGTCGGCCGGCCACACGATCTCGCCGACGCGCACGCCGACCAGCGGCGAGTCCGACGGCAGCGTGAGCTCGAGGATGTCCGCTCGCGACTGATGGAAGGTGAAGATCTTCACCAGGTCGCCGACGGCGACGGCCTCCTCGACCATCGCCGTCATGATCCGTGGCGTCGAGACGGCGACGTCGACACCCCACGCCTCGTCGAACATCCACTCGTTCTTCGGGTTGTTCACCCGGGCGACCGTGCGGGGCACGCCGAACTCGGTCTTCGCCAGCAGCGCGACGACCAGGTTCGCCTTGTCGTCACCGGTCGCGGCGACCATCACGTCGCACTCGTCCGCCTTGACCTCGCGCAGCGTCGGCAGCTCGCAGGCGTCCGCCAGCAGCCACTCGGCGTCCGGCACCTGGGCGACCCGCATGGCGGACGGCTGCCTGTCGATCAGCGTGACCTGGTGCTCGTGCGCGAGCAGCTCGCGCGCGATCGACCGGCCCACGGATCCCGCGCCCGCGATCACGACCCTCACTCCGTCACCCCCGGTGCGGTGCCGAGCACGCGCTCGACGGCGTCCATGTCCTCGACCCGCTGCAGCACGTGCAGCACGTCGTTCTCCTGCAGCACCGTGTCGGCGGCCGGGAGGATGCCGTCGCCGTACCGGGTGACGTAGGCGACGCGCGCCCCGGTGGCTGCCTCGATCGCGCGCAGCGGTCGGCCGATCCAGCCCGCGTGGACGTCCACCTGGGCGAGGCTGATGTGCCCCGAGGCGTCGCGGTACTGGTCCTGCGCGCCCATCGGGAGCATGCGGCGCAGCACCTGGTCGGCGGTCCAGCGGACCGTCGCGACCGTCGGGATGCCCAACCGCTGGTAGATCTCCGCGCGGTGCGGGTCGTAGATGCGTGCGACGACGTTCTGCACGCCGAACGTCTCGCGGACCACGCGTGCCGCCAGGATGTTCGAGTTGTCACCGTCGGAGACGGCGGCGAACGCGAACGCGTCCTCGATCCCCGCACCCGTCAACGTGTCGCGGTCGAAGCCGAGGCCCGTGACCTTCTTGCCCTCGAAGCTCGCGTCGAGCCGGCGGAACGCCTCGGGGTTCTGGTCGATCACCGCGACGGAGTGGCCGCGGCCCTCGAGCGAGAGGGCCAGCGTCGCGCCGACGCGGCCGCAGCCCATGATCACGAAGTGCACAGGCGGTCACGCTACAGCCTCGCTCGGAGGGTCGCGGCCCGGCCTGAGGCGGCCCCACGGGCGGCGGGCCGGCGCCGAACGCGCGCTCGAGGACCGCCAGGCCCTGCACCAGGGCCAGCCTGGCGACCGCCGGGCCGGGCTGTGGCGGGCGCACCCGGGGCATACGATCTGGCCTCGTGTCCGAGATCGCCGACGCGGCCAAGCGGCTCCTGCTGGGCCGCCCCATGCGCAGCGACCGCCTCGGTCACACGCTGCTGCCCAAGCGCATCGCCCTGCCGGTGTTCGCCTCCGACGCACTCTCCTCGGTGGCGTACGCCCCGGACGAGATCCTGCTGACCCTGTCGATCGCCGGGGTCGCCGCGCTGGCGATCTCGCCGTGGATCGGCGTCGCGGTGGTCGTGGTCATGGTGACCGTGGTCGCCTCCTACCGGCAGAACGTGCACGCGTACCCCTCCGGGGGCGGTGACTACGAGGTCGCCACCGTGAACCTCGGCCCGAACGCGGGCGTCACCGTCGCGAGCGCCTTGCTGGTCGACTACGTGCTGACGGTGGCCGTGTCCATCTCGTCGGGCGCGCAGTACGCGGCGACGGCGATCCCCGCCCTGCAGGGTCACGAGCGAGACTTCGCCATCGGCCTGGTGGTCGTGCTGATGCTCATCAACCTGCGTGGGGTCAAGGAGTCGGGGACGGCGTTCGCCATCCCGGTGTACTGCTTCATGGGCGTGATCGGCCTGCTGGCCGTGGTCGGTGCCATCCGCTACATGACCGGGCACCTCCCGATGGCCGAGAGTGCCGGCTTCACCCTCAACCCGGAGGCGGGGTACCAGACGGGGGTCACCGGCCTGGGGGGCGCGTTCCTGGTGCTGCGGGCCTTCGCCTCCGGCTCGGCGGCGCTGACGGGTGTCGAGGCGATCTCCAACGGTGTGCCCGCCTTCCGTAAGCCCAAGTCGAAGAACGCCGCCACCACCCTGGCCCTGCTCGGCGGCATCTCGATCACGATGATCATGTCGATCCTCCTGCTGTCGCGCGCCACCGGAATCACGTTCGCCGACCGGCCCGCCGAGCAGCTGCTGCGCAACGGGGTGCCGGTGGGCGACTCGTACGTGCAGCACCCGGTGATCAGCCAGCTCGCCGCGTCGGTGTTCCACGGCGCCGGCTGGATGTTCGCCATCACTGCCGTGGTGACGGGCCTCATCCTGACCCTGGCGGCGAACACCGCGTTCAACGGCTTCCCCGTGCTCGGCTCGATCCTCGCCCGCGACGGCTACCTGCCGCGTCAGCTGCACACGCGAGGCGACCGGCTGGCGTTCTCCAACGGCATCGTCACGCTGGCGGCCGGCGCGGTCGTCCTGATCTGGGCGTTCGACGCTCAGGTCACCCGGCTGATCCAGCTGTACATCGTGGGCGTGTTCGTGTCCTTCACGCTCAGCCAGCTGGGCATGACGCGGCACTGGACGCGCGAGCTGCGCACCGAGCAGGACGCGGCCAAGCGTGCCGCGATGAAGCGGTCGCGGATCATCAACGCGTTCGGCTTCTGCATGACGTCCGCCGTGCTGCTGGTGGTGCTGATCACCAAGTTCGTGCGCGGTGCCTACATCGCCATCCTCGCCATGGCCGCGGTCTTCCTCCTCATGCAGGCCATCCACAAGCACTACACGCGGGTGCGCCGCGAGCTGGCGCTGCAGGACGTCGGCTCCGCGAAGGCGCTGCCGAGCCGCGTGCACGCGATCGTGCTCGTCTCTCACCTGCACCGGCCGACGATGCGGGCGCTCTCGTACGCCCGGGCGTCCCGGCCGCAGGTGCTCGAGGCGGTGACCGTCGGCGTGGAGCCGGAGGAGGTGGCGGCGCTGCGGACCGCGTGGGAGCGGCTCGAGGTGCCCGTCCCGCTGAAGGTGCTGGACTCGCCGTTCCGCGAGATCACCCGGCCGGTGGTCGCCTACGTCCGGTCGATCCACCGTGAGAGCCCGCGCGACCTCGTCGTGGTGTACATCCCCGAGTACGTGGTCGGGCACTGGTGGGAGGCCCTGCTGCACAACCAGAGCGCCCTGCGCCTGAAGGGACGGCTGCTGTTCACACCGGGCGTGGTGGTCGCGTCGGTCCCGTGGCAGCTGGCGTCGAGCGAAGGCCAGACCGGCCTCGAGGAGCGCACCCCGGGGACAGTGCCACGTGCCTGGTGACGCCCTGGTCGAGCTGGAGGTCGGTCCGGTCGCGCACGGGGGCCACTGCGTCGCGCGCCTGCACGGGCGCGTGGTGTTCGTGCGGCACAGCCTGCCCGGCGAGCGGGTGCGCGCTCGGCTGACCGAGTCGGGCGAGGGACGCCGGTTCTGGCGCGCCGACGCCGTCGAGGTGCTGGAGGCCTCGCCGGACCGGGTGCCGTCCGTCTGGCCGGCGGCGGGGCCTGGCGGTGTGGGCGGCGGCGAGCTCGCTCATGTGGCGCCGCCTGCGCAGCGCGCCTGGAAGGCAGCCGTGCTCGACGAGCAGCTGCGCCGACTGGCGCACCTCGAGCTGGACGTGCCGGTGCTGGCCGCGCCGGGCGACGAGGAGCGTGACGGGCTGGCCTACCGCACCCGTATCGACCTCGTGGCCGACGGCTCCGGCCGTGCCGGCATGCGGCGCTTCCGGTCGCACGACGTCCAGGCGCTGGAGTCCATGCCGCTCGCCACCGAGACGATCGCCGGGCTCGGCCTGTTCGAGCGCCGCTGGCCCGCCGGGGCGCGTATCGAGGCCGTCGCCCCTGCCGGTGGTGACGAGCCGTTGGTGCTGCTCGACGGTGTCCCGTTCGACCTGCGTCGCGGCCGCCCCGACACCCGTCCCAACGCGCGGTCGTCCGTCCACGAGCGGGTCGGCGACTACGTCTACCGCGTGTCCGCGGCCGGGTTCTGGCAGGTGCACCGAGAGGCTCCGGCGGTGCTGGTCGACGCGGTCCGGGCCGGTGTCGGCGACGTCGTCGGCGCAACGGTGGCGGATCTGTACTCCGGCGCCGGCCTGTTCACCGTGCCTCTGGCGGACGCCGTCGGGCCGACCGGGTCCGTGGTGAGCGTCGAGGGTGACGAGCGCGCCGTGCGCGACGCCCGTCGGACGCTGCACGACCGGGACAACGTCACGCTGCACCACGGCGACGTGGCACAGGTGCTGAGCCGGGCCGACGACGTGGTGCACGCCGACGTCGTCGTGCTCGACCCGCCCCGGACCGGTGCCGGACGGGCCGTCGTCGGTGCCGTGGCGGCGCTGCGCCCGGACCGCGTCGTCTACGTGGCGTGCGACCCGGCCGCACTCGCCCGCGACATCGGGCTGCTCGGCGAGGCGGGCTACCGGCTGACGCGGCTGCAGGGGTTCGACCTCTTCCCGCACACGCACCACCTCGAGGCGGTCGCGGTCCTCGAGCGCTGACCGGCCGGGGCCCGGGAGCCACCCGCATCGGCCCTCGCGCGTCGCGGCAGACGGGGCTCGGGGCCGGTGCGTGCCGACCGGCGCGCGCCTAGTGTGGTCGTGACGGCGGTCACCTCGCCGAGGAGGGAGCACGGCAGTGAGCGAGGAGAGGGAGGTCGCCACCCAGCGCCTGGCCGAGGCCAAGCGGGCGGTGACGGAGGAGCTGTTCAAGCAGGGCACGCCGGACTACGACCCCCGTACCTACGAGCGTCTGGTCGAGGCCGAGCGGAAGGCCGCCGAGGCGGTCGAGCATCGGGACACACCCGCCGGCTGAGGTGCCGGTCGGGAGTCGGGCAGGGTAAGGTATCTCGACGTCGAGATAAATCGGTCCTGCCCGGCTCCTGGCCGCGCGGCACCGACCCGTCCAGCGAAGGAGCACCTCGTGAGTGTCGACAGCTTCGGATCCCGGGGCACCATCGAGGTGGGCGGCACCTCGTACGAGGTGTTCCGGCTCGCGGCGGTACCGGGCGTCGAGCGGCTGCCCTACAGCCTGAAGGTCCTCGCCGAGAACCTGCTGCGCACGGAGGACGGTGCGAACATCACCGCCGACCACGTGCGCGCGCTCGCCGCGTGGGACCCGGACGCCCAGCCGGACACGGAGATCCAGTTCACGCCGGCGCGCGTGATCATGCAGGACTTCACCGGGGTGCCGTGCGTCGTCGACCTCGCCACCATGCGCGAGGCCGTCGTCGAGCTCGGTGGCGACCCGAGCCGGATCAACCCCCTGGCCCCGGCCGAGCTGGTGATCGACCACTCGGTGCAGATCGACGTCGCCGGGCGTCGGGACGCGTTCGAGCGCAACGTCGAGCTGGAGTACCAGCGCAACCACGAGCGGTACCAGTTCCTGCGGTGGGGGCAGACGGCGTTCGACGACTTCAAGGTCGTCCCGCCGGGCACCGGCATCGTGCACCAGGTCAACATCGAGTACCTGGCCCGCGTGGTGATGACGCGAGAGGTCGACGGGGTGCTGCGGGCCTACCCGGACACGTGCGTCGGCACCGACTCGCACACCACGATGGTCAACGGCCTCGGCGTGCTCGGCTGGGGTGTCGGCGGCATCGAGGCGGAGGCGGCCATGCTCGGCCAGCCGGTCTCGATGCTCATCCCGCGGGTGGTCGGCTTCAGGCTGACCGGCTCCATCCCGTCCGGCGTCACCGCGACGGACGTGGTGCTGACGATCACCCAGATGCTCCGGGCGCACGGCGTCGTCGGAAAGTTCGTCGAGTTCTACGGGGCCGGGGTCGCGGCCGTGCCGCTGGCCAACCGGGCCACGATCGGCAACATGAGCCCCGAGTTCGGCTCGACGGCGGCGATCTTCCCGATCGACGACGTCACGCTGGACTACCTGCGGCTCACCGGCCGCAGCGACCAGCAGGTCGCGCTGGTCGAGGCGTACGCCCACGAGCAGGGGCTGTGGCACGACCCCGACGTCGAGCCGGTGTACTCGGAGTACCTCGAGCTCGACCTGTCGACGGTCGTCCCGTCGATCGCCGGGCCGAAGCGCCCGCAGGACCGCATCGAGCTGCGGCACGCGAAGGCGGCGTTCGAGCGCGACCTGCCGACGTACGCCCCCGACGTCCTGGATGCGGTCGACCAGGCGGAGGAGGAGTCGTTCCCCGCCTCGGACTCGCCCGCGGTGGGTGGCCACCCGGTGCGCACCGTGCCGGTCACCGACAGCAACGGCAAGCAGTTCGACCTGTTCCACGGTGCCGTCGCGATCGCCTCGATCACGTCCTGCACCAACACCTCCAACCCGTCGGTGATGCTGGCTGCCGGGCTGCTGGCCAAGAAGGCCGTCGAGCACGGCCTGACCGCCAAGCCGTGGGTGAAGACCTCCATGGCACCCGGCTCGCAGGTGGTGACCAACTACTACGAGAAGGCCGGCCTGTGGCCGTACCTCGAGAAGCTCGGGTTCCACCTGGTCGGCTACGGCTGCGGCACCTGCATCGGCAACTCGGGCCCGCTCGACGAGCAGGTGTCCGCTGCGGTGAACGAGCACGACCTCGCGGTCGTCTCCGTGCTGTCCGGGAACCGCAACTTCGAGGGCCGGATCAACCCGGACGTGAAGATGAACTACCTGGCGAGCCCGCCGCTGGTGATCGCGTACGCGCTGGCCGGGACGATGGACTTCGACTTCGAGCACGAGCCGCTCGGGCGGTCGGAGGACGGGCACCCGGTGTTCCTGCGGGACATCTGGCCGTCGCCGCAGGAGGTGCAGGACACCATCGACGCGTCGATCGACCGCGCCATGTTCACGGCCGACTACGCCGACGTGTTCGCCGGCGACGACCGGTGGCGCTCGCTGCCGACGCCGGAGGGCGACGTGTTCGCCTGGGACGCCGAGTCGACCTACGTCCGCAAGCCTCCGTACTTCGAGGGCATGACGGCCACGCCGGCACCCGTCCAGGACATCAGCGGCGCCCGCGTGCTGGCGAAGCTGGGCGACTCGGTCACCACCGACCACATCAGCCCCGCCGGCTCCATCAAGGCGGACAGCCCCGCGGGCCGGTACCTGGCCGACCACGGGATCGAGCGCAAGGACTTCAACTCCTACGGCTCGCGCCGCGGGAACCACGAGGTGATGATCCGCGGCACGTTCGCCAACATCCGGCTGCGCAACCAGCTGGTGCCGGGCATCGAGGGCGGCTACACGGTCAACTTCCTCACCGGCGAGCAGCAGGCGATCTACGACGCGTCGACCGCGTACCAGGCGGCCGGCGTGTCGCTCGTCGTCCTGGGCGGCAAGGAGTACGGGTCCGGCTCGTCGCGCGACTGGGCGGCCAAGGGCACGGCGCTGCTCGGCGTCCGTGCGGTGATCGCCGAGAGCTTCGAGCGCATCCACCGCTCCAACCTCATCGGGATGGGCGTCCTGCCGCTGCAGTTCCCTGAGGGTGAGTCGGCCGACTCGCTGGGGCTGGACGGCACGGAGACGTTCGACGTCTCCGGCGTCACGGAGCTGAACGAGGGCAGCACGCCCCGGACGGTCCACGTGCGGGCGACGAAGCAGGACGGCAGCGTCGTCGAGCTCGACGCCGTCGTCCGCATCGACACCCCCGGAGAGGCGGACTACTACCGCAACGGCGGGATCCTGCAGTACGTGCTGCGGCAGGTCGCCGGCGTCGCCTGACGCCGAAGCACGAGGCCGCCTCGACCTGGTCCGGTTCCGGCCAGGTGGGGGCGGCCTCGTCGTCGGGGCGCGTGCACGCTCGGCGTGCCGCAGGTCAGGGCAGCTCGATGCGGCGCGAGGCGTCCCAGGGCCGGGTCCAGCCGAGCGAGTCGAACATGCCGGAGAGCACCAGGGCGGTGAAGCCCCAGACGACAACACCGGCGACCTCGAAGGCCGGCGTGCTGACCGCCGGTGCACGGCGCAGCCGCACCGTGCCGCGATTCGCCGGGTCCAGCAGGTCGGCGACGGGGATGCGGAACACGTCCACCGTCTCGCCGTGGTCGACGGCCGCCACCCGCGACGGACGTGCCCACCACGCCGGGACCGGCGTGACCACGTGGCGGCTGACGGGCAGCGGCAACGCAGGGAGGGAACCGAGCACCTCGACACCGGCCGGGTCGAGGCCCGTCTCCTCGACCGCCTCGCGGACCGCGGCCTGCTCCGGCGTCTCGCCCGCCTCCAGCCGGCCGCCCGGGAAGGCGATCTGGCCGGGATGGTGCCCGAGGGTCGCCGCACGGCGCTGCAGCAGCACGTCGAGGTCGGTGGAGACCGGTGCGCCGGCGGCCGAACGTGCCGGGACCGCGTCGAGCACGCCGAAGAGCACGAGGACCGCGGCGGCCCGCGAACCGGGAACCGCCACGGACCGGGACGCGTCGAGCTGCCACGGCGGGCCCGCCGCGACGAGCGCCGACAGCTCGGCGCGGGCGTCCGTGCTCACCCGCGGCTGCGCACCTGGTCGGCGAACGCGTTGACCACGGACGTGCCGGCGACCGTCAGCGCGGGCAGGTGGGCCGCCGCCGCCGTGCGCAGGGCATCCACCTCGTCCTCGTCGAGCTCGCCGACCATCTCGGGCGTCGCCAGCCACAGCTCGAGCTGGTCGGCCCCGACCTCGAGGTGGAACTGGATGCCCAGCGCCGAACCGGCCCGGAAGGCCTGCACCGGCGTCATCGCGGACCGGGCGAGCAGGGTGGCGCCGTCCGGCAGCTCGACGGCGTCGGAGTGCCAGTGCAGCACCGTGGGCGTGGTGCCGACGGCGCCGAGCGCCGCCAGCACCGGGTCGTCGGCCACGAGCTCGACCGGGCCGAACCCGAGCTCGGACCCGGCCCGCCGACGGAGCGGTGCGCCGAGGGCGAGACCCAGCAGCTGCATGCCCAGGCACACACCCAGCACCGGGACGCCGGCGTCGACCGCGGTGGCGATCAGCTCACGCTCGGCGGCCAGACCCGGATGGCCGGCGACGTCGTCGGCGTCCATGGGTCCGCCCATGACCACCAGCCCGGACAGCTCGTCGACGTCGGGCAGCCGCGGTGCCGGGTCGTCCAGGACCGTCCGCACCCGGTAGGGCGCGCCGAGAACCGGGCCGATCAGCCCCGGACCCTCGTGCGGCGCGTGCGTCAGGATCAGCGCAGGACGCACCGGCTCACCAGCCGTCCGGCAGCGGGCGGCCCTCGTCGTAACCGGCGGCCGACTGCAGGCCCACCACGGCACGCTCGTGCAGCTCCTCGAGCGTGCTCGCCCCGACGTAGGTGGCGGCGGAGCGGACCCCGGCCGTGATCGAGTCGATCAGGTCCTCGACGCCGGGGCGCCGCGGGTCGAGGTACATCCGTGAGGAGGAGATGCCCTCCTCGTAGAGCCCCTTGCGCGCACGCTCGAACGGCGAGCCTCCGCGGGTGCGAGCGGCGACCGCGCGGGCGGACGCCATGCCGAAGCTCTCCTTGTACAGCCGCCCGTCGGGGTCCGTGTGCAGGTCGCCCGGCGACTCGTGCGTGCCGGCGAACCAGGAGCCGATCATCACCTGCGACGCACCGGCGGACAGCGCCAGTGCGACGTCGCGCGGGTACCGGACGCCGCCGTCGGCCCAGACGCTGCGGCCGAGTCGCCGTGCCTCCTGCGCGCACTCCAGCACGGCGGAGAACTGCGGCCGGCCGACGGCGGTCATCATGCGCGTGGTGCACATCGCACCCGGGCCCACGCCGACCTTGACGATGTCCGCGCCCGCCTCGACGAGGTCGCGCGTGCCCTGGGCGGTGACGACGTTACCCGCGACCACAGGGACCTGCGGGTCGAGCGAGCGGACGGCTGCCAGCGCGTCGAGCATCTTGCGCTGGTGGCCGTGCGCCGTGTCGACGACGAGCACGTCGACCTCGGCCTCGAGCAGGCTCGCCGCCTTCGCCCGCACGTCGCCGTTGATGCCCACCGCCGCGCCGACCCGCAGCCGGCCACGCCCGTCCAGGGCGGGCGTGTAGATCGAGGACCGCAGCGCCCCGACCTGGGTCAGCACGCCGATCAGCATGCCGTCCCGCACCACCGGCGCAAACCGGCGGCGGGAGGCGTGCAGGCGCTCGTACGCGTCCTCGAGGCCGGCCGTCCCGCGCTGCTCCAGCACGTGCAGGTCGAGCGTCGTCGGGTTCTGCGCCATCACCTCGGCCACCTGGGTGAACCGGTCGACGTCGCGGCAGTCGGCCTCGGTGACCACCCCGACCGGGCGGCCCTCGTCCACCACCACGGCCGCGCCGTGCGAGCGCTTGCCGATCAGGGTGACCGCGGTCTGCACGGTGTCGTGCGGGCTGACCACCACGGCGGTCTCGACGACGGGGTGCCGGGACTTGACGGAGGCGACCACCTCGGCCACCACGTCCGTCGGGGTGTCCTGGGGCAGCACCGCGAGGCCGCCGCGGCGCGCGACGGTCTCCGCCATCCGTCGCCCCGCGACGGCGGTCATGTTCGCGACGACGACGGGGATGGTCGTCCCGGTGCCGTCACCGGTGGTCAGGTCGACGTCGAACCGGGAGACGACCTCCGACCGGGACGGCACGAGGAAGACGTCGCCGTAGGTCAGGTCGCCGGAGGCCGTGTGGCCGGGCAGGAAGCGCATGGGAGTTCCCCTTTCCGAGACAGCCTACCGGGGGTCGCACGACGGCCCTCGGGTCGCGACCAGGTCCGCCGGGCGGCCACCCGTCGACGCGTGCCTGTTCACCGCCCGCGCGCCGCGGCCCCGTGCGGGTGAGCGCGACGGTGCGGGGCCGCCGGCCATACAGTGTCCTTCGGCCTTCGTGCGGTGCGGCGGTCGAGCGGCGGCCGGAGGGAGGGCAGCGTGGGGCTCCTCGAGCACATCTCGTCGCCCGCGGACGTCCGGCGGCTCACGCCCCGCCAGGTGGACGAGCTCGCCGGCGAGATCCGGCACTTCCTGGTCGAGTCCGTCTCCCGGACGGGCGGCCACCTGGGACCCAACCTCGGGGTCGTCGAGCTGACCATCGCGCTCCACCGGGTGTTCCGTTCGCCGCACGACACCCTGGTGTTCGACACGGGTCATCAGGCGTACGTGCACAAGCTGCTGACCGGTCGGTCCGACTTCACGCAGCTGCGGCGCCGTGGCGGTCTGTCCGGGTACCCCAGCCGCAGCGAGTCCGAGCACGACGTGGTGGAGAACTCGCACGCGTCGACGGCGCTGAGCTGGGCCGACGGCATCGCCAAGGCGTACGAGCTGAGGGGCGAGCCGGACCGGCACGTCGTCGCGGTGATCGGTGACGGGGCGCTGACCGGAGGCATGGCCTGGGAGGCGCTGAACAACATCGCCGCGGGGGAGGACCGCCGCCTCGTCGTCGTCGTGAACGACAACGGGCGCAGCTACGCCCCGACCATCGGCGGCCTCGCGCGGCACCTCGACACGCTCCGCACCACGCAGGGCTACGAGAGCGTGCTGAGCTGGGGCAAGGCGACGCTGCGCCGGTCCGGTCCGCCGGGACGCCTGGCCTACGACGCGCTGCACGGCCTGAAGAAGGGCCTGAAGGACGTCGTCGCGCCGCAGGGCATGTTCGAGGACCTCGGCCTGAAGTACATCGGCCCCGTCGACGGTCACGACGAGCGCGAGGTCGAGCGGGCGCTGCGCCGGGCGCGCGCCTACGGCGGTCCGGTGATCGTGCACGTGATCACGGAGAAGGGCCGCGGGTACACCCCCGCCGAGCAGGACGTCGCCGACCGGTTCCACGCGGTGGGCCAGATCCACCCGGAGACCGGCCTGCCCCTGGCGCCCTCACGATTCGGGTGGACGAGCGTGTTCGCCGACGAGATCGTCCGGATCGGCCGTCGGCGCCGTGACGTCGTCGCGGTCACGGCCGCGATGCTCCAGCCGGTCGGGCTGGCGCCCTTCGCCGCCGAGTTCCCCGAGCGCGTGTTCGACGTCGGCATCGCCGAGCAGCACGCCGCGACGTCCGCCGCCGGGATGGCCTTCGCCGGGCTGCACCCCGTCGTGGCGGTGTACGCGACCTTCCTCAACCGCGCCTTCGACCAGGTCCTGATGGACGTGGCGCTGCACCGTGCCGGTGTGACGTTCGTCCTCGACCGCGCCGGGATCACCGGCGACGACGGTGCCAGCCACAACGGCATGTGGGACCTGTCCCTGCTGTCCCTGGTGCCCGGCCTGCGCCTGGCGGCGCCGCGCGACGAGGCGACGCTGCGCACGGCGCTGCGCACCGCCGTCGACGTCGACGACGCTCCCACGGTCGTGCGGTACCCGAAGGGGGCGCTGCCCGAGTCCGTGCCCGCGATCGAGCACCTGGACGGGGTCGACGTGCTCGCGCGCCACGCCGTGAAGGACCGCCCTGCGGCCCGACGCGTGCTGGTCGTCGGGGTCGGTGCGATGGTGCCGACCGCTCTGGCGGTCGGCGACCTGCTCGCGGCGCACGGCCTGGCCGTGACGGTGGTCGACCCGCTGTGGCCGGTTCCGGTCCCGCCGACGCTGGTGAAGCTGGTCGGTGAGCACGAGCACGTCGTCACGCTCGAGGACGGCCTGGTCGAGGGCGGCGTCGGGTCGCTCCTCGCTCAGCGCTGCGTCGAGCAGGGGCTGCGAGAGGCCGTGCAGTCGTTCGGCATCCCGCGCGCGTTCCTGGGGCACGCGACCCGCGAGCAGCTCGTCGACCAGCTGCGGCTCGGCGCCGCCGACGTCGCCGCAGACGTGCTGACCGCGCTCGGCGCGTCCGACTGACCGGTATCTGCACCGGTTCGACCTGGGGACGAACGTCCCGAGACATCCTATGAATTGGGTCATAACGTCGTCGTAGACCCGATACCTGGAGCTCTGGATGCCTCTCACCGCCGCCTCCCTCCGCCGCGACAGCGCGCTGCCGCGCGCCTGGGAGGGGTTCGTCCCCGGACCCTGGGCGGACCGCATCGACGTCCGGGACTTCGTCCAGCGCAACTACACGCCCTACACGGGCGACGGTGAGTTCCTCGCCGGTCCGACGCCGCGCACCCTGGCGGTCTGGGACGAGCTGACCCCCATGTTCGCCGTCGAGCGCGAGAAGGGCGTCTACGACGTCGACGCCGCCACGCCGTCGACGATCACCTCGCACCGGCCCGGCTGGATCGACAAGGAGCGCGAGCTGATCGTCGGCCTGCAGACCGACGCGCCGCTCAAGCGCGCGATCATGCCGAACGGCGGCTGGCGGATGGTGGAGCAGGCGCTCGCCACGTACGGCTACGCCGCGCCGCGCGAAATCGTCGACGTGTTCACCAAGTACCGCAAGACCCACAACGACGGGGTGTTCGACGTCTACCCGCCCGCGGTGCGGGCGGCGCGGTCCAGCCACCTGATCACCGGCCTGCCGGACGGGTACGGCCGCGGCCGGATCATCGGCGACTACCGGCGCGTCGCGCTGTACGGCGTGGACGCCCTGATCGAGGGCAAGCGGCTGGAGAAGGCCTCGCTCGACATGGAGCGGTCGACGGAGGACGTGATCCGCGACCGCGAGGAGCTCGCGGAGCAGATCCGGGCGCTCGGCGAGCTGGCCCAGATGGCGTCGTCGTACGGCCTCGACATCAGCCGGCCGGCGCGCACCGCGCGCGAGGCGGTGCAGTGGCTGTACCTCGCGTACCTCGGCGCGGTGAAGGAGCAGAACGGCGCGGCGATGTCGCTGGGTCGCACCTCGACGTTCCTCGACGTGTACCTGCAGCGCGACCTCGAGGCGGGCGTGCTGACGGAGGAGCAGGCGCAGGAGCTGGTCGACGACTTCGTCATCAAGCTCCGCATCGTGCGGTTCCTGCGGACACCGGAGTACGACGCGCTGTTCTCCGGCGACCCGACGTGGGTGACCGAGACGATCGGCGGCATGGGTGAGGACGGGCGCCCGCTGGTGACCCGCACCTCGTTCCGGTACCTGCAGACGCTGCGCAACCTCGGTCCGGCGCCGGAGCCCAACCTGACCGTGCTGTGGAGCGAGCGGCTGCCCGAGGGGTTCAAGCGGTTCTGCGCCGAGATGTCGATCGACAGCTCGGCGATCCAGTACGAGTCGGACGAGCTGATCCGCTCCTCGTGGGGCGACGACGCGGCGATCTCCTGCTGCGTGTCCCCGATGCGGGTCGGCAAGCAGATGCAGTTCTTCGGTGCGCGGGTCAACCTCGCCAAGGCTCTGCTGTACGCGATCAACGGCGGCCGGGACGAGATGACGGGCCGGCAGGTCGGTCCCGTGACGGCGCCCGTCGAGGGCGAGGTGCTCGACTACGACGACGTGGTCGCCAAGTTCGACCGGATGCTCGACTGGGTGGCCCAGACCTACGTCGACGCCCTGAACTGCGTGCACTACATGCACGACAAGTACGCGTACGAGCGCCTGGAGATGGCGCTGCACGACCGCACGGTGCTGCGCACCCTCGCGTGCGGCATCGCCGGCCTGTCCGTCGTCGCCGACTCGTTGTCCGCCATCAAGCACACGACGGTGCGCGCGCTGCGCACCACCGACGGCCTGGTCACCGAGTACGCGATCGAGGGGGAGTACCCGACCTTCGGCAACGACGACGACCGGGTGGACGACATCGCGGCCTGGGTGGTGCGGACCTTCATGGCCAAGCTGCGCCAGCAGCCGACGTACCGCAACGCGCTGCACACCCAGTCCGTGCTGACCATCACCTCGAACGTCGTCTACGGCAAGGCCACCGGGTCCACGCCGGACGGCCGCCGCTACGGCGAGCCGTTCGCGCCGGGCGCCAACCCGATGAACGGCCGCGACACGCACGGCATGCTCGCCTCGGCGCTGTCGGTCGCCAAGCTGCCGTACTCGGAGGCGCAGGACGGCATCTCGCTGACCAGCTCCGTGCTGCCATCCGGCCTGGGCCGCACCCGCGCCGAGCAGGTGGCCAACCTGGTCGGCCTGCTGGACGCGTACACGCTGTCCACGGGCTACCACATGAACGTCAACGTGCTCGACCGGACCACGCTGCTCGACGCGATGGAGCACCCGGAGAGCTATCCGCAGCTGACCGTCCGAGTCTCGGGGTACGCCGTGAACTTCGTCCGACTGACGCGCGAGCAGCAGCTCGACGTGCTGTCCCGCACCTTCCACGGTGCCGTATGAGCGGCGAGGTGGGCACCAACGTCGGTGGCACCGGCACGCTGGTCGCCGAACGGGCCGGTGCTCCGGTCGTCGAGCTGGGGCTGCCGCTGGTCGGCGGGTCGAACGTGCGGGCGCAGGGCGCCGGTACGTCGGGCCTGGAGGCCGAGGAGCTCGAGCGTTCCGAGCGGCTGGCGCAGGTGCGCACGGGCGAGCTCGGCTCCGTGCACTCGTGGGAGCTGGTGACCGCGGTCGACGGACCGGGCACCCGGATGACCGTCTTCCTGTCGGGCTGCCCGCTGCAGTGCCTGTACTGCCACAACCCCGACACGTGGGAGATGCGGCGCGGCACGAGCGTGACGGCCGAGGAGCTGCTCCGGCGCATCGGTCGGTACCGGCGCGTGTTCGCGGCGACGGGCGGCGGCCTGACCATCTCCGGCGGTGAGCCGCTGATGCAGCCCGCGTTCGTGAAGCGGCTGCTGCGCGGCGCGAAGGCGATGGGCATCCACACCACCATCGACACGTCCGGCTACCTGGGTCGGGCGTGCACCGACGAGATGATCGACGACCTCGACCTGGTGCTGCTGGACATCAAGTCCGGCGACGAGGAGACGTACAAGCGCGTGACGGGGCGCGAGCTCGCGCCGACGCTGGAGTTCGGCCGCCGGCTGGCGGAGCACGGCACGCCGATGTGGATCAGGTTCGTCCTGGTGCCGGGTCTGACGGACGCCGTCGAGAACGTCGAGAAGGTCGCCGACCACGTGCAGGCGCTCTCCACGGTCGAGCGCGTCGAGGTGCTGCCGTTCCACCAGATGGGCCGCGACAAGTGGGCCGAGCTGGGCATGCGGTACGAGCTCGACGGCGTCCGTGCGCCGTCCGCGGAGCTCGTCGAGCGGGTCCGGGACCAGTTCCGCGCCCGCGGTCTCACGGTGATGTGAGCGGCGCCACAGCGCTGTGACGGAGGCCACAAGCCTCTGGCCTGGGCCCCAACTCATCCCAGGACCTATGACCCGAGTCGTCCCATGACTTCGCTCCTAGGGTGGTCAACGACCCCCCAAGGAGGAAGGCGTCCCATGTCGACTACCGCGACTCCGGTCTCGACCGCAACACCCGCTGAGTGGACCGGCTTCGTGCCGGGGCCCTGGACCGACACGATCGACGTCCGGGACTTCATCCAGCGCAACTACACGCCGTACACCGGCGACGCATCGTTCCTGGCAGGTCCCACCGCGAAGACGCTGGGCATCTGGGACACGCTGGAGAAGAAGTTCCTGTCCGTCGAGCGCGCGAAGCGCGTCTACGACGTCGACACCCACACGCCGGCGGACATCGACGCGTTCCCCGCGGGCTACATCAGCGAGGACGACGACGTGGTCGTCGGCCTGCAGACCGACGTGCCGCTCAAGCGGGCGATGATGCCCAACGGCGGCTGGCGCATGGTCGAGACCGCGATCAAGGAGGCCGGCCTCGAGCCCGACCCCGAGATCAAGCGGATCTTCACCCAGTACCGCAAGACGCACAACGACGCGGTGTTCGACATCTACACCCCGCGCATCCGCGCCGCGCGCAGCTCGCACATCGTCACCGGCCTGCCGGACGCCTACGGCCGCGGCCGGATCATCGGCGACTACCGCCGCGTGGCGCTGTACGGCGTCGACGCGCTGATCGCCGCGAAGCTGAAGGACAAGGACTCGGTCGCCGACCAGCCGTTCTCCGAGAACTGGGCGCGGTACCGCGAGGAGCACTCCGAGCAGGTCAAGGCGCTGAAGAAGCTCAAGCGGCTCGGTGAGCAGTACGGCTTCGACCTGGGTCGCCCGGCGCAGACGTTCCAGGAGGCGGTCCAGTGGACGTACTTCGGGTACCTCGCCTCGGTGAAGAGCCAGGACGGCGCCGCCATGAGCATCGGCCGGCTCTCGTCCTTCTTCGACGTCTACTCCGAGCGTGACATCGCCGCCGGCACCCTGACGGAGGAGGGCGCGCAGGAGATCATCGACGCGCTGGTCCTCAAGCTCCGCATCGTCCGCTTCCTGCGGACCATCGACTACGACCAGATCTTCTCCGGCGACCCGTACTGGGCGACCTGGTCCGACGGCGGCTTCGGCGAGGACGGGCGTGCGCTGGTCACCAAGACCTCGTTCCGCCTGCTGCAGACTCTGCGCAACCTCGGCCCGGCTCCCGAGCCGAACATCACGATCTTCTGGGACCCGGCGCTGCCCGACGGCTACAAGGACTTCTGCGCCGCGATCTCGATCGAGACCTCCGCCATCCAGTACGAGTCCGACGAGCAGATCCGCTGCCACTGGGGTGACGACGCCGCGATCGCGTGCTGCGTGTCCCCGATGACCATCGGCAAGCAGATGCAGTTCTTCGGTGCCCGCGTCAACGCGGCCAAGTCGCTGCTCTACGCGATCAACGGCGGGCGGGACGAGATGTCCGGCAAGCTGATCGTGCCGGGCTACGAGGCCGTGCAGGGCGACGGTCCGCTGGACTTCGACGAGGTCTGGGCCAAGTACGACCAGATGCTCGACTGGGTCACCGCGACCTACGTCGAGGCGCTGAACATCATCCACTACAGCCACGACAAGTACGCCTACGAGTCGATCGAGATGGCGCTGCACGACGACGAGATCGTGCGCACCCTCGGCTGCGGCATCGCCGGCCTGTCGATCGTGGCGGACAGCCTGGCGGCCATCAAGTACGCCAAGGTCACCCCGGTCCGCGACGAGACCGGCCTGGTCGTGGACTACGTCACCGAGGGTGAGTTCCCGGTGTACGGCAACGACGACGACCGTGCCGACGAGCTGGCCCAGCTGGTGGTCAAGACCGTCATGGACAAGATCCGCAAGCTGCCGACGTACCGCGACGCGGTGCCGACGCAGTCGGTGCTGACCATCACCTCGAACGTGGTCTACGGCAAGGCGACCGGGTCGTTCCCGTCCGGCCACCAGAAGGGCACGCCGTTCGCACCGGGCGCCAACCCGGAGAACGGCATGGACACGCACGGGATGGTCGCGTCCATGCTCTCCGTGGGCAAGCTCGACTACAACGACGCGCTGGACGGCATCTCGCTGACCAACACGATCACGCCCTCCGGCCTCGGCCGGGACAAGGACGAGCAGGTCGGCAACCTGGTCGGCATCCTCGACGCCGGCATGGGCGAGGGCCTGTACCACGCCAACATCAACGTGCTCTCCCGCGAGACCCTCGAGGACGCGATCGAGCACCCGGAGAAGTACCCGAACCTCACGGTGCGGGTGTCCGGCTACGCGGTGAACTTCGTCAAGCTCACCAAGGAGCAGCAGCTCGACGTGCTGTCCCGCACGTTCCACACGAACGCGTGAGGTCGTAGCGACGCACCGACGGGCCCGGTGCGGCGGATCACTCCCGCCGCACCGGGCCCGTCGTCGTTCCCGGCGTGCACCGTCCCGCGCCGAGGGGCGGGCGGGCCGGTGCAGCGGGCGTCCGGGTCAGTCCTGCGGCACGTCGGCCGTGCCCGGCGGCAGCAGCCGGTGCCCCAGAACTCGTTCGCTGTAGCCCGTGCGGTCCAGGAGCGGTGTCAGGCCTCCCAGGTGCGACGGCCACCCCGCGCCGAGGATCATGCACAGGTCCACCTGGTCGGCCGAGGGCACGACGTGCTCGTCGAGCAGGTGGCCGACCTCGACGGTGAGCGCCGTCAGCACCGCGTCGAGCAGCCCCTGGCCGTCCAGCGGGGTGTCCCGGCGCGGATGCTCGCGTGCGGCGTCGAAGACCGCCTGGATCGCCGGGTCGACGCGGCGCGGCAGGCCCGGCGCCGGCCGCGGAAGCACCACGACCGTGCCCTCCGCGACCAGCCGCTCCAGGCCGGGAGAGCGCGGGAAGCGCTCGCCGAGGTCGGCGCGCAGGGACGTGAGGACGTGCAGACCGACGGCCGGGCCGACGAGGTCGAACAGCTCGAACGGCGGCATCGGCAGGCCCAACCGGTCGAGCGCGTGGTCGGCGACCTCGACCGGTGTGCCGTCCTCGATGGCGCCGACCACCACGCCGAGCAGCAGCACTAGCAGACGGTTCACCACGAACCCCGGACGGTCCAGCACCGGGACGGCCGTCTTGCCGAGGCGTGCGACCACGTCGAGGCCGGTGGCGACCGCCGCGTCGTCGGTCTCCTGGGCCCGTACCACCTCGACAAGGGGCATCGCGGCGACGGGGTTGAAGAAGTGCAGGCCGACGACGCGTTCGGGATGGGCGAGCCCGGACGCCATCGCCGTGACCGAGAGCGCCGAGGTGTTGGTCGCCAGGACGGTGTCCGGGCCGACCACCTGCTCGAGCTCGGCGAACACCCGCTGCTTGACCGGCAGCAGCTCCGTGACGGCCTCGATGACCAGGTCGCACCCGGCGAGCGCGGACAGCTCCGTGCTGCCGGCGACGGAACCGACCACCCGGGCACCGGCGTCGGCGGACAGGCGTCCGGAGCCGACCATGCGCTCCACGGCAGAGCGGACCGCAGCCAGCCCGTGGGCCACCCGCTCCTCGTCCAGGTCCCGCATCACCACCGGCACCTTCAGGCGGCGGGCGAACAGCGTGGCGATCTGGGCGGCCATCAGTCCGGCGCCCACCACGCCGACCCGGGTGACCGGCCGGGCCAGCGCCGAGTCCGGCGCGTGCTGCGGATGCTTCGCTCCGCTGACCAGACCGAACGCGTAGACGCTGGCACGCATCTCGTCGGTCATCACCAGGTCGGCGAGGGCGTCGTCCTCCGCCGCGAACGCCGCCACGCGGTCCGCCTCGCGTGCTGCTGAGAGCAGCTCGAGGGCGCGGTACGGGGCCGGCCGGGAGCCGGCGACCGTCGCGTCGAGGACCTCGCGGGCACGTGCGACGGCGCGGGTCCACGTGCCCTCGTCGTCCAGCGGGCGCCGTTCGACGCGGACCGTGCCGTCGAGCACGTCGGCCGCCCACCGCACCGACTGCTCGAGGAAGTCCGCCGCATCCAGCACGACGTCCACCAGGCCGATGCGGGCCGCCTCCGCGGCGCCGTAGGGCTTGTTCGCCGCCGGGCGGGTCAGCACCACCTCGAGCGCACGCTCGATACCGACGAGGCGCGGCATCAGGTACGCGCCGCCCCAGCCCGGCACCAGCCCGAGCCCGGTCTCGGGCAGCCCGAGCGCCCGCACGTCCGCCGACACCGTGCGGTAGGCGCAGCTCAGGGCCAGCTCGAGGCCGCCGCCCAGCGCGACGCCGTTGACGAAGGCGAAGGTCGGCACGCCCATGGAGTGCAGCAGCTCGTACGCCGCGTGGCCGTTGCGACCCAGCGCCAGCGCCTGCTCCCGGGTCCGGACGGCCGTCACCTGCGTGAGGTCGGCGCCGGCCGCGAAGACCCACGGCTTGCCCGTCACTGCGACGGCGGCGAGCTCGCCGCGCCGCACGCGGCCCTGCAGCGTCTGGAGCGCCTCCGTCAGCTCCGCCACCCCGGCGGGACCGAGCGTGGTCGGCTTGGAGTGGTCCAGCCCGTTGTCGACCGTGACCAGGGCGAGCGTGCCCAGGCGGCGGGGGAGGGTCACGTCCCGCACGCGGGCGTGCGCGACCCGTTCGGGGCGAGGTGCGGTGCTCATCGTGCGCTCCCCGTGTAGCTCGGGTTCTCCCAGATCACGGCGCCGCCCTGGCCGAGGCCGACGCACATCGCCGTGAGGCCGTACCGGACGTCGGGCCGCTCGGCGAACTGGCGTGCGAGCTGGATCATCAGCCGCACGCCGGAGGACGCCAGCGGGTGGCCGACGGCGATCGCACCGCCGTACGGATTGACCCGCGGGTCGTCGTCGGCGATGCCGAAGGCGTCGAGGAAGGACAGGACCTGGACCGCGAACGCCTCGTTCAGCTCGAACAGGCCGATGTCGCCGATGGTCAGACCGGCGCGCTGCAGAGCGCGCTCCGTGGCGGGCACCGGACCGAGACCCATCACCTCCGGGTCCACCCCCGCGTAGCCGAAGCCGACCATCCGCATCCGCACGGGCAGACCGAGCTCGGTGGCGACGTCCTCGGCCACCAGCAGGCACGAGGCAGCGCCGTCCGTGAGCGGCGCCGAGGTCGCGGCCGTCACCCTGCCGCCGGGCCGGAAAGGCGTGGGCAGGTCGGCGACGCCCTCCAGCGTGGTGCCGGGGCGCGGAGGCTCGTCCGCCGTGGCCAGACCCCAGCCGTGCTCGGGGTCGTAGACGGCCACGGGGACCAGGTCCGGCTCGATCTGCCCGGCGGCGAGCGCAGCGGCGTACCGCGCCTGGCTCGCCACGCCGTACGCGTCGGCGCGCGCGCGGGTCAGTGCGGGGAACCGGTCGTGCAGGTTCTCGGCCGTCGCTCCCATGCTGAGCGCCTCGCCGTCGACCAGACGCTCGACGACGAAGCGCGGGTTCGGCTCGGCCCCGGACCCCATGGGGTGGTGGCCCATGTGCTCCACGCCGCCGGCCAGCGCGACGTCCTGCGCGCCGACCGCGATGGCCGACGCGGTCGCCGTCACCGCGGTCATGGCGCCGGCGCACATCCGGTCCACGGCGAACCCGGGCACGGTGCGGGGCAGGCCGGCCAGCAGGCTGACGGTCCGGCCGAGGGTGAGCCCCTGGTCACCGCTCTGCGTCGCGGCAGCGATCGCCACGTCGTCGATCCGGTCCAGCGGGAGCTGCGGGTGCCGGCGCACCAGCTCCCGCACGGTGCGGACGGCGAGGTCGTCGGCACGGGTGCCGGCGTAGAGGCCGTCCGGCCGGGCGCGGCCGAACGGTGTACGCACACCGTCGACGAAGGCGACCGAACGAACGGTGCGGGCGGGCGAGGTCGGCATCGGGCCTCCTGGGACGGCAGTGTCCGGATGCCTCTGTGGCTAGGACCTACGTCCCAGATGCAGAAGGCTACCGAAGAGTAACACCGCGTCCGTCAGCTGGCCCTGACACCGATCGTCGGCGTCAGCAGGGGGGCCATCAGGTCCACCTGCCACGGGCGTGCACCACCGGCGACCAGCGCAGCCCGCACCGCCTCCAGATCCGCCGGCACGGGCGGTGACCAGCACAGACGCCGCAGCAGGTCCGGCTGCAGAAGGTTCTCCGCCGGCACGTTCCAGGCCTGCGAGGTCGTGGCGACCACCGCGCGCGCGGCCGCCAGCCTCGCGGCGGCGTCGGGGTCGCGGTCGGCCCAGGCGCGTGGTGGCGGCGGTGCGTCCGACCGTGGCCCGCGCACGCTCGGCAGCTCCCGCTCGGGCAGCGCCAGCGCTCGGTCGATCGCCGACTGCCAGAGGGTCGCGCGGCGCCGGGTGCCCTTTCCGGCGAACTGCGGGAGCGCGACGAGCTGGGGGACGGTCCGCGGCAGCGCCTGGGCGGCCGCGACGATCGCGTGGTCGGGCAGCACCCGTCCCGGCGAGATGTCCCGCTGCCGGGCGTTCGCGTCCCGGGTCTCCCACAGCTCACGCACCACGGCGAGCCGGCGTGCGTCACGCACGGCGTGCAGGCCGGACACGCGGCGCCAGGGCTCGACGCGAGGTGCCGGTGGTGCGGCCGTGCGCTCCGCCTCGAACTCCTGCGCGGCCCACTCCGCCTTGCCGGCCGCGGCCAGCCGCTCGGCGAGGATCTCCCGCACCGGCACCAGCAGCTCGACGTCGAGGGCGGCGTAGCGGAGCCACTCCAGCGGGAGCGGTCGGGTGGACCAGTCCACCGCCGAGTGCTCCTTCGCGAGGCCCAGGCCGAGCGTCTCTGCGACCACCGCGGCGAGACCGACCCGCTCCATGCCGAGCAGCCGCGCCGCCAGCTCGGTGTCGAACACCCGCGAGGCGCGCAGACCCTGCTCGGCGAGCCCGGGGAGGTCCTGGGACGCCGCGTGCAGCACCCACTCGACGCCGACGAGCGCCTCGGACAACGCCGAGAGGTCCGGCAGCGCGACGGGGTCGATCAGGGCCGTACCGGCGCCTTCCCGTCGGAGCTGGACGAGGTAGGTGCGCTGCCCGTAGCGGTAGCCGGAGGCGCGCTCGGCGTCGACGGCCACCGGGCCCGTGCCGTTGCCGAAGGCCTCGACGACCTCGGCCAGCGCCTCGGCGGTGTCCACCACGGGGGGTATGCCGTCGGCGGGCTCGGTGAGGGGGACGACCTCGACGGCGGCAGGACCCTCGTCGTCGGCAGCGGGACCGCCGACGACGTCCAGCTCGTCGCGCTCGTCCGTCACGAGGCCACCGTAGGCGAGTCCGGCCCCGGCTCCGCGCACCGGACCCGCGTGCCGCTCCGGTGCGATGCCCACCCGAGCACGTCTGAGCGACCTGCGGTCAGTCGAGGAGCCCGCCGCGCAGGGCGATCGCGACGAGCTGCGCGCGGTCCCCGGTGCCCAGCTTGCGGGAGATCCGTGCCAGGTGGCTCTTCACGGTCAGCGCGGACAGCCCGAGCAGGTCGCCGACCTCCCGGTTGGAGCAACCCTGCGCCACGTGCCGCAGCACGCCGATCTCGCGCACGGACAGGTCGGGCGCCGCCCCCGGTGCCGTCCGGCTCTCCTGCGGGCGCTCCGTCGCCACGACGGCCCCGCGGGCTCCGTGGCTGAGCAGCGAGCTGACCTCCGCGGGCTCAGCACGTCGCGCGAGGACGACGACCGTCCCGAGGTCGCGACCGCGCAGCGCCTCGAGGGCGCCTGCGGCGGCTCCGCCCAGCTCGTCCACCACGACGCAGGACGAGGCGCGCTTGGGTGCCGGGATGACCCCGGGCCGGGGCCGGGGCACGGCCGGCAGCCGCGGGTCTCGGCGCAGCGGCTGGATGCTCACACCGGGGCATCGGCACCCGGCCCTGGCGGCTTGAGCCCGAGCGTGCCTACGTCACCGACGCGGGCTCAACGACACCACGCCGTCGGGCAGCGGTTCGAGGCCGGCGGCCGTGCAGAGCAACCGGGTCCACGCCAGGAGGTGCGGGCGCAGGTCCTCGTCCGTCGCCGTCCAGGAGGCACGGATCTCCAGGTCGCTGCTCTCCTCACGCGGGCCGAGCGAGCCGAAGCTCTGCGACAGCACGCGCGTGACGGTGCCACCGGCGGCATGGGGCGGGACACCTGCGTCCGCGAGGGAGTCCAGGAACCAGGACCACGCCACCTCCGCGAGCAGGGGGTCGGCGCCGAGCTCGTGGTCCAGCCCGGCGCGCACCAGCGTGACCAGCCGGAACTGGCCCTCCCAGGCCTCCTGCCCCTCGGGGTCGTGCAGCACGACGAACCGGCCCGAGGCGAGCTCGTCGGCCGCGACGGACCGGCGGGCCGAGCGCACCTCTGCCGTCAGCGCGGCGGTGTACGGGGCGATCCGGGCGGGGCCGGGCACCTCGTCGAGCACCACCTCGGGGCGGACGGGAACCCCCCGCAGCGAGCGCAGCGCGCGGACGAAGACCGCGGGCACGTCGTCCGGGGCAGCCACGTCGGCAGCGTACGCACCGGCGGGGGCGTCCAGCGCCCGGCACGCCGCGGGCCTGCTCAGGGGCCCGCACTAGGCTGACCGCCGGCACATCGCGACCTGAAGGAGCGCTCGTATGTCCGTCAGCAGCACCTCGACAGCGACCCCCACCGCGCAGATCGGTGTGACGGGTCTGGCCGTGATGGGCCGGAACCTCGCGCGGAACCTCGCCCGGCACGGCTACACCGTGGCGCTGCACAACCGGTCGCAGGCGCGCACCGACTCGCTGGTCGCCGAGCACGGGGACGAGGGGACCTTCGTGCCGTCGTCGTCGATGGAGGAGTTCGTCGGCAGCCTGGTCCGGCCGCGCACCGTGATCGTCATGGTCAAGGCGGGTGCGCCGACCGATGCGGTGATCGACGAGCTGGTGCCGCTGCTCGAGCCGGGCGACATCGTGGTGGACGCCGGCAACGCGCACTTCCCCGACACGGTGCGGCGCGAGGCGGCGCTTAGCGAGAAGGGGCTGCACTTCGTCGGCACCGGGGTCTCGGGCGGCGAGGAAGGGGCGCTGAACGGGCCGTCGATCATGCCGGGCGGCACCGCGGAGGCCTACGCCACCCTCGGCCCGATGCTCGAGGCGATCTCGGCGCACGTGGACGGCGAGCCGTGCTGCACCCACGTCGGCCCGGGCGGCGCCGGCCACTTCGTCAAGATGGTGCACAACGGCATCGAGTACGCCGACATGCAGCTGATCGCGGAGGCGTACGACCTGCTGCGGCAGGGTCTCGGCGCATCGGCGGCGGCGATCGGCGACGTCTTCGCCACCTGGAACACCGGGGACCTCGAGTCGTACCTGATCGAGATCACCGCGGACGTGCTGCGCCACGTGGACGCCGAGACGGGCGCGGCGTTCGTCGACGTCGTGGCCGACCGGGCGGAGCAGAAGGGCACCGGCCGCTGGACGGTGCAGAACGCCCTCGACCTCGGGGTGCCGATCACCGGGATCGCCGAGGCGACCTTCGCGCGGGCCCTCTCCGGCGGGGTGGCGCAGCGCGACGCGGCCCGTGGGGTGCTGCCGGCCGCGGTCGAGCCGTGGGCCGTCGACGACGCCGAGGCGTTCATCGACGACGTGCGCGCCGCGCTCTACGCCTCCAAGGTCGTCGCCTACTCGCAGGGGTTCGACCAGATCGCCGCCGCCTCGGCGCTGTACGGCTGGGACGTCGACCGCGGCGCGATGGCCCGCATCTGGCGTGGCGGCTGCATCATCCGCGCCCGCTTCCTCGGACGCATCACCGAGGCCTACGAGCGGGACGCCGACCTGCCGCTGCTGATCGCCGACCCGTACTTCGCCGGCGTGATCGGTGACGGCCTCGCAGCGTGGCGGCGCGTCGTGGCGGCCGCGGCGCTGCACGGCGTCCCGACGCCGGCGTTCGCGTCGTCGCTGGCGTACTACGACGGTGTGCGCGCCGAGCGCCTGCCGGCGGCGCTGATCCAGGCGCAGCGGGACTTCTTCGGTGCGCACACCTACCAGCGGGTCGACAAGGACGGCTACTTCCACACCGGCTGGTCGGAGGACCGCTCGGAGCAGCCCGCCTGACGAGCGCGGCACGGGGCCGGCCGCATCGCCCGTGGGTGGCGCGGCCGGCCCCGTGGCCGTCCGGGGAGGTCAGTGCCGCCGCAGGGTCCGCAGCACGCGCTTCGCCAGCGGGACCGCCTGCACCCACAGCCGGTACAGGGGTGAGAACGGCACGTCCACGGTGCCGACGAGCTGGTCCTCGTGCTTGGCGAACGAGCGCTTGAAGGTCGAGACGCCGTCGTTCAGCAGGCCGTTCACGTCGTAGCGCAGCAGACCGGCGTCCTGTGCCAGCCGGACCGCGAACCACTTGACCGGGGCGTTCGCGCGCGCCTTGCGGCCGGCGTCGTTCACACCGCCGTAGAGCTCGAACGCGGTGGCGCCGGACATCACGTCCCAGACGAACGAGCAGGGCCTGCCCTCGTGGAACGCCGCGACCACCACCGAGGCGTCACCGAGCTCGCGGTGGATGGACAGGTAGTACTCCGGGCTGTGCAGCGCGAAGCCGGCGTGCTGCGCGGTCTCGCGGTACACCTCGAGCACCGCGCGGACCTCCGCCTCGTCGGTCACCCGGCGGATCTCCACCTCCCGGCCGCCGCTGCGCACGTCCGCACGGGTGGTGCGGCTCATCGCCGCCATGAGCTCGTCCGCGCTCTGGGTCAGGTCGAGGACGATCGTGCTCGGCAGCAGGATCGGCTGGTCGCCGGGGACGGCACCGGTCAGGGGCAGCGAGGTGCCCTCGGGCCAGTCCGGCTCGAAGGACACGCCCACCCCGCCCACGTTGGCGCGGCACCACGAGACGACGGCCTGCGCCACAGCGGACCGCATCGCCTCGTCGCCGACGCCGTAGCCGGCGGCCGCGGTGGGGTCGGTGGGCGCGACGGCCGGCCCGCGGGGCACGTAGGAGAGCGCCCGGAAGGGGAAGGGCAGCCGACGCACGAGCACCTGGGCGGCGCCCACGGTGCGGTCGGCCGCGGTGACGTGCAGCCGGTGCGCACGCCACGGACCCGTGGCCTTGACCTCGCCCCAGCCCCACAGCTGCAGCGGGTGACCACCGAGCTCACGGACCAGCGCGTCCCACGCCGCCCGGTCGTGGACGGGCGTGACGACGGGCGAAGGGGTGGTGGGCACGACGGGCATCTTATCGACGGGGCTCGACCCGGCTCTCGGAGGCCTCTCGAGCGACGACGGCCGCACCGGCCGGCGGCACGGCGGTCGATAGGCTGAGCGTCGCCCCGCTGGGCACGCACCCGCGCCACCCGGCCCTGCGGTGCCACACCCCCCGAGCCATCGGAGCGCCATGTCAGCGACCAACGACGCCGTGGTGGCGATGCTCGCCGCACGCACCGGTACGGACCCGGCCGACTGGTTCCTGGTGCACAAGGCGCGGTACGGCATGGAGGTCGTCTTCCGCGCCCTGGCCGACCTGCGCGGCGCCGGTGACGTGGTCACGCAGGTGTTCACCTGCTGCACCGCGGTCGACCCGGTGCTGGTCGCCGGGCTGCGTCCGGTGTACGCCGAGGTCTCGCCCGACTCCATCGCGATCGACCCAGCGCGGGTGCTGCTCGGCGCTTCGACGCGTGCCGTCGTGCTGCAGAACACCTTCGGCATCGTGGACGACGCCGCGGCGGTCCGGCTGCGCGGGCAGGCGCACGACGTGGGCGCGCTGCTGGTCGAGGACAGCGCCCACTGCGTCGGGACCCTGGCCCGGGACGAGCACGGCGAACCCGTGGCGGACGTGTCGATCCACTCCTTCGGCGCGGAGAAGATGCTGCCGACGCGCTTCGGGGGTGCGGTCTGGATCGACCCCCGGCTGGGCGACGGCGGGCTGCGGGAGCGGCTGGTCCGCGACCTCGTGGCGCTGCCGGTGCCGGGGCGCCGGCAGGACCTCGCCGCCCGCCTGTACGTCAACGAGCTCCGGGTGCTGAACCGCCTCCCGAAGGGTGTCTCCGGTCCGGTCCGCGACGCGCTGACGGCCGCAGGAGCGTTCGACCCGCCGGTCGCACCGGTCGAGCGCCGTGGCGGCCTGTCGGCACGGGCGAGCGGGCCGTCCCCGTGGGTCGCCGCGCAGATGCGCGCCGTGCTGCCGTCCCTGGAGGACGTCGAGGCGCGCCGCGCTGCGGCGGTGCGCGAGTACGTCCGCGCGCTGGCCGGCGTCGTGCAGGTCCCCGCAGGCATCGGCGACGGCCGCCCCCTGGTCCGGTTCCCGTTCTTCGCCTCCGACGCGGCTGCCGCCGAGCGCCTCTTCAGCGCCGTCTCCGAGGCGGGCTTCTACGCCGGCCGCTGGTACCGGCCCGCGCTGTTCCCTGGTGTCGAGGACCCCGCCGTCTACGGCTATGCGCCGGGTGACGGCTCGCTGGCCACGACGGAGGACCTGATCGCGCGCGTCGTGAACCTGCCGACCGGGGTCGACGTCTCGGACGCCCGCCGCATCGCCGACGTGGTGCTGAGGGCTATCGGTTGAGGCGGTTGCGCGCGTAGCGGACGTTGTCCAGCGTGTGGCGCAGGTCGATCCGCAGCAAGTCGACCTGACGGGCCAGGCTCCGGTCCGGCGCGTACCGCAGCGTGTGGGTCACGCCCCGGCGGGCGGCCGCGCGGACCTGTCCGCGCAGGGACGCCGGGGTGTAGGCGAGCACCACCGGGTACGGGACGTTGATCCACAACCGCTCGTCGGTGGTGATCACCTCGGGGAGGTCCTGCTCGTACACCAGGTCGTCGACGAAGCAGCGGGTGAGGTTCCCGCCGGCAGCCATCGTGTAGTAGCTGGTGGCGCCCTGCCGCAGGTTGATCTCCAGCACCTTGCTGGTACCGGTCCGGCGGTCGTGCATCAGGTCGAAGTTGGCCGAGCCGACGTACCCGACGCTGTCGAGCAGCCGGCGCAGCGACTCGGTCAGCTCCGCGTCGGCCATGCTGACGATCGCGTTGTTGTTGCCGACCATCGTCGGGTCGTACTCCGTCAGCACCACCTGGCCCAGGGACGCGAAGCGCATCACCCCGTGCCGGTCGGAGTACGTGTTGGCCACCCGCATCACGGACTCGTCGCCCGCGATGTACTCCTGGACCAGCAGGTCGCCGACGTAGCCGGCGGAGAAGATCCGGTCCACCAGCACCTGCAGCTCGGCCGCGTCCTGCACCAGGTACACCTTCTGCTTGCCCTCGAACCGCAGGCGCGGGTAGGTGTCGGTGTCGGACGGCTTGAGGATCACGGGGTACGGGAAGGGCAGGTCCGCGCCGAGCGCGGTGTCGCCGGCCTCGTCCTGACGGACCACGACGGTCTCCGGGTGCGGCACGCCCAGCTCGGCGCACGTGCGGTAGAAGTCCGTCTTGTCCATGAGCCGGTCGGCGAGCGGCTTGTGCACCAGCGGGACGATGAAGTCGTCCTCGAGCTCGGCGCGGTGCTCGATCAGGATGTTCGTGTAGAACTCGATGTTCGCCAGCAGCAGCCGCTTGCGGCCGGGGAACTCGGCGGCCAGCTTCTTCAGCGTCGCGACGACGAACTCCGGCGAGCTGAAGTCGCGGTACGCCCGCACGTCGATGATCGACGAGTGCGCCGTCTCGCGGAGCGCCGCACGGCCGAGGGCCAACGAGCGGATGCCGAACGCCTCGTGCAGCGACCGGGCCTGGTTGTAGGCGTTGACGCTGGTCCCCAGGATGATGGGGAGGAAGTCGGCGTTCCCGTACGTGGTCCCGGCTGCGTCCGTCATCCCGGCGGGTTCTCCGTTCCTGCACGCCCGGCCGCGGCGGTCCGGTGCGCGGTCATCCTACGGGCGGCCTCCCCGGGGCCCGGGCGTCCCGGGAGCGGCGCGGCCGCACGCAGGCGGCTCGACCGGTCGACCCGGTGGGCTCAGCCGAGCTCGCTGGTGCCTCGGTAGAGGTGCAGCACGGGCAGCTTCAGCTCCTCGCGTGCGCGGGACGCCCAGTCGCGGTGGAACGTGTCCTCGAGCAGGTGCGGGTCGGTGACCACCGCGACCTCCCGAACGCCGCCCTCCGCCACGGCGGCCCGCAGCGCGGGGATCGGGTCGTCCTGGACCACTGTCCCGACCGCGCGCCGACCGGCGGCCTCGAACGCGGCCAGCGTGCCGGCCAGCTGCTCGGCCGCCGTCGCCTTGGCCTGCGGCTCCGTCGGCTCCTTGCCGACCGCGCGGTTCCACGCCTCGCGCAGCTCGCCGAGACTCAGGGAGTCCACGATCCACGGCAGGAGCGGCCGCTGCGTGTCCGCCGGCACCAGCACGCGGTACTGCAGCACCTCGTCGGTGTGCAGCGCGATCAGCTTGTCGACGTCCGCGGGGGACAGGGTGTCCTCGATGAGGACGACGATCGTGTCGGTCACGCGACGAGCCTAGGTGGTCCGGCGTGCAGGCGGTCCGTCGCCCGGCGCGGCGTGCCGCCGAGGCGGACGTAGGGTGGGCGACCGTGACCGACTCCACCGTGCGCGCGGGGAGCCTGGTCGGACGCAGCCCGGCACCGTCACCGCAGCGGCTGCTCGAGGAGCTGGTGCCACCGCGGCACTTCGCGGCCGAGACGTTCGACACCTATCGACCCGACCCGGCGCACCCCTCCCAGGCGGCTGCGCTCGACCGGCTGCGCCAGGCGGCCGCCGCGGTGGTCGGTGTGGAGCAGTCCGGCGGCTGGCTGCGCCGACGGAGGCGTGGGCGGCCACCGGCCCTCTACCTCGACGGCGGCTTCGGCGTGGGCAAGACGCACCTGCTCGCCGCCCTCGCCCATGCGGTGGGCCGCGAGGGCACGGCGTACGGCACCTTCGTCGAGTACACCAACCTGGTCGGCGCGCTGGGCTTCCGGGCCACCGTCGAGGCGCTCGCGGCGCACCGGTTGGTGTGCATCGACGAGTTCGAGCTGGACGACCCCGGGGACACCGTCCTGATGTCGCGGCTGCTGCGCGAGCTCGCGGACCGCGGGGTGGCACTGGCGGCGACCTCGAACACGCTGCCGGAGTCGCTCGGTGAGGGCCGGTTCGCCGCCGAGGACTTCCTGCGGGAGATCCAGGCGCTCGCCGAGCGGTTCGAGGTGCTGCGGATCGACGGTGAGGACTACCGGCACCGGCGGCCCGTCACCGACCGCACGGGGCTGCCCGACGAGGCGGTCCGTGCGGCGCTCACCGGCCGCGACGACGCGACGCTCGACGACTTCGGCGACCTGCTGGAGCACCTCGCCCACGTGCACCCCAGCCGGTACGGCGCCCTGCTGGACGGCGTCGCCCTCGTCGGCCTCACCGGTGTGCGGCCGGTGCTCCGGCAGGACGTCGCACTGCGGCTCGTCGTCCTGGTGGACCGGCTCTACGACAGGGACGTGCCCGTGCTGCTCGGCGGCTCCGGCGAGCAGGGGCTGTTCTCGGCCGAGATGCTGCACGGCGGCTACCGCAAGAAGTACTACCGGGCCCTGTCCCGGCTCGGCGCACTGGCTGCGGACGGCGCCGCCATCGCCTGACGGACGCCGCGGTGGGATCGTCGGCCGCCGATGCGCGCGCTGGTCCTGGGGCGGCCGGCCCGCGGGGCTCAGGCGAGGACGACGACGCTCCGTGCCGGTACGCGCACGGGGAGGATCCGGCCCTCGACGGTGCCGACCTGCGTGCCGGGCGCCCAGGCGGCGCGGACCGACACGGGCTCCTGCGGCGCCGCGACCGGCACGTCGAGGGCTCGTTCAGCCAGGTTGACCACCACACGTGCGGCACCCCGACCGACCACCAGCCACCCGTCGTACGCGCCGCGGGGGTCCGACGGCGGGAGGAACGCGAGGCTGGTCGCGGACCGGTCACCGCTGCGCAGGTCCGGGACGGCACGGCGCAGGGCGATCAGCTGGCGGTACCAGTCGAGCAGCCGGGCGTGGTCGGGCCGGCCCGGCTCCGACCAGTCCAGCTTGCTGACCAGGAACGTCCGGGGGTCCTGGGGGTCGGGCACGTCGACCGGGCCGCCGTACAGGTCCAGGTGCCCGTGGCCGGCGAACTCCGCCCGGCGGCCGTCGCGAACGGCGGCCCCCAGCTCGGCGTCGGCGTAGTCCGTGAAGTACTGGAACGGGGTGCTCGCGCCCCACTCCTCGCCCATGAAGAGCATCGGGCTGAACGGCGACAGCAGGATGAGCGCGGCCTCCGCGGCCAGACCACCGCCGTCCAGGTGCGCCGACGGGCGGTCGCCCAGGGCCCGGTTGCCCACCTGGTCGTGCGTGCTGGCCGCGACGACGAAGCGGCGGCCGTCCACGTCGTCCGGCACCGGACGGCCCCAGCGCCGCTGCCGGAACGTCGACCACCCGCCCGTGTGCCGGAACGCCCCGGTGAGCACCGACTCGAGCTCGGCCGGCGTGCCGAAGTCGACGTAGTAGCCCTGCCGCTCGCCGGTGACCAGGGCATGGACGGCATGGTGCACGTCGTCGTCCCACTGCCCGGTGAGCCCCCAACCGCCGGAGGCGACGGGCTCGACGGTGACCACGTCGTCCAGGTCCGACTCCGCGACCAACGACAGGGGTCGGCCGAGGCGGTCCGCCAGGCGGGCCACCTCGGTGGACAGCTGGGCCAGGACGTGCACCGGCGAGCCGTCCTGCAGGGCGTGGACGGCGTCGAGCCGGAGCGCGTCGAGGTGGAAGTCCGTGAACCACCGGAGGGCGTTGTCGCAGATCCAGCGGCGGACGTGCGGCGATCCCGGACCGTCGAGGTTGATCGCGTCGCCCCACGGGGTGCTGTGCCGGTCCGTGAAGTACGGGGCGAACTGCGACAGGTAGTTCCCGGAGGGACCGAGGTGGTTGTGGACGACGTCCAGGCAGACGCCCACCCCGGCGCCATGGGCGGCATCGACGAACGACTGCAGCGCTGCGGGGCCGCCGTAGGCCTCGTGCACCGCGTACGGGGCGACGCCGTCGTACCCCCAGCCGTGCTGACCGTCGAACGCCGCGACGGGCATGAGCTCGACCAGGTCGACCCCCAGGTCCACCAGGTGCTCCAGGCGGGAGGCCGCCGCCGCCAGCGTGCCCTCCGGAGTGAACGTCCCCACGTGCAGCTCGTACGTGACGGCCCCACGTGCGTCGAGGCCGGACCAGCCGGTGTCGTGCCACCGGTGACGGCCGGCGTCGAACACCCGCGACAGTGCGTGCACCCCGTGCGGCTGCCACGCCGAGCGGGGATCCGGCCGGGCGGGACCACCGTCGAGCCGGTAGCCGTAGTCCGTCCCGTCCGGCAGGTCGACCTCGCCCGTCCACCACCCGTCCGCCGAGCGGTGCAACGCGCCGAGAGGGCCACCGTCGAACCCGACCAGCTCGACGACGGTCGGGTTCGGTGCCCAGACGCGCGGGATCACACGGCCCCTGCGACGAGCAGCGCCACCGGCAGCCGGTCCAGGAGCGGGCCGACTGGCTGCACACCGCCCGGCACCTCGCGGTCCGTCAGCACGTCGTGCCACGTCCCCTCCGGCAGGGCCACCGTGTGGTCGGCCCACCCGTCCAGCCGCTCGACCGCGGCGCCGAGCCGCGTGGCGACCACGACCACCCGGGCCTCGCCGGCGACCGTGCGCGCGTACGTCAGGCTGTGGCCCGACGAGTGTGCGAGCGGCACGAAGCCCGCCTCCGGGCCGGTGAACGCCTCGGTGACGTCGCGCCGGACCCGCAGCGCACGGGACGTCACCAGGAGCTTCTCGTCCGTCAGCGTGCGGGGGACAGCGCCGTTGTCGAGCCGGTCGAGGCGCGCGGCCAGGTCCTCGGTGTCCACCTTCCGCCGGTTGTCCGGGTCGACGAGCGTCACCGCCGGCACCTCCGTGCCCTGGTACACGTCGGCGACGCCCGGCAGCGTCAGCTGCACCAGCTTGGTCCCGAGCGTCGCCGCCCGAACCGCCGGGCGGGTGCGCAGCTCCCACCCGGTGAACAGCTCGACGACGGTGGGGTCCTCGAGGGCGTGGCGCGCGAGCGAGACGACGGCCTGCTCGTACGCCTCGTCGGGGCTCGCCCAGGAGGTGTGCGACTTCGCCTCGCGCACCGCCTTGACCAGGTAGTCCACCAACCGGTCCGCCTCGATCGGCCCCTGGGCGGTCCAGGTGCCGGCGAGCGTCTGCCACAGGAGGTTCTCCGCCCGGCCGTCGACCAGGGCACTGCGGAACGGTGCGCTCGTGCGGTGCAGGGCGTCGACGAGCGCGGACCACTCGTGCGGCAGCTCGGACAGCACGCCGAGGCGGGCCCGGGTGTCCTCGCCGCGCTTGGTGTCGTGGGTGGACAGCGTCGTCATCGCCAGCGGCGCCACCACCTGGGCGCGTGACGCCCACGCGGCCAGGTCGGTGGGGGTCAGGGCGAAGCGCTCCGGTTCGCCGCCGACCTCGCAGAGCGCCGTCAGCTGCGTCCAGCGGTAGTACGCCGTGTCCTCGACGCCCTTCGCCTGGACCGCCCCGCACGTCTGCTGGAACCGCACCACCAGCTCGTCGCGCCGCGGGTCGCGGGTCCGTCCGGCGCTGCCCGCCTCGCGGCCGAGCAGCAGGTCGACGACCACGTCCATCGTCTCGGCGCGCTCCCCGCTCAGCCTGCGGCGCGCCCGTGCCGCCGCGGACTGCAGCGCCTCGACGGCCTCCGGGTGGGGTGCCGTCCCGGGGACCACGTACGCGCGGTACCGGTCCAGCTCGACGAGGAGCCCTACGAGGCACTCGTGCAGCGCGCGCCAGGTGTGGTCCCGCAGCCGGACGTCGTCGTGGCAGATGCCGGCCGCCAGCTCGGTGAGCCGGTGCACCTCCGCGTACAGCGTGCCCTCGACCACCTCGGACTTCGCCCGCGCGACGATCCCCGGGAACGCGTCCGACGTGTCGCCGGCGAGCCGGTGCATCACGGATCCCAGCAGCGCGGCACCGCCGGGGTCGACGAAGGTCTGCTGCACGCGCCACAGCGCGTCGTACCCCGTGGTGCCGGCCGTCCACCAGTCGCCGGGCACCTGCTCGTCGCCCGCCAGGATCTTCTCGACCACCACCCAGGCGCCGTCGGTCGCTTCGCGCAGCCGTTCCAGGTAGCCGGCCGGGTCCGCCAAACCGTCGGGGTGGTCGATCCGCAGCCCGTCGATCGTGCCGTCGCGCAGCAGCTGCAGCACGAGCGCGTGCGTGGCGTCGAAGACGGCCGGGTCCTCGACCCGGACGGCGACCAGCGTGTCGACGTCGAAGAAGCGTCGGTAGTTCAGCTCTTCGTCCGCGACGCGCCAGTAGGCCAGCCGGTAGTGCTGCCGCTCCAGCAGCTCGGCGAGCGGGAGCGACTCCGTTCCTGTGCGCACCGGGAACACGTGCTCGTGGTAGCGCAGCACCGCCCGAGTGCCGTCGCCCAGCACGTCCTCCTGCTCGAGCGTCAGCTCACCACGCGCCAGCACCGTCCCGATCCGGTCGCCCAGCACGGGGATCAGCAGCGCGCCCTCGCCGCCCGACCAGTCGACGTCGAACCAGGAGGCGTAGGGGCTGTCCGGCCCCTCGGCCAACACCGACCACAGCGGCCGGTTGTGCCAGACGGGGGTGGGTACCGCCATGTGGTTCGGCACGATGTCGAGCACCAGACCGAGCCCCGCGTCGTGCGCCGTCCCGGCCAGCCGGTGCAGACCGTCGAGACCTCCCAGCACGGGGGAGACCTCGTCGTGCGCCACCACGTCGTAGCCGTGGGTGGACCCGGGCGCCGCCCGCAGCACGGGGGACAGGTACAGATGGCTAACGCCCAGGCTGGCGTAGTACGGCACCTGCGCGGCGACGTCGTCGAACGTCAGGTCCGGTCCCAGCTGCAGGCGGTACGTCGACACCGGGACCGGTCGGCCGGGGGAGACCAGCCGCCGGGCCGGCGTCGCGCGCTCGCTCACGAGGCCTGCCGGGGGGCGGCGGGCGTCCGTCTCACCTTGGCGGCCTCCCGTGCCGCTGCCTCGGCGGCACCGGAACCGGACGCCACCGGTGCGGGTGCGGCAGGCGGACGGGTCAGCAGCACCAGCGACCGCTGTGCCAGCGTCAGCCGCGCCCGGGGGCGCAGCACCTTGCCGGCCGGCACCTGGGAGTCGGTGTCCAGGACCGCCGTCCACTGCTCGCCGTAGTCCCGCTTCGGCAGCGTGAACGTCGTCTTCTCGAAGTGGCCGTTGAACAGCATGAGGAAGCTGTCGTCGACGATCGGCTCGCCGCGCCCGTCCGGCTCGACGATCGCCTCGCCGTTGAGGAACACCATGACCGACCGCGCCTGGTCGTTGTTCCAGGCCGAGTCCTCCATGTGCTGGCCCGCCGGGGTGAACCAGGCGATGTCCCGCAGGTCCGACTCTCCGCCGTGGTCCGGCCGGCCGGCGAAGAACCGCCGACGGCGGAACACCGCGTGGTCGGACCGCAGCTCGATGAGCCGGCGGGCGAACTCCAGCAGGTCCTCCCGCTCCTCGTCGAGGTCCCAGTCCACCCAGGACAGCTCGTCGTCCTGGCAGTAGACGTTGTTGTTGCCCTGCTGCGTGCGCCCCAGCTCGTCGCCGTGGGCGATCATCGGCACGCCCTGCGAGAGCAGCAGGGTGGCGAGGAAGTTGCGGCGCTGCCGGTTGCGCAGCGCGCGGATGTCGGGGTCGTCCGTCGGGCCCTCGGCGCCGCAGTTCCAGGACCGGTTGAAGCTCTCGCCGTCCCGGTTGTCCTCGCCGTTGGCCTCGTTGTGCTTCTCGTTGTACGAGACGAGGTCGGTCAGGGTGAAGCCGTCGTGCGCCGTGACGAAGTTGATGCTCGCCAGCGGCCGACGACCGGTGTGCTCGTACAGGTCCGACGAGCCGGACAGCCGGCTCGCGAACTCGCCGAGGGTCGACGGCTCACCGCGCCAGAAGTCGCGCACCGTGTCTCGGTACTTGCCGTTCCACTCCGTCCACAGCGGAGGGAAGCCGCCCACCTGGTAGCCGCCGTCGCCGAGGTCCCACGGCTCGGCGATCAGCTTGACCTGGGAGACGACCGGGTCCTGCTGCACGATGTCGAAGAAGGCCGACAGGCGGTCCACCTCGTGGAACTGACGGGCCAGGGTGGCCGCGAGGTCGAAGCGGAAACCGTCGACGTGCATCTCCTGCACCCAGTACCGCAGCGAGTCCATGATCAGCTGCAGCACGTGCGGAGAACGCATGAGCAGCGAGTTGCCCGTGCCCGTCGTGTCGAAGTAGTGCTCCTGGTCGTCGTCGACCAGCCGGTAGTAGTTGGCGTTGTCGATACCGCGGAAGCTCAAGGTGGGGCCCAGGTGGTTGCCCTCGGCCGTGTGGTTGTACACGACGTCCAGCAGCACCTCGATGTTCGCCTCGTGCAGCGCCTTGACCATCGCCTTGAACTCCTGCACCTGCTGGCCGGAGCGGGCGAAGGCGGAGTAGCCGTTGTGCGGGGCGAAGAAGCCGATGGTGTTGTAGCCCCAGTAGTTGGACAGGCCGCGCTCCGTCAGAGACGGGTCCTGCACGAACTGGTGCACCGGCATCAGCTCGACCGCGGTGATCCCGAGCGACGACAGGTGCTCGATCACCGCAGGGTGGCCCAGCGCCGAGTAGGTGCCGCGCAGCTCCTCCGGGACGGCCGGGTGCAGCTTGGTCAGGCCCTTGACGTGGGCCTCGTAGATCACCGACTCGTGGTACTCGTGCTGCGGCGGACGGTCGTGGCCCCAGTCGAAGAACGGGTTCACCACGATGCCCGTCATCGTGTGCGGCGACGAGTCGAGCACGTTGCGCTGCGCCGGGTCGGAGAAGCGGTAGGAGTACAGCGACTCGTGCCCGTCGATCTGCCCGTCCACCGCCTTCGCGTAGGGGTCGAGCAGCAGCTTCGACGGGTCGCACCGCTGGCCGTGCGTCGGGTCGTACGGTCCGTGCACCCGGTAGCCGTACCGCTGCCCCGGCGCGACGGCGGGCAGGTAGCCGTGCCAGACGAACGCGTCGACCTCCGGCAGGTCCACCCGCCGTTCCGTGCCGTCGGGGTCGATGAGGCACAGCTCGACGCGCTCCGCCACCTCGGAGAACAGGGCGAAGTTGGTGCCGGCGCCGTCGTACGTCGCGCCGAGGGGATAAGGGTGTCCGGGCCAGATGACCATGAGGTCAGCGTGCCAGGCCGGACCGACAGCGGCCCGGTGGACGAGGGCGAGGAGCGTCACACCCGTCTGGAGGTGCCGCCTACCGCGGATCGGGGATCAAGGGCTGCACGGCGCCGGAGGGGACGGCCTCCGGCACGCGCGCACGGGCCACCAGGGTCGAGCCGACGAGCACGAGCAGGAACGCGGCGACGGCCGTGGGCGCATGCCCGCGAAGGGCGTGGTCCCCGGCCAGCAGCACGCCGAGGACGGCGGACACGCACGTCTCGGTGGTGACGCTCACCGCCGTCACAGGCACCACACCCGCCCGACCGAGTGCGAGCACCTGCAGCGCCAGGCCGCACACCCCGGCAGTCATCGCCGCCCACACCAGCGGGTGCGTGAGCACCGCCGGTCCGGTGACCGGTCCGGCGAGCCGGGCGCCGACCGCCAGCAGGGCGAACCCCCAGCCGGCCAGGGCCGCGAGCACCAGACCGGCGCCGCGGGACGGCCGCACCACGCTCACGAGCCACCCGGTGGCGACCAGCGCCACCGCGACGCCGACGGCGGCCAGGCCGACGGTCGAGCCGGCCGCGGCGGCCGGCTGCGCCCCGACCGACGTCGCGAGCAGCACCAGCCCCGTGGACACCAGGCCGATGCCGCACCACTCCGGCGCCCGCAGCCGCACACCGAGCACGGGGATCGCGAGGAGGGCGGCCACCACCAGGTTCGCGGCCCGGACGGACTGCACGACGAAGAGCGGCAGGCGCTGCAGAGCGACGACGGCGAGCAGGAAGCCTCCCGCCGTCAGCAGCAGCGCCACCAGGTAGGTCGGCGCCCGGAGCAGGCGGCCGACGAGCCGCAGGTCCAGGTGCGCACCGGCGGGCAGCCGCCGTGCGGCGACGGCCTGCAGCACCTGACCGGTGCCCGACAGGACCGCGGCGCCCGCGGCGCCCGCGAGGGCCAGCACCATCATCGCGACCGCACGGTGCGCCAGCTCAGCGCTGCACGTCCACGACCAGCCGCGCCGGTGCGGTCAGGGCGAACACGCGGAACGGGGCGCCGGCCCGGGCGACGCCGACGAACGCCTGCGTCTGCCCCTCGAACACCCCGCGCAGCTGGACCTCCTGCACCACGGGCAGGCCGGGGTGCAGCGGACTGCCGGTCCACTCCTTCTGGCCCGTGTCGGTCGGGTACCCGGTGCCGCTGATCACCACCTGCAGCACGGCCGCTCCCTGCACCTGCACCGGCTGCCCGCTCGGGTCGTCGACCGCCTTGTCCACGTACCCGACGCGCCATCCCGGCGCCCCGGTGCCGCCGAGCTCGAACACGACCCGGTCGTAGCCGTCGTGCGTCGCGGTCCGGACGTCGGTCACGGTCAGGGCCGCGTCCTTCGACGGGTCGGCCGTGACGGTGTCCACCGAGGTCGGGAACGGCGCCCCGGTCTCGGTCTCCGTCGCGGACGGCTCGGGAGACGAGCTGCCGGTCGCGGTGGGCGACGGGGACGTCGCGGCAGTCGTCGCGGCCGTCGTCGTCGTGCCGCCGCTGCCCGAGCCGGGCGTGGGTCCGGCGCACGCCGCGACGGCGAGGACGCCGAGCGCGGTCAACGTGAGCAGACCGGTGCGCAGGATGCTGGTACGCGCCGCAGCGCCTGAGCCGAGCCGCATGGTGACCACCCTCGGATGCTAGGCGCTGCCGGGGGCGTCCGACCGTCTGCGATCGCGACGCGCCGCCATCGGGTGACGTGCCGGCGCACCGCCGCGCATCCCCGCGGTCCCACGGGTGGTGGCCGCGCTCCGGTCCGGCCACGATGGCGCCGGGAGCGCAGGCGACGAGGCCGCGCCCGGTCGGAAGGGGACGTCCATGGGCGCAGGGTTCCCGCTCGCGGGACGGCGCGTGCTGGTGACCGGCGGAGCCAGCGGCATCGGACGACGGCTGGTGCTGGGCGCCGCGCAACGGGGTGCCGACGTGGCGGTGTGGGACCTGGACGGTGCGGCGGCCGAGCGTGCGGCGGCCGACGTGCGCGGTCGGGGCGCCGTGGCGCACGCCTGGCAGGTCGACGTGACGGACCGCGCCGCCGTGCACGCCGCGGCGGCGGAGGTGACGGCCGCGATGGGCGGCGTCGACGTGCTGGTCAACGACGCCGGTGTGGTGTCCGGCAGACCGTTCCTCGAGCTCACCGAGGCCCAGGTGCGCCGGACCTTCGAGGTGAACACCCTGGCGCCGTACTGGGTGACGGGCGCGTTCCTGCCCGGGATGCTCGAGCGTGACATGGGCCGGCTGGTCACCGTGGCGAGCGCCGCCGGACTGGTCGGTGTGCCGCGGCAGGCGGACTACGCAGCGAGCAAGCACGCCGCGGTCGGCTTCGACGAGTCGCTCCGGTTCGAGCTGCGCCGGGCGAGGTCGGCGGTGACCACCCTCGTCGTGTGCCCGTTCTACGTCGACACGGGCATGTTCGCCGGGGCGCGCACGCGCGTGCCCTGGCTGCTGCCGATCCTGCGCGAGGCGGACGTCGCCGGTCGGATCCTCGACGCCGTGGAGTCCGGCCGTGGCCGCCTCGCCCTGCCGGCCGTGGTGGCGGTGGTGCCGGCGCTGCGTCTGCTGCCGACGAGGGCGTTCGACGCCCTGATGGACCTGCTCGGCGTCACCGGGTCGATGGACGAGTTCACGGGCCGGCGGGCTCGCCGCTGACGACCGTCGCCCGGCGGGTTACCGGTCCGGCGGGCGGTGAGGCGTCGCTGCCGGTCAGTGCAGCAGCCGGTGCCAGTTCTCCGGCACGCGGCCGGCCGGCGCGGGGGAGCCCTGCTCGACCGGTCGGTGCGTCGGCGGGGCGAGCTCGGGGCCCTCGGCATAGCTCTCGGCGGTGTAGTCCCACCACCAGCTCTCGCCGGGCTCGAACGAGCGCATGTACCGGTGCCCCGTCGCCTGCCAGTGCGCCGTGGCGTGCTGGCCGGGGGAGCTGTCGCAGCAGCCGATGTGCCCGCACGCCGCGCACCGGCGGAGGTTGAGCCACCAGCCGCCCGTCGCGTCGCACTCCGCGCAGCCCGTGCCGCTCGGCGGCACGGTGGGGTCGACCAGCGCTGCGGGCTGCTCCGTCACGGGTGCTCCTCGGGTAGGGGCCAGCGAACCAGCCGGGGGATGCCGGCCGGCGCGGCCGCCGCGAGCGCGATGAACCGCGCCTCGGCGCGGTGCAGGCGGATGTGCTCGTCGAGCGACCAGGTCGGACCGTTGGTCAGGGTCATGCCGCACGCGCACGCGATGGTGACCGTGCCGTCGGAGGCGGTCTGCACCAGGCCGACCGTCGTGTGCTCGGTGGCGGCCTGCACCTTGGCCCGGCGCATCACCGCGCTGACCGCCTCGGTGGGCGGCTCCGGGTCCGCCGTGCCCGCACCGCGCCCGACATCCGTCGTCGTCACCGAAGAACAGTAACGGCGAGCGCGTGGCGCAGAGGTGCGCACCGTGCCGCGGACCGGTACAACGGGGACATGAGCGGCCGCGACCACGACCTGACCTCCGACCCGTCGGCGGAGCGCATCGCGGAGCGGGTACCCGACGAGGCCCAGCTCGCAGCCGCCGACGCGTTGACCGGTGGGGAACCGGGTCGGGCGCCGCGTTCGCTGCAGTCGGCCGAGCTGGAGCCGGACGACGAGGACCTCGCCGCCGGCGAGGAGTGGGACGACCCCGAGCTGCTGTAGGTCGGGCCGCGGAGGCGGCGGCGCGGTCAACGTCGACCCTCCTGGTCGCCGGCCTGGTCGGCGCCCTGGTCGGCCGCCGCCGGTCCCGGGCGCTGCTGCGGCAGCACCCCGACGGCCTCGAGCCGCTGCGCGAGCGCGTCGCCGTCCGCGCCACGGACCACCGGCACTCCCTCGTGCTGGGCGTCCCGCTGGGCACGACGGCCGCCGGGCGGCGCGGTCGGTTCGCCGCTGGCCAGCAGGTGCTCGGCGGGGGTGAGCTCGCGCAGCGCGATCGCGCGCACGTGCGCCGGCAGGCGGCCGGCCGCGCCCGCGTACACCTGCGGGTCACGCTGGCCGTCGTCGCCGACCAGCACCCAGCGCACGTCGGGGAACTCGCGGAACAGCCGGCGCAGCTGGGCGACCTTGTGCGCCGGTCCGGAGCGGAACCAGCCGGTGTTGGTCGGTCCCCAGTCGGTGAGCAGCATGGTGCCCGGCGGGTAGCGGTGCCGGTGCAGGAAGCGGCCGATCGCCGGCGCGGCGTTCCAGGCGCCGGTGGACAGGTACACCACGGGAGCGCCGGGCTCCGTCGCGACCAGCCGCCGGTAGAGCTCCGCCATGCCCGGCACGGCCTCGCGGGCGTTCTCGTCGCGCACCAGCACGTTCCACGCGGCGACCAGCGGACGGGGCAGGTGCGTGACCATCACGGTGTCGTCGACGTCGCTGACCAGCCCGAGCCGCGCCGAGGGGTCGACCACCTGGACGGGAGCGACCGCCGTGACGCCGTCCTGGGTGCGCAACGTCACCTCGTGCCAGCCGGCCGGCAGGTCGCACGCCACCACCTGGTCCACGTAGCCGCCGCGATCGGTCTGCAGCCGGTGGACCTGGTCGCCGACCACCACCTCGATCGCCGCACCGGCCACCGGCACGCTGAGGTACGACCGCCAGCCCCGCACCGCCGGCTGGCGCGTCACCGGGACCGCACCGGCACCCGCGCCGGCCTGCACGGCACCGGTACCCGGCAGGTCCGCGTCGGGGACCACCGGTGCCGCCAGGAGCGTGCGGGCCATGATCCGCAGCCACCCGGGCGCGCCGTAGCCGGGGTACGGCTCGATCCGGACCGTCCAGCCGCGGTACCGCAGCAGCCGCGCCAACCGACGGTCGAGCGCGTCCTCGAGCCTTGCCGCGACATGCGGCCGGCGTGCGCCGGCCAGCGGGTGCTGGCTGCCCGCCCGTGCCTCGGGACGAGCGGTCCGCAGGCCGTCGTCCGTGCCGGCCCGCGGGGCACCGTCCCGCTCGGGGGCCGGTGCCCCGCGGGCGGGACGGTGGGCGCTCACCGCGACGCGGCCTTCTTCGCGCCCTGCTCGGCGGCACCGGCCGAGGCCTGCTCGGTGCCGGTGCCCTCGGTGCTCAGCTCGCCGCCGGCGGACTCGAGGTGGGCCCGCACGAACCACTGGAACAGCTCCAGGTCGTGCAGGTGGCCGACCAGCAGGTCGTTGGTGACGGTGTCGAGCTCCTCGGTGTCAGCGGCAGCCTTGCGGTGGCCGCTGATCACGCCCTCGTACACCCGGTCGAGGGCGCCGAGGTGCTCGATCGCGCCGGCGCGTCCCAGGGAGTAGTCGTCCCAGCTGCGGCTCGCGACCAGCGCCCCCGGCGTGCCGACAGGGGAGACGCCCAGCGTGGCGATCCGCTCGGCCACCTCGTCGGCCTGGGCGCGCACGGCGTCGACCTGCGGGTCGAGCATCAGGTGCACGGAGATGAAGTGCGGGCCGACCACGTTCCAGTGGATGTGCTTGAGCGTCAGGTGCAGGTCCGTCAGGGAGTTCAGGCGGTCCTGCAGGATCGCGGCGACGGTCGCGCCGTCCTCCGGCGTCAGCGTGGGCACCGTGTAGTGCGGGAGCTGCTTGCGTGCCATGTCGGGCCTCCTCGAGCGTGGTGTGACGGACTGCCCGTCCGCCCGTCTCGACACTGCCGCAGGGCGCGGGACGTCGCCATCGGAGGGAGCCATTTGCGGTCAGGCGAACGGGTCGCCGTCGTCCCGCAGGCGGCGGACCACCTCGTCCATCGTCAGCTGCGTCAGACCGGGCCCGATCTCGTCCCACCAGCGCGGCGCCGCGACGGTGGGCGCCTCGCGGCCACGCAGCGAGTACGGCGTGATCGTCGTCTTGGCCGGGTGGTTCTGGGACCAGTCGATCAGCACCTTGCCGGGCCGCAGCGACCGGCGCATCACGGCGACCACGAGCTCCGGGTGCTCGGCCGCCACCGCGGTGGCGAGGTCGCGCGCGTACGCCCGCACCTGCGTCGCGGGCCGTCGACCGGGCAGAGGCGCGTACAGCTGCATGCCCTTGCTGCCGGAGGTCACCGGGACGGTGCCGGTCAGCCCGTCGGCTGCGAGCCGCTCGGCGACCAGGTGCGCCACCGTCGCGCACTCGTCGAGCCCCGCCGGTGGTCCGGGGTCGAGGTCGACGACGAGGCGGTCCGGCGGTCGGACACGGCCCCGCGGCCCGACCCGCCACTGCGGGGTGTGCAGCTCCAGCGCACCGCCGTTGGCGGCCCAGACCAGGCCGGGCAGCCCGTCGAGGAAGGGCAGGTCCAGCCGGGTGCCCTCGTCGACCTCGCCCGGGGACGCCGGCAGCACCCGGTGCCGCAGCCAGTCGGGCGCGCCCCGCGGCACGTTCTTCTCGACGAACCGCTCGGCACCGGTGCCTTCCGGCCACCGCATCCGGGTGACCGGGCGGTCCCGCAGCTGTGCGAGCAGGGCGGGAGCCACCTGCACCACGTAGTCGATCACCGCGGCCTTCGTGGTCCCGGTGGCGGGGTAGAGCACCTTGTCCAGGTGGGTGACGCGGACCGGCGTGCCGTCCACGTCCAGCACCTGGCCGTTCACTCCTGCTCCCACGGGTCCGGACCGGTGTCGGTGCGCACCCCGCGGACCACGGGCTGGCGCAGCCGCCCGCCGGGGGTGCGGGACAGGTACAGGGTGTCGACCACCACCAGCGGTTCGCACCAGTGGGTGCCGCGCGCGTCGGTCGCCGGCACGGGGTTGTCGAACGGCGAGGTCGCGCGAGCGTGCTCGGCCAGCGCACCCCGCACCGCCGTCGCCAGCGGACCGGCCAGACCGCTGCCGGCACGTCCGAGGTACCGCAGCGCGCCGCCTTCGTCGCGCGCCCCGAGCAGCACCGCTCCGAGCCTGCCGGTGCCGGCCGACTCCTCGCGCCACCCGCCGACGAGGGCCGTGCGGTTGCGCCGGTGCGGCAGCTTCACCCAGTCCCGGGAGCGCCGGCCCGGCTGGTACGTGGACGTCCGGAGCTTGGCGACGACCCCTTCGAGGCCGTGGTCTCGGGTCACCTGCCACAGCGTGTCGCCGTCGGGGTAGACGGGCGAGGGCTGCACCTGGTCGACGCGGGGCAGCACGTCCAGCACGGCGCGGCGCTCGTCGTACGTCAGACCGGTGACGTCGCGGCCCTGCCACGTCAGCACGTCGAACACCACGAACGTGACGGGTTGCGACCGGGCCAGCGCAGCCGCTCGTGCCGTGTCCCGCACGTGCATCCGCGCCGCGAGCGCGGCGAACGAGGGCACACCGCCCGCCATGGCGACGATCTCGCCGTCGATCACCGCGTCGGGCAGCACCGCGAGGCCTCCGAGCTCCGGGTACGCGGCGGTGACGTCGTTGCCGTTGCGGCTCCACAGGCGCAGGCGGCCCCCGGTGGTGTCCGCGAGCGCCCGGACGCCGTCCCACTTGATCTCGTAGGCCCACTGCGGGCCGCGCGGAAGCTCGGCGAGGCCGGGCGCCGGGCTGGCGAGCATGGGCTGCAGCACGGGCCCATCCTGCCCGCCGCCCGTGCGACGTACCTGGTGACCGCGGTGCGGGGCGCCGTCAGGCGTCGGGCAGCAGGGCGCTCGCCTCGGCATACCGGTCGAGCACGATCTCGACGAGACGCGGGTCCGGGGCGAGCGGGGCCGTCACGACGTCCGCACCTGCGGCCGACACCCGGTCGTGGAAGAAGCCGGGGGCGAGCAGGTAGGAGGCCGCCACCACGCGGGCCGCGCCCGCGCGGCGCGCCTGCTCGACGGCGTCGGCGACGCGGGGCAGCGAGGCGGAGCCGTACCCGACCGTCACGGGTCCGTCCCGCCAGGCGCGGCGCAGCGCCTCGAGCGTCTGCTCGACCATGGCAGCCGCCAGGGGGTCGGAGGACCCGGCCGCGGCCAGCACGACCGCGTCGCCGGCACCGGCCCCCGCCTGGCGGAGGCGGTCGAGGAGGATCTGCACCAGGCGGTCGTCGGGGCCCAGGGTGCGCGAGGCGGCCGCACGCCGGCCCTCCACCGCCGCGGCGATGTCCACCCGCGCGTGGAAGCCGGTCGACATCAGCAGGGGCACCACCACCGCCGAGCAACCGGCGGTCGTCGCTCCGGCGACGACGTCGGCCACCTCGGGCTGCTGCACGTCGACGAACGCCTCGCGGACGTCGAGCTCGGGGCGGGCTGCACGGACTCCGTCGAGGATCGACCGGATCGCCGCCCGTCCCGCGACGCTGTCGGTGCCGTGGGAGCAGCCGACCAGGACCGGGGCGGCCGGCGTCGCGGAGCCGGAGGCGGTAGCCGTCACCGGTCCTCCTGCCCGTCGACCACGGCGAGGCGGTAGCCGCGCTTCACCACCGTGCGCACCAGCTCCCGGCTGCCGGTGGCCTGGCGCAGCCGGGCGATCGCAACCTCGGCGGCGTGCACGTCGGTGGACTCGCCGGGCAGCGACTGGAGCACCTGCGCCGGTGTGACCACGTCGCCGCCGGCGTCGGCGAACAGCCGCAGCAGCTCGATGCCGGTCGGGGACAGGGCCAGGACGCGGCCGTCCAGCACGGCCGCCCGCCGCCGCATCTGCAGGCGGCCGGCCGCGGTCTCGAGCGTCTGCACGCCGCCGTAGTGGTCCACGATCGTGCGCACCAGCGCGCCGAGCCGCCCCCGGGAGGGGACCAGCGGCTCGACACCGCGGTCGAGCAGCGGCCGCGCGGTGATCGGGCCGACGGCGGCGGCCACCAGGGCTCCGGCCTCGAACTGACCGCGCAGCGCCGCGTCCACCCCGGCGGCGTCGGCGGCGGCGAGCCACGCCGCGCACCCGGGTGCGGAGGTGAACACCACCGTGTCGAGCTCCCCGGCAGCTGCGGCGCGGACGGAGGCGTCGAGCGCTGCCGGGTCGGGCGGGGGGCCCCAGCGGTAGACGACGAGGCTCTGCACGTGCGCACCGGCGGCGGTGAAGGCCTCGTCCAGACCGTCGGCACCGGAGCCGTGGTGCTGCACCGCGATGCGCAGCCCCGCGACGCCCTCGTCGAGCAGCACCTCGGCGATCTCCGCCGAGGTCTCCGACTCCGCCACCCAGTCCGCCTGGAGGCCGGCGGCCTGGATCGCGCCGCGCGCCTTGGGCCCGCGCGCGACGAGGCGCGCACGACGCAGCGTCGCCAGCAGCGGCTCGGCCAGACCGATCGCGTCCGCGGCCTCGACCCAGGCGCGGAAGCCGATGCCGGTGGTCACCACGGCGATGTCCGGGGGTGCCGCGAGCAGCTCGCGCGTCGCGGCGGCGAGCAGCGCGTCGCTGTCGTTGGGCACCATGCTCAGCGCCGGGGCGTAGCGGACGGTCGCCCCGCGGCGCTGCAAGGCGCCGCCCAGCTCACCCGCCCGCCGGTCGGCGGTGACCAGCATCGTGCACCCGGCCAGGGTCGGGTCGAGGTGGTCGGTCACGGGCCCAGTGTCTCGTCGGAGCCGGGTTCACGGCGAACGCCAGCGTCGCCCGCACCTCCGGCCTCGAGCAGACCGGGTGCGGCGACGGCGCCGACGACGATGACGGCCGGCGCGTGCACCCCGACGGCCTGCGCCCGCCCGGCGATCGCGTCGAGCCGGTCCCGTGTCACCCGCTGCCGCGCGGTGGTGCCCTCCTCGACGATCGCCACCGGTGTGCCGGGGTCGACGCCGGCGGCCAGGGCCGTCCCGACCAGCTCCGCCAGCACCGACACGCCCATCAGCACCACCAAGGTGGCCGAGCGGTCGCGCAGCACGGTCAGCGCAGCCTCGTCGAGACCCGCGTGGCCGTTCACCACGTGGAAGGCCGCCGTCGTCCCGCGGTGGGTCACCGGGATGCCCGCCGCGGCGGGTGTGGCCAGGGCGCTGCTCACGCCCGGCACCACCTCGACCGGCACGCCGGCCTGGCGGCACGCGAGCACCTCCTCGCCACCGCGGCCGAACACGAACGGGTCGCCGCCCTTGAGCCGCACCACCGTCCGGCCGCGCTGCGCCTGCTCGACGAGGATCCGGTTGATCTCGTGCTGCGGCACGGCGTGGTGGCCCGGTGTCTTGCCGACGTCGATCACCTCGACGTCCGGGGCGAGCTCGTCCAGCACCGGTGTCGGTCCGAGCCGGTCCGCCACCACCACGTCCGCCTCGGCGAGCGCCCGGCGACCGCGCACGGTCAGCAGGTCCACCGCACCGGGTCCGCCACCGACGAGCACCACCCGGCCGGCACCCGGCGGGCGTCGGCGCCGACGCAGGTCTGCGCCCGTGCGCAGGTGCTCGGCGAGGGCATCGCGCACCGCCGCGGTGCGGCCGGGGTCCGGGGCGCCCGTCGAGACGACGCCGACCAGCACCTCACCGCTGGCGGTCAGCGCGGGGGTGCGCGCCGAGCCGCGGGTCGCGTCGCCGGCGTTCACGCACCAGATGCGGCGCGCCGCCGCCCAGCCGGCGACCTCGGCGTCGGCGAGCGGGCTGCCGGTCGCCGTGTGCACCAGCCACATCCCGTCGAGGTCCTGCTCGCGGACCTCCCGCGCCTCCCAGCGGACGTCGTCCAGGAGCGCGACGACGTCCTCGCACACCGCCGGTGCCACCACGGTGATGCGCGCGCCCTCGTCCCGCAGGTGCGCGAGGCGGCGTGCGGCCACCGGACCGCCGCCGACCACCAGCACGGGACGGTCGGTCAGGTCGATGCCGAGCAGGGTGGTCACGGCGCCTCCGTCGCGTCGAGGGTGGCGGGCGTGGCGAGGGGCGCGACGAGGGCGTCGACCAGCGCGCCGGCCGTGCCGACCAGCACCACGTCGCCCTCCACCCGCACCGGCCAGGTGCGCAGGTGCTGCGGCTCCTTGCCCACCGGGTCGAGGCACGCGCCGGTGCGCAGGTCGAACACCTGCTTGTACATCGGCGAGGCGACGGTGACGGCTCCGGCCCGCGAGCCGACGATGCCGCGGGACATCACGTGCGCACCGCTGTACGGGTCCAGCTGCTGCACCGCCAGCACCTCGCGGTTGCCCACCCGGAACAGGGCCACCTGCTCCCCGTCGACGAGGGCCGCGGCACCGCGCTCGGGCACCAGGTCGGTCAGCTGGCACACCACCGTCCAGCCGGGCTGGGGGCGGCTCATGACCGCACCGCCAGCGTGGTGCCGGCGATCAGCACGGCGGGATCCGCCCGTTCGTCGGGTGTCGCGGGGCGCGGCTGGCCGCGCTCGGCGACGTACGCCAGGGAGGGGTCGGCCGTCGTCGGCGCGTTGACGAACGACGCGAACCGGCGCAGCTTCTCGGGGTCCTCGAGCGTCGCCCTCCACTCGTCCTCGTAGACCTCGACGTGCCGAGCCATCGCCTCGTCCAGGTCGGCCGCGATGCCCAGGCTGTCCTCGAGCACCACCGACCGCACACCGTCCAGCCCGCCGTCGACCTCGTCGATCCACGGCGCCGTGCGCTGCAGCCGGTCGGCCGTGCGGATGTAGTACATGAGGAACCGGTCCACGGTGCGCACCAGGGTGTCGGTGTCCAGGTCCTCGGCCAGCAGCCGAGCGTGGCGGGGCGTGAACCCGCCGTTGCCGCCCACGTAGAGGTTCCAGCCGCGATCGGTGGCCACGACGCCGACGTCCTTCGCGCGGGCCTCGGCGCACTCGCGGGCGCAGCCGGAGACGCCGAGCTTGAGCTTGTGCGGCGAGCGCAGCCCGCGGTACCGCAGCTCGAGCAGCACCGCGAGGGAGACGGCGTCCTGCACGCCGTAGCGGCACCAGGTGGACCCGACGCACGACTTCACCGTGCGCACCGACTTGCCGTAGGCGTGCCCGGACTCGAAGCCCGCGTCGACCAGCCGCCGCCAGATCTGCGGAAGCTGCTCGAGCCGGGCGCCGAACAGGTCGATCCGCTGCCCGCCCGTGATCTTGGTGTACAGCCCGTAGTCCTTGGCCACCTGCCCGATCACCAGCAGGCCCTCGGGGGTGACCTCGCCGCCCGGGATCCGCGGCACCACCGAGTACGAGCCGTCCTTCTGCAGGTTGGCCATCACGTGGTCGTTGGTGTCCTGCAGGGCGGCCCGCTCGTCGTCCAGCACGTGGCCGTCGTCCAGCGACGCGAGGATCGAGGCGACCACCGGCTTGCAGATGTCGCAGCCGCGGCCGGCGACGGCCGTGCCGTGCCGCTGCATGATCTCGCTGAACGTGCGCAGGCCCGTGACCCGCACCGCGTCGAACAGCTGTGCGCGGGACAGCGCCATGTGCTCGCACAGGCCGTTGCTCACGGCGACGCCGGCCTTGGTCAGCTGCTCGCCGACCAGCCGCTTGACCAGAGGTACGCACGACCCGCAGCTGGTGCCGGCGCGCGTGCAGGCCTTGACCCCGGCGACGTCCGTGCAGCCGTGCTCGGTGACCGCGGCGCGCACGGTGCCGGCGGACACGTTGTTGCACGAGCAGACGGTGGCGTCGTCCGGCAGGTCTCCGCCGACGGGCGCGGAACCGCCCGCGGGCAGCAGGTACGCGGAGGCGTCGGCGCCGAGCGGGCGGCCGACCATCGGGCGCAGGCTCGCGTAGGCGGACGCGTCGCCCACCAGCACGCCACCGAGGAGGGTGCGCGCGTCGTCGGACACGACGAGCTTCTTGTAGACGCCGGTCGCGGGGTCGGAGTGCACCACCTCCAGCGCCCCGGGCGTCCTGGCGAACGCGTCACCGAAGCTCGCGACGTCCACGCCGGACAGCTTGAGCTTGGTCGCCGTGTCGGCACCGGGGAACACGGCCGACCCGCCCAGCAGCCGGTCGACCACCACCTCGGCCATCGCGTAGCCGGGGGCGACCAGGCCGATGCAGGCGCCGTCGATGCATGCGACCTCGCCGACCGCCGACACGTGCGGGTCCTGCGTGCGGCACGCCTGGTCGACCACCACGCCCCCGCGGGCCCCGACCGGAAGGCCGGCTGCGCGTCCCAGCTCGTCCCGGGGCGTCACGCCGGTGGCCAGCACGACCACGTCCACGTCGAGCCGGCCGCCGTCGGCGAACTCCAGCCGGCCGGCCTTGCCCCGCTCGTCGGGCCGGATGCGGGAGGTCGCGGTGTCCACCCGCACCTCCACGCCGAGCGCCTCGATCAGCCGGCGCAGCACCTGCCCGCCGCCCAGGTCGATCTGCGCGGACATCAGGTGCGTACCGAACTGGACCACGGTCGTGCGCGCACCCAGCGCCTGCAGCGCGCCGGCAGCCTCCAGGCCCAGCAGGCCGCCGCCGATGACGGCCCCCCGCACGGGGCGCCCGCGCCGGGCGGCCTCCTGCTCGACCCAGCCACGCAGCGCGGCCACGTCGTCGAGCGTGCGGTAGACGAACACGCCGGGCAGGTCCGCACCGGGGATCGCCGGCACGGCAGCCCGTGACCCGGTCGCCAGCACCAGGTGGTCGTAGCGCAGCGCGCGGCCGTCGGCGGTCCGCACCGTGCGGGCGTCCCGGTCGACCTCCGTCACGGTGGTGCCGCGCAGCAGCGTCACCAGCGGGTCGGCCCACAGCTGCGGCGCGCCGAGCGCGAGGCTCTCCGGGTCGCGTCCGGAGAAGTACGACGTCAGCGCCACCCGGTCGTACGGCGCTCGGGGCTCCTCGGCGAGCACGGTGACCTGCCAGGCGCGGTCCTCGTCGCGAGCACGCACCGCCTCGACGAGGCGCTGGGCGACCATGCCGCCACCGACCACGACGAGCTGGCTGGGGATGCGGGACATGTGCACCTCGGTCCGTCTCCGGGCGGCCCGGGCGGGGCCGCTGTGGGCTGCGACCGTACGAAGGGCATGTTTCACCGGGCGTGCCGACCTCGTTTCGCGTGTGGAACCTTTCGCGCACACCGCTGCGGCGCCCGCTGTGAGGCGGGCCGCGCCTCCGCCGGACGCTGCCGGCACGCCTCCGCCCGGTGGCGCGAGTTCTCACGGCGGCGCCGGCGCGACCGTGCGTTCTTCTTTCCGCGGAGGTAACAGCCCGGCCACCGCGCCGGAAACACGGCGTTCCTAGCGTCCACGGCACCGAGCGGGCCCCGACGACGCAGGAGACGACATGACGACGCCCGAGACCCTCGCAGCACCCGACAACCTGACCGCCACCGACGTCCCGGCGCGGGACGCCGGCCCGACGTCCCGCGGGCGCGGTCGCTGGATCGACCGGTGGGATCCGGAGGACCCGGAGTTCTGGCGGTCGACCGGCCGGCGAATCGCCCGGCGCAACCTGGTCCCGTCGATCTTCGCGGAGTTCCTCGGGTTCTCCGTGTGGGCCTCGTGGAGCATCGTGGTGCCGCAGCTGGCGGCCGCCGGCTTCCACCTGACGGTCGACCAGCAGTTCTGGTTGATCGCGCTGCCGAGCCTGGTCGGCGCCACGCTGCGGATCCCGTACACCTTCGCGGTGCCGCTGTTCGGCGGCCGCAACTGGACCGTGGTCTCGGCGCTCCTGCTCCTGCTGCCCGCCACCGCGCTGGCGTTCGTCGTGCAGCGGCCCGGCACCTCGTTCGGCACGCTGCTGCTGGTCGCGGCGCTCGCCGGTCTCGGCGGTGGGAACTTCGCCTCCTCGATGTCCAACATCTCCTTCTTCTACCCGGAGGCGGAGAAGGGCAGGGCGCTCGGCCTCAACGCCGCGGGCGGCAACCTGGGCACGGCGGCGGTCCAGCTCGCCGTCCCGCTGGTGGTCGTCACCGGCGCCGGCCTGCGCCTGGAACGAGCGGGACTGATGTTCGTCCCCCTGGTGCTGCTCGCGGCGTTCGCGGCCTGGCGGTCGATGGACAACCTGACGTCGGCCAAGGGCGCGCCGCGGACGGTCGGGGCGGCCGTGCGCAACCGGCACACGTGGATCATCTCGGCGCTGTACATCGGCACGTTCGGGTCGTTCATCGGGTACGCCGGCGTGTTCCCGACGCTGCTGCGGTCCTCGTTCCCGCACGTCACCGCCAACGTCGCGTTCCTCGGGGCCCTGGTCGGCTCGGTGGCGCGGCCGTGGGGCGGGATGCTCGCGGACCGCTGGGGCGGTGCGCGCACCACGATCGGCTCGTTCGCCCTGATGGCGGTCGCCACGACCACGGCCGTCGTCGCGCTGCGCACCACGGACTTCGCGCTGTTCCTCGGCTCCTTCCTGGTCCTGTTCGTCGCCAGCGGCGCCGGGAACGGCGCGACGTACCGGATGATCCCGGCCGTGTTCCGGTTCGGTGCGACCACGCCGGACGAGACGGCCGTCGCCCGCAAGGCAGCGGCGGGCTGCATCGGCATCGCGGGGGCCGTCGGCGCGTTCGGCGGCTTCCTGATCCCGCGCGGCTTCGCCCTGTCGCACACGCTCGCCGGCAGCCTCGAGCCGGCGCTGTGGACGTTCGTGGCGGTGTACGCGCTGCTCGGCGTCACCACCTGGGCGGTCTACCGCCGCCGGGGCGCCGCACTGAGCTCGGCCGTGATCTGAGTGAGCGGCAGCCCGCCCACGTCGACCGCCGCCGACGCGACGGCCACCCTGTCGACGGTCACCGCGCCGACAGCCGTGCGCGGGTCGTCGGTCGACACGCACTGCCCGTACTGCGCGCTGCAGTGCGCCATGACGCTGACCCCCGCGACCGACGTCGCGGCACCCCCGGTCACGGTCGCCGGCCGCCCGTTCCCGACGAGCCGTGGCGGCCTGTGCCAGAAGGGCTGGACCAGTGCCGAGGTGCTCCGGGCACCGGACCGGCTCACCTCGCCGCTGCTGCGAGGCGCGGACGGGAAGCAGCACCCGGTGACCTGGGACCAGGCGCTCGACCACGTCGCCGACCGCGTGCGCGCCCTGCAGGACGCGCACGGTCGGGACGCGGTCGCGGTGTTCGGCGGGGGAGGGCTGACCAACGAGAAGGCCTACCTGCTGGGCAAGTTCGCCCGCGTGGTTCTGCGCACCCCGTTCATCGACTACAACGGCCGGTTCTGCATGGCGAGCGCGGCTGCGGGCGCCAACCGTGCCCTCGGCGTCGACCGGGGGCTCCCCTTCCCGCTGAGCGACGTCGGCGGGGCGCAGGCGGTGCTGCTGCTCGGCAGCAACCTGGCCGAGACGATGCCTCCGGCCACGGCGCACCTGGCGGCGGCCCGGGCCGCGGGCGGCCTCGTCGTGGTGGACCCGCGGCACACCGCCACGGCGGCGTTGACCGACGGTGGCCAGGGCGTGCACCTGCAACCGGTACCGGGGACCGACCTCGTGGTGCTGCTCGCGCTGCTGCACGTGCTGTGGGCCGAGGGGCTGGTGGACGCCGGCTACCTGGAGCAGCGGGTGACGGGGGCGGACGAGGTGCGCCGCAACGTGGCGCTGTGGTGGCCGGAACGGGCGGAGCAGGTGTGCGGCGTGCCGGCGGTCGACCTGCGGCGGACCGCACGGCTGCTCGCCGCGGCCGCACCGGTGCACGGGGGACGTGGCCTCGTCGTCCTCACCGGACGGGGTGTGGAGCAGAGCACGCAGGGCACGGCGACCGTGACCGCGGCGATCAACCTCGCGCTCGCGCTCGGCCTGCCCGGCCGTCCGAGCAGCGGCTACGGCGCCGTCACCGGTCAGGGCAACGGCCAGGGTGGCCGCGAGCACGGCCAGAAGGCGGACCAGCTGCCCGGCTACCGACGGATCGACGACCCCGCGGCACGTGCGCACGTCGCGGCGGTCTGGGGTGTCGACCCCGACGAGCTGCCCGGGCCCGGGGTGCCGGCGGTCGAGCTGCTGCGCCGGTGCGGGCGCCCCGGCGGTCCGCGCGCGCTGCTGGTGCACGGCAGCAACCTGCTGGTCAGCGCACCGGACGCGGACCGGGTGCGCGAGCGGCTGCAGGCGCTGGACCTGCTGGTCGTGTGCGACGTCGTGCCGTCGGAGACGGCGCTGCTGGCCGACGTGGTGCTGCCGGTGACCCAGTGGGCGGAGGAAGAGGGGACCACGACGTCGCTGGAGGGCCGGGTGCTGCGTCGCCGGCGCGCCCTCGAGGCGCCGGACGGGGTGCGCTCCGAGCTCGAGGTGCTGCACCAGCTGGCGGCCCGCCTCGGCGTGCCCGACGGTTTCCCGACCGACCCGGCCCAGGTGTTCGACGAGCTCGCGCGGGCCAGCGCCGGGGGCGTCGCCGACTACAGCGGCCTCAGCCACGCCCGCCTGGACGCCGATGCCGACGCGCTGCACTGGCCCTGCCCGGCCGGTCCGCAGGGGACGCCGGCGCACCCCGGCACCCCGCGGCTGTTCTCCGACGGGTTCCCCACGGCGGACGGTCGCGCTCGCATGGTCGCGGTGGACCACCACGGTCCGGCCGACGACCTGCGCGCCGACGCACCGGTCTACCTCGTGACCGGCCGGGTGCTGCAGCACTACCAGTCGGGCGCCCAGACGCACCGGGTACCCGCGCTGGAGGCCGCTCAGCCGGAGCCGTACGTCGAGCTGCACCCGCTGCTGGCCCACCGGATCGGTGTGGACGACGGCGACCTCGTCGAGGTGAGCTCGGCGCGGGGCACCGCCCTGCTGACCGCCCACGTCACCCCACGCACCCGCCCGGAGGTGGTGTTCGTGCCGTTCCACTGGTCCGGGCAGGGCAGCGCCAACCGGCTGACGGTCGACGCGACCGACCCGGTCTCGGGCATGCCGGAGTTCAAGGTCTGCGCCGTCGACGTGCGCCCCGCGCCCGTCCGTGACGGCGTCGCGCCCGTCGGCGCCGTGCCGGCCGGGGCCCGCTGATGCGGGTGGTCGTCGTGGGCTACGGCATGGTCGGGTCCCGGCTGGTCGAGGAGCTCGTCGCTCGGTGCCCGGACGCCGACGTGACCGTGCTCGGTGCCGAGCCGCACCAGCCGTACAACCGGGTGCTGCTCGGCGAGCTGGTCGCCGGGCGGGTGGACGAGGATTCCCTCGCCCTGCCCGCGGCCGACGGACGCGTCGCCGTGCGCCGCGGGGTCGCCGCGGTCGCGATCGACCGTGCTGCACGGACGGTGACCTGCGACGACGGGGCCGTGGTGCCCTACGACGCCCTGGTGCTGGCCACCGGCGCCCGGGCCCGGGTCCCGGAGCTGCCCGGGCTGCACCCGTCCCCGCTGGGCGTGCACCCGCTGCGCACCCTCGCGGACGCGCGCAGCGTCGCCGATGCGGTCACCACCTCGGTGCGGGCCGTCGTGCTGGGCGGGGGAGTGCTCGGCCTCGAGGTCGCGTGCGCGCTGACCGAGCGCGGCATGGACGCGGCTGTGGTGCATGCGGGACCGCACCTGATGGACCGCCAGCTCGATGCGGCCGCGTCCGAGGCGCTCGAGCACGGGCTGCGCCGGCTGGGGATCGCCGTCCGCACGGGCCGGCCGCCCGCCGCGGTGCTCGCGCGGGGCGGCCGGGTGAGTGGTCTTCGGTTCCCCGACGGCGACGAGCTCCCCACCGACCTGCTCGTGCTCGCCACCGGCACGGTGCCCGAGGTCGGCCTCGCGGCGGCTGCAGGGCTCGCCGTCGGGCGTGGCATCGTCGTCGACGGCGACGGCGCCACGTCGGACCCGCACGTGTACGCGGTCGGCGACTGCGCACAGCCGGCGGAGGGCTCGTCCGGTCTGGTCGCACAGGGGTGGGAGCAGGCGCGGCGCCTCGCGGAGGTGCTGGCACGGGGGGCCGCAGCGGTGCCACGGCCCCGGACGGTCGACGCGGGCGCGGCGACCGACGTCGTCCGGCTCAAGGCGCACGGGCTCGAGGTGGTCACCATGGGCCTGACGGGCGCCGCGACCACGGCCGGCAAGCACCGCTCCGTCCGCCTCAGCGACCCGAGCACCGGCCGGCACGTCGAGGTCGTCGTCGCCGGGGGAGCGGTGGTCGGCGCCACGTGCGTCGGCGCCGGGCCCGTCGCGGCGGACCTGACCGCCGCGTACACCCGTCGCACCCCCGTCCCCGCGGACCCGGCGCACCTGCTGCTGCGACCGGTGCGGGGCGCCGGTCCGGAGCCGGAGCCGTCCGTCACCCTGATGCCCGACCGCGCCACGGTCTGCCGCTGCAACGGTGTCACCAAGGGTGAGCTGGTCCGTGCCTGGGGCGACGGGGCTCGCACCCCGGCGGACGTCGCGCGCGCCACGCGCGCCACCACGGGTTGCGGCGGCTGCACCGATGCGGTGTGCGGCCTGCTCGACTGGCTGGCGGGCGGCGAGGGTGACCGGGTCCCCGCCGGGGTCGGCGCGCTGGCCGAGGCAGCGGGGTGAGGCGAACCTTGCCTGTCCGTGGCATCCTGCAGGAACGGGCCCCGCGCCACGCGGCCGCTCGTCCCTGCCCGGGGTCACGGGGCTGTCGGCGAGACGAGGGCGAGGCGGCGACGTGCGAGCGATCTGGAAGGGCGCGGTGGCCTTCGGCCTCGTCAACGTGCCCGTTCGGCTGTACGCGGCCACCGGCGAGCACGAGGTGGCGCTGCACCAGGTGCACCGCGAGGACGGCGGCCGCATCCGGTACAAGAAGGTCTGCAGCGTCGACGGGGAGACCGTCGAGTGGTCGGACATCGCGAAGGGCTACGAGACCGACGACGGCAAGCTCGTGGTGCTCGAGGACGAGGACTTCGCCGCCCTGCCGCTGACCACGTCGCGCGAGATCGAGGTGCTGGAGTTCGTCCCCGCGGAGCAGGTGGACCCGATCCTGCTCGGCAAGACGTACTACCTCGAGCCGGAGAAGACGGCCGTCAAGCCCTACGCGTTGCTGCGCGGCGCCCTGGAGCAGGCCGACCGCATGGCCGTCGTGACGGTCGCCCTGCGGCAGCGCGAGTCGATGGCGGTGCTGCGCGTGCGCGGCGACGTCATCTGCATGCAGACGCTGCTGTGGCCCGACGAGGTGCGCGAGGCGGACTTCCCGATCCTGGAGACCGACGTCCAGGTCAAGCCGCAGGAGCTCGCGATGGCCTCCACGCTCGTCGACTCCCTGGCGGCCGACTTCGACCCGTCGCAGTACCACGACCGGTACGGCGCCGCGCTGCACGACCTGATCGAGGAGAAGATCGCCAGCGGCGAGACGCGCGTCCCGCCCGCCCCGCCGGCTGCTGAGGGTGGCGAGGGCGGCGAGGTGGTCGACCTGCTCGCTGCGCTGCAGCGCAGCGTCGAGAAGGCGCGCGAGGGCTCGGCGCCCGCATCCGCGGCGCGCCGGACGCGCACCACGAAGGCCACCGACGAGAAGGACGAGAAGGCGGCCGCGAAGGCTGAGGACAAGCCGCCGGCCCGCCGCACCCGGCGCAAGGCGTCGTGACCGGACGTACGGCGCAGCAGGGGCGCGACGAGGCCGTCGCAGCGCTGCGACGCATCGCCTTCCTGCTCGAACGCGGTCAGGCCAGCGCCTACCGATCGGAGGCGTTCCGCGCCGCCGCCGGGAGCGTCGAGCGCACCCCGCCGGACCAGGTGCTGGCGCTCGCCGCCGCGGGCTCGCTCGACGACCTCCCCGGCGTCGGGGCCCGGACGGCGGAGGTGGTCACCCAGGTGCTCCGTGGTGCCCGCGTCGAGTACCTCGACCGGCTCGAGGCCGAGCTGGCCTCCAGCCCCGCGCCCGTAGGCCCCGCGGCTGAGCTCCGCGCTGCGCTGCGGGGCGACCTGCACGCCCACTCGCAGGCCAGCGACGGCACCACGTCCATCCAGGAGATGGTGCTGGCGGCGACCTCGCTCGGGCACGAGTACCTCGCCATCACGGACCACTCACCGCGCCTCACGGTGGCCAACGGCCTGTCCCCGGCACGCTTGACGGCCCAGCTCGAGGAGATCGAGGCGCTGAACCGCGCCGTCGCACCGTTCAGCGTGCTCACCGGCATCGAGGTTGACATCCTCGACGACGGCACCCTGGACCAGGAGCCGGCGCTGCTGCAGCGGCTGGACGTCGTCGTCGCCTCGGTGCACTCCAAGCTGCGGATGGACCGCGCCGCGATGACGCGCCGGATGCTGGCGGCCGTCGCCGACCCGCACACGGACGTGCTGGGCCACTGCACCGGCCGCCGCCTGACGGGCGGACGGCCTCGGCCGCCCAGCGAGTTCGACGCCCGTGCGGTGTTCGACGCGTGCGCCGAGAACGGTGTCGCCGTCGAGATCAACTGCCGTCCGGACCGGCTCGACCCGCCGCACGAGCTGCTGCAGATCGCCGTCGACGCCGGCTGCGTCTTCACCATCGACACCGACTCGCACGCGCCCGGCCAGCTCGACTGGCTGATCGCGGGGTGCGAACGGGCCGTGCAGCACGGCATCGGCCCCGACCGGGTGATCACCACCCTGCCGGTCGACCAGCTGGTGCACCGACCCCGCTAGACTGCTGGGAATCACTCTCAACAGGAGCGCGCCGATGGCCGAGCCGCAACGGCACACCAAGCAGCGGGCCGAGATCCTCGACCTGCTGCACGACGTCGAGGAGTTCCGCAGCGCCCAGCAGCTGCACGACCTGCTGCGCCACCGCGGCTCCGGGGTCGGCCTCGCCACCGTGTACCGCACGGTGCAGGCGCTCGCGGACTCCGGCGAGGTCGACACCATGCGCACCGCCGAGGGGGAGTCGGTCTACCGCCGCTGCGCCGAGCGCAGCCACCACCACCACCTCGTCTGCCGCAGCTGCGGCCGGACCGTGGAGATCGACGGGCCGGCGGCGGAGAGCTGGGCCGAGCAGGTCGGTGCGGCGCACGGGTTCACCGACGTGGACCACGTCATCGAGCTGACCGGGACCTGCAGCGCCTGCCGGGCGGCCGCGGCGGACGCTGGGCGCTGAGCCGGTCCGTCAGCGCGGTGGCTGCGGCGGTGGTGCGTCGCGTCCCATCAGCCGCGGGACGGTCCACCAGCAGATGGCCAGCAGCACCGCCACCACGGCGGCGGCGACCCACCCCGCATGCCGTGAGACGACGATGTCGAACAGCAGCAGCGGCACCCCCGTCAGCACGACGGCGAGCACGCCCAGCCCCGCGAGCGCGAACACGCTGCCCGCCTTGACCAGCTCCCGCTTCATCCGCCGCCGGAACAGCAGCCGGTGCAGGCTGACCGGCGTGACGATCAGCACGGTCGCCAGCACCGCGAGCGCGACCAGCACCAGGTAGACGCTGCGCTGGTAGTGGTCCAGCTGGGCGAACCGCTGCTGGAACGGCACCGTCAGCAGGAAGCCGACCAGGATCTGCGCACCGGTCTGGGTGACGCGCAGCTCCTGCATCAGCTCGTCCCAGTTGCGGTCCATGCGCTCCGCCTCGGTCTCGTGCCGGGTGGCGTCGTGCTGGTCGTCCCGGCCCGCGCCGCCGGACGGCTGCTGCCGGCCGGCCTGCTGCGGCGTCTGCGGTTCGGACGTCCCCGGCGCTGTCACGGGCGGCCTCCTCGGACGGGATGGACGGGCGTTCCGCCCGATCATCACGCAGGTCGTGCGCGCCCGCTCGGGCTGCCTGCCGACCCCGCACCGCCGGACCTCGCCGCACGGACGTGTCGCACCGGTGCGCGAGACTGGGGGTCGTGACTGCACTCCACGACCCGTCCCACCACGACTTCGGCTCGGACAACTACGCCGGCGCGCACCCCGAGGTGCTCGCCGCAATCGCCGAGGCCGCCGGCGGGCACGTCCCCGCGTACGGCGCTGATCCGTACACCGCACGGCTGGGTGCTGTGCTGTCGCAGCAGCTGGGGGCCGACGCCGACGTGTACCCGGTGCTCAACGGCACCGGTGCCAACGTGATCTCGCTCCAGTCGATGCTGCCGCGCTGGGGCGCGGTGATATGCACCGCGACGGCGCACGTCAACACCGACGAGAACGCCGCCCCGGAGCGCGTCGCCGGACTGAAGCTCCTGCCGGTCGAGACCCCTGACGGCAAGCTGACCCCCGAGCTCGTCGCCACCCAGCTCGGCGGCCGGGGCGACGCGCACCGCGCCCAGCCCGGGGTGGTGTCCATCACGCAGTCCACGGAGCTCGGCACCGCCTACACGCCCGCGGAGATCCGCGCGATCACCGACCACGCCCACAGCCAGGGCCTTCGCGTGCACCTCGACGGCTCCCGCCTGTCGAACGCCGCGGCGTTCCTCGACGTGCCGCTGCGTGCGCTGACCACCGACGTCGGCGTGGACGTGGTCTCCCTCGGCGGGACCAAGAACGGCGCCGTGCTCGGCGAGGCGATCGTGGTGCTCGACAGGTCGGCGGTCGAGGGCATCGACTACCTGCGCAAGATCGACCTGCAGCTCGCCTCGAAGATGCGCTTCGTCTCCGCACAGCTGCTCGCGCTGTACGAGGGCGACCTCTGGCTGCGCTCGGCGCGGCACGCCAACGCGATGGCAGCCCGGCTGCGCGCCGGCCTGGAGCAGGTCCCGGGCATCGAGCCGACGCAGCCGACGCAGGGCAACGCGGTGTTCGTCCGCATGCCCGCGGCGATGGCGGCCGACCTGCGGCAGACGTACCACTTCTACGACTGGGCGGCGGAGACGGGGGAGGTGCGCCTGATGTGCGCCTTCGACACCGACCCCGCCGACGTGGACGCCTTGGTCGCCGCCGCGCTCGAGTCGGCCATGGTCCGGGCCTGACGAACCCGGCCGAGGGGCCTCGCCAGGCTCCTGCGGCCAGCCAGGCTCGGACGACGAGGGCCCCGCCGGCAGCAGCCGCGGGGCCCTCGTCGTCGTGCTCGGGGCGCCGTCCGTCGTGCGACGGTGACGCCCGCGCCGTCAGTGCCGGGCGGCGTGCACGTGCCCGGCGGGACGGCTCGGACCGTGCGGGGCCCGCGGTCCGCTGTCGCGCGGTCCGCTGTCCAGCCGGATGCGCAGCGGCCGTCCGGCCACCCGCGTCCGGCTCAGCCGCTCCACCACCTCGGGCGTGAGGCCGGCCGGGATGTCCACCAGCGAGAACGACCCGAAGATGTCGATCTTGCCGAGGTCCTTGCCGGTCAGCCCGCCCTCGTTCGTCAGGGCCCCGACCAGGGCGTTCGGCTGCACGCCGTCGCGGTGGCCGACGGCCACGCGGTAGCGGGTGCTGCCGTCCGCGCGACGGGTGTCGGTGCGCCGGCGGCCACCGTCGGAGGTGTGCTGCGAGGTGTGGCGCTCGGGTGCGTCGCTGAGCCGCGCGCGGCTCAGCGCGTCGTCCAGGTCGTCACCGAGCTCAGGGCGCGGGGTCGGGCCGTCGTCGCCGACCGCCAGTGCGGCCACGACCGCCAGCAGCTGCGCCAGGTCGGTGCCGGGCCGCTCCGCCAGGTGGGTCGCGATGGCTTCCTGGTACGCCTCGAGGCGGCCCAGAGCGGCCCGCTCGTCGGCGCGAGCGAGCAGCACGCCCACCCGGTGCGCGGAGACCTGCGCCGGCGTCGGGATCTGGATCTGCTCGAGCTGCACGCGGGTGGTGCGCTCGATCTGGCGCAGCTTGCCCTGCTCGGCGGGTGTGACGAAGGTGAGCGCCTCGCCTGCGCGGCCGGCCCGCCCGGTCCGCCCGATGCGGTGCACGTAGGCCTCCGGCTCGCGGGGCACGTCGAAGTTCACCACGAGGCCGATGCGGTCCACGTCGAGCCCACGGGCGGCGACGTCGGTGGCCACCAGCACGTCGAGCGCCCCCGAGCGCAGCCGGTCGACGATCTTCTCCCGCTCGCCCTGCGCCACGTCGCCGGAGATGTACGCGGCGGAGACGCCGCGCTCCACCAGCGCCGAGCCCACCTGCTCGGCGGCCTCACGGGTGCGGACGAAGACGATGCTCGCGTCCGCGTCGGACACCGCGAGCACCCGAGCCAGCGCACCCGTCTTGTGCCGGAACGGCACCACGGCGTACGTCTGGCGGACCGTCGTGACGGTCGACGACTGCCGGGACACGGTGACCTGCGCCGGGTCGACCAGGTGCTGCTCGGCGACCCGACGGATCGCCGGCGGCATCGTTGCGGAGAACAGGGCCATCTGGCGGCGCTCCGGCGCCGAGCTGAGGACGCGGTCGACGTCCTCGGCGAAGCCCATGCGCAGCATCTCGTCGGCCTCGTCGAGCACCAGGAAGCGCAGCTCGTCCAGCACCAGCGTCCGCCGCTCCAGGTGGTCCAGGACGCGGCCGGGCGTGCCGACCACCACCTGGGCGCCGCGCGCGAGCGCGCGCTGCTGCGGCAGGTACGGCGCACCGCCGTACACGGCCACCACGCCGACGCCCGGCAGGTGCTGGGCGAACGACTCGATCGCCTCGGCCACCTGCAGCGCGAGCTCGCGGGTCGGGGTCAGCACGACGGCCTGGACGGCCCGCAGCTCCGGGTCGATCGCGGCGAGCAGCGGGAGCCCGAAGGCCGCCGTCTTGCCGGTGCCCGTCTGGGCGACGCCGACCAGGTCGCGGCCGGCCAGCAGGGCGGGGATCGTCGCGGCCTGGACGGCCGACGGGGTGGCGAAGCCCAGGTCCGCGACCGCGCGGCGCAGCGGTGCGGGGAGGTCGAGGTCGTCGAACGTCGACGTCGCGACAGCCGGCACCGGGGTGGCCGGCGCCTCGGCGGGCTCGGACCCGGAGGTGGGCATGGTGGTAGCGGGCAGAGTGGTGCTCATGGCGTGCGGAACCGATCGATCGAGGGTGAGTCCTGAACCAGGCGTACGACGCCCGGCCGGTCACTTCCCCGACACACCTGGCCGCCATGGGCGGCTGCACGACACGAGGGCGGCCCGCGAGGTCCCGCGGGACGCGCCCGGGGGGACGCGACGAACTCTGAACCAGGTCATCCTACCTGTCGCAGGCCGGAGCGCCGCGAGACGCGTCGGGTGACATGCACCACGGCCGCGTTCAGCGGCGCGGCAGCCCCAGCCGGCGTCCCTCGATGGCAGGGCAGCGGTCCATGACCACGTCGAGCCCGGCTGCGAGCGCCCGTGCGGCCGCGGCCTCGTCCACCACACCGAGCTGCAACCAGACGGCTCCGGCGCCGACCTCGATCGCGTGGTCGACCACCGGTCCCGCGTGGGAGCTGTTGACGAACACGTCCACGACGTCGACGGGCGGCGGCACGTCGAGCACCGTCGCGACCCCCGCGGCTCCGTGCACGGTCGGCGCGCTGGGGTGCACCGGCACGATCTCCTGACCCAGCTCCTGCAGGTAGGAGGCCACGGAGTACGCGGCACGGGCGGTGTTCGTCGACAGCCCGACGACGGCCCAGCGCCCAGGTGTCGTGAGCAGCCGGTGGATCACCGCGGGGTCGTTCAGCTCGGGCACGGCACCAGCGTCGCACGCGGTCAGGACCCGTGCCGTCGCGCGGAGCGGCGCGGGTCCGTCCGCAGGTCGCGGCACCTACGATGGGGGCGCCCCCGAGGGGCGTGAGCGGCGCCGATCCCGCCCGACGTCGGCCGGGGCGCATCGGCCGCTGCGTGGGGGCGGTCCGGGGAGCTGGTGGGGAGCGGGGTGGCGGTGAGCGGGACCGACGACGTGAGCACCCGGGTGCTCACGGTGCCGAACCTGATCAGCTTCGCGCGGCTGCTGCTGGTGCCGGTGTTCGCGGTGCTCCTCGTCCGGCGCCAGGACCTGTGGGCCTTCGCGGTGCTGGCGGTCTCCGGGGCGAGCGACTGGCTCGACGGGGTGCTCGCGCGACGGCTCGGGCAGGTGAGCCGGCTCGGGCAGCTGCTCGACCCGGCCGCCGACCGGCTGTTCATCCTGGTCACCATCGTGGCGCTCGCCTGGCGCGGCGTCGTGCCGTGGTGGCTGGTCGTCGCTCTCGTCGCCCGTGACGTGGTGCTCGCGCTGATGCTGCTGGTCCTCGCCCGCGTGGGCGAGCCGCCGCTCCCGGTGCACCTGGCGGGGAAGGCCGGGACGTTCGCGCTGCTCTACGCGTTCCCGCTGCTGCTGCTGGCGACCTGGCAGGGCGCGCTCGGGACCGTGGCGACCGTCCTCGGCTGGGCCTTCGCCCTGTGGGGTGTCGGCCTGTACTGGTTCTCGGGCGTGCTCTACCTGGAGCAGGCGCGCCGGGTGCTGCGGGTCCGGAGCCGGGCGGCGTGATGGCTCGGCACGACAGCCACGTGCCCGAGAGCGTGCGCGACGCCTCGATGACGCTGCTGACGGAGGTGCAGCGCCGCCCGCTGGACCCCGGATACGCGGAGGCGGCTCGTCGCCGCGCGCTGACGGGGGCCCCGCACCGCGGTGGTCGGACGGCCGTCTGGCTGGTCGTGGTCGGACTGCTGCTCGGCCTCGGCGTCACCACCGCCACCCTCTCCCTGCGGCAGCCGCAGGCCGGTGCGGTGGCCGCGCGCCGGTTGCTGGAGCAGCAGGTCCGCCAGCATCGGGCAGACGCCGAGTCGCTCGCGGCCCAGAACGCCGACCTCAGCGCCCAGATCGCCGCGCTGCAGAACCAGGCGCTGCGCTCGGACGACCCGGCCCTCCTGGCCCAGCTGCAGCGATGGGCGGTCTCCGCAGCGCTCGTGCCGGTCTCCGGGCCGGGGCTGCGCGTGGTGCTGACGGACGCGCCGTCCGACGGCACCACCAAGGACAACCCCGACCTTCGGGTGCAGGACGTGGACCTGCAGGTGCTGGTCAACGGACTGTGGGCGGCCGGTGCGGAGGCGATCGCGGTCAACGGCCAGCGGCTGACCGCCACCACCGCGATCCGCACGGCCGGCAGCGCGGTGCTGGTCGACCTCGTGCCGCTGGTGAACCCGTACACGGTCGAGGCGATCGGGTCCGCGGCCGACCTGCAGACGTCCCTGGCACGGTCGAGCGCCGGTCAGCACCTGGCGACACTGCGCGCCACCTACGGGATCGGGGTCACCATGACGTCGCAACGGCGGCTCCAGCTGCCGGGTGCCGGCCCCACGACGCTGCAGGAGGCGTCGACGCCCTCGATGACGGCGTCCGCGTCCCCGAGCCCGACGCCGACGCCCACACCGTCGCCGACGCCGACGCCACGCACGGCCTCCACGCCGACGGCGACGCCGTCCCGGTCGGTTCGTGCAGCGGCGGGTGAGGTTGTGACACAGTCGTCCGTCGTCGCGCCGGGAACGGGAGGGGAGGACCGGTGATCGCCGTCATCGGGCTGGCCATCGGGGTGGTCATCGGGCTGCTGGTGCACCCGACGGTCCCCGCGGAGCTGCAGCCCTACCTGCCGATCGCGGTGGTCGCCGCCCTCGACGCCCTGTTCGGCGGTCTGCGCGCCCTGCTCGACGGCATCTTCGACGACCGGGTGTTCCTCACGTCGTTCCTGTCGAACGTGCTGGTCGCGGCCTTCATCGTGTTCCTCGGCGACCAGCTCGGCGTCGGCACGCAGCTGTCCACCGCCGTGGTCGTCGTGCTCGGCATCCGGATCTTCTCCAACGTCGCGGCCATCCGGCGGCACCTGTTCAAGGCATGACGTGACCGAGCAGCAGCGGTCGCACGAGGGCGACGAGCCGGAGGGTCTCTCCGAGGAACCGCTCGGCGTGGAGGCGGCGGCGCAGGAGCGCACGGGCGAGGACCCGGCCGGCCAGGACGACGAGCGGCTGGACCGCGACGGGGCCGAGGAGCGCGACGAGGGGCTCGCCCAGGACGGAGCCGACGGGGGCGACGAGGGGCTCGCCCAGGGCCGGGCCGACGAGGACGACGACCGGGCCGGCGAGGACCGCGTCGATGACGAGCGCGTCGTCGAGGACCGGGGCGACGACGACGACCTCGTCGTGACCCACGTCGTCCCCGACGCCGCCCCCACGCTCGACCTGCCGCCGGACGCCGAGGACGAGGCCGGCGCCGCGCTCCGGGAGTCGCACGCCTGGCAGCTGTCGGCCGAGGCGGTCGCCTCTCTGCCGCCCGAGGCGCCGCCGACCTTCGAGCCGAAGCCGACCTCGGACGACGCGGCACCCGGCGGCAGCGACGTCGAGGACGGAGCCGCGGGTGCGGCCCCCGAGCCGTCGGGCGCGCCCGGGCCGAGCAGGCCCACCGGCTGGGCCGCCCTCGGCAGCGCCCTGCGTCCACGCGCCACCCGCGCGCAGGTGCTGGCCGGCGTGCTCTGCGCCGTCCTCGGCTTCGCGATCGTCGTGCAGCTGCGGCAGAACGGGGACTCGGCGCTGTCCCAGCTGCGCCAGGACGACCTCGTGCGGCTGCTGGACGAGGCGAGCACCCGTTCCGACCAGCTGAGCCGCGAGGCCGCCGACCTGCAGCGCGAGCGTGACCAGCTGGTCAGCGGCTCGAACAACCGGCAGGCCGCCATCGACGCGGCCCGCCGCAGCGCGGCGACGCAGGGCATCCTCGCCGGCCGGCTGCCGGCCGTGGGCCCGGGTGTGCGGATCACCGTCACGGACAACGGCGGGTCGGTGCGCCCGATCACCATGCTGAACATGCTGGAGGAGCTGCGGAACGCCGGTGCCGAGGCGGTGCAGCTCAACGACCAGCGAGTCACCGCGAGCAGCGCGTTCACCGGGTCGACCGGTGCCGTGCAGCTCGACGGCACCACGCTGACCGCGCCGTACGTGTGGCTCGTCATCGGCGACCCCGACACGATCGCCACCGCGTTGGACATCCCCGGGGGCGCGATGGCCTACGTCCGCAACGACGGCGGTTCGGGCTCCGTCGACAAGCTGACGGAGGTCCACGTCGACGCCCTGCGTGCGGCCGCCGAGCCACGCTACGCCACGCCGGCGGCCGTCCCGGGCTCCTAGGCCGTCGCAGGGGTGGGGGCTGCGCCGGGCGGCGCGTTTGCATAGGGTGTCCCTGACCAGGGCGCGGACGGTCGCGTCCCGGTCGGGTCTTGCGACCCTGAACAGGGGAGGCGTACATGCAGCACGACGAGCCCGTCGGCGGCGCCGTCCCGGCTGGCGCACCGCGGTCGCAGGGCCCGGAGACGACGATCAGCTTCACCGGCGTCTCGGCCACCGAGGTGGAGCAGGCCGCACCGATCGGGCTCACCCCGGACGAGACGGCGGCCGTGCAGGCGCTCCCGCCCACGTCGGCGCTCCTGGTGATGCAGCGCGGTCCGAGCGCGGGCGCCCGGTTCCTGCTCGACGCCGAGCGGACCACGGCGGGCCGCAGCACGCAGGCCGACATCTTCCTGGACGACGTGACCGTGTCCCGCAAGCATGCGGAGTTCGTCCGCGAGGGTCAGCAGTTCTGGGTGCGGGACATCGGCTCGCTCAACGGGACCTACGTCAACCGCACCCGCATCGACCAGGTGGCGCTGCGCTCGGGCGACGAGGTGCAGATCGGCAAGTTCCGGATGACGTTCCACCCGAGCCCGCACCGCGAGGGTGCACGCGGGTGACCGATCGACTCCCCGCGCTCGAGGCGCGGGCATGAGCGCGGGCGCGCGCCGACCCGCTCTGGTGGACGACCTCGCGGACGCGCGCGGTCCCGAGGCTGGCCGGCCGAGCCCTCGGCAGGCCGTCGCCGAGCCGTGGCCGCGGGGCATCTCGCGCCGCGCGAGCATGCGCATCTCGGACGTCCTCGCCGCGCTCCAGCTGGAGTTCCCGGCGGTGACCACGTCCAAGCTCCGGTTCTGGGAGGAGCAGGGGCTGGTGGCGCCGGTGCGGACCTCCGCGGGCTACCGCCAGTACTCACCGGCGGACGTCGAGCGGCTGCGCTACGTGCTGCGGATGCAGCGCGACCGCTACATGCCGCTGAAGGTGATCGCCGAGCACCTCGCCGCGCTGGACGCCGGGGTCGACGACGAGGCGCCGTCACCGGCGCGGCTCGCCTCGCGTGACGGCGAGACGACGGGGCCGGCGTCGCGCTGGACCGTCGACTCCCTGGCCGGTGAGACCGGCGTCGAGCCCGCCTTCGTCGAGGACCTGGTCACTGCGGGCGTGCTCCGCTCCGGTCCGCTCGGCGCCCTCGACCTGTACGCGCGGGACGTCGTGCTGGCGGCCGCCCGGTTGGCCGAGCACGGGATCGACGCGCGCCACCTGCGGTCGTTCCGGACGGCGGCGGACCGCCAGGCGGACCTCGTCGAGCAGGTCGTCGCGCCCGTGCGAGGTCAGCGCAGCGCGGCCTCACGGGCGCGCGCGGCGACCCTTGCGGCGGAGGTGGGCGAGCTGTGCACCCAGATGCACACGGCGCTCGTGCGGGCGGCGGTCGCCGGCCTGGAGCCGTGAGCCGGGCGCGCCCGACCTCGTCCCGCTGACCAGGGCCGACACGCCGTTCGTAGGCTGCGCGGGCCGCGACCCAGACCAGTTGCCGGCTCGGTGAGACGGAACGACCGTCGCGTCGTAGCGTGGACGCGTGGGTGAGGGCGGCGGTCTGGTGCAGGTCGAGGTCGTCGGCGTCAGGACGCATCTGGCGGACGACGAGATCGTCGTGCTGCTGCTCGACCCGGACTCGTCGTTGCTCGTCCCCATCCTGATCGGTCCGGCGGAGGCCAGCGCGATCGCCGCCGCCCAGGCCGGCATCGTCCCGCCACGTCCGATGACGCACGACCTGCTCCGTGACGCGCTCGTCGCGGCGGGCAGCACCGTGCGCCACGTGGAGATCACCGAGCTGCTCGACGGCGTGTTCCACGCCGCGCTGGTGCTGGGGGCGGGGGAGCGGGTCGACTCCCGGGCGTCGGACGCCATCGCCGTCGCGCTGCGGTTCGGCTGCCCGGTGCTGTGCTCGGCGGAGGTCGTCGCAGCGGCCGGCGTGGAGGTGCGCACCAGCACCGCGGAGCACGACATCGAGGAGTTCCGCGACTTCCTCGAGCACGTGTCGGCAGAGGACTTCGCCACGGGGGAGGAGCCGGACGAGGGCGGCGGGTCGGCGAGCTGACCTTCAGGTAGAGGTTGAGACTCGCCGTCGCGACACGCCACGCGCGTCGTTGCGTCGCCCCTGGCCGCGGCCTACCTTTGCGGCAGAACCCACGCCCGCGAACGGGCACAGCCGCCCTCGCGACGGCGCGGTGGACGGCGTACTGGAGGATCCGGTGACCACGAACGAGACGGCCCCCACCAGCGGGTCGGTCCCTCCCGGAGCCCAGGGCCTCCTCTTCGACGACGACCTGCCGGATCTCGACGTCTCGATCGGCTACCGCGGTCCGACCGCCTGCAAGGCGGCCGGCATCACCTACCGTCAGCTGGACTACTGGGCCCGTACCGGCCTGGTGGAGCCGTCGGTGCGGCCGGCCACCGGGTCCGGCACGCAGCGGCTCTACAGCTTCCGCGACATCCTCGTGCTCAAGGTCGTCAAGCGGCTGCTCGACACCGGTGTCTCGCTGCAGCAGATCCGCACCGCGGTCGGCCACCTGCGCGAGCGGGGCGTGGAGGACCTCGCCCAGATCACGCTGATGTCCGACGGCGCCTCGGTGTACGAGTGCACCTCCGCCGACGAGGTGATCGACCTGGTGCAGGGCGGCCAGGGCGTGTTCGGCATCGCCGTCGGGCGCGTCTGGCGCGAGGTGGAGGGCACGCTCGCCGAGCTGCCGACCGAGCGCGCCGAGGACGAGGCGGCTCCGGAGCTCTCGGGCGACGACGAGCTCGCGCAGCGTCGTCGGGCTCGCAACGCCGGCTGAGCACGTCGGCCCTGGACGGCGCCGTGCGCGCCGTCATGCGTACGTGACGGCCTGCCGGGCACCGGCGCTCTGTCGCGTCGCGTCCTAGTGCGGCCGGGGCGCACGCAACGCGCGGTCCAGCAGCGCGTCGAACACGCCTGCGACCTCCGCCGCTGCCGCGCCGGGCCAGGCGTGCACCGGCTGTGCGGCGCCCTGTGCCTGCTGCAGCGCCGCGCGTTCCGGGACGGTCGGGCTGAGCAGCAGGGGCCCGTAGAGGGTCTGGAGCTCGCCGAGGCGGTAGGTCTGCTCGACCGAGCGGGCGCGCACCCGGTTCACCACGATGCCGAGCGGCTGCAGGGCCGGTGCGGCGCCTCGGCGCAGCTCGTCGATCGTCCGCATCGCCCGGCCGACGGCCATCACGGAGAAGAGGCCCGGCTCGGTGACGACGATCGCCCGGTCGCAGGCGGTCAGGCCCGTGCGGGTCAGCCCACCGAGCGACGGAGGGCAGTCCACGAGCACGAGGTCGTAGCCCGTGACCCAGGACAGGGCGTAGCGGAGCCGGTCCAGGTCGGAGTCGTCGACGCGGTCGTGCAGGACGGTCCGCTCGGAGCCGACCAGCACGTCGAGCCCCCCGTCCGCCCACCCGGAAGGACCCGTCGCGGCGGTGACGGTCTCTGCGCGCGGGTCGTCGAGGACGGTCGAGACGTCGCCCGAGGGCCGGTCGACCGCGAGCGACATGGTGCTGTCTCCCTGCGGATCCAGGTCGACCACGAGCGTGGACAGGCCGCGGTCCAGCGCGGCGGACGCCAGGCCCAGCGTCACCGAGGTCTTGCCCACGCCGCCCTTGAGGCTGCACACACCGAGCACCAGCACGCGGCCCACCGTATCTGCGGGCGAGGGCGGGCCGCCAAACGCGCCGGGTGCTGTCGCCGGCGGGGCGCACAATGGCGCGTATGCCGATCCGACTGACCCGCTGGGCGCAGTCCTGCGTCCGCATCGAGGGGCCCGACGGGGCCCTCGTGATCGACCCCGGCGTGTACGGGGAGTCGGCGACGGTGCTGGCCGGGGCGGACGGCGTGCTGCTGACGCACGACCACGTCGACCACGTCGACGGGCCTGCGGTGGCGGCATCGGGCCTGCCGGTCTGGGGCCCCGCCGCGGCGCTGGACGTCGTGGCCGAGGCTGGTGCCGAGCGCGCCCGGCTCCACGAGGTGCGCGGCGGCGATCGGCTGACGCTGGGCGGTCTGGACGTCCAGGTGGTGGGGGAGTGGCACGCGGTCATCCACCCGGACCTGCCTCGGGGGACCAACGTCGGCTACCTGGTGGGCGGGGTGCTGCATCCCGGGGACGCGTTCGTCGTACCGCCGTCGGGGGCCGTCGTCGAGGTCGCCCTGACGCCGGTCAGCGGGCCGTGGCTGCGGATGGCCGACGCGGTGGACTGGGTCCGGTCCGTCGGCGCCGCTCGGGCCGTGCCGATCCACGACGCGTGGCTGAGCGAGGCGGGTCTTCGCTCGGCGGGGGACTGGCTGGCGCGGCTGACCTCGGCCACCGTGGTCGCGGCGCAGCCCGGCGAGGTCGTGAAGCTCTAGCTGGAGCTCCGACCGGCGGCCTGCCGGTCGGTGGTGGGCCACCCGGTGCGGGCGGCCCGGACGAGGAGAGGAGCGACCGGTGACGCAGCACCCCGGTCCGGACGTGCCGGTGCTCGAGGACGACGAGACCGTCCCGCCACGCCCTGAGGAGCAGGTGGCCGACGTGGCGCGTTCCGTGCCCGACCCTGCGGGCCACGGTGGTGACCCCGCATCGGACACGGTGCTCGGCTGAGGTCGTGGCCCGAGGCGTGACCGGCGCTCGGCTGAACGGGTGGCCGCAGGCCTGCGCGTGCCATACCACGGTGCTCCGTGGACCGGAAGGTCACGGCGATACGGCATCCTGTGCTGGTGCGGATCGTGCGGGTGGACGAGTCGTCCTGGCGTGAGGTGGCCCAGGTACGGCTCCGTGCGCTGCGCGAGTCGCCGGAGACGTTCGGGGCGACGCTCGAGCGCGAGCTGCTGTTCACCGAGAAGCACTGGCGGATGCGGCTGCGGGCGACGCCGACGTGGCTCGCCCTCGACGACGAGGACGTGCCGCGCGGGCTCGTCAGCATGATGCAGGAGCCGGGGTCGCCGGAGGACGACCGGCACGTGGTGTCGTTGTGGGTCGCACCCGAGGCACGCCGTCGCGGTGTGGCGTGGGCCCTTCTGGACGCGGTCAAGGCCGCAGCCGCCGCCGAGGACGCGCGCACGGTGTCGTTGTGGGTGCTGGACGGCAACACGCCGGCGGGCGACCTCTACGTGCGCGCGGGGTTCGCCAGGACGGGGGAGCGGCAACGCCTGCCGCGGGACCCCGAGCTGGTCGAGGAGCGCTACCAGCTGGTGCTGCGCCCCTGACGGCAGCCGTGTCGGTGGGCGTCGGTACCGTGAGGCGGTCGCTGACGAGCACCGAGAGCAGCACCGAAGGAGAGCGCCGTGAGCACCTTGACCGGTCGGGACCGTACTGCGTTGGTGGTGGTCGACGTGCAGAACGGCGTCATGGCTCACGCTCATGACCGGGACCGGGTGATCGCCAACGTCCGGGCCCTCGTGGAGCGGGCGCGTGCCCAGGGTGTGCCGGTGGTCTGGGTGCAGCATTCGTCCCAGGAGCTCCAGGTCGGCACGCAGGCCTGGCAGTACGTGTCGGAGCTGGTCCGGCAGGACTCGGAGCCGCTGGTGCCCAAGACGTACGGCGACTCGTTCGAGGAGACGGTCCTCGAGGCCGTGCTCGCCGAGGCGGGTGTCGGACGGCTGGTGGTCTGCGGTGCCCAGACCGACGCCTGCGTGCGGTCGACGATCCACGGAGCGTTCACCCGCGGGTACGACGTGACGCTGGTCGGCGACGCGCACACCACGGAGGACCTCACGGCCTGGGGTGCGCCGTCGCCGGGCGACGTCGTCACGCACACCAACCTGTACTGGAGCTACCAGAGCGCGCCGGGCCGCACCGCCGCCGTGGTGCCGACCGCCGAGGTGTCCTTCGCCGCCTGAGGGTCCGGCGGGGAGGGGCGCAGCAGCTCCTCTCGCCGTCTCTCATCGGCAAAATGACATAATGCACCTTATCGGCGTCAAGTCGATGCGCTGACCTGCGGGAACACCTGCCGGTCGGCCTCGCGGACCGCTGGACGACGTGCTCCGGGTACGCGGCTGCGGCGGTGTCGGAGATCGAACGCGCTCGGTCGTTGGCCGGCTTCGGTGAGTCCGAGATCGGCGCGCGGACCGCGCGGCGGATCGCAGCCGGGATGCTCTCGGACCAGGCCGAAGCGCTGCTGGCAGCCGGCCACGGCCGCGACGCCGCGCGAGCCGCAGGAGCCGCAGCCCTGCTCGGACGGCGGGCCGCCTGATGCTCGCCGCGGGCGTTATCGGCGCCCTGGCCCTCGCCTTCGCGGTGCTGGACGCCGGGGTGCGGCTCGTGCTGGACATGGAGGCCGGCGATGGCCGGGACTTCTGATGCGCACGCCTCGGGCCGCGCGCGGCTTGCTGGTGGCGTCTGCGCTGTGCACGGGCCTGGTCCTGACGGGCAGCCCTGCGCTCGCTTCGCCCATCTCCGCACAGATGGCGTCGGTGTCTACCGCGTCGGCTGGTTTCGTCGGCGGCTCGCTGCGCTCAACAAGTTCGTCAAGCCCGTCGTCATCGTCGGGCTCCTCACCCTCAGCCTCTGGTGGATGGCTCGGGTCGTTCCTGGACTCGTGCACTTCGGCGTCCCCGGAATGCCTACAGGCGGCAACAGCGGACGAACTGCGCCGGCTGCGGTCGTACCTGGCGGTGCAGGGCTCACTCCTGGTCGCGCTAGTGGCCGCGTGCCTGGTCCTGCTGATTGGCAGGCGCTGACGTGGACCCTCTGACCTTCACCGACGGGCTGCCCGCGCTGTTCGCGCAGCTCGTCCTGGCGGCGGGCCTGTCCGTCGCCGTGGTTCTCGCGCTGACCGGCTGGACGGTCGGAGCGATGTTGTCGGCCGGCGGCACTCCCGATGAGTGACCTCGGTCTGCTGTGGTCCGCGCTCGTGGTCGGCCTCTGCGTGGGGGCCGTCCTTCGGACTGCGGTGGCTGCTCTGCTCAAGGTGGGCTGAGCGCGTCTCGAAAGGAGACCGATCGTGCAGACGATCGAGAGGACCGAGGCCGCTCCGGCCCCGGTGAAGGTGGGCCGGTTCGCCCGGTTCATGTCCAAGACCCGCAACCGCATCGCGCTGACCCTCAGCGCCGCCGCGGTGACCGTCCTGGCGCCGGAGGCCGCGTTCGCGACCACCCCGAGCACCGACCCGACCGGCGGGGCCGGCGACACGTTCTTCACGTCGCTGACCTCGTACCTGCAGGGCCACCTCATCGTGGCCGTGCTCGGGCTGGCGGTCATCGGCATCTCCGTCGGGATGCTCCTGGGCTGGGGCAAGAAGGCCGCCAAGTCCAAGTAGCACCCTCTGGCGGCCCCGTCCGGCCCGGCACGACGGACGGGGCCGCCGCTCCCCCACACCGCACCCCAGGGAGGCACCGTGCACGCGCAGCCACGACGAGCCCTGCAGCTCGGCGCTGCCGCACTTGTCGGCGCACTCCTGATCGTCTGGGGACCAGGCTCTGCGTCGCCGGCCTCGGCGCTGGCGGTGGCCCCCAATGTGCCCGCGCCGATCGGGCTGCCCGGCAGCGCATACAGCTCGGCGTCGTCGGCGATGACGGCGGCGCAGTGGAACGCGTTCCTGCAAGCGCACCCGGAACTGGCCGTGGGCACGGGAACGGCAGGGTCTGCCGCCGCGAAGATCGGCACCAGTGCTGCCGGTGGCGCGGCCACGGCGGTCAGCGGGTTCCTGGTGGGCACGCAGCTGGGAACGGGGCTGGCGCAGACGTTTGGCCTGCCGACGTCGGGGAACTTCTTCTGTGACCTGGGCACCCTCGCGGGGACCTCCGGGTGTGCGGGGGTCCAGGGTGCGCCGTCGTACGTGCCGAACTCGGACGTCACGCCGATGCCGGCGGGCTGGGCGAACAACACGAACGCGACGGGGACGATGACGTCGGCGTACGCCGGGACGTACTGGGGCGGCGGCTGGACCAGCGGGCACGCCACGGTCACGAACCCGACCGCGCCGGCGTACGGCGCGACCAGTGGCAGCGCTGGGGCGACCATCACGATGTCCGGCACATGCGTCGGGACGGGCGGCGTCGGCACCGCACAGAACCCGAGCATCGGGGCGTCGGCGGTGTTCCTGGCAGGCACCTTGTCGGTGAGTAAGACGATCGGCTTTGGCACCGGGCAGCTGCAGACGTCGTGCGCCGTGCCGTCGGTGACCGGCAGCAACGCGAACGTGACGTCTGGCGACTCCCGGTACACCTTCGACCACCTGGAGTTCACGTTCCAGGGGCAGGACTCCGGGTCGCCCAGCTACACGCTGAAGTGGTACCCCGTCGGCTACCCGAATCGGCCCACCGGGGTGAGCGCTGACCCGCAGCGGACGCTCCGGAACACCTGGACGTGCACTCAGGGCGCCGGCGGCGTGGCGTCCACGGCGGCGTTCTCGGAGACGGCCAGCGCCTGGCCTACGGTCCCGGCCGCGCAGTGCGCGCAGGGGATGGTGGCCTCGGTCAAGGTCGAGGAGGTCACCAACGGGACCGGGACGGTGATCTACCAGTGGACGCTGCCGGCGGAGGTCGGGACCGTCGCGACCAACTACCCCGAGTGCGCCAACGCTGCGAGCCCGTGCCAGCTGCTGCTCTCACGGATCTCCGCACCGGGCGCAACGACGCTGGTGTCCTGCTTCACGAACCCCGCGGTCTGCACCAGCTGGTGGACCGAGACCAGCCAGGGCACCGCGACCGGCAGCAACACCGCAACGAAGTCGGGCACCGAATACGAGTGCAGCTACGGCACCCACGCGGTCGCGCTGACCGAGTGCGCCGCCTACGCCCACGCGTTCCCCGCCGCGGAAACAGGGACCGGGGTCCTGTCGAACCCCACCACCGGAGAAGCGCCGTCCAGCCAGCCGTCGACCAGCCCGCAAGACCAGTCCTGCCCTCCCCCGTTCTCGTGGTCTGCGCTGTTCAACAACTGGTGGGCCTACAAGGCCACGGCGTGCGCACTGAAGGACGCATTCGTCCCGTCGACGGCGAGTAGCACGGCCTGGAAGTCTTTCGTGGGTGACGCTTCGGCGCGGCCGCCGGTGAATGTCGCGGTGGGTGGCGTGCAGTTCACCAACGCGGTCATTAGCGGGCTGTCCGCGTCCGGCGATTGCACGAACCTGCCGTTGCAGATGGCCGGTGGACCAATGGGCTCGTCCGCGTCATTCGATCTGTGCGCGGGGGTCCAGCAGGCCGGGCAAACGACCTGGGGACAACTGCTACGGCACGCGCTAGAAGTGGTCATCATCGGCGGGGGCTGCTGGATCGCCTATCACCGCGTCGCGGCGTCATTCGGCGGCAAATCATGATCACCGACGCGCTGATCAGCGCGGCCCTTGGGGCGCTCTCGGCTCTGATTGGGCTCTTCCCGGCAACAGGACCTGTCACGCTCGGACAGAGCACGTCGACCACAGTGATCGGCTGGACCGCGGCGGCAAACTCATTCATTCCGCTGCAGGCGCTCATCACAGTCATCGGGGTGCTCCTGGCCCTGCAACTGGCGCTGTACCTGTGGGACTTCGCGGTGTGGATCTACCACCAGATCTGGGGGTCCGACTGATGCACGAGGTCGGCTGGATCGTCGGTGGGTTCGTGCTCTACATCGCGCACCGGATGGTGTGGGACTGGCTGCGAGAGCGGCGCCGGCATCGGAGCCGGCGATGAGCGCGGACATGCAGCTCGTGGCGCCGGGGCGGGTTCGAGCGTCCGAACTGGACCGGCTGCGCGGCGCGGCGATCGTCTGCATGATCGTCGACCACGTGGCACGCGCACTCGGGGCAGAACCCGTGCGGCTGACGATCGGGCGGCTTGCCGTGCCGGTGTTCTTCGTCCTGTCCGGGCACCTCGCGCGCCGTCTGACCTGGCGGCACGCGGCGATCGCTGCGACGGGTTTCCTGCTGCCGGCGTTTGTGCCGTGGATCGACAACCCGAACGTCCTGCTCCTGTACGCCGTCGCTGCCGCACTTCTCGTGCTGGCGCGGTGGACCGGCCCGGCTGGGCCCGCCGTTGTCGCGATCGCCGCGGTGACGGCGCTGGCGAACGGGGTGCACGGCATGGGCAACGGGTACCCGCTCGAAGCGCTGCTCGCACTGATGGTCGCCGGGCACTACATCCCGCGGGCCGCGCTCGTGGCGATCGGTTCGCGCCTGCCTGCGGTGTTCGCCGTCGCGGGCCGGCGGCCGGTCACCTGGTACGTCGGGCACCTGCTGGTTCTGGTCTACGTGTTCGGAGTGGTGAAGTGATCGAAGGAATCTTCGGCCTGCCGGGCCAAGGAAAGACGTACGAAGGCGTGCGCCGGCTGCTGCTGGAAGCCGACCAGGGCCGCCAGTGCTACTCGATCACCCCGATCGACCACCCGAACGTCGAATTCGTCACGTTCGACGAATGCTTGGACCCGTTCATGCCGCCCGGGCTGATCTTCTGGGACGAAGTGCACCTCAAGCTCGGCGCGAACGACTTCCGGGCGCTGAAACCGGAGTGGTACGAAAAACTGTCGCAGACCCGCAAAGACGGGCACGACCTGATCTACACGTCCCAGCACGAATCCAAGGTGCTCAAGCAGCTGCGCGACAACACCAACTACGGCTGGGTCACGAACGCATGGGGCGGCTGGCGCGGGCACCCGATGGCGTTCTCCGCGTCCGCGTGGGAGATGCACAAGCTGCGCCGAGGCAAGCCCGCCGACCGGTACGTGCACCGGTTCTCCATGCGCGTCGCACGCGCCTACGACACCCGGTTTGCGATCAAGGCAGAGGCGGCCGTGGTCGAACGACCGACCCTGTCGGTCGCACCACGAGCGCGCACAACCGCTGCAGCCGGCCGCCACAGCGTCGAACAGGAGAAAGCATCATGAGCGGCATAGAAGAGCACTACAACGCCCTGGAAACACTCGAAGGACTCATCGCAGAGCTGAACGACGTGCAGGCCGAGATCGACGCGCTTGACGACGGCGACGAAGACATGGCCGACCTCATCGAAGAACGCGATGACCTGTTCGAGGACGTCGAAGACCTGTGCGACGAACTCGGGCTCGACATCTCGCAAGTGATCGAGTCCGACTGATGCGCCGGCTCCTGTACGTGGCCGCCGGATTCATCGGCGGCGTCGTCGTCTCGCGCAACGCAGCGGCCATGCCGCACCCGGTGGCCAGCGCAGTCCTGCTCGGCGTGGTCGCCGTCGTGGCGCTGGCCTGGTGGGCCGGCCACCGGGACAAGGCATCGGCGGTCGCCGTGGCAGTCGCGAAGGCAGAAGCGATCGCAGCTGCGAAGGCAGACGCACAGGCTGCAGCGATCGCACAGGCCGCGGTGCACCTGCACATGACGGCCGGCGGAGTGACGGAACACAGCGGCGCGCCGAGCAGCGAAGCGCCGGCGCGCGCTGTGGGCCGGCACGCAGCCGGCGAACTCCTGGACGGTCGCGCGGTGCGGGCGCTCCCGGCCAGGGCCGTAGAGGACGACGAGCTGCCCTGGGGAGCGATCTCCGCTGCAGCCGCCGGAGCGGCCGCCTCCGGCTGACCTGGGAGCAGTGCCCGTCCTGTCCACCGACCCCGTTGGCGCGGGGTGACAACAGCAGGAGCCCAGGTTGGCCGTCCTCACGGCGGCCAGGCCAGTCGCAGACCCGTCCCTCGACGGCATCGCGGCTGGCCTGGCCGAACCCGCATTCCCCTCCACCGACGACGTCCAGTCGGTCGCCGCGATCGTCCGGCACCGGCTCGGCGAACACGTCGGCTCCGTCAGCGCCGACGGACAACACCTCTACGAGCTGCTCGTCTCCCCCGGCACCCTGGCGCTGCGGCGGCGCTTCGTCGGCGGCATGCAAGCCCGCCCGACGTGGGGCGAGCAGATCGCAGATGTCCGCACCTTCGGCTCGCGCGCGGCGAGCACCCAAGAGGTCTACGACGTCGCGGAGAACCTGGTCGAGGACGTCATGGCCGGCCTCAAGGGTGGTCGGCGCGGCGTCGTGCGCGGCTGGTCCCGCGCCTCGAGGAAGCGCATGCACCGCACCCTCGGGGAACTGGACTACTCGACCTGGATGGCCGGCCCCGGCGTCCAGGCGCTCGTCACCGTCACACTGCCGGGCGTGTGGGAACCGCTGGTGCGCGACGGCCGAGAGTGGAAGCACAAGATCCGCCGGCTGCAGTGGCGCTGGCGCAAGGAGCTCGACGTGCCGTGGGCCGGGCTGTGGAAGTTCGAGACGCAGAAGCGCGGCGCACCACACCAGCACATGCTCATTCGCGTGCCGGCGATGACGGCCGACGGGACCAAGACGTTCGAGGACTGGTTCGCCGACACGTGGTCGGAGATCGTCGGAGCCTCCGAGCTGGTGTGCCACCGGTGCCACGTCGACCACCTCGGCTACGACGCAGCGCTGGGCTACGGCGTCGACCACCTCGGCTACGACGCGTGGCTGGGCTACGACCTCGAGGCACAGGTGATCGTCAAGGACGACGGCACCCTGGGCCTCGCGTGGTGCACGTGCCCGGTACCCGACACGGAGCGGGCGCGGCACCGCGCGCGGCACGGGCACGGCACCAAGGCCGTCGACTTCGCCGGCATGGCGGCCTGCACTGACCCGCGCCGGCTCTCGGTCTACTTCGGCAAGCACGGCGCCAAGACCGGCGCCAAGTCCTACCAGAACGACCCGCCAGCAGCGTGGGTCGCAGCCGGCGTCCCGATCGGCCGGTTCTGGGGCGTCTGGGGCCTGCAGAAGGCCGTCGAGGTCGTCCAGGTGGGCGACGGCACCTGGCACCAGGTCGAGCGCGTCCTACGCGGCATCGCGCGCGGCAGGGCGGCAGCGATCGCGCTGGCTGCAGCTCGACGGTCAGGCGACGATCGAGCGGTCTGGACGATGCGCCGGCCGCGGCTGCGATCGCTGCACGGACAAGGCGGCTTCGTCCTGCTCAATGACGCGCTGGCCGTCGCCGTACAGCTCGCGCGCGGTGCTCCGGTCTAGCTCGGCCTGCTCCGTCACCAACGCCGCGTCTGCGATCGCCGCGGCACGCAACGCGCCGGCGAGATCGTTGCTGTTCAGCGCCCGCGCGCACCTCAACGCGTACTCCACGGCCACGTCGTGCGCCCGTTCGAGCGGCTCCATCGCCAGACGCGCGGGCGTGCACTCCGCATCGGCCAGTTCGAGGGCTTCGGAGCCCGTCAGGCCGTGCCACATCGACCGGCGCAGCTCCCGCGGGCTGCTCGCGACGCTCTCCCCCGTAGCCCACAAGCGCATCGGGCCATCATCGGACGCCTGCGTGAGAGTCGTCGACGACTCGTAGGATGAAACGACGCCGCTCCCGATTGTTGCGGGAGGGGCGTCGTGTTGTAGGAACTCGCTAACTCCTTCTCCGCCTGCGTGCTGCGCGTCTCTCGGCTCTTGTCGGTCGGTCGTAGTAGGCGCCGCTGCTGGCCTCGCGGGCGAACATGACGAACGCGTAGACGCCATAGCCGATGCACCAGAGCAGGAGCACGAAGAGAGAGGCGCCCGTGGTCCAGCGGAGGGCTACTTCGAGGAAGTGGTCCAGCCAGCGCGCGGCCGTCACCAGTTGGCCCCGTTCTCGATCGCGCGGGCCTGTGCTGCAGCTGCGTCGCTCGCGTTCGCGGTCTCGATGAGCCACGAGGCCAGTTCGCGGGCCTGGTCCATGGTGAGGTGGTCGAGGCCCACGAAGGTGCCGTCGACCTCGCGCTGCACGAGCTCGACCGTGCGCATGGTGCCGTTGCTGATCCGGCCTTCTCGGACCTCGATCGTGTAGGCGGTGAACGGTGGGCGGATCGGTGTGTGTGCCACGGTGGGGCTCCCCTCTTGGTCGACCAGCGCCTTTGCGGCTGGCCCTGCCTTTCGATAAGGGGACCGACGTCGTGTAGTGGGCTGTGTCAACCGCCGACGCTGGGAGCCGGCCATCGCAGGTGCGGAGCACCTTCCCGGAGCTCCACGGGTGGTGATCGCGGTTGACGCGGTCCACGGAGCGACGATGATGGCCCGCCGAAAGGCCCTCTATCTGAGCACGCGGGTTGTAGGAATGCTACAAACCAGGTCGCCAGAGGCGGCCGGGCCGGGACTCCCTTGTTCCTATGTGCCATAACTGTGCCGCGCGCGCGAGAACCACCCGAACGGGCGTCAAGGCCGGCGCCGCAGGCGCCGATACCGAGTGCATGGGGGCGATGGATCCGTGGCTGTCGAGCCGCTACGGCGGCGTCGAGCCAGGCGAGCAGGAGCGCTACAAGGTCCGGCGCGTCGATCCGCCGAAGGTCAGCCGGCGAGCGGCCCGGCAGGCCGAGCGGCTGATGATGCGTGAGCTGCCGCGGGGGCCGGCCTACGAGCTGCCGCGCCGGCGACGGCTTCGTCGTGCGGACCGGCCGATCGTGGTGCAGCGGACGCGACCGTGGGCCTGGTTCCTGCTCGGGGTCATGGCTGGGGCTGGTGGTCTGATGGAGTGGCTGCTGCACGTCGGCGTGGTGCCCGCAGGCTTTAGCCCGATCGGGTGAAGTTCGGCGCGCCACGGTCAAGTGGCTACACGGCGGCTCCGAAGCGGTGTAGATAGGCACCACCAGACCCCGTTGGCGCGGGGTGACAACGAACAGAGGTGCGTCATGGCGCAGAACAACGCGACCGTCATGGTCGAGGGCAACGTGGTGAAGTCGGAGCGGAAGAACGGCTCCTTCACCGACAACGACGACCCGAGCCGGGTCGTGTCGTACGACTTCGTGGAGGCCCGGCTGGTGACGCCGGAGTTCGACGCGATCGACGTCCGCTTCCCGAGCGACGGGTCGATCCCGCTCCCGGAGCGGGACGAGCTGGTGCGCCTGGTGTGCGACGCGCGCCCCTCGGGTCGGAACCTCAAGCTCACGGTTCAGAAGGTGCTCCCGGCGTCTGCGCCGGTCTCCTCCCGCTGACGTAACACCGGTTACCCGGCGCAATGTTGCGCCCCCGGGCCGTTGGCGCGGTCACCGGGGGCGTCTCGCCGGGCCACCCTGACAACGAAGGTGGTGCGACGTGGGAACCACGCTACAGGCAGTGGTGTCTGGACGCCATAACAGATGCACCTTATCGGCGCGACAGGTGGAGGCGGCTCAGGCCGGTCGAGCACCGCAGACCGTGCAGCGCCAGGGGCGTCAGGCGCCGACGTAGGCCGCCAGGTGCTGGCCCGTCACCGTCGAACGGTCCGCGACGAGCTGTGCCGGCGTTCCCTCGAAGACGATCCGTCCGCCGTCGTGCCCGGCACCCGGACCAAGGTCGATGATCCAGTCGGCGTGCGCCATCACCGCCTGGTGGTGCTCGACGACGATCACCGACTTGCCGGCATCGACGAGCCGGTCGAGCAGCTCGAGCAGCTGTGCCACGTCCGCCAGGTGCAGACCGGCTGTCGGCTCGTCCAGCACGTAGACGCCCCCCTTCTCACCCAGGTGCGTGGCGAGCTTGAGCCGCTGCAGCTCCCCGCCTGACAGCGTCGTGAGGGGCTGGCCCAGGCTGACATAACCGAGACCCACGTCCATCAGTCGGCGCAGGACGGCGTGGGCTGCGGGTGTCCGTGCTGCGCCCGCCCCGAAGAACGTCTCCGCCTCGGTGACCGGCATGGCCAGCACCTCGCTGATGTCGCGGCCCGCGAGACGGTGCTCGAGCACGGCGGGCTGGAACCGCTTCCCATCGCACTCGTCGCACGTGGTGGCCACGCCGGCGAGGATCCCGAGATCGGTGTAGATGACGCCGGCACCCTTGCAGACCGGGCACGCGCCCTCGGAGTTGGGGCTGAACAGGGCCGGCTTGACGCCGTTCGCCTTCGCGAACGCCGTGCGGACCGGATCGAGCAGGCCCGTGTACGTCGCCGGGTTGCTGCGCCGCGACCCCCGGATCGCGCCCTGGTCGATCGACACGACCCCCGCGCCCGGCGGGATGGAACCGTGCACCAGCGAGCTCTTGCCGGATCCTGCGACCCCCGTGACGACCACCAGGACCCCCAGCGGCACGTCGACGTCGACGGCGCGCAGGTTGTGCGTGGACGCGTGCCGGATCGGCAACGTGCCGGTGGGCGAGCGGACGACCGGCTTGACGGCGGCGCGGTCGTCGAGATGCCGCCCCGTCAGCGTCCCGGCCGAGCGCAGACCCTCGACGGTCCCCTCGAAGCACACGCGGCCTCCTGCGGCGCCGGCGCCCGGGCCGAGGTCGACGACGTGGTCCGCGATCGCGATGACCTCGGGCTTGTGCTCGACGACCAGCACGGTGTTGCCCTTGTCGCGCAGGCGCAGCAGCAGCGAGTTCATCCGTGCCACGTCGTGCGGGTGCAGGCCGATCGTCGGCTCGTCGAACACGTACGTGACGTCGGTGAGGGCCGACCCGAGGTGTCGCACCATCTTGACCCGCTGGGACTCACCGCCGGACAGCGTGCCGGTGGCGCGGTCGAGCGACAGGTACCCGAGGCCGATCTCGACGAACGAGTCCAGCAGGTGCGCGAGCCCCGCGAGCAACGGTGCCGCGGACGGCTCGTCCAGCGCTCGCACCCACTCGGCGAGGTCGTCGATCTGCATCGCACAGAGGTCCCCGATGCTGCTCCCTGCGATCGTCGAGGACCGCGCCGCCTCGTTCAGGCGTGTCCCACCGCACTCGGGGCACGCGGTGAACGTCACGGCACGCTCCACGAACGCGCGGATGTGCGGCTGCAGCGACTCCACGTCCTTGGACAGGAACGAGGACCGGATGCGGCGAACCAGCCCCTCGTACGTCAGGTTGATGCCCTCGATCTTCATGCGGACCGGCTCGTGGTGGAGGAAGTCCGCCAGCTCGGCCGGCGTGTACTCGCGGATCGGCTTGGCGGGGTCGACGAAGCCCGAGGACGCGTACAGCCGGTAGCCCCAGCCGCCGGGCGTGTAGCCCGGGATCGTCAGGGCACCCTCGTCGAGCGACTTCGTCTCGTCGTAGAGCTGCGACAGGTCGATGTCGTTGACCGACCCCATGCCCTCGCAACGCGGGCACATCCCGCCCGTGACGGTGAACGACCGGGTCTCGGTCGTCGCGGAGCCGGACCTCGTCAGCTGGCCCGTCCCCGTGGCCGAGGCGACGTTGAACGAGAACGCGTTGGGAGACCCGACGTACGGACGTCCGAGCCGGCTGAACAGGATGCGCAGCAGGGCGTTGGCGTCGGTCGCGGTGCCGACGGTCGACCGGACGTTCGCCCCCATGCGCCTCTGGTCGACGATGATCGCGGTGGTCAGGCCCTCGAGCAGGTCGACGTCCGGGCGCGCCAGAGTCGGCATGAAGCCCTGGACGAACGCGCTGTACGTCTCGTTGATCAGGCGCTGCGACTCGGCCGCGATCGTGTCGAACACCAGTGAGCTCTTGCCGGACCCGGAGACGCCGGTGAACACGGTCAACCGCCGCTTGGGAAGCACCACGTCGACGTCGCGGAGGTTGTTCTCCCTCGCCCCGACGACGCGGATCCGGTCGTGGCTGTCGGCCGTCTGCGTGCCGGTGTCGTCGCTCATCGCCTCTCCCCCGATATCGTGACTTTGGTCCCTGGCGGCCCGCCCTGGAGTGGCGTTCACCACACCTTCACTCCACGATGGAACACGACGAGGTCACGCCCCGTTGTAGCCCCTCGGACGATCATCAGCGTGCGTCGCTGGACCAGCACTCGATCAGCATCGGACCGTCCCGGACGGTATGGAGGTCACCCGTATGGCGAACCGGTCACTGCGCGGCATGCGCATCGGCTCTCACAGCATGGAGACCGAGGACGGCGTCGACTTCGCCCCCCGGCTCCAGGCGTACTACGACTGCCCCAACGGCCACACGATCATCCTGCCGTTCTCGGTCGAGGCTGACGTGCCCGTGACGTGGGAGTGCCGGTGCGGCGCCGAGGCGCTGCTGCGCGATGCGTCCCGCCCGGAGGTCAAGGCGGGCAAGCCGGCCCGTACGCACTGGGACATGCTCCTGGAGCGTCGCACCATCAACGAGCTGCAGGAGCTGCTCGACGAGCGGCTCGACCTGCTGCGCGCCGGCAAGCTGCGCCGCAGCGCCTGACCGCGAGCCGCGCGGCGCGCTAGCGCGCCGCCGGGCTGCGGCGACCCAGCAGCCGACCGAACGCTCCCGCCACCTGGCGGGAGCGTTCGCGCGTTCCCCAGACGGCGACGTTCACCAGGGCCTCGAGGATGATGCCGGAGCTCATCTTCGAGACGCCCTGCTCGCGCTCGACGAAGGTGATCGGCACCTCGATGACGCGGGCGCCGGCCTTGAGCGCCCGCCACGTCATGTCCACCTGGAACCCGTAGCCGTGCGAGTCGACCTCGTCGAGAGCCAGCCGGCGCAGCAGGTCGGTGCGGTACACGCGGAAGCCCGCGGTCGCGTCCTTGACCGGGATGCCCATGGCGATCCGGCAGTACGTGTTGGCTCCCCGCGAGAGGAACTCGCGGCGCCAGGGCCAGTTGACGACGCGGCCGCCCGGCACCCAGCGGGAGCCGATCACCAGCTCGGCGTCACCGCTGCGCGCGAGCAGGGCGGGGAGGTCCTCGGCGCGGTGCGAGCCGTCGGCGTCCATCTCGACCACCGCGTCGTACCCGCGCTCGAGGGCCCAGCCGAACCCGGCGATGTAGGCCGTGCCGAGGCCGAGCTTGCCCGACCGCCGCATCAGGTGGATCGCCTTGCGGCCGCGCTCGGCGGCGTCGGCCTCGCTCAGCTGCTCGGTGAGGTCGCCGGTGCCGTCCGGTGAGCCGTCGTCCACCACGAGCACGTCCGCGTCGGGGACGGCTGCGGCGAGCCGGGCGAGTGCGCCCGGGAGGCTCTCCCGCTCGTTGTAGGTGGGGACGATGACGAGGACGTGGCTGGCAGGTGTCATACCGAGGTCTCGATCCGGTGGGGACGGCGCACGCGGGCGGCTCCGGCTGCACCGGCGACGACCACGCACACCGCGAGGGCGTCGATGATCCACGCAGGCCACGACCCGAACCGGTCGGCCGGGGTGAGCGACGTGCGCAAGGGCAGCGTAGCGACGAGCTGCGCCGGGGTGAAAAGCGAGGTCTGCTGCAGCACCGCACCGTTGGGTGCGATCACGGCGGACGCGCCGACGGTCGAGATCTGCACCGTCGCCCGTCCGTGCTCGATCGCGCGCAGCCGCGACATCGCCAGCTGCTGGGTGGACTCGTCGGAGTAGCCGAACGTGGCGTTGTTGGTCTGCACCAGCAGCACCTCTCCCCCGGTCCGCACCGCCTCCCGCACGATGGCGTCGTAGGCCACCTCGAAGCAGATGACGTCCCCGAGGCCCACGGTCCGGCCCAGCCGGCTGGAGTGCAGCGGCACGTACCCCGGCTTGGTGCCGGCGATCATGTCCCGGGTCACCAGGTCCACCGCGGGTGAGAAGTGCCGGACGAAGCTGCGCATCGGGATGTACTCGGCGAACGCCGCCGGCCGCTGCTTCGTGTACGACGCGACGACGCCTTGTGCGGGCTCCCACAAGACAGAGGTGTTGTACCGCCCCCCGGCCGCCGGGTACTGGACCGTGCCGACCAGCATGGGGGCCTGCACCGCGCGTGCGGCACCGTCGATGCTGGCGGCGGCGGCCGCGTCGGCCTGCGGGTCGACGTCCGTGCCGTTCTCGGGCCACACCACCAGGTCGAGCGCTCCCGGCGCCACGTCGCGCAGCAGCGCCTGCGTCCCCGCGACGTGGTTGTCCAGCACCTTGCGGGGCTCGTCGAACGCGTCGAGCCCGGCCTTGGGGACGTTCCCCTGCACGGCGCCCACCCGCAGCGTGCCGCTCTGCGCCGTCGTGTCGAGGGGGACGAGGAGCCCGACGAGGACGAGCATGACGGCGCCGACCAGCCAGCCGAGCGTCCCCGCGAGCCGGAGCCGGCGTGCGGCCAGCCACGCCCGGGCCAGCAGGACCCCGGTCGCCGCGACGGCGGCGCTCGTCAGGGGCGTCCCGCCGAGCCACATCAGTGCCGCCATCGGCGCATCGGCCTGGCTGAACGCCAGCCGACCCCAGGGGAACCCGCCGAACGGCCAGACCTGGCGCAGCTCCTCCGCACCGACCCAGAGGACGCTGAACACCACCAGCTGCAGGCCGGCACGTCGCCACACCGCCTCGCCGCGGCACGCCCAGGACCAGGCCGCGCCGAACAGCGCCACGAAGCCCGCCTCTGCGACCGTCAGCGCCAGCCACGGCACGACGCCCACGGCGTCGTCGGCCCACGTGATCAGCGGACCGATGCAGGCCAGCCCCCACACCAGCCCGACGAGGGCGTTCCAGCGGGCGCTGTCGCGACGGAGGGCGAGGTACAGCAGCGCCATGCCGGGATACGCGAGGAGCGACCAGCCGGGGCTCGGGAAGGCCAGTCGGGTGAGCACTCCCCCGGCGAGCGCCAGTGCCAGCGTCCACGTTCGGGACGGGAGACGCGCGGGCACCGGTGCAGCGTACGGCAGGTGGTTGTGCCGATCTGCCGGGCCTGAGCCCGGCCGACCGGCCCGCGTGACCTTCGTACCGGCGGACGACGAGCGTCGCTGTTCTCTGATGGACACGCGGGCCCGGTCGGGCCGCTCGTCCGCCGCGCGCGGAAGGCCGCTCGTCCCTCGGGATGGCGGTCCTGCCGCTGTCGGCGAACCGGTTGCGAACGTACCCCCACGCGCTGCCGGGCTCAAGGCCCGCCGTTCCTCCGTACGGGTGACGGGCCGGCACGTTCGTGCAGGTCAGCGGACGTGAAAGGGACAAAAGGGACATCGATGTACCGGCGTGTCTCCGGGCGTTTCGTGCCGGGTCGTCCGATCAGCCCAGGGCGTCGTGGAGGACCGTCTCACCGCGCACCGTGCGCAGGCACACGGGTGGGGGCACGTCGGCCGAGAGGTCGGGCAGCAGCGGCTGACCGGCGCGCGCCTCGGCGCTCCACGCCGTCAGCTGACCGCGTCCGGCCTGCACCGTGAGGTGCTCCGACCGCCAGACGGCGAGGTGCACCGGGGACCCGACCCGGAGCTCTCCTGCGCCGGTGCCGTCGAGCCCGGCGAGCCGCCACCCGCCCCGGGTCGTGGCCCGGAACGCCGCGCGGGCGGAGATGCGCTGCTCGGCAGCGGTGTGCTCCACCGCTGCGCGGATGCCGGCCCACGGGTCGACCGGGGTGACGGGGCTGTCGGACCCGAACGCGAGCGGGACGCCGGCGGCAGCCAGGTCGGCGAGCGGGTTGAGCGCGATCGCCCGGCCGGCTCCGAGCCGTGCCGCGTACATCCCGTCGGGGCCGCCCCAGGCGGCGTCGAAGGCCGGTTGCGCGCTGACCCGGAGGCCGAGGAGCACCATCGCGGCCAACGCGGGGGCGTCGACCATCTCGGCGTGCTCGAGGCGGTGGCCTGCTGCCGCGATCGCCGGGAGGCCCTCGACGTCCGCCGCGGCACGGATGCCGAGCAGGACCTCGTCCATGCCGAGGTCGCCGATGACGTGGAACGCCGTGTGCACGCCGGCCCTGGTCACGGCCGCGACGTGGTTGGCCACCTGCTCGGCGCTCAGCATGAGCACCCCGCGCTCCCCCGGCCGGTCGGCGTACGGCGCGCGGAGCGCCGCGGTGCGGGAACCGAGAGAGCCGTCGACGTTGAGGTCCCCTCCGATGCCCGTCAGCCCGGGAAGGGCCGCGAGGAGGGCACGTGCATCGTCCACGGTGGTGCACGCCTCGGCGCGGTAGCCGACGACGAGCGGCAGTCCGCTCCGCTCGTCCGCGGTGCTCGTCAGCAGCTCGAGCAGACCCTCCCGCGTGTCGACGGACGGGGCGGACATCTCGTGCACCGCGACGACCCCGCGGGCGGCCGCGTGGCGGAGCGCGGCCAGGTACAGGGCGGTTCGCCGAGGGCCGCTGACGTCCCGTGCGACGTCCCGCGCGGCGTGGTGCGCGTCCAGCGTGACCAGGCCGTCGGGCGTCCACCCCGGCAACCGGTCCAGGCCGGCCCGGGCCGCCAGGGAGGACGACACGGCGGCGGAGTGCACGTCGACCCGCGCCAGGTACACCGGCGCGCCACCGGCCGCCGCGTCCAGCTCGGCGGCGGAGGGCGCCCGGTGCTCGGGCCAGCCGGTGTCGTCCCAGCCGAAGCCGAGCAGAGGCTCGTCCCGCATCGTGTCGGGCCGCGCCTGCGCCGCCCGACGGACGGCATCGAGGGCGTCGGCGAGGCTGTGCACCCCTCCGGCCGGCGACAGGTCGACGCTCTCCAGCGCGAGGCCGGTCTCGAGCACGTGGACGTGGGCGTCGACGAACGCGGGCGCCACCAGCGCCCCGTCGAGGTCGACCACCTCGTCCGCGCGGTCCACGAGCCCGGCGGCGGTGTCGTCCGAGCCGATCCACGCCACCGTGCCGTCCGCGACGAGGATCGCCTCGGCGAACGGGTCGGAGGACGCGTGCACCGCGCCGTTGCGGTACAGGGTTGCGCTCACGCTCGAACCCTAGGGCACGCGATCCGCGTGCGCTTGTGCAGGTCAGGGCGGTGCACCGCCATCGCGCGCGATGGTCGCCCGCGCCGTGGGCCGCCTCAGACCGACGAGTACGCGACCACTCCGCGGCGGACGGCCTTCACCGCCGCCGCAGCGGTCCGGCGCAGGGCGGGCTCGGGTGCCGCCTGGGCGATCTGGTCGAGCACGTCGATCACCTGCTTGCACCACCGGACGAAGTCGCCGGCGGCGAGCTCACCACCGCGCAGCACCGCGTCGAGGCTGCGCCCCGCGGCCCAGCGGTGGATCGGCTCGACGAGCCCCGTGTCGAGCGGCTGCACGGTGGACAGCCCGTGCTCCTGCTCCAGGTCCTCCAGCTGCGACCACGTGGTGACCGTCGCGTCGAGGGCCCGGCCCAGCCGGCCACCCGGTCCGCCCGGCACGTGCGGCTCGGCCCCGTCGTCGCGCCGGGAACGGTAGACGAGCGTGGAGACGAGTGCCGCCAGCCCGGGTGCCTCGAGCTCGCCCCAGATGCCGCGGCGCAGGCACTCGGCCAGCAGCAGGTCGTTCTCCGCGTACAGCCGGCGCAGCCAGCGGCCGTCGTCCGTCACCTCGAGGCTGCCGGGCTCGTCACCGCCGCGGGCTGCGTAGCCCAGCCGCACCAGCACGTCGCAGATCCGGTCGAACACCACCGCGATCGAGCCTGTCCGACCCTCGATCCGGGCGACCAGCGAGCGGTGCTCGGCGGTCGCGCGCTGCCAGCGTTCCGCCCAGCGGGCGTGCTCCTCCCGGTCCGGGCAGCGGTGGCACGGGTGCGCCCGGAGCCGGCGCCGGAGCGCGGCGAGCTCGGCATCCTGCGCCGCCGCGCTGCCCTCGTCGGGACCACGCCCGTGCCGCCGGCCGCGACGGGCGGCACCGGTGTCGTCGAGCCCCAGGTCCTCCAGCGCGGAGCGCAGTCGCGCCGCCAGGTCGCGCCGCGCCGCCGGTACCCGTGCGTTGAAGCCGCGCGGCAGGTGCAGGTGCCCCACCGTGCGGGCGCCCGGACCGACGTCCGCGACGGTCAGGCGCCGCACCTGCCGATCCGTGCCGAGCACCGTCGGGTGCGGTCCCTCGAAGCCGCCGTCCGTGCCGGGGTCCACCACGACCGCGAAGCCGCTGCGGCGACCCGTCGGGACCTGGAGCAGGTCGCCGGGGCGCAGGCCCTCCAGCGTCCGGACAGCCTCCGCCCGGCGTGCGGTCGCCCCGGCTCGCAGCAGGTCCCGCTCGCGCTCGCGGATCTGCTGCCGGAGGCCGGCGTACTCGGCGAAGTCGCCGAGGTCGCACTCCATGGCACGGGCGTAGCCCGCGATCGACTCCGCGTGGGCCTGCGCCTGCCGGGCCAGGCCGACCACGCCTCGGTCGGCCTGGAACTGCGCGAACGACGTCTCGAGCACCTCGCGGGCGCGGTCCCGGCCGACCTGCGCGACCAGGTTGACGGCCATGTTGTACGTCGGCCGGAAGCTGGAGCGCAGCGGGTACAGCCGCTTGGAGGCGAGCCCGGCGAGGTGCACCGGGTCGAGCGCCGGGTGCTCGACGACCACGCCGTGGCCCTCGGTGTCGATCCCGCGCCGCCCTGCGCGCCCCGTGAGCTGGGTGTACTCCCCCGGCGTGACGTCGACGTGCTGCGACCCGTCCCACTTGACCAGGCGCTCGAGCACGACGCTGCGCGCCGGCATGTTGATGCCGAGCGCCAGGGTCTCGGTGGCGAACACCACCTTGACCAGACCCTGGCTGAACAGCTCCTCGACGGTCTCCTTGAACAGCGGGAGCATCCCGGCGTGGTGTGCCGCGACCCCCCTGGTCAGGGCGTCGACGAACGCCGGGTAGCCCAGCACGTCCAGGTCCTCCGACGGGATCGGCGCGCAGCGCTCCTCGGCGATCTGGCGGATGCGGGACTGCTCGGCGGCGCTGGTCAGGCGGACGCCGGCGTGCAGGCACTGGGCGACGGCGGCCTCGCAGCCCGCCCGGGAGAAGATGAAGACGATCGCCGGCAGCAGGCCGTCCCGCTCGAGGGCGTCGACGACGACGAACCGCGGCGTCGGCCGGCCACCGCCACGCACGGGTCCGCGGTCCCGGCCGCCGGGCCCGCGGAAGCCACGGTCACCCGGTCCGCGCCGTTGCGGCGGACCCTCCGAGCGCAGGCGGTTGCGCAGCCGGTGGACCAGGTCGGGGTTGATCGGCGGGTCGTTGCCGGGGGCCGTCGGGTCGACGTGGCCGGCGTACAGGTCCACCAGGTCGCGCCCGACGAGCACGTGCTGCCCCACCGGCACGGGACGGTGCTCGCTGACCACGACGGTGGTGTCGCCGCGGACGGTGGACAGCCAGTCGCCGAACTCCTCGGCGTTGGACACCGTGGCCGACAGGGACACCAGCTGCACGTCGTCGGGGAGGTGGATGATCACCTCTTCCCAGACGGGGCCGCGGAACCGGTCGGCGAGGTAGTGCACCTCGTCCATCACGACGTAGCCGAGCCCGGTCAGCGTCGGCGAACCGGCGTAGAGCATGTTGCGGAGCACCTCGGTGGTCATCACCACCACGTCGGCCTCGCCGTTCACCGTCACGTCGCCGGTGAGCAGCCCCACGCGCTCGGCCCCGTACCGACGGACCAGGTCGCCGTACTTCTGGTTGGACAGCGCCTTGATCGGCGTCGTGTAGAACGCCTTGCGCCCCGCCTCCAGCGCCAGGTGGACCGCGAACTCCCCCACGACGGTCTTCCCGGCACCCGTGGGCGCGGCGACCAGCACGCCGCTGCCTCGCTCGAGCGCCTCGCACGCCTCCGTCTGGAACGGGTCGAGCGGGAACGGGAGCTGGTCGGCGAACCGGCCGAGCGACGACCGCTCCCGGGCCGTCCGTCGGCGGGCCTGGGCGTACCGCTCCGCCGGTGACAGCTCGTCGTCCGCTGCGGTCCTGGAGGTGCTGGGCACCGTTCCACAGTAGGTGCTGGCGGCGGCGTCCTCTTGGGGGCGACCCGCGGTGCTCAGTGCGTGTCGACCGAGGTGGTCGCCTGGATGCCCGCCGCGCGACCGGTGACGAGCGGCAGGATCACCGAGTCCACCACGCGGACGAGGAACTCCTGGTCGGGGTGCTTGCCCTCGACCGTCTTGTGGTAGGAGATCATCGCCGGCGCCACAGCGGCCACCATGTCGAGGTCGAGGCCCTCGGGCACCTCGCCGCGCTCCTGCGCACGCACCAGGAGGCCTCGCATCAGCGCGACGCGCGCCCGGACGAACTGCTCCTTGAAGACGGCCGCCACCTCGGGCTCGGCGGCGACGGCGTGGATCAGCCCGGCCATGACGTCGTCGGAGTCGGTGCGGCGGCGCACCGTCGACACCGACAGCAGATCGCCTCGCAGCGAGCCCGTGTCCGGCACGTCGTCGATCGTCGTGATGCTGCTCGCGTCGCACAGCAGGGAGTCGACGACCAGCTGCACCTTCGACGGCCACCGGCGGTACACCGTCGCCTTGCCCGCGCAGGCCCGCTCCGCGACGGCGTCCATGGTGGTGCCCTCGTAGCCGCGCTCGGCCAGCAGGTGACGGGTCGCCTCGAGGATCGCGTCGTCACGCGAATCGTCGCGCCGCCGACCCGGCCTGCGGGGAGCCTGCACCGCGGCGTCGTCGTCGACCTGCATCGTCCCGCTCCCCTCGTCCGGTCCATTGTGCGGCCGACGGATGTCAACCACAAAACCGAGACTATAGGGTTCCGGAACTGACCAGTCTTGTATTACCGTGGTTCCACCGACCACGACGTCCCCGGAGGACACCCATGTCCGCAGAAACCGTCACGGTTCCAGAACCCCCCGACACCTCTCGTTCTTCCGCAACCACGCCGGCCGTTGCGCCGGCACCCTCGCCCGAGGCGGGCCGGCGACGCTGGTTCGTGCTCGCCACCGTCGCGCTCGCGCAGCTGATGGTCGTGCTCGACGCCACGATCGTGAACATCGCCATGCCGTCCGCCCAGCGGGCCCTCGGCTTCACCGACAACGACCGGCAGTGGATCGTCACGGCGTACTCCCTGGCGTTCGGCAGCCTGCTGCTGCTCGGCGGTCGGCTGTCCGACCTGTTCGGCCGGCGGCGGATGTTCCTGATCGGGCTCGTCGGCTTCGCCGTCGCGTCCGCCCTGGGCGGCGCCGCACGCACCTTCGAGCTTCTGGTCGCCGCCCGTGCGCTGCAGGGCGCGTTCGGTGCCGTGCTGGCTCCGTCGGCCCTGTCCGTGCTGACCACCACCTTCTTCGACCCGAAGGAGCGCGCCCGCGCCTTCGGGGTGTTCGGCGCCATCGCCGGCATGGGCGGCGCCATCGGGCTGCTGCTCGGCGGCTACCTGACGGAGAACGTCAGCTGGCGGTGGAACCTCTACGTCAACGTGCTGATCGCCGTCATCGCGGTGGTGGCCGGTCTCGTGCTGCTGCCTCGCACCGGTGGGACGGCCAAGCACCGGCTGGACATCATCGGCGTCGCGCTGGGCTCGGCCGGGCTCTTCGCCCTGGTCTTCGGCTTCTCCCAGGCGGAGCCCAAGGGCTGGGACGCTCCCCTGACGTGGGCGCCGCTGGCGGCCAGCGTGCTGCTGCTCGGCGCCTTCGCCTGGCGGCAGCGCACGGCGGCCAACCCCGCTCTCCCCCTCGAGGTGATCCTCGACCGGGACCGCGGCGCGTCGTTCCTGTCGATCCTGGTCGCGGGCTCGGGGATGTTCGGCGTCTTCCTGTTCCTGACGTACTACCTGCAGGCGACGCTGCACTTCACCCCGATGCGCACCGGGCTGGCCTTCCTGCCGATGGTGGTGGCGATCATCGTCACGTCGCAGGTGCAGTCCAACGTGCTGCTGCCGCGGTTCGGGGCCAAGGCGCTGGTGCCGCTCGGCATGATGCTCGGCGCGGTGGCGATGGCGTGGTTCACCACCCTGGGCGCGACGAGCTCGTACTGGCAGGTGCTGCCCGGGCTCGTGGTGATGGGTGCGGGGATGGCGTCCATCATGCCGGCGTCGTTCCAGCTGGCGACGCTCGGCGTGGACCAGCGCCTCGCCGGGGCCGCCTCGGCGATGGTGTCCACCAGCCAGCAGGTCGGTGGCGCGATCGGGACCGCCCTGCTGAACACGCTGGCTGCGACCGCCGCCAGCCACTACGCCACCGCGCACGGACCGGTCAGCCCGGGTGTGCTCGGCGCGGCGACGCTGCACAGCTTCACCACGGCGTACACCTGGTCGGCGGGCATCTTCCTGCTCGGTGCGGTGCTCAGCGCGATGCTGTTCCGCTCCCGCGCGGCCCGGGAGATCCGGGTGGCGGAGCGGGTGGCGCTCGGCGCGGAGCCGGTGCTGGCGCACTGACCGGCGGCTCGCGTGCGGCGGGGCGGTCCTGGGAGCAGCGCTCCGGGCCGCCCCGTCGCCGTTCCGGCAGGCGCGCCTAGACCAGGATCTGCAGCGCTCCGGGCACCACGCGGGCGCGCAGCGGCAGGGGGCCGATCCGCTCGCCGTCGGCGAACGCGACAGGTGGGTGGCCGCCGAGACTCGGCTCGTGCTCGATCACCACGGAGCGCGAGCGGTGCACCTCGATCCGCGGGTGACGCAGGTGGGTGCCCGCGTAGAGGCGGTGGAAGATCCCGGCGGTGCCGGCTCGGCTGAAGGGCCCGGCCACGACCACGTCGAGCAGACCGTCGTCCAGCGCGGCGTCCGGGGCGATCCGCAGGCCGCCACCGAACCACGGCGTGTTCGCGGCAGCGACCAGCGTGCCGGCCGAGACCCACGTGCCGTCGTCCAGCGTCACGCGGTATCCGTACGGGCGGAACCGTGGCAGCTCCCCGACGACCGCCCGGAGGTAGCGAGCGTGCCCCTTGGGCCACCCGTAGGCGTTGGCCCGCGCATTCACGGCGGCGTCGAGACCGCACGACAGCACGCCGACGAACCACTCCACCGCCTCGCGGCCGGGCGCGCCCACCTCGACCGCGTCGATGTGGTGCGGCGCGGCACCCAGCGCCCGGTCGATCTGGGCGAGGGCCTCGGGAACGCGTCGCGGCACGCCCAGGCTCCGCGCGATGTCGTTCCCGCTGCCTGCGGGGACGATGCCGAGCGGCAGGCCGGTCCCGGCCACCACGTTGACCGCGAGGTGCACCGCCCCGTCGCCGCCGACGACGACGAGCCCGTCCAGGTTCTGCAGCGACGCGCCCCGAGCCCGGTCGGTCGCCTGCGCCAGGGTCGGTGCGGACAGGTCCGTGACGACGTGCCCGGCCGCGCGCAGCGCAGCGTGCACCTGCCGGCCGGTGCGGACGCCGCGGCCGAGACCCGCGGCCGGGTTCACCATCACGCCGAGGCGGCTCACGTCCCCGCCGCCCCGGTCCCCGGCGCGCCCGGCTCGTCGTCGGGCATCGTGCCGTCGAGCCGAGGCAGTCCGGCCGCGACGCGACGGCGGTCCTCACGTCGGTCGTGCACCAGGCAGATCCAGACCGCGGCCACGTACAGGCCCGTCATGGGCAGCGCGATGCCGAGCATGCTGAAGGCGTCCGGCGTCGGGGTGACGACGGCGGCGAAGACGAAGATCGCGACGACGGCCCACCGCCACGCACCGACCCACGTCCGGGCCCGCACCACCCCGGCGAGGTTCAGGGCCACCATCACCACCGGCAGCAGGAACGCCAGGCCGAACGCCAGGATCAGCCGCATCACGAACGCCATGTAGGTCTGTGCGTCGATCAGGTTCGTCGCGCCGGCCGGTGTGAACGCGGTCAGGAACGTCACGGCGTTCGGCAGCGCCCACCACGCCAGCGCCGCGCCCGCCAGGAACAGCGGCACACCGACGGCGAGGAACAGGACCGCGTACCGGCGTTCGCGGCGCGTCAGCCCCGGGGTGACGAAGGCCCACAGCTGGCCGATCCACCAGGGGCTGGACACCAGCACGCCGAGGAAGAGCGCGACCTGCACCTGCATGTCGAAGGAGGCCGCCAGGCCGCTGAAGTTGATCGCGACGATCTGGTGCCGGGCTGCCGCCACCCGCTGCAACGGCCGGATCAGGGCCTCGAACACGGGGTGGTACGCGAACCAGCCGACGACGGCGCCGAGCGCGATCCCGATCACGGCGAGGAACAGCCGCCGGCGCAGCTCACGCAGGTGGGCCCGCAACGGCATGCGGCCGTTCGGGGCCCGGCTCGTCGACCGGGCGTTCACGTGCGGTTCAGGCCCGCGCTGCGCCGTCGCCGGCGGCGGGCGGCACGTCCGGTCCGGGGGCCGGGGGCGTGCTCCCGGGCTGGGCCGCCGGCGGCGTGGGGCTCGGCTGGGCGGCTGCGGGCGGCGCCGCGGGTGGCGCGGTCGGAGTCGTGGAGGGTGCGCCGCTCGCGGAGCCGGCCGTCTTGTCGTCGCCGCTCTCGAGCTCGCGCTTGAAGATCTTCATCGACTGGGCGATGTTGCGCGCCGCCCCGGGCAGCCGGTTCGCGCCGAAGACCAGCACCACGATGAGGATGAGGAGGATCGGGTGCCAACCCTCGAACAAGCCACGAAACACGACCGACGACTCCTTCGGTGGACGACGTGGCGAGTCTACGCAGGCTCGGGCGACGTCCTGAGCGAGCCGCCGTCGTCGCAGGTCAGCGCCACACCTGACGCCACGTCTCGTACGTCCTCCGGTGCCGGTCCGCACGGACCACCCGTCGTCGTGCCCGTTCCGCGCGGACCTGCGCGAGCCGATCGCGCAGCACGGCCGGGTCGGTGCCGAGCGCGGGTCCCGGCACGGGGTGCGCGTCCCGCAGCTGGTCGGCGCGCTCGGTTCCGTGGTCAGCCGCTGCGGCGGTCGCCTCGGCTGCGACGCCGACCGCCCGGCCGAGCGCCAGTCCGCGGCGCCACAGGGACCGCGCCAGGAAGGCCGCTCCGACGAGCGTCGCGACGACGAGCACGGTCCACACCAGTCCCCAGGGCACTGTCAGCCCTCCCCGGGTCCGTAGGCGGCCAGGGCCGCGCGAGCCACCTGGGCCACCTCCTGGGCGACCCGGGCCGGCCGGACGTCCAGGACGTCCTCGGCAGCCTGCAGCAGCAGGTGCCGCAACCAGGCCGGCTGGACGACGCGCAGGTCCACCTCGAAGGACCCGTCGGGAAGGTTGCGCACGGCCTCGGCGGGCGTCGTCTCGGCCACCCACCGGCCGGGGCTGGCCAGGTGCAGCGTGACCAGCTCGCCCTCCGGGCCAGGTGAGAACACGGCCGCCGCCTCCGGGACCGAGTGGTCCTCGGCCGGCTCGTCGAGCACCTCCGCGCCCAGGACGCGGTCCACGCGGAACAGCCGTTCGCCGTCCGCGGACCGGCACCACGCCAGCAGGTACGTCCGCTCGTCCTCGCTGACCAGCCTGATCGGGTCGACCTCGCGGTCGCTCGCCTCGTCCCGGGTGTTCACGTACCGGATGCGCAGGCGACGGTGCTGCGCGAGCGCCTCGGCGATGATCGCCGCCACCTGCGGCGTCGCCGTCGAGGCCAGCTGCACGTCCACGGCGGCCGCCGCATCACCCGTCGCAGCGGTGACCTTCGCCAGCGCCGACCGCAGCACGCGGGCCTGCTCGTCGTCCAGCAGCGGGCCGAGCGCCGACGCCATGGCCCGCAGCGCCGCCACCAGGGCGACGGCCTCGCGGCCGCCCAGCCGCAGCGGTCGGGTCAGGCCCCGCGACTCCGTCAGCCGCACCACACCCTGCTCGTAGGCGGTGGCGTCGAAGTCGATCAGGTCGTACGGGAGGTACCCGGGGGTGCCCGTCACCCAGAGCGTGTCGACGTCGGCCAGCACCTGCCGCGGCGTCACGCCGAACTGCTCGGCGATCTCGTCGACGGGCACACCCTGGTGCCGGTCGAGGTACGCCACCATGCCGAGCATGCGCAGCAGCCGGTCGCTCGCGCGCTCAGGCATCGTCGCCTCCCCCGCCGAGCGTGGCCGCCGTGCGGAGCAGGCGCAGCACGGCCGCACGCAGCTCCGGAGGTCCGAGCACGACGACGGCGTCGCCGTAGGCGACCAGCTCCTCGGCCAGCTCGTGCGTCGAGCGGTACGGCACGTGCACCAGGTCCCGGGTGGCGAGCAGCCGCTCGACTCCGGGCACGTCGGTGAGGTCCGGCGGTGCGGGGGTGTCGTCATCGGGCACCACCGCCCGTGCGCGGGCCGCACCTGCCCGCTCGGGCAGCACCGCCAGCGCGGCGAGGCGTTCGGTGCCCGCGGTCCACGTCGCCAGCGCCTCGTCGAGCTCCGCCGGTGTCGGAGGCGGGAACGAGCCGGGCTCGCCGACCGGCCGGACCGTCCCCTCGATCCGGCTCAACCGGAACGACCGGGTCGCGGACCGGTGGCGGTCGCGGCCGACGAGCACCCAGCCGCCACGGCGCGCGAGCAGCCGCCACGGCTCGACCTCGCGCTCCCGCACCTCGCCGGTGGTGGCCGCGCGGTAGACGAACCGCACGGCCTGCCGGGCCTGCACGGCGTCGAGCAGCGGGCCGAACGCGTCACCGCCGGCGCGCACCCGCGGCGCCAGGCCGGCCACCAGGTCGCTCGCCTCCGGCGCCTCACCCACGGCCCGCAGCTTCGTCAGCGCCCGGGAGGAGTCGGTGCGCAGCGAACGGTCCTGCCACAGCTGCGCGGCCAGCGCCAGGACGCCGAGCTCCCCCGCGGTCAGCTGCACGGGCGGAAGCGCGTACGCGTCGGGGTCGACGCGGTAGCCGATGTCGTCGCCGTGCCGCGGGTCCGTCACCGTCAGCACGGGGACCCCCAGCTCGCGCAGGGTGTCCTTGTCGCGCTCGAACATCCGCTCGAAGGCGTCGTCCGTCGGTGCGTCCGCGTAGCCGGCGACGGACCGGCGCACCTGCTCCTTGGTCATCCGCCCGGGGGTGTTGACCAGGGCGATGACGAGGTTGAGCAGGCGCTCGGCGGGGTCGATCTGCGCGGCCATCGGCCACCACCGTAGTGGCCGGTAGCGTGGGACGGTGATCGCGTGGCGCGCCGGGACCGTGGTGTCGCTCGGCAGGCGATGGACCGGCGCGCACGAGGTGCTGGTGCAGGTGGGCGACGAGCAGCTGCAGGCCCTGGCGTACGACGACGTGGTGGGCCCGGTCGAGGTCGGTGCGCGGGTGCTGCTCAACGTCACGGCCCTGGAGCGTGGCCTCGGCACCGGTGGGTACGCGCTGGTGGTCGCCCGGACGGACGCGCTGCCGGCGGACCCTCCGCCCGCGCCGGGTCACCTGGTCAAGGCGCGGTACACGCCGCAGCAGGTGATGGTGCTCGGGGTGGACGACCAGGAGTCGGTGCACCACGACCTGCTCCAGGACGCCGACGACCTGCTCGGCATGCCCGTGGTGACCGCGGACCTGCACTCGGCGCTGCCAGCCGTCGTGGCCGGCGCTCGGCACGCGGCCGCTGCGGCCGGGAGGCCCGCGCCACGCATCGCCTACGTGATGACCGACGGCGGCGCGCTGCCGGTGGCGTTCTCGCGCACCGTGGCGGCGCTGCGCGAGGCGGGCTGGTTGGACACGTGCATCACCGCCGGGCAGGCGTACGGCGGTGACCTCGAGGCGGTGAGCGTCCACTCGGCGCTGCTCGCCGCGCGGCTGGTCGCCGGTGCGGACCTGGCGGTCGTCTCGCAGGGCCCGGGCAACCTCGGCACCGACACCCGCTGGGGGTTCTCCGGCGTGCTGGCCGGCGACGCCGTCAACGCCGCGGCCGCGCTGCGCGGTCGGCCCGTCGCGTCCCTGCGGGTGTCCGGCTCCGACCCCCGACCGCGGCACCGCGGTGTGTCGCACCACTCGCTCACCGCGTACGGGCGCGTCGCGCTCGCAGCCGCTGACGTGCCCGTCCCGGTGTTCACCGGCCTGGGAGGGTCGCTGGACGAGCTGGGCTCCCAGGTCCGCGCCCAGACCACGACGCTGTCCGGACGGCACCGGCTGGTGGACGTGCCGGCCGGCGCGGAGCTGCTTGCCGCGCTGCGCCGCTGCCCGGTCCGGCTCTCGACGATGGGACGGGACCTGGACGACGACCCGGGGTCGTTCCTCGCTGCGGCGGTCGCCGGCGTGCACGCCGCCGCGCTCGCGGCGGGCTGACCGGCGGGCGTCCGGCTCGGTCAGTCGTCCCGGCTGGTGGCGGTGTGCTGGGCCACCAGCGTGGCCAGCCGCCGTGCCTCGCGGTTCGCGAAGGCACCGTCCGAGCGCTGGATGCCCATGACGGCCAGCGTGGTGCCGTCCGCGAGGTCCAGCTGCACCCAGGGCCGGCCGTGGCCGAACCGGACCGAGACGATGTCGGCCCATACGAGCCGGCGCCGGAGCACGAGGTTGCGCACGGTCAGGCCCTCGTCGTCCGGGACGGCCTGCACATCCGCCTGGCGCCAGCAGAACCCGGCGATCAGCACGGCCAGCAGTGCGAACCCCGCCTTGTCGAGGGCGGCCAGGTCGGGCAGCGCCAGCAGCAGCAGGATCGTCAGGACGACGGCGAGGGCGCCCACCGCCAGGGTCACCACGCGGGCGAGCCGCGGGCGGAAGGGGGTGGACGCGTCCGTCACAGCCGACAGGCGTGGATCGACGTGACGATGATGGCGCGCGCGCCGACGTCGTACAGGTCGTCCATCACCTTGTTGGTCTGGGCGCGCGGCACCATGGCCCGCACCGCGGCCCACTCCTTGTCGTGCAGCGGGGACACCGTCGGCGACTCGAGACCCGGGGTGATCCGCACCGCGGCGTCCACCACGGAGAGCGGTACGTCGTAGTCCATCAGCACGTACTCGCGGGCGGTCAGCACGCCCTGGAGCCGACGGGTGAGCACGTCGAGACCCGGCGGGATGTCGGTGTCGGCGCGCCGGACCAGCACCGCCTCCGAGCGCAGGATGGGCTCGCCGAAGATCTCCAGCCCGGCTGCACGCAGCGTCGTGCCGGTCTCGACGACGTCCGCGATGACGTCGGCGACACCGAGGCGGATCGCCGACTCGACGGCACCGTCGAGCCGCACCACGGCCGCGGGCTGCACACCGAGGGACGCGAGGTGTCCCGCCACCAGCACGGGGTAGGACGTCGCGACGCGCAGGCCGTCCACCTCGCTGGCGTCGGTGAGTCGGCCGGCCGTCGAGGCGAACCGGAACGTCGACCGTGCGAAGTTCAGCGGCAGGTGCTCGGTCGCGGCCGAGCCGGAGTCGATCAGCAGGTCACGGCCGGTGATGCCGACGTCCACCGTCCCGGCTCCCACGTACACGGCGACGTCGCGCGGACGCAGGAAGAAGAACTCGACGTCGTTGTCCGGGTCGGGCAGCACCAGCTCGCGGGCATCACGGCGCTGGCGGTAGCCCGCCTCGCGCAGCATCTCGGCGGCGGGCTCCGACAGCGAGCCCTTGTTGGGGACGGCGATCCTCAGCACGGGGTCCTCACAGGTAGGTGTAGACGTCGTCGAGCGTCAGCCCGCGGGCGAGCATCAGCACCTGCAGGTGGTACAGCAGCTGCGAGATCTCCTCGGCGGTGCGGGCGTCGGACTCGTGCTCGGCGGCCATCCACACCTCGGCTGCCTCCTCGACCACCTTCTTGCCGATGGTGTGCACGCCACCGTCGAGCTCGGCGACCGTGCCGGAACCCTCCGGGCGGTCCACGGCCTTCTGCGCGAGCTCGGCGAACAGGGACTCGAACGTCTTCACGCCGGTGAGCCTAGTTGTCACCAGGCGCTGTCCCGGGAGCCGTCCAGCGACCGCAGCGCGAGCACCGTCGCGACGGCCGCCTGCGCCGCCTCCGCACCCTTGTCCTCCCTCGAGCCCGGAAGACCGGCACGGTCCAGCGCCTGCTGCTCGTCGTCGCACGTGAGCACGCCGAACCCGACCGGCACCCCCGTGTCCACGCTGACCTGCGTCAACCCACCGGTCGCCGCCTGGCAGACGTACTCGAAGTGCGGGGTGCCGCCGCGGATCACCACGCCGAGCGCCACGACGGCGTCGGCACCGGCGAGCGCCGCTGCCCGTGCGGCCACGGGCAGCTCGAACGATCCCGGCACGCGGACCACGTCGACCTGGGCGACGTTCGCCTCGGCCAGCGCGCGGCGCGAGCCGGCGAGCAGGCCGTCCATCACGGTGGTGTGCCAGCTGGCCGCGACCACCACCACCCGCATCCCGCTCCCGTCCACGTGCAGCTGTGGTGCTCCGGCGCCGCTCATCGGGCGTCCTCCTCGACTCGTTCGTGCGTCGCTGCATCGTCGGCGTGCAGCAGATGTCCCATCGCGGTGGCCTTGGTGTGCAGGTACGCGGCGTTGTGCGGCGTCCGCCCCACCTCGAGGCCCCGCACCTCGGCCACGTCGATGCCGTGGGCGCGCAGACCCGCCACCTTGGCCGGGTTGTTGGTCAGCAGCGTGACCTTCTCGATGCCGAGGTCGGTGAGGATCGCCGCGGCGGCGCCGTACTCCCGACGGTCGGCGGGCCAGCCGAGGTCGATGTTCGCCTCGACGGTGTCCCGGCCCTCGTCCTGCAGCGCGTAGGCGGCGACCTTGGCCAGCAGGCCGATGCCCCGCCCCTCGTGCCCGCGCAGGTAGACGACGGCGCCACCGGTGGTCGCGGCCAGCTCCATCGCCGTGTGCAGCTGCGGGCCGCAGTCGCACCGCTGCGAGGCGAACGCGTCACCCGTGAGGCACTCGGAGTGCACCCGGACGACGGGCTGGTCCGAGAGGCCGCTGACCGGCACCAGCGCGATGTGCTCGTCGCCGGTCCGAAGGTCGCGGTAGCCGTGGACGCGGAAGTCGCCGAACTCCGTCGGGAGGAACGCGCTCTCGGTGGCCTGGACCCGGGGACGCAGGGGCTCGGGGACGGCCTCGACCCCGTCACCGTGGGCCAGGCGCCACTCGACGATCTCCTCGATGGTGATGATCACCAGGCCGGCCTCTGCGGCCAGCGCCGCAGCCTGCGGCAGCCGGGCCATCGAGCCGTCGTCGTTCACCACCTCGCAGATGCCCGCGACGGGCTCGAGGCCGGCCAGCCGGCACAGGTCGACGGCCGCCTCCGTGTGGCCGCCGCGGTGCAGCACACCGCCCGGGACGGCCCGCAGCGGCAGCACGTGGCCAGGGCGGATGAGGTCGCCGCGACCGGATGCCGGGTCGGCGAGCACCCGCAGCGTCCGGGCGCGGTCCGACGCCGAGATCCCGGTGGTCACGCCGGTCGCGGCGTCCACCGTCACGGTGTAGGCGGTCCGGCGGGCGTCCTGACTGTGCGGCACCATGACCGGCAGGTCGAGGGCGTCGGCGCGGGCGGCCGGCATGGGCGCGCAGAGGTAGCCGGACGAGTGCCGGATGGTCCAGCCGACCCACTCGGGCGTCGCGGACTGCGCGGCGAGGATGACGTCGGCCTCGTTCTCCCGCTCCGGCGAGTCCACCACCAGGACCGGCTTGCCCGCCCGCAGCTCGGCGAGCGCGTCCTCGACCGTACCGAGCACGACGTCGCTCACCGTGCCACCGCCGCGGTCGACAGCAGCCGTTCCGTGTACTTCGCCAGCACGTCGACCTCCAGGTTCACGCGCGCGCCGGCTCCGAGCCGGCCGAGGGTGGTGGCGGCGAGGGTCGCCGGGATCAGCGAGACGCCGAACTCGTCGTCGCCGACGGTCGTGACGGTCAGCGAGACGCCCGCGACCGCGATCGCGCCCTTCTCGGCGACGAACCGCGCGAGGTCGGGGTCGAGGGCGATCACCACGTCGTCCCACCGCGCGCCGGTGGTGCGGCTACGGACCACGCCGACGCCGTCGACGTGCCCCTGCACGACGTGGCCGCCGTAGCGGCCGCCCACCGGCACGGAGCGCTCGATGTTCACGGTGTCCCCCACGGCCAGCTCCCCCAGCGCCGACCGGCGCAGGGTCTCCGGCAGCAGGTCGGCGGTGAACGTGCCGTCGCCCGGCAGGTCCACGACCGTCAGGCAGACACCCGAGACGGCGATCGAGTCCCCCAGGTGGGCGTCGGACGTGGCCAGCGGTGCGCGGACCGTCAGCCGAGCGGAGCGCTGACCGTCGGCGCCGGGCTCAGCGAGGTCGAGCGCCACCACGTCACCCAGCTCTTCGACGATGCCTGTGAACATCAGTCCTCCCGTCCTTCCCAGGTCGCGTCGGCGACCACCAGCACGTCCGGTCCCAGCGGCCGCACCTCGCGGGGGCGCAGCCGCACGGCCTCGTCGATCGTGGAGACCCCGAGGTCGGCCACGCTCGACCGGCCTGCGCCCAGCAGCACCGGGGCGATGTACGCGTGCACCTCGTCGACCAGCCGGGCGCGCAGGAAGGCTGCCGCCAGGGTCGGGCCGCCCTCGAGCAGCACGTGCCGCACCTCGCGCTCGGCGAGCGCCGCGAGCACCTCAGCAGGGTCGTGGGTCGCGAGGGTCAGCAGGGGGCCTCCAGGGCCGCGCAGCCGCGAGTCGCCCGGGACGGCGCGGAACCCCACGACCACCCGCAGCGGCTGGTGCTCCGTCAGGGTGCCGTCGGCGGTCCGCGCCGTGAGCGACGGGTCGTCCTGCAGAGCAGTGCCCGTGCCGACGACGATCGCGTCGACCTCCTCGCGCAGCTCGTGCGCATGACGGCGAGCGACCGTCCCGGTGATCCAGCGGCTGCTGCCGTCCGCCGCCGCGACGCGGCCGTCGAGGCTGCTGGCCAGCTTGAGCGTGACGAACGGGCGACCCTGCTCGACGGCGGCGAGCCAGGGCCGGAGCAGCTCGCGCGCCGCCCCGGCGAGCACACCCCCGACGACGTCCACGCCGGCGGACCGCAGGCGTGCTGCTCCCCCGGCCGCGTCCGGGTTCGGGTCGTCCACGGCGTACACCACCCGGGCGACGCCCGCCTCGATCAGCGCCCTGCTGCACGGGCCCGTCCGGCCGGTGTGGTCGCACGGCTCGAGGGTCACGACGGCTGTCGCGCCGCGGACGTCGGCACCGCTGCGCGCTGCGGCGGTGAGCGCGGCGACCTCCGCGTGGGGGGTGCCGGCACCGGCGTGCCAGCCCTCGGCCAGCACGGCTCCGGACGCGTCGAGGAGAACCGCACCGACCCGTGGGTTCGGTCCGTGCGCCGGACCTCGCCGCGCGAGGTCGACCGCGCGCTCCATGGCGGCGCGCTCGCCCGGGGACGGCTGCGCGGCACTCACGCCCGCGCTCGTCTCGGCGGTGCCCACCATCCGTGCCTCCCGGTCCCTCTCGGGCTCCGGGGATGACGGCAGGGCTCACCCGACCGCACGACGCGCGGACCGCCCGCGCATCGCCACGTCTCCTCCCATCCGGACTTTCACCGTCGGTCCCGGAGTTCCACCAGGTCAACCGTCCGGTCCTCGAGAGGACCTCGCGGGTCGCGGACTGTCACCGCCGGCTCGGAATTGCACCGACCCCGGAGCACGTGTGTGTACTCGACTTGCTGCCGTCGATCATGCCACAGGCGAGGTCACGCCTGGATCGGCGCCTCTGCGAGCTCGCGGAGGGCGGCGATCTCTGCCGCCACGTCGGCGGCACCGTAGACGGCGGAACCGGCGACGAAGGTGTCGGCACCCGCCCGGGCGATCCGGCCGATCGTGTCGCGGGCCACCCCACCGTCCACCTGGATCCACGTGCCGGTCCCCGACTCACGGACGGCCTGCCGCAGCCGCCGCAGCTTGGGCAGCGTCCCCTCGATGAACGACTGCCCGCCGAACCCCGGCTCGACGGTCATCACCAGCACCATGTCGAACTCGGCCAGCAGGTCCAGCAGCGGTTCTACGGGGCTGGCCGGCCGCAGCGCGATACCGGCCCGCACCCCGTGCTCACGCAGCTCACGGGCCAGTCGGACCGGGGCCTGGGCGGCCTCGGCGTGGAACGTCACGGAGGCGGCCCCGGCGGCCGCGTACTCCGGGGCCCAGCGGTCGGCGTCCTCGATCATCAGGTGCACGTCCAGGGGCACGGGCGACACCTGCGCCAGCCGGCGGACCACCGGCAGGCCGAGCGTCAGGTTCGGCACGAAGTGCTGGTCCATCACGTCGACGTGGGCGTAGTCGGCCGTCGCGATCGCCCCGAGGTCGCGCTCGAGGTTGGCGAAGTCGGCGGACAGGATGCTGGGATGGATGCGCACGGCCACGCGGCCAGCGTAGGGTCCCGCGCTCCCGGCCTGCTCAGTCCCGTCGCAGCAGCGTCAGGTGCATCGCGTCCGTGCCGTGCACGTGCGGCCACAGCTGGACGTCGGGGCGCTCGGGGAGGTCCGGCGCCGGCTGGCCGTCCGGCACCAGTGCGAGCACAACGGAACGAGCGTCGACCACCTGGGCCGGCGTGCCCGCACGTGCGGCGGCGCGCAACGCGTCGGTGACGACGAGCGTGGTCTCGGCGAGGTGCGGTGAGCAGGTGACGTAGGCCACCACGCCGCCGGGCCGGACGGCGGCCAGCGCCGAGGCGAGCAGCCCTCGCTGCAGCTGACCGAGGGCGGCCAGGTCCGCGGGGGTCCGCCTCCAGCGGGACTCCGGTCGCCGGCGCAGCGCACCGAGGCCGGTGCAGGGCGCGTCGAGCAGCACGCGGTCGTAGGCGCCGGGCTCCTGCTGACCCACGTCGCGGCCGTCGCCGACGCGGATCTCCTCCACGGCCGCCGCGGGCACCGCCCGCATCGACTGGCGGACCAGCTCGGCGCGGTGCGGGTGCACCTCGTTGGCGACCAGGTGGGCCCCACGCTGGGCGGCCAGCGACGCGAGCAGCGCAGCCTTGCCACCCGGGCCGGCGGCGAGGTCCAGCCACCGCTCGTCACGTCCGTCGAGCGGTGCGGCGGCGAGCGCCAGGGTCACCAGCTGGCTGCCCTCGTCCTGCACACCGGCGAGCCCGTCGCGCACGGCCGCGAGCTCCCCCGGGTCGCCGGCACGCAGCACGGCGGCCGTGCCGGCCAGCCGACCGGGTGCCGCGTCCACTCCCCCGGCGACGAGCTCGTCGACCTCCACCAGCCCCGGCCGGGCGACCAGCGTCACCGCGGGCGCGTCGTTGTCGGCCCGCAGCACGGCCTCGAGCTCGTCCGCGGTACGACCGTGACCGACCAGCGCCTCCCGGAACGCGCGGACCACCCAGGCCGGATGGCTCTCCACGACGGCGAGCCGGGCCGAGGTGTCGGTCCCTGCCGGGTCCGCGGCCTCGGCGATGCGGTGCAGCCAGTCGTCCAGGGGGTGCTCGGACACCCGGCGCAGCACGGCGTTCACCAGCTGCGCCGCGCCGGCACCGGCCTGCTCGCGGGCGAGCGCGACCGTCTCGGAGACGGCGGCGTGCACGGGCACGCGCATGCCGAGCAGCTGGTGCGCGCCGAGCCGCAGCAGGTCGAGCACCACGGGGTCGAGCCGGTCGAGGTCCCGGTCGACCACCTGAGCCAGGACCGCGTCGTAGCGCCCCCGCAGCCGCAGCGTGCCGTACGTCAGCTCGGTGGCGAAGGCCGCGTCGCGCCCGTGCAGCCGGCGCTGGCGCAGCAGGGGTGGCAGGACCAGGTTGGCGTACGCGTCCGAGCCGGCGACGGCGCGCAGCGTCTCGAGGGCGGCGGTACGGGGCGCGTCGCCTCGCCGGGCGCGCTGCGCCGGGGCAGCCGCGGAACGGGCGGTGCGGCCCTCGGCGCGCGCGGCCCCTCGCTGGCGGCCCTGGGCGTCGCGGTGGTCGCGGGACTGCCGGCGGCGGTCGTCGCCGGGGCCTGACGGACGGGCTGCCCTCGGCTGGTCGCTCATGCTTCGGCCCCGAGGACCGTGCCGTCGGCGAGACGCGCGCCGCGTGCCCAGTCGGCCGCGGGCATCGTCCGGCGGCCGGGGGCCGACACGGTCCCCAGGCGCACGGCCGTGCTGCCCGTGCCGACCAGGACGTCCCGTCGCCCGATCTGGACCGCGCCCGCGGGGAGGGCCTCCTCGACCGGTGTGACGGGGCCCAGTCCCAGCCGGGTGCCGTCAGGAAGGGTCGTCCATGCACCCGGCTCCGGGGTGCAGCCGCGGATGCGACGGTCCACCGCGTGCGCCGGGTGCGTCCAGCGGACGTGCCCGTCCTCCGCCGTCAGCTTGGGTGCGTGGCTGATGCCGTCGCCGCCCTGCGGGACGGCCACGAGGGTGCCGTCGGCGATGCCGTCCATCGTCCGCACCAACAGCCCGGCCCCGGCGTGCGCGAGGCGGTCCAGGAGATCGCCGGCGGTGTCCCGCGGGCGGATGGTCTCGGTCAGCAGGCCGTACACCGGACCGGTGTCCAGGCCTTCCTCGATCCGGAAGGTGGTCGCGCCCGTCACCTCGTCGCCGGCGATCAGGGCGTGCTGCACCGGTGCGGCGCCGCGCCATGCGGGCAGCAGCGAGAAGTGCAGGTTGGTCCACCCGTCCGGCACCGCGGCGAGCAGGTCCGCGGGGATCAGTGCGCCGTAGGCGACCACGGCGACGGCGTCGATCGCCAGGGCGGCGAACCGTGCCCGGAAGTCCTCGTCGCGCAGCCGCCGCGGGCTCAGCACCTCGATGCCGTGCGCCTCGGCCACCTGGCGCACGGGGCTGGGCGTCACGGTCCGGCCGCGCCCGGAGGGTGCGTCGGGACGCGTCAGCACCGCGACCACGTCGTGGCGGGAGGCGATCAGCCCCTCGAGCGAGGGCACCGCGGGGGCCGGGGTCCCGGCGAAGAGCAGACGCACGGCTGCGATCCTAGGCGGCGGCCACGGGCACACCTCGCGCCCGGAGGTCGGCCCGCAGACGTCCGGCATCGGTGAACACGACCGCCGGCAGGCCCGCGGCGTGCGCCGCGGCCACGTTGACCGAGGAGTCGTCGACGAACAGCGTGGAGGCGGGCATCAGCCCGAAGCGGTCGACCACCAGGGCGAAGATGCGCGGGTCCGGCTTGATGATGCCCTCCTGGCCGGACACCACGACGGCCTCGAGCAGGCCGATCGCCGGGGCGGCCGGCACGGCGTGGTGGAAGGTCGCTGCCGACCAGTTGGTCAGCCCGAGCAGCCGAAGGCCCACGTCGTGCAGCTCGCGCACCAGACGGGCCATCCCGGGGACCTCACCGGCGAGCGTGCGAGGGAAGTTGGCGAGGTAGAGGTCGAGCATGTCGGCGTACCACGGCCCCATCGCGGACAGCTCGTGCCGTGCATCCGCCCAGTCCCGGCCCGCGTCCAGCGACCGGTTGAGCTCCGGGAAGTCGACGTCCTCCAGGAACCGCCGCACGTCCTCGTCCGGCACCAGTCCCTCGAACGCCCGCTCGGGGTGCCACGGCACCAGCACGTTCCCCAGGTCGAGCACCAGGGTGACCACGGTGCTCACAGCAGCTCCGGAGGGTCGACCTGCACGCGGAGCGTGCCACCCTCACGGCGCGCGCTCCGGACGGCGACCGAGGCGGCGAGCGCCCTGGTCAGCTCGGCGCCCCGGCTGCGCGGGGCGCGCAGCATCGCGCGGACGTCCGGGTCCAGCGGGTCCGGTGAGCCGCCCTGCGCGCTGACGACGACGGGTCCCCACACCGTCGTCTCGGGCACCTGCACCCGGCCGACGACGAGGCCCACGGCCTCCCGCGGCCCCGTGACGGTGGCGACGCGGATCACCGGTGGCAGTCCCAGCTCCGCCCGCTCGGCCAGCTCGCGTGCGGCAAGACCGGCGGGGTCCCACCGGACCAGGGCCTGCGTGGGTCGTTCCGCACCGTCGCCGACGAGCAGCACCTCCCCGCCGTCGCCGATCGGCCGGACCAGGGCCGCAGCGGCCAGCCAGCGACGCAGGGCGTCCGGTTCCGCGGAGAGTGCGTCGCCCGCGGTCGCCACCGAGGCGTCCAGCAGCACCGCGGCCGCGTAGCCGCCGGCCGCCACCGGCTCGGCACCGGGTGTCGCCACCACGATCGCGGGCCGGTCGGGCACCTCCGCGAGCACGCCGGCCGCGGCTCTCGCCCCGGACACCCGGACGGTGGCCCCGGGGAACGCCCTGCCGATCTCCTCGGCGGTGCGCTCGGAGCCGACGCGGACCGATCGGAGACCGTCGTTGCCGCACGTCGAGCAGCGCCAGGCGGTGGCGAGCCGGCCGCACCAGCGGCACGCGGGTACGGCGTCCGGCCCGGTCAGACCGAGGGGTCCGGTGCAGACGGCGCACCGGGCGGTCGCGCGGCACCGGGTGCAGGCGACAGCCGGCAGGTACCCCGCCCGCGGTACCTGGACCAGCACCGGGCCCCGCTCGAGGGCGGAGCGGATGGCGGCGAAGGCGGGTGCGGGCAGCCGGGCCGCCGCCGCCGCTCCCTCCCGGGCGAGCTCGACCGACGTCAGCGCCCGGACGCGCGGCGTGCGCGACCGCAGCACGGCGCGGTCGGCCGTCACGGAGGCGGCCCAGCCGCGCTCGACGAGGGCCTGCGCCTCGACCGACCGGCCGTGCGCGCCGAAGATCGCGGCGGCGCCGGCGGCCTCGGCGCGGAGCGTCAGCACCTCCCGCACGTGGGGGTACGGCGCTCTGGGCTCGGCGTGCAGCGGGTCGCCGTCGTCCCAGCAGACCACCAGGCCGAGGTCCTCGACCGGGGCGAACGCGGAGGCCCGGGTGCCGACCACCACCCGAGCGCGCCCACGGAGCGCGGCGAGGAAGGCCCGGTACCGCGGCGCCGGACCGTCCTCGGCGGTCAGTCGCACGACGCCTCCGTCCGCCGCGGACGACCAGGCCGGGAGCCCCACCTGCTCGAGCGCGGCGACCACCCGGTCGACGTCCCGACGGTCGGGCGCGACCACCAGCGCCCCGCGCCCGCCGAGCACGCAGGCCGCGACGGCCTGCGCCACCGCGTCGGGCCACCGATCCCCCTGGGGTCCGGGCAGCGCCGTCCAGACCGCCCGCGGCGCACCGCCGGACAGCAGGTGCTGCAGCAACGCCGGTCCCCCTCGGTACGCCGACCACGCGCCGCCGGCTGCGGCCGGCGCTGCCGCCGGTGCCTGCACCGGTGCGAGCGCGTCCATCTCGGCCTCCACACGTGCGTGCCGGGGCGGTACCGCCAGCCGCAGCACGTCGGCCAGCGTCCCGGCGTAGCGGTCGGCAACCGCCCGGGCGACGCGCGCGAGCTCGGGTGTCAGCACCGGACCGGACGTCACCACCCGCCGGATCGGCACCAGCCGTCCCTCGTGCTCGGCCTCCTCGGTGCGCTCCAGCAGCCAGCCGTCGACGTCCTGACCGCCGAACCGGACCTTCAGCCGGCAACCGGGAACCGCCCGCTCGTCCAGCGTGGCGGGCACCAGGTACTCGAACACCCGGTCGAGGTGCGCCGGCTGCACGTCGACGCACACGCGCGCGACAGGCAGGCGAGCGGCGGTGTCGACCGGCAGCTGGCGACGCGGCGCCCGCACCCGCGGCATGCCGGCCAAGGTCGGCTGCGCCGCGGTCACGTCCACGTGCTCATCCCATCACCGACCACCCACGGAGCCCGACCGCGGCCGGCGGTGGATCGGCCGGCAGGGAGCCGGGTCAGACGGCCGACTGGAGGTCCGCGACGCGGTCGGTGCGCTCCCAGGTGAAGTCCGTCAGCTCGCGACCGAAGTGCCCGTAGGCAGCCGTGCGACGGTAGATCGGCCGCAGCAGGTCGAGGTCGCGGACGATCGCCGCCGGCCGCAGGTCGAACACGTCGCGGATGGCGGCCGTCAGGCGCTCGACCGGCACCTGGCCGGTACCGAACGTCTCGACGTACAGGCCGACGGGGTGCGCCGTGCCGATCGCGTAGGCCACCTGCACCTCGCACCGCCGGGCCAGCCCGGCGGCGACCACGTTCTTGGCCACCCAGCGCATCGCGTACGCCGCGGACCGGTCGACCTTCGAGGGGTCCTTGCCGGAGAACGCGCCGCCGCCGTGCCGGGCGAAGCCGCCGTACGTGTCGACGATGATCTTGCGGCCGGTCAGCCCGGCGTCGCCCTTGGGGCCGCCGATGACGAACTGGCCGGTGGGGTTGACCAGGAGGCGGTGGCCCGTCGTGTCGAGGTCGAGCTCGGCGAGCACCGGCGCGACGACGAGCTCGGCGACCGCCGGCGCGAGAGTCGTCTCGAGGTTGACGTCCGGCTCGTGCTGGGTGGACACCACGACGGTGTCGAGGCTGACGGCACGGTCGCCCTCGTAGCCGATCGTCACCTGCGTCTTGCCGTCCGGCCGCAGCCCAGGGACGACGCCGGCCTTGCGCACGGCGGCGAGCTGCTCGGCCAGCCGGTGCGCCACCCAGATCGGCAGCGGCATCAGCGACGGCGTGTCGTCGCAGGCGTACCCGAACATCAGGCCCTGGTCGCCGGCGCCCTGCAGGTCGAGCGGGTCCAGGTCGGAGTCGTCCTGCCGGGCCTCGAGCGCCTTGTCCACGCCCTGCGCGATGTCCGGTGACTGCTGGCCGATCGACACCGAGACGCCGCACGAGTCGCCGTCGAAGCCGATGTCCGACGACGTGTAGCCGATCCCGTTGACCACCTCGCGGATCACCTGCGGGATCTCGACGTAGGCGTCGGTGGTCACCTCGCCGGCGACGTGCACCAGGCCGGTGGTCACCATCGTCTCCACCGCGACCCGGGACAGCGGGTCCTGGGCGAGCATCGCGTCGAGGATCGCGTCGGAGATCTGGTCGCAGACCTTGTCCGGGTGCCCCTCGGTGACGGACTCGGACGTGAACAACCGGGCGGCGGACGCACTCACGGCCGACAGCCTACGGGCTCGCCGAACGTCACCCTGTCGCGCGTCCTCGTGCCGGACCCGGGCGGCGCGGCGTCACAGCAGCGGCAGCACCGCGTCCCACACCGCGTGCGCGACCTCGAGCTTCGTTCCGGCCGCCCGCGCCACCTCGGCGCCCGCTCGGTCGAGCACCGTCACCTCGTTGTGCTCGACGCCGAAGCCGCGGTCGGCGCCGACGGCGTTCACCACCAGCAGGTCGGCCCCCTTGCGGATCGCCTTGCGCCGGCCGTGCTCGAGCACGTCACCGGCCTCGTCCCCCGTCTCGGCGGCGAAGCCGACCACCACCTGCCCCTCGCGAGGCGACCGGCGCACCAGCTCCGCGAGGATGTCGACGGTCTCGACCAGCTCGATCGGGGTGGGCCCCACCCCCGGCTGCTTCTTGATCTTGGCGGTAGCCGTGCGCACGGGCCGGAAGTCGGCCACCGCGGCGGCCATCACCACGACGTCGGCGTCCTTGGCGGCGGACCGCACCGCGTCGCGCAGCTGCTCGCCGGACTCGACGGCGACCACGTGCACGCCCGGCGGGACCGGCAGCGTCACGTTCGCCGCGACCAACGTCACCTGGGCGCCGCGCTCGTGGGCCGCACGAGCCAGCTCGATGCCCTGACGCCCGGAGGAACGGTTGCCGATGAAGCGCACGGGGTCGATCGGCTCGCGCGTCCCCCCCGCGGACACGACGACGCGCCGGCCGGCCAGGTCGGAGGTACGTCCGTGGACCAGCGCCAGCGCCGCTGCGGCGATCTCCTCGGGCTCCGGCAGCCGACCGGGCCCGGTGTCCGGCCCGGTCAGGCGACCGGACACGGGGTCGAGCACGTGGATCCCGCGCCGACGGAGCGTGTCGACGTTGTCGACCGTGGCCGGGTGCTGCCACATCTCGGTGTGCATCGCCGGTGCCAGCAGCACCGGGCAGCGTGCGACCAGCAACGTGGCCGTCAGCAGGTCGTCGGCCATCCCGGCCGCGGCCCGCGCGAGGAGGTCGGCCGTCGCCGGTGCGACGACGACGAGGTCGGCCTCCTGGCCGATGCGGACGTGCGCCACCTCGTCGACGTGCTCGAAGACCTCGGTGCTCACCGGTTCGCCGGACAGTGCCTCCCACGTGGGGCGGCCGACGAACTCGAGCGCGGCGCGGGTGGGCACCACCCGCACCGCGTGACCGTCCTCGCGCAGCAGCCGCAGCAGCAGCACCGCCTTGTACGCGGCGATGCCACCCGCGACGCCGAGGACGATCCGCACGGGCGTGGGGTGCTACTCGGAGGGCGGGGTCGGCTCAGCGGTGAGGAGGCCCTTGTCGATCTCGCGCATGGCGATCGACAGCGGCTTCTCCTGCGGGCGCGTCTCGACCAGCGGGCCGACGTTCTCGAGCAGGCCCTCGTTCAGCTGCCCGTAGTAGGCGTTGATCTGGCGGGCCCGCTTGGCGGCGAAGAGCACCAGCGCGTACTTGGAGTCGGCTCGCTGCAGCAGGTCGTCGATCGGCGGGTCGGTGATGCCCGTGGGGTGGGCGACGGTTCCGGACATGGTGGGCTCCCGACGACGAGTGGGGTGGGAAGACGAGGTTCGGTGCGGGCACGCCCGCACAGCCGCCTGCCATCTTAGCCGGTGACCACACCCATCACGGTGAGCAGCTCGTCGGTCGCCCGGTGCACGTCGTCGTTGACGATCACGTGGTCGAACTCCGGTTCGGCGGCCAGCTCCACCCGTGCGGTGGCGAGCCGGCGTTCCCGCTCGGCCTCGTCCTCGGTGCCGCGTCCCACCAGCCGCCGCACCAGCTCGTCCCACGACGGCGGTGCGAGGAAGACGAACCGCGCGCCCGGCATGCTGTCTCGCACCTGCCGGGCGCCCTGCAGGTCGATCTCCAGCAGGACCGGCTCCCCTGCCGCGAGCCGCTGCTCCACGGGCCCGCGAGGCGTCCCGTACCGGTGCCGACCGTGCACCACCGCCCACTCGAGGAGCTCGCCGGCCGCCACCATGCGGTCGAACTCCGCCTCGGAGACGAACCGGTAGTGAACCCCGTCGACCTCGCCGGGACGAGGCGACCGCGTCGTCGCCGAGACCGAGAGCCATACCTGGGGGTACCGGGCACGCACGTCGGCGGACACCGTGCCCTTGCCGACGGCCGTGGGTCCTGCGAGCACCGTCAACCGGGCGGGCGTGGTCGTCATGGGTGGGCGGTGCTCCTTGCGGGTGCGGTGCGGCCCGGCCCGCCGACCGGGCCGCGAGGGATCACCCGAAGCGGTCGACGAGCGCCTTCACCTGGTGCGGACCGAGCCCGCGCACACGCCGCGTCTCGGAGATGCCGATGTCGGACATGATGGCACGGGCCTTGACCTTGCCCACGCCCGGCAGGGACTCGAGCAGGGAGATCACCTTGAGCTTGCCGATGGTCTCGTCCTGCTGACCCTGCTCGATCACCTCGGACAGGGAGCCCTGAGAGTACTTCAGACGGTTCTTCACCTCGGCGCGGGCCTGCCGGGCGGCGGCGGCCTTCTCGAGTGCTGCTGCACGCTGTTCTGGAGTCAGCGGAGGGAGAGCCACGCGCGTCACCTTCTCGTCAGTGGGCCGGGATCCTCGTGGGCTGCAGGATCGAGATCGAACCTAGCGACCACCTGGGCACTCGGCAAACGTGACGCGGCCTTGTGCACGCTTTCACCTGCATCGATGCCGCGTCCGCACCCCTCGTGGGCGGCTCGCCGGCGTTCCTCCGCGACGGGCGCGTGGCGGTCTCAGGCGAGGGCGGCAGCGGCCTCGTCACGGGCGCGTTCCGCGGCGCCGCGGAGCCCGTCGACCGTCGGACCCGCCGACAGCACGCCTCGCGACGACGACGCGAGCACGGCCGACCGCGCGTCGCCGAACACGGCCGCGAGCTCGGCGGGTCCGGCACCCTGGGCACCGACGCCGGGTGCGAGCAGCGGACCCTGCACGGCGGCGAGATCGAGCCCGAGGCGCGCGGCCGCGTCCCCGATGGTCGCGCCGACCACCAGGCCGACGGACCCCAGGGAGCCGCCGCCCGCGGCCAGCTCGGCGGCGTTGAGCCGCGCAGCCTCCTGCGCGACCTGGGCCGCGACCGATCGACCGTCCGCTGCGCGGGCGTGCTGGACCGAGGCACCCTCGGGGTTCGACGTCAGCGCCAGCACGAACAGGCCGCGGCCGGTCGCCGCAGCCAGCTCGACGGCTGGGCGCAACGAACCGAAGCCGAGGTACGGCGAGACCGTCAGGGCGTCACCGGCCAGCGGGGCGCCGTCACGCAGGTACGCGTCCGCATAGGCGCCCATCGTCGAGCCGATGTCCCCCCGCTTCGCGTCCACGACCACCAGCGTCCCGGCCGATCGCCCCGCCGCCACGACCTCCTCGAGCACCGCGACGCCGCGGGAGCCGTGCCGCTCGAAGAAGGCCGACTGCGGCTTGATCGCCGGCACGACGCCGGCCACCGCCTCGACGACGGTCAGGGCGAACCGCCGGAGCCCGTCGACGTCGTCCGCCAGGCCCCACTGCTCGAGCAGCGAGGGGTGCGGGTCGATGCCGACGCAGAGCGGGCCGAGGGCGCCCCGCGCAGCGGCGAGACGGGTGCCGAAGGTCGGTGTCACAGCGCTGCCACCCGCTCGCCGGACGTCTCCTCGGCCGGTGGTGTGGCGGCATCGGCGCGCGCCGCCCGGCGGGCCCGGGTGCGCGCGTCGTGCTCCTGGAGGCTGGTGACCGCGAAGGGACCCGAGCGGACCGCCTCGATCGCCTGGACGGCGGCGCCCAGCTGCTGCACGGTCGTGATGATCGCCTTGTCCGCGGCCGTGGTCGCGGCGCGGATCTCGTAGCCGTCCGCACGGGCGCCCTGGCCGGACGGGGTGTTGATCACCATGTCGACCTGCCCGTCGCCGATCAGGTCGACGATCGTCGGCTCGCCACCCGGTCCGCGGCCGGCAGACTGCTTGCGCACCAGCCGCGAGTCGATCCCGGACCGGTGCAGCACCACGGCGGTGCCTTCGGTGGCGAGGATCTCGAAACCGAGCTGGGACAGCCGCTTGACCGGCAGCACGATCGCCCGCTTGTCGCGGTCGGCGACGGAGATGAACACCGTTCCGGAGGTCGGCAGGCCGCCGAACGACGCCTGCTGCGACTTGGCGAACGCCGTGGGGAAGTCCGCGTCGAAGCCCATCACCTCACCGGTCGAGCGCATCTCCGGCCCCAGCACGGTGTCCACCGCGTGACCGTCGAGCGTGCGGAACCGCTTGAACGGCAGCACCGCCTCCTTGACCGCGATCGGCGCCGCGAGGTCCAGCACGCTCGCGTCCTCGGCAGGCAGGACCCCTGCCTCCCGAAGCTCGGCGATCGACCGGCCCACCATGATCAGCGCGGCGGCCTTGGCGAGCGAGACGCCGGTCGCCTTGGACACGAAGGGCGCCGTGCGCGACGCCCGCGGGTTCGCCTCGAGGACGTAGAGCACGTCCGACACCAGCGCGAACTGGATGTTGAGCAGGCCGCGCACGCCGACCCCGCGGGCGATCGCCTCGGTCGAGGTGCGGATCCGCTCGAGCTCGGTGGCGGACAGCGTCACCGGCGGCAGCGCGCACGCCGAGTCGCCGGAGTGGATGCCGGCCTCCTCGATGTGCTCCATCACGCCGCCGAGGTACAGCTCCTCGCCGTCGTACAGGGCGTCGACGTCGATCTCGATCGCGTCGTCGAGGAACCGGTCGATCAGCAGCGGCGGCAGCACGCCTCGGTTGGACACGGTCGCGTCCGCCAGGGCGCGCTCGACGTACTCGGTCAGCTGGGTCTCGTCGTACACGATCTCCATGCCGCGGCCGCCGAGCACGTAGGACGGCCGCACCAGCACGGGGAAGCCGATGCTCGCGGCGGTCTCCCGCGCCTGGGCCAGCGTCGTGGCGGTGCCGAACGCCGGTGCCGGCAGGCCGGCGGCGGCAAGCACCTGACCGAACTCGCCACGGTCCTCGGCCGCGTCGATGGCGTCCGGTGGAGTGCCGAGGATCGGCAGGCCGGCGTCGAACAGGCGCTGCGCGAGCGACAGCGGGGTCTGGCCGCCCAGCGTGACGATCAGACCGGCCACCGGGCCGGCGGCGCGCTCGGCCTCGTACACCTCGAGCACGTCCTCGAACGTCAGCGGCTCGAAGTACAGCCGGTTCGACGTGTCGTAGTCCGTGGACACCGTCTCGGGGTTGCAGTTGACCATCACGGTCTCGAACTCGCCCTTGAGGGCGAGCGCCGCGTGCACGCAGGAGTAGTCGAACTCGATGCCCTGCCCGATCCGGTTGGGCCCGGAACCGAGGATCAGGACGGCGGGCCGCTCGCGCGGCGCCACCTCGGTCTCCTCGTCGTACGCCGAGTAGTGGTACGGCGTGCGGGCCGCGAACTCGGCCGCGCAGGTGTCGACCGTCTTGTAGACCGGTCGCACCCCGAGCGCCCAGCGCGTGTGCCGGACGCTGTCCTCGCTGCTCCCCCGCAGGACGGCCACCTGAACGTCCGACAGGCCGTGGCGCTTGGCGCGGGCCAGGACCTCGCGGGTGAGGGCCGGCGCGGCAGCGACCTCGGCGGCGACCTCGTTGACCAGCTGCAGCTGGTCGAGGAACCAGGGGTCGATCTTGGTCCGCTTGTACACCGTCTCCAGCGGGACGCCCGCGCGCAGCACCTGCTGGACGTCGACGAGGCGGCGCTCGGTGGGCCGGGCGATGGACTCGACGAGGGCGTCCAGCTCCGCGCCGGACGCGGGCTCGCCGTCCCAATGGAACGTCGCACCCTTCTTGTCCAGGGAGCGCAGCGCCTTGCCGAGGGCCTCGGTGAAGTTGCGGCCGAGCGCCATCGCCTCGCCGACCGACTTCATGGTCGTCGTGAGCGTGGGGTCGGCCGCCGGGAACTTCTCGAAGGCGAAGCGCGGCACCTTGACGACGACGTAGTCGAGGGTCGGCTCGAAGCTGGCCGGCGTGGAGCCGGTGATGTCGTTGGGGATCTCGTCCAGCGTGTAGCCGACGGCCAGCCGGGCGGCGATCTTGGCGATCGGGAAGCCCGTCGCCTTCGAGGCGAGGGCCGACGAGCGCGACACCCGCGGGTTCATCTCGATGACGATGATCCGGCCCGTCTCCGGGTCCACCGCGAACTGGATGTTGCAGCCGCCGGTGTCGACGCCGACCTCGCGGATCACCGCGATGCCGATGTCCCGCATCCGCTGGTACTCGCGGTCGGTCAGGGTCAGCGCGGGGGCCACCGTCACCGAGTCACCGGTGTGCACGCCGACCGGGTCGACGTTCTCGATCGAGCAGACGACCACGACGTTGTCGCGCTTGTCGCGCATCAGCTCGAGCTCGTACTCCTTCCAGCCGAGGATCGACTCCTCGAGGAGCACCTCGGTGGACGGCGAGTAGTGCAGGCCCTGGCCGACGATGCGGCGCAGGTCGGCCTCGTCGTAGGCGATGCCGGACCCCAGGCCGCCCATCGTGAACGACGGGCGGACCACCATCGGGTAGCCGAGCACGTCCACGGCGGCCAGCGCGTCGTCCAGCGAGTGCGCGATCACCGACCGTGCCGACTCGCCGCCGCACACCTCGACGACCTGCTTGAACTGCTCGCGGTCCTCGCCCTTCTGGATCGCGGCGATGTTGGCCCCGATCAGCTCCACGCCGTACTCGTCGAGCACACCCGCCTCGGAGAGGGCGACGGCCGCGTTGAGGGCCGTCTGACCGCCGAGCGTCGGCAGCAGCGCGTCGGGGCGCTCCTTGGCGATGATCGAGGTGAGCACCTCGGTGGTGATCGGCTCGACGTAGGTCGCGTCGGCGAACTCCGGGTCCGTCATGATCGTCGCCGGGTTGGAGTTGACCAGGATCACGCGCAGACCCTCGTCGCGCAGCACGCGGCAGGCCTGCGTCCCCGAGTAGTCGAACTCGGCGGCCTGCCCGATGACGATCGGGCCGGAGCCGATCACCAGGACGCTGTGGATGTCGTCGCGGCGCGGCATCAGGCGGCACCTTCCTCGTCGGTCGCGGTGGTGGACGGTCCGCCTGCCGGTCGGGCGGCGCCCGCGCCGCCCAGGCCCGGGTCGGCCATCAGGTCGGCGAACCGGTCGAACAGGTACGCGGCGTCGTGCGGACCCGCCGCGGCCTCCGGGTGGTACTGGACGCTGAAGGCGGGCAGGTCGAGCGCCGCGAGGCCCTCCACCACGTCGTCGTTGAGGTCGACGTGCGACACGACCACCTGGCCGTACCGGCCGTCGTCATAGGGCGCCGCCGTCGGGCCCTCCAGCGGGGCGTCCACCGCGAAACCGTGGTTGTGCGCGGTGATCTCCACCTTGCCCGTCGCGCGGTCCATCACCGGCTGGTTCACGCCGCGGTGGCCGTAGCCCAGCTTGTACGTGCCGAACCCGAGGGCCCGGCCCAGGATCTGGTTCCCGTAGCAGATGCCGAAGAAGGGGATCCGGCGGTCGAGCACCTCGCGGAGCAGCTCGACCTCGTGCACGGCGGCACCGGGGTCGCCCGGCCCGTTGGAGAAGAAGACGCCGTCGGGGTGCACCGCGAGCACGTCGTCGATGGTCGAGGTGCTCGGCAGCACGTGGACCTCGATCCCCCGCTCGGCCATCCGGTGCGGCGTCATCGCCTTGATGCCGAGGTCGACCGCCGCGACCCGTGCGCGGGGGACGTCCAGCGGCTGGCCGTCGGGGCCCAGGGCCGGAACGACGTACGGCTCGCCGGTGGACACCTCCCCCGCCAGGTCCGCGCCAGCCATGTGGGGTGCGTCCAGCACCTCGTCGAGCAGCTCGTCGTCCGGGCGGCGTACGCCGGACGTCAGCAGGGCGTCACCGGAGAAGATGCCGGCGCGCATCACGCCGCGCTCCCGCAGGTGCCGGGTCAGGGCGCGCGTATCGATGCCGCTGATCCCGACGATCCCCTGGGTCTCGAGCTCCTCGTCGAGCGTGCGCCGTGCGCGCCAGCTCGACGACCGCCGGGCGGGGTCACGGACGACGTAGCCGGCCACCCAGATGCGGGCCGACTCGGGGTCCTCGTCGTTCACGCCCGTGTTGCCGATGTGCGGTGCGGTCATCACGACGATCTGCCGGTGGTACGACGGGTCGGTCAGCGTCTCCTGGTACCCCGTCATCGCGGTGGCGAAGACGATCTCGCCCAGCGTGCGGCCGGTGGCGCCGTACGCCTGGCCGGTGAAGGTGCGGCCGTCCTCCAGGACGAGCACGGCGGTGGTCATGCGGTACCTCCGGCGGTGGTGGGGACGAGGGTGCGGACGGCGTCCACGAGGCGTGGCCGGTCGGCGCGGTGGCGGACCAGCAGCCCGGTGTCGAGCAGCGGGCCGACCTCCGGCGCGGCGTCGGGTGCCCAGGTGAGCACGACGAGGCCGTCGCGCCCCATGAACTTGCCGGCCATGCCCGACGCGGTGCCGACGCCGCGCACCTGGGCGGCCGGGACGAACACGTCCGCCGCGCCGGTGCGGCGCACCAGGACGCCGGCGTCGAACACCTGCACCTGCGCGGCGCTGCGCACGCCCAGGTCGTGGGCGTTCACGCGGTCGAGCCAGTCGCCGGCCGTGGTCGAGGAGACGTAGACCGCTTCCAGCGGGTCCGTGCGCGGTGCGCCGAGGTCGGCCGGGGCGCCCGGCACCGCGGGCACGGTGGCTTCCGATCGGCGCTCACGTCGGCGCCAGCCCTGTCGCATCGCCCAGTACGCCAGCGCCAGCAGCACCAGCAGGATCGTGACGGACAGCCACGTGGGCATCAGGCGTGCACCTCCACCGTCTCGTCGCAGGGTCGGCCGTCGAGCACGGTCGGCCGTCCGCGCAGGAACGTGGCGACCACGCGACCGGGCAGCTCCCGGCCCCGGAACGGGCTGTTGGTCGCCTGCGTCGCCTGGGCTGCGGGATCCACCAGCGTCCGCGCCGTCGGGTCGACGAGCACGAGGTTCGCCGGTTCGCCGACGGCGATCGGGCGCCCCTGGTCGGCCACCCGGCCGATCAGCGCCGGGGTCGACGACAGCACCCGTGCGACGTCGGACCAGCCGAGGCGCCCGGTGTCGACCATCGTCGCCTGCACCACCGACAGCGCCGTCTCCAGGCCCGTCATGCCGAACGCGGCCGCGGCCCACTCGCAGTCCTTGTCCTCGCGGGTGTGCGGCGCGTGGTCCGTGGCGACGATGTCGATCGTGCCGTCCGCCAGTGCGGCTCGGACCGCCTCGAGGTCCTCGGCAGTCCGCAGCGGCGGGTTCACCTTGAACACGGGGTCGTAGCCGCGGGCCAGCTCGTCGGACAGGGCGAGGTGGTGCGGCGTGACCTCGGCCGTCACGGCGATCCCCCGCGCCTTGGCCCAGCGGATGATCTCCACCGACCCGGCCGTCGAGACGTGGCACACGTGCAGCCGCGAGCCGACGTGCTCGGCGAGCAGCACGTCGCGGGCGATGATCGCCTCCTCGGCCACGGCGGGCCAGCCGGCCAGGCCGAGCTCGGCGGACACGACACCCTCGTGCATCTGGGCGTTCTCGGTCAGCCGCGGCTCCTGGGCGTGCTGGGCGATGACGCCGTCGAACGCCTTGACGTACTCCAGCGCCCGGCGCATCAGCACCGGGTCGTGGACGCACTTCCCGTCGTCGGAGAACACCCGCACGCGGGCGGCGGAGGACGCCATCGCCCCGAGCTCGGCCAGCCGCTCGCCACCGAGGCCGACGGTGACCGCGCCGACGGGGTGCACGTCCACCCAGCCGGCGTCGCGGCCGAGCCGCCACACCTGCTCGACGACGCCGGCGGTGTCCGCGACCGGTGAGGTGTTCGCCATCGCGTGCACCGCGGTGAACCCGCCGAGCGCCGCGGCCCGCGTCCCGGAGGCCACCGTCTCGGCGTCCTCCCGGCCGGGCTCGCGCAGGTGCGTGTGCAGGTCGACCAGCCCGGGCAGCAGCACCAGGCCGTCCGCGTCGACCACGTCGGCGCGCGCGTCCCGGGCGTCCGTCCCGAGGGCGACGATCCGGCCCTCGTCGACGAGCACGTCGGTGGCCCCGCCGCCGAGCAGCGACGCTCCTCGCAGCAGCCGGCTCATGCGCCCGTCCCCACCTTCTCCGGCGTACCGGACTCGTCCGCGACCTCGTCTCCCGCGCTGGTCGCCGGGCCTGTGCCCGAGAGCAGCAGGTACAGCACCGCCATGCGCACCGCGACGCCGTTGGCCACCTGCTCGACGACCACGGACCGCGGGCTGTCCGCCGCGTCGGCCGAGATCTCGAGCCCGCGGTTCATCGGTCCGGGGTGCATGACGATCGCGTGGTCGGGAAGCCCGGCGAGGCGCCGCGCGTCCAGACCGTACCCGCGGGTGTACTCGAGCGCGCTCGGGAAGAACCCGCCGCCGGCGCTCGACATCCGCTCCCGCTGCACGCGCAGCATCATCACCGCGTCGGGACCCTGCGCCAGCACCTCGTCCAGGTGGTACGAGACGGCGCACGGCCACGTCTGCACACCGACCGGCACCAGCGTCGGCGGGGCGACCAGCGTCACGCGGGCCCCGAGGGTGTGCAGCAGCTGCATGTTCGACCTGGCCACCCGGCTGTGCAGCACGTCGCCGACGATCGCGACGTGCAGGCCGGCGAGGTCCCGGCCGGTGACGTCCTGCGTGCCGCCGGCACCGACCAGGTGCCGGCGCGCGGTGTACGCGTCCAGCAGCGCCTGCGTCGGGTGCTGGTGCGTGCCGTCGCCTGCGTTCACCACCGCGCAGTCCGTCCAGCCGGCGGTCGCCAGCGTGTGCGGCGCCCCGGAGGCCTGGTGCCGGATCACGACGGCGTCGGCGCCCATCGCCTGCAGCGTGAGGGCGGTGTCCTTGAGGGACTCGCCCTTGGACACGCTGGACCCCTTGGCCGAGAAGTTGATCACGTCCGCCGAGAGCCGCTTCGCGGCGGTCTCGAACGAGATGCGGGTGCGGGTGCTGTCCTCGAAGAACAGGTTGATCACCGTGCGACCGCGCAGGGTCGGCAGCTTCTTGATCTGCCGGGACTGGGTCGCGGCCATCTGCGCCGCGGTGTCGAGGATCAGCACCGCCTCGTCCCGGGACAGGTCGGCGGCCGAGAGCAGGTGCCTCATCGGGTCACCTCGTTCGTGTCGTCGCGCACCACGCCCGCCGGGCGCCCGCCGCCGGGCGGTGCCTCGATCAGCACGGCGTCGCGGCCGTCCGTCTCGGCGAGCACGACCCGCACGCGCTCCCCCGCCGCCGTCGGCAGGTTCTTGCCCACGTAGTCGGCCCGGATCGGCAGCTCCCGGTGCCCGCGGTCGACCAGCACCGCCAGCTGGACCGCGCGGGGCCGGCCGAGGTCGCTGATGGCGTCGAGCGCTGCCCGGATGGTGCGGCCGGAGTACAGCACGTCGTCCACCAGCACCACGACCTTGCCGTCGATGCCGCCCGCCGGCAGGTGCGTCGTGCCGATGGTGCGCGTGGGCTGGTGCGAGAGGTCGTCGCGGTACATCGTCACGTCCAGGCTGCCGCCGATGGCGTCGGCGTCGACGCCGGGCTCGACCTGCGCGAGACGGTCCACGAGCCGCTGCGCGAGCGGGAGACCGCGCGTGGGGATGCCCAGGACGACCAGGTCGTCGGCTCCCCGGTTGCGCTCGAGGATCTCGTGCGCGATGCGGGTCAGCGCCCGCGTGATCTCCGCCGCGCCGAGCACCTCGGCGCCGCCGGTCTGTGCCCCTGATCCAGGTGCACGCATGCCAGAGCTCATCTGGCGACCCCCTTCCCCGCCTCTCTGGACGGGCCTTAAAGGATGTCTGTCGAGCGGACACCATACCGGTTGATCGAGCGAGGCCAGCCGACGTGCCGACCACCGGGACGATCTCGTCGAGGGTCAAGAGCAGGGCGCCGCCTGTCGATCCTTGGGCGTGAGCATCCTTCTCGGGCTGGCCCAGGCGCTGGTCGTCCTCGCGGTGTTCTGGGTCCCGGGCCTCGTGGTGGTGCGCGCGATCGGATCTCGCGGCTGGCTGCTGGACGCGGCGGTGGCGCCGGCGATCACCATGTGCGTGTTCTTCCTGTCGGCGTGGGCGGCCTCGCGACTCCACATCCGTTGGACTCTGCCGCTCGCGATCGCCTGCACAGCGGCTCTGGTGCTGGCTGCCGGCGCGACGAGATACCGGAGGGGGCCGCGCTCCCTCGGAATGCGGAGCCCGGGTGCGAGCCTGCTCCGGCGCAGCGTGCCGACCCTGGTGGTTCTGGCCCTGGCGGTCGTGGCGCAGCTCGCGCCGGTGTGGTCGCCGATCCTGCGGAGGGGCCAGGTGCCGAACATTTCGGACCCGGTCTTCCATCTGAACGCGCTGCAGTACGTCCGTCGACAAGGAGTCGCCGATCCTGCGACGCTCGCCTCGCTGCTCGATCCGACGGGTGCAACGGCGCTCTATCCCACTGCCTGGCATGCGGTGGCGGGCGTCGTTCCCGTTCTCTTGGACGCCACGAGCCTCATGGCTGCTGCGAGCTTCGTCGTCATTGCCGTCGCGTGGACCCTGGGTCTGGCCGCCCTCGCTCGTGCGGTCTGTGTCAGGCACGGGCGAAGTGTCGTCGTCATCGCCGGCGCCCTGAGTGCCAGCGGCATGGCGTCGCCCCTCGAGCAGGCGCTCGAAGTCGGCCTGATCCCTGATGCCGTGGCGCTGGCGGTCGCGCCTGGCGTTGCAGCACTGGTGATCGGTGGACTCAGAACGGGCCGCGAGAGCCTTGCCTTGAGGATTGCTCTGCTGACCATCGTCGCTGGGCTCGGCCTCGGTGCGTGCCATCCCAGCGCGCTCGCAGGGGTCCTGGTCCTCGTGCTGCCCTGGCTCGCCGTCCGGGCCTGGCACTCCTGGCAGGAGGCATCACGTGCGCGGCGCCTTGCTCTCGTGGTTCTTGGCCTGGGCGTCGCAGTCGCCGCGATCCTGTTCCTTGCGCGAGATCCGCTGGTCGCGCACGTGCGGACCTTGCGAACGGCGAATACCGTGTCGCTCGGCGACACCCTCGTCGGCCTGGCATTCGGCTCGACATGGGACAACGTGACATTCGCCGTCGTCGTACCGGCGTTCGCACTGGCCGCGGCCGCGCTGCGGATCCGCCGCCGTCAGCAGGCGCACGTTCTGTTGTCGTGGGCGGGACTGGCAGCGCTGTACGTGCTGGCTTCGATGGACGTCCGATGGGCATCCCCGTTGACCGGGCTGTTCTACGGCGAGTCACGACGCATAGCCCCGTTGCTCGGTGCCGTGACCATCGTTCTCGCCGCAGAGGGGATGGATCGCATCAGTCGTGCGCTGGTCTCGCGGACAGAGCTGCCCACGGGGTGGCCCTCGCGGCCAGTGGTCGGGGCCGTGGCCGGATTCCTGGTGCTACTGACGCCGTGGCAACCGCTCGAGGCGCTGCCCGGCCCTGCGGCCGAGACGTACGGGTCCGATGTGCCGACCACCATCACCACCGCCGAGCTCGTGCCGTTCTTCACCGCCGACGAGCTCGCGATGGTGAGCCGTCTGCCCAGGGAGCTGGGACCCAACGCGGTGCTCTTCGGTTCCGCAAGGTCCGGTGTCAGCCTCGTGTACGGCATAGCCGGCGTCCAGGCCTTCCCTTTCGCCCGCGGGCTCCCCGCCGACCTGCTCTACGCGGGTGAGCACATGCGGGAGATCGCTTCAGACCCTCGGGTCTGCGGTGCCCTCCGTGCTCACGGCATCAGCCACCTCTACGTGGACACAGTCCTGTGGAAGGTCCACGGCTGGCCCGTGATGAAGGATCCGTTCGGCGCTCTGCCGTCGGGAAGCTTTCGCTTCGTCGACCGGGGCGGGAGCGCGACGGTCTACGAGATCACGGCGTGCCGGCCCTGACGGCCAGGCACGAGTGGTCGTGGAAAAGCCCGTCCAGGATCCCCTCCGCGGTCCTCGCCTCCGCACGCCCGAGCGACGCGACGTCGCCTCAGGCGAGAAGCGTCGGCTTGAGGTCGACGATGCGGCCCAGCAGACCGTTCACGAAGGCGGGCGACTCGTCCGTCGAGAGGTCGGAGGCGAGGCTGACCGCCTCGTCCACCGCGACGGCGTCGGGGACGTCCTCGTTGTAGAGGACCTCCCAGGTGCCGATCCGCAGCAGCTGGCGGTCCACGGCCGGCATCCGGTCGACGGTCCAGCCGTGGGAGTGCGTGGCCAGCACCTCGTCGATCCGCTCCAGGTGCGCCGCGACACCCTCGACGATCTCGACGGCGTACTCCGGGACCGCCGACTGCACGCCGGGGTGCGCGAGGCGCTCCGCGAGCAGCGTCAGCGGCGGGATGCCGCGCTGCTCGGCCTCGAAGAGGACGTCGAGCGCGCGCTTGCGCGCCTTGGTGCGGGCTGCCACCTCAGTCGTTCACGCGGCCGAGGTAGCTCCCGTCACGGGTGTCCACCTTCACCTTGGTGTTCGTCTCGAGGAACAGCGGCACCTGGATCTCGTAGCCGGTCTCCAGGGTGGCTGGCTTGGTCCCGGCCGACGAGCGGTCGCCCTGCAGGCCCGGCTCGGTGTAGGTGATCTCGAGGACCACGGACGGCGGCAGCTCGACGTACAGCGGGACGCCCTCGTTGGTCGCGACCAGCGCGTTCTGGTTCTCGAGCAGGAAGTGCGCCGCGTCGCCGACGGTCTCCTCGGGGACGTGCAGCTGGTCGTACGTGGACGCGTCCATGAAGACGTAGTCCGAGCCGTCCTTGTACAGGTACTGCATGTCGCGCTTGTCGACGTTGGCCGTCTCCACCTTCAGGCCCGCGTTGAACGTGCGGTCGACCACCTTGCCGGACAGCACGTTCTTCAGCTTGGTGCGCACGAAGGCACCGCCCTTGCCCGGCTTGACGTGCTGGAACTCCACCACGGTCCACAGCTGGCCGTCGATGCGGAGCACGAGGCCGTTCTTCAGGTCGTTGGTGGTCGCCACGGTGTCGCTTCCTGTCGAGAGAGGGTGCTGAGGGCGGCTGGTGCAGGCACGTCGCGTCCGTCACCGCGTCGGGAGGACCCGTGGGGGGACGTGGGGTGTGCCGCGGTCCGGGCCGCAGGCCGCCGACCATCGTACCGTGCGGCGTTCACCGCGCGAGCAGCCACCGCGCGAGCAGCCCGATCGACGCGGCCCACAGGAGCGACGCGAACGTACCGATGACGAACCGCTCCGAGGCGCCCGGGTTCTCCCGCAGCTCCGGGTAGCGGCCGAGGCCCTTGACGGCGACGACCACCGCGACCGCGGTCGGCTCCCCGACGATCAGTGCCCCGGTGGTGGCGAGCCGCTCGAGCAGTCCCACCCACGTGCCACCGCGCAGCACCGCCTGCGCGCGGGCACCGTCCGGGCCGTCGCTCTCGACGAGCTTGCCGCGCAGCAGGACGGCGCCGTCGGGTCCGCTGAGCGGCTCCCCTGCATCGGACGAGCGGCTGGCCAGGTGCAGCACCAGACGGGTGACGGCCCAGCCGCCGGCGGTCGACACGGCGAGCGCGAGGACGACGACGAGCGCGACGAGCGCGGGATGCATGCGACCTCCTGGCTGTGGCCGTCCGTCGGCCGTGGCGAGCTGTGCCCGACCCTGGCGGGCCGCACGGACGCGGTCAACCGTCCGCGCCGACGTCCCCCTCTGCCGGTTCGGGCAGATCGGCTGCGGCGAGCAGCCGAGCCAGCACCGGCCGGACGGCCTGCTCCTCCGCCCAGTGGGCGGCACGCAGCCGCTGGCTGACCGCCTGCTGGCTGACGCCGAGACGCTCCGCGGCGAGCTGCTGGACCGGGCCGTCCGCGCCGGTGCGTCCCAGCGCGTCGCGCGCCGCGTCCACGGCGGCCCAGCCGGCGGTCGACCGGCGGGCGAGCACGCTGCCGAGCAGCGTCAGAACGGCCTCGGCGTCTCGCGCGGTCGCCGGTCGGGCGCCGCGTACCGCCACGGGGACGGGGCGGCCACGGGACTTCGCCGCCTCGACCGCCTCACGTGCGGCGATGAAGGCGGCTCCTGACGCCTCCCGCGTGCTCGCCGGCAGCGGTTCCAGCACCGGACCCGCTCCGATGCCGACGCTCCAGCCGCCGAGGCGCAGCAGGTGGAGGGCGACCTCGACCGTGGATGCAGGGTCGTCCAGCACGGCCTGGACCTCGTCACCGACCGTGCGTTCGAAGGGCAGGAGCAGGCCGTCGAGGTGCGGCAGGCCCGAGAGGAGAGCAGGGACCTGATCCGTCGACCGACGGCTCCCCTGCTGGTCGACTGTCACGACGAACATCTGACAAGTCTCTCAGCTTGTTGCGGATGTAACAAGCCCGCAGGCTTGTGCTCGCCTACAGGCGGCCTGCGATCGCCGCGAGGGCGAGGCGGTACGAGTCGAAACCGAACCCTGCAACCGTCCCGGTGGCGATCGGGCCGATGACGGACACGTGCCGGAACGCCTCGCGGGCGAGCGGGTTCGACAGGTGCACCTCGACCAGCAGGAGGCCTGCCTCGGTCACCTGGGCCGCGGCGTCCCGCAGGGCGTACGAGTAGTGGGTGAAGGCGGCCGGGTTGAGCACCACGTGGGTGCGGTCGTCGACGGCGGCGTGCAACCAGCCGACCAGCTGCGCCTCGTCGTCCGTCTGCCGGACCTCGACGTCGAGGTCGAGGTCACGCCCCCACTGCGTGGCGGCGGCCGTCAGGTCGGCGAGCGTCGCCGAGCCGTAGACCTCGGGCTCGCGCACCCCGAGGCGGCCGAGGTTGGGTCCGTTGAGGACGAGGACGCTGGTCACGTCGGTCAGGTTAGCGGCGGTGGCCGGTCCGGCCGCGCGCGCGGTCACGGCACGCGCTCGCCGCGCGAGCGGTCCCTACCGGCCGTCTCGCCGCGCCGGTGCTGGCCGGGCGCTGGATGCTCGCCGCCGGCGACGCCGCACAGGTGCCGCACTGATTTCTCCGAGGCATTTCCCAGGTGTTAAGGAAGTGTCAATGTCGCCGGGATTCGGACCTTGGGCCTAGGGCCGTAGGTCCCTCAGGGCTAGCCTGACCAGGAAAGACGCGGTGCCATCGCTGGTTCCGGCGGTGGAACGTCGGCCCGAGAGGTGACCTATGAGTCGCGCGCTACTGCTTGCTGATCCGGCCGGCCGGTACATCAATGCCGGTGTCATCCAGATCTCCGTGACCAACGCCGTGATCATCGGCGTCATGGTCGTCGTGTTCGTGCTGGCGCTCGTCGTGCCCTTCCCGGGCCGGCGGCACCACGACCGGACGGACCGCGACCGATGACCGCCACGCAGGCCGGCGGCACGCCGCCCGGCACGTCCTCGAAGAGCTGGACCGTCCGCACCCGGGACCGCATGTCGCGGGTCGTCCCCCAGGGGCAGGTGCTGCCCGACCGGCAGCCCGCCTACATGTCGTCGTGGATCTACGTCTTCGGCGTGCTGACCCTGGCCGCGCTGATCGTGGTGATCGGGTCCGGCGTGCTGCTGGCCATCGGTGGTGTCACGTGGTGGCACGTCTCCTCCCTGGGCCACTTCGTCAACTCGTTGCACCTGTGGAGCGTCGAGCTGTTCTTCGCCTTCATGGTCATCCACCTGTGGGGCAAGTTCTGGATGGCCGCGTGGCGCGGCAACCGGGCTCTGACGTGGATGACGGGGGTGCTGGCGTTCCTCGGCTCGATCGGCACCGCCTTCACCGGCTATCTGTCGCAGACCAACTTCGACTCCCAGTGGATCAGCGGCCAGGCGAAGGACGGGCTGAACTCGGTCGGGATCGGCGCGTTCTTCAACGTGCTGAACCCCGGCCAGATGCTGCTGTGGCACGTCGCCCTGCTGCCCCTCGTGCTGGGCGTGATCGTGCTGCTGCACGTCGTGCTCGTGCGCAGGCACGGGATCGTCCCGCCGATCGACTCCGAGGGAGCCGACGCAGACGTGGAGGACGCACGATGAGCACCGCAACGGTCACCCGACCCACCCACCACTCCCCGCGGCGCGGCACGCCGGACTCGCACGGCTTCCCGACACGCCCGTACGACCTGGTCAAGGAGTTCGTCGTCGCACTCGTCGTCGTCGCGCTCCTCACCGTCGTCCTCGCCGCGGTCTTCTCCTCGCCCGACGAGAAGGCCATCACGATGGCCGACTGGGCCGCGCAGGCCCCGAACGACGTGGTGGCGACGGCCGCCGGCGAGCTCGCCGGGACGACGACGAGCGCCTCCTACGGGCCGCCGTACAACACGGCCGGCGACGGCCAGAACCTCGGACCGCTCAAGCTGCAGAAGTGGGCCGGCGTGCGGATCCCTGTCGACTCGGCCGCCGACCTGGTGCTGACGCCACTGTCCAAGGTGACCGGCAACACGGACCTGGCCACAGCGCTGACGACCTGGAACGGGGCGACGCCGGACCAGCAGAACAAGTGGGCCTCCGCGTACAGCGACGCACTGTCCAAGGCGCCGGACAACGACCCGAAGCAGGTTGCCGACGGTGACTACGGGCCCGTGCCGGCGATCTCCGCGGCGTTCCTCACGCTCGCGCAGACCGGCGGCCTCGAGGGTGCCCTGACCTCGTCGGGCAACTTCTACGGCGGGGACCAGACGCGCTCGCTGCTGCTGCTGTCCGACGGTGCGTACCTGGAGGACCAGGCCCGTGCACGCCATCTCGGTGGCGACCAGTGGGGAATGATGAACGAGACCGGCAACTTCCCTGGTCAGCCGTGGATGTGGCTGTACACGTTCTGGTACCAGGTGCCGCCGTTCTCCACGTCGGACAACGCCGACGCCCTGGTCTGGGGTCTGATGATGCTGCTGACCCTCGGGCTGCTGCTCCTGCCGTTCATCCCGGGGCTGCGGTCGATCCCGCGGTGGATCCCCGTGCACCGGATCATCTGGCGCGACTGGTACCGAGACCACCCTCGTCGCACCTGACGCCCCTCCCGGGGCAGGCGGAGCCCCGTCGGGCTACAGCTCGATCGCTGTGGTCCGGCGGGGCTCGTCCGCAACCTCCGCGTAGGCGGCGGCGAGGAGCGTCGGGTCCGGGCCCTCCAGCCGCGTCGGCTTGGCGATGCCCTCGAGGACGACGAACCTCAACCGGTCACCCCGCGTCTTCTTGTCCCGACGCATCGCGGTGAGCAGCTGCTCCCACCGGTCGGCGCGGTAGGTGGTCGGCAGTCCGAGCGCCGTCAGCACGGACCGGTGGCGGTCCACGACGTCGTCCCCGAGACGGCCGGCCAGACGCGCGAGCTCGGCGGCGAACACCATGCCGACCGCGACGGCGGCACCGTGCCGCCAGCGGTAGCGCTCGACGTGCTCGATCGCGTGGCCGAACGTGTGCCCGTAGTTCAAGATCTCCCGGAGCCCCGCCTCGCGGAGGTCCTCGCCGACGACCCGGGCCTTGACCGCCACCGCGCGCTCGATCAGGTCCAGCAGCACGTCGGATCCCGCCGCGGCCACCGGGTCGCGGAGCAGCTCGATGTTGGCCTCGACCAGGTCGAGGATCACCGGGTCGGCGATGAACCCCGCCTTGACGATCTCGGCGAGCCCGGCGACGAAGTCGTGGGGGGACATCGACTCCAGCGCCGCCAGGTCGCACAGGACGCCAGCCGGCGGGTGGAAGGCGCCGACCAGGTTCTTGCCCTCGGCGGTGTTGATCCCGGTCTTGCCGCCGACGGCGGCGTCCACCATGGCCAGCACCGTCGTGGGGATCTGCACCACGCGGACGCCGCGCAGCCAGGTGGCCGCGACGAACCCCGCGAGGTCGGTCGTCGCTCCCCCGCCGACCCCGACGACGGCGTCCGACCGCGTGAACCCGGCCTGGCCCAGCACCTGCCAGCAGAACGCCGCGACCTGCGCCGTCTTCGCCTCCTCGGCATCCGGGACCTCGGCGCCGAATGCCTCGTACCCGTGCTGACGAAGGTCCGCCAGCACGGCGTCGGCCGTGGTCGCCAGGGCCGCCGGGTGGACGACGAGCACACGCTGCACGTCGGTGCCGAGCAGCCCGGGGAGCGCGCCGAGCAGATGGCGCCCGATCACGACGTCGTACGGCCGCTCCCCCGTCACCGTGACGGTCCTGGCGTCGTTCACGAGCGCTCCTCCTGGGTGGCCTGAGTGGTGGCGAGACGCTGCGTCCGCAACGCCGCGAGCTCCGACTCGATCCGCTCGGCGACCTGCTCCGGCGTGAGTCCGTCGGTCAGCACGACGACCGTGGCGACGTCCTGGTAGACCGGTCGGCGCTGGTCCATCAGCTCCTTCCAGCGGGCGCGCGGGTTGCCGAGCAGCAGCGGCCGCGACTGGTTGAAGCCGACCCGAGGAGCGGCGTGGGCAAGGCTCACGTCGAGGAAGACCACGACTCCGCCGCCCGCACGGTAGGCCGCGAGGGCCTCCTGCGTCGCCGGGTGCAGCACCGCTCCCCCGCCCAGCGCCAGCACCCCGTCGTGCTCGGCGAGCGCCCGTGCCACCGCCTCGTGCTCCAGGGCGCGGAACCGCTCCTCGCCGTCCTCGACGAAGATGTCCGACACCGGCTTGCCGGCGGCCGCCTCGACGTCGCTGTCGGTGTCCCGCGCGACCAGCTGCCAGCGGGACGCGAGGGCGAGGCCGACGGTGGTCTTGCCGGCGCCGGGTGGTCCGACGAGGACGACACGAGGGCCGGTAGAGGCAGCGGTAGGCACGGCTGCAGGGTAGTCGGCGGCGGCCGCGCGGCCGGTCGGCCGCCCGGTGGCCGGGCCGCCGGTCAGCGCAGGAGCTCCGGGATGGAGGCGACGTACGCCACCAGGTTCCGTCGCACCTCGGTGAGCGAGTCGCCGCCCGACTTCTCCAGCAGCGCGTCGGCGAGCACGAGGGCCACCATCGCCTCGGCCACCACGGCTGCTGGGGGGACCGCGCAGACGTCGCTGCGCTGGTGCTGGGCGCGGGCCGGCTCCCCGGTTGCCGTGTCGACGGTGGCGAGCGCGCGCGGCACCGTCGAGATCGGCTTCATGGCGGCGCGCACGCGGAGCACCTCGCCGTTGGACATGCCGCCCTCGATGCCGCCGGCGCGGTTGGTGCTGCGGACGATGCGGCCGTCGGCGTCCCGCTCGATCTCGTCGTGCGCCTGGCTGCCGCGACGGGCAGCGGTGCGGAACCCGTCGCCCACCTCGACGCCCTTGATCGCCTGGATGCCCATCAGCGCGGCCGCCAGACGGGCGTCCAGCCGCCGGTCGGCCTCGACGTAGGTGCCCAGTCCGGACGGGAGGCCGTAGGCCAGCACCTCCACGATGCCGCCCAGGGTGTCGCCGTCGTCGTGCGCCTGGTCGATCTCCGCCACCATCGCGGCCGAGGTGGCGGCGTCGTGGCAGCGGACCGGGTCGGCGTCCAGGGCAGCGAGGTCGTCGGGCACCGGGAGCGGACCGTCCTCGGGGACGGCGACGGAGCCGATGCGCACCACGTGCGAGACGAGCCGCACACCAGCGGCCTGCTCGAGGAACGCCGCGGCGACCGTGCCCAGCGCCACCCGCGTCGCCGTCTCGCGCGCACTCGCGCGCTCCAGCACCGGACGCGCGTCGTCGAACCCGTACTTGCGCATGCCCACCAGGTCGGCGTGGCCCGGTCGGGGCCGGGTCAGCGGGGCGTTGCGGGCGCGGTTGAGCACCTCGGGGTCGTCCACCGGGTCGGACGCCATCACGTCGACCCACTTGGGCCACTCGGTGTTGCCGATCTCGATGGCCACCGGACCGCCCTGCGTGAGCCCGTGCCGCACTCCCCCGAGCAGCCGGACCTCGTCCTGCTCGAACTTCATGCGCGCGCCCCGGCCGTAGCCGAGGCGGCGGCGGGCGAGCGCCGCCTGGACGTCTGCCGACCGGAGCTCCACCCCGGCCGGCATGCCCTCGAGGATGCCGACGAGCGCCTCGCCGTGGGACTCGCCGGAGGTCAGCCAACGCAGCATGGGCGCGATCTTGTCACGGACCAGCGACGACGACGGCGCCCGCCCGGTCGTCGGACCGGACGGGCGCCGTGGTGCGCTTCGTGGTGGGGGTTACTTGCCGCCGACCGGGTTGAGCGGGTTCTTTCCGGGGACGGCGCCGGGGAGCGCCGGGGTCGCCGTCGGTGCCGGGGTCGCGGCGGCCGCCGTGTCCGGCAGCACGAACAGGAAGCCGGTCACCACCAGTTCCTGGTCACCGACCGACGTCTTCGGCTTGCCGCCCGAGGCGGGCGAGTCCTGCTGGCCGGTGCCGGTGAAGCTGGAGACCAGGAACAGTCGCGGCGTCGCCGTCTGCAGGTCCGACAGGAAGGCGAGCGTGTTCTCGTACGACCCCAGCACCGTCACCGACATCGGGATGGACGTGAAGCCGGCCGGGATACCAGAGGCCGCTGCGCCCGTCGCCGTGCCTGCGGCGCTCGAGCCGTCGGCCGGGCTCGTGGGTGCTGGCGTCGCCGAGCCGGTTGCGGCAGGGGTCGGCTGCGCCGCCGGGACCGCCGGTGTCTTCGCCACGACGGCCGTCGGCGTACCGGGAGTCACGCTCGTCACGGTGACCGCGTGCGCAGCAGCGATGGTGTCGAGCTGGCGCAGGTAGTCCGAGAGCTGCGCAGTGCTGGGAATCTGCTTCTGCACCTCACCGAGCTGCTTCTTGTAGTCGTCCAGCTTGGCGAAGTCGGCCTTCAACTTGGCCACCTTGAGCGTCAGCGCGTCGTTCTGCGACTTCACCTGGGTGGTCTGTGCCCGGACGTCCGACGCCGCACTGAGCGTCGGGTTGATGGCGAGGAACCACGAGGCGACCACGATGACGACCGAACCGAACACCGTCGCGCCGATCCAGGAGCCCTTCTTCGCGCCGGCCACGTCAGCCCACCTTCTTCGTCGCGTCGAACCGGTGCGTGTACGCAGCGGCAGTCACCTGGACGGTCACCGTGACGTTGTAGTACGTCGTCTTGTTCTGGCTCTGCGTGATGGCGGCCGTGGACGCCCAGGCGTTCGCGAAACCAGGGACGCCGTTGAGCGCGTCGAGCCAGGCGGCCGTGTTCGGGACCGTCGTCGACCGTCCTGTGAACTGGATCTGTCCGACCGACGCCGCTTGGAGCGGATTCGCGGCGGCCCCGCTCGGTGCGGTGCTGGACGAGTTCTGCGATGTCATCGCCAGGGAATCGATGCTGACGTCAGCCGGAAGGACCGCAGTGATCGCGGCGTAGTAGGACGACCACGAGACATCGGTCGCCATGCCGAGGGTGCGTGCCGTGGTGGCGTTCTGCAGCGCACCGAGGACTCGCGGTACCTCCGCGTACTTCTGCTGCTCCGTCTGGAGCCGCTGCGTCTCGGCCTGCGCCGTCGAGAGCTCGTCGTCAGCCGCCATCTTGGCGAACTCCGCCAGCGCGAAGACGGCGGCGCAGAGCACGAGCACGAGCACCAGCGCCATGGCGAGCCAGCGCTTGAGGTTCCGCAGCCCACGCGCGGCGCGCACCTCGGGCGGCAGCAGGTTGACCTGGGGCAGACCTCCGACGATGGTCTGAGGGCCCTTCTTGGACCTGGGCGGGTCGGCGAGCGCGGTCATGCGGCCACTCCGTACGCGAGTCCGATGGGCAGCGCGAGGAGCGACTCGCGCCCGGCCAGGCTCTGCCGGTTCAACAGCTTGCCCGGTCGCAGGGGTGCCACGGGATCACCCAGGTTCACGGGTAGCCGGCTGGCACTGGAGAGGTACTGACCCAGGCCGGGCAGGTGCGAGCCTCCGCCGCTGAGGACCACGACGTCGATGCCGGCGCCCGGGTTGTTACCGGCGTAGTACACGAAGGTGTTGCGGATCGCTTCCACCAGGGAGCGCACGACCGAGGTGATCGCCTCGGCTGCAGGCGCCTGCTCCGGCGGCGGCGCGTACCCGATGCCGATCTCGCGCTTGATCCGCTCGGCGTCCGGGCCTGAGACGGACAGCGCGCTCGCCACAGCGTTGGTCACGTTCTGACCGCCCGACGGCAGGCAGCGGACGAGCCGCGGTGCTCCGTTGGCAGCGACCACGACCGTGGTCACCGTGGCTCCGACGTCGACGAAAGCGACCGTGGCGCGAGCGAGGTCACCATGGGCGAGCGAGCGAAGCAGTGCGAAGCCGTTCAGGTCGACCATCAGCGGCCGGAGACCCGCGCCCTCGACCGCCACGACGTTCGCGGTGACGGTGTCGCGCTGTGCCGCCACAAGCATCCCGTGCACGGTGCGACCCTGCGGCCCGTCGTACTCCGCCACCGGGTAGTAGTCGAGCAGGGCTTCGTCGGAGGACATCGGGAGCATCTCCGACACCTGGAACGGAAGTGACGCCTTGAGCTGAGCGAGCGGCATCCAGGGCAGGTCGAGGTCGCGGACCAGCACGCGCTGGTTCCCGACGCCGAGCACCACGTCCTTCGACTCGAACTTCGTGTCCTGCCAGAGCTGGCGCAGCGCCGCGGACACCGTCTCCGGCTGCACCACCTCACCGTCGCGGACGGCGCCGACGGGCAGCGCCACCTCCCCCAGCCGGTGCAGAGTCGGCGCGACCTTGCCCGTCCGGGCGCCGCCGCCGAACTCGAGCTCGGCGGCCCGGACGGCGGACGAGCCGATGTCCAGTCCGATGACGCGGGTGGTGGCCACGAGGATCCCTTCGTCCGCTGGCAGTGGTTCTCCCGAACTATCGGTGCCCCAGACCGACGACTTGAGCGGCCTAGGCGGATCAGTGACCGGTCGGGGCGTGAGCCCGGGTCACAGGAGGGTCATGTACCAGCCGAGCACGGGGCCGCCCGCCACGACGCCTGCGAAGGCGCCGAGGATCATCCACGGTCCGAACGGCACGCCGGACTTGCGGTTGGCGCGGCGGGTGACCAGCAGCCCGATGGCGAACGCCCCGCCGAGCAGGAAGGCGGCGAACCAGCCGAACGCCAGTGCGCCCCAGCCGAACCAGCCCAGGTACATGCCCAGCACGCCCGCCAGCTTGACGTCCCCGAACCCCATCCCCGCGGGGTAGACGAACACGATCGCGAAGTACACGACGAACAGCACACCCGCGCCGATCGCGGCTCTCAGCAGCGCCGGCCAGTCGCTCACGCCACCGGGGTTCCAGGACGCCAACGCGAGCAGTGCGCCGGCGACGAGGTACGACGGCAGGACGATGGCGTCCGGGAGCCGGTGCACGTCAAGGTCGATCAGGGCCAGCGCGATGCCGACTGCGACGAGATAGAGGACGGCCGGGAGTGTCCACGACAGCCCGACCACCCGGGTGGCCAGCGCGAACGCGAGGCCTGTACCGACTTCGACGAGCGGGTACCGGCGGGCGATCGGCTCACCACAGTCGCGGCACCGTCCGCGCAGCACCAGCCATGACAGGACCGGGACATTGTCTCGTGCCCGGATCTGGTGGCCGCAGCGGGGGCACGCGCTGGGCGGGCTGACGATCGACTCGCCACGAGGCACGCGCCAGACGACGACGTTGAGGAACGAGCCGATGAGCAGGCCGAACAGACCGGCGGCGGTGGGCGCGAACACAGAGAGGAACGTGTCCAGCCCGGCCGGCACGACATCCGTGACGATCACTGCACCTCGTGCTTGTACATGGTCTGGACGGCGTAGGACTTCACGACGTTCGACGACACGAGGCCACCCCACACCGGGAGCGGCACGTACGTCATGTTGAGCTGGTTGTCGACGGTCAACGTGGAGCCGGAATACACCTGTCCCACCACCTGCGACTGGTTGGCCTTCCGGATGGCGCACGGCGAGTAGAGCAACGTGTTGACGGTGTTGTCCACGGTCACCTGGTTGTCGAGCGTGATGCCTTCACCGTTGCACGTCACGGGCGTCTCGTAGTAGGCCCACGGCTGGATGAAGTAGAGCAGGTTCGGGTTCGAGGCGGTGCCGGTTCCCGCCACCGAGGTGATCGTGGTGTTGCCGGTGAACGCGATGCCAGGGAGCGAGAGCAGGACCAGGTTCTTGTTCATCGTCAGCCCGATGCCCTGCAGCGTGATCTTCATGGACGAGCAGCGGTCGATGACGATCGTCGGTGCGGGAAGCCGGTAGGCGTTTCCGTAGAGCCACGCGCCGACCACGTCGGCCTTGCCGTTGAGGTTGGTCGTGTGCCCGTCCGCCCCGGTCACGCTGGGACCCGTGTACCAGTTGCAGTTGGCGCTCGTGTCGTCGAACGTCACGATGTTGGTGTAGCCCTCGTTGACCCACATGCTCTGGGCAGCTGCGTTCCAGTCGATCTGGGGGAACGGCACGTTGGGCGGGGGCAGCATGCCCAGCACACCCCCGAAGCACTTTCCCGCGGTAGCGCAGATGTCCCCCGTGACGGTGCCCTTGGCGCGCGCCTGCTGCCCAAGAGCGGCCTTGGTCAGTGTGATGGAACCGGTCGTGGCCAGCGCGCGACCGCCGATGGATGCGCTCGGGTTCGTCGCGCTGACGTTGTTGTTGGCCCAGACGTCGACGGACACCGTGCACTGCGAGTTCAGGTAGATCGAGCCCTGCGCATAGATCGATCCGTGGAACTCCTCGTTGTTGTTGCACGTGAAGTCACCATTGGTGTATACGTCGGCGTTCGGTGTGGCCGACGCCGATGTCAGGACCGTCTTGTTGGACATCGTCATCGACGACTGCGAGAAGAGAGCCTTGTCGAGGTTGTTGGCATACGCAGGCGTCATCTTCAGCAGCGACTCCACCTTGCGCGTCGACGCGTACGCGACAGACGCCTTGCTCGGGGTCGCGCTAGCCGTCAGCTTGGCCTGCGCGACCACCGTGGACGGCAGTGATGCGCACGGGATCGCATTCCCTGACGCGTCGTAGTACGTCACGGTCGACGCCACCGAAAACGTGTCGCCCGCGACCGTCTTGTTGCTGGATACCGGCGCGCAGAAGGCCTGCAGCCCGGTCGGGTCGGACGACTGGATCTGGGCGGTGAGCACGTCCAGCGTCGACTCGGCGGTCGCGATCGCGGACGACCGCTGCCGGTCCCGACCCGTCCCCTTGGCCTCACCGAGCGCGATGGAGACGGTGACCGCGACGAGGATGCCCACGAGGAGCACCACTCCCATCGCGGCGACGATGGCGATCCCCTCGTCGCGCCGGCCGCGGTGCAGCGCACGCAGCATGACCCTCATCACACGCTCCTCGTGAAGCTCAAGCGGGGGGGACCGGAAGGCACTCGCTCCCGGTGTAGCCGTAGGTGGTGTTACGGCCCGAGATCGAGCCGTCGATCGCCACGTCCTTGCCCGACGTGGCGTTGTGGGCGACGAGCTGGACCCGGAGCAGGCGGGAACCGTAGATGCCGCCGGGACCGACGTCCAGCGTGAAGGGTGCCGAAGGCATCACCAGGTTGCGCGCAGCGACGGTCCAGCCGCTCACCCCGCCGGTTGTCTGCCACGTCGTCTTCCAGCTGCGCATCTTCAGCTGGTAGGTACCGGTGCCGTCCGCTGCCAGCTGCCACTGCACGCACTTCTCGTCACCGTTCGACTGCGTGTAGATGCGCATGCAGGAGCCTTGGTTGGTCCCCAAGTTCTGGCACGTGGAGATGTACGCCGCCTCGTCGGCGGGGCTGAACAGCACGTTGCCCGACCTGACCTGCCGATCGATCATGGCCAATGCCTGCCGTGCCTCGTACGCGGCATCAGCTGCGGACCGCGAGCTGTCCGTTGCATGCATGACGGCGATGGCGGCCGACATGATCATCGCCATCGCGATGGCGAAGACAACCGTCGCCACCAGCAGCTCGGCCAGGGTGGTGCCGCGGTCTGGGGCACCGTCGCGCATGCGGCGGCGTAGGACGTCACGCATTTGCCGCCGCCTTGTAGGACGCGTCCGCGGTCAGTCCCCCGAGGTCCGTCACGACGGAGAACTGGGTGATCGGTGCGCCCCCGAGCGTCTGGACCGCGACGTCGACGCGCGCCGTGATGGCGCCCGACGCGTTGATGGTGCTGGTGCAGGGGGTGGTCTTGCAGTCCGTCGTCGGAACGCCGGTGCGACTCGTAGGGCTCTGCGATATGCGGGGCCGCTGCACCATCAGAGTCCCGGAGTAGACGAGCTTGACGTCGGTGTAGGAGACGGTCGTGGGCGCAAGGTTCCACGTCTGGGAGGGCGGCAGGAGCCCGGTCGCCACGGAGGCGAAGGTCGACAGGTCCACCGTGGTGTAGGTCCCACCACCCGCGCCGTTGTCCTGGAACACCTGGAGCGACCCGGTTCGCGTGAAGGCCGGCGCCAGCGCGCCGAAGCCTTCTTCGGCGCGCGCGGTCTCCGCATAGCTGGTGACGGACCACAACCCCTTGCTCGGGTCGAAGCCGGCCGTGCTCGACGTCCCGGGGAGCACTCCGAACGACGCCGTGCCGAGCGTGCGCGAAGCCGCCGCGTGAGCGCAGTCCACGGGGGTGGACGCAGAGCACACGCCGGCGCCGTTCGAGGCGCCGAGAAGGGCAGCTGTCGCTCTCGACTGCGGCGCGCCGGTGGCGAATGCCGCGAGCGTCAGCGACGAGGCGCCTGAGGGCGAGGTGTAGCGCACAGTGGCACTGCCGCCCAGGGCCTGTCCCGCTGCGGCCGCACAGGGGCGAAGCTGCGAGGCGGACGGACCGGTCGTGAGGCCGGATCCCGTCGCGTTCATGCAGAGGGTGTTGTCCGCCTGGATCGCGGCACCGGCCGAACCGGCGTCCGATGACGACGGCTGGATGCTGAGAGTCCCGCCTGAACCGGTCGTGGTCAGCGTGTTGGCCGTGTGTGCCGGCGCTGTGGCGGTCATGAGCTGGTTGGGCGTCGAGGACGGGTCCGAGTCGATCGCCACCGATGCCGTCTCGCCGCCGGTCGTGGACGTCGTCGTCCCCACGACCTTGCCGCTCGACGTGCCGTCCGCTCCGGTGGCCGTCACGGTCTGCTCGGACAGCAGGTTGGTGGACGTGTGCCCGAATCCCAGCTGGAGGGACGTCGCATCCATCCCGGGGATCGCGAGAGCGGAGCTGTCGGTGTTGGTGATCGTCACACCACTGAGCGCTTCACCTGCTCGCGCCGTGTAGTACGGCTGGCAGGGAGCGGCGAACGGGCTCGTGGCGGTGGAGAGGCAGCCCGCAGGCGAGAAGGTCGTGCTGCGCTGGATGATCTCGCGGCTGCCGTGCGAGACGGTGCTGGTCCACTTCGCGATCGCCGTGAGGTTGTACGGCTGCGAGCCGGACGTGGTGGCTGCCGGCTTCGTGACGTAGGTCTCGACGTGGTAGGTGACGCGGTCGATCAGCTGGTCGAAGCTCTTGCCTGAGACGGTGTTGACGACGAGGGGCTCTGAGACACCGGCGAGGAGGCGGGCGGGCGGCGCGAACGTCGTCACGCCACCGCTGGTGGTCGTGTAGTCCACGGATACGGTGGGCGCGGTCGGATCGGGTTGCGTGACGCTGTCGTACGGCATGGCGCGGAGCCGCTCCAGCTGCTGCGTGACGAGCGCTGCAGCCGTCTGGCGCTGCCGGGCCTGCTGGATCGTGGTGAGGGAGCCGACGACGGTGTACGCGAGCGCCGCCATCACCACCACGGTGATCACCATGGCGATGATCACCTCGATGAGGGTGAAACCACGATCGGCTGTGGAGGAACGATCGTCGACGGTCACGCGCCTCTTCCTCTCCTACCGAGATCTGGCACCGACGCCGGGACAATGTCATGAGATGCGCCGACGGTGGCGGACGACCAGGCCGTCCGCCACCGTCGTGCTAGGGGCGCATCACGGGCAGGCGGTGCCCTTCTTCAGGCCGTTCGGGCCTGCGCTCCATGCGCTCGCGCCGGACTGTGCGGGCGTCACCGTCACGCAGTAGGTGTCCGCAGTCGCGGGGCTCGGGGCCACGGAGACCGTGTTGCCCGGGCCGACCTTGACCGAGGTGGAGTCGGTGCCGACGGTCAGCGTCGCCGAGATCGTGCTGGCACCGGCCGAGTTGTCGGCACCGGCGATGGACAGGGCCAGGCTCGCAGCCGGGCTGTCGACGTACGAGGCGGCGATCTCCTTGGAGATGTTCGTCGCGTCGGCCTTGGCGGACGCCTCCGCGGCCTTCTTCTTCTGGTTGAGGAACACCGGGATGGCGATGGCCGCCAGGATCCCGATGATGATCATCACGACGAGGAGCTCGATCAGGGTGAAGCCCTGGTCCTTCTCCTCCATGGACTTGCGCATGCGAGCGATCACGTCAGCTCCTGAGTGGATGAGCGTTGTCGTTGGCAGTCCGGCCGGGGCCGGGTCCGAGTCAAGCAACTCCGGTATCGTCGCGACCGCTCGTGGACTTGAGGGCCGGCGCCGATTGCCGGTGGGCTTTCACCCGTTCGGTCCAGCGATCACTGGATGACGTTGGCGATCTGGAAGATGGGCATGTAGAGGCCCACGACGATGAAGCCGATGATGCTGCCGACGCCGACGATCATGATCGGTTCGATGAGGCTGGTGAGCTGTTCCGTCATCGCCTCCACCTCCGAGTCGTAGAAGTCCGCCACCTTGCTCAGCATCGTGTCCAGCGCACCCGTGTCCTCACCGACGGCGATCATCTGGACGACCATGGGCGGGAACACGGGGTGCTGCGCGAGCGGTCCTGCGAGCGACTCCCCTCGCCTGACAGATTCCTGCACTGCCTTGGCGGCGTGCTCGATCACGACGTTGCCGCTGGTCTCCCCCACGATGTCCAGAGCCTGGAGGATCGGTACCCCGGCGTGGACCATCGTCCCGAAGTTGCGGGTGAATCGTGAGATCGCAATCTTGCGCGACAGCAGGCCGAAGACGGGGATCTTGAGCTTCCAGGGGTCGACCCGCTCCCGGACGGCGTCGTCATTCTTGTGCCGCCGCCACCAGATGCTGAACGCGACGAGCGCCGCGATCACCGGGAGGATCGTCCACTTCATGACGTTCGACAGAAGAACGAGGAACCGGGTCAGGGGCGGAAGCTGTGCGCCGAGTCCGGCGAACATGCTGGCGAAGATCGGCACGATGAACAGCAGCATGCCGACCATGGCGATGATGGCGACGATGAAGACCACCACGGGGTAGGTCATCGCGGACTTGATCTTTCCGCGAAGCTTCACCTCGTCCTCGAAGTTCGCCGCGATCGAGAGAAGCACCTCATCGAGGAAGCCGCCCACCTCGCCTGCGCGCACCATGTTGACCATGAGGGGCGGAAAGACGTTGGGATGCTTCCCGAGCGCGACGGAGAATGCGACACCCGTCTCGACGTCGCTGCGGACCTGACCCAAGATCCTCGCCAGCGGCTTCGATTCCGTCTGCTCCGCGAGGATGGTCAACGCCCGAAGCAGCGAGAGCCCTGCATTGATCATCGTCGCCAGCTGGCGAGCCATGACCGAGAGGTCCTTGAGCTTGACCTTGTTGCCACCGAAGCCTGGGATGCTGATCTCAGCCTTCAGCCCCCCGGTGTTCACCTCCGAGATGGAGACGGCCGCCAGCCCCATCTCCCGCAGCCGTCCGGCCACAGCACCCTGGGACGCGGCCTCCACGCGTCCCTTGATGATCTTCCCGGAGCGGTCCCGGACCGCGTACTCGTAGGTCTTCGTCGCGGTCGCCATCAGTACGCCTGCCCCCCGAACGCGCTGCCGTACGCCGGGTCGGCCATCGCCGCCTGGCCCTGCGTCTGACCGGAGAACCGACCGGTCAGCCGGTTGTAGTCCTCGATGTGGTGCGCCTTCTCCAAGCCCGTCTCGTAGGAGATCTTCCCGGACTTGACCAGGTCGGCCAGGTGCTGGTCGAGGGTGTGCATGCCCTGCTGCGCGCCGGCCTGCATCGAGGAGTAGATCTGGTGGGTCTTGCCCTCGCGGATCAGGTTCCTGATGGCGGGCGTCGCCATCATCACCTCGGTCGCGACGACGCGGCCGGGCTGGTCGGCCCGCTTGCACAGCGTCTGGCAGACGACGCCCTGCAGGGTGCCGGCGAGCTGCGTGCGCACCTGCGCCTGCTGGTGGGACGGGAACACGTCGATGATGCGGTCGATCGTCTGGGCCGCGTCCTGCGTGTGCAGGGTCGCGAACACCAGGTGACCGGTCTCGGCGGCCGTCAGCGCCACGGAGATGGTCTCCAGGTCGCGCATCTCGCCGACCAGGATGATGTCCGGGTCCTGGCGCAGCACGTGCTTGAGCGCGTTGGCGAACGAGTGGGTGTCCTGGCCGACCTCACGCTGGTTGACCAGCGACTTCTTGTGCCGGTGCAGGAACTCGATCGGGTCCTCGACCGTCATGATGTGGTCCTCGCGCGACCGGTTCGCCAGGTCGATGATCGACGCGAGCGTCGTCGACTTGCCGGAGCCCGTGGGGCCCGTGACGAGGACGAGGCCACGCGGCAGGCCGGCGAACGTGCCCACGACGGGCGGGACGCCGAGCTCCTCGAGCGGCTTGATCTCGTAGGGGATCACGCGGAAGGCCGCGCCGATCGACTCGCGCTGCTGGTAGAGGTTCACGCGGAAACGAGCCAGGCCGCGCACGGCGTAGGAGAGGTCGAGCTCGAGCTCCTCCTCGAAGCGCTCGCGCTGCTTCTGCGTGAGGATCGCGTAGAGCGTGCGGCGCAGCGGCTCCGGCTTCACCATGCCGAACCCCTCGAGCGGGTGCAGGGATCCGGACAGCCGGACGGTCGGCGCGGCACCGGTGGTGAAGTGCACGTCCGAGGCGCCGAGGCGGACCATCTCGCGCAGGATGTCGTCGAGCGGCAGCTCGTCGCCGTGCTCCTCCGTCATGCCGACGCGCGCGAGGTGGCCAGGTCCCGCGGGCTTGGCTGCGCTCGGCGTTGCGGTGCGCGAGGGTGCGCCGGTCGGGCCGGACGGCGTCCCGACGGGCGGTGTCGGCGTTACGGCGGGGGCGGGCTGCGGGGTGTACGGCTGCGTCGCCGTCGGTGCGGGGACGCCGTACGGGGCTGCCGAGGGCGCGGGCGCGCCGTACGGAGGTGTCTGCGGCTGCACCGCGCTCTCCGACGGGACCGGCGAGTAGGCGCCGTGGAACACGGGGGCGCCGGAGCCGTCCGTGGCCTGAGGTCCCGCCGGCCGGTACGGCGGCAACGGCCGCGTCGGTTCGGCCGGCCGCTGGTACGACTCGGTCACGTCATCGCCTCCACTTGCTCGGCGCGCGAGCGCGCGCAGATCCGCTCGGATGCTGCATCGGCATCGGACGACGAGTGCTTGACCCCTGGGACCGGTCCAGTCGTCGGGCGCTCGTCGTGCCCGTCACCGCGTCACGCGACGACGCGCAGGATCTCCTCGATCGACGTCTGCCCCATCGCGACCTTGTGCCAGCCGTCGTCGCGGAGCGCGATCATCCCCTGCTTGCGCGCGGTGGCCGCGATCTCCGCGCTGGACGAGTGGGTGACGGCGTGCCGCTCGATCTCCTCGGTCACGCGCATCACCTCGTGCAGCGCGAGCCGGCCGCGGTAGCCGGTGCGCGAGCACGAGACGCACCCGACGGGCCGGAAGATCTCCGGGACCGGCTCCCCCGCGATCCAGGGGAACCGTGCCGACTCCATCTCCTCCGGCGAGGGTCGGTACGGCTCCTTGCACTTCTCGCACAGCCGCCGCGCCAGCCGCTGTGCGACGACGCAGTCCAGTGCCGAGCCGACGAGGAAGGGCTCGATGCCCATCTCGATCAGTCGGGTGATGGCCGAGGGCGCGTCGTTGGTGTGCAGCGTCGAGAGCACCAGGTGGCCGGTCAGGGCCGCCTCGATGGCGATCTGCGCCGTCTCGTGGTCGCGGATCTCGCCGAGCAGCACCACGTCGGGGTCGGAGCGCAGGATCGACCGCAGGGCGCCAGCGAACGTCAGGCCGGCCTTCGGGTTCACCTGCACCTGGTTGATGTTCGGCAGGCGGTACTCGACCGGGTCCTCGACCGTGATGACGTTGATCTCCGGCCGGGACACCGCGTTGAGCGTCGCGTACAGCGTGGTCGACTTGCCGGAGCCCGTCGGGCCCGTGACCAGGATCATCCCGTAGGGCTTGGTGTACGACGCGTGGTACGCCTCGTAGTTGTGCTCCAGGAAGCTCAGGTCGCGCAGGTCCAGGCTCGCGGTCGAGTTGTCCAGGATGCGCATGACGATCTTCTCGCCCCACACGGTGGGCAGCGTCGCCACGCGGAGGTCGATCTTGCGCCCGTTGTGGACCACGGACATGCGGCCGTCCTGCGGCTTGCGCTTCTCGGCGATGTCGATGTCCGAGAGGATCTTGACGCGGCTGATCACGCCGCCCTGGATGTTCTTCGGTGAGCGCTGCACCTCGTGCAGCACGCCGTCGATGCGGTACCGGACCCGTAGGTCGTGCTCGGTCGGCTCGATGTGGATGTCCGACGAGCGATCGGTGATCGCCTGGGTGACCAGCAGGTTGACGTACCGGACGATCGGGGCGTCGTCGTCGACGAAGTCACCCATCCGGGACAGGTCGGTCTCGGGCTCGGGGGTCTGGTCCTCGAACGCGTTGGTCAGGCTGTCCATCTCGTCGTCGGCCCGGCAGAACCGGTCGATGGCGCGCAGCACGTTGTCGTACGTCGCGACCACCGAGACGACCTGCATGCCGGACACGGTGCGCACGTCGTCGACGGCCACCACGTTGCCCGGGTCGGCGGTCGCGAGCATCAGGGCCCCGTCACGGATGCCCACGGGCAGGACGGTGTACCGACGGCACAGCGCGGCCGGGACCATGGAGACGGCGGCCCGGTCCACCGGGTACTCGTCCAGGTCGACGAACGGCATCCCGACCTGCTCCGCAAGGGCCTTGACCAGCTGACCCTCGCTGAGGAAGCCGAGCTCCACGAGCGTGCGGCCCAGCGACTGGTTCCGCGCGCCCTGCTCGTCCAGCGCGGCCAGAAGCTGCGCCTCCGACACCAGTCCCTCGTCGAGCAGGATCTCCCCGAGCTGCTTCACGCGTCCTCCACTCAACGGCCGGTCCGAGAGGTGTCACGACGAACAGCCCTCTAGACGTGCATCGGCACGTTAGGTCGACGCCCTGAGAAGATGGACACCTGTCCGGGTGATTCCGCGGGGGAAGTTCACGCGGCGACGCGACCCAGGCCGGACGACGGCGTCGGGGCCGGGAGCGAACCGGGGCTCAGACGGACGCCGCGAGGGCGTCCCGCAGCGCGACGTCCATCGCGGCGAGCGGCGCTGGACGACCCGTCATCAGCCGCACCTGCTCGGCCGCCTGGTGCAGCAGCATCCTCGCGCCGCCCACCGCCACTCCCCCGGCGGTCTCCCACGCCGCGATGAGGGCGGTGCGCGCCGGTGCGTACACGACGTCCAGCAGGACGCCCGAGGGGCGGCCGGCGAGCTGGTCCGCGACGGCGTCGGCGGCACCGGCGGGCAGCGTGCTGACGACGATGTCGGCCCCGCCGATCTCCGCCCCCGCGCGGTCCAGCGTGCGTACGACGGGGCTGACGCCCATCCGGTGGGCCGCGCGCTGCAGCGGCCCCGACCGGCCGACGGCCCGCACGTAGACGATCGGCGCGGTGCACCCGAGCTCACCGAGCGCCGCCAGCGTCGACGCCGCCGTCGCGCCCGCGCCCAGCACGGCCGCCGACGGTGCGACGGGCAGGTGGCCGCCCGCCACGGCGAAGCCTTCCCGGAGCGCCGCGACGATGCCGTGCACGTCGGTGTTGGCGCCGGTCAGGGCCACCGTGCGGCCGACCGGCTGCACCAGGACGGTGTTGACGGCCCCGACCGTCTCGGCCAGCGGCTCGACGTGGTCGAGCAGGCGCAGGACGGTCTGCTTGAGCGGCATCGTCAGCGAGAGGCCGGCCCACGTCCCGTCCAGCGCGCCCACGACGTCCGCGAGCTGGTCCTCCGTGACGTCGATCGCGTCGTAGCGCCATCCGCTCAGGCCGAGCGCCTCGTAGGCGGCCCGGTGCAGCACCGGCGACAGCGAGTGGCCCACCGGGTGGCCGAGCACGGCCGCCCTGCGCTCCTGCGACATCGCGGTCCCGTCAGCCGGCCGGCGTGGCGGTGCTGGAGGCGCGGCTGGCCAGCCACGCGTCGTGCTGCGCCTGGTTCTGCTGGTGCTCGGCGTACGTCGTCGCGAACTTCGTCTCGCCCGTGTCGTCGTTGACCGTCATCCAGAACAACCAGGTGCCCTGCGCGGGGTTGAGCACGGCATCGATCGACTTCTCGCCCGGTGAGGCGATCGGCGTCGGCGGCAGGCCCATGTGCTTGTAGGTGTTGAACGGGTTGTCGGCGTTCTGGATGTCCGCGTTGGTCAGCTGCGTCCCCGGCTTGTTGAGGCCGTAGGCGACGGACGCGTCGATGGACAACGGCATGCCCTGGGCCAGCCGGTTCTCGATGGCCCGCGCCATCATCGGGCGGTCCTCGTCCCGGCGGGCCTCCCGCTCGATCAGGGACGCCTTGTTCAGCACCGTCTCCCACTGGTCCTGCGGCACGTTCTTCGCCGTCAGCACCGAGACGGTCTGGGCCACCATCTGCTTGAGCACCGCCGCGGCGGTCTCGCCGGGCTGCACCTGGTAGGTCGCCGGGTACAGCCAGCCCTCGATCTTGCCGTTCGCCTGGGGCGGCAGACCGATGGCGGCCGGGTCGGCGGCCGCGGCCTGCAGGTCCTTGGCGGGGATGAGCGCCACCTCGGTGATCTTGGCGAGGATCTGCGCGGACGTCTGCCCCTCGGGGATCGTCACCCGCATCGACACCCGGCTCGCGGGGTTGAGCAGGGCGCTGACGGCGTCGGACGCCTTCATCTTCAGCAGCAGGTTGTACGTGCCGGGCTGGATCTTCGCCGCGTCCGGGTTGGCCGAGAACGCCGCGGTGAACGCCTTCTGCGACGCCACGACGCCGGCGTCGACGAGGGTCTTGCCGATCTGCGAACCGCTGTCGCCGGCGTTGACCACGACCTGCGCCGACGGGTAGCCCGGTCCGGGGTAGTCGGAGACGGCGCTGCTGGACGAGCCGAGGTGCCAGGACGAGCCGAACAACGAGTACACGACGTAGCCCGCGCCGACGATCATCGCGAGCGCCAGGGTCAGCACCAGGAACGTGCGGCGACGACGGTGCTTGCGCTCCTTCGCGCGGTGCGCCCGCGCGCTGGTGCGCGACCGACGTGGTGCCGGCGCGGCGGCGGTCTCGATGGCGCCGAACAGGTCCCCTGGGGCGTGCGGGTCGTGGCTGGACTGCGGCTCACCGCTCGCGTGCGACTCCCCCTCGAGGGGCGGCCACCAGTCGGTTCGGCTGTTGCTCACCTGTGCGTCTCTCCACCAGTCGTCGTGTCCTCCTGCGGACCCCCCAGTGCGCCTCGTCGCGGGTCCGCCTCGACCCGCTCCCCGGGCCGACGGCCCGTGGCGCGCTCCGCATCCAACGCGTCCTGCAGGATCACCACGGCCGCGGCCTGGTCGACCACCGCGCGGTGCTTGCGCCCGGCTCTGCCGGACGCCGTCAGCGCCCGATGAGCGGCCACCGTGGTCATCCGCTCGTCGACGAGCCGCACCGGGACTGGTGCGATCGCCTGCGCCAAGGTGCCAGCGTACGCGCGGGCCGCCGCGGCTGCCGCGCCCTCGGCACCGGACAGGTGCCGGGGCAGGCCCACGTACACCACTGCTGCGCCGCGCTCGCCCACCTCCTCCACGAGCCTGACCAGGTCACCGGCGCGCGCACCGTCGCGAGCGGCGCCCCGGGCGAGGGTGGCCACCGGGGTCGCCACCAGCCCGTCCGGGTCGCTCACCGCCAGGCCGACGCGGACCGAGCCCACGTCGACCGCGAGGCGGACCCCACGGACGACGGGCTCGGCCGGGACCTCAGGCACGCACCGCCTCGACGACGGCCGACAGCGCCTCGGACAGCTTGGCCGCCTCCTGCCCACCGCCCTGCGCGAGGTCGTCGCGACCACCGCCGCCACCACCCAGCACCGCGGACGCGGCGCGGACCATGGCCCCCGCCTTGAGGCCGGCCTCGCGGGCCGCCGCGTTGGTCGCCACGACGACGACCGGCCGGCCCTTGCTGACGCCGCCGACGGCCACGACCGACGGAGACGACTCGCCGAGCCGCGACCGCACGTCCGTGACCAGGCCGCGCAGGTCGTCACCGGAACCGACCTCGCCGGCGTCGTGCACGACGACTCGGGTGTTGCCCACCAGCTGCGGCGCGGCCGCGAGCGTGCCGGCCTGGGCGAGCAGCTGACCCTGGCGCAGGTTCGCGAGCTCCTTCTCGGAGTCCTTGAGCCGCGTGAGCAGGCCGGACACACGGTCGGCCAGCTCGTCGGGCCGCGCGCCGAGCAGGCCCGACAGCTGTCCGACCAGGGCGCGCTCGGTGGCGTGGTACCCGTAGGCGCCGTCGCCGACCAGCGCGTCGACCCGCCGGACGCCCGAGCCGATCGACGCCTCGCCGAGGAGCGTGACCAGCCCGAGCTCGCCGGACCGACGCACGTGGGTGCCGGCGCACAGCTCGCGCGACCAGTCGCCGCCGATCGACACCACGCGCACCTGCCGGCCGTACTTCTCGCCGAACAGCGCCATAGCACCGAGCGCCCGCGCCTCGTCGATGTCCATCACCTTGTCGGTGACCTCGAGGTCGTCCTGCAGCCGGGAGTTGACCCGTCCCTCGATCTCCGACAGCGAGGACGACGGGACGGCGGCACCGGACCGGAAGTCGAAGCGCAGCCGGCTCGGTGCGTTCTCGGACCCGGCCTGCGTGGCCGTCGGGCCCAGCTCCTCGCGCAGCGCCTTGTGCACCATGTGCGTCGCGGTGTGGGCCCGGGCGATCGCCCGACGCCGTGCGGTGTCGATCGTCGCCGTCGCCGGCTCGCCGAAGGTCACCGTGCCGTCGACCAGCCGCCCGCGGTGCACGTTCAGGCCCTTGATGGGCGCCTGGACGTCGTCCACCTCGATGCGGGCACCACCGTCCAGCACGATCGTGCCGGTGTCGGCGAGCTGCCCGCCGGCCTCCGCGTAGAACGGCGTGACGTCCAGCACCACCTCGACGTCGGCCGGGGCGACCGCCGCAGGCGCAGGGACGCCGTCGACCAGCAGGCCGACGACGTGCGCGCGCGCCGTCGTGTCGGTGTACCCGATGAACTTCACGGGACGGCCGTGCTCGTCCGACAGCCGCGCGTGCAGGTCCGCGTAGGCCGAGGTGTCCGCATGGCCGGTCTTCTTGGCCAGCGCGTCGGCGCGGGCACGTGCCTTCTGCTCGGCCATCAGCGAGCGGAACGCGCCCTCGTCCACCTGCACGCCGTGCTCGGCCGCCATCTCGAGCGTGAGGTCGATCGGGAAGCCGTAGGTGTCGTGCAGCGTGAACGCCTGGGCGCCCGTGAGCACCGGCACGTCCGCCCCGGCGGTCGCCTTCGCGGTGCGCACCGCGGTGTCGAGGATCGTCGTCCCGGACTCGAGGGTCCGTGCGAACGCCTCCTCCTCGCCGTACGCCACCTGGGAGATGCGGTTGAAGTCCTCGGCGACGTTCGGGTACGACGCGCTCATCGCGTCCCGGCTGACCGGCAGCAGGTGCGGCAGGGTCGCGTCCTGGACGCCGAGCAGCCGCATGGAGCGGACGGTGCGCCGCAGCAGTCGCCGCAGCACGTAGCCGCGGCCCTCGTTCGACGGCGTCACGCCGTCGCCGATCAGCATCAGGGCGGACCGCACGTGGTCGGCCACGACGCGCAGCCGCACGTCGTCGGCCTGGTCGGCGCCGTACCGGCGGCCGGAGATCTCCTCCGCCTTGGTGATGACGGGGAACACCTCGTCGATCTCGTACATGTTCTGCTTGTCCTGGAGCAGGAAGGCCATGCGCTCCAGGCCCGCACCGGTGTCGATCGCCTTCTTGTCCAGCTCGCCGACCAGCGGGTAGACCTTGCCGACGCCCTCGCCACGGATGAACTGGTCGAACACCAGGTTCCAGATCTCCATGTACCGGTCGCCGCCCGGGTCCACCGTGCCGCCGACCGCCTCGGGCCCGTACTGCGGACCGCGGTCGTAGTGGAACTCGGCGCACGGGCCCGCCGGACCCGGCTGGCCGGTGTCCCAGAAGTTCTCCTCCCGCGGCAGCCGCACGATGTGCCTCGGGTCCACACCGACCTGGCGCAGCGAGTCGAGCGCGACGTCGTCCTGGTCCCAGATCGTGACCCAGAGGCGGTCGCCGTCGAACCCGTACCGACCCTCGTCCTGCGAGCCCGTCAGCAGCTCCCAGGCCAGCTCGATGGCGCCTTCCTTGAAGTAGTCACCGAACGAGAAGTTGCCGTTCATCTGGAAGAACGTGCCGTGCCGGGCGGTGCGGCCGACGTTCTCGATGTCGTTGGTCCTGATGCACTTCTGCACGCTCGCCACGCGCGGCCACGGCGCCTGCTGGGTACCGAGGATGTACGGGATGAACGGCACCATGCCGGCGATGGTGAACAGGATCGACGGGTCCGGGGAGATCAGGGGCACCGACGGCACGACGGCGTGGCCCTTGCTCTCGAAGTAGTCGAGCCAGCGCTGGCGGATGTCGGCGGTGCGCATGATGTCCTCGTCGTCGTTCGGCGCCCGTTGGCGGGCGGGTTCTCACAGGTGCAGCGTCGCGGCGCGTCTCGGTGTTCCGTCACCGGCGCCGCGGTGGCGGAGGAGCCGGTGGCGGGTCAGAAGAAGGCGTAGCCGTCGTCGTCGTCCGGGTCCTCGGTTGGGTTCTCCGCCCACTCGGGCGGAGCGGCGTGGCGGCCGCCGAACGTCTCCCGGAGGGCGGCTCGCCTGGCAGGTGCCTCGGCGCGCAGCTTGTCGACGTCGACGTCGCCCACCAGCGCCTCGCGCAGCGCACGCTCCCGCTCGGCGAACCCGGCCGCGAACTCCCGGCGTGCGCCCTCGGCGGCGCGGGCTAGGCGGCCCGCGCCGGCTACGGCCGCGGTTGCCTCCGGTGGCGCGTACCGCTCCAGCAGCGCGCGGCCCTGCCGCACCACGACCACCGTCAGGGCGACCCCGACGCCCATCCAGAACAGCCGGCGCATCAGCGGCTCCCCCGCCGCACACCCGCCAGCGCCCGGCGCACGGCGTGGCTGAACGCCGCCACCTTGATCAGCGGGCCGCCGACGGTCGCCGTCATCAGCGCCGTGAGGGCCGAGACGTTCTCCGACACGGACGCCGCCGCGGAGGTGACGGCGTCGACCTTCTCCAGCTGGAGGTTCCCGCTCGCCACCGCCTTCGCGGCCTCGTCGATGACCGGGACGGTGTGGTCGGTCAGCTCGGTCAGCGCCCGCGTCGCGGAGTCGAACGTCCGACCGAGCTTCACCAGCGGCAGAGCCAGGAAGCCGACCAGCGCGACGAAGGCCACCGCGGCGATGAGGCCTGCGATGTCGCCACCGGACATGGGTCGCTCCGTCCTGTCGTCCGTACGTCGGGTGCCGCCCGACGCGGCACCGCGGAACGGTGCGGCGCTCCGGCCGCACCAGCGCACCACCCTACCGGCGCGCCCGCGCAGGCCCCGCGTCGTGGCCGACCGGGGCCGGGTGCGCGAGAGCCCCGCGACCGGACCGGTGCGGGGCTCTCGTGCAGGTGTCGGGCTCGTCGCCCGACGGGTACGTCAGCGGGCGTAGTACTCGACGACCAGCTGGACCTCGCAGGTCACGGGGACCTCGGCGCGCTTGGGGCGGCGCACCAGGACGGCCGACAGCTTCTCCAGCTGCACGTCCAGGTAGCCCGGCAGGGCCGGCAGCACGTCGCGGTGGGCGCCGGCAGCGGCGATCTGGAACGGCGTGGTCGCCTGGCTCTTCGGCTTGATCTGGAGGGTCTGGCCCTCCTGCACGCGGAAGGACGGGCGGTCGACGATCTTGCCGTCCACCAGCACGTGACGGTGGGTGACCACCTGGCGCGCCTGGAGGATGGTGCGGGCGAAGCCGGCGCGGAGCACCAGGGCGTCCAGACGGGTCTCGAGGTCCTCGACGAGGGCCTCACCGGTCAGACCCGGGGCCTTGCGGGCGTTCTCGTACGCCTTGGCGAGCTGCTTCTCGCGCAGCGCGTACTGGGCGCGCAGACGCTGCTTCTCGCGCAGCCGGACCGCGTAGTCCGACTCGGTGCGGCGACGGGCGCGGCCGTGCTCGCCGGGCGGGTAGGGCCGCTTCTCGAAGTGCTTGACGGCCTTGGGCGTCAGGGCCAGGCCGAGCGCGCGGCTCAGGCGGACCTGACGACGCGAACGGGTCACGTTGGTCACAGAGATGTTCTTCCTGTCGTGGTGATGACGTCACGCCCACGGGCGGACACCGGTCCGGCGGGCGTGGGGCCGACCATGGAGCCGCCGTCGACGGTGGTGCTGACGATGCTGCTGACGGTGGCGAGGCTGAGACCCCAGGCGTCGTCGCACGCGAGCGCACGACGAACCCGTCCACTCTACCGGACGTGAGGAGAGCCCAGGACCGCCTGCCCCGGAGGTCACGGCGGACCCGCTGGTGCCGGCATGCCGGGCTCAGCAGGCCTCAGCGCGGCTCGTCCGGGTGCAGCAGGGGACGGATCCGGTCGAGCCGTTCGGACACCTGGCGCTCGTACCCGCGGTCCGAAGGCTCGTAGTACCGGGTGCCGACGAGCTCGTCCGGCAGGTACTGCTGTGCCGCGACCGCGTGGGGCTCGTCGTGCGCGTACACGTAGCCCCTGCCGTGCCCCAGCTGCTGCGCTCCGGCGTAGTGGGCGTCTCGCAGGTGCGCCGGCACGCTGCCGATCCGTCCCGCCCGCACGTCCGCCAGTGCACGGTCGACGCCCAGGTAGGCCGCGTTCGACTTGGGCGCCGTGGCCAGGTGCACCACCGCCTCCGCGAGGATGATGCGGGCCTCCGGCATGCCGATCAGCGCCACCGCCTGCGCCGCGGCCACCGCGGTCTGCAGGGCGCTCGGGTCCGCCATGCCGACGTCCTCGGCCGCCGCGATGACGATGCGGCGGGCGATGAACCGTGGGTCCTCCCCCGCGGCGATCATCCGGGCGAGGTAGTGCAGGGCGGCGTCGACGTCGGAGCCGCGCATCGACTTGATGAACGCGCTGATGACGTCGTAGTGCTGGTCGCCGTCCCGGTCGTAGCGGACCGCGGCGACGTCGATCGCCCGCTCCACGGTCCCGAGGTCGACCACCACCGGGCGGGGCTCCTCGTCGCCCGGGGCGACCGGTGCTGCCGAGAGCGCCGCCCCTGCCGCCGCCTCGAGGATCGTCAGCGCCTTCCGGGCGTCCCCGCCGGCCAGCCGCAGCAGGTGCTCCTCGGCCTCGGCCTCGAGCTCCACCCCGCCGGCGAGGCCGCGCTCGTCGGCCACCGCGCGCCGGACCAGCGCGCGGACCTCCTCGACGGACAGGGGGCGCAGCGTCAGCAGCAGCGAGCGGGACAGGAGCGGACCGTTCACCGAGAACGACGGGTTCTCGGTGGTGGCCGCGACGAGGGTGACCCACCGGTTCTCCACGCTGGGCAGCAGCGCGTCCTGCTGCGTCCGGGTGAACCGGTGGACCTCGTCGATGAACAGCACCGTCTCGCCGCCGTCGGTCGCCAGGCGGCGCCGTGCCTCGTCGATCACCGCGCGGACGTCCTTGACGCCCGCCGTGACGGCCGACAGCTCCACGAACCGACGTCCGGACGTCGCAGCGATGAGGTAGGCGAGCGTCGTCTTGCCGGTCCCCGGAGGTCCCCACAGGACCACGGACGTGGGCGCCGCCCGCCGGGCGGCGGCCGACTGCGGCTCGACGAGGCGGCGCAGCGGTGAGCCCGGCTCCAGCAGGTGGGCCTGACCGGCGACCTCGCCGAGGGTCCGCGGTCGCATGCGCACCGCCAGCGGTGCTCCGGCCCCGACCTCGGGCAGGCCTTGCGCGGTCGACTGCGCCGCGTCGAACAGGTCCACGGCGGGAAGCCTACGCACCGGCGCCCACGCCCCCGCCCCGGCCGGTGGGACCACCCACGCGGGCGCACGCGCAGGGCGGGGATTGCTGCGACGATGACGAACGTGTTCGCACGTCTCGGCCGCGCCGTCGCCCGTCGCCCTCGTACGGCCGTGCTCGTGTGGGTGCTGCTCGCCGTGGTGGCGTACCTGGTCGCCGGGGTGGGCGTGACGGGGCAGACGGTGTTCGACCGCCTGAGCACCGGCGCGCCCGCCGTGCCGGGCTCCGAGAGCGACGCGGCGGACGCGATCCTGGCCGGCAGCGCCCAGGGCGGTGCGTCGGTGACGCTGGCCCTCAGCGGCGTCGCCCCGGCGGCCGCGGGCGTCGCGGAGGCGTTGGCGCCGCAGCGGGACAGGCTCGCCGCGGTGGCGGGCGTCGGGTCCGTGATCGACCCGCTGGTCCTGCCCGGTGGCGTGGCGAACCCGGCCGCTGCCCCTCTGGTGGCCCGGGACGGGCACGGCTTCCTCGTCGTGGTGGAGCTGCGCGCCGGTGTCGTCGGCGAGGCGAAGACGACGGCCCTGCACGACGTCGAGGGCCTCCTCAGGGACACCCCGAGCCTCCTGCGGCCGGTCGCGCCCCAGGTGACGGGCGTGGTCGGCGGCACCCCCTTGATCGTCGACGCGATCACCGGCCAGGTGGAGAAGGACCTGCGCACCGGTGAGGCGATCGCGCTGCCGGTGGCGCTGCTGGTGATGGTGCTCGTGTTCGGGGGTTTCCTCGCGGCGGCCATGCCGATGGCCGGCGCCCTCGCCTCGATCGCGGGCGGTCTCGCTGCGGTGCTGGGCCTGTCCTACGTCATGGACGTGGACGCCTCGGTCGTCAACGTCGTCACCGTCCTGGGCCTGGGTCTGTCCATCGACTACGGCCTCCTGGTGGTCAGCCGCTACCGCGAGGAGCTGCACCGGCTGACGGACGCGGACGGCGGCGTGGGCAGCCGGCGTCGACGTGGCGACGGCGCCGTGGCGGAGGCCGTCGAGCGCACCATGGCCACCGCGGGTCGGACGGTCACCTTCTCCGCGCTGACGGTGGCGATCTCCATCGCGGGGCTGCTGGTGTTCCGGCCCGACATCCTGCGGGCGATCGGCGGCGCCGCGGTCGCCGTCATCGTCATCGCGCTGGCCACGGCGCTGACCCTGGTTCCGGCGCTGCTGGTGTGGTCCGGCCGCCGACTCGCCCGGCCCAGCGTGCTGGCGCGCGTCCCGGTGCTCCGGGGCGTGCTGGCCCGCACCTCGGACGTGCAGTCCGAGGAGGGCGCGTTCTCCCGGCTGGCCGGCCGGGTCCAGCGTCGGCCGTGGTGGGTGATGGGCGGCGCCCTGGCGCTGCTGGCCCTCCTCGCGGCACCCCTCACCCACCTCGAGCTGCGGAACTCCGGCGCCGAGCTGCTGCCGCGGGGCAGCGACCAGGTGACGTTCCTGCGGCAGCTCGCGGACCAGTACCCGTCCGCGGCGGCCCCCGCCATCACCGTGCTGGTGCAGGCGAGCATGGAGCAGGGCACCGCGCTGGCCGCGACGCTCGCCCACTCGCCCCACGTGCGGTCGGTCGACCCGCCCGCCGCGGTCGGCTCCTACGTCCAGATCGGCGTCCGGCCCGACACCGCCGACCCGGCGGGCGCCGTGGCGCGCGACGTGGTGACGGAGATCCGCGCGATGCGGCCGGGGTACCCCGTGTGGGTCACCGGGCAGGCGGCGCACGAGCTCGACTTCCAGAAGGCGCTGGCGCAGCGCGCGTGGATCGCCGGCGGCATCGTGGCGCTCGCGACGCTGGTGCTGCTCTTCCTGATGACCGGGTCGGTGGTGGTCCCGCTCAAGGCGCTGCTGACCAACGTGCTGTCGCTGTCCGCATCCCTCGGGGTGCTCGTCTGGACCTTCCAGGACGGCCACCTGTCCGGGCTGCTCGGGTTCACCTCCGTGGGCGGGATCGAGACGTACGTCCTCGCGCTCGTGGTGGCCTTCGCCTTCGGGCTGGCGATGGACTACGAGGTGTTCCTGCTGTCCCGGATCAAGGAGCTGTACGACGGCGGGGCGACCAGCGACGACGCCGTGCGACTCGGTCTGCAGCGGTCGGGGCGCATCATCACGTCGGCCGCTGCCATCGTCATCGTCGTCTTCAGCGGCTTCGTCGCCGGCCGCCTCCTGGTGATCAAGGAGGTCGGCTTCGCCCTGGCCGTGGCGGTGCTGGTCGACGCCACCGTGGTCCGGGTCCTGCTGGTACCCGCGACGATGACGGTGCTCGGCCGGTGGAACTGGTGGGCGCCGGCACCGCTGCGCCGGCTGCACGAGCGGCTCGCCATCACGCACTGACGGCTCCGGCCCGACCCCTCAGTGGCTGGGGTGCGTCGTCGACAGACCGACGGGCCGGTACGAGCGGCGCTGATGATCGGTGCGGAAGCCCAGCGCCGCGTACATCGCCAGCGCGGCCTCGTTGTCCGCCCACACGCCGAGGGACACCCACGGCGACCCCGTGCGGAGCCCGTCCCGCAGAGCCGCCGCGGTGAGGGCCCGACCGAGGCCCTGCCTCCGCGCAACCGGGTGCACGCCCAGGCCGTGCAGGTGCCACGTGGTGCGCCCCGGTTCGGCGGCGCCTCGTCGGGACGCCCCGATGACGCCGAGCAGAGCCCCGTCGTCGGACGCGACGCCCCACCAGCCCGCCTCGTGCGGACCGGCGGGGTCCGCCTCCGTGCCGGGGTTGGCGGCACGGAGGCACTCGCGGATGGCATCGGCGTCGACCGCGGGGTCGAGCCGCACCACGTCCCCTTCGTGCGGCTGGGGCGGTGGCGCGGTGTCGGCCGACAGCCAGTCCCAGCCCGGCAGCGGTTCGACGTCCAGCGTCGCCGCGACGTCGGATGCGAGGTCGCCGTCCCGGGGCATGGTCAGCCAGTGCAGCGGACCGTGCAGACGACCGGACGAAACCAACGCCGTGACCAGGCGCGCCGCGGCGCCGTCAGGACCGTACGCGGCCACGGAGGTGCCCGACCGGTGCGCGGCGACGGTCACCAGGGCGTCGCCGTCGACCTCCAGCCATGAGCGCCCGAGGCCGACAGCGTCCGAGCAGACGAGCCTGTCCTGCCGCCACCTGGACGGCAGCTCGTCGATCCGGGTCATCCCGTCCGCTCAGACGGCGGGTGCGGGCGCCTTGGGCTTGGCGTCCACCCCGGCCTCGCGGCGCTGCTCGGGCGTGATCGGAGCCGGCGCACCCGTCAGCGGGTCGAATCCGCCACCGGACTTGGGGAACGCGATCACGTCGCGGATCGACTCGGCGTGCGTGAGCAGCGCGACGATCCGGTCCCAGCCGAACGCGATACCGCCGTGCGGCGGGGCGCCGAACTTGAAGGCGTCGAGCAGGAAGCCGAACTTCTCCTGGGCCTCGTCGTGGTCGATCCCCATCACCGCGAACACGCGCTCCTGCACGTCACGACGGTGGATACGGATCGAACCGCCGCCGATCTCGTTGCCGTTGCAGACGATGTCGTACGCGTACGCCAGGGCGTTGCCCGGGTCCTCCTCGAACCGGTCGACCCACTCCGGGGTCGGCGACGTGAACGCGTGGTGCACGGCCGTCCAGGCGCTGGTGCCGAGCGCGACGTCGTCGTCCTCACCGGTGGGCTTGAACAGGGGGGCGTCGACCACCCACACGAACGACCAGGCGTCCTCGTCGATCAGCTCGGCACGCCGGCCGATCTCCAGCCGCGCAGCACCCAGCAGCGCGCGCGCCTCGGACGCCTTGCCCGCGGCGAAGAACACCGCGTCGCCCGGCTGCGCGCCGACGACGGCCGCCAGCCCCGCGCGCTCCTCGTCGGAGATGTTCTTCGCCACCGGCCCGGCCAGCTCGCCGTCGTCGCCGACCGTCACGTAGGCGAGGCCCTTGGCGCCACGCTGCTTGGCCCAGTCCTGCCACGCGTCGAACCCCCGGCGCGGTGTCGCCGCTCCCCCGGGCTGCACGACGGCGCCGACGTACGGCGCCTGGAACACCCGGAACGGCGTGCTCACGAAGTACTGCGTCAGGTCGGTCAGCTCGAGGCCGAACCGCAGATCCGGCTTGTCGGTGCCGTACCGGGCCATGGCGTCGGCGTAGGTCATCCGCGGGATCGGCGTGGTCAGGTCCACGTCGATCAGCGCCCAGACCTCCTTGAGCACACCCTCGGCGACGGCGATCACGTCGTCCTGGTCGACGAAGCTCATCTCGACGTCCAGCTGGGTGAACTCCGGCTGCCGGTCGGCGCGGAAGTCCTCGTCCCGGTAGCACCGGGCGATCTGGTAGTACCGCTCCATCCCCGCGACCATCAGCAGCTGCTTGAACAGCTGCGGCGACTGCGGCAGGGCGTACCAGCTGCCGGGCGCCAGGCGCGCCGGCACCAGGAAGTCGCGGGCGCCCTCGGGCGTCGAGTGGGTCAGCGTGGGCGTCTCGAACTCGACGAAACCCTCGGCGTCGAGCACCCTGCGCGCCGCCTGGCTCACCTTGGCGCGCAGCCGCATCGCGTGCGCGGGGGCCGGCCGGCGCAGGTCCAGGTAGCGGTACTTGAGGCGCGCCTCCTCGCCCACCGGCTCGTTGAGCGAGGTCGACACCTGGAACGGCAGGGGCGCCGCCTCGTTGAGCACGACGACGTGGTCGGCGACGACCTCCACCTCGCCCGTGGGCAGGTGCGGGTTCTCGTTGCCCTCCGGGCGGCGGCCCACGGTCCCCGTCACCTGCAGCACGTACTCGGCGCGCAGCTCGTGCGCCACGGCCTCGTCCCGGATCACCACCTGGGCGATGCCGGAGGCGTCCCGCAGGTCGACGAACGCCACGCCACCGTGATCACGCCGCCGGTCCACCCACCCGGTGAGGGTCACGGTGGTGCCGATGTGCTCGGCTCGCAGCGAGCCGGCGGTGTGGGTGCGCAGCACGGGTCGTCCTTCGTCGTCAGGGGGTGCGCGCCCGGCGGGGCGCCCGCACGATCCTAGTGCGCGTCTCCCGGCACGACCCTGGGCCACCGGTCGGCCGCGGGCGGTTCCCAGGCCGCCGCGTCGGCAGCCACCTGCTCGCCGGAGCGGATGTCCTTGACCTCGTCCGGCGCGCCGTCGGCGCCGAGGAACCAGACGAACGGGATGCCGCGGCGGTCCGCGTGCCGGATCTGCTTGCCGAACTTGGCCGCCGCCGGGGCGACCTCGACGGGGATCCCACGGCTCCGCAGCGTGGCCGCCACCTCGTCCGAGCGCTGCCGCGAGTCCTCGTCCGTCACGGCCACCAGCACGGCGGTCGGCACGGCACGCGTCGCGCGCACCAGGCCGGCGGACAGCAGCCGGGAGACGAGCCGGCTGACGCCGACCGAGAGGCCGACGCCGGGGTAGGTCGTGGCACCGTCCGACGCCAGGGTGTCGTACCGGCCGCCGGAGCAGATGGACCCGAGGTGCTCGTGGCCCACGAGCACCGTCTCGTAGACCGAGCCGGTGTAGTAGTCCAGGCCTCGCGCGATCTTCAGGTCCGCGACGACGATGCCCGGCAGCCGTGCGGCGGCCGCCCGGATGAGCGTGCCGAGCTCCTGCAGCCCCTCGTCGAGAAGGTCGGACGTGACGTCGTACCGCTTCGCCAGGTCCCGCACGCGGTCGACGACGCCCTCGTCCGGCCCGGAGATCGCCGCGAGCTCGAGGCAGGCCGTCGCCTGGTCGGCGGACGCCCCTGCCTCCTCCACCAGCAGCTCGGCCACCACCTCCGGGCCGACCTTGTCGAGCTTGTCGATGCTCCGCAGCACCGCCTCGACGTCGTCCAGACCCAGGCCGCGGTAGAAGCCCTCCGCGACCTTCCGGTTGTTCACCAGCACCCGCACCGGCGGCACGCCGACCTCCTGCAGCGCGGAGAGCGCCTCGGCCATCACCAGCGGCAGCTCGACCTCGTAGTGGTATGGCAGCGAGCCGGCGCCCACCACGTCGATGTCCGCCTGGATGAACTCCCGGAACCGCCCGTCCTGGGGTCGCTCACCGCGCCACACCTTCTGGATCTGGTACCGGCGGAACGGGAAGGCGAGGTGCCCGGCGTTCTCCAGCACGTACCGCGCGAACGGCACGGTGAGGTCGAAGTGCAGGCCGAGGGTGTCGCCCCGCTCCTCCTGCTGCGGGTCGGCCTGCAGGCGCCGCAGCACGTAGACCTCCTTCGAGGTCTCCCCCTTGCGCAGCAGCTGGTCCAGCGGCTCGACGGCGCGGGTCTCCACACCGGCGAAGCCGTGCAGCTCGAACGTGCGCCGAAGAACGTCCAGCACGTGCTGCTCGACGATCCGACCTTCGGGGAGCCACTCGGGGAATCCGGACAGCGGTGTGGGGCGTGCCATGGGCACCGATCCTCCCAGAACAGCGCGCCAGGGCGGTCCGCGGCTCAGCGCAGGTAGGGGGTTCCGCGCCAGCTCGGTCACCAGGTCGGTCGCCGGGCCGTGCCCCGGGAGGACGACGGACCGGGGCGGGAGCGAGCGCACGACGAGCCGGAGCGTCCGGCTCATGGCCACGGCGTCGCCCCCCGGAAGGTCCGTCCGGCCGACGGTGCCGGCGAACAGCACGTCCCCCGTGAGGGCGATCGGCCGCTCGTCCGGTGGTTCCAGCACGTAGACGACCGATCCCTCGGTGTGACCGGGCGCGTGCCGGGCCACCACGGAGAGCTCTCCGAGCACGAGCCGCTCCTCGGCGGCGCCGTCCGCGCACACCGGGCGCACGTCGTGCGGTGCGACCCACTCCGACGGGTCGGCGCCGAGCCGTCGGAGCTCGGCGGCGAGCGGACCGTCGGGCGAGCCGACCGCCGCGCCGAGCACGCCGAGCGTCCCCCACGGGTCCGCGAGCCGGTAGACGTCGTCCGCGTGCACGACGACGGGGACGCCGAACCGGTCGGACAGGCGACCCGCGTCCCACGTGTGGTCGGCGTGCCCGTGCGTCGCCAGCACCGCCTGCGGTCGCAGACCCCGCTGCGCCACGAGCGCGACGACCGTGTCCGCGACCAGGGCGCCGGGGTCGACGACCACGCAGGACGCCTGCTCCCCCACGACGACGCAGCAGCGGGCCCCGAGCAGGGGCGAGATCACCTCGAGGACCTCCACCCCGGCACGGTACGACCGTCGGTCCGTGGACCGCGTCCACCTCGTGCGCACGGCAGACGAGATCCACCGTCGGACCAGCGGGCGTGGTGGTCGTGGCGCCGCGCCCCTTGCCTAGACTGTGCCCGGTCCTACGGCGCGGTGCCGCAGGTGGTCCCACTCACCTGGCCCGCACATCACGAGGGGTGGGCGTGTCCAGCAAGCGGGAGCGGGAGTACGAGCGTCGGCGGCTCGAGAAGTGGCAAGAGCGCCAGGCTCGCGCGCGGGCGAGGCGCCGTCACCGCCAGCGCCTCGGGCTCGGCATCGGGTCCGCGGTCGCGGTCGTCGCCATCGTGGTGGTGCTCGTGATCAGCCTGAACCGGGACGGCGGCAAGGCCGCCGCCGCACCGAGCGCGACGCCCTCGGGCCAGGCGACGATCTCGACGGCGGCACGCACGGGCAACGGCGGCGTGCTGCCCGACAAGTCGCTGGCGCAGAACCGCACCTGGACGGCGAAGGTCATCACCAACAAGGGCGACATCACGATGACGCTCGACGGGGCTGCGGCGCCGCAGGCCGTCGCGAACTTCGTGACGCTCGCCGGCCAGGGCTACTTCGACTCGACCAAGTGCCATCGGCTGGTCACCTCGGGCATCTACGTTCTGCAGTGCGGCGACCCGACGGCGACGGGCACCGGAGGCCCCGGGTACAGCTGGGGGCCGATCGAGAACGCCCCCGCTGACAACGTGTACAAGGCCGGCACCGTCGCGATGGCGCGGCAGTCCGGCAACGGCAGCTCGATGGGCAGCCAGTTCTTCCTGGTCTACGCCGACTCGACGATCCCGTCGGACTCGGCTGGCGGCTACACCGTGTTCGGCCACATCACGTCCGGTCAGGACGTGCTGAAGGCCATCGCAGACGCGGGCACCGTGACGGTGGGTACCACCACCGCCCCGGCGTCGGACGTCATCATCGAGGGAGTGGAGACCCAGTGACGCAGAGCCCCCAGACGCCGACGGCGCCCGACGAGGACGGCGAGGCCACGACGGTCCCCACCACGGCGGAGGCCGCGAACGACGTCGACACCGCGGCTGAGCCCGCCCCCGAGCCGGTGACCGCCCCCGCCGAGCAGCCTGCTGCTGCCGCGTCGTCCGACGAGGAGCCCGCTCCTGCAGCGTCGTCCGACGAGGATCCCGCTGCTGCTGACCAGGGTGACGACGGCGCGCCCGCCGACGAGAGCACGGAGCCGACGGCCACCACGGACGCCGCCGACGCCGACGCCGCGGAGCCCACGGCCTCCGACGCACCGGCTGCGCCGGAGGCCGGGACCCCGCTGCCCGACACGGCCCCCGCACCGTCGGCCCCGGTCCCCGGACCCCGGCCGACTCCTCGCCCCGGCCCGCGCCCCAGCCCCGCCTCGGTTCGGCCGACGCCTCGTCCTGCCGGCCGACCCGCGGCGGCGGCTGCACCGGCTGCAGCGCCCGCCCCGGTCGCGCCGGTGGACCCCGCTGAAGCGGCGCGCGCGGCCGAGTTCGGCCGCGTGGACGACGCCGGGACGGTGTTCGTCCGCGACGGCGAGACCGAGCGTGAGGTCGGCCAGTTCCCCGGCGCCACCCCGGACGAGGCACTCGCGCTCTACGTGCGCCGGTTCCTCGACCTGCAGGCCAAGGTGGTGCTGTTCGAGGCGCGGCTCTCCGCGACGGACCTCTCGGTCAAGGAGATCGACCAGACCCTCGGCAAGCTGACCGAGGAGCTGGCGGCGCCTGCAGCGGTCGGTGACCTCGTCGGGCTGCGCGAGCGCCTGGACGCCCTGCGTGCCGTCGCTGCCGAGCGGCGTGCCGCCGCCGAGGCCGAGCGCGCGGCCGCGCGCGAGGCTGCTGCCGCTGCGCGCACCACGTTGGTGGAGCAGGCGGAGAAGATCGCCGAGACGGACCCCAGCCGGATCCAGTGGCGGCCGGCGGGCGAACAGCTCCGCGAGCTGCTGGACCAGTGGAAGGAGGCCCAGCGCTCCGGGCCGCGTCTCGACAGGGCGACGGAGGAGGCGCTCTGGAAGCGGTTCAGCCACGCGCGCACCACGTTCGACCGCGAGCGGCGGCACTTCTTCGCCGAACTCGAGTCGCGGAACGCCGCAGCCAAGGGCGCCAAGGAGGCGCTGGTGGCCGAGGCCGAGCGGCTGTCCGCCAGCACCGAGTGGGGGCCGACGGCGGGTGCCTTCCGTGACCTCATGACGCAGTGGAAGGCCGCCGGACGGGCCAGCCGCCCGGTCGACGACGCGCTGTGGGCCCGGTTCCGCGCCGCCCAGGACGCCTTCTTCGCGGCACGCGACGCGGCCAACCAGGCCACCGACACGGAGTACCAGGCGAACCTCGTCGTCAAGGAGGCGCTGCTTGCCGAGGCGGAGGCCCTGCTGCCGGTCCGGAACCTCGGGGCTGCCAAGGCGGCCCTGCGTTCCGTGCAGGAGCGCTGGGAGGCGGCCGGGAAGGTGCCACGCGGGGACGTGCAGCGCGTCGAGGGCCGTCTCCGGGCGGTCGAGCAGGCCGTCCGGGAGGCGGACGACGCCCAGTGGCGCCGGACCAACCCGGAGACGAGGGCGCGCGCCGAGGGGGCTGCCGCCCAGCTCGAGCAGGCGATCGCCGGTCTCGAGGCGGACCTCGCTCGTGCCCGCGCCAAGGGTGACGCCCGCGCCGTGGCGGAGGCGCAGGCGGCGCTCGACGCTCGCCGCGCCTGGCTCGAGCAGGTTCAGCGCGCAGCGCAGGACGCCCGGGGCTGAGCGCCTGCTGTCGGGCCCCGCGGCCGGGGTCGTCCACAGGGCGGTCAACCGGTCGCGGTGCCCGACGGCATGCTGACGGCGTGTCCGCGCTCCATGCACTCGTGCCCGTCCGCGTACCCGTTCCCGAGCTTGTACGCAGGAGCGATGTCGGTGCGCTTGCGTGGGCCGGCATGTGCCGCGACGGGACGGTGGCGGTGCTGTGGGGCGACGTCGCCGTCGCTGCCGGTCTCGACGTCTCACCGACCATGCGGCTGGCTGCCGTCGCGGACGTCGTGCCTGCTCGCGGCGTGGTCGGCCGGGCGAGTGCCGCATGGGTGCACCTCGGCGGTCCTGCACCGTCACGCGTCGACGTGCTCGTTCCGCCGCGGGGCCGGCGTACGGACCCTGACCCATGGCGGTCGAGTGCCGAGGCCCCGCTCCCCGCGGAGGACGTCCTGACCCTGGGTCGCACCCGGGTGACCACCGTGCAGCGGACGGGGCTGGACGTCGCACGGTGGCTGCCCGCGCCGGTGGCTGCCGTGCTGCTCGAGGGGCTGTGCGGGCTCGGGTTCGACCCTGCGGCGGCCCGGGCGCGGCTGGAGGAGGCCGCGGGCGGACGCGGGCTGCGGCAGGCTCGCGAGCTGCTCGGACGGCTGTGAGGACCCGGACCCGGCGGGTCGCCAGGAACGGGCTCAGGCCCGGATGGCCGGCTCGTCCGCCGTACGGGCTCCGGTGATCCGGTAGACGTCGAAGACGCCCTCGACCTTCCGGACCGCGGAGAGCACCGAGGCCAGGTGGGACGGCTCTGCCATCTCGAACACGAACCGGGACAGCGCCACGCGGTCCCGGGACGTGGAGACCGCCGCCGACAGGATGTTGACGTGGTGGTCGGACAGCACCCGGGTGACGTCCGACAGAAGCCGGGACCGGTCCAGCGCCTCGACCTGGATCTGCACCAGGAACAGCTGCGAGCTCGTGTGACCCCAGCTGACGTCCACCAGCCGCTCGGGCTGGCTGCGCAGGTTGTCGACGTTCACGCAGTCCGCCCGGTGCACGCTGACGCCGGCTCCGCGGGTGACGAAGCCGATGATCTCGTCGCCGGGCACCGGCGTGCAGCACTTGGCGAGCTTGACCCAGACGTCGTCGACGCCCTTGACCACCACTCCCGGGTCGCCGGTGCGCACCCGCCGGGCCGTCGGCCCGGGACGCGCCGTCTCGGCGATGTCCTCCTCCGCCGCGGGCTCGCCGCCGAGAGAGTGCACCAGCCGCTGGACCACGGTGCTGGCGGCGACCTGGTTCTCCCCGATCGCCCCGTACAGCGCGGTGACGTCCGGGTACCGCATCTCGTTCGCCAGGGCGACGAGCGACTCGTGCGACAGCAGCCGCTGCATGGGCAGGTTCTGCTTGCGCATCGCCTTGGCCAGCGCGTCCTTGCCGCGCTCGACGGCCTCCTCGCGGCGCTCCTTGGTGAACCACTGCCGGATCTTGTTGCGGGCGCGTGGGCTCTTGACGAAGCCCAGCCAGTCGCGCGACGGGCCGGCGGTCTCGGACTTGGAGGTGAAGACGTCGACGACGTCGCCGTTCTCGAGCGTCGAGTCCAGCGGCACGAGGCGGCCGTTGACCCGGGCGCCCATCGTGCGGTGGCCCACCTGCGTGTGCACGGCGTAGGCGAAGTCGACGGGCGTCGATCCCTGCGGCAGCGCGATGACGTCGCCCTTGGGGGTGAAGACGTAGACCTCGGACCCGGCGATCTCGAAGCGCAGCGAGTCGAGGAACTCCGTCGGGTCGGCCGTCTCCTTCTGCCAGTCGACCAGCTGGCGCAGCCACGTCATGTCGCCGGCCGCCTCGGCGGTGCCGTTCTTCGCGTTCTCCTTGTACTTCCAGTGGGCCGCGACGCCGTACTCCGCACGACGGTGCATGTCGTGCGTGCGGATCTGGATCTCCACCGGCTTGCCGCCGGGCCCGATCACCGTCGTGTGCAGCGACTGGTACAGGTTGAACTTGGGCATCGCGATGTAGTCCTTGAACCGGCCCGGCACCGGGTTCCATCGCGCGTGCAGCGCGCCGAGCGCCGCATAGCAGTCACGGACCGTGTCGACCAGGACGCGCACGCCCACCAGGTCGTAGATGTCGGCGAAGTCGCGGCCCCGCACGATCATCTTCTGGTAGATCGAGTAGTAGTGCTTCGGGCGACCAGTGACGGTCGCCTTGATCTTCGCGGTCCGCAGGTCGGCGCTGACCTGCTCGCGGACGATCCCCAGGTACTCCTCCCGGGCCGGCGCCCGCTCGGCCACCAGGTGCACGATCTCGTCGTAGACCTTGGGGTACAGCGTCGCGAACGACAGGTCCTCGAGCTCCCACTTGATGGTGTTCATGCCGAGCCGGTGGGCCAGCGGGGCGTAGATCTCGAGCGTCTCGCGCGCCTTGCGCTCGGCGGAGGCCGGGGAGACGAACTTCCAGGTGCGCGCGTTGTGCAGCCGGTCGGCCAGCTTGATGACCAGGACGCGGATGTCGTGCGCCATCGCGACGACCATCTTGCGGACGGTCTCGGCCTGGGCGGCATCCCCGTACTGCACCTTGTCGAGCTTGGTCACGCCGTCGACCAGCATCGCGACCTCGGGACCGAAGTCGGCGCGCAGCTGGTCGAGGGAATAGTCGGTGTCCTCGACGGTGTCGTGCAGGAGCGCCGCGGCCAGCGTGGACGGCGTCATGCCCAGCTCAGCCAGGATGGTGGCGACCGCGACGGGGTGGGTGATGTACGGGTCACCGCTCTTGCGCAGCTGGCCGCGGTGGGCCTTCTCCGCGACGGCGTAGGCCTGCTCGAGGATCGACAGGTCGGCCTTCGGGTGGTTCGTCCGGGCGGCCTGGAGCACCGGCTCGATCGCCGGCGACGTCGTCGTCCCGCGGCCGCTCAGCCGTGCGAGACGGGCACGCAACCGTGCGCTCGAACCGTGGGAGTCTCCGGGGTCCGACTGCGCGGGCGCGACCTGCTGCTCCGTCATGTCGACACCCCCTCTCCCCGCGGTCCCACTACCAACGCCCGACGAGGGTCACCGATTCCGTCGGGCGGCACCGCTGTGTGCGTGCGAGTGTACGGCGGGACGTCCGGCGGCCGTCACGCAGCCCGTCCGGGCGGAGCCTCAGGGCAGGGTCAGCAGCGCGTCCACCGGTACGCCGGGCACCTGGTCGCGGCCTCGGAGCGCCGCCAGCTCGGCCAGGACCCCGATGCCGACCACCTGGGCGCCGCAGTCGGCGAACAGGCGCAGCGTGGCAGCCGCGGTGCCACCGGTGGCCAGCACGTCGTCGAGCACGAGCACCCGGGAGCCGGCCGGAACGGTGAACGGGTGCAGCTCCAGCGTCGCCGTGCCGTACTCGAGCTCGTAGGTCTCGGAGAGCGTCGGACCGGGCAGCTTGCCCGCCTTGCGCACCGGCACCAGGCCGGCGCCGAGCGCGACCGCGACCGGTGCTGCGAGGAGGAAGCCGCGCGACTCCATCCCCGCCACCAGGTCGACCGGGCCGGGCGCGGCCGCGGCCATGACGGCGACCAGGTCGGCGAAAGCCTGCGCGTCGGCCAGCACCGGGGTGATGTCGCGGAACAGGATCCCCGGCTCCGGGTAGTCGGGAACCTCGCGCATCAGCTCCGAGACGCGTGCCGCGACCGCCGCACGGTCGGGGACGCCGGACGCTGCGGGCCCGGCGCTCACCGGCGCCGGCGGCGCGGCTGGGCCGCGACGCCCTGGTGCGAGCCGGGGTGCAGCGGACCGACGGTGCGCGTGGCGGCGCCCACGAGGGGTGCCTCGCCGGCAGCGGCCGGCGAACCGGATCCGGTCCGGGCGGCGAGCACCCGGTCGCGGTGCGCACGCAGCGCGGGCTCCCGCTCCCGGAGCGTCACCTCGAGCGGGGTCGCCAGGAAGATGGACGAGAACGTGCCGACCAGCATGCCGACGAACAGGGCGAGGGCGATGTCGCGCAGCGTCCCCGCGCCGAGGACGAACGCGCCGATGAACAGGATCGACGCGACGGGCAGGAGCGCGACGACCGACGTGTTGATCGACCGCACCAGCGTCTGGTTGACCGCGAGGTTGGCCTTCTCCGCGTAGGTGTAGCGCGACTGGTCGAGCACGCCGTCCGTGTTCTCGCGCACCTTGTCGAACACCACGACGGTGTCGTAGATCGAGTAGCCGAGGATGGTCAGGAAGCCGACCACCGTCGCCGGGGTGACCTCCCAGCCGACGGCCGCGTAGACGCCGGCGGTCAGCGTGACGTCGTGGAACAGCGCGACGAGCGCCGAGACGGCCATCCGCCAGTTCCGGAAGTACAGCGTCATGACGGCCGCGACGAGCACGAGGAACACGACGAGGCTGGTCGCCGCCTTGCGGGACACGTCACCGCCCCACGTCGGGCCGATGAACGTGCTGGTCACCTGCGTCTCGGGCACCCCGTAGGCCTTCGCCAGCGAGCCCTTGACCTGCTCCACCTGGGTGTTGCTCAGCGTCCGGGTCTGCACGCGCAGCGCGCTGCTCCCCACCGAGCTGACGCGCGGCACCTCCTTGGTGTCGACGGCCTGCACCGTCGTGACCGCCAGCTGCTGGTCCTTGTTCGAGATGCCGGAGACGACGAACTCCGAGCCGCCGCGGAACTCGATGCCCGGGTTGAGCCCGGGGGCGAAGAGCAGCACCACGGAGCTGACGACGAGCACGGCGGCGACGACGTACCAGACGCGCCGGCGGCCGACGATGTCGTACGAGCGCCGACCGGTGTACAGGTCGTTGCCCCACTGGGCGAATCCGACGGCCATCAGTGCTCGTCCCCTTCGGTGGCGGTGGGCGTCTCGTCGGCGCCGGCGTCGGTGGGCGGGCTGCCTGCCTGGGCTCGTCGCTGGGCGGCCCGGCGTTCGGCGATCGTCATGCCGCCGCCGGCGGCGGCCGCGGGGCCCGTGCCTGCGCCGGAGCCGACGGGCACGGGGTTGCGGCGACCGCTCCCCTGGTCGGCGGCCTCGGGGGCCGCCGTCGCGGTGGACTCGCCCGCGGTGACCACACGGCCGCGCCCGACGTAGCGGGCGGTCGGCACGCCGAGGCGCCGCGGGTCGAGGCCGGAGAAGCGGTGGCCCTCGGTGAAGAACGGCCAGCGGCTGATGATCTCCATCATCGGGTGCGTGAACGTGAAGACGATGACGAGGTCGATGATCGTCGTCAGTCCCAGCGTGAAGGCGAAGCCGCGCACGCTGCCGACGGCGAGGACGTAGAGGACGACGGCGGCGAGGAAGTTGACCGCGTCGGACGCCAGGATGGTGCGCCGCGCCCGGTCCCAGCCGCGCTCGACCGCACCGCCGAGCACACGCCCTTCGCGCAGCTCGTCGCGGATTCGTTCGAAGTAGACGATGAAGGAGTCGGCCGTGATACCGATCGCCACGATCAGACCCGCGACACCGGGGAGCGACAGGCGGTAGCCCTGCGTCCAGGACAGCAGGGTGATCACCGCGTACGTGATGATCGCGGCGAGCACCAGCGAGGCGACGGTCAGCAGGCCGAGCACCCGGTACTGGACCAGCGAGTAGAGGACGACCAGCACCATGCCGATCAGGCCGGCGAGCAGGCCCTTCTGCAGCTGCTCGGAACCGAGCGTCGCCGAGATCTGCTGCTCGCTCTCCACCTGGAAGCTGATCGGCAGCGCACCGAAGTTCAGCTGGCTGGCCAGGGTGGCCGCGCTCTGCCGGGTGAAGGACCCGGAGATCTCCGCCTGACCGTTGTTGATGACGCCGTTCATCGTCGGCGCCTCGATGACGAGACCGTCGAGGACGATGCCGAACCGGTTGAGCGGCGCCGTCTCGCTGTAGAGCCGCGAGCTCACGTTGCCGAACTGCGTGGTGCCGGTGGAGTCGAACGACAGCTCGACCACCCACTGGTTCCCGGTGCCGCCGTTCTGCAGGCGGTTGAGACCCGACGAGGCGCTGGCGATGTGGGAGCCCTTCACCTCGACCGGCCCGAGGATGTACTTCGCGGTGCCGGCGGTGTCGCAGGTCACGAAGGCGGCGTCGGCCGCGCCGTTGACACCACCCGTCCGGTTCGACGCCTGCGTGCAGTCCAGCGAGTCGAACTTGGCCTGCACGTCCGGCGTGACGTAGTAGGCGACGTCGCTCGGCGACGTCGGTCCGCTGGCCGAGGGGGACGGTGCCGGCGTGGCGCCCGCGGAGGCCGCAGGGCTCGCGCTGGCGGACGCGGCAGGGTTCGCCTCGGCCGTCGCCGTGGCGGACGGCGTCGCGGCGGGCGTCGCCGCGGGTGTGGCGGCGGACGACGGAGTCGCCCCCGGTGTCGGGGTGGCGGAGGCGGTCGCGGACGGCGACGCGCCCGGGTTGCCGACCTGCAGCACCGGCCGGAACTCCATCTGGGCGGAGGTCCGCACCAGGTTCAGCGTCTCGTCGGACGGGTGGCCGGGAAGCGCGACGACGATCTTGTTGCCGCTCTGGCTGGTGATCTGAGCCTCGGCGACGCCGGAGGAGTCGACACGCTGCCGGATGACGTCGATCGCCTGGTTGATCGTCGTGGAGGTCACCTGACCGGCCTGCTGCGCGACCGGCGTGAGGATGATCTGGGTGCCGCCTTCGAGGTCGAGGGCCAGCTTCGGCGCGAACGTCGCGGAGGACCACTTCGTCCCCGCGACGATCGCGGCGAAGGCCACGACGATCAGGACGCCGAGCGTGGTGAGCGTGCGGACCGGGTGTTGCCGGCGTGTCGGAGCGGCCAACGTCTTCTCTCTCATGCGCGCACCGGCGACGCCTGCCGCCGGTGGGGACGAGGCCGAGGGCGCGTCCCCCGGCCGGTGCTGCTACTTGGTCTGCGAACCACCCTCGCGGTCCGGGCGGTCACCGTCGGTGGTGGTCGGCTCCGCCGTGGTGCCCGGCTCGTCGGCAGCGGACGGCGTGCTCGTGCCTGCGGCAGGGCGGGTGCTGTCCTGGGTCGGCAGCGGCTCGAGCGACGAGATGTCGTCCGGCACGTCGATGGGCTCGTCCTCGTCGTCGTCCGCCTCGCCGATCTCGGCGACGACGGGCTCGATCTTCTTGGAGATCGCGGCGCGGAGCCAGCGGGTACGGCTGCCCGGCGTGGACTCGAGGGTGATGACGTCGCCCTCGACCTCGACCACCGTGCCGAAGAACCCGGAGCCGGTCATCACCTCGTCGCCCGGCTCGAGCGTGTTGCGGAACTCCTGCGCCGCCTGCTGCTGCTTGCGGGTGCGGCTCGACATGAGCCACATCGCGCCGAAGGCCAGCGCGATGATGATGTAGAAGCCGTAGTTGCCCATGGGCGCGGGAGTCTCCTGCAGATCGGGTGTGTCCGCCGCAGTCTAGGCGCCGCGACTGGTGCCTCCAACGCGCATGGGTCCCATCCGGTTCCGTCAGGCGAAGAGCGTGTCCGTGGGCTGCGGCGGCCGAAGACCGAGGTGCTCCCAGGCGGCCGGCAGGGCGACGCGACCGCGCGGCGTGCGGCCCACCAGGCCCTCGCGGACGAGGAACGGCTCCGCCACGGTCTCCACGGTCTCGGGTTCCTCCCCCACGGCGACCGCCAACGTCGTCAGGCCCACCGGTCCCCCGCCGAAACGCGTGCAGAGGGCGCTGAGCACGGCTCGGTCCAGCCGGTCGAGGCCGCGCTCGTCGACCTCGTACACGGCGAGCGCGGCACGGGCGGCGGGGAGGTCGAGCTTCCCGTCACCGCGCACCTCCGCCCAGTCGCGCACGCGCCTCAGGAGCCGGTTGGCGATCCGCGGCGTGCCGCGGGACCGCGAGGCGATCTCCACGGCGGCCCGGCGGTCGAGCGGGACGCCCAGCAGGCCGGCCGAGCGCACGAGCACCTGCTCCAGCTCGGCGGCGTCGTAGAAGTCGAGGTGGCCGGTGAAGCCGAAGCGGTCCCGCAGCGGCGCCGGCAGGAGCCCCGCGCGGGTCGTCGCGCCGACGACGGTGAACGGTGGGAGCGCCAGCGGGATCGCGCTCGCGCCGGCGCCCTTGCCCACCATCACGTCGACCCGGAAGTCCTCCATGGCGACGTACAGCAGCTCCTCGGCCGGCCGGGCGAGGCGGTGGATCTCGTCGAGGAAGAGGACCTCCCCCTCCTCGAGGGAGGACAGCACCGCGGCCAGGTCGCCCGCGTGCTGGATGGCCGGGCCGCTCGTGACGCGCAGCGACGTGCCCAGCTCGGCCGCGATGATCATCGCCAGCGTGGTCTTGCCGAGCCCCGGCGGTCCCGAGAGCAGCACGTGGTCGGGCGCCTTGCCGCGCGCGGTGGCGGCCTGGAGGACGAGGGAGAGCTGGTCGCGGACGACGCGCTGACCGACGAACTCGTCCAGCCGCCGGGGGCGCAGTGCGGCCTCGGCCGCCCGCTCGACGTCGTCCGCACCCGAGCGGACCAGCGAGTCGGCCCGGAACCGTTCCGTCACGGTCTCCTCGGGCGCGTCGCCGTACGGGGGCTCAGCCACGCGCACCGCCCAGCGTGCGCAGCGCCGCACGGAGCACACCGGCGACGTCCTCGGCGGCGATCGGCTCCGTGCTGCCGTCGAGCACCGAGGTCACCGCGTCCTGCGCCGTCCGCGCCTGCCAGCCGAGACCGACGAGCGCCTCGACCACCTGGTCGCGGCGGTCCGAGGGTGCGGCCGCGGGTGCCGGACCGGCCGCGGTCGCGCGCACGGCGGGGGCACCCAGGCGGTCGCCCAGCTCGAGGACGATGCGCTGCGCGCCCTTGCGACCGATGCCCGGTACGCGCTGCAGCGCGGCGAGGTCCTCGTCGGCCACCGCCCTGCGCAGTCCGTCCGGGGTGTGCACCGCCAGCATGGCGAGGGCCAGCCGCGGCCCGACGCCGCTGACCGTCTGGACGACCTCGAAGACGTCGCGCTCGTCGTCGTCGGCGAAGCCGTAGAGCGTCAGGGAGTCCTCGCGGACGACCAGCGTCGTGGACAGCGTCGCGGCGCTCCCGACGCGGAGGCCGGCGAGCGTCGTCGGCGTCGCCTGCACCAGCAGGCCGACACCCCCCACCGCGAGCACGGCGGAGTCCAACCGAACTGCCAGCACGGTGCCCTGGATCGAGGCGATCACCGCGGCCTCCTGTCTCCGGGTCGTCGTCCGCCGTCATGCTGCCACATCGCAGCGAACACCTGTACGAACGACACGGACTACCCGCGACGGCGGGAGGCCTGCTCGGCGGCGGCCCAGGCGCGCTGCGCGGGGGTCAGCGAGCCCGGCGCGCGCTGCGGTGCGCCGAGCGCGCCGGCCGGTCGCCACAGGTGGCAGATCGCCAGGGCGAGCGCGTCCGCCGCGTCGGCGGGTCGCGGCAGCTCGGACAGGTCCAGCAGGCGGGCGACCATCGTCTGCACCTGCGACTTCCCCGCCGTGCCGCTGCCCGTCACGGCCGCCTTCACCTCGCTCGGCGTGTGCAACGCGACCGGGATGCGGCGGCGGGCCGCTGCGACCAGCGCGATGCCGGCCACCTGTGCGGTCCCCATCACCGTGCGCACGTTGTGCTGCGCGAACACGCGCTCTACGGCCACCGCGTCGGGCCCGTGCTCCTCGATCCACTCCTCGAGCTGCTGCTCGATGCGCCACAGCCGCTGGTCGACCTCGGCGGTCGGGTCGGAGCGGGCCACACCGACCGCGACGAGCCGTAGCTGCCGTCCCGGGAGCCCGTCGACCACGCCGATGCCGCACCGGGTCAGGCCGGGATCGACTCCGAGGACGCGCACGTGGTGATGATGGACCGAGCCCGGCAGCGGCGGCGTGCGACGTGCCGGGTGGCGCCGTGAGGCGTCAGTCCTCGTCCTCGAGCTGCGCCATGACCTCGTCCGGCGCGTCGAAGTTGGTGAAGACGTTCTGCACGTCGTCCGAGTCCTCGAGCGCATCGATCAGCCGCAGGATCTTGCGGGCACCCTCGACGTCGACCTCGACCTGCATCGACGGGTAGAAGACGACGTCGGCGGAGTCGTACTCGATCCCCGCGTCCTGCAGCGCCGTGCGTACCGGCACCAGGTCGGTGGCCTCGCTCAGCACCTCGAAGGTGTCGCCGTTGTCGGTGATCTCCTCGCCGCCGGCGTCGAGCACGGCCTCGGTCACCGCGTCCTCGTCGGTGCCCTCCTTGGGCACGATGACGACGCCCTTGCGCGAGAAGAGGTAGGACACCGACCCGGGGTCGGCCATCGTGCCGCCGTTGCGGGTGAACGCCACGCGGACGTCCGACGCCGCTCGGTTCCGGTTGTCCGTCAGGCACTCGACGAGGACGGCGATGCCGCCGGGCCCGTAGCCCTCGTACATGATCGTCTGGTAGTCGGCGCCGCCGGCCTCCTGGCCGGAGCCCCGCTTGACCGCCCGGTCGATGTTCTCGTTGGGGACCGAGGTCTTCTTGGCCTTCTGGATCGCGTCGAACAGCGTCGGGTTGCCGGCCGGGTCACCGCCACCGGTGCGGGCCGCGACCTCGATGTTCTTGATCAGCTTGGCGAAGAGCTTGCCGCGCTTCGCGTCGATGACGGCCTTCTTGTGCTTGGTGGTGGCCCACTTGGAGTGACCCGACATGTGCTGCTACCCCTCAGTCCTCGTGCGTGCCGGTGGTCGCGGCCCGGGCGGCACCGCCGCCGCTCATCGGTCCCCGCGCACCATCTCGACGAACAGTCGGTGCACCCGCGTGTCCCCGGTGACCTCCGGGTGGAACGACGTGACGAGCAACGGGCCCTGGCGCACCGCGACGATCCTACCGGCGGCATGCCCGCCTTCGACCCGACCGAGGACCCGGGCAGCCGGCCCGACCTCCTCGACCCACGGCGCCCTGATGAACACGGCGTGCACCGGCTCGCCCTCGATCCCCTCGATCGACAGGTCGGTCTCGAACGAGTCCACCTGTCGGCCGAAGGCGTTGCGGCGCACGGTGACGTCGAGGCCGCCGAGCGTCTGCTGGTCCGAGGTGCCGTCGAGCACGCGGTCGGCCAGGAGGATCATGCCGGCGCAGGACCCGTAGGCGGGCATCCCGTCGCGCAGCCGCTGCTGGACGGGCCCGAACAGGTCGAACGCCCGCAGCAGCTTGTCGATGGTGGTGGACTCGCCCCCCGGAAGCACCAGGGCGTCCACCGCGTCGAGCTCCGTCGTCCGGCGCACCGGCACGCCCCGCGCCCCGACGGCCGTGAGGGCGGCGACGTGCTCGCGCACGTCGCCCTGCAGGGCGAGGACTCCGACGGTCGTGGTCACGGGGAGCGATCCTAGGTCGGTCTCGCGGGCTGGCAGGCTGGCGCCCGTGGCACCCACCGACGACGAGGCACCCGACCGGCTCGAGATCCGCGCGCGCGAGCTCGACCGCCGCCACGCCGGCACGGACCTGCGCGACCGCTTCGAGCTGCCACCCGGCCTGGTCTACCTCGACGGCAACTCGCTCGGCGCGCTGCCGCGAGGGGTGGCGGCTGCGCTGGAGGACGCCGTGCGGGTGCAGTGGGGCAGCGACCTCGTCGCCTCGTGGAACGACCACGCCTGGTGGGACGCCCCGCTGCGGGTCGGCGACGCCGTCGCCCGGCTGGTCGGGGCCGCCCCGGGTCAGGTGGTGGTCGGCGACTCGACGACCGTGCGGCTGCACCAGGCGCTGCACGCCGCCGCGCGGCTCCGTCCTGACCGACCGGTGCTGCTCACCGACCCGGGGTCGTTCCCCACCGACCTGTACGTGGCGGCCGGGGTGGCCGAGCAGGTGGGGTGGACGGTGGTCACCGCCCCGCCCGACGAGGCGGAGACCGCCCTGGCCCGACTCGCGGCGGAGGGACGGCCGGTCGGCGCGGTCGCGTACTCGCAGGTGGACTACCGGACGGGTCGGCTTTGGGACCTCGCGGGCGTGACCGCTGCCGCGCACGAGGCGGGTGCCCTCGCGGTGTGGGACCTGTGCCACTCGGCGGGGGCCGTCGAGGTGGGACTCGACGTGCACCAGGTCGACCTCGCCGTGGGCTGCACGTACAAGTTCCTCAACGGCGGTCCGGGGTCGCCCGCCTACCTCTACGTGGCCCGACGGCACCTGGTCGAGGCGGCCAACGTGCTGCCCGGCTGGCACGGGCACGCGCGGCCGTTCGCCATGGAGCCCACCTACGAGCCGGCACCCGGGATCGGCCGGTTCCGGGTCGGGACGCCGCCCGTGCTGTCGATGGTGGCGCTCGAGGCGGCGCTCGGTGCGTTCGAGGGCGTCGACCTCGGCGCCCTTCGGAGCCGTTCCCTCTCGCTGACCCGGTACCTGAGAGAGGCGATCGAGGAGCTGGTGCCCGCCCTGGACGTCGTCACCCCTGCCCAGGACGAGCGGCGCGGCTCGCAGCTGTCCGTCCGGCACCCGGAGGCCTACGGGGTGGTGCGGGCGCTCGCCGCGCGGGGCGTGCTCGGCGACTTCCGCACGCCGGACGTGGTCCGGCTCGGCGTCGCGGCGCCGTACCTGACGCACGTCGACATGCTGACGGCCGCACGGGCGCTGCGCGCGGTGCTCGACGGCGGAGAGCACCGCGACCCGGCGTATGCACTGCGCGCCCAGGTCACCTGAGGACTGCAGGCGGAGGTCACGCCCGACGGCGCCGGCCTCCCCCGCCGTCAGACGGCCTCGCCGGTCACACCTCTCGTGCGAGGCCCAGGTGCCGGGTCACGCCGTCCCAACCGGGTACCAGCGCGGCGACGAGGTCCACCAGACCGGCCGGGAACACCTCGATCTCGACGGCCCGGAGCTCGTCCAGCTCCCACCACCGCACCTCGTCGAGGACGTCGAGCTCCACGTGCGTCCAGCCGTCGCGGCTGAGCTCGCCCAGACCGTCGGAGGCGATCCGGGCCAGGTACAGGTCCTCGTCCTGCCGGCAGTGCTGCGCGTAGAAGTCGAAGATCGCCGACCTGGTGTACACCGGCCCGACCAGCTGCTCCGCGTCCAGGCGGATGCCGGTCTCCTCCTCGAGCTCGCGCACGGCGGCCTGCCGCGACGCCTCGCCCTCGGCGATGCCCCCACCGATGGTGAACCACCAGCTGCGGCCGGGCTGGTCGAGGTCGTGGCCGCGCATCAGCAGCACGCGGTCCTGGTCGTCGAGCAGGATGACCCGCGCGGCGCGCCGGAACAGCAGACCGTCCGGGCCGGGTATCCAGTCGGGTCCCAGCCCGGACACCGCTCCCCCGTCGGCGTCGCCGTCGGTGGGACGGCCTGTGGTCACCAACCCCGCTCGGCCAGCCGGTGCGGCACCGGGACGTCGTCGACGTTGATCCCGACCATCGCCTCGCCGAGACCACGCGAGACCTTGGCGATGACGTCCGGGTCGTCGTAGAACGTGGTCGCCTTGACGATCGCCGCGGCGCGCTGCGCCGGGTTGCCGGACTTGAAGATGCCCGAGCCGACGAAGACGCCCTCGGCGCCGAGCTGCATCATCATCGCGGCGTCCGCCGGGGTGGCGATGCCACCGGCGGTGAAGAGCACGACCGGCAGCTTCCCGGCCCGGGCGACCTCGACCACCAGGTCGTACGGGGCCGCGAGCTCCTTCGCCGCGAGGAACAGCTCGTCCTCCGGCAGGGAGGTCAGCCGGCGGATCTCGTCCCGGATGGTCCGCATGTGCGTGGTGGCGTTCGAGACGTCACCGGTGCCGGCCTCGCCCTTGGAGCGGATCATCGCCGCACCCTCGTTGATGCGCCGCAGCGCCTCGCCGAGGTTGGTGGCGCCGCACACGAAGGGCACGGTGAACGCCCACTTGTCGATGTGGTGGGCGTAGTCGGCCGGCGTCAGCACCTCGGACTCGTCCACGTAGTCCACCCCGAGGCTCTGCAGCACCTGTGCCTCGACGAAGTGGCCGATGCGGGCCTTGGCCATCACCGGGATGGACACGGTGCTGACGATGCCGTCGATCAGGTCCGGGTCGCTCATCCGCGCGACGCCGCCCTGGGCCCGGATGTCCGCCGGGACCCGCTCGAGAGCCATCACGGCGACGGCCCCGGCGTCCTCGGCGATCTTGGCCTGCTCCGGGGTGACGACGTCCATGATGACGCCGCCCTTGAGCATCTCGGCCATCCCGCGCTTGACGCGCGCGGTGCCGATCACGCCGTTGTCCTGGACTTCCTTCTCCGTGCTCACGTCGCGCCTCGCTCATCCGTTCTGCGGTGGGGGGACGGCCCATCGTAGACCGGTGCTCCGAGGGCCCCGCGGGGCCGTTCAGGGGCGCGGGCGCACCATCGGCAGACCCTCGGGCCACGCGTCGTCGAGCTCGAGCGTCGTGGGGTTGGGCGCCGTGCCCGCGAGCCGGAGCAGGCGCACCAGGGCGCCGCGGCGGGCGGCCCGGGTCTGTGCGACGGCGTCGTTGTGGAACCGGCGCGCCAGCTGGACGCGGTACCAGGCCGCCGCGAGGTCGTCGAGCAGCCCGTCGCCCCCCAGCTCGGCCCGGAGCGCGGCCACCTCCTCGGGGTCGCGCAGCACCTCGCGGAGCGCCGCGGTCAGGTCGCTCTCGACCTGACCCCGGTCGCAGGGCTGCGGTGGATGGGCAGCCGAGCCGGGTTCGTCCGACGAGGTGTCGAGGAGCCGCCGCAGGTCCGGCGGGACGGTGAGCGCCGCGGGTTCGGGGCCTTCGCAGCTCAGCGACGTCCAGGCGGCCTCGCCGACGATCATCGCGCTGGCGGGGTCCAGCAGCCCGCTCGTGGCCAGCTCGGCTGCCGCCGTCGCGCGGCGCACCAGCTGGGCGTCGACCACCGCCCGGGAGGCACCGACCCTCCGGTGCAACCGGTCCAGCCGGGTCGCCGCCACCCAGACCAGCCACAGGAGCACCAGCAGCACGACGGCGACCAGCAGGATCGCGAGCTCCAACCGGCTCATCGGGGCTCACGTCCTCGGCGCAGCTCCATCAGCCGCGCGCCGCGCAACGACGACGGGTCCTCGCCCACCGGCGCGTCGCGCCCGGCGACCGCCATCTCGTAGACCGTGAGCACCTGGTCGCTGACGGTCGACCAGTCGTACCGACGCACCACCTGCCGGGCGTGGTCGGCCACCGTGCGACGCAGCTCGGCGTCGCCGAGCACCCGCAGCAGGGTGTCGGCGAGGTCGACGCTGTCCCCGGTGCGGAACAGGACGCCGGCCGAGCCGTCGTCCAGCACACGGGCGAACGCACCCAGGTCGCTCGCGACGACCGGGGTGCCGGCGCTCATCGCCTCGACCAGGACGATCCCGAAGGACTCGCCCCCGGTCTGCGGCGCGCAGTAGACGTCGACCGACGACAGCAGCCGAGCCTTGTCCTCGTCCGAGAGGCCGCCGAGGAACTCCACGGAGGCCGCCCGCGCCCCGAGCACCTCCTGCGCCTGGTCCTGTCCCGTCTCACCGCGGCCCGCCACGAGGAAGCGGGCTCCGGGCACCTCGTCCAGCACCCGGCCGACGGCTCCGAGCAGCACCGGCAGGCCCTTGCGCGGCTCGTCCAGCCGGCCGAGGTAGGCGATGGTCGGCGCACCCGGTGCACCCGTCCAGCGCTCGTCCCGCTCCGCGGAGGAGAAGCGGTCGACGTAGACGCCGTTCGGGATGACGACGGCGTCACCGCCGAGGTGCTCCACGAGCGTCCGGCGCGCGTCCTCGGACACGGCGATCCGCGCGGAGATCTTCTCCAGGGACTGGCGCACCAGGGGGTACGCCAGCTGGAGGGACCGCGACCGCACGATCGCGGTGTGGAAGGTGGCGACGACCGGCCCGTCGGCGATCCAGAGCGCGAGCATCCCGAGGCTGGGCGTCACGGGCTCGTGCAGGTGCAGCACGTCGAACTGACCCGCCGCCAGCCAGCGGCGCACCCGGGCGGCCGTCACCGGGCCGAACGTCAGCCGAGCGACCGAGCCGTTGTAGTGCACGGGTACCGCGCGGCCGGCGGGCACCAGGTACTCCGGGACCGGGGTGTCGTCCGCCGCCGGCGCCAGCACGGAGACCTCGTGGCCGGCGGCGATCAGCGCCTCCGCGAGGTCGCGGACGTGGAACTGCACGCCGCCCGGCATGTCGAAGGAGTACGGGCAGACGATCCCGACGCGCAGCGGTCGGTGCGTCGCCCGTCGCCCGGTCACGGCTCCCCCGCAGCGGCGGTGACCGTCGCGGCGTAGCGGCTCGGGTCGAGGTCGGAGACGAACACCCGCTGCAGCATGTGCCAGTCCTGCGGGTGCGCCGAGATCACGGCGGCCACCTGGTCGACCCAGGCCTGGGACACGGCCTGGACCCGGTCGCGGTGCGGGAGGTCCTCCGGGACAGCGATCGCCGGGAAGAACTCGACCACCAGGCCCCACGGCGTCCCGGCACGGCGTCGGCGGTCGCCTGCGATCCGCTCGTAGGTGATGCCCACCGGGCAGAGCGGGGCACCGGTCATCACGGTGAGGGCGGCCGGTCCCGCCGCGACGCGCGCGGTCTCGCCGAAGAGCTGCACCTCGACGCCCCGGGCCGTCAGGTCCCGGTCCGCCAGCAGCGGCATCACGCCGGGGCCGGTCCGTGAGGCCCGCACGAGCGCCCGGAACACGTCGCTGCCGCCGGTGAGGGGCAGGATCCGCATCCCGAGGCTCTCGCGGAAGCCGACGAACTCCTGGAAGAGCTCTTCGGGCTCGAGCCGCTCCGCCACGGTGGTCACGGGCGCGAGGCTCGCGCTCGCCCAGGCGCCCGCGAGGTCCCAGTTGCCGAGGTGCCCGAGCGCCATGACCACCTGCCGACCGGCGTCCAGGTGGCGCTGCACGTTCTCGCGCCCGACCACCCGAACCCGCGCGGCGATCTGCTCGGCCGACGAACCCGGCAGCGTGAACGCCTCACCGAAGTAGCGCACGTACGAGCGCATCCCGGCGCGGGACAGCCTGCGCAGCTCGGCGGGCGCCAGCTCCGGACGGACGCGCCGAAGGTTGGACTCCAGCCGCCGAACACCGGCTCCGTGGCGCAGCCAGGTGAGGTCCGCAGCCGCGATCGTCGCCGCTCTGACCAGCGGTCCGGGAAGGTGCCGGCCCCATCGCCAGGCGAGCGCGTACCCCCGGGCGACGCCCGCGCCGGGTCGGCTCACCGACCGGCCTCCGCCACCTGGCGGTGCACCGCGGCCATGCGTTGACCGACCGTGATCGCCGATGCGACCGCCAGCAGGCCGAGCACCACGGTGAGCACGACGTGGGGCAGTCCGGCGCCGACGGCGGCCGTCGCGACGAGCACGGCGACCAGCCGGTCGGCGCGCTCGGCGATGCCGCCGGACGCCGTCATCCCGAGGCCCTCGGCGCGGGCGCGCGCGTAGGGCACCACCGATCCGAGGACCAGGCAGGCCAGCGCGAGCACGCCCGCGAGCCTGTCGTCGCCCCGTCCGAAGAACCACAGCACGAGGCCGCCGAACACCGCCGCGTCAGCGAACCGGTCGAGCGTCGAGTCCAGGAACGCGCCCCACGGGCCCGACCGGCCCGCCTGGCGCGCCATGACACCGTCGAGGGAGTCGGTCAGCGCGCTGAGGCCGATCAGCACCGCCCCGAGCAGCAGGTGACCGGTCGGGAAGGCCCACAGACCGATCACCACGACGGCCAGGGTGCCGGTGGCCGTCACGGCGTCCGGGCTGATGCCGGCCCGCAGCAGCACCCGGGCGACGGGGGTGAAGAGCCGCGTCATCGCGCCGCGCAGTCCGTGCAGCACCTGCTCACTCCCCCCGGACGGGCCACGCCGCGGCGAGCCGCGCGCGGGTGTCCGCGAGCAGCTCGGGCAGCGCACGGCTGCGGGCGACGATGGGAAGGAAGTTGGAGTCGCCCCGCCAGCGGGGCACCACGTGCTGGTGCAGGTGCGCCGCGATCCCGGCTCCCGCGACCTCACCCTGGTTCATGCCGAGGTTGAAGCCCTGCGGCGCCATGACGGTGCGGATCACTCGCATGGCCTGCTGCGTCAGCTCGGTGACCTCCGCCGTCTCCGCGGAGGTCAGGTCGGTGAAGTCGGACACGTGGCGGTAGGGGCAGACCAGGAGGTGACCGGAGTTGTACGGGTAGAGGTTGAGCACGACGTACGCCGCCTCACCACGCGCCACGACGAGACCCTGCTCGTCGGGCAGGCCCGGGGCGCGGCAGAACGGGCAGCCGGGTCCGGGCAGGTCGTCGGTCGGCTTGTCGACCCCGCCGATGTACGCCATCCGGTGCGGCGTCCACAGGCGCTGGTAGCCGTCCGGGTCCCCGGCGAAGTCGCCGGGGACCTCGACGGTCGGCCCGTGGGCGTCGTCGTGCGCCACCGCTCAGACCTGGACGCGGTCGCGCACCGCGGCGACGACACGCTCGATCGCCTCAGCGATCGGCACACCGTTCTCCTGGCGGCCGTCGCGATAGCGGAACGACACCGCGCCGGCCTCGACGTCCTCACCGCCGGCGATCAGCACGAACGGCACCTTCTGCGTGGCGGCGTTGCGGATCTTCTTGCCGAAGCGGTCGTCCGACGCGTCCAGCTCGGCACGGATCCCTCGAGCGCGCAGCTGGGCGACGACGTCCTCCAGGTACGGCTGGAAGGTCTCGGCCACCGGCACGGCGAGCGCCTGGACGGGCGCCAGCCACGCCGGGAACGCTCCGGCGTAGTGCTCGACGAGGATCGCGAAGAACCGCTCGATCGAGCCGAACAGCGCGCGGTGGATCATCACCGGCCGCTGCCGCGAGCCGTCCGGTGCGGTGTACTCCAGCTCGAACAGCTCCGGCTCGAAGAAGTCGAGCTGGATGGTCGACAGCTGCCAGGTCCGGCCGATCGCGTCCTTCGCCTGGACGGAGATCTTGGGGCCGTAGAACGCGGCGCCGCCCGGGTCGTCCACGAGCTGCAGCCCCGACTCGGTGGCGACCTCCCGAAGGGTCTCGGTGGCCTCCTCCCACGTCGCGTCGTCGCCGACCGACTTCTTCGGGTCGCGGGTGGACAGCTCGAGGTAGAACTCGTTGAGCCCGTAGTCGCGCAGCAGGTCCAGCACGAAGGTCAGCAGCGAGGCGAGCTCGTCGCGCATCTGCTCGCGGGTGCAGTAGATGTGCGAGTCGTCCTGGGTGAACCCGCGTGCACGGGTCATGCCGTGCACCACGCCGGACTTCTCGTAGCGGTAGACGGTGCCGAACTCGAACAGCCGCAGCGGCAGCTCGCGGTAGCTGCGCCCGCGGGACCGGTACACGAGGTTGTGCATCGGGCAGTTCATCGGCTTGAGGTAGTAGTCCTGGCCCTCGCGCTTGACCGTGCCGTCCTCGTGGTACTCGGTGTCCAGCCGCATGGGCGGGTACATCCCGTCGGCGTACCAGTCGAGGTGCCGCGACGTGTGGAACAGCTGCGCCTTGGTGATGTGCGGGGTGTTGACGAACGAGTAGCCCGCCTCGACGTGCCGCCGGCGGCTGTACTCCTCCATCTCCATCCGGACGATGCCGCCCTTGGGGTGGAACACCGCCAGGCCGGAGCCGATCTCATCCGGGAAGGAGAACAGGTCGAGCTCGGAGCCGAGGCGGCGGTGGTCGCGCCGCTCCGCCTCGGCGAGCCGGTCGAGGTACGCGCGCAACTCGTCCTTCGTGGGCCACGCGGTGCCGTAGACGCGCTGCAGCTGCGGGTTCTTCTCGCTGCCGCGCCAGTACGCCGCGGCGGACCGGGTCAGCTGGAAGCCGTTGCCGATCAGGCGGGTGCTGGGCAGGTGCGGACCGCGGCACAGGTCCTGCCAGGCGACGGAGCCGTCGCGGCGGACGTTCTGGTACATCGTCAGGCCGCCGAGGCCGACCTCGACGGACGCCCCGTCGTCGTCGGAGGCGTCGCCCTTCAGGCCGATCAGCTCGAGCTTGTAGGGCTCGTCCGCCTCGATCTCGCGCGCTTGCGCCTCGGTGACGTCGACCCGGCGGAAGGTCTGACCCTCCTTGACGATGCGCGCCATCGACTTCTCGAGCGCACGCAGGTCCTCGGGGGTGAAGGGCGTCTCGACGTCGAAGTCGTAGTAGAAGCCGTCGGTGATCGGCGGGCCGATGCCCAGGCGCGCCTTCGGGTTGACGTCCTGGACCGCCTGGGCGAGGACGTGCGCGGTGGAGTGCCGGAGGACCGCCAGCCCGTCCGGCGACCCGATGGTGACCCCTTCCACGGTGGCGCCCGACGGAAGCGGGAGGTGCAGGTCTCGCAGCTCGCCGTCCACGCGGACGACGACGACGTCCCGACGGTCGGCGAACAGGTCGGTGCCCGTCGTGCCCGCCTCGACCGTGGTCTCGACTCCGTCGACGGTCAGACTGATGGGCTCGGACACGGACTGTGCTCCTCGGGATCGGTGGCCGCCGCTGGTCGGCATCAGGAAGCGGCGGGACGTGCAGCGCGACGGGCGGACAGCGGCCGCGACGGGCGTGGCTCGATGCTACCGAGCCGGCCTCGGCCTTTTCGCCTCGCGTCGCCCCGCCGCCGACCTTGCAGTGCCGTCTGCAGGAACGGCGAAGGGGCCCCGCGTCAGCGGGGCCCCTTCCGGTGTGGGCGATACTGGGTTCGAACCAGTGACCTCCTCGGTGTGAACGAGGCGCTCTACCACTGAGCCAATCGCCCGACGAGCACCCACCGTAGCGGGCGTCGAGAGGATGCTACCCAACGCTGGCCTGATCACCGAACCGGCAAGCGGATGCCCGTATACGCCCGTTCGGCTGGCGACGGAAGTGACCGGGCAGGCTTCGGTTGCTGCGGTCGGGTGAAAGGTGCCGACCCACCACGCCAGATGCGGCGGTCCGCTGCCATGATGTGACTGTCCGATGAGCCCGCCCAGTGGAGGACCCGATGACGAACTCGTCGTACGACGTCGTCGAAGTCGTCGCGATGCAGCTCATCGGCTCCGACGCGAGCGTCGTCCCGGTGAGCACCCAGCTGGCGTTCCGGACGACCGATCCGTACACCGTCCGCGCCGTGTTCTCCGGCGGCCAGTCGTCCTCGACGTGGCTGCTCGGCCGCGAGCTGCTGGTGCAGGGCATGCACGCCAGCTCGGAGGAGCCGGCGGGCACGGGTGACGTGCAGATCTGGCGGGACGAGGACCCGGACTACACCCTCATCTCGCTGTCCGGGGTCGAGGGCAGCGCCCTCCTCGCCGCACCGACCGAGCCCGTGCTCCGCTTCCTTGCGGCGACGGAGTCGCTGGTGCCGCTCGGTGCCGAGAGCGACCGCATGGAGGGCGAGATCAGCGCCCTGATCGCGGCGCTGCTCACCGCCTGACCGTCCGGCCGATCCCGCGTCGGGCGCACTGCGCCCCGTCGACCGGCACTGCCACATGCTTCACGTGGTTCTGCGGGACGCCAGCCCGACGAGCCGCGCCGCCTTCAGCTCGGTCTCGGCCCACTCGGCGGCGGGGTCGCTCCCCCACGTGATGCCCGCGCCGGTGCCGAAGCGCAGTATGCCGTCCGACCACCAGAAGGTCCGGATCGACACCGCGAGCCGCGCCCTCACGGAGCCGTCGTCCGCGACGTGGACCCAGCCCACGGTGCCGCAGTAGGGACCGCGCGGGACGGGCTCCAGCTCACGGATGAGGCGCAGCGCCGACGACTTCGGCGCCCCGGAGACGGAGCCCGGTGGGTACGTGGCGTCGAGCACCTGCCGGTAGGCATCGGCGGCGCGCGCCACCTCGGGGTCGAGGCGGCCGGTGACGGTCGACACCAGGTGGACGAGCCCCGGGTGCTGCTCCTCGCCCAGCAAGGTGGTCACCTCGACGGAGCCCGGGACGCACACCCGCTGCAGGTCGTTGCGCACCAGGTCGGTGATCATCACGTTCTCGGCGCGGTCCTTGGGTGACAGACCGGCGGAGTGCGCGGCCGTGCCCTTGATGGGACCGGTGCTGATCCTGCCCTGGTCCACCGCGAGGAAGAGCTCCGGCGAGGCGCTGACCACCCAGACGCCGGGATCGTCGCTGGTGGGGCCGACCTGGACGCCGCCCTGGTACGGCGCTGGGTTGCCCGCCACGAGCCGTCGGCCCAGAGCTGCAGCGTCGGGGCCGCGGGGCTCCGCAGGCAGAGGGGCTGCGAGGACGCGGCAGAGGTTGACCTGGTAGACGTCCCCCGCACGGATCCGCGTGCGGATCGTGTCCACGCCGGCCCGGTAGGTCTCCTCGTCCAGGGAGCTCGTCCAGGCGTCCGCGCCGGGCCCGTCCCAGCGACGGTGGGATCGCTGCGGCACGGTGGTGGTGCGTCCGACCTGGACGTCGGCGAAGCGCCACGCTCGGACCCGGCCCTCGAACTCCCCCACCACGGCCCACCAGCCCGGTCGCGACAGCGCATCGGGTCGCTGCGCGAGGTCGACCGCCTCGAGCACCCCGTTCGCCTGCACCCCGCCGAACCAGGCGGTCGCGGACGGCTCCAGCACGCGCTCACGCTAGCGACCCGCACCGTCCGGACGCGCCGGCCGGCCGACCGGTTGGACTCTCGTCGCGAACCTCGGTTAGAGTCTGGGACGCACACGGCGCCCCTCCGGGGACGTCGACAGCGCGGACGTGGCTCAGTTGGTAGAGCATCACCTTGCCAAGGTGAGGGTCGCGGGTTCGAATCCCGTCGTCCGCTCGGAGGCTCTCCACATCGGCTCACAGCCGCTGGGGACTGCGGTCTCACCGGTGGAGTGGCCGAGAGGCGAGGCAGCGGCCTGCAAAGCCGTATACACGGGTTCGAATCCCGTCTCCACCTCGGTTCACACCCGACGGGCGATTGGCGCAGCGGGAGCGCGCTTCCCTGACACGGAAGAGGTCACTGGTTCGATCCCAGTATCGCCCACCAGCATCACTGCAGGTCACAGGCCCGGTCCGGCTTCTCGGACCGGGCCTTGGTCATGTGCGTCGGCCGGTCCGATCCGGCCGCCGGGAAACGGTCACTGGCTCGTTCGAAGTTCCCCTCGGCGTTTCCGCAGGTGGTAGGACTCGAGTCGACTCCGCGGGCGCCGCTGGACGCCAACCAGTGCGCCGACCTGGTTGGCGTCCGGCGTCCGGCGTCATGGCTCTGGACGCCGGGACCGCCGTTGTGGTCTGGGTCACCGCCGGCGTCGTTGCCGCCCGGTCGGTAGCCACGCCGTGGCAGCCCGATCGCGGGAGACGGCGACAGCGGCACGGCTCTCTTGAAGACTGGCTCGCTCCGGCCCGCTGGCTCCGTCTCGGCGGTGTGTCGGCTTCGTGGCCGGCGCACTGGGCGTGCACCCGTCCGAGCAAGTCACAGTCGGCCCTAGGCGGCCAGCGCTCCGCGAGGTGTCAGGCGCGGGGCCACACCGCGGTGCGGCGGGACGAGATGTCGCTGGCCAGCAGCGTGGCCACGGGTGTCTTGGTCGCCCGGGCCTGCTTGCCCAGCTCCGAAGGGTAGGTCGGGATGACGTCCTGGAAGTTCCCGTTGGTGAGTGTGAGGCGTACACCGGGGACGGTCGTGCCGCGGAAGTTGCGCACGACCGTCGGATAGACGTCCACGATCGCCGACCACGGCAGCTCCAGGCGCTTGACCAGCGACCTGTCCTTGCCCAGGACCCACAGCTCGATCCCGGTGGACCCGTACACGAGCGGTCCGGCGGTGCCCACCCGGCGAGGGTCGGGCAAGGCCGCGAGGGCGGCTGCCTGCGACAGCGTCGTCTGGACGGTGACGATGCCGCACCCAGGCCGGGTGGCGGCGAGCTCGGCGTTGCGACGCCGGATAGCCCGCAGCCCGGGCACGAGCAGCGCGGCGATCAGAACCGTCGTGGCCAGCAAGACCAAACCCGTGATGAGGGCACCAGTCCAGCCGTGCCTGACGACCATCGCCACCGTGTAGCCGACCGCGGCGAGGCAATACAGCACGATGCGCGTTCGAAGACCGCTGCGGATACGCACGGGCGGACGCTAGCGGCCGCGCACGTCCGCATGGGTCCCATCCGCGGGGTGAACCCTGCCCCGGCCGCTTCGGTCATCCTGTTGAGCCGAGTACAGCTAGCGCCCTGACAGGGGTCCACCGGGTGCGGACGCTGGTGTTCACTACGGCCGTGGCCGTGGACACGAAGCAGACGAAGAGCATCGGCGAGCACTATGTGGCGTCGATGCTGGCCCGGAACGGCTGGGCGCCCGCGCTGACCCGCGATGGGCTGGCGCGGACCGACATCCTCGCAGTCCACACAGCCGACGAGCGTCGGATGATCGAGGTGCAGGTGAAGTCGATCCGCGGCGTGCGCCGGACCGACTCCTGGCCGCTCGGGCTCAAGGAGCAAGCACCGGCGCGAAGCGATCACGAGTGGTTCGTCCTGGTCGCGATCGACCCCGACCCGGCCGGTCCGATGCGCTGCTTCGTCGTGCCGCGCAACCACGTGGCGGCAGCGACCTGGATCGAGCACATGCACTGGCTCACCGAGCCCGGCGTCGAGCCAGGTAGGCGGAACGTCGGCCCGGACCGGGCTCGCGCCTCCATGGCGGTGTTCGCACGGTACGAGAACCGTTGGGACCTCCTGCTCGGGTCGGCAGACCAGGCCCCGATCCTGCTGCCGCCCGAGTACCGCGACTACGCCCTCGACGTGGATCGCGTAGGCCTACCGCCGGAACATCCGTGGCGGATCGCCCTGCCCGTCTGGTAGTCAGTCACCCGACTGGCGTCGGTAGGCGGCAGCGTCGTCGTCCGGCGGCAGACCACTGCCGCGCAGCGGGCGCGCACCGAGCCGCGCGGCTGTGCTCGCCGGCCACCGGCTAGGGCATGCGTTTCATCCTCGGCTCGGGATCGGGTTCCGACCATCGTCGGTGGTCTTCGCTGCACTCCCCTGGATTGCGTCGTCTGGGTGAACCTCGGACGTTCCGACCCCAAGCCGCTGCTGCAAAGCCAGACTCCACACCAGCGAAAGTCGGCGCACAGGATCAGATCGTCGGCTGACGCACCACGGGACGACCGGCCGCAGGTCCAGGAGGAGCACGTGAGGGGAACGAACCGCGCGGTAGGTCTCCTCGCTCTCGCTGTCGCGTGCCTGCTCGCCGTGACCGCGTGCTCCGTGCCGGGGGGCTACAGCGTGGCGAGCCTGCGCAAGTTGCCCGAGTCGGGATTGGCGTACCCGGGCAGCACCGACGTCCAAGCCCGGCACTCGGACGGCATCCGCGGGAACGTCTTCGGCAAGGGCAGCGCGGCCATGGTCGGAATCGTGGGTACGACCACCGCCAGCCCGGCGGAGGTCATCGCCTACTACTCGCACGTCCTTGTCCCCACCGGTTGGGAACAGGTGCAGGAGAACCCAAGCGCCACCGATTACCCCGGGCGGGTGTCCCACTGGGTCGCGTGGGACAAGGGGGTGCTCTCGTTCACGCTCAACATCTGGACCGAAGGCACCGCGACGAAGTACGACACCGATCTGGAGTCCACGGGGGCGTAGCACCGCGCCCAGGATCGGCGCGGTGATGGGTACCGGCGCGGAGGCCGTTTCACCTGGGAGGGGGCACGTGAGGGTCACGAACCGCGCGGCAGTCCTGTTCGCACTGATCGCGGCGTGCGTGCTCGCGGTCACGGCATGCTCCGTGCCTGGCGGCTACACCGTCGCGGGCCTGGAGAAGGAACCGCCCGCTCGGTTGACGTACCCCGGCAGCACCGAGGTTCAACCCCGCCACTCGGACGGCGTCCGTCGCAACCTCATGGGACGGGGCTCACCGCCCGAAGTGGGAATGTCCGGGACCACGAGCGCGAGCACCGCAGACGTCATCGCGTTCTACAAGGGAATCCTCATTCCTGCCGGATGGGCACAGATTGAAGAAGACCCCCGCGACGCGATCTACCCCGGCCGCCGCTCCTACACCGTCGCCTGGGCAAAGGGCGTTCTGACCTACTCGATCATCGTCTGGACCGAAAGCACCACAACGAAGTACGAGACGAACCTCGAATCGACGGCGTGACGGCCTGTCCCCGCAGGCGGCGGCCAGGGCCGTCCCCTCCGGGTGGTGGCTCAGTTCGCGCTGGTGGCCCAGCGTCGGGACACCGGGGCGTGCAGCAGAGCCCGGTGGCCCAAGGGCGGGTCGAGGGTGACCACAACGCTGGCGTAGTGGATCTGCGTCGTGCACATGGCGTCCCCGCCGACCAGGCCCCAGACGGTCAGCTGCACGCCCGTGTCGGACTGGGTGACCTGCACCCCGGTGACACCCATGCACCCCTCGAAGTACGGGTAACCGATGGTGACGTGCCGGCCGTCCGCGCTGACGACCTGCGCAACCCACGGCACGCTAGCCAGTGAGGCGACCCCACGCTCCGGTGGAGCGTCACGATGACCGCCGGTTGCGACGCCGGAACGAGAGCGCCTGGGCTGCTGATCGGTGCCACCGCGGGAGCGGTCAGCGGGTCCGGGGACGGGGCGCCGACACGCGTCAGGTCCGAACCGGCGCACGAGGTCAACATCACGGTGAGCAGGAGCACTGCAAGCGACCGTGAGCCCCGTGTGCCCACTCCGCCACCCCCTGACACGAGCGCACCTGCAGCCGCCCGACGGTACCCGGCCCCGTCGACGACCGGGAGTCGCTCGGGCCAGGCGGCCGTGCGGCGCCGGAGCGGCGCGCGCGACCAGTCCGGGCCGTGAAGCGCCGCATCGCCCCGTTCAGTGCCAAGCCGCGGTGATCCGACCGAGCGGCGAGTGCAGGAGGTGGTCCGCCCTCACCGCCGTTCGGCCCGGCCTCCCGGGCGCGGCGGCGCGCGGCCGTCGGCATGGTCCGCCGGACGAGTGATATCCCACCCGGTCTGCTTAAGGTCCTCCGCCTCGGCGCCGACGAGATCGACACACACGCGCCGTCGAGGGGACCCCGTGTCGAACAACGACGTCAGCCCATCTGCCGGACCGACCACCGAGCCTCTACCCGCACCACGATCCGCCGACGACTCCCCTCAGCCTCGACCAGCATCCGCAGGGGTCACGCCAACGCCCCCTGGCGGGTTGAGCGGCAGCACGCCCGGCGCACGGCCCGTCACTGACCCGGCTCCAGCGCCGGTACGCGCCGTCGAGGACCCGTACGGGGCTCCTTCCTATGGCGCCGCCGCACCCGGAGCTATAGCCGGATTGGAGTATCCGGCGCCCACGGGTGCCCCTTCCTACGCCCCGGCGCCCGTGAAGGCCCCCGTGAACTGGTGGGCGGTCGGGGCCTTTGTCACCTCGCTGGGGATGCTGGTCGCTGGACTGCTCACCGGGTTCTACGTCGGGTCGGTGCTCGTGTTGTTTATGGCCTGGCAGGGTCTGCGAAATGCGATCCTGCTTCAACGGTTCGGGTTCGGACCGCGGGGCCGCGTCCTGGCGCTGATCGGCTTTGGGCTCGGCATCGCGAACGTGATCATCGTGGTGGTCCTCCGCACCGCCGCGAACTGACACGACAGCGCGGCCGTCCCGCTGGGAGTCGTCCGATCCAGACACCCGCGTACGCCAACGAGCGTCTGTCCGCCGGTGTTCGCCCCAGAGTGCCGAAGTGCGGATATCGCGTATGGCCTGCGCAGACGCCCGGCGGCCACCACGCCGGACCCGAATCCGAACGCTGACACGGAAGAGGTCACTGGTTCGATCCCCGTATCGCCCCCCAGCATCACCGCAGGTCACTGGCCGCTCCGGAGGGATCCGGGGCGGCCTTTCGACCACTCATGGGACGAAATGTAGCAACGCGGTTCGCGCACCTCGTCCGAAGACCGTTGTCTTGCCGACCCCGCGTCTGCATCGGCGACGGGGTACGCACAGAACCCAGAGACCGCCATGCGGTCCGCCGCCGGAACACTTATCGCTCCCCCGAAACACCCGCACGGTGCAGCGCCCGGTACACGGTGGACGGTGCGACGTCGAACAAGTCGGCGATCTCCGCGGTGGTGCGCTCCCCCGCCCGATCCCCAAACGTCGCAGGACGCGGTCGTCGTATGGCGCGTCGAGCCGATCCATCGGGATTGACGATGGATCGGCTCGACGCGAGATTGATCGAGTGACAGAGACCGGGCCGTCTGGCAACTCCCGAGTGACCCACGATGCGCAACGGGCAAGCGGCGACGCGCAGGCCTTCGATCGGCTGTTCCAGCAGGTGTATCTCGTCTTTCACCGCCGCGACAGCAAGCGCAGCACGCTGCCCGGCGCCTCGAGGGCCGTACTGAACCACCTAGCCCATGCTGGACCGCTCACGGTCGGCGAGCTCGCCGAGCACCTCGACCGGGCTCAGTCGGTCGCCAGCGACATCGTCACGGGCCTCGAGCGCAAAGGTCTGCTCGAGCGGCGTGACGACCCAGACGACCGCCGCCGCACGCTCGTCTGGCTGACGGATGCCGGGTTCGACACCCTACGCGACGACGCCAGCGTCCTTTCAACGTCTTTGCTGGCATCCGCCTGGGAACGAATGCCGGCGGCGCGCGCCGCGGAACTCCTCCGCGCAATGAGCGCGCTCATCGAAGCCTCGCACCCGTGAAGAAGCACCGCCATACAGAAGGAGAACGATCGTGACCACCGAACTCACGTGTGAGAGCTGCAGCATGCCTATCGAGAGTGGCCGCTACTGCAGCAATTGCACCGATGCCAATGGCAATCTTCAGAGCTTCGACGAGCGCTTCGAACGGATGACCGCCTGGCAGCAACGCTCGCACCCCGAGCAGAGCCGTGCCGAGGCCGAGCAGGCAACCCGTACCTACATGTCCACGATGCCGGCCTGGAGGAACGACCCACACCTGGCATGACACCGTCGACCGACAGGCACCCGGGGTCTGCTGCCCCTGTCCTTCACGGTCCGGGGGCTGGCGGGGCTGACGGCCACCTCCGCGCGGTGGGCGGCCGCGCGGGGTGGTCCGCGTCGACCGACGGGGACCACCCACGCACACCAAAGTGCCTTTTGTACCCCTCGGAGAGCGTACTCATGATGGTGTTACGCACTATCAGTGAGGTGAGGGGAAATGGTGGCACTGCACGAGGTCGATACCGCGCGCGGCCCGGTGGTCATCGACGTGTGGGCGGACCTGGGCTGCCCGTGGTGCTACGTCGGAAAGCACCGCCTGCAGCGGGCGATCGCCCAGCGCGGCGACGCCGATCGGTTCGAGGTGCGGCTGCGGTCGTTCGAGCTGAATCCCGACGCCCCTGGTGAGCCGGAGACGATCGAGAGCGCGTTCGTGCGCTCGCACGGTGGCGACTCTCGGGTCGTCCTGGAGGCCGAGCGTCGCATCCAGGCGCTGGCTCAGGGTGAGGGGTTGCCGTTCAGCCTGGAGCGGCTCAACGCGAACACCTTCGACTTCCACCGAGTCGTGCACTTCGCCGACAGCGTGGGGCTCGGCCTGGAGCTCTTCTCCGCCGTCCAGGACCGGTTCTTCGCCGGGGAGCTGAACCCGTTCGACCCCGACGCGCTGGCCCAGACGGCGGCGTCGGTCGGCCTGTCGCCGCAGCGGGTGCGTGAGGTGCTGGCCGGGGACGAGTTCGCAGACGCGGTGCGCGCGGACGTCGCCGAGGGGCGCGCGCTGGGTGTGACCGGGGTGCCCTTCACCGTCTTCGGTCGTCGCTTCGCCGCCGCCGGGGCCCAGTCGGTCCAGACCTACGCCCAGGCGCTGGAGCAGACCCTGCAGGCCGTCACGGCCTGACCGTCGGCAAAGGCCGACCTGACCTCAACCCACGACACATCGAAGGAGCAGGACATGCCCACCATTGCCATCGTCGGTGCCGGTCCGGGTCTCGGGCTCGCGATCGCCCGCACGTTCGGGTCCGAAGGGTTCGACGTCGCGCTCGTCGCGCGCAACAAGGACAAGCTCGACGCCCTGGTCGAGCAGCTCGCCGCCGAGGGCGTCACCGCAGCCGGGTTCCCGGCCGACGTGCTCGACCGCCCTGCCCTGACCCGGGCACTGGCCGACGCAGCCGCGCGCTTCGGCCGGATCGACGTCCTGGAGTACTCGCCCGCGGACGCCTCCTCCGGCCCGCTCGCCCCCGTGCACATCCGCGAGACGACCCCGGAGAACACCCAGGCGCAGGTCGAGTACTACCTCTACGGCGCGCAGGCCGCGACCGCCGCCGTGCTGCCCGCCATGCTCGAGGCCGGCACCGGGACCCTGCTGTTCACCACCGGTGCCGGCTCGACCAGGCCGGTGGCCATCTTCGGGAACGTGACCGCCGGCGCGGCCGCGCTGCGCAACTGGGCGCTGAACCTCGGCGCGGAGATCGCCGTGGACGGGATCCACGTCGGCCACGTCGCGATCGGCGTCTGGATCACCGACCAGGCTCCCGAAGGCGTCGACGCGTTGCCGCCCGCCAAGATTGCCCCGACCTACTGGGACCTGCACACGCAGCGCGACACCCACGAGGTCATCGTCACCGCGTGACCGCGAGCGACGGCCGGCTGAGGGTCACCCCGCCTTGCGCCGGCCGACGCCGACGTCGTCGTGAACGCGACGGTTCTCGGCAACCTCCCCGTGGTGCACCGCCGCCCACGAGGCCAGGGCCATCACCGCGCTCAACAGTGACCGGCCCAGGTCCGTCAGCTCGTACACCACCCGCGGCGGCACCTCGGGAAAGGCTGTCCGGGTCAGCAGGCCATCGCGCTCCAGCCCCTTCAACGTCACCGTCAGCATCCGCTGCGAGATCCCGGGGACGCTCGCCATCAGGTCGGAGTACCGCAACGGCGCCGCCCCGAGCGTGCTGATCACCAGCACCGACCACTTGTCACCGATGCGGTCGAGCACCTCCCGGATGAAAACGCTGTCCTGCGGCCACGCCCGGCACGGGCCACTGATCGTCCGCTCAGCGGCCACGACGACCCACCCCCACACTTCCTCGACTGCAGGTAACCGCACTCAGCGTAAGTCAGCCCCCAAGGGACTCACTGGTGCTCTTCGCCTACGGGATCGTCGTCGCCATCCCGCCGTGGCCCATCTCGTCGTCGGAGTGCAGAAGGCCTGGCCGTCACCCGACGGCACAGATCCTGCACTCCGAACCGACCTGGCTCAGAGCCGCCCGCGTAGCCTCGGCCCATGGGTGAGGTCGAGGCGTACCTCCGCACCATCGACGGCACTGATCGGGACGCGCTCGGACGCGTGATCGCGATCGCTCGCGACGTCGTGCCTGAAGCCGAGGAAGGCACCAGCTATGCCATGCCGGCGCTCCTCTACCGCAACAAGGGCCTGATTGCGACGGTCCGCACGAAGAAGTTCCTCTCGCTCTACCCGTACAGCGGCGCGGTCGTCGCATCCGTCCTCGACGCGCTGAACGACTTCGAGACCACCAGCGGAAGCATCCACTACTCGGCACAGCACCAGCTGCCCGAGGCCGTCGTGCGGCGCATCGTCCAGGCGCGACGAGCCGAGATCGACGCGAAGGCACGCTAGCCGAGCCGATGCGCCGGGTGGCACGACTTGAGGCGACTCCAGCGCCGCTGCTGGACGGACACCAGCGAACGACGACGAGACACCTGGTCCGGTCGTCGGCTGATGCACCACGGGAAGATCGGCCGCAGGGTCGTGTCGAGGAGGAGCAGGTGGGGGTCATGAGCCGCCCGGCCGGCCTGCTCGCCCTCGCACGCCCGGCCAGGGCTCCGCCGGTACTGACGACGCCCTAGTCGTGGCCGGCGAGGATGTGGCACACCTCGATGTCGGTGCAGTCGGCCGGATCCAGGCGTCGGCTCCGCTCGCGCAGCTGCTCGAGCTCGGTCTGGAGGACTTCGAGGTCGGCGATCCGTCGCCGCACCTCGACCAGCTCGTCCTCGACCAGCCGTGCGACGTGGGTGCACGGCGCCTGACCGTGCTCTCGCAGGTCGACGATGCCGCGGATCTGGACGAGGGACAGGCCGGCCGCCTGGCCGGCTCGGACGAAGCGGATTCGGGCCGCCGCGGAGTCGTCGTAGCTGCGGTAGCCGTTGGCGCCGCGCGCAGCCGGGTGCAGCAGCCCCTGACGTTCGTAGAACCGGATGGTCTGGCTCGTCAGGCCTGTCTGCTGGGCGAGCTCCCCGATCAGCATGGGCTCACGGTAGCTGCTTGACCTTGTACTGGGGTTCAAGGTTTACGGTCGCGGCGTGGACGTCACCCTGCTCTATTTCGACGGCTGCCCGAACTGGCAGGTGGCCGACCGGCGCCTGGCCCAGCTCGCGGCGGAACGGCCTGATGTGACGGTGAGCCGCCGGCGCGTCGAGACGGCTCAGGAGGCCGAGCGCCTCCGCTTCGGCGGCTCCCCCACCATCCTGGTGGACGGCGTGGACGTCTTCGCCGGCCCTCGGACGACCGTCGGGCTCACCTGCCGGCTGTACGTGACGCCCGACGGGCTCGCCGGCGCTCCGACGCTCGACCAGCTGAGGGCCGCGATCACGAAGGCCTGACCCGATGACGCAAACTCCCAGGGGGCCGCGCGGACCGCGCCAGCAGGACCGCGGCTGCACGCTTCGGCGGTGTGTCGCTCTGGGGTCGAGGAGGGTGCCATGGACGTGCCGGTGACCGCCGGGAATCCCGGGGGGTCCGACGCGGTGGCCAGAGCCGTGCCACCAGCGGGTCCTCCTCGGGGACGCCGGCTTCGTCGCGTAGTTCGCCGCACGCTCATCACGCTGCTGACGGTGGTGGTCACGGTGACGGTGGCCGCGGCGCTGGTGGACCTAACGACGGGCACGCCGCTCCCCCGGCCGGCGGGACTGACGTTCGTGGAGGCCGCGGGGGTGCACACCCGGCTGGTGCGCTGGGGCGAGCGCGGTACGCCGATCGTGCTGGTGCACGGCTTCGCCGAGAACGCCCAGGTCTGGGCACCCCTGGCTACGCACCTGAGCGTCGACCACGTCGTGTACGCCTACGACGTGGTCGGCTGGGGCTACACCGGTCAGGCCGGTGGTGGAACGAAGGACGACGAGGTGACCCAGCTGGTGGGCCTGATCGCGGCGCTGCACCTGGACCGGCCGGTGCTCGTCGGGCACTCGGCGGGCGCTGCGGCCGTCGCCGGTGCCGCGTTGCGCGCGCCGGACGAGGTGGGCGGCGTCATGTTCCTCGACGGGGACGGTCTGGACACCGGTGCCGGCGCGGGCCGCCGGCCCGACCTGAGTCGCGCACCGTGGTCCCTGTACAGCACGGCGGCCCTGCGCCTGGCGCTTCGTTCCGACGCCCTGCTGAAGAAGGTCTACGCGGCCCAGTGCGGACCGGACTGCGCCCCGCTGGACCAGGCGGGGCTGGACGTGTGGCGACGGCCCTACCGGGTGGCCGGTGGTGAGGCCGCGTTGTTCAAGCGCCTGAGCCAGCCGGTCTCGGGGTTCACGGCGGACCAGCTGTCACGCCTGGCCCAGCTGCCTCTGCCCAAGGCCGTGGTCTTCGGTCAGGCCGACACCGTCTTCTCCGCCACGGCACCCGGCGAGACCGCTCGCCTCATCGGAGCGACTCCAGCGACCATCGTCCCCGGCGGTCGGCACCTGACCATGGTCGGCGAGCCAGCCGCCGTCGCCGTCGCCGTGCGGGAGCTCTGCGCGCGGGCGGAGGCCGCCTGACCGGCGGCCACCCGGACGAGCACGACCGGCTGCCTTGGCGGTTTCTTGGCCGCCGCCCGCAACGCTGACGGGGACGTCTGCAGGAAGGCAGCCCCGTGACCAGCACCACCACCTCCGCCAAGCGCGCGACAGCGAGTCGCGTCAAGCCGTCGGACAGGCCGGTAGCGGGCATGAGCCCGACGACACCGGGGACCCGGGGAAGGGTGCGGCCCGTGACCGCGGCCGCCGGGCTGGTGGCGGTGACCCTCGTCGGGCTCGTCCTCGCCCCGCTGCCGGGGTGGACCAGCGGCGAGCTGAGCGTCGTCCAGTGGTTCTCGGCGCACCACGCACCCGCATGGGACGCGGCCGCGGGGCTGATCGGCACCGTGGTCTCGCCGCCGGTGGGGTTCGTCCTGCTGCTGGTGACGTGTGCTGTGGCCGCCCGCTGGATCGGGTTGCGGCGCGCGGCGGTGCTGCTCGGTATCGCCGGCGCGACCCTGGCCGGCGGGATTGTGCTGAAGGTTCTCGTGCATCGTCCGCGACCCGACGTCGCCCTGCTCGTCTCACCCCCGCCGGTGGACACCAGCTTCGGCTACCCGAGCGGGCACACCACCGTGGCCACGGTGCTCGTCCTGGTCGCGCTGGCCGTGCTCCCCCGCCGGCACCGGGCCTGGCTGGTGCCCGCGGGCGTGGTCCTGGTCGCAGCCGTCGCGGCGTCCCGCGTCTACCTCGGCCTGCACTACCCGCTCGACGTGACGGCGGCCGCCGTCTACGCGGTGTGCGCGTTCGCGTTCCTGTCCGCCCTGGTCATGACGAGGCCGGCCCGCAGACTGCTGGCGGTCGTGCACCTCGACCCCTGCGCACCGGACGCCCCGTCGTCCGACCAGCCGTCCGTCCCCCCTGAAGGAGACCACGCGTGATCGCTGCACTGACCACCACCGGCCTCGCCGCCACCCACGCCACGAGCGTGGCCAGCGGCCTGTCCGTCTCCCCCGAGCACCTGCTGCATGCCCTGGGCCCGTGGGCGCTGGCCGGCATCGCGGTGATGATCTTCATCGAGTCCGGCGTGCTGTTCCCGTTCCTCCCGGGCGACTCCCTGATCCTCACCGCCGTGCTGCTGCGCGCCCCGCTCGGTCTGTCCCCGTGGGCGATCGCCGTGGTCGCCCTGCTCGCCGCCGTAGCCGGTGACCAGACCGGGTACTGGCTCGGCCACCGCTTCGGCCGCCGATTCTTCACGGACGACGCCCGCGTGCTGACCACGGCGCGGCTGGCGGAGGCCGAGCGGTTCTTCGACCGGTACGGGCCGGTGTCCCTGGTCCTGGCCCGGTTCGTGCCCATCGTGCGGACCTATGTGCCGCTCGTCGCGGGCACCGCCCGGCTGCGCTACCGCCGGTTCCTCGTCTGGAACGTCACCGGCGCCCTGCTGTGGGTGGTCGGGCTGACGTTCGTCGCGCTGCTGCTCGGCGGCATCCCGTTCGTCGCCAAGAACATCGACCTGCTCGCGATCGTCGTGGTGGTCGTCTCCGTGCTGCCCCTGGTGGCCACGGGTCTGCGTCGACGCGGCCAGAATCAGGACCGTGAGCTGGTGGATGCCGACCGCAGTGCGTGAGCGATGACGGCCCCGACCCGTCGTCTGTCGCTGCTGCTCCTCGAGGACGACCCGCGCCTCGCCCCCGTGGTCGCCGAGCTGCTGTCCGACGTCTACGACGTGACCCTCGTCGCGGACGGCGCGGTGGCCCTGGAGCACGCGCTGACCGGCGAGTTCGACCTGCTGGTGCTGGACCGCCGCGTCCCGACGCTCGACGGCCTCGAGGTGGTGCGTCGGCTGCGCGCCCGGCACGTCGCCACCCCGGTGCTGCTGCTCACGGCGCTGGGCACCACGGCTGACCTGGTCGCGGGCCTCGACGCGGGTGCCGACGACTACCTGGTCAAGCCGTTCGAGCTCGACGAGCTCCTCGCCCGGCTGCGCGCGCTGACCCGCGACCACACCGGCCCGGAGAAGCAGCTCGGCCGGTGGACCTACCATCCCGGCTCCGGCGAGATCCACTCCCCCTACACCGGCCGGATCCTGCTCACCGTCCGCGAGGACGCGCTGCTCGGGATGCTTGCCGCCGAGCCGGGCCGCGTGTTCAGCCGCCCCCAGATCCTCGCCGCGGTGTTCCCGCACGGCGAGGCGGAGGGCACGGTCGACGCGTACGTGCACTACCTGCGGCGCAAGACGGACCGCGACCTCATCGAGACGGTGCGCGGCCGTGGCTACCGGCTGGGGAACCCGTGAGCGACCGGCCCCGCCTGTCCGCCGACGCCCGACGCGCGATGCGCACCTCCGTGGTGTCGATCGGCCTGGCGGTCGCCGTCACCGCGGCCGTCCTGGTCGCGGGCGTGCTGACGGTCACCGCGCTCTACCTGTGGCTGCAGTCGACCCCGTCGGAGCGTGTCGAGCCGCCCAAGCCGGGGGACCTGACGCTGTCCATCGACGCCGGCCACGTGCTGCTGGGCCTCGCGCTGGTCGGCGGCGCCGCGGTGGTGATCGCCGGCGTGGCCACGCTGTTCATCGCCCGCCGTGCCGTCCGGCCGCTGGAGGACGCCTTCGACCGGCAGCGCCGGTTCGTCGCCGACGCCAGCCACGAGCTGCGCACCCCGCTGACGGTGCTGCACGCCCGCATCCAGCTGCTCTCCCGCCGCGTGGGTCCGGACCACGAGGCGGCACCCCTGGTCCGCGAGCTGGCCGACGACGCGCAGGTCCTGATCACCATCGTCAACGATCTGCTCGCCGCGTCCGACGATGCGCAGCCCGGCCCGACGCCCGGCTCGGCGCCCGACGACGATGCCGACGTCCACGCCGTGGTCGAGGCCGCGGTCCGCGCTGCCCAGGCGTCCAGCACGGCACCTCTGGCCGTGCGGGTGCATTCCGGCGCGACCCCTCTTGCCGTGCGCGTCCCGTCGACGGTGCTCCACCGCTGCGTTCTCGCCCTGCTCGAGAACGCCTTCGCCCACTCCCCGGCGAGGGCCACCGTGACCGTGTCCGTCGAGAGGGCAGGTCGCTTCGTCGCCGTCGACGTGCACGACGAGGGCCCCACGCTGAGCGGGCCGGAGGCGGACCGGTTGTTCGACCGCTTCGCCCACCGGCCGTCGTCCTCGACGGACCGTCCACCGGCCCCCGCTGACCCCGACCGCACCGCTGCGATCCCCGCCGCACCGGATCCCACGCCCCGCCGGCCTACCCATGGTCTGGGCCTGTTCACCATCCGCGAGACGATCACCCGCCACGGCGGCACGCTCGCCGTCACGCCCACTCCGGGCACCGGCACCACGCTTCGTCTCCTGGTCCCGGTGGGGCCCACTCCAGCTCCTTCTCGGACCGTGTAGGAGCACCGCGCTCCCACCCACTGGTGCGACCGCCTCCACCGGGGTGCGCAGCATCACCGCACCGCCCCCGGCCGCCGGGTTGGCGGACCCGACCGTTACGTGGGTCGCCGCGTCCGGGCCCTGGCTAGAGCCGGGTGTCCGGGGTCCTGAGGCTCGGTCCCAGCGCGGCCGCGATCCGGCCGGCCGCGGTGCGGGCGCCGTCGTGGCTCCGTAGCCGCTCCCCCATCCGCGCTGCCGCCGCCGCCATCGCCCGGTCAGCCAACCTGTCCTGGACGGCGTCGCGGATCGCTGCGGAGCTGGCGGACTTCGCCAGCAGGCCGCCGACGCCTGCGTCGGCGACGGCACGCCCGACGATCGGCTGGTCGAGCAGCGGGTGCATGGGCACGACGAGGACCGGCACCCCGTGAGCAAGCGCCTTGAAGGTCGTGGAGTGGCCACCGTGCCCGATGAGCAGCGAGGCGTGCGGCAGGATCTGCTCGTGGGGGGCCCTGCCCCGGATCTGTACGTTCGAGGGTGCTCGGAGGCTGCCCTCGACCTGCGCGCCACCCGTGGTGACGATCGCGCGGACCGGCAGCTGCCCCAGGGCGTCGATGATGCGCCGGTAGGCGTCGGCCTGTCCCGGGAACCAGGTCGAGCTGAGACTGAGCAGCACCAGCGGCGGCTCGGCTGCAGCCCGCGGGAGCGCAGGTGCACCGACCTCGGTGGGCCCGGTCCAGTCGAAGCCTCCGCCATCGGGCTCCGGGTCCAGGTCCTGGTCGCTTGCGACGAGCCGCCTCTCGGCCCGGCCCCAGACCTGCGCCGGCACCAGGCCTCGCAGGCGGGCGGCCAACCCGACCGGCCCGCGCGCCCACCGGCCCGTCCAGAACGCGGCGAACGTGTGGAACAGCACCGTGGTCGGCACGCCGCTCCGGGTGGCGGCCTGGACCGCTGACAGCATCATGCAGTCGACGACCACGGCGTCGGGGCGCCGTTCGGCGATCAGGGTGCCGACCCGCCGCTCCACCGCGGGGCTCACGGCGACGTGGACGTACCGGGCCAGCACCCTGGCCGTGCTGGACGCCCGGGCCACCTCGAACGCCCCCAGCGGCTCCACCGACGTGGTCGCGATGCCTGGCAGCTGCGGGTCCCTGTACCCCGCCAGCTCCACCTCATGGCGCTGTGCGCGCAGCGCGGCAGCGATCGCGAGGACCGGGGGCACGTTGCCCCCTGCGTCCAGACCGATGAACATGACCCGGGACATGGGGCACCTCTCAGTCGTGAACCACAGCGGGCGTCGTCGCCGCCAGGACGGCGTCGACCAGTGCGCGCATGCGCCGAGCGGTCCAGGCCGCGTCCATCCCGCGGTCTCGACGCAGCAGCTTCCACGCGTAGACGTCGGTCACCACGACCAGCTCGTCCCACAGGGCCTCGGGGTCCCTGGCCACGTCCAGCCACGGGGCGAACACCGTGCCCACCCAGTCGCGGTGCAGCTGCCTGCCCCGCTCCGTGACCAGGCGTGCTCTGGGTTCGAAGGACTCCTGCCCGAGCAGCAGCAGGACGCCGTCCCCGCGAGCCTCGTAGTGCGTCATGAGGGCGTCGAAGGAGGCGTCGAGATCACCCGGGTCGGCGGGCCTCTCCGCGAGCACCTCCCGCACCCCCCACTCGTGGGCCGCGTCGAGCAGCCCCTCACGGCTGCCGAACTGGCGAAGCAGCGTCTGGACGGACACCCCGGCGCGCTCGGCGACCCGGGCGAGCGTCAGGGCGGCCAGGGGCACCTCGTACGCCAGCTCGGCGCACGCGACCAGAGCCGAGCGACGGGTGTGCTCGACCTGCTCGGCGCGCTCGCGCATCACGTACGCCCGGGGCGAGGCCGTCGTACGGACGCCGGGCACGGTCTCAGTCCGGCCGATATTCATGTGTGTGAGCATTAACGTGAAATAGCGGGATGTCAACGGAGCTGGACGGCCGGATGCACGCGGAGCCGACCGTCTCCTCAGCCGACCGTCGTCTGAGCTGGACGTGGAGCGTGATCAGCGATGCCCTGGCGTGCTCGGTGCCCGTACCGTCGGAGGGCCCGTGCCGCCCACCGTGGAGCCTGCGATGACCCTGGTCCGATCGATCGCCGCGTTCCTCGGCGCCGCCGTGTTCGAGATCGGCGGCGCATGGCTGGTCTGGCAAGGGGTGCGGGAGCACCGCGGTTGGCCGTGGGTGGTCGCCGGTGTGGCCGGCCTGGGGGTGTACGGCTTCTTCGCGACGCTGCAGCCGGCCGGCTCCTTCGGCCGGATTCTCGCGGCCTACGGCGGGGTGTTCGTCGCGGGGTCCCTGGCCTGGGCGATGGTGGCCGACGGCTACCGACCGGACCGGTGGGACGTCGTCGGCGTCCTGGTGTGCCTCGCCGGCGTCGGCGTCATCATGTACGCGCCGCGCAGCGGGCAGTGACGGGGGCGCCACGCGCCCCACGAACGGGCGCACCATGAACGAGCGTTCCCTGCGGTGCTGGCACTCGGCGTGCTGCTTGTCACGAGACGCGCACGTTCGACGAACCTGATGCGACGCCTGGCCCAGGTGACGCGGCCCGAGCTCGGCGCGTGGGTCGAGGCGATTCCCCAGTTCACGGGCCCGAGTCCCCGTCTGCAGACTCCGGACGTGACGAGCTCGGTTCACTAGGCTGGTGGTGCGCGCGAGCGCACGGCGCCGTGCGTGAGCCGGCCGGCTCGACCGACTCCTCCGTTGAGCGGGGAGGGAATGTCGTGAGCAGCTTGAGCGTCCCTGGCACTGCGGGTGCGGGACGGATCGTCGTCGGGGTCGACGGGTCGCGTGGTTCGAAGGAGGCCCTGCGCTGGGCGGTCGCTCAGGCCCGGCTGACCGGGCAGCCGGTGACGGCGATCATGTCGTGGGACTACCCCGTCACGTACGGCGCGAACTGGGACGTGCCGGACTGGGACGAGCACTGCGCGTCGGTGCTCAAGCAGAGCACGCACGAGATCCTCGCCGGCGCCACCGATGTGCAGGTGACGACCCGTGTGGCGCGCGGCCACGCGGCCGAGGTACTGCTGGACGCCGCGAGCGACGCCGCCTTGCTGGTGATCGGCGGCCGGGGTCACGGTGGGTTCCGAGGCCTGCTCCTGGGGTCGGTCAGCCAGCACGTCGTCACGCACTCTCCGTGCCCGGTGGTTGTCGTGCACGGGTCGGACGGGCAGAGCAAGCCGGCGTCGGTGCCGTCGGACGCCGAGGCTGAGGCGTGAACGCCGCTGCGGTGCCGAGCACGTCTGCTGCGGGCCGAATCGTCGTGGGGGTGGACGGGTCAGCCCCATCGAAGGCTGCGCTGCGCTGGGCGTTGACGCAGAGCGCGCTGACCGGTCAGCCCGTGCGGGCGATCACGTGCTGGGAGTACCCGACGACCTTCGGCTGGGTGGCTCCGGATCTGTCCGACTGGGCGGGCGACGCCGCTGACACACTGACCGCCACCGTCAAGGAGGTCACCGCGGGGCGTACCGGGGTGCCGTTGACCCAGATGGTGAGAGAAGGCAACGCCGCGGCCGTGCTGGTCGAGGCGTCGAGCAGTGCCGCACTGGTGGTGGTCGGCAGCCGCGGCCGCGGGGGTTTCGCCGGGCTGCTGCTCGGATCGGTCTCTGAGCACGTCGTGGCCCACGCGCGCTGTCCGGTCGTCGTGGTCCACGAGGCGCTCGAGTCGTGACTGCAGCCCGGCGCCTCGACCAGCGGACTCGATCCTCCACGTCGACGTCTGCGGGCATCGTTCGCTCGATGTCGGTCCAGGTCGCCGCCTCGATTCCCGGCCCGGATCTGCTGGCCCGGTTGGGGACGGATGCGGCACTGGGTCTGTCGTCGGCTGAGGTGGCCGCTCGACGGGCGGTGAACGGGCCGAACCTCGTGGCCGTACGACCGGTCGGACTGCTCGAGGTGCTGTGGCACCAGGTCCGCTCTCCGCTGCTGGCCCTGCTCGTCACGGCGGCGGTGGCGTCGTACTTCGTCGGGGAGCGCTCGGACGCGGTGATCATCGGCGTGATCGTCGCGATGTCCGTGGGCCTCGGCCTGGTCAACGAGTACCGCGCGGAGCGAGCTGCTGAGCGGCTGCACTCCCAGGTCCGCCACGGGGCGGTGGTCGTCCGTGACGGGCATCTGGCCCCCGTCGACGTGACCGACCTGGTTCCCGGTGACGTCGTGCACCTGCGGATGGGTGACGTGGTGGCGGCGGACTTGCGGCTGCTGTCCGTGGATGGTCTGGAGTGTGACGAGTCCGTCCTCACCGGCGAGTCGTTGGCGGTCGCCAAGGCAGTGGACGCGGTCCCGCCCGGCACCGCGTTGGCGGAGCTGTCCGGGTGCGCCCTGATGGGGACGGTGGTCCATGCCGGTTCGGGCCGGGGGCTGGTGGTCGCCACTGGCGCGGCCACCGTCTTCGGCCAGGTCGCGGCGGGCCTGAGCACCCGTGAGCCGGACACCGCCTTCACCGTCGGGCTGCGCAGGTTCTCCCAGCTCCTGGTCTACGTCGCCGGGTCGTTGACCGGGGCGATCTTCGTGATCAACGTCGTGCTGGCGCGTCCGCTGCTGGATGCCTTGCTGTTCTCGCTCGCGATCGCCGTGGGGATCACCCCGCAGCTGCTGCCCGCGGTGGTGTCGACCAGCCTGGCCGCGGGCTCCCGGCGGATGCGCCGTCTGGAGGTGCTGGTCAAGCGGCTCGTCTGCATCGAGGACCTCGGCGACGTCGACGTGGTGTTCACCGACAAGACCGGCACCCTGACCCTGGGCCGCACCCAGTTCATGCGCACGGTTCCCGCCGGTCCTCCCGGGAGCGGCGGGCACGGCGAGGTGCTGCGGTGGGGCCTGCTGTGCACGGAGACGCAGCCCGGCGCGCAGACAGGCGCGCTGGGCGGCAACGCACTGGACGACGCGCTGTGGTCCTCCCCCGCCGCGGATCGCGAACGCTCCGCGGTCAGCGGCTACCAACGAGTGGGGGTGCTCGGGTTCGACCACGACCGACGCATGGTCTCCGTGGTGGTCCGCAACCCGGAGGGTGCGTGCACCCTGGTGACCAAGGGCGCGCCGGAGGCCGTGCTGGCCCGCTGCGTGGACGCCCCGCAAGCCGCCACCAAGGCCCTGCAGCGCGAGTTCGCTGCGGGCAACCGTGTCGTCGCGGTCGCGACGCGGCCCACCACGGCGGCGCGACCCACCGCCGAGGACGAGCGCGATCTCCAGCTGCAGGGGCTGCTGGTGTTCCTGGACCCGCCCAAGCCCGACGCCGCACCAGCGCTGCAGCGCCTGGCCGACCTCGGGATCGACGTCAAGGTGGTGACGGGCGACAACGCCCAGGTGGCCGTGCGGGTGTGCGAGGAGCTCGGGCTGCTCCACGCCGGTTCGACCGGCTCGGCGCTGACCGGCCCCGACATCGACGGTCTCGACGACCAGCAGCTCGCGGCCGCCATCGCCGGCACGACGGTCTTCGCCCGCGTCAGCCCGGAGCAGAAGGCCCGCATCGTGCGGGTGCGGCGCCACACGGCCGGCGGGGTCGCGTTCCTCGGCGACGGCGTGAACGACGCCCTCGCGCTGCACGCGGCCGACGTCGGCATCTCGGTGGACAGCGCCGCCGACGTAGCGAAGGACGCCGCCGACGTCATCCTGCTGCGCAAGGACCTGCACGTGCTCGCCGACGGCGTCGCCGAGGGCCGGCGGATCTTCGCCAACACCCTCAAGTACGTGCTGATGGGCACGTCGTCGAACTTCGGCAACATGGTCAGCGCTGCCGGCGCATCCCTGTTCCTGCCGTTCCTGCCGATGCTGCCGTCGCAGATCCTGCTCAACAACCTGCTCTACGACACCAGCCAGCTGGCGATCCCCACCGACACCGTCGACCCCGAGCAGCTGCACCGACCGTCGCACTGGGACATCGGGTTCATCCGCCGGTTCATGCTGGTCTTCGGACCGGTGAGCTCGGTGTTCGACTTCCTGACGTTCGCGGTCATGCTGCGCGTGTTCCACGCCGGCGCACCGGAGTTCCGTACCGGCTGGTTCGTGGAGTCCCTGGCCACGCAGACCCTGATCATCTTCGCGATCCGCACCAGGCGTGTGCCGTTCGTGCGCAGCCACCCGAGCATGCCGTTGACCCTCGCCGCGCTCGGCGCCGTGGCCGTGGGCGCTCTGCTGCCGGTGCTCCCGGTGGCGGACCTGCTCGGCTTCCGGCCGCTGCCCCCGGCGTTCTTCGGCGCGCTGGCGCTCATGGTCGTGGCGTACCTCGTCCTGATCGAGCTCGGCAAGCGCGTGTTCTACGGGACCGCGCCCGCCCCGACGCCGACCGCCGTCCCGGCCACCAGGCCGCACCGCGTGCGCCGGCGCGCCGCCCGGTTCGCGCGCCGCCCCGTCGGTCCGGCCCCTCGACCGACGCCGACGAGGGCCGGGCAGGCTCGGAGCGGGCCTGGCGCGTGACACCATCGTCGCCAGGCGTCCGCCCGGGGCGGACCGCACGCGTGGGTGGCCCGGTGGGCGGCGGGCTGGTCGAGCCCGACGACCCGACGCGTCATCGACACGAGAGGCGAGCCCTATGACCGTCGTGACCCTGGTGCGGCACGGCCGCACCGCCTGGACCGAACCGACCCGGTACGCGGGCGACACCGATGTGGCGCTCGACGACGTGGGCCGAGCGCAGGCGGCCGTGCTCGGCGCCTGGGCGGCCGGGAGGGGCTTCACGTCCCTGGTGTGCTCGGACCTGGGACGGGCGAGAGCGACGGCCGAGGCGGTGACGACGAGCACCGGGCTGGCCGCTCTCGTCGACCCGCGGCTGCGAGAGCCGCACTACGGCATCGCGGAGGGCCGCTCTCTCGAGGACCTGCGGGTGTCCGAGCCGGAGGCTCTCGCCGCGTACGAGGCCGACCCGGTCGCGAACCCGTGGCCGCGCGCCGAACCTCCGGCACAGGTCGCGGCACGGGGCCTCGCCGCGCTGCGGGACGTCGTCGCGCGGGACGAGGCCGGCGCCCCCCTGGTGGTGGCGCACAGCAGCGTCCTCCGGCTCGTCCTGTGCGTCGCCCTGGGCATCCCCTTGCGGGACTACCGGCGTGCGCTCCCCCGGCTCGACCCGGCCACGGTGACGGAGCTGGACGTCCGTCCCGACGGGACCGCCGGCCTGTTTCGCTACAACGCGCCGCTGCTCGGGCCGGCCGACTGAGACGGACGCCCCGAGCCCGGGGCAGGAGACCGCAGGGCCGCCTCGAGGTCCGCCAGGGACCTGTTGCCGGACATCGGGCCCCGCTGGGTGACGGACAGCCCGGCCGCGAGGTTGGCGTAGCGCAGCGCCGTCGTCGGATCGGTGCCTGACAGGTACAGCGCCAGGAACGTGCCGCCGAAGCAGTCCCCCGCACCGGTCGGGTCGACCTCGTGGACCGCGACGCCGGGCTCGCGAGCCTCCGGACGACCCGGCTCGAAGAGGCTCGCGCCGGCTGCACCACGCTTGACGACGACGACCTGCGCCGCGCCCCCGAGCAGCCGAGCTGCGCACGCGGCGTCGGAGGCGTCGCCCAGCAGGGCCGGAAGCTCGCCCTCGCTGGCGAGGACCACGCGGGCACCGAGGAGGATGCGGCGCAGCTCCGCGACGTGCTCAGGGCGCCGCAGCATCTCCGGCCGGAGGTTCGGGTCGAAGGAGACCGGCACGCCCCGCGCCGACGCGTCGTCGACGAACCGACCGATCGCCGCGACGGCGTCCGCGCTGAACGCGGTGCTCCCCATGACGTGCACGAGCCCGACGTCGGCGAGCGCGGTGGCCGGGTCGTCGAGCCGGAAGCGACCGGACGCCGTCTCCGGCAGGTGGAACACGAACGAGCGGGCCCCCGAGGCGCTGTAGCGCACGAAGGCGACGCCGGTGGTGCCGGTGTCGTCGACGCGCACGTGCTCGAGCCCGACCCCGGACCTGCGCAGGCGGGCGAGGCACGCCTCGCCGAAGGGATCGGCGCCGACACTGCCGACGAGGTCCACCGTGGCACCGCACAGCGCTGCCTGGTCGGCGAGGATCGCCGGTGCACCCGACGGGAACGGACCGTGCCACGTCGCCGGCTCGAGCCAGGACTGGTCCACGTCAGCAGCGACCATCTCGACGAGGATCTCGCCGATGCACAGCAGCTTCGGCATCGCAGTGCCCTCCTCCGTGCATGGCGGGAGCGGGCCGGGTCCCGCTCCTCATCGACCGGACGGACGTGGCTACGCGAGGATGCGGACCCGCAGCGGCTCGGGCAGCAGGTCCCCGTGGGCCTCGACCATCGCGTTGCACAGGTCCCAGATCTGGTCGACCGTCAGGCTCGCGGAGGTGTTGGCGTCGACCATCGCGGCCTGCCGGACGAGCCGGGGGTCCCCCTCGACCGCGGCACGGACCGTCAGCGTCCCGGTGCCGATGTACGCGGCGTTGAGGGCGAGGAGCTGCGGGGGCAGCGCACCCATCGCCTGCGGGTGGATGCCTCGACCGTCGACGACCGCGGGCACCTCGGCGGTGAACGCCGCGGGCACGCCCTCGATCAGGCCGGCGTTCGGCACGTTGACCACGATGTCCCGCGGCGCGCCGGTCACGATGCTGTGGATGATCTGCGGGGCGTACTCCTGGGCCTCGTGCTCTCGCGTCCCGATGTCCTCACCGGCGCGCAGCCGGCGTCGGGTCTCCTCGTACTCCGCGACGTTGTCCCGGGAGATCTGCAGGTAGTCGCTCACCGGGATGCGAAGGCGCTCGATCTCGCTGTCGTGGTGCATGTACCAGGGCAGGTACTCGGCCGAGTGCTCGCTCGACTCCGTCGGGTAGTACCCGAGGTGGCGGTACATGTCGACACGCACGCGACGACGCAGCTCCGGGTCCGCGGCGATCCGCTCGTCGAGCCGGGGGTACAGGTCCTGCCCCGCGTGCTCCCACCGCAGGATCCAGGCCTGGTGGTTGACGCCGGCGCTGCGGTACGTCACCTCGTCGAACGGCACGCCGACCAGGTCGCTGAGCCCGCGGACGGTCCAGTACACGGAGTGGCACAGCCCGACCGCCTTGAGCGTCGGCGCGACGGCGTGCAGGTAGGCGATGTTCATCGCCATGGGGTTGGTGTAGTTGAGGAACCACGCGTCGGGACAGACCTCGAGGACGTCCTGCGCGATGGCCGCCAGCACGGGGAAGGTGCGCAGCGCACGGAAGACGCCGCCGATGCCGACGGTGTCGCCGATCGTCTGCCGGAGCCCGAACCGCGCGGGCACCTCGAGGTCCACGACCGTCGACGCGAGCCCTCCGACCTGGATCGAGTTCACGACGAAGTCCGCACCGGCCAGCGCCTCGCGCCGGTCCAGGTGGGCGGTGATCGCCGGCGCGACGCCCTGCCGGGCCGCCGTGGCGCGTGCGATGCCCTCGGCAGTCTCCAGCCGCTCGGCATCGATGTCGTGCAGCCGGATGGTCAGGTCGGGCAGGTCGGAGTAGGCGAAGAGGTCGGTGAGCAGGTCACGGGTGAAGACGACGCTGCCGGCACCCAGGAACGCGATGGTGGTCACGGGGCACGACCCTGCACCAGTGCGCTCATTCGCGCAAGACCCGCGCAGAACTGCTCACATACCGATCAACTACACCGTGTGGATCCGGACCCCCGCCTCGGCGAGTTCCCGCAGCTGCGCAGGGTCTGCACCCTGGTCGGTCACCACGTCGTCGACCCTCGCCAGGGGCACGATCCGCGCGAAGGTCGCACGGCCGATCTTCGAGCTGTCGGCGATGACCACCGAGCGTCGAGCCCGCTCGAGGAAGTTCCGGTCGGTCTGCGCCTCCATCTCGTGGTACGTGGTGCAGCCGTCCTGGGCCGACAGGCCGTCGACGCCGATGAACGCGATGTCGAGGTGGTAGTTGTCCAGCATCATCTCGGCGGCCGGACCGACCATCTCGAACGACGGCCGCGCGACCCCGCCGATCACCACGAGCGTGATCTCGGGCCGCGTCGCGAGCTCGGCGGCGATGTTGATCGCGTTGGTCACCACGGTGATCCCCCGCCGGCCGACCAGCGCGCGCGCCAGCTCGGTTGCGGTGGTGCCTCCGGTCAGCCCGACGACGGCGCCGTCCTCGACGAGCGCGGCCGCGGCCTGACCGATGCGGCGCTTCTCGGGCTGGTTCCGCGTCTCCTTGACCCTGACCGACAGCTCCTGGCCGGTGTCGCCCGCGACCGCGCCGCCGTGGGTCCGCACCAGGAGGTGCTGCGCACTGAGCGTCTGCAGGTCCCGCCGGATGGTCGCCCCGGAGACGCCGAGCCGCTCGGCGAGGTCGGTCACGTCGACGCTCCCGGTCTCCGAAGCTCGGGCGAGGATCGCGGTCAGCCTGTCGCTCTTGCGCATGTCGGCAGGCTAGGACACGCAGTCTCGTTGCGCAAATGAACGTTCTGGGCGGCGGAAGTGATCAACCCAGCCGTTCCCGTTGACGCAGGCGGCGAGTGAGCCTAGGTTCTGCGTGAAATGCGCAGCGGATGCGGTCTCTGAGACGGCAGATGCGCAAATGATCACTCTGCGCCGGACGGCGCGTTGGACCGGACCCAAAGGAGGGCCGAGGACCATGATCACAAGGCGTTCACGCGCGACCTGGCAGGGAGCTGTCGGGCTCGCTGCCGTCGCTCTCCTCGTCACCGCATGCAGCAACGGCAGCGGCGGGACGGCGGCGACGGGGGCGTCGGCGGCCACATCCGGCGTCACCATCAACGTCGCGCTCCCCGCGGACCCGCCTCCGCAGGCGGCGCTCGACCAGTTCACCAAGGACACGGGCATCAAGGTGACCTGGTCCAACTCCGACTGGGACAGCCTGCAGACCAAGATCTCCGCCGCCGCGACCGCCAAGACGTACTTCGCGGACGTGACGAACGTCGACTGGTCCCGCGCCGGCCAGCTCGGAAAGCTCGGCTGGTTCCTGCCGCTCGAGACGTACCTCGACGCGAACGCGCTCAAGTCGGACATGCCGCAGCTGGGGTCCTTCACCCTGGACGGGCACGTCATCGGCGTGCCGTACGACTCGTCCTACATGGTCACCACGGTCAACACCGACCTGTTCGCCAAGGCCGGGATCACCACGATGCCGACGACCATGGACGACTACACGAACGACCTGAAGCAGATCAAGGACAAGGGCGTCGTGCAGTACCCGCTCAACATCCCCTTCGCGGCCGCCGAAGGGCTGTCGACCTACTGGTACGAGACCACCCAGGCGTTCGGCGGCACCATCCTCGACGCCAAGGGCAAGCCTCAGTTCACCGACCCCGGCTCAGCCGGCTACAAGGCGGCCCAGTGGATGGTCGACGCCGTCAAGAACGGGCTCGTGCCGCCCGGCAACATCAACGTCAACGACAGCCAGG
>MKTI01000009.1 GCA_001898185.1 Cellulomonas sp. 73-145 | reverse complement strand
ACCACCGGCCGCTCTCTTCGCCACGCTGCTAGCGTCGGCAAACCACCCACCGTTGCGATGACCACTGGAAACCACCACGACGCCAGGGGGTCCGTATTCAGCCGTCGTTGACAGTCGCACCACTCAAGCTGCATTGCCGACGCCCGGTTCCTCACCCGCGACAAGCGCGGCGCGTTGGCGAACTGCTCGCTTGTGGCAGGAGCGCTCAACGAGGCCGCGAGCGCCGCTGCTGGCCGCAGTGTCACGGGCGTAGGCGTCAGGCGACGGACTCCTCGCGCCCCGACCATCCGAGGACGTAGGGCTCCCAGTCCGCCGACAGACCTTGATGGCTGGAGACGCCCGCCAACGGCGCGCTGGGCCGCGCCGGTTTGAACGACAGCGTCCAGCCGATCTCGGAAAGCAGGTGGTCCGCCTTGCTGTGGTTGCACCTGGCGCACGCCGCGACGACGGATTCCCCGGCATGAGGTCCCGACCGGCTCCTGGGGATCACATCATCGATCGTGTCAGCGCGACCCGCGCAGTACTCGCGCCGCTCACGGTCCCGTGCGATGACCCCGCGCCGCGTGATGGGCACCCGCGTGCGACGAGGGACGCGCACGTAGCGGTTCAGCCGTACGACCGACAGAGCCTCCAAGGTCACGTGCTCAGAGTGCAGCAGGTCGTCACAACACGGCTCGACGCACGAAATCACGCAGAGAGGTTCATGCGAGGCGTTCAGGACCAAGGTGCCGTTCATGCGACAGCACCCTCAGACGTGGGGAGACCGCTACCGCCATGCGCCTCACGCCAGCATGGCGACGGTGCTCGTGACGAGCGTGGCGAGTAGCCAATCTCCCCCTACAGATGGCGCTGCGCGGCCTCGGGACTTGCTCGATGAGCGCACCTGACAGCTCGACCTGCTCCGTGCTCGGCAAACGCCATGACTCCCGCATCAGAGGAACTGATCGCTCGAGTGATACACGGCGGTGAATCATCAGCACCATGAAGCCGCACTACGGGACCACGTGGGACGAGTTGGAGCTGACACCGCGCCATACCTCCTGGCAGATGCTGAGGGCCTTGCGGCACGACCCGCCGCGCCAAGCCGCAGACGATCCCGCGCGTCGGGCGATGTTCAGCGCCGCACTGGAGCAGTCCGAGCAGTTCTTCCGCGCGGCCGAGGCGAGCGACGTTGATACGCGTCCCCTCCTGCTCTTCTACGGCCTCTCACAGTCGGGGCGAGCGCTGCGAGCTGCCGCGGACCCGGAGGACCGCTGGGCGCGTGCAGGCGGCCACGGTCTGAGGGTCGATGGCGAAACCGTCGACGGCCAACTGTCGTCGACGCTCGTCGCCGACCAAGGGAAGGGCCTGTTTCGCGACGTAGCGCGGACTCTGAACCGGGCATCGCTGCCCGTGGCCCAGAGCGTTGGCGCGCTAACCCGGCTTGGGCGACTCGGCTCACGGTTCGCGCTACCTGGCTACGAACCGGACTACGGACCGCTCGTACTCACTACCGACGGCTTGGGGCCTCTGGATCTCGCGCGAACGAACCTACGTGCTGAGTTGTCCGTCCCCGCAGGGTTGTGGGCGCGCGAGCTTCCAGAAGTCGGCGTCCGAACAACCTCTGACTACAACGCCTACAAGGAACACGTCCGTGCCCGCTTGGCGCACTACCCAACCCTGAGCGAGGCGAGGCTCGTCGAGCGGGGGCTCGGCCACTTCGACCTCGGAGGGGTGGGCGCCAACAGAACCGTTCCACTGGAATGGCCCACCCGACCGCATCCGGGGGTCGACGAAGTCGACGTTGCACTTGCACCGTTCGGCGATGGCGACGGCCGCGACGTGACGGTCTACCCGAGCGTCCCTGGCTCTGACTTAGCCGCCCACCCGTACTTGCTGTGGTGGGCCGTCCTCTACGTGATGTCGCACTTCGTTCGCTACGAGCCCACCCGCTGGGCACAGATCATCGATATCGACCGCAGCGCCGAAGGGGCTGCGGTCGAGTACCTGTGCCGTCAGGCGCTCGATGTGCTCCCCGAACTGATCCACCGGACCCTCACGCGACCAATGCCATCGGCTGACCAATAGTGCCTGGCCCGTTTGATGGATGGCGTTCGACGTATCCCGGTAGGTGACGCCGTGGTAGGACGTGATCGCAATGGCGGCCAGGATCGCAATGACGCCCGCGAAGATAAGGGGCTCCACGGTCGTTCGCCGCGTCGTCGCCTATCGGCTCTACCTGGTCGCGGGCGAGGAGAATAGGCGCCACCTCAACGAACTGCTCGGCTGGGCCATTCACGCGGAAGAAGTCAACACCATAGACGTCACGTGGGTCGACGTCAGCGAGCCCTACGACGCCCTGTACGCCGGGCAGGCAGCCCTCGACGCCATCGGCCGCGAGAGCCCGCGAAGCCACCACAAAGGCCTGCGAGCTAGCCTACGCGGCCAACCACGTCGACAAGGACGGAACGCCGATCCGACTGCACCGACCCTCCACAACCTGGGGATCTTGGGCTTCGTGCCTCACTGCCCTGCGTGCAGCGCGCCGCGTCTACTAAGGCTCATATCGTGGAGTTCAGGGGATTCTGAACGATCTCACACCCTACAATGCGCCCGTGTATGACGCAGATGCGCCAAATTGCCAGACTAAGCCAGTTCGGGATCGAGCCTCCCCATGAGTTCGGAGTACCGGCGTCGAAGACTCTTGGCCTCCCTTGGCCCCGAATGCGAGAAAGTGGCGTTGATCGCTATCGTCTGCAACTCTTCGGAGCAAGGTTCAACCAGCAAACCGAGGGTCGCTACCGTGATTGCGTCACGGCTTCTGCCTGCTTCCTGGTGGATCCGCGCGAGAATTCCCGCCGCGTCGACGATGGCGCCGACCATTTTTTGGATGTCGTAGTCGGCCCATACGTAGGCAGTAGGGGAGATCCCCCTGAATGGGCGGTCGCGTACGAGCGCCATCGCGGCCGCGAGCTCATCGACCTGCTGTTGCCCCTCGAACGCCACCGCTTGCGCGAGGTGGTGCTGGAATCGCGCCCAGTCGGTCCGGACGCCCTCACCGAGACGGAAGAGTCCATCGACGTCGACCAGGGGCAGGACGCCATCGCCGAGACGTTCGCGCGCTCGGCGGATGAAGACGTTGCGGGTGTTGGGGTTGCCTCGTTCGCCCTTCCAGATCATCTCGTCGAGATCCGGGCCGGAAGCGGGGCCGTGGAGCGCGAGGTACACGAGCAGTTCGACGGTCCGCGGGGTAAGTGGTCGCCCGCCGATGCCCTCCACCTGGACCGGGCCCAAGAGGTTGAGCCTGATCCCCGCGGCCATGAGGTTTGGCTCGTTGACGATGAGATGGGCTCTTCGTAGTGCCGCAACGTCGTCCTGCGCGCTGGTCGCCGGCGTTCCGTTGGCGGCGTGTGGTTCGGGTGGCAAGGAGGTGAGGAGTAGCGCGCGCAGCTGGTCGGCTTGTTCCGAGGTCAGCCGCTGGGTTTGGAAGGTGATGTCGAGCGGCTCGAGTCGGGCCATTCCCGCGGAGTCGACTCGGATGGTCCACGCGTCGTCGACGTCTTGACGGGTCAAGGTGACCGCGCCGCTCCAGGGCCGGCTCGGGGGCGTGGTGAGGCCAGATTCGATGGAGACGATCGGCAGCCACACGTCGTCCAGTTCCCGGCGTGCGCGTGCCTGGTGGACGTCGGCCAGGCCCCGAGTGGCGAGCAAGTCGGAGACCGACTTGGCCCATCCGGTTCGTTCGTCGCGTTCGTCGGTGGCGCGCAGGCGGAAGTCTTCGAACGCGTCGGTCAGGTCGGCGAAGGGGTCGTCGGTGTGGAGGGCGAGCTGGCTGGCCAGGTCGGAGGTGGCTGCCTCCATGACCAGCGCGCGCAACGCCTCATCGGCGGTGGTGTCGTCGCCGGTGACGGTCAGCGTCCCGGCTGCCTCGAGGTTGAGGATGAGGGTCGCGTCCTCGGTGTGGCCGAGGGTGACGAGCAGCGGGTACGGGGTGCCCTGTGCGGGGTCGTCGATCGCTTCCTCGGTGGCGACGTCAGCCGTCGGCGCGACCCAGGTTCGCGGATTCCTCGCGGTAAACGGCGCTGCTGCGTCTGGCCTTTCCTCGAGGAGCAGCAGGGTCAGGTGGTGCTCGTCGAGGAGGAGCGCTGCCACCCGCGGGAGCTCGCGGCCGGCGTCGAAGCAGCGGCAGGCGAGGTTGTGCAGGGTGGTGCGGATCGCGTCGATGCTGACGGGGGTGGTGGCGGTGCGCAGGGTGCGTTCGGCGGACGCTGCGGGCGACGTGGGCTCGGGCATGGGGATGGTCTCCCCCACGCGTCGGGCTCGCTGCTGTAGGTGTCGGCGGCGGGCGATCTCGCCGACGATGCCGGCGGCGCCGAGTGCAGCCAGGCCGAGGAACCAGGCGCTCGCCGCTTGACGCTCGTCCTCGTGCGCACGGGCGATCGACGTGCCGGTTGCAGTCTCCTGCGACCCGCCGTTCGTCGTGAGGTCGGCCGGTGAAGGCGTCCGGGTGAGCGTCGGTGCGGGCTTGGCCGTCGGTGCGGGCGACAGCGCCGGTGATGGGGGAAGGTCGGGCCTTGCTGCCGACGCGACCTTCGGCTGCTGCGGGGGTTCGGGCACCGGTGCGGTGGTCGGCAGACGCAGGACCCAGCCCGGTCGCAAGGTGTCCGGTTCCGAGAGGTGGCTTCCGTCGCTCTGGGTGATCCCGACGTTGAGGATGGCGATTTCGGGGTAGCGGTGGCCGTCGCCCAGGTGCTCGGCCGCGATGCTCCAGAGGGTGTCTCCCGGCGTCACGACGACTGACGGACCGGCGGCTGTGGAGGCAACGGTGTGCACCGCGGGCGGGAGGTCCGTGGCGTCGGCGGGGAGCAGGAGCGTCCAGCCCGGCTTGATGAAGTCCGCGTCGCGTAGCCGCGAACCGTCGGGTTGGGTTCGGCCGGTGTTCAGGTCGCGGATCTCGGTGTATCGCAGCGGGTCGCCGAGGTGGCGCTCAGCGAGGTCCCAAAGGGTGTCGCCGCGGTGGACAGTGATCGACGGCAGGGCCACCGATGGTGCCGCCGCGGCGGACGTGGGTGTCGTCGCGGGTGCGGCCGGCGCAGCGAGAGGCGCGGCGTCTGCTGGCGCAACCGGGGTGAGGGTAGCGACCAGAGCGCTGGCGGCGGCGGGGCTGGCCGGTGTGCTGATGGCGCTCGTGGTGGCGACCAGGAGACCCGCGGTGGCGATCAGGCGCGCGGCGGTCCGCTGGAGGCCACCGAGCATCGGGATCCGCGGCGCGTGCACGCGTCGTGCGGATGCGGCGAGCTCGACGAGGACCGAGCCGGTGAACGCGGCCCAGGTGGCCCAGGCGACGGCGCCGAGCACGGCCAGGAGGAGGGACCCGTCGTCCGGTGACATGACCCGGTCCCACAGCTGCCCCCAGGTGGGCACCTGGTCCGGCAGGTAGACCGGCGCGAGCGCGACGAGGGCGGTCGGGACGCCGACGACGAAGCCGAGCAAGGCCATGGCGGCGCCGAGTCCTCGGGCGAGGTCTGCGCGGGTCGGGCGGGTGGGGGTTGTGGTCATGTGCCACCTCCGGTGATGGCTCCGACGAGGACGGCTTGGGCGTGCGCGGTGACGGTCAGCTGGTCGATGCCGATCAGCGACAGGAACGCGGTGGGGGTGGTGCGGGTGACGGTGACGGTCAGGCGGGTGCGGTCGGCGGAGACCTCGACGGTGCCGGTGGCGCCGGCTGCGGTGAGGTAGTGCTGGGCGGCCTGGACGGCTTGGGTGCGGTCGACGTGGCCGGTGCTGCCGGCGGTGGCGGCGGCGGTGTCGAGGGCCTGGCCGCCGGCGCGGGCGGCTTCGGCGGCGGTGGCGGTGGCCTGCTGGGTGGCGCGCAGCTTCGCGCCGCCGTCGGCGACCAGGCCGAGCAGGACGAGCAGCCCGAGGGCGCTGATCGCGAAGAAGACCGTCACCGATCCCCGGTCCGGGTCGGTGCGCCACGGCGCGGGCCGGCGGCTCATCGGGACCGGTACCGGTCGAGCGGTGAGGTCGCCTGCCCCGCGATGGTGCGTGAGCCGGGTACGCCAGGGATGGCCAAGTCGGCCAACGACACGACGCAGACCACCTGGACGCTGATCGCCGCGTCCACCCCCAGCGGGGCGGCGAATCCAGTCGTGTCAACCGTGATCTGGGTCGAGACGCAGTGCGATGCGGCCAGCTCGCGCTGGGCTGACGTCGTGGCGGTCGCGCGGGCGGCGTCCGCAGTGCGGGTCAGCGAGGCGTCGCGGGCCGCGGCGCGTACGGCCTGCTCGACCGCAGCCGACGAGGTCTCCACGCGTCCGGCCAGCACCAGCGCCCCCAGCAGGAGCAGCAGGGCCGGCGCCAGGATGGCCAGCTCGAGGCTGACCGACCCACGATCGTCGTGATGGCACCGCGCCCATCTCATGGAGCGCCTGCCGTGGTGAACCGCTCGAGCGGCCCGGCCGCGGACTGGGACACCGCGAACCCAGCGACGCCGGGCAGCACGGAGACGGATCGGCCCGTGACGACGACCTGCACCTGCCCCGCCGCAGGGCTGGCCGTGGTGACGTCCGCGTTGAGGAGGGTGTCGGCGCCGTGGTCGGCGATGAACGCCAGCGCGCTGCCACGTCCTGCAGCCGGGGTGGAGTGGTAGGCGCGGGCGACGCTGACGCCCTGTTGTGCGGCGGCCAGGGCGAGCGATCGGGCGTGGAACCACAGGGCGTACTGGATCAGCGCGGTGACGATCAGAAGCAGCGCGGGGAACACGATGGCCAGCTCGAGGCTCACCGAACCGCGGTCACCGGTGGTGCGCTGGTGCGGGCGTGGGGCGGGCATCAGTTGATCTGGTTGATGCGCCGTTGGACGGCTGCGGTGATGGCTGCGACGAGGAGCCCGGCGATCAGGATAAGGCCGAGAATGATGATCACCAGCTCGAGCGTGGTGGCTCCCACGTCGCTGTTCACCTGCCGGCGCACGTTCGCGCGGGTGGTGGTGATCAGGGCCTGCAGGTAGGTGAGCGTGAGCAGGACGGGCATCTTCTTCTCCGTTCAGGTCAGCAGGATGCGCATCAGGGCGGGGTAGCCCAGCAGGGCCATGAAGCACAGGCCGAGCAGGGAGACGGGCACGACCATGTGTTCGGAGGCGGCGTTCGCCTGGGTCGTGGACGAGGCGAGCAGCTGGGTTCGCAGGGACGCGGCGCGGGCGCGCAGGGTCGTGTAGACCGCGGCACCGTCCCGGCCTGCGAGCCGCATGATGTCGGCGGTGTCGGCCAGTTCGCTGACCCCGGTCTCGGCAGCCAGGTCGGTGAGCCCGGTCCAGGACGGTTGGCCGGCCAGCTCGGCGCGCAGGAGTGCGTCGCCGATGCGGGTGAACTGCGGTGATCCGCCGATAGCAGCGGCCCGGTCGAGGGCCTCGGTGGGGCCGGCGTCGGCGAGGCGTTCCATCGCCACGAGCTCCAGGAACACGCACGTCGCCGCCCGCAGTGCGGCGCGGGTGCTCGCAGCGTCTCGCCGCAGCGCCAGGTCCGGCAGGAAGAAGAACACGCCGCCCAGCAGCAAGCCCCCCGCAGCCGGCACCGCGAACGGCAATTGGATGCCGGTCAGGAGCAGGACCGTGCTCATCGTCGGCGGGAAGGCCAGGCCGACCAGGGTGTAGCCGATCTTCTTGGCGGCGAGGTCCTCGGGACGGAGCTGGACGGTGCGCAGGTCCAGGGCGAACCGCGCCAGGCCCAGTTCCCGCACCGCCTGGGGCAAGATCCGCGCCTTCAGCTGGCCGAGGCGGCCGCGTGGCGTCTCGGCGGGTTGTGTTCGTAGGTCGGAGTCGGCCGGTAGGAGGCGGTGCACCGCGTCGGCCAGGTCGGGGTGGGCTGGTGCCAGACCGGCGAGGATCACGACGAGTCCGGCGCCGACCAGTCCCCCGGCCAGCAGGGTCAGCCACAGCGGGGTCATCGCGGACCCCCGGCCCCGATCCCGGGCCCGGTGAGGAACCGGGAGGCGGGCGGGGTCAGGGTCAGCGCCCGCATCCACAGCAGGCAGCCGGTGAACGCCGCGGCGATCGCGGCCAGGACGAGCTGGCCCAGGGTGTCGCCGTAGGGGGCCAGGTACGTGCCGTTGAGGGTCAGAACTCCGGCTACGCCGAGGGTGATCAGGGTGACGAGCCGGGCGGTGGAGCGGGGCTTAGCGCGTTCTGCTTCGACCTTGCGGCGAGAAGCGACCTCGTCAGCCACCGAACCGGCCACGGCAGTAAGCACCCCCGCCAGGCCCGGGCCGCGGCGTCGGGACGCGAGCAGGAGCGAGGCGACGACGAAGTCCCCCGAGGCGTCGTTCAGGTCGTCGGCGAAGGCCCGGAGGGCTTGTTCGGTCGGCCACCGGGCGGTCAGTCGTGCGACCAGGGCGCTGACTTCCGTGCGCAGCGGCGGTGGGCAGGACGATGCTGAGACGGTCAGGGCCTGCTCCAGCCCGACGCCGGTGGCCAGGACGTCGGCCAGACGGCGGGTCCACTCCTCGATCGCCTCGACCCGGTCGATCGCCCGGGCGGCGACCTTCGCCGAGCCGAGCAAGTACGGCAGCCCCACGAGCACCGCGGCCACGATCAGCCCGGCAACCGGCCAACGCGTCACCGCCCACACCGTCAACCCCGCTGCGCCGGCAACCAGCCACCGCCACCGACCCCACCAGCCCGCCCCGGCCCGTGCCCGCCGACGACGAGCCTTCGGCGGCGCTGGTTCGGTGCGCCGCACGCCCAGCACCGTGACGAGAAGCCCCGCGACGAACACCGCTCCCGCAATGGCGGCCAGAAGGACGCTCACCGGGCACCGCCCACGGGGCTGGGCCAGGTGCCGTCGCGGTGGTCCAGCAGGCGCTCGTCGAACCCCGCCCGAACCAGCTCGTGCAAGAACCCCGGCCGATGCAGGGGCACGGCCCGCCCGTCCGGACCGGGTCCGAACACCGCGGTGGTGGCGGGCCGGTTGGTCTCCCCCAGACCGTTGACCTCCAGGACCTGCGACACGTACCGATGTCGTTGGCCGTGCTCGGTGAGCAGCTCGATGTGCACGAACAGATCCACCGAGCCGGCCAGGAGCCGGTAGGCGAACGTGTCGGTCATCTGCACCCCGGCCGACAGGCACAAGGTGACGATCCGGTCGATCGCGTGCGCCGCGGTGCGGGCGTGCAGCGTGCACAGCGACCCGTCGCCGGTGGACATCGCCTCAAGCATCGGCAGGACCTCGGGGCCGCGGACCTCCCCGACGATGATCCGGCGCAGGTTCAGCCGCAGGGCGTCCACGACGAGGTCCGACAACGTCACCTCGCCGGCCCGGCGCCCCGCGGCGTCGTGCTCGGCAGAGCCCTCGCGAGCCTCGAGTGCGACGACCCGGGGGTGCCGGTCGGGCAGGTCGTGCAGATGGAGCTCGTACTCCTTCTCGATGGTGGCGAACCGTTCCATCGGGTCGAACTCGTTCGCCAGCGCCCGGATCAATGTCGTCTTGCCAGCGTTCTGCAGGCCCGTCACCACGATGTTCTTGCCCGCCCGGACCGCCGCCCGCAGGAACCCCGCCAGCACCGTGTCCAAGGTGCCCAGCGCGATGAGGTCATCCAGGTCGATGTCCCGCACCCGGTGCCGGCGGATCACCACATGCGGCTTGGGTGTCGTCCAGGCGACGGCGGCCAGTCGGGACCCGTCCTCCAGGCGCAGGTGCAACGCGGGATGCGCGGAGGTGAACGTGCGTTCCGCGCCGCCGGTGCGGGCGGCCAGCAGCTGCAGGGCCTCGATCAGCTCCGCGTCGGAGTCCGCCACCGGTGGGTGGCGCACATCGCGGCCGTCGGCGTAGGAGACCCAGACCTGGTCGTAGCCGTCGACTTCGATGTTCTCCACGTCCGGGTCGTCGATCAGCGGCTGCAACCGGCCCAACCCGAACAAGGCCGCCATCACCGCTCGAGCCGTCGCCAGCTCTACGTCGACCGGCCACGGCTCTTCGCCCCGGCGAACCCGGTCACGCCCACGTTCGGACAGCTCCGTGGCGACGAGCGAACGGGCCAGCTCGCGACGGGCGTCCGGTGCCTGGATCGGCCCGTTCTGCAACCGCTCCGCCAGCCGCTCGGCCACGACGGCCCGCACCTGCCGGACCAGCGTTGGGTCCGCGACCGCCAGCACGGACTCCCCCACCGTCAGCCCCGGGATCGTCGTCGGGACGACCGGCGCGGCGGGGGCGAACACGCGCGCGGGGCGCTCGTCGAGGCCGGTCATCGCGCCACCACCGGATCGACGTCCGGCACCAGCTCGGCCACCCGCCGCACCAGCGACCGGGCCGAGCGCATCAGCGCCGACCGGTCGATCCACCCGCCGGAGCCGCCCTCCATCAGCGCCCGAGCCACCCGAACGTCGTGCACAACCGCGAGCACCTCCCCCACGCCGAGCGCGGACGCGATGTCCGCGGACGTGTACGGGCCTGGGTCCACCACCACTCCCACCGGTGCGGAGCCGCCCTGTCGCTGCGGAGTAAGAGCGCGGACCGCGGCCGTCGCCGGCAGCACCGAGGCCAGTTCGCCGCGCACGACGACCGCCAGCAGATCGGCCGCCGCCAACCAGGCCGTCGGCTCCCAGCGATGCCCCAGTCGCCCGACGTCGACCAGGACATCGACACCGCCCGCCGACAGGTCGCGCGCCACATCGACGAGCGCCGCCCATGTCGGCCCCAGTGGCCGGGCCTGACGCGGGTCGGCGATCCCGGGCAGCACCATCCGCGCGCCGCCCGGGTCCAGCGCCACGCAGCAGCCGATCACCCGCTCCCCCGACAGGGGCAGGCGAGCCGCCGCCAGCACCGAGACCCCTGCGGCGTCGGCGATCCCCGCCCGCAACGGCCCGCTCACCAGGCCCGAACCCGCGGGATCGGCGTCGATCAGCAGCACCCGGCGACCCGAACGCACCTCAGGCCAGACCGACGCCACAGCGAACGCGGTCGTCGTGACCCCCGGCGCACCGTGGGCCGAGGTGAGCGCGACGACGCTCACGGGGTCACCGCCGGCAGCACCACGATCACGAACCGGCCGGTCGCCGCCCGGGTCGCCAACGCCGGACCATCCCCCGCCGAGGCGACCACGTCGACGACCACCGTGCCGTTGACGTCCGCCGGCCCGACCCGCACCACCTGCGCGGCGAACGAGCGCGGCACCCCCGGCGCCGGGTCGGCCCCCGCCGCCGGCGCGTCGACCACGAGCAGCCGATCACCAGCAGACAAGCCACTGGCCGGCACGCGACCCGCCGCCAGCGGCAGAGGCACGAGCACCTGCTCAGCCCCGACCACGCCCGCCGACGTCACATCGGCGCGGGTCACCAGGGCCCCCGCCCGCAGCTCCACAGTCGCCCGCTGCCCCACCAGCGAACTCGCCTGGCCGGCCGGCACCACGGCGACCGACGGATCCACAGCGACCGACGTCGTCGTCAGGTCCTCACGGGTCACCACGGAGCCGTAGGCCACGTCCCGGGCCACCATCACCACCGGCACCCGATGCCCGGAGGCGGACACCAGCCAGATCGCCGCCAACGCACCCAGGACCACCATCGCCACACCCGCGACCAGCAGCCCCGGACGACGCCGACCACGCGGCCCGACCACGCTCACCGGTCGAAGCCCGTCCACGGCCGTCCGACCGTCCAGCCCTCGGCGTTCGCCTGTCGTCGTCATCGGTCCCCCTTCGCGGCAGCCGCACGCGGCCCCGTTCGACTCAGCTCGTCGTCACGAGCACCTGCACCTCACCGACCCGTATCTGCCCGGTCGAGACCCGTGTGACCGTCAAGGAGCCCGATGCCCCGCCACCGGTCCAGGTCACGTCCCACGTCGTCGTCGCCCTGATCGGGTACGCCAGCCCCGGCTGCTCGGCCGACGAGCGCTGGTAGACGTGCTGGCACGTCGGCGACGTCACCCCGCCGGCGTAGTACGCCGTCCCGGGGTTACGGCATGTCTCGGAGAGGCCGTCACCGGTGTCCCAGACGATCTGGCGCGCCTGCGCCGTTGCGGTCACCGACAGGCCCGGCACCGCGGCCGTCGCCGAGTTCGGGCCCCACGTCGCCGGCGTCACGCCCGTCCACAACCACACCGGGACCCCGACCGTGGCGAACTTGTCAGCGGGGATGGACAGGTGGATCTCCGGACCCAACAGCGTCATCTGGTCCACCGCCTGCTGCGCCAGCTGCGCCGGCGTCACCGACGTGCCGCCATAGCCCGGCGGCGGCGACGCGCGCCATGTCCACCCGCCTGCGCTGCTCCCCGGGCGGATAGGGAAGCAGAGCACGTCCCAGATCGCGCCGTTCGGGTAGTGCCCCTCCCACCACACGTTGTCCGCCGGCTGAGGATCGGCCAGCTTCCAGTAGCAGCCGTCCTGGTCGTTCCACCATCCCCAGACGGGGTCGAAGCAAGACACCTGCGCGCCCGTTGCGGGAACGGTGCAGACCCGTTGCCCGGTGCTCGCAACGACTCCGCTGTTCGGCGTGCCGGCACTCGGCTGGGTCCCAGGCTGGGTGACCTGGACGACACAGACCTGAGTGCCCGGCAGGCACGAGACCGGGTCCGCGGCGTCGGCGCGCGACGCGGAGCCGACAACCACCGTGGCCAGGACGGCGACCGTGGCCGCCAGCTTGCTCAGCACGTCTTGTCCCGGTTGACGACCGACGCGCGGATCGTCCAACGACCGTCGTAGAAGTACGCCGTTGAATCCGTGATCAAGCGCGCGGCTTGGCCCGGCGCCGCGGCCGACGCCCCCGTTGCGGCGTAGACGGGCTGCCAGTTCGTCGAGTCGACGCAGTCGGTGATCTTGGCGCTGCCGCCGTCTCCGGGGACGACGTCGGACACGGTGGGCTGGATCGAAGGTGAACCCCGGAAGACGATCCCCGACTGCCGCAGGGTGAACTGCGTCTGCCCGACGTCCGCGAGAGCCTGGTCGACGGCGTACGTCTGAAGCTCAGGTCCGATCGTCTGGGGTGGGTCGGCGTAGAGGGCGACCTTGGCGTCCCAATAGCCTCGATAGGCCTTGAGGATCGCCGCCTCGGCGGCGGCAACGGCCGGATCGACCGAGGCCGTCGGGGTTGCCGTCGACGGAGCTGCCGTGGTTGCTGTCACGCCCGATGTCGTCGTGCCCGGGCCAGGGGCGCTGTTTGGCGAGCAGGCGGCCACGAGCAACGCGACCATGACGACGGTCGCGCCCCCTGCGGTGCTCTGTCGACTGCCCATCGGCGCACACCTGCTCCCGTCCGGCCCACAAGCACGGCGGGCCGGCTTGACGGCGGTGTCGGTTTGTCCCATTGGACACCCCGATCCGTCATAGGCCAACCCTCGAAAGGTCAGGAGCTTCCTGACTGCGGCGCATCGCATGGCACTGGTGTGCGCCAATGCAGACACGACCGAGGGTGTCGGCCCGAGATCTGTGGACATCACTCAGCTCGCCGCCCGCTGTGGACAAGTCGGCTCCGCCAGCCGCTCCGCGCGTTGCGCCGCGAGTACGGGCGAGCGGTGCCGACGCACCCGGGTCGACCGCAGCGCGGCGCCGATCCCGGGCGTCCGAAGTGCCCCGGAACCGCTCAACACGAGACGCGGAATCAGGCCCAGCCACTCCGGCGTGCCGAGCAGGACGACGCACAGTCGACGGGCCTGCCAGGGTGGCAGACCAAGCTCGTCGGCCATGGTTCGCCAGCCGATCACGGTGCATCGACGGTCCCTGGGCAGTGCCTGCAGCTGCACGGTCATCGCGACGATGTGGTCGGCCTCATCGCGCTGCCAGCCGGCAGCGGACAGCGCCGCCGCCGCCGTCTCCTGCGCGATGGTGAAGTCGACGCTCTCGGCGAGGTAGTCGTCGCTGATCGCATCCAGACCCAAGTCGATCCACTTCTCAAGGCTCTCCAGCTGCGCCGCAGGACCCGCGAGCAACTCCCATGAGCGCCGCTCGGCCTTGCCGAACAGCGCAGCTGCGGCCTCGCCGTGAACCGCTCGGCTCGCGGCCTTCCACACCACTCCCCAAGGCGAGTCGGCCTCACGCAGCCGGGCCGTCGTCAGCACACGCCACGCCGCCTGCCACGCGGAAGCCTCGGCCTGGGAAGCGGCGAACCCCCGCAGGCCCCAACCCGCGACCAGCGGCCGGACGAGGTCGGCTCGGATGAACGTCAGCAGCCGGGTGCCCGCGGCCCCGTCCCAGCCCTCGCCGTCGATCCTCGCCAGCACGCTGAGCAGGCACTCGCGCGTGCGGACGATCCGCTCGCCATCCTCACGCTGCCGTGCTTGGTTCTCGATGGTCATGCTCGCCTCCCCGTGTCGCTTGGACACGGGAGACGTTCCGCAGAGGCGCTGTACAACGCGGTGACATCAGGCCTCGCGGCCGAATGTCACCTCAATGTCCTCGGGCCTCCCGAGGTGTCACCGCCAGGTGCGGTCCACTCGGCAAAGACCTCGCGCGCGGCAGCCCGCACCGCATGATCGGCGTCACCGAGGAGCGACGCCTGGGCCATCGCCCCACAGCCGCGATGGCGGATCACCGCGAGCCGGACGACCACGTCGGGATGCCTCGAGAGACGGTCCGCGAGGCCACCTGGGCACTGCGGATGCTCCAGGATCGCCAGAGCCACACCCATCGGAAGGCGCCCGAGCTCGTTCATCGGCGGGCAGATGATCGCGAGGGCTTCGTCGTCGGCGGTCGGGTCGGTCGCCACCCGCAGCAACGCCGCTGAGTCACCAGCCTTGGCGGCGGCCCACGCGGCCGCTCGCACGGCGCGCGTCGCAGCCGAACTCGAGGCGATCACTCGACTCGAACGCCTGTTCGAACCCATGTGTGGATCCTAAGCCGCCCGAGGAGCCACGGCGTCGCCGGATGTCACTTCAGAGTCCCGGTCCGCGCGGCCCCTGATCGAGTGCCCGGAGCGCGGTGGCACTGGATTGTCACCGCGCCCAGGCAGGGGATGCGCGAGGACATCGCAGATGTCACCGCGATGTACCGGGCCGCAGAGGACCGTCGATGTCTCGTACAGGCACGAGACGCAGCTCGGATCGGTCGCCAGACCACACGACCGAGGTCGTCTACGGTGCCGGCCGCGCGTCACGACGAAGGAGGAACCATGACGATCAGCGTCGAGCACGAGCTGCTCACGGTCGCCGAAGCCGCCGATCGGCTGAGGGTGACGACCCGGTACATCCACATGCTCATCGCCGACGGCACACTCCCCGCAATGCGGCTCGGGCGGCGCTCGATCCGTCTCCGCAAGGAGGACGTCGACCACGTCCTTCGCCCCATCGAGACCTGGATCTCGGAGGGAACGAAGAACACACGCAACCAGCTCGTATGAGTCAAATATGGCGCTGATCTGCGTTCAAGCAGATCAGGTCCTTGCCCGCTCCACCGCGGACTACAGCGCGCCGCCCTTGGCCATGGGCCCCGCAGTCGCAGTCGCGGGACGGCTGTGGCGCTAGCGGATGACGGTCTGGAGGCGCAGTCCGCAGGACCGACGCTGATACCGTTGGTGATGCCGAGCAGGTTGGCCCGTAACTAGCCCAGCGGCCCATCGAAACTGCGGCACGTCCGTGTACGGAGTGCCCGTCCGCCAACTGCGAGGCGTGAGATGACTTCTGTCCCGGTGAACACTCCCCTGTTTCTAGCACTTTCAACTGAACGGCGATCCCGGATATACCTTCTGACGGCTGCGGAGGGCAGCCCGCCCGCGGCTCTCGAGCAAGTCACGACGCTGGCAGATTCAGCAACGGACGCTGGCGCCCTGGTGCAGCACCTCAATTCTTCCGTCGGCTCCGGTGATCGGTCCTCGGTCGAGGACTACCTCACGGATCTGCCTGAAGCGGTAGCGCTCGCGTGCCGCCGGGCCTTGGAGCGTGCGGCTTCTAGCGTCGGCTTGCCCGCAGTCCCGTCTGACTTGCCCGTCGTACGCGAGTTCTTCGCTACGTCGCCGGATGAGATTGTTGAGCATCTGCAAAGCGGGATTACGCTCGGTCTTCAGTTTCTGGTCACGAACGAGTCTCTTCCGGACGATGTCCGGCTGAAGGCCACGCTCTTCGGGGACGAGATGGAGGTTCCATACACGCCGTCGCCGCAATGGCTGCCTGCACCCAACGGCGCACCCTTGCTCGATCGGACCTACCCAAGCGAGGACGACCTGCTCGACGTGTTCCGTGACCCCGTGTGGGAGACGTTCGTCTCCCGTGCGTACTGGCTGTGGGTGCAGGAGGAGGACGATCCGGACTCGGCGAGCGCGACGATCGTCGTCGAGCACTTCGATCAACTCATTGACGACTCGAACGTGTTCCTGCGCTTCGCTGCGGAGGACGACTCGGACACGGAAGGACGCGGGCCGTTGAGCCCGAGGAACCGGTTCGAGTTGTACATCACGTTGCTGGCAATGACGGCCGACCTGGATACGCTCCTATCCGACTGGGGCGAGGATGTGGATTCAGTTGTGCGTGACGACATGCCTCTGACGGTTCTGGCTCAGCCGCGCGAATGGTGGGTGCCGATGCGTGATGCAGCCGATCGCCTCTTTACGGCGGCTCGAACCGGTGCGCTGCACGATCTTGAGCCTCGTACGGTCGGTGAAGAAGTCTTGATCGCCTTGGCGACCCGTACGAGCTATGTGGAATGGGGTCGCGACACTGCGGACTTGATTGGGGTGACCGCGAAGTTCAACTCCCTGCCGACCGACCCGGAATGGGACGGGAAGTACGAGGAAATCCTTCCCCATTTGGTGGGCGATGTCGACGTGGAGATGCTGTGGGATCGGCGACTGGATGGGATTGAGGATCCGGAGGATCCTACGAACGCTTTCCTGCTAATGGGTGACTTCAGGCCCGCGGCATGGCATGACGTTCTCGACGGGACGGCTGAGGACGTGGACTCCGCGGAGGACTGACAGCGGGGCGACTCCGACCTCTCTGGCGCACTCGGGCGCCGTGGCTCGGCCCCGTCAAGGCGCTTGGGCTGCGGCCTGCTGAAGCCGGTAGGTGGCTGACCCGCCACGCTGGACTCGGTCCGTGGGGCGGCAAGCACGACATGTTCCCAGGAGTTCGTATTGCAAGATGGGCTGACTGCCTGTGTCTACTGTTTGATCTGGCCTGCCCCACCCGCGATGACGACGTCGAGGCGCGCGGCGAGGTCACGATCGCGAATGGCACGCGCGTGCTGGTAATGCAGCGCCATGGCGGGCGTGGAATGGCCGGCGCGGGCCTGGAGTTCCGCAACGGAGGCGCCGGCCTCGGCCAGCAGAGACAAGCCTGCGTGGCGCAGGTGATGGAAGCGGAAGGTCAGTGGAAGCCCGCTCCGGCGCGCGGCGCGCTTCACCGCGTCGGCGAACGTCTGCACGGGCGGGGGCGACCCCGGAGTGCGGCCGACGAAGAGGAGCGCGTCTCCACTGCCCCCGACTCCGATCAGGTGGCGCTGGAGTGCCTCAACGACGATGTCAGGCATCGCGATGTCCCTGATGCCGGCGTCGGTCTTCGGCGGCCCGAACATGGCGACGCCGTCGATCCAGGTCACGCCCCGCCGGACGTGCACGATCCGGGTATCGAGGTCGACATCACGCCGCCTGAGGGCCAAGACCTCCCCGACCCGCATTTGGCACCATGCGCCCAGGTGGATCGCTGCCGCGTAGCGCTCACCCACCGCTTCCGCGAGGTCTGCGACCTGATGCGGGGTCAGCACCTCGACAGGCGTCACGGCGCGCGCCTGTCCGGCGCCTCGGATCCGACAGGGGTTCGCGGCGATCAGGTCGTCCGACACTGCCGTGGCCAGCACGGTGCGCAGGAAGGCGTAGACGCGTGCTCGACCAGTGGGGTGCGCCGAATCCAGCTCGTGGTGCCAGGCGCGGACGTTCTCAGGGGAAATCTCGTCCAGTCGCATCCCACCGAGTCGCTTCGGGCTGAGATGGAGCCGCAGGTAGCTCTCGTACGTGCGTCGTGTGGACGGCCGCAACGGCTCACCGCGACCGTTCCGGCGTTCCGCGATCCACTCCGCGACGTAGTCGCGCAGCCGCGGCGGCCGGGATGCCTGGACCGCCTTCGGCGATCCCGCCGCGACCTGCTCGAGCGAGACCTGGGTGCGGGCGAGCCAGGCCCGTGCTGCGGTCTTCGTGGAGAAGGTCGTCGGGGCCGACTTCCATGAGCCGACACCAGTTGCGTAGCGGGCCCGGTAGCGTCCCGAGGGCAGCGCTTCGACAGAGCCGAATGAACTTCGTCCTGGCACCGCCCGCCCCCTCGGCGTGGAAGATACGTGGAAGATCTCTCTTCCACGCGGTTCGTAAGCAGGCCCCGATGTTCCCCTCATCCGCCTAGGTTGTCGGGCCGTTCCTGCACGTCAGAGGCTATATCCGGTAAGGTCGTAGCACCAGCGTCAGCTGCCCGCAGAGGCGGTTCGAATCCCACTCGGGGCACCGCTCTGACCTGCGTGAACGTACCGGCGTGTCATGTGCGCGGCACAAGACTGATGGCAGTGGTTACTCAGCTCGCCGCCCAGCACCGAGCCCGACGACCGAGCCGTGGTGTCCCCACCCCACAAGAACCGGCCGGCGATCACTCATCGCCGCCTGGCCGACGCGACTCGGACCGCCGCGGCCATCCCGCCGTCGCCGTAGGTGATCTCGCCGACCGGTATCGACCGGTCCGCCACGAGGAGCTGCTCCCATCGGTCCTGCAGCTCGATGGCGTGAGACTCGTGTGCGAGGAGGGCCGTGCGAAGGTTCGCGGCGAACACCTCTCTGTGCTTGTCGATGAGGCGGCCGTACAGCTCGAGCCGGTGCGCCATCGACCGGACGTTCGCCGACGCTTCGGCAGTGCGGTACTCCACGAGCGGCTCGGGGACGATCGCAATGCGCCGATCGGTGCCGAGAATCGACAGGAAGAAGTCCCAGTCCTCGAAGCCGGCCCGCATCGACTCGTCGTAGCCGCGACACGCCTGCCACGCCGAGCGCCGCACCAGGGCGGTTGCGGGGCATGCGTTGCGGTGCAGGAAGTCCGCCGCCGTGCCTCCGGTTGGGCGCACGACCGCTTCGACGACCCCGTGCAGCTTCAGGAATGCTGAGGCGGCGACGATCGCCGAATCGCTCTCCAGCAGGGAAACCGTGCGCTCGACGAATGCGGGGCTGATCCGGTCGTCGCCGTCCAGCACGACGACGAGCTCCGTTCCCGCCGCCGCGATGCCCGCGTTGCGGGCAGCGCTCACTCCGGCATTCGTCTGATGCACGACCGTTGCCCGACCTGATGCGGACAGCTCGCCCAGAACTCGTAGTGACTCCGGGTCGGTCGAACCGTCGTCGACGACGATCACCTCGTGCGGCGGCCGGCTCTGCGCCCACGCCGAGGCGACGGCTTCGGCGACGAGAGTCGCCTGGTCATGGGCGGTGACGACGACACTCACGCTCGGCACGGCTCATCATGTCATCGGCATGCCGCTGCTCCCGTGGGCCCGTCTCAGTGGGTGGGGCGTCCGTCGCCGCCGACGCCTCGTCGATCAGCCCCCGAAGTCGGCCCTGTGGTCCGCAGCTCACTGTGCGTACGTGCGCGCCCGGTGCCCGGTGATCTGCTCGATCGCGTCGTTGACCGGCGTGGGCCTGCCGACGGCTCTCGCCATCAGCGCGAAGTGCGCGACCAGGAGGTCGCGGTCCATGAACTGACTCATCTGCTCGATCACGGGCTCCGGGTCGAGGTCCTCGACGACGAGCGGCCGCCCCAGCGTCTGACCGAGGACGCGGACCTGCTGCGCCTGGGTCAGCGGCTCCGGGCCGGTCAGGTCGTAGGTCTGCCCCGCGTGCCCGCCGCGCGTCAGGATGCGTGCGGCCACCTCGGCGACGTCCCGCTCGTGCACGACGCTGAAAGCCGCCTCTGCGTACGGCACGCGAATCACGTCGCCGCCTTGCAGCGGCGCGGACAGCGTGGAGGCGCTCGCCCTCCATCTCGGCCTTCTCGGCGTCGACTTCACCGTGACGGAACCCACGGAGCTCGTCGACCACGTCCGGATGCTCGCCGATCGCTACCAGCGCGCCACCGAGCCGAGTCCGCAGGACGCCCAGGCCGGGTCCGCCTCGCGAGTCGAGGAGCACGTCCAGGGCGGAGCGTGACGGGTCCTCCACGCCCCGGCGCCGTCGAGCCGGACTAGCTCAAGGGGATGGGGTCCACCCGTCCGGCCGTCACGATGCGTCGGACGGACTCGATGGCGTCCCAGTCGTTGGCGTGCATCCCGGCCACGACCCGGTCGTCCTTGACCCAGAACGCGGTGAACCGACGGCCCGCCACGTCGCCGCGCAGGACCACCTCGTCGTACCCGTCCGGGCCGACGCTGCCCACGTACTCGATGCCGAGGTCGTACTGGTCGGTGAAGAAGTACGGCAGCCGGGAGTACGGCTCCGCTCCCCCGAGCATGTTGCGCGCGGCGGTCCGCCCGTGCTCGATCGCGGTGTCCCAGTGCTCCAGGCGAACCCGCCGCCCGAGGGCCGGGTGGTAGGCGTTCGCGACGTCGCCGGCCGCGAACACGTCCGGGTCGGAGGCACGCAGGCGCTCGTCGACGAGCACGCCGTTGTCCGTGTCCAGGCCGGCAGCCTGCGCGAGCTCGCTGTTGGGGGCGACCCCGACACCGACGACGAGGAGGTCGGCGGTGAGCGACGAGCCGTCGGCGAGCGTCACGACGGCACGGTCGCCGTCTCGCGCGACACCGGTGACGGACACCCGCGTGCGGACGTCCACGCCGTGCTCGAGGTGCAGGTCGCGAAAGACCCCGGCCACCTCCGGCCCGAGCACACGGACGAGCGGCAGCTCGAGGGCCTCGAGCACGACGACGTCCGCGCCGGCCGTGCGGGCTGCCGCAGCCACCTCCAGGCCGATCCAGCCGCCTCCGACGACGACGATCCGACGACCGGGCGCCAGAGCAGGCTTGAGGCGCTGGCTGTCCTCCATGGTGCGCAGGTACGCGACCGGCGCACCGCTGTCGTCGGCGATCCCGAGCCGACGCGGCCTGGCGCCCGTGGCGATCAGGAGCCGGTCGTAGGCCAGCGCGTCCTGACCGGTGGTCACCGTGTGGGCGCCGGGGTCGATGCGGGTCACCGCGGTCCCCAGCCGCAGCTCCACGTCGTGGTCGGCGTACCACGACGACGGGTGGACGAAGGCGTCGTCGAGCTGGGCGGTCCCGAGGAGATAGCCCTTCGACAGTGGCGGGCGCTCGTACGGCAGGTGCTGCTCGGCACCCACCAGGACCAGGCGGCCGTCGAACCCGCGGTCGCGCAGCTCGCCGACGGAGGTCGCGGCGGCAAGCCCACCGCCGACGATCACGAACGTGTCCATCAGACCTCCAGGTGCGTGCGGGTGAGGGAGAGGAACTCGGCTCGCGAGGAGGCGTTCTCCCGCAGCGCCCCGAGCAGGGCCGAGGTGACCGTGCGGGTGCCGGCTGCCCGCACGCCCCGCAGGGTCATGCACGTGTGCTCGGCCTCGACGACGACCCCGACGCCGCGCGGTGCCAGCCGGTCCTGCAGCAGCTGGGCGACCTGCTTGGTCAGCCGCTCCTGGGTCTGCGGACGATGGGCGAAGAGCTCGACGACGCGCGCGAACTTGGACAGGCCGAGGATCCGGTCGCGCGGCAGGTAGCCGACGTGGGCCACCCCGACGAACGGCAGCATGTGGTGCTCGCAGACCGACCGGACGGGGATGTCCTGAACCAGGACCAGCTCGTCGTACCCCTCGGTGTTGGGGAACGTGGTGAAGTCGAACGCACGGGCCGCGAGCATCTCGGCGTAGGCCGTCGCCATCCGCCGCGGGGTCTCCGCCATCCCGGCGCTGTCCACGGGCAGGCCGAGCGCGGCGAGCAGGGCACCGGCCGCACGCTCGGCAGCATCCAGGTCCACCGGCGCCGCCTCGTGCGCCACCCGGGGCCGCCACGACAACAGGTTCGACGCCTCGTCGCTGCGGTCCAGCGACTGGGCCCCCGTCATCGGCCCGGCCGACCAGGTGCAGCCGATGCCATCCGCGGTGCGACCGGCGCCGATGAACGTGTCAGCGGTGGTCGGACGGCCTGACCGGTCGCCCGCGATCGGGTGCGAGTCTCGGTCATGGCAGCCTCCTGAACTCTCTAACGGTGTACTTTGTGGACGTTAGAACGAACCCGGTCTTAGGTCAATGGGAATCTCCGATAGAAAGGGGCTGTCGTGCCGGACGAGCTCGCCGACGACCTCTCGGCGATCGGTGCCCTGGCCGAACCGGCCCGGCGGGCGCTCTACCGCTACGTGGTGTCCGAGCCGCACGCCGTCAGCCGCGAGCAGGCCGCGACGGCCCTCGGCATGCCGCTGCACTCGGCGAAGTTCCATCTGGACCGCCTGGTCGAGGAGGGCCTGCTCGAGGTCCAGTTCCGCCGACTGTCCGGCAGGTCCGGGCCCGGGGCGGGCAGGCCCTCGAAGCTCTACCGCCGCTCCGACCGGGAGGTCTCGGTCTCCCTGCCGGAGCGGCACTACGACCTCGCCGGAGACGTGCTCGCCACGGCCATCGACCGGGCGCTCGGTGACGGGACCCCGATCGATCAGGCCGTCCGCGAGACCGCAGCAGCGCAGGGACGACGCCTCGCGGCCGCGTCGACGGCGCAGGGGGCGACGGACGAGGGGACCGGGTTGGAACGGACGGCGCAGGTGCTGGCCGAGCACGGCTACGAGCCACGCACGGTCGACGGTGACGTGTGCCTGGCGAACTGCCCCTTCGACCGGCTCGCCGCCGAGCACACCGACCTGGTGTGCGCGATGAACCTCGCGCTGATCGACGGCGTCATCGAGGGACTGGCCGTGCCGGGGGTCGGGGCCGAGCTCGCGCCCGCACCAGGCTTCTGCTGCGTCCGGCTGAGCAGCCGGCCGCGGGACTGAGCCGACCCGTCGAAACGGTCTGGCGCTACCCAACCACGACGCTGCGGAGCACCGTCCCCGCGGCGTCGAGGGCCTGGACCTCGACGTAGCTGCCCGGGTGCTTCACCGGGATCGCGGTCTCGAACCCCGCTCGTGGCACGGTGGCGGCCGGCGCGGCATCGGAGGCGTCGCTCCCGGTGAGCACGCGCCACGACGCCACCTGCGTCGCCCCGTTCCAGCTCACGTAGACGGTCCCCGCCGATCCGCTGCGCCGCAGCACGGCATCCGGCGGCGCCGTCGGTGTGCCCGTCCACGGCGCGACGAACGCCCGGTAGCTCGAGCCGGCGGTGAAGGTGGCGTCCGAGAGCAGCTGACCGCCGGCGGTGTACTCGGAGTAGTACGGCTCCTGACCCCAGCCGACCATCACGTTGCCGTCCGGCAGCACCTGTACGTCGCCCTGCGTGGCCGCCGCCCTGGCAGCGGGCGGGAGGTACTGCACGACGAGCGTCGCCGTCATGGTCGATGTGTCGAGCGACAGTCGCAGGCCCCGGGAGGACGTCGGCGGCGCCTCGTTGTCGAACAGCGTCAGGGTGCCGTCGGCCTGCCTGCGCGCGTCGTGCTGCCACGCGAACGCGGCCCCGGGCCCGAAGGTGAAGCTGCTGTGCCGACCGCCGAGCTGCCACGTGACGGCACCGGTCCCCCGGGCGACTTCGTACACCGTGTGCGTGTTGCGCGCCGAGATCAGCAGGTGGTCGGGCCCGTCCTGCGACACCGAGTTCATGTGCAGGTAGTCGAAGGGGTTCGCCTGGGTGCCCTGACCGGGCGACAGCGGCTGGAAGGTGTCGGAGATCGGTACGTGGTCCAGCGAGCGCCACTCGAACAGGACCCGTCCGGTGGCGATGTCCACCTCCTGCGCGACGCCCTCGAGCACCCAGCCGTCCTTCGGACCGCCGGTGCTGCTCAGGTCGGCGCGGACCTCCGGGTAGGACGTCAGCAGCATCGTGCCCTGCGGCGTGATGGTGGTCTCGTGCATGTCGGCCTGGTGGGCGCCGAGGTCGCCACCCGTGGTGACCGTGGCGACCCGCGTGTACGTCTGGTCCAGGACGACGACGTCCCCGTGGCCGTACGAGGAGGACGCCCCCGCCCAGTAGGTCAGCACGGGCCTGCCCTGGTATGTCTGCTCGCGGAAGTCGAACGTCCCCGTGCTGGAGCCGTCGACCCACACCGGCTGGCCGTGCGCGTCGACGATCAGCTCGCCCTGCATGGCGACGCCCGTGTCCAGGTCCTTCGGGCCGAGGAACACGTCCGCGCTCTCGGCGGCAGGCGCCAGCGCCAGGCCCGCGTCGGCGGTGGTGGCCGTGATGACGGGCGGTGTGAGGTCCGGGCGCGACACGAAGTGCCGAGCCGGGGCCTTGGTCACGGCGGACGAGGTAGGCGTCGGGGTCACCGCCGTCGGGTGCTGGACCGCCGGTGCCCAACCGGTCAGCGCCACAGTCAGGAGGGCTGCGAGCAACCAACCGGCCCGGGGTGTGATCGAGGGACGCATCGAGGCACCGTCGCACGGGGTCCTGGAGCCCGCCTGTGCGGCCGCCGTCCGCTCCCTGTGTCCCGGGGGCCGCGCCGCCGCGCGCCGAGGCTCGGCCACCAGAGCCGAACGTCCCACTCCGTGGGCACTCATGGACACATCGTGGACACCGCTCCTAGCCTCGGAGCATGACCGGTCGACCCAGCGCGTCCCGCGCCGCCGCCGTGAGCACCTTCGTGCCCACGGCGTGCTGTCGACCGGCGCCGGGCCGCGCCGTCCGCGCGCCTCGGCGCTCGTGTCAGCTCTGTCGCTGACCACCCCCTGACGCGGCCCTCGTCCGCGTCCTCGGCCAGGATCGCAGCGCCCTCGTGCGCCTGCCGCTGCGCCGCACCAGCCCCTCGCCGGCTGCACCCGCCCGCCCCGCCCCCGATCCGGTGGACGGGCCACGTGCGAGCTGAACCGCTCGTCACCCGAGGAGATCCATGTCCACCTCGTCCCCCACCAGCGCCGTCCGAGCACCCCGCACCGCTCGTCCGGCCCACCAGTCGTCCAAGCCCAACGGGCAGTGGGCGGTGGACGGCCGCGAGCCGCTCAACAGCAACGAGGCGATGAAGGCGCAGGACAACGGCCTCAACGTCCGGGAGCGGATCGAGCAGGTCTACGCACGGCAGGGCTTCGACTCGATCGCCGACGACGACCTGCACGGGCGGTTCCGCTGGTGGGGCCTGTACACGCAGCGAAAGCCCGGGATCGACGGCGGCCGCACCGCCACGTTGGAGCCGCAGGAGCTCGAGGACCGCTACTTCATGCTCCGAGTGCGCGTCGACGGCGGGGCGCTGACGACCGAGCAGCTGCGGACGGTCGGCCGCATCTCCACCGAGTTCGCGCGGGGCACGGCCGACATCACCGACCGGCACAACATCCAGCTGCACTGGGTGCAGATCGAGGATGTGCCGGAGATCTGGCGCCGCCTCGAGGCGGTCGGCCTGAGCACCACGGAGGCCTGCGGCGACGTGCCGCGCGTCATCCTCGGCAGCCCCGTCGCCGGCATCGCGGCCGACGAGATCATCGACCCGACCTGGGCCATCAACGAGATCGCCCGCCGCTACATCGGCGACCCGGAGCTGTCGAACCTGCCGCGCAAGTACAAGACGGCCCTCACCGGCCACCCGAGCCAGGACGTGGTGCACGAGATCAACGACGTCGCGTTCGTCGGCCTGGTGCACCCGGAGCTCGGCCCCGGTTTCGACCTGTGGGTCGGCGGCGGCCTGAGCGTCGCGCCGCGGCTCGGCGAGCGGCTCGGGGCGTTCGTCAGCGAGGAGCGCGTGCCCGAGGTGTGGCTCGCCGTCACGCGCCTGTTCCGGGACTACGGCTACCGGCGCCTGCGCAACCGGGCGCGGCTGAAGTTCCTGCTCGCGGACTGGGGGGCCGAGCGCTTCCGTCAGGTGCTGCAGGACGAGTTCCTCGGGTACGCGCTGCCCGACGGTCCGCCCGCCCCTCCGCCGACCCGGTCCGGGGACCACGTGGGCGTCCACGAGCAGAAGGACGGCCGGTTCTACGTCGGCGCGGCACCGTACGTCGGCCGCGTCTCCGGGCCGTCCCTGCTGGCCGTGGCCGACCTGGCGGAGAGCGTCGGCTCGACCCGCTTGCGCCTGACCCCGTACCAGAAGCTCCTGGTGCTGGACGTGCCGGCCGAGCACGTCGGCACCGTGGTCGACGGGCTGCGCGCCAACGGCCTCGAGGCTGAACCGAGCCCCTTCCGCCGGTCGACCATCGCGTGCACGGGCATCGAGTTCTGCAAGCTCGCGATCGTCGAGACCAAGGCGGCGGCCGTGCGCGTCGTCGACTCGCTCGAGGAACGGCTCGGGGACCTCGACGCCCTGACACCGATCGCCCTGCACATCAACGGTTGCCCCAACTCCTGCGCCCGGATCCAGACCGCCGACATCGGCCTGAAGGGTCAGCTGGTGCAGGACGAGGAGGGCCGGCAGGTGCCCGGCTACCAGGTTCACCTCGGGGGCGGCCTGGCGTCCGCTAACCGCGAGGAGCCGGGGCTCGGCCGCACCGTGCGGGGCCTCAAGGTGACCGTCGACGGTGTCGCCGAGTACGTCGAGCGCGTGGTCCGGCGGTACGTCGCCGACCGCGCCGATGGTCCCGACCGGCCCGAGACCTTCGCGGAGTGGGCCCACCGCGCCGACGAGGAGGCACTGCAGTGACCGCACCGACCCGCACCCGCCGCACCGACGACGAGCTCCGCGCGGTGGTCGAGGAGGCCGCGCCCCGGCTTGCCGAGGCGCCCGCCACGGAGGTCGCCGCCTGGGCCGCCCAGGAGTTCGGCCCGCTGCTCGCGGTGGCGTGCTCGATGGCCGACGCCGTCCTCCCCCACCTGGTCGCGCAGGCGGCGCCGGGCGTGGACGTGCTGTTCCTCGAGACCGGCTACCACTTCCCCGAGACCCTGCAGACGCGACAGGTGGTGGCCGAACGGCTGCCGGTGCGCGTCATCGACGTGCTGCCCAGGCAGACCGTCGCGGAGCAGGACGCCGCGCACGGCAAGGACCTGTTCGCCCGGGACCCGGCAGCGTGCTGCCGGCTGCGCAAGATGGAGCCGCTCGCCGAGCAGCTCGCCGGTTACGAGGCCTGGGTGACCGGCGTGCGCCGCGAGGAGGCGCCGACCAGGACGAGCACGCCGATCGTCACGTGGGACGCGGCGCACGGGCTGGTGAAGATCAACCCGCTCGCGGCGTGGACGTTCGACGAGCTCCTGACCTACGCGTGGGCCAACGAGGTGCCCCTCAACCCCCTGCTGAGCGACGGCTACCCGTCGATCGGCTGCCAGCCGTGCACCGCCCGGGTCGCCCCGGGCGACGACCCCCGATCCGGCCGCTGGGCCGGCCTCGCCAAGACCGAATGCGGGATCCACCGATGAGCACCACGACCACGGCCACGGCCGCACCGGCCGCCGGCCGGACCGGCGAGCAGTCGCTGCCGCCGCGCAGGCTGACCCAGCTGCAGACCCTCGAGAGCGAGTCCGTCCACATCTTCCGCGAGGTCGCCGCCGAGTTCGAGCGCCCCGTGCTGCTGTTCAGCGGCGGCAAGGACTCCGTGGTGATGCTGCACCTGGCGCTGAAGGCGTTCTGGCCGGCACCCGTGCCGTTCCCCGTGCTGCACGTGGACACCGGGCACAACTTCCCCGAGGTGCTGGCGTACCGGGATGCGACGGTCGACCGCCTCGGCCTGCGTCTGGAGGTGGCCCGGGTGCAGGACTACCTGGACGACGGCCGGCTGCGGGAGCGCACCGACGGCACCCGCAACCCGCTTCAGACGCTCCCCCTGCTCGACGCGATCCGCGACCACCGTTTCGACGCCGTCTTCGGCGGCGGCCGGCGGGACGAGGAGAAGGCACGGGCCAAGGAGCGGATCTACAGCCTCCGGGACGAGTTCGGCCAGTGGGACCCGCGCAACCAGCGACCCGAGCTGTGGAACCTGTACAACGGCCGCCACGCACCCGGTGAGCACGTCCGGGTGTTCCCGCTCAGCAACTGGACCGAGCTGGACATCTGGCGCTACATCGCGGCCGAGCGCATCGAGCTGCCGGCTCTGTACTACGCGCACGACCGCGAGGTGTTCCGGCGCGACGGCATGTGGATCGCGGTCGGCCCGCACACCCAGCCCCGGGAGGACGAGCCCGTCACCGTCCGGAGGGTCCGCTACCGGACCCTCGGCGACATGTCCTGCACCGGCGCGGTGGAGAGCGACGCGACCGACGTGCAGGACGTGGTGGACGAGGTCGCCGCCACGCGGCTGACCGAACGAGGCGCGACCCGTGCCGACGACCGCCTGTCGGAGGCCGCCATGGAGGACCGCAAGAAGGAGGGGTACTTCTGATGGCGACGCTGCTGCGCCTGGCCACCGCCGGATCCGTGGACGACGGCAAGTCGACCCTGGTCGGCCGGCTGCTCTACGACTCCAAGTCCGTGCTGACCGACCAGCTCGACGCCGTGGCGCGGGTCAGCCGTGACCGCGGGCTCGAGGCGACCGACCTGGCGCTGCTGACCGACGGCCTGCGTGCCGAGCGCGAGCAGGGCATCACGATCGACGTGGCGTACCGCTACTTCGCCACCGCGCGCCGGTCGTTCATCCTGGCCGACTGCCCGGGTCACGTGCAGTACACGCGGAACACCGTGACCGGCGCCAGCACGGCAGACGTCGTCGTCCTGCTCGTCGATGCGCGCAAGGGCCTGCTGGAGCAGACCCGCCGGCACCTCGCCGTCGCGTCCCTGCTGCGGGTGCCGCACGTCGTCGTCGCGGTGAACAAGATCGACCTGGTCGGCTTCGACGAGGCGGTGTTCGCCGACGTCTCGGCGCAGGTGCAGGCCGCCGCGGCCGATCTCGGCCTCGACGACGTCCGCACCCTGCCGGTGTCCGCCCTGGACGGCGACAACGTCGTCGACCGGTCGACGCGCACCCCCTGGTACACCGGACCGAGCCTGCTCGAGGTGCTCGAGGAGCTGCCTGCCGGCGTCGATCCGGTGACGGAGGCCTTCCGGTTCCCCGTCCAGGTGGTGCTGCGCCCGCAGGACGCGGCACGCGACCCCCTGCTGCGGGACTACCGCGGGTACGCCGGTCAGATCGCCGCCGGCGTGGTGGCGGTCGGCGACCCCGTCGTCGCGCTGCCGTCCGGTCGCACCAGCACCGTGCAGGGCATCGACACCGCGGACGGTCCCCTCGAGGTCGCCTTCGCGCCCCAGTCGGTCACGCTGCGCCTGGCGGACGACCTCGACATCGCCCGCGGTGACCTGCTCGCCGCCGCGGTCGATGCACCGACCACGACGCAGGACCTGCAGGCGACCGTCTGCTGGCTGTCGGACCGGCCGCTCCGGCCGGGCGCACGTGTGCTGGTCAAGCACACCACGAGGACCGTGCAGGCCGTGGTGCGCGAGGTCGACGGACGTCTCGACCTCGACACCGCGCAGCTCGAGCCGGCCGACGCGCTGGAGCTGAACGACATCGGCCAGGTGCGGCTGCGCCTCGCCTCGCCGGTCGCCGCCGAGGAGTACGTCGTGGCGCGCCGGACGGGGGCGTTCCTGCTGGTCGACGCGCACGACGGCATGACGCTCGCCGCCGGGATGGTCGGCGCCCCGCTGAGCGCGGCGCGGTGTCCGGGCGCACGGCCCGTCCAGTACGCGATCTGATCCGGACGCGATCTGAGGCGGGTCCCTGCTGCCCGAGCACACCCACCGAGAGGCACCTCCATGTCCCGCACCACCGTCCCCACCGGGGGCGCGATGCAGCGCAGATCGTCACGGCGTCGGTTGCGCCACCTCCTGACCGGGGCTGCCGTCACCGTCGTGGCCGCGACGCTCGCCGCCTGCAGCCCGGCCGAGGGCGCCGCGACGCCGGCGCAGACCGGCCCGGCCGGCGAGCTGCGCCTCGGCTACTTCGCCAACGTCACCCACGCCCCTGCGCTCGTCGGCGTCGGCCGCGGCCTGTTCGCCGCCCGGCTGAAGGCAGCCGGCACCCCGACCCTGACCACCCAGGTGTTCAACGCGGGTCCCGCCGCGATCGAGGCGCTCAACGCCGGCGCGGTGGACGCCGCCTTCGTCGGGCCGAACCCGGCGATCAACGGCTTCATCCAGTCCAGCGGCGACGCGCTGCGGATCGTCGCCGGCAGCACGTCGGGAGGCGCCCAGCTGGTCGTCCGCACCGGGATCACCTCGGTGCACGACCTGGTGGGCACCGACCTCGCCACGCCGCAGCTCGGTGGCACGCAGGACGTCGCGCTGCGGTCCTGGCTGCACGACCAGGGGCTCCGCAGCCCCCTCAGCGGCGGCGGAGACGTGACGATCACGCCCACCGACAACGCGCAGACGTTCCAGCTGTTCACCGACCACCGGATCGACGGGGCGTGGCTGCCCGAGCCGTGGGCGTCCCGGCTGGTGCTCGAGGGCGGCGCGCACGTGCTGGTCGACGAGAAGGACCTGTGGCCGGGTGGCAGCTTCGTCACCACGCAGCTGATCGTGTCGCGCCGCTACCTGGCCGCCCACCCGGACACGGTCCGCGCGCTGCTGCAGGGTCTGCAGGACTCGGTCGACTGGTTGCACGCCAACCCCGGTTCCGCAGCCGGCGCCGTCAACGCCCAGCTCGTCGCCACCGGCGGCAAGCCCCTGTCCGACCAGGTGCTGGCGCGGGCCTTCGCGGAGACCGCCTTCTCCACCGATCCGCTCGCGGCGACGCTGAAGACGTCGCTCGCGCACGCCGTCGCCGCGGGCACCGCGCACCAGGCCTCGATCGACGGCATCTACGACCTGCGCCTGCTCAACGAGCTGCGCAGGCAGTCCGCCACCGCACCGGTCTCCGCCGCGGGCCTCGGGAAGGAGTGACCCATGATCTCGACCACCACCTCCCAGGACGCGCGTCCCACCCGTGCGGACGCCCTTCGCGTCGAGGGCGTCAGCAAGCAGTTCGCCGGGACCGGCGCACCCGTGCTGGACGGCATCGACCTCACCCTGCGTCCGGGCGAGTTCGTCTGCCTGCTCGGGGCCTCGGGCTGCGGCAAGTCGACGCTCCTGTCGATCCTCGCCGGCCTGGAGCGGCCGACGGCCGGCACGGTGCACGTGCCCGGTGGCAGCGCCGCCCTGATGTTCCAGGAACCCGCGCTGCTCCCGTGGCTCACCGCCACCCGCAACATCGAGCTCGCCCTGCGGCTGAACGGCGTGCCCGCCGCCCAGCGGTCGGCCCGCGCGGCGGAGCTGCTCGACCTGGTGCACCTGGCCGGTGCCGGCGCCAAGCGGGTGCACGAGCTGTCGGGCGGCATGCGCCAGCGGGTCGCACTGGCGCGGGCGCTGGCCCAGGACCGCCCGGTGCTGCTGATGGACGAGCCGTTCGCGGCACTCGACGCGATCACCCGCGACCTGCTGCACGACGAGCTCGAGCGCATCTGGCAGCGGACGGGTCGGACAGTCGTCTTCGTCACCCACAACGTCCGCGAGGCGGTTCGCCTCGGGCAGCGGGTGCTGCTGATGTCGAGCCGCCCCGGGCGCATCGTGCGCGAGTGGACCGTCGACATCGAGGGTCATCGGCGCATCGAGGCGCCCCAGGTGGCCGCCCTCGCGGTCGAGATCACCGACCACCTGCGCAAGGAGATCCGCCGCCATGCCGTCTGACAGCACCGTCCGGACGGTGCTCCAAGCACCGGCCACCGAGCCTTCCGACGTGGACCGCCGGCTCGAGGCCGGGCTCGACGCGCTGCAGACGGTGGACCAGAACCGCGCCGGTCGCGTCCGCCGCCGGCTGACCGGGGCGTGGCCCCCGGCCCTCGCACTGCTGCTGCTCCTCGCCGGCTGGCAGGGCTTCGTCGCTCTCGGGCTCAAGCCTCGGTACGTGGTGCCGGGACCTACCGACGTCGCGGGCACGCTGCTGGGCCTGTGGCACGCGGGTGACGCGCAGACCGCCCTGCTGACCAGCCTGGGACGCGGCCTCGCCGGCTTCGTCGTCGCGGTGGCGATCGCCACCCCCGTCGGGCTGCTGGTCGCGCGGGTGCGCTGGTTGCGGGTGTCTCTGGGCCCATTGATCTCGGGCCTTCAAGTGCTGCCGTCCGTCGCCTGGGTACCCGCCGCGATCATCTGGTTCGGGCTGTCCGACGCCACGGTGTACTTCGTCGTGCTGATGGGTGCGGTGCCCTCGATCGTCAACGGCCTCGTCTCGGGGGTCGACCAGGTCCCGCCGCTGTTCCGACGGGTGGGGCGCGTGCTCGGGGCCGGCCCGTGGCAGCAGGTCCGCTACGTCCTCCTGCCGGCGGCGCTGCCGGGGTACGTCGCGGGCCTGCGGCAGGGCTGGGCATTCTCGTGGCGCTCCCTCATGGCTGCCGAGATCATCGCGGTCGGCGGCAAGATCGGCTTCGGGCTCGGCTCCCTCCTGGAGCAGGGGCGCGAGCTGAGCGACATGACGACCGTGATCGCGGCGATCGTGCTGATCCTCGTGGTGGGCGTCACCGTTGAGCTCGCGTTCTTCGCCCCGGTCGAGCGCGGCCTGCTGCGTCGGCGCGGGCTGTCGGCGGAGACCGCACGGTGACGGAGCTGCCGCAGTACCCGCTCACCCTGTCCGTCGCGGGACGCCACGTGGTGGTGGTCGGCGGTGGACCGGTCGCGGCGCGGCGCGCACGCACCCTGGTCGACGCCGGTGCCGCCGTCCACGTCGTCGCGCCGCAGGCGGACCCCTCGTTGGTGAAGCTCGCCGCCGAGGGCACCATCACCTGGTCGGGCCGCCGCTACCAGGCCGGTGACCTGGACGGCGCGTGGCTGGTCCACACCGCGACGGGAGACCCGGACGTCGACCGGCAGGTGCTCGCCGATGCGGACGCCGCCCGGGTCTGGTGCGTGCACGCCGGCGATGCGGCCCAGGCGACGGCCTGGGTGCCGGCGGTCGCCACGGTGGACGACGTCGTGGTCGCGGTGAACGCCGGCGGCGACCCTCGGCGCGCGAGCGGGCTGCGGGACGCCATCGGCGCGCTCCTGAAGGCAGGCTCTCTGCCGCTGCGCAGGCGACGCCCCACCACGCCCGGCGCGAGCCAGGCCCCGAACGCGGTCGGCTCGGTCGCCCTCGTCGGGGGCGGCCCGGGCCACCCCGGTCTTCTCACGGTCCGCGGGAGGCGGCTGCTCGCCGAGGCGGACGTCGTGGTCGTCGACCGGCTCGCCCCGCACGCCGTCCTGGCCGAGCTCGACCCGGACGTGCTGGTGGTCGACGTCGGCAAGACCCCGGGCCATCACGCCGTGCCGCAGGACCAGATCAACGCCCTTCTCGTCGAGCACGCCCTGGCCGGTCGGCGGGTCGTCCGCCTCAAGGGCGGCGACCCCTACGTCTTCGGTCGTGGCTCCGAGGAGGCCGAGGTCTGCCGCCGCGCCGGCGTGCCGGTGGAGGTGGTGCCCGGCGTCACCAGCGCCGTGGCGGTCCCGGCCGTCGCGGGCATCCCGGTCACCCACCGCGGCGTGGCGACCGGCTTCACGGTGGTGACGGGGCACGACGACATCGCCGCCGTCCCCGCGGCACGCGACCACACGGTCGTCCTCCTCATGGCGGTGGCCGGCCTCGGCAGGGCCTGCGAGGCGCTGCGGGCCGCGGGCCGCGCCGACGACACACCCGTCGGGATCGTCGAGGACGGCTTCGGTCCGGGTGAGCGCACGACGGTCGGGACCCTCGCGACGATCGCCGACCTGGCCGTACGGATCGGCGTGCGATCGCCCGCCGTCACGGTCGTCGGCGACGTCGTCCGGCTCTCCCCTGCCTGGAGGAACGCCGAGCAGCGGTCGCCGAGCCCGGGCACGCGGGCACCGCGGTCGCGCACGACCGACCGCGCGTCGACCCCGCCGGACGATGCACCCGCCTGAACGGTGGCCGTCAGGTCAGTGGCTCCCCCGCAGCACCATCCGCATGATGCGTGCGTTGAACACCACGAACCGCGTGAGCTGAGAGGGCACGTTGCATCGACGCCGGAGCGTGCCCGCCGGAACCGACGCTCACGGACACCGGTGCGAGCGTCGGACCGCCGAGATGGTCCCGCCGCTGCGCGGGCCACACCTCGAAACTGGTCCCGATGGCGTCCGGCGGGACCGTGCCGAGCCGGCCGATGCCTCGACGGCCGGACCCTCGGGCGGCCGACCGGGACGCGGTTCGCCAACCGCAGCCCGGTCGGCGCACCGCGCCGCTCAGCGACCCGCTACACGCGCGCCGGACCCTCACCGCCGCGCACGAGCGCGTCGCGGATCTCCCGCAGCAGCAACGTGTCCTCGTCGGGCGTGGCGTCGACCTCCTCCTTGCGGACGAACCGCCGCTTGGCCGCCTCGTACGGCTTGACGATGAAGAAGTAGACGACGAACGCCAGGATCAGGAACGCGACCAGCGCGGTGAGGAAGGGCCCCACCGACACCAGCCCGCCCGGCTTCCACTGGTCGAAGTTCGGAGCACCGCCGGCCTTCGCCAGCAGCTCGATGATCACCTTGGTGAAGGCGGTCACCACGGCGCCGAACGCGGCGCCCATGATGAAGGCGACGGCGAGCTCGACGAGGTTGCCCCTCATGATGAAGTCCTTGAAGCCCTTCATGGCTGCTGCTCCCTTGTCTGGTGTGGCGTTGTCCCCCGGGCCGCCTCTACCGGTCAGCCTCGGGGGTGATGCTTCACCCGTTGCCGCAGGCCTCGCTACCGCTGCGGAGACATCGACATCGCGCCCCAGGGCCGTGGGACGGCTGCGCGGGCAGCGGACGGTGCGCCGGCGGCCGTCACGCGACGCCCTTGGCGGCGAGCACCCGGCGGGCCGCCTGGTCCACCTGTGCAGCGAACGCCGGGTCGGTGCGTGCGCGCTCCACCAGGGCGCTCACCATCGCGGGGACCACGCTGGGGTCCTTGGAGGCGAGCACGATGTCGCACCCCGCCTCGATCGCCTTGACGGCGCGGTCGCCCGGGCTCCACGCCGCCACCTGGGCCGCACCCGAGAGGTCGTCGGTGATCACGACGCCACTGAACCCCAGCTGCCCCCGGAGCAGCCCCTGGACGACCGCGGGCGAGAAGGCGGCCGGCGTCCCGGGGTCCAGACGCGCGTAGCTCGCGGTCCCGACCATGACGAACCGTGCGCCGCGGGCGACCTCGTGACGGAACACCTGCACCTGCTCCGAGGACGCGTCCGTCACGTCGTCGACCACGCCGGCCGCGGAGTCGGTGTTGCCGGTGACCCGACCCAGTCCGGGGAAGTGCTTGGGCGCCACCGCGACCCCTGCACCGGCCAGCCCGTCCGTGAACGCATCGGCGTGGGCCTCCACGTCCGCGGCGGCGAACCCGTACGCGCGGCGCAGCGCCCCGACCGGCGCGTTGCTCGCCGCGCCGCCCTCGGTCGGCACGTCGACGACCGGCGCGAGGTCGAGCGTCACGCCCGCCGCCGCGAGCTCCGAACCCCAGGACGCGGCAGCGGAGCGCAGCTCGGCCGGCGGCAGCCCGCCCTGCTCCAGCGCGGACGGGATGGCGCTGAACCCGTCACCCGAGAGGGTCTGCACCAGACCGCCCTCCTGGTCCGTCGCGACGATCATGGGGGCGCCGTGCGTGGCGCCCGACGGCACCTGGTCGGTGAACCAGTGCACCAGCGCGGCGACGCGTTGCCGGCCCGCCGACGTGCGTCCCTGCAGGAACACGTTCCCGACGTGCGCGGACGCGACGACGTCGTGGCTCGACCGCTGCGGGGCGGACGTGCTCACGCCGACCATGACGATCTGGCCGACCTTCTCCTCGAGCGTCCACCCGGACAGCGGGTCGACGCCGTGCCCGCTGCCGGTCGGTGCCGAGGGGGACGACGTCGGCGGCACGCCCGCCGTCGGCGCCCCGGCCGCGCTCGAGGTCCCGCTCCCGGAGGACGCGGACGCCGCGCCGGTGCTGAGCGAAGCCGAGGTGCTGTCGGGGACGGGCTGCGTGCCCGCGGTGCAGGCGTCGAGGCTGCCGGTCAGCAGCACCACGACGACCCCCGTGAAGACGACCCCCGTGAACCAGCGCACACGCGCATCATGCCTGCGCCTCGGACCGCCGTCGCGAACGGCGACGCCACGCCGTGCGGGAACGCTCCCACGCCACTCCTCGGAAACGGCTACAGTGGCCGCCGAATCGCCGTCGAATCGATTCGAGACCAAGCCCGAGGCCGAGAGAGGACCCGTCGTCGTGACCGCGCTCCTGCCCTACCAGGACCCCAGCCTCGAAGTCCCCGCCCGGGTGGCCGACCTGCTCGCCCGGATGACGCTGCCCGAGAAGGTCGGGCAGATGCTGCAGCTCAACGCCAAGGACGGTGTCGAGCCGCTCGTCAGGGACTTCCACGTCGGCTCGATCCTGCACGCCTCCCCCGACAACGTGCTGCAGGCCCACGACCTCACCGACGGGACGCGGCTGCGCATCCCGCTCCTGGTCGCCGAGGACTGCATCCACGGGCACTCGTTCTTCGAGGGCGCGACGATCTTCCCCACCCAGCTCGGCATGGCGGCCACCTGGGACCCCGACCTCCTCGAGCGAGCGGCGCGAGCGACGGCCGTGGAGGTCGCCGCCACCGGCATCCACTGGACGTTCTCCCCCGTGCTGTGCATCGCGCGGGACCTGCGGTGGGGCCGCGTCGACGAGACGTTCGGCGAGGACCCCTTCCTCATCGGCGAGCTCGCCTCGGCCATGGTCCGCGGCTACCAGGGGGACGGCCTCACCGACCCGACCGCGATCCTCGCCACCGCCAAGCACTTCGCCGGCTACTCGGAGACGCAGGGCGGGCGGGACGCCAGCGAGGCCGACATCTCCCGCCGCAAGCTGCGGTCCTGGTTCCTGCCGCCGTTCGAACGCGTGGCACGTGAGGGCTGCCGCACGTTCATGCTCGGCTACCAGTCCACCGACGGTGTCCCGATCACCGTCAACCACTGGCTGCTGAACGAGGTCCTCCGCGGCGAGTGGGGGTACACAGGCACGCTGGTCACCGACTGGGACAACGTGGGCCGCATGGTGTGGGAGCAGCGGATCGAGCCGGACCACACCCACGCCGCTGCCCGGGCGGTCCGGGCGGGCAACGACATGGTGATGACGACGCCGCAGTTCTTCGCCGGCGCCCAGGACGCGGTGGCCCGAGGCCTGCTCGCCGAGAGCGAGATCGATGCCGCGGTCGCCCACATCCTCACGCTGAAGCTCGAGCTCGGTCTCTTCGAGGACCCGCGCCGCCCCGAGCCCGCACGCCAGCGCGCCGTCGTGGGCGCACCCGAGCACACCGCCGTCAACCTCGAGACGGCCCGCCGGTCGCTGGTGCTGCTCCGCAACGACGGCACGCTGCCGCTGGCCGGTGGGTTCACCGCCGACGCGACCGGACGCGCCGCGGACCCCACTGGCCACCCGTACCGGGTCGCGGTCGTGGGCCCCAACGCCGACGACCAGCACGCGCAGCTCGGCGACTGGGCCGGGGCGTCCGGCCAGGCGGACTGGCTGCCCGACGGCCACCCGCGGCACCTGACCACCACGGTGCTCGACGGCCTGCGCGCGCACGCGCCGAGCAGCTGGACCGTCACGCACGCCCGCGGTGCGGACGTCGTCACCGTCGGCCCGGACCCTGAGGGTGCCTTCTTCCCCGACGGTCAGCCGCGTCCGGCGGTCGCGGTGCCCTGCCCGCCCGACGAGGCGCTGATCGCCGAGGCCGTCCGGGCGGCCCGAGACGCCGACGTGGTCGTCGCCGTGGTCGGCGACCGCATCGAGCTGGTCGGCGAGGGCCGCTCCACGGCCACCCTCGAGCTGGTCGGCGGGCAGATCGCCCTGCTCGACGCCCTCGCGGCGACGGGCACACCGATGGTCGTCGTCCTCGTCGCCTCGAAGCCGCTGGTCCTGCCGCCGTCCGCCCTGGAGGCCGCCGCACTCGTGTGGGCGGCCAACCCGGGCATGCGCGGCGGACAGGCGATCGCCGAGCTGCTGCTCGGCCTGGTGGAGCCGAGCGGCCGGCTGCCGATCTCGTTCGCCCGGCACGTCGGCCAGCAACCCACGTACTACAACCAGCTGCCCGGCCAGCACGGCACGCGGTACGCCGACCTGACCCAGGACCCGGCCTTCGCGTTCGGCGAGGGCCTCAGCTACACCAGCGTGGCGTACGACGACCTCGTCGTCTCCACGCCGGTGGTCGGCCGGGATGACGCCGTGCGAGCGCGCGTCGCCGTCACGAACACCGGAGGCCGCCCCGTCCTCGAGACCGTCCAGGTGTACCTGCACGACGTCGTCACATCGGTGACCTGGGCACAGAAGGAGCTCAAGGCCTACCGGCAGGTGGCGCTGGCACCCGGTGAGCGACGGGTCGTCGAGCTCGAGCTGCCCGTACGGGACTGCACGCTGGTCGACGCGGACGCGACGCGGGTCGTCGAGCCCGGCGAGTTCGAGCTGCTCGTCGGCCCGTCCTCACGGGACCGCGACCTGCTCCACGCCACGTTCGCCGTCCGGGGCTGACGGACGGCGCCGCGCCCCTAGGTCATCGCACCGGGCCGGAGGGCTGCACCAGGTCTGCGTACTCGCGATGCCGACCGATCCACGCCTTGACGAAGGGGCATGCCGGAACCACCCGCCGTCCCGAGGCCCGGGCATCGTCCAGGGCACGGCGGGCCAGGGTCGACCCCACACCGGTGCCCTCGGCCTGGGGCTCCACCTCGGTGTGGGTGAAGGTGACCACGTCACCGTCCAGCTCGTACAGGAGCACCCCGACGACCGTCTCGCCCTGCCGCGCCTCGTAACGCTGCTCCGCCACCGCGTCTCGCACGTCGATGTTGTTCACCCGCGCTCTCCCGTCCGATCGTCGCCGCTCATGCCGAGATCCTGTCGGCACGCAGGCGGTGCGGCGACCCGACCACCGCCGTGCGGGCCGTCCACCGGACCAGGGCCCTAAGTCTCAGCCCTGCTCGACAGAGGGCCCTAACGTCGTCCCATCCACTGACCGTGCAGGTCAGACGTCTCGACGGCAAGGAGGCCGGCGCGATGAAGGTCAAGGCGTACCACTCGGCACACCCGTCCGACCCCCAGGTCTTCCACGACGACGACGAGTGCCCTGCGGGTCGCGAGATCCCCTGGTGGAACAAGCAGCTGGGCACGGACGAACGTCCGCGCTGCGAGTACTGCGTGTCGATCGACGCCCACCGCCCGGTCGCCCTCAGCGGGCGCTGAACGAGACGAGCTCGCCCCACGAGCCCCGTCCGGGGTCGTGCGGCGAGCTCTTCTCGTTGCTGTGGTGCGTCAAAGGACGCCCGCGTCACAGGACGCGCAGGCGCTCCGGCTCCTCGCCACCGATGCGGTGCACCACCACGGAGTTGGTGGACCCGGTCACGCCCACCGGCGTACCCGCCACGACCACGACCACGTCGCCGATCTCGGCCAGGCCCTGGGCGCGCAGCGTCTGGTCCACCTGGTAGACCATCACGTCGGTGCTCTCGACCTTCGGCACGAGATACGTCTGCACGCCCCAGCTGAGCGACAGCACGTTCCGGACGGCCTCCAGCGGGGTGAAGGCGAGCAGCGGGATCGCCGACCGCAGGCGCGACATCCGCCGGGCGGAGTCACCGGACTGCGTGAACGTGACCAGGTACTTCACCCCGAGCGCGTCGCCCACCTCGGCGGCCGCACGCGTGATGGCACCGCCACGGGTCTGCGGGGTCGAGCCGAGCGGCGCGATGCGCTCGCGACCCAGCTCCTCGGTCACCTCGATGATGCGGGCCATGGTGCGGACCGCCTCGATCGGGTAGTCGCCGACGCTCGTCTCGCCGGACAGCATCACCGCGTCGGCACCGTCGAGGACCGCGTTGGCGCAGTCGGAGGCCTCGGCGCGCGTCGGGCGCGGGCTGGTGATCATCGACTCGAGCACCTGCGTGGCGACGATCACCGGCTTGGCGTTGCGGCGCGCCAGCTCGACGGCCCGCTTCTGGACCAGCGGCACCTGCTCGAGCGGCAGCTCGACGCCCAGGTCGCCGCGGGCGACCATGATGCCGTCGAACGTCTGCACGATCTCGTTGAGGTTCTCGACGGCCTGCGGCTTCTCGATCTTGGCGATGACCGGGACGACCCGGCCCTCCTCCTCCATGATCCGGCGCACGTCGTCGTAGTCGCGGGCGTTCCGGACGAAGGACAGCGCGATGAGGTCGGCACCGACGCGGACGGCCCAGCGCAGGTCCTCCTCGTCCTTGTCGCTCAGCGCGGGGACGGACACCGCGACGCCCGGCAGGTTGAGGCCCTTGTTGTTGGACACCGGGCCCGGCACCTCGACGCGCGTGACCACACGGGGGCCGTCCACCTCGGTGACGCGGACCAGCACCTTGCCGTCGTCGATGAGGATCGGGTCGCCCGGCTTCACGTCGCCCGGCAGGCCCTTGAAGGTGGTGGAGACGAGGTCCTTGGTGCCCTCGACGTCCTCGGTGGTGATGGTGAAGACGTCACCGACCTCGAGGAAGTGCTTGCCCTCGACGAAGCGGCCGAGGCGGATCTTGGGGCCCTGCAGGTCGACCAGGACGGCGACGGAGCGACCCGACGCCTTCGCCGCTGCGCGCACGTTGTTGTAGACGCGCTGGTGCACCTCGGTCTCACCGTGGCTGCGGTTCAGTCGCGCCACGTCCATACCCGCGTCGACCAGTGCCTGGATCTGCTCGGGCGACTCCGTCGCGGGGCCGATGGTGCAGACGATCTTCGCTCTACGCATGGTTCGAGCCTATTCCCTCTCGGTTTTCGGGCCGCAGCCGAACGTCCTGGCCCTGCCTTGTGGGCAGGGGTTATCCCCGGTCGCGGGTGTGATGTGTCACGTGCTGGTCGTGCTGCGTTCGTCTGCTGGTCAGGGGCGCAGCGCCTGGGTGGTCGCCTCGACCGGTGCGGGGAGCTCCGACAGGCCGTTCAGGTAGGTGTCCACCGCGGCGGCGGCCGCCCGACCCTCGGCGATCGCCCACACCACGAGCGACTGGCCACGGCCGGCGTCGCCCGCGACGAACACGCCCGGGACCCCCACGGCGAAGTCGGCGGAGCGCTGGACGGTGGACCGCCGCGTCACGCGCACGCCGATCTGGTCGACCAGCGCACTCGTCTCGGGACCGGAGAAGCCCATGCAGATCAGCACCAGGTCCGCCGGCACGTCCTGCTCCGTGCCCGGGGTCGGGGCCCGGGTCCCGTCCGGCAGGTACTCGGTCCGCGCCAGGCGCAGGTGACGGACGGCGCCGGCGTCGTCGCCCTCGCCGCCGATGAAGGCGACCGTCGACGCGAGGTACGCGCGCTCGCCACCCTCCTCGTGCGACGACGACACCTCGAACAGCACGGGGTCGGTCGGCCACGGCTGCTCCGCGGTCCGGTGCGACGGCGGACGCTTGCCGATCGCGAGCGTCGTGACGGAGGCGGCACCCTGTCGCAGCGCGGTACCCAGGCAGTCGGAGCCGGTGTCGCCGCCGCCGATGATCACCACGTGCTTGCCCTCGGCGGTGATCTGGTCCGGCACGGTCCCACCCGCGGCCACGATGTTGGCCTGGTGCAGGTAGTCCATCGCGACGTGGATGCCGTCGAGCTCACGGCCCGGCAGCGGCAGGTCGCGGGGCACCGTCGCACCCGTGGCCACGACCACGGCGTCGTACCGGGCCCGCAGGTCGTCCCAGGTGATGTCGCGGCCGATCTCGACGTTGGGCCGGAAGCGGGTGCCCTCCGCCGTCATCTGCGTGAGTCGGCGGTCGATGTGCCGCTTCTCGAGCTTGAAGTCCGGCACCCCGTAGCGCAGCAGACCGCCGATCGCGTCGTCACGCTCGTACACCGCCACCGTGTGACCGGCACGCGTCAGCTGCTGGGCCGCGGCGAGGCCGGCCGGCCCCGAGCCGACCACCGCGACCGTGTGACCGGTGAGGCGCTGCGGCACCTGCGGGGTGACGTACCCGCGCTCGAACGCCTCGTCGATGATCGACACCTCGACGTTCTTGATGGTGACCGGCGGCTGGCTGATGCCGAGCACGCAGGACGACTCGCAGGGCGCCGGGCAGATGCGGCCGGTGAACTCCGGGAAGTTGTTGGTCGCGTGCAGGCGCTCGATCGCGTCCGCCCACTGCCCGCGCCACACCAGGTCGTTCCACTCGGGGATCAGGTTCCCCAGCGGGCAGCCGTTGTGGCAGAACGGGATGCCGCAGTCCATGCAGCGACCCGCCTGGGCGCGCAGGAACGGCTGACCCTCCGGCAGCTGCTCGTGGACGTCCTTCCAGTCCTGGATGCGGACCTCGACCGGCCGGTTCGGCGGCAGCTGGCGGTCGCGCACCTTGAGGAAGCCGCGCGGGTCAGCCATGCGCCACCTCCAGGATCCGCTCCCACACGCCCGGGGCCGTGGGGTCGAGCCCCTCGGCGGCCGCCTTGGACAGGGCTTCGCGGACGCGTGCGTACTCGGTCGGCAGCAGCCGGGTGAACCGTGTGCGCACCGCCTCGGGGTCCTCGAGCAGCTGCGCCGCCACCGGCGAACCGGTCTCGTCGAGGTGCCGGCGCAGCAGGCCCGTCACCAGCACGACGTCCGCGTCGTCCAGTGGCTGGAGCGCGAGCTCACCGCTGGCGACCGCCTGCGTGTTGACCAGCGCGGGCTGCAGGTCCAGGACGTACGCCGTGCCGCCCGACATGCCGGCCGCGAGGTTGCGCCCCGTCGGACCGAGCACGACGACGGTTCCGCCCGTCATGTACTCGCAGGCGTGGTCACCCACCCCTTCGACGACGAGCGTCGCGCCGGAGTTGCGCACACCGAAGCGCTCCCCCACCAGCCCGCGCAGGAAGGCCTCGCCCGACGTCGCGCCGTACCCGATGACGTTGCCGGCGACGACGTTGTTCCGGCCCGACAGCACCGAGCTGCGGTGCGGCCGGACGACGAGGCGACCGCCCGACAGGCCCTTCCCGACGTAGTCGTTCGCGTCGCCGAACAGGCGCAGGGTCACGCCCTTGGGCAGGAACGCGCCGAACGACTGACCGGCCGACCCGGTCAGCGTCACGTCGATCGTGTCGTCCGGCAGGCCGGCACCGCTGTACCGCCGGGTCACCTCGTGGCCGAGCAGCGTGCCGACGGTGCGGTTGACGTTGCGGACCGGCAGGGCGATGCGGACGGGCTCACCGTGGTCGAGGGCCTCGGCTGCCATCGCGATCAGCTGGTTGTCCAGCGCCCGCTCCAGGCCGTGGTCCTGGTCCTTGACGTGGTGCAGCGACGAACCCGGCTTCGGCTCCGGCACCGCCAGGACCGGGCCGAGGTCCAGCCCGGCGGCCTTCCAGTGGTCGACCGCCGCGGTGGTGTCGAGCAGCTCGACGTGGCCCACCGCCTCCTCGATCGACCGGAAGCCGATCGACGCGAGGTGCTCGCGCACCTCCTGGGCGATGTACTCGAAGAAGGTCTCGACGAACTCGGGCTTGCCCGTGAACCGGGCGCGCAGCTCGGGGTTCTGCGTGGCGACGCCGACCGGACAGGTGTCGAGGTGGCAGACGCGCATCATGACGCAGCCCGAGACGACCAGCGGCGCGGTGGCGAAGCCGAACTCCTCAGCACCGAGCAGGGCGCCGATCACCACGTCGCGACCCGTCTTCAGCTGACCGTCCACCTGGACGACGACGCGGTCGCGCAGGTCGTTCAGTACCAGCGTCTGCTGGGTCTCCGCCAGGCCGATCTCCCACGGGGTGCCCGCGTGCTTGAGCGACGTCAGCGGGCTCGCACCCGTGCCGCCGTCATGACCGGAGATGAGCACCACGTCCGCGTGCGCCTTCGCGCACCCGGCGGCCACCGTGCCGACGCCGAACTCGCTGACGAGCTTGGTGTGGACGCGGGCCTTCGGGTTGGCGTTCTTCAGGTCGTGGATCAGCTGCTTGAGATCCTCGATCGAGTAGATGTCGTGGTGCGGGGGCGGCGAGATCAGGCCGACGCCGGGTGTCGAGTGCCGCGTCTGGGCGACCCACGGGTACACCTTGTGGCCCGGCAGCTGACCACCCTCGCCGGGCTTGGCGCCCTGGGCGAGCTTGATCTGCAGGTCGTCCGCGAAGGTCAGGTACTCGCTCGTGACGCCGAAGCGTCCGGACGCGACCTGCTTGATGCGGGAGCGACGCTCCGGGTCGTGCAGACGCTCCGGGTCCTCGCCACCCTCGCCCGTGTTCGACCGGGCGCCGAGGTGGTTCATCGCCACCGCGAGCGTCTCGTGCGCCTCCGCCGAGATGGAGCCGTAGGACATGGCGCCCGTCGAGAACCGCTTGATGATCGACTCGACGGACTCGACCTCGTCGATCGGCACCGGCTGGCGCACGCCGTCCTTGAAGCGCAGGAGGCCGCGGAGCGTCATCAGCCGGGACGACTGGTCGTCGACCCGCTGGGTGTACTGCCGGAACACGTCGTACTGACGGGTGCGGGTGGAGTGCTGCAGACGGAACACCGTCTCCGGGTCGAACAGATGCTCCTCACCACCGCGGCGCCACTGGTACTCGCCACCGACCGCCAGGGACTGGTGCGGCTGCCGGTTGCCCGACGCCGGGTAGGCGTCGGCGTGCCGTGCGGCGACCTCCGCCGCGATCACGTCGAGCCCGACGCCGTCCAGCCGGCTGGTGGTGCCGGTGAAGTACCGCTCGACCAGCGCGTGGGACAGGCCGATCGCCTCGAACACCTGCGCGCCGCGGTAGGACGCCATCGTGGAGATGCCCATCTTGGACATCACCTTCAGCACGCCCTTGCCCAGCGCCTTGATCAGGTTGGCGACGGCCTTCTCCGGGGCGACACCCGGCAGGTAGCCGCGGCGCGCCATGTCCTCGACGGTCTCCATCGCCAGGTACGGGTTCACCGCAGCGGCGCCGTAGCCGATCAGCAGCGCGACGTGGTGCACCTCGCGCACGTCACCGGCCTCGACGACCAGCGAGATCTGCGTGCGGGTGTGCCGGCGCAGCGTGTGGTGGTGCACCGCCGAGAGGAGCAGGAGCGACGGGATCGGCGCGTGGTCCGCGTCCGAGTTGCGGTCGGACAGCACGAGGAAGCTCACGCCGTCGGCGATCGCCGCGTCGACCTCGGCGAAGATCTCCTCCAGCCGCGCCTGCAGCGCAGCACCGCCGCCGTCGACCCGGTACAGGCCGCGGATCGTCGTGGCCCGGAACCCGAGGTCCGGCTGCCGTGCGACGTGCACGATCTTGGCGAGCTGGTCGTTGTCGATCACGGGGAACGGCAGCACCAGCTTGCGCGCGTGCTCCGGTCCGTCGGTCAGCAGGTTCGGCTCCGGACCGATGGCCCCACCGATGGCCGTGACCAGCTCCTCGCGGATCGCGTCCAGCGGCGGGTTGGTCACCTGGGCGAACATCTGCGTGAAGTAGTCGAACAGCAGCCGCGGACGGGACGACAGCACCGCGACCGGCGTGTCAGACCCCATCGCCCCGAGCGGCTCGGCGGCGTTGGTGCCCATCGGCGCCAGGATGATCTTCAGCTCTTCCTCGGTGTACCCGAAGGTCCGCTGCCGACGCCGCACGGAGGCGGTCGAGTGGGCCACGTGCTCGCGCTCAGGGAGCTGCTCGAGGTGGACCGCGTTGTCGCGCATCCACTCGGCGTACGGCCGCTGGGCCGCCAGCTCGCCCTTGATCACCTCGTCCGCCACGATCCGGCCGCGGCGGGTGTCGACCAGGAACATCTTCCCGGGCTCGAGACGACCCTTGGCCACCACCGTCGCCGGGTCGAGGTCGAGCACGCCGGCCTCGCTCGCGCAGACAACGAGCCCGTCCTCGGTGACCCAGTACCGGCCGGGACGCAGACCGTTGCGGTCCTGCATCGAGCCGATCAGCGTCCCGTCGGTGAACGTCATCGCCGCCGGGCCGTCCCACGGCTCGATCAGCGTGGAGTGGTAGGCGTAGAACGCCCGCCGCTCGGGATCCATCTGGGCGTGGTTCTCCCACGCCTCCGGGATCATCATCATCATCGCGTGCGGCAAGGACCGTCCGGCGAGGTGCAGCAGCTCCAGGACCTCGTCGAAGCTGCCGGAGTCCGAACCACCGGGCGTGCACACCGGCAGCAGCGGCGCGAGGTCTCCCAGCAGGTCGCTGTGCATCATGCCCTCGCGGGCGGCGACCCAGTTCCGGTTGCCGCGCACCGTGTTGATCTCACCGTTGTGGGCGATGATCCGGAACGGTTGCGCGAGCTCCCAGGACGGGAACGTGTTGGTGGAGAAGCGCGAGTGGACCAGCACGATCTCCGAGGCGTACCGCGGGTCCGACAGGTCCGCGAAGAACGGCTCCAGCTGCCCGGTGGTCAGCATGCCCTTGTACGTCAGCGTGCGGGCGGACAGCGAGGCGAAGTACAGGCCGACCTCGTGCTCGGCACGCCGGCGCAGGCGGAACGTGCGGCGGTCGAGGTCGATCCCGGCGAGCTCACGCGCGGGGTCCGCGACGACGAGCTGACGGAACACGGGCATCGAGGCACGTGCCGTGGGGCCGACGAGGTCGGCGGTCACCACGACGTCGCGCCACGCGAGCACGTCGAGCTTCTCCTCCGCCGCGATCGCCTCCACCGCTGCGACGACACGCTCGCGCTCGTCGGCGTCGACGGGCAGGAACGCGAGACCGATCGCGTAGTGACCGGCCGGCGGCAGCTCGGCGTCCACCACGTCCCGCAGGAACGCGTCGGGGATCTGCGTGAGGATGCCCGCGCCGTCGCCGCTGTCCTCCTCGGCGCCCACCGCACCGCGGTGGTCGAGGTTGAGCAGCGCGGTGAGCCCGGCGTCGACGATGTCGCGCCCCGGCGTCCCGCGCAGCGTGGCGACGAAGGCGAACCCGCAGGCGTCGCGCTCGGCGTCGGGGTCGTACAGCCCGTGGGCCACGGGCGCCCGCAGGCTCCCTGGGGTCACGTGCGGTGTCGACATCAAACCGTCCTCACAAGGTCGCACGTACAGCTGGTGCGTGTGGGACGCCGTCGGCCCGCATGCGTGGGGTGACACTACCAACCGGTCGGGCCGGGGCCGCATCGCACACCAAGGCGTGGTCCCACGGTGCGGTGCGGTCACCGCGTCGGGTCCGACGCGTTCCTCTCGTCGTCCTGCCGCACCGGTGAGGCCAGCAGGAGGGTCGTGTCACGCCCGGGGTGCCGGCGGCCGACCACGGTGAACGCTACCAGCGCACCGAGACCGACCACGATGGCCGTCCAGACGTTGAGCCGCAGGCCCAGGACCTGGTGCGCCGGGTCGATCCGCAGCATCTCGATCCACAGCCGGCCCGCGCAGTACAGCGCGACGTAGAGCCAGAACGCACGCCCGTGACCGAACCGGTAGCGCCGGTCCAACCAGACGAGCAGAGCCGCAGCGAGCAGGTTCCAGATCAGCTCGTACAGGAAGGTCGGGTGGAAGAGCGTCCCGGACGGGTAGCCGGCCGGCAGGTGCGCGTCGTCGATGCGCAGGCCCCAGGGCAGTGTCGTCGGGCCGCCGAAGAGCTCCTGGTTGAACCAGTTGCCGAGCCGGCCGATCGCCTGAGCGACGAGCAGCCCGGGCGCCAGCGCGTCGGCGAACGGTGCGAGCCGGACCCACTGCCGGTGGGCGCCGATCCACGCACCGAGGCCACCCAGCGCGACAGCCCCCCAGATGCCCAGCCCGCCTTCCCAGACGAAGAGGGCACGGACCGGGTCTCCCCCACGGCCGAAGTATGCGTCCGGCGAGCTGATCACGTGGTACAGCCGACCTCCGACGATCCCGAACGGCACCGCCCAGTAGACGATCTCGAGGGCGGTGTCGCCGTCACCACCGCGCTCCACCCAGCGACGTCGCGCGATCACCACGCCGACGACGATCCCGAGCAGGATCGCGAACGCGTACGCGCGCAGAGGCAGCGGCCCGAGGTGCCACACGCCGCGCGACGGGCTGGGGATCGCCGCCGTCACGGCGGCGAACGTCATCTCGCGCTCCGCACACCTGCCGCCAGGCTCTGCGTGACCGCGGTCAGCGCTGCGAGCCCGGCCCGCTCGTCGGGTGCGTCGACCAGGGCGCGGACGAGCGCCGAGCCGACGATGACGCCGTCCGCGTAGGCACCGACCTCGGCCGCCTGCTCCGGACGGGAGACACCGAGGCCCACGCACACGTGGCGAGCGCCGGCCGCGCGGGTGTCCGAGACCAGCTGCTGCGCCCGCGAGCCGACCGTCGACCGCTCCCCCGTCACACCCATCGTCGAGGCTGCGTAGACGAACCCGCGAGACGACGCGGCGGTCAGCGCGAGGCGCTCCGGGGTCGAGCTGGGTGCCACCAGGAACACCCTGTCGAGCCCGTGGCGGTCCGACGCCGCGATCCACTCGGCGGCCTCGTCCGGGATGAGGTCGGGGGTGATCAGGCCGGCACCGCCGGCGGCGGCCAGATCACGCGCGTAGGCCTCGACGCCGTACCGCAGCACGAGGTTCCAGTACGTCATGACGAGGATCGGGGCGCCCCGACCGGCGACCTGCTCCACCGCCAGCAGCGTGTCGCGCACACGCGTGCCGCGTGCGAGGGCGGCCTCGACCGCGCGCTGGATCACCGGTCCGTCCATCACCGGGTCGGAGTAGGGCATGCCCAGCTCGACGACGTCCACGCCTGCGTCGACCATCGTCCGCACCGCGTCGACCGAGGCCGGCACGCTCGGGTAGCCGACCGGCAGGTAGCCGACCAGCGCCGCGCGGTTCTCGCGCTCCGCCAACGCGTCGAGCAGGGCTCCGGTCGACGAGACGACGTCCGTGCCGGTCACAGCTGCTCTCCCTGGTCCGCCAGCACCGTGGGCTCCTCGTCCAGCAGCCCGAACCATGCGCCCGCCGTCGCCACGTCCTTGTCCCCACGCCCGGAGAGGTTCACCAGCAGCACCGGCTCCTCGACGCCCCACTGCCCGAGCTCCGGCCCCAGCTGCAGGGCACCCGCCAGCGCGTGCGCCGACTCGATCGCCGGGATGATGCCCTCGGTGCGGCACAGCAGGCGGAACGCCTCCATCGCCTGGTCGTCGTCCACCGGCCGGTACTCGGCCCGCCCGATGTCGTGCAACCACGCGTGCTCCGGGCCGACGCTCGGGTAGTCCAGCCCCGCCGAGACCGAGTGGCTGGGGCGCGTCTGACCGTCGTCGTCCTGCAGCAGGTACGACCTCGCGCCCTGCAGCACGCCGGGCTCACCACCGGAGAACCGGGCGGCGTGCTCGCCGGAGGAGATCCCGTGGCCGCCGGCCTCGAAACCGAACAGCCGGACGGAGGGCTCGTCGAGGAACGCGTTGAAGATGCCCATCGCGTTGGACCCTCCGCCGACGCACGCGGCGACGGCGTCCGGCAGCCGCCCGATCTCGTCGAACAGCTGGGCGCGCGCCTCCTCGCCGATGATCTTGTGGAAGTCGCGCACCATCTCGGGGAACGGGTGCGGGCCCGTCACCGTGCCGAGCAGGTAGTGCGTCGTCTCGACGTTGGTGACCCAGTCCCGCAGCGCCTCGTTGATCGCGTCCTTCAAGGTCCGGCTGCCCTGGCGGACCGGCACGACCTCCGCCCCGAGCAGGCGCATCCGTGCGACGTTCAGCGCCTGCCGCCGGGTGTCCTCCTCGCCCATGTACACCGTGCACTCGAGGTCCATCAGCGCTGCTGCGGTCGCCGTGGCGACGCCGTGCTGGCCCGCACCGGTCTCCGCGATCACCCGGGTCTTGCCCATCCGCTTCACCAGCAGGGCCTGCCCGAGCACGTTGTTGATCTTGTGGGAACCGGTGTGGTTGAGGTCCTCGCGCTTCAGGAACACCCGGGCCCCGCCGCCCACGTGCCGGGCGAACCGCTCGACCTCCGTCAGGGGGCTCGGCCGCCCGGTGTAGGTGCGGTGCAGCTTCGCCAGCGCGGCGCCGAACGCCGGGTCCGCCTGCGCCTTGTGGTAGGCGGTGTCCAGCTCGTCGAGCGCCGCGATCAGCGCCTCCGGGACGAAGCGGCCGCCGAACTGACCGAAGTACGGCCCCTGGTGCGTGGACAGCGGCCCCGTGGTCGCGGGGCCGTGGGCGTCCGACGGAACCGGACGGCCGCCGCTGGACGGGCTCACTGCCGGACCGCCCGCAGGGAGGGGTGGGCACCGGCCGCGACGAGGTCCGCCACCGACCGGCGGGGAGCGTCGTCCGTGACCAGGGCCTCTCCCACCAGCACGACATCGGCACCCGCTCGCGCGTAGTCCATGACGTCGTGCGGTCCGCGCACCCCGGACTCGGCGACCTTGACGATGTGGTTGGGGATGCTCGGGGCCACCCGCGCGAACGTCCCGCGGTCCACCTCGAGGGACCGCAGGTCGCGCGCGTTCACTCCGACCACGCGGGCGCCGGCGTCGACCGCACGGCGCGCCTCCTCGGAGTCGTGCACCTCGACCAGCGCCGTCATGCCCAGCGACTGCACCCGGTCGATCAGCGACTCCAGCACCGTCTGCTCCAGCGCGGCCACGATGAGAAGCAGCAGGTCGGCGCCGTGCGCCCGCGCCTCCCACACCTGGTACGGCGTGACGATGAAGTCCTTGCGCAGCACGGGGATGTCCACCCGTGCCCGCACCGAGTCCAGGTCCGCCAACGAGCCCCGGAAGCGCCGCTGCTCGGTCAGCACCGAGATCGCGGCGGCTCCCCCCTTCTCGTACTCGGCGGCCAGGGCTGCCGGGTCGTCGATGCTGGCGAGCGCACCCTTGCTCGGGCTCGAGCGCTTCACCTCGGCGATGACCGTGACGGCGTCCTCGACCTTCAGCCGAGAGACGCACTCGAGGGCTGAGGGCCGACGCTGCGCCCGCTCCTTGAGCTCGTCCAGCGACGTCAGCGCCTGGCGCTCGGCCAGGTCCTGGCGGACACCGGCGACGATGTCGTCCAGCACGGTCATGGCCCCCACCCCTCCCGCCCGGTCCGTCCGGTTGCGGCCATCGTAAAGGTGGCCCGCCGGGGGTCCGTCCGCGGGTCATGGGATGGAACGGTGCGTACCACCCGATTGCCTCGAGGCGCCGGACCGCCCGCCCGGACCACGGCGGCGCGGCCGGGCGGCCGGTGAGCCGGTCAGCCTCCGCGCGGCGGGTGCGTCGTCAGTACGTGCGACCGGACGTCGAGGCGAAGATGCCGAAGACGATCGCTCCGATGAACAGAATGGCGACGAGCGCCCCGAGTGCCGTGGCGATCCAGCCGATCACGATGCCGGCGACCGCGATCCCGTCGTTGTTCGCCTCACCGCGAGCGACCGCCTGCCGGGCTCGCCTGCCGACGATCACGGCGGGGATGCCGGTCAGCAGCGTGAAGCCGAGGAGGATCCCCGCCAGCGCGAGGACCAGAGACCAGACCCCCAGGTCGTTGCGCGGGTACACCTGGCCGTATCCCGGGTATCCGGGGTAAGGAGCGCCGTAGGGCGCCGAACCGTACGGCTGGGCTGCCTGCGGCTGGGCCCCGTAGGGCTGGGTCCCGTAGGGCTGGGTCCCGTAGGGCTGGGTCCCGTACGGCTGGGCCCCGTACGGCTGGGTCCCGTAGGTCTGACCCGGGGCAGGGTAGCCGCCACCGTAGGGGGCGTCCGCACCCGTCGGAGCCTCGCCGGGGTACCCCGGCGCGTGCTGACCGGGGTACGCGACCGGCGACCCGGGGTGGGGCTGCGCCGGGCCCTCGGGGGGCTGGGCTCCGTAGGCGGGTGCCTGCGGCTGCGCCGGCACTGCGGGCGGCTGGTCGGAACCGGCGCCGCCGTCGGGTCCCTCGGGGCTGGACATTCGTCCTCCTGGTCGTCCTCGGCCGGACGATCGCCGGCCGCTGCGCCGATGCGGTGGCTCAGTGGCCGCCGCGGGCCCGGGCACTGCCCGGCTGGCCCAGACCCATCATCTGGAGCACCTTGCCGACGATCAGCCCAGCGAGGACCACCCCGCCGCCGACCCACGCCAGCCACGGCTCCGCGAGAGCGACTCCAAGGCCTGCCACCACGGCACCCACCACCACGATCAGCGTCGTCACCCACGCCGCGACCGTGCGGCCGTGGTTGCGGGGCGCGGCCGCCGGTGGCAGGTGGACCGCCTCGGTGCGGCCGGCGCCGAGCATGCGGTTGCTCGGCTGGTCGTCGAGAGGCTGGTCTGCCATCGGTTCGTACCCTTCGTGCTCGGCTGTCGGAAACAGTAGCGGAGAGCTGAGAGGCCCACCGGCGGAGCCGGCGGCGATCACGTCGGGTCCTCCCCGCGGGTCAGAGCATCCCAGTCGGCTCGCTCGTCGGGCTCGTCGGACCGCTCGCCGGGCGCGTCGGACCGTTCGCCGGTCGCCGGCTGCGACGGTGGCAGCGCGCGCTCCGGCGATCCGGCGGCGGTGCGCGCAGACGTCGGGTCCTGGCTCTGTCCGACGACAGCCCCAGCCTCGGGGCGCATCGTTGCGATGTCGCGTTCCGTCGCTGCACGGGCGGGTGCCGGCTCGTGGCGGCCGCTCGTCACGGACCATCGGGCCGAAGCGCGGCCCAGGGCGGCGCCGCACACGACCACGACGGCCGCGACGAGCGTCGCGACCCACGGGGCGGCCGTGCTCCGCGGCGTCCCGACGAGGTGGTCCACGCCGGTCGCAGCCGCGACCGCCTGGCGAGCGACGGGCCCGGGGTTCGCCAGCAGCGCGACGGCCGACCAGGCGACCACGGCACCGCACAGCAGCACGACCGTCATCACGACCCACCGACCGAGCCGACCGGCCAGCGCGAGCGCCGCACCGGCGGCCGCCAGGGCTAGCGCAGCGCCCACCATCCCCGGTGCGGCCCTCGTACCGGGGACGCGCACCTCCACGGTCCCGGTCAGCACGGACGTTCCGGCGGCGCTCACCCACGTGGGGACGGCGGCGGCCCAGACGAGGACGGCCAGGAGCAGCAGGACGACCACCCACCGCCCGCGTCCCGCGCGGGCGGTCACCGTTGCGCCGGACGTAGCCGTGCCGCGATCTGCACCGCTCGGACGGCGGCGGCAGCCTTGGCCCGCGTCTCGGCGTACTCGACCTCCGGGACCGAGTCCGCCACGATGCCCGCACCGGCCTGGACGCTCGCGGTGCCGCCCCGCAGGAGAGCGGTACGGATCGCGATCGCCATGTCCATGTCGCCGGCGAAGTCGAAGTAGCCCACCGTGCCGCCGTAGATCCCCCGCCGGGCGGGTTCTACGGCGTCGATCAGCGCGATCGCACGGGGCTTCGGCGCGCCGGAGAGGGTGCCGGCGGGGAAGGTCGCGACGAAAGTCTGCAACGCCGTCGCCCCGGCCCGGAGGCTGCCGACCACCGTCGAGCAGATGTGCATGATGTGCGAGTACCGACGGACCGACATGAACTCCACCACCTCGACGGACGTCGGCTCGCACACCTTCGCGAGATCGTTGCGCGCCAGGTCGACCAGCATGATGTGCTCGGCCCGCTCCTTCGGGTCCGCGAGGACCTCGTCCGCCAGGGCCCTGTCCTCGTCCGGGGTCCGCCCTCGCGGACGCGACCCGGCGATCGGGAAGGTGACCACCTGGCCGTCGGTCACCTTCACCAGCGTCTCCGGGCTGGAGCCCACGACGGCGAAGTCCTCGCCGCGAGGATCCTGGAGCTGCAGGTAGTACATGTAGGGACTCGGGTTCACGGTCCGCAGCACGCGATAGACGTCGAGCGGGTCGGCCGGGCAGTCGAGGTCGAGGCGCTGCGAGAGCACGACCTGGAACACCTCACCGTCCCTGATCGCGGCCTTCCCCGTGCGGACCGCCGCCTCGAAGTCCGGGCGGCTGGTGCGGAAGCGGAGCTCCGGCTCGGGCAGCGACGGGTCGAGCACCGCGACGGCAGGCTCCGCGGCTCCCACCAGGCCGGCCTGCATCGCCTCGAGCCGGGCGACCGCGTCGGTGTAGGCCTCGTCGACGCGGTCGTCCGTCGCGTCGAAGTTGATCGCGTTGGCCACCAGCCAGACCGAACCGTCCTGGTGGTCGACCGCTGCCAGGTCGGTGGCGAGCAGCAGCGTCACCTCCGGGACCCCGAGCTCGTCGGGCGCCTCCGCCGGCAGGGTGGGCTCCCAGTGGCGCACGACGTCCCACCCCAGCGCACCCACGAGGCCGCCCGTCAGCGGCGGAAGTCCCGGTACGGGCGGCGTCCGCAGCACCTCGAGCGTCGCGCCCAGCACCTCCAGGACGTCCCCGTCCCGCGGCACGCCGACCGGTACGTCACCCGACCAGACGGCACGGCCGTCCACCACCCCGAGGGTGGCGCGCGACCGCACGCCGACGAACGACCACCGCCCCCAGGTGCCGTCCGCCTCGGCCGACTCCAGCACGAACGTCCCCGGACGCCCGGCCGCCAGCGCGCGGTAGAGGCCCACGGGCGTCGTCGCGTCGGCCAGCAGCCTCCGGACCACCGGGATCACGCGGTTGTCCCGCGCCAGCTCCCGGAACCCGTCCAGCGTCGGCCAGGTGGACCCCCACGGGACCTCGACGGCGTCGACCGGCTCTGTCGCCCCCGGGACGGCCGGCTCGGGCGCGCTCATTCGCCCACCACGGCGGGGAGCGGACCTCCGGCGTCGAAGCACGAACGAGCCCCGGTGTGGCACGCGGCGCCGACCTGCTCGACCTGCACCAGCACGGCGTCACCGTCGCAGTCGAGGTCGACCGAACGGACCAGCTGGACGTGGCCGGACGTGTCGCCCTTGCGCCAGTACTCACGCCTGGAACGACTCCAGAACGTGACGCGTCCCGTGGTGAGCGTCCGGTGCAGAGCCTCGTCGTCCATCCACCCCAGCATCAGCACCTCGTGCGTGTCGTGCTGCTGGATGACGGCGGCGACCAGACCTGCCGCGTCGTGCGCGAGGCGCGCCGAGACGGCCGGGTCGAGACCGGTGGAACCAGGGACGGCCGGGGCGGCGAAGGGCTCAGCGGGCACCCCAGGATCCTGCCACGGCGACGCCGGGCAGCCGGGTCCCGGTCCATCTGGAGCACCCGGGTGCGGGTGCCCACGTCAGCGGACCGTGACCCCCGCGGCGCGCAGCGCGTCCTTGACCTGGCGGACCGTCAGCTGCCCGAAGTGGAACACGCTCGCCGCGAGCACCGCGTCAGCGCCCGCCTGCGCCGCCTCGACGAAGTGCGCCGGCGTACCGGCCCCGCCGCTCGCGATCAGCGGCACGCTGACCGCTGCCCGCACATCGGTCAGCATCTGGAGGTCGAACCCGGCTTCCGTGCCGTCCGCGTCCATCGAGTTGAGCAGGATCTCTCCGGCGCCGAGCTCGGCGGCACGGGCGGCCCACTCCACGGCGTCGATCCCCGTTCCGCGCCGACCGCCGTGGGTGGTCACCTCGTAGCCCGACGGCGTCCGGGTCTCGCCGGTGCAGCGGCGGGCGTCGACGGACAGGACGAGGACCTGCGAGCCGAAGCGCTGCGCGATCTCCGCGATGAGCTCGGGCCGGGCGATCGCCGCGGTGTTGACGCCCACCTTGTCGGCACCGGCCCGGAGCAGCCGGTCCACGTCCTCCGCCGAGCGGACGCCGCCGCCCACGGTCAGCGGCACGAACACCTGCTCGGCGGTGCGCCGCACGACGTCGTACGTCGTCTCCCGTCCGGCGGACGACGCCGACACGTCGAGGAACGTGACCTCGTCGGCACCCTCCGCGTCGTAACGACGCGCGAGCTCCACCGGGTCGCCGGCATCGCGAAGGTTCTCGAAGTTCACGCCCTTGACGACGCGCCCGGCGTCCACGTCGAGGCACGGGATGACACGCAGGGCGAGGCTCATGAGGTCCCTCCGGCGGCGACCGCCAGGATGTCGACGACGAACACGACGGTCTGTCCGGACAGCTCCTGGCTCTGCGTCGCACCCAGCGCGTACGTCGGCGGGACCACGAGCAGCAGCTGCGAGCCGACCGGCTGGTCGGCCAGGCCGTCGGCCCACGCGGGGACGTCCACGAGAGAGAACGACGACGGCGAGCCCCGGCTCCAGGTGGAGTCGAACGCCTCGCCCGTCTTCCAGGAGAAGCCGACGTACTGGACCGTCACCGTGTCGCTCCGCGTCACCTGGCGACCGGAGCCACGGATCAGCGGCTGGGCGACCAGCGAGGTGGGCGGGTCCGTCCCGGTCGGCGTCACCGTCGGCGCACCGTCCGCGGCGAGCTTCACGGTGGGAAGGCCCTGCGGCGGGTCGACGTGCTGGCCGGTGGCGCGCAGCGGCAGGACGTCGACCACGGTGACGGTGGGCACGTCGTTCCCGGCCCCGGTCCCCGGCGGGCTCACCTGGAGCAGCCGGGCGCCGGTGTGAGCGCCGGACAGCGTCCGGTACAGGTCTGCGCCGAGCGCGGCAGGGGTCAGCTCGCGCGTCACGGGGCTCGCCGAGTAGCTCTCCGCGACGACGGTGGCCGTCCGCGCGTTCTCCACCCAGTAGTTCAGCAGCACCGGCTCACCGTCACGCAGCTCAGGCCCCGTGCCGGGCCAGATGGTGGACCGGTAGGTCCGCCCCGGATCGAGCGGGGCGACGTAGGTGAGGATCGGCTTGCTGCCCGGCTCACCGGAGACGGAGACCTCAGGGGCCGACGACGCCGGTCCGGCGCAGGCCGTGAGCAGCAGCGCGAGGAGCGCGAGCAGCGCAGCGCGCAGGCGCACCTCGTCCCTCCTTCGTCCACCGTGCGGACAACGGCCACCTCGCGGCCCGGCCGTCCACTGTACGGGTCCTCACATCGACTCGATGAGCCGGTCCACCCGCTCGTCGACGCTCCGGAACGGGTCCTTGCACAGGACCGTCCGCTGCGCCTGGTCGTTCAGCTTCAGATGCACCCAGTCCACCGTGTAGTCACGCCGAGCGTCCTGGGCCGCCCGCACGAAGTCGCCGCGCAGCTTGGCCCGCGTCGTCTGCGGCGGCTGCTCGGTCGCCTCGAACACCTCCACGTCGGTGGTCACCCGCTCGACGAGGCCACGGGCGGCGAGCAGGTTGTACAGGCCCTCGGTGCGAGAGATGTCGTGGTAGGCGAGGTCGAGGCGCTGCACCCGCACGTCGGACAGCTCCAGGCCGTGCTTGGCGCGGTACCGCTCGATCATGCGGTACTTGATCGCCCAGTCCAGCTCGCGGTCCACCAGCGAGAGGTCACCGGTGCGCAGCGCGCGCAGCCCCCGCTCCCAGAGGTCGAGGACCTGCTTGGTCTCCGGTGAGGGACCCACCTCCGAACCGACGAAGTCGGCGACCCGCGCGAGGTACTCCTCCTGCAGGTCGATCGCCGTCACGGTGCGACCGGACGCCAGCGTGATGGGGTGCTGCCCCGTCATGTCGTGGCTGATCTCGCGGATGGCCCGGATGGGGTTCTCCAGCGCCATGTCCCGGATGGGGACACCGGCCTCGACCAGACGCAGCAGCATGTCGGTGGCACCGACCTTGAGCATCGTCGTCGTCTCGGCCATCGACGAGTCCCCGACGATCACGTGCAGGCGGCGGAAGTGCTCCGCGTCCGCATGCGGCTCGTCGCGCGTGTTGATGATGGGCCGGGACCGGGTCGTCGCGCTGGAGACCGCCTCCCAGATGTGGTCGGCGCGCTGCGAGAGGCAGTACACCGCTCCCCGTGGGGTCGCCAGCACCTTGCCGGCGCCGGTGAGGATCTGACGCGTGATCAGGAACGGCACCAGCACGTCGGAGAGCCGGGCGAAGTCGCCCTGCCGGCGCACCAGGTAGTTCTCGTGGCAGCCGTACGAGTTGCCCGCAGAGTCGGTGTTGTTCTTGAACAGGTGGATGCTGCCGGGCAGACCCTCGTGCTCCAGCCGCTGCTGGGCGTCCTGCACCAGTCCTTCGAGGATCCGCTCCCCCGCCCGGTCGTGGGTGACCAGCTGCCGCCAGTCGTCGCACTCCGCCGTCGCGTACTCCGGGTGGGAGCCGACGTCGAGGTACAGCCGCGACCCGTTGCGCAGGAACACGTTGGAGGAGCGTCCCCACGCCACAACCTTGCGGAACAGGTAGCGCGCCACCTCGTCCGCCGAGAGGCCGCGCCCGTCCACCGCGGCGCACGTGACGCCGTACTCGGTCTCCAGGCCGAAGATCCGTCGGTCCACGGCGGCTCCTCCCTTCGTCGGGTCCGGACTGCTCGTGCCGCTCAGCGAGCGGGGTCCTCCGGCTGCTCGGCGCTCGGTCCTTCCTCCGGACCAGGCGGGTGCTCGTCCCCGCTGGCCTCGGCCGAGCCCGACCCCGGCCGGGGCGCCTCGGTCGGTCCGGTGCCCAGGACGTCCTCCAGCAGCGCCCCCGTCAGGCGACGGAAGGCGCGCCGCGGTCGCGTGCGGTCGAGCACCGCGACCTCGAGGCTCGACGCACCGAGGGCACGGGGCGCTGCACCGTCCTCTGCCGGCGCGCCGAGGGCACGGACGCCGAGCTCGAGGACCTCGGCGAGGCTCATGCCAGGCCGCCAGTGCTCACCGATGATCGCCGCCAGCCTGTCCGACTGCCCGCCCATCGCCACCCAGCCGTGCTCGTCGGCGACCGATCCGTCGTAGCTGAGGCGGTAGATCTGGTCCCCCGCCGGCTCACGACCGACCTCGACGACGACGAGCTCGACCTCGAGCGGCTTCGACTCGGTGGTGAAGACCGTTCCCAGCGTCTGCGCGTAGGCGTTCGCGAGGCCCCGCGCCGTGACGTCGACCCGGTCGTAGGAGTACCCGCGAAGGTCCGCGTACCGCACGCCGGCCACCCGCAGGTTCTCGAACTCGTTGTACTTGCCGACGGCGGCGAACGCGATCCGGTCGTAGATCTCCGAGACCTTGTGCAGCGCGCGCGACGGGTTCTCCGTCGCGAAGGCGACGCCGTCGTCGTACTGCAGCACCACGACGGAGCGCCCCCGCGCAATGCCCTTGCGGGCATAGTCCGCGCGGTCCTTCATCAGCTGCTCGGGCGAGACGTAGAAGGGCATGCTCATCGGGCCGGTCCTCCTCGTCCCTCGCGCCGAGCCGCGCGGACCTCGTCCGTCGCCGCCGCCAGCTCCGAGTCGGGCACCCGGAGGTAGCCGGCCTCGGTGACCGTCGCGACGACCGGGTAGATCCCGCGGTCGCTGTCCGGGCCGCCCGTCGCCGAGTCGTCGTCCGCCGCGTCGACGAGGGCCTCCACGGCGACGCGCACCGCCTCGACCGCCGTCATGCCGGAGCGCCACCGCTTCTTCAGCGAACCACGTGCGAACACGGACCCGGACCCGACCGCGTGGTGCTCCTGCTCCTCGTACCGACCGCCTGTCACGTCGTAGGAGAAGATCCGGCCGACGCGTCGGTCCAGGTCGAAACCGGCGAAGAGCGGCACGACGGCGAGCCCCTGGAGCGCCAGCGGGAGCTGTCCCCTGATGATGGTGGCGAGCCGGTTCGCCTTGCCGTCCAGCGACAGCAGCGAGCCCTCGATCTTCTCGTAGTGCTCGAGCTCCAGCTGGAACAGCCGCACCAGCTCGACGGCCAGGCCCGCCGTGCCGGCGATGCCCACGGCGGAGTAGTCGTCTGCCGGGAAGACCTTCTCGATGTGCCGGCTGGCGATCATCGATCCCATGGTCGCTCGCCGGTCACCCGCGAGCACGACCCCGCCGTCGAAGACCAGGGCGACGATGGTGGTGCCGTGCGGTGCGTTCAAGGCGGCGGCGGGAGCGCCCGCCTCGACCGCTCGGGAGGCGGGCAGCAGCTGCGGGGCGTACCCGCCGAGGAACTCGACGAAGGACGAGGTCCCCGGCGTGGTGAAGGCTGCCGGCAGCCGCCCGGCCGGATGGGCGTCGGTGCTCACTGACCACCCTTCTGCACGAACCCACGGACGAACTGCTCGGCGTTGGACTCCAGGACGTCGTCGATCTCCTCCAGCAGCGCATCGACCTCCGCGTCCCGCGCCTGGGCCGACGGTGCCGCGGGCGTGGGGGCCTCGGGCTCGTCGCCCGGTACGTCGTCCTGGTGCCGGTTGACGTGCTCGGTTCCCGCCATGGTGACCTCCCGGGGGTGGACTCCTGCTGTGGCCTGCTCGTGCCCACCCTAGGCCCTGGCGCCGACACCGCCGGGTGACGGCCGCGCGCCCCCGTGCGGCGCTGACACACCCCTGACCTGTGTGCACAACGTCCCGCGGCGGGCCGCCTGACCTGTGAGGATCCCGGCATGACCGCTCCGACGACCGGCCGGTTCGACGTCCTGCGCGCAAGCCTGCTCGACCGTTCGCTGTGCCCGGCCTGCGGCGCGCCTCTGTCCGGCCCGCGTTGCCTGTGGTGCGGCGTCCCGCTGGACGGCCCTGCCGCACAGGCGGTCCTGCGGCTGTCGGTCGCCGCCGCGGAGGCCATCGCCAACCGTGAGGTCGGAGTCCGCGCCCTGTACGCCGAGCGAGACGCGCGCTTCAGCCAGCCGTCGAGGCCCGCCGCCACGCCCGTCGAGGCCGGGACACCGCGCTCGCCGCTCCGTCCGCCGCCCTCCTCGGCAGGACGTGTCGCGGCCCCGAGCAGCGGCGCCGCACGCCCCGCACCAGGAGCCCCGCGACCCGGGGCTCCGACTTGGGGTCCTCCCCCGCACGAGCGCCGCACCGCCAGCACCCCGCGATGGCGGGTGCAATCGGTGCTCCAGGCGCTCGGCGCGGGGCTCCTGTCGGCGGCCGGGATCGTCTTCCTCGTCTTCTCGTGGGGCGTGCTGAACCTTCAGGCGCGTGCGGCGATCGTGGCCCTCGGGACCGTCGTGGTCTTCGGCGTGGCCCAGGTCCTCGCGCGGCGGGGTCTGAAGCAGGGCGCCGAAGCCGTGGGGGCGGTGGCGGCGGTGCTGCTGCTCCTGGACGCCTGGGCGCTGCGGACCACCGGGATCGTCGGGTCGGGTGCGCCGGGCGTCTATGCCAGCGTGGCCTCGCTCGTCTGCGCCGTCCTGCTCGCGGGATGGGGCAGGGCGGCGCGCCTGCGGGTCGGAACCGTCGGGGCCGCGGTGCTGTGGTTCGCCGCTCCGCTCCCGTTGGCGACCCTGGACCCGTCGGCCCGGAGCTGGGTCTGGGCGCTGCTGAGCAGCGTCGTGATGGGGTGGGTCCGGCACGTCCCGCAGGTCCGCGCCCGGGCTGGGAACGACCACGCAACGGCGACGGCGACCCTGCTCCTCTCCGGGGGCTCTGTTCTCGCGTGGGCGGTCGCGGCACTGATCGCGCTGGCGTCGCTCGGCACCACGCCCGGGGACGGTCTCGTGCTGCTCGGTGCAGCGGCCGTGGCCGCCGCCGTGCAGGCCTGGCTGTGCGCGACGGCTCCCGCTCCCCACGAGGAGTCGACGGCGATCATCTGGCAGTGCGCGTTCGTCGGCGCAGCCTCCGTGGACGTCGTCGCGGGCGCCGCTCTGGCCCGACCCGCGACCGGGGCGGCGCTGGCTCTCGTCGCGGCCGGATGCGTCTCCGGCCTGGTCGGGGCCATGTCCCGGGACAGTCGGATCGATCAGGCGGTCGGCACCGGCCCCGGCCGGGCGGCGGGTGCCGGCGCGATCCTCGGTCGACCAGCTGTGACGCTGCTGCCCGCCGCGGCCCTGCTGATCTCGGTCGGCGCCGGTGCGCTCGTTCCCGGTGGGCCCTTCGCGGTGCTCCTCCTCCTGCTGCTCACCGTCGCGGCCGCAGTCGTCGACCGCCGGTCGGGCGACGCCCTCGGCGTCGGGGCTCGTGCCGTGGCCGCCCGCATCGCGGTCGTCTGCAGCCCGTTGGTCGGGCTCGTGGCTGCGCACGGCGGGGGCTGGGCGACCGCCCTGGGGCTCGCCGCGTGCGCCGCCGTCGCGGTGTGGGCACGCACGTGGGGGGTCCTCCGATCATGGGCCGCGAGGTCGACCGCTGCCGCGGCACCCTGGACCGTCGCGGCGATCGGAGTGGCGGCGCACTCCGCGGGAGCGGGCATCCGGGATGCCGTCGCGATCGCCGCGACGGGCGGTGCCGCGCTCCTGTCGTTCGTCGTGGTTGCACCCGACCGACCACGCGACGAACGCCAGGTCGCCCTCACGGCGGCGGCATGCTCGGCCGGGATCGGCTGGTTGTTGCTCGCCGTCGTGCCGGGGTGGTGGGACCGCTCGATCCTGCTCGTCGTCGTGGCGGCGTGCGGCCTCGTCGCGCTCGCACTCGTCTCGGGCGCCGACCGCGTCGGAGAGTGGGGTGCCGTTCTCGGCGCCGGTGCAGCCCCTCTGGTCCTGGCTCTCGCAGCTCTGTCCACGGCGGTCGTGCTGCATCCGACGCAGGCCGCGACCGGGGTCGTCCTCGTCGCCGCGAGCGGCGGTGCGGCCGCGGTCATGCTCTCGGTCGTCGCCCGGGAGCGCCGCGGCGCCCGCGCCGGTCGCGCCGCAGCGGCAGGGGGCTGGACGACGCTCGCGGCGGCGCTTCTCGCGGCAGTCCTGCAGTCTGCGCAGGTCGCCGCCACGGTGCTGCTCGTCGCCGCGGTCGCGGCGCTCGTCACGGGTGTTCGCGACCGGCGTCCCGAGCTCCGCTGGGGAGCGCTGGCGCTGGCGACCGCAGCGTCGTGGACCCTGCTCGCCGCGGGTGGGCAGGGCACCCCGGAGCTGTTCACCGCGCCCACCGCCGTGGTCGTCGCCGTGGTGGGCGCCCTGCGTGCACGGCGGGGCCGCTCGGACGGCGTCACGCTCCTGGCTGCCGGCCTGACCCTGAGCCTGCTCCCGACGGCGGTCCTGGGCGGCGCCGTTCCGTTGACCACACAGCTGCACGCCGACCGTCGCGTGCTCACCACCGCAGCCGCCGTCGTCCTGGTCCTCCTCGCCGCACACCGGTCAGCTCGACGCCCGGCCGGGGTGACGACGGTGCTCGCCGGTCTCGGCCTCTGCCTGAGCGTCCTGGGCCCGGCACGCGCGGCCGTCGACGCTGCCGGTACGAGGGGCAGCGGCGCGCTGCCCGAGCTGCTCGGGACCCTCGCCGCCGTCCTGCTGCTCACTGCCTGCCGCGCGGCCGGCACGGACGCTCCCCGTCCCGTGCAAGGCCCGGTGCGGGCGGCGGAGCCCTGGCTGGTCACGACTGCCGCGGTGCTGCCGAGCGTGCTCGCGGCCGAGCCGGATCCGGCCGGCCGCCTCCGGCTGTGCGTCCTCGTGGTGGTCGGTGCGGGTCTTGCGGTCGCAGGTTCCGCGGTACCGGTCCGGGCGAACGACCCGTGGGGCCGTCACCTGATGGGGGTCGGAATCCTCATCACCTCCGCGGGCGCTCTCGTCGCCGTCCGCATCCTCACGGCAGCGCCCGGCGGTGTCGTGCCGGCGGCGCTCGGCCTCCTTCTGGTGACGACGCTCTTCCTACGGCCACCCAGCTGGTCCAGGCCGGCCGACCTAGCCCGGACGCTATCGGGTGCTCTGCTGCTGGTCCCGAGCCTGCTGTCGAGGTCGGAGGCATGGCGGCCGGCTGCCTGGGCAGGAGTCGCGGCCGTGCTCCTGACCGCCGGATGGCTGGTCCGGGCCCAGCAGCGGCGCGCCACGACGGTGCGGTACGTCGCCGCGCTCGCCGCCGCACTCGCAACGGCCGGGCCGTGGTGGTACGTCGTCGCGCCCCGGCTGGACTCCGCCGGGCCCACGAGCGGTCCGCCCGAGCGCTGGGCCCTCCCAGCGGCTGCGCTGGTGCTGGCCGCGAGCCTGCTGGGCTGGCCTCGGCGGGACGGGATCCCGTCCCGGCTGACCCTCGTCACACCGGCGCTCGGCCTCGCAGCGCTGCCCACCTTGCTGGTGTCCGACAGGACGGCGGCAGGGACCGTGCGGCTCGTGGCGGTCCTGACCGTCGGAGGTGCGCTGGCCGTCGTCGCCCAGCTGCGGCGCTCTGGAGCGTCGCGCGCTGCCGTGGCGCAGGACGCACGCTGGGGGGTCGGCGCCGGGACAGCGGTCGCAGGCGCAGCAGCGTTCGTGGCAGCGGCGGTCGGTCCGTGGTCGTGGGACGTGCCGATGATCGCGCTCGGCCTGCTCCTCACGGCGCTCGGGCTCCTCCGAACGACGCAGGAGCCTGCCGCCGGTACGTGGCCGACCCTCGGTCCTGGTCTCCTCCTGGCCGTCGTCCTCCCGGCGCTCGTCAGCGCGGCGGACGGCGCGCCCTGGCGGCCGGTCGTCGTGGTCGTCCTCGCGGTCGCCGCGACCGTGCTGGGTGCCACCCTGCGCTGGCAGGCGCCCTTCGTGGTCGGCGCGGCCACGCTGGTCCTGGTGACGGCGCTGCAGGTCGGCCCGTGGGCGGGCCGGGTGCTGGTGCAGACGCAGGGCTGGGTGCTCCTGGCTCTCTGCGGCACGCTGCTGCTCGCACTGGGCCTGCGCTACGAGCGCCGGCTGGCACAGGCCCGTGAGGCGGTGCGGTTCGTGGCGACGATGCGCTGACCAGCTGGTCGGCGGCCGCCAAGGCCGAGGTCAGGCTCCCAAGGAGGCGAGCAGGGTCGCGGCGTCCGGACTGCGGTCCAGCAGGTCGCCGACGTGGGCCCGCGTCCCTCGTGCCGGGTCCCGCATCGGCACCCGCTGCAGCGAGTGCGATCCCGGGACGTCGAAGACGACGGAGTCCCATGACGCCGCCGACACCTGCCCCGGGTACCGCGCCACCGCCTCACCGCGGAAGTACGCGCGCGTGTCCTCGGGTGCGTGCCGCACTGCCTGCGCGACGTCGTCGTCGGGCACGAGGAGCTCGACCGCGCCGGCGGCGGCGAGCCGGTGGTAGAGGCCCCGCTCCGGCCGCACGTCCGACCACTGCAGGTCCACGGCGGCCAGACGAGGGTGGTCCCATGCGAGCTGGTCGCGCCGACGCATCCCCTCCAGCAGCCGCAGCTTCGCCAGCCACTCCACCTCGCGGGCGCACGACGCCGGGTCCGTGCCGAGCCGGTCGAGCAGCGACGTCCACCGGTCCAGCACGTCACGGGTCTGCGGGTCGATCCGGCCCGTCGGTTCCAGCGCAGCGAGCACCGACTCCAGGTAGACCCGCTGGACCTCCAGGGCGGTCAACCGCCGACCGTCCGCCAGCTCCAACCACTCGGTGAGGGTGAGGTCGTGACTGACCAGGTGCACGGCGCCGACCGGGTCGGCGAGCGCGAGCTGGTCGACGGCCGCGAGCGCAGCCGGGCCGCCGTCCACCAACGCCTGCTCGATCAGCCACAGGACCAGGGAGGTCGTGCCCAGGCGGAGGTAGGTGGCCGGCTCCAGCATCGTGGCGTCGCCGATGATCACGTGCAGGCGACGCCAGCGCGCCGGGTCGGCGTGCGGCTCGTCCCGCGTGTTGACGATCGGACGCCGCAGCGTGGTCTCGAGCCCCACCTCGGCCTCGATGTAGTCGGCCCGCTGCGAGAGCTGGAAGCCGGGAAGCTCGCCGCGCTGCCCGATCCCCACCCGCCCCGCTCCGGTGAACACCTGCCGCGTCACGAGGAACGGCGTCAGGCGGTGGACGAGATCGGCGAACGGGACGGACCGTTCGACCAGGTAGTTCTCGTGCGTCCCGTACGTCGCGCCCTTGCCGTCGACGTTGTTCTTGTACAGGACGACGTCCGGTAAAGCGGGCGTGGAGGCGAGCGCGCGGACGGAGGCGAGCATCACCAGCTCCCCGGCACGGTCCCAGCGCACGGCGTCGAGCGGGTTGGTCACCTCGGGGCTGGAGTACTCGGGGTGCGCGTGGTCGACGTAGAGGCGTGCCCCGTTGGTCAGGATCACGTTCGCGGCGCCGGGGTCCTCGTACTCCTCGACGGTCGAGCGCGGCATCGGGTGGGGGCCGTCGCCCGACGGCGCCGGAGCGGCCGGGTCGTCCGTCAGCAGCGACGGGTGCGCCGAGGCGCGCTGCAGCCGGAAGCCGCGAGCGTCGTGCAGCGGGTCCTCGTCGTCGTAGTCCCAGCGCGCCTTCGCCCTGGCGCCCTCGCGGGCGGCGGCGTGCACTGCGACGACGTGGCTCGACAGCAGCATCGGGTTGGCGAGCGGGTGCCCGGGCTGCAGGACGCCGTACTCGGTCTCGATCCCCATGATGCGCCGGACGGTCACGTCCTCACCCTAGGGCGCCGAGCGTGGGCGACCGGATGCCACCGGTGCGCCGGACAGCACCCGGTGCCGTGCCGCTCGGCTCAGAGGTACTGACCCGTGCTGGTGACCGTCTCGATGGTGCGTGAGGTGTCGACACCCTTCTTGCCCTGCACGATCGTCCGGATGAAGACGATGCGCTCCCCCTTCTTGCCGGAGATGCGCGCCCAGTCGTCGGGGTTCGTCGTGTTGGGCAGGTCCTCGTTCTCGCGGAACTCCTCGACGCAGGACGCCAGCAGGTGGTCGACCCGGATGCCGCGGTGACCCGTGGAGAGGAAGTCCTTGATCGCCGACTTCTTCGCCCGGTCGACGATGTTCTGGATCATCGCGCCGGAGTTGAAGTCCTTGAAGTACAGGACCTCCTTGTCGCCGCTCGCGTAGGTGACCTCCAGGAACCGGTTCTCGTCGCTCTCGGAGTACATCCGCTCGACGACCCGCGCGATCATCGCCTCCACGGCGGCGACCTCGGACCCGCCGTGCTCGGCGATGTCGTCCGCGTGGATGGGCAGGTCGGGGGTCAGGTACTTGGCGAAGATCTCGCGGGCACCCTCGGCGTCGGGACGCTCGATCTTGATCTTCACGTCCAGTCGACCCGGGCGCAGGATCGCGGGGTCGATCATGTCCTCGCGGTTGGACGCCCCGATGACGATGACGTTCTCGAGCCGCTCCACGCCGTCGATCTCGGCGAGGAGCTGGGGCACGATCGTCGTCTCGACGTCGGAGGACACCCCGGTGCCGCGGGTGCGGAACAGCGACTCCATCTCGTCGAAGAACACGACGACCGGATGCCCCTGCGACGCCTTCTCCCGGGCGCGGGCGAAGATCAGCCGGATGTGCCGCTCCGTCTCCCCCACGTACTTGTTCAGCAGCTCGGGGCCCTTGACGTTGAGGAAGTAGGACCGGGCGGCGTTGGGGTCTTCACCGCGCGCCGACGCCGCCGTGGCCGCCAACGAGTGGGCCACCGCCTTCGCGATCAGCGTCTTCCCGCAGCCGGGAGGGCCGTAGAGCAGGACACCCTTGGGCGGCTTGAGCCCGTGCTCGCGGAACAGCTCCGGGTGCAGGAAGGGGAGCTCGACCGCGTCGCGGATCGCCTCGATCTGCACGCCGAGGCCACCGATGTCCGAGTAGTCGATGTCCGGGACCTCCTCGAGGACCAGCTCCTCGACCTCGGCCCGCGGGATCACCTCGAAGACGAACCCGCTGCGCGAGTCGATCGTCAGCGCGTCGCCCACCCGCACCCCGCTCGACGCCACCTGGCCGGCGAAGCGGACGACCCGCTCCTCGTCGCCGCGCCCGACGACGAGCGCACGCCCCTCGCCGAGCATCTCCTTGATGGTGACGAGCTCGCCGACCTTCTCGTACCCACCCGCCTCGACGACGGTGAGGGCCTCGTTGAGCATGACTTCCTGGCCGGGCTGCAGCTGACCGAGGTCCAGCGACGGGCTGGCCCCGACGTGCATCTTGCGGCCGGCGGAGATGATGTCCACCGTCCCGTCGTCGCGGGCGCCGAGGAACACGGCGTAGGTGCCGGGGGGCTTCGCCAGCTCGTCCACCTGCCGCTTGAGCTCGACGATCTGCTCCCGTGCCGCGACGAGAGCCTCGGTCAGCCGCTCGTTCTTCGCGGCGAGGACCGCCACCTCGCGGGGCAGGTCGCGTCCAGGAGCAACCGGGTCGCTCATGTCGGCCTCCGTTCGCACGTCGCTGGTCTGGCTCGGAGCCATCCTGCACGGCGCTGTGCCTGCTGGTCCGGCAACAGTAACCACACGGCCGGACACCGCACCTGTGACGCGTCGCACAGGCCGGTCCGTCTCAGCACCCGGACCGTAGGTGACCGTCAGGGCGCCGCGGGCGTCTCCGGCGGCTGACCGACCTCCCGTCGCGCCCGCCGGACCTTCTTGTCCGACACCGGCTGCTCGCCGAGCTCCTCGGCGGTCCACAGGTCGGCGTCCGCCACGGGCGCCCCGTCGGCCGCCACGGGATAGGCGCCCTTGGCGGGGCGGCGGCGGCGGAGCGGCGCCTGCACGCCGTCCGCCAGGCGACGAGCCGTCAGGAGGAAGCCGGTGTGGCCGATCATCCGGTGGTCCGGACGCACGGCCAGACCCTCGAGGTGCCAGGTGCGGACCATCGACTCCCAGGCGGCGGGCTCGGTGAACCGCCCGTCGGTGCGCAGGTCCTCGGCCAGCCGGGACAGCTGGGTTGTCGTCGCGACGTAGCAGACCAGCACTCCCCCCGGCACGAGTGCGTCCGCGACGACCTCGATGTTCTCCCAGGGGGCGAGCATGTCGAGCACGACCCGGTCGACCGTGCCGCGCTCGGCCACCTGCGGGAGGACGTCGGCGAGGTCCCCGACCGAGAGACGCCACGCCGGGTGCGGGCCGCCGAAGAAGCCCTCGACGTTGCCGCGGGCGACGGCCGCAAAATCCTCACGCCGCTCGATCGAGTGCAGCTGGCCGCCGTCACCCACCGCCCGCAGCAGGAACAGCGTCAGGGCACCGGACCCGACACCTGCCTCGACGACGCGGGCCCCCGGGAAGATGTCGGCCATCGCCACGACCTGCCCGGCGTCCTTGGGGTAGACGACGGCGGCGCCGCGGGGCATCGAGACGACGTAGTCCGCCAGCAGCGGCCGCAGCGCCAGGTACTCCACCCCGCCGGAGGAGCGCACCACCGACCCCTCGGGCTGACCGGCGAGGTCGGCGTGCGCGAACCAGCCCTTGTGGGTGTGGAACGTGCCGCCCTCGGTCAGCGTGATCGTGTGCAGGTGACCTCGCGGATCCGTCAGCTGCACGCGGTCGCCGTACCGGAAGGGTCCGGTGTGGCGGGTGGCGCCCGTCGGCGCGGGTCCGCTGGCTGCAGGCAGGTCGGTCACGGCGCCCGAGTCTAGGGTGGCGCGAACGCCGTCCGGTGCGGCGAGCCGGTGCTAGACCCGCAGCATCGCCACGACGTCGGCCGTCCGGACGAGCCCCGCGACGCGGCCGTCCACCAGGACGGCGACGACCGGGGAGAGCCGGGACGCCTGGGACAGCGCCTCCAGCAGCGCCTCGCCCGCCAGCCGTCCGTCGACCCACGCCCCCACGGGCAGCGGGACGGCCACGGCGCTCACCGGGGTCGTCGCCGCAGCGTGAGCCGGGACGCGACCCGCCGCGTCGACGTCGACGTAGGCGGCAGGCCGACCGTCTGGCGCAACGAGCACCACCTCGCTCGCTCCGGCCGCGACGGCGTGCTGACCGGCCACGGCGACCGTCTCCTCGGGCGCGACCGCCAGCGCCGGCCTGGCGACCGACGCCAGGGTCAGGCCGTGCACCACCCGCTGCTGCCGCGCGGACCGGATCGATGCCGTCGCGCCGTTCCAGAGGAAGGCCGCGATCAGGAGCGCCCAGATCAGGTTGAACACCGACGGCGGCAGGCCCTGCGAGAGCGGCAGCACCACGACGAGCAGCACCAGGCCGGCGGCGACGGCTCGCCCGACCCAGCCGGCGACCTCCGTGCCACGCGAACGGTCACGGGTCCCGGCCCAGACGGCCGCCTCGAGCAGGCGGCCACCGTCCAGCGGCAGACCGGGCAGCAGGTTGAACACGCCGACGAAGCCGTTGCTCAGTGCGCCCGCCCATGCGAGGTACTCCGCCAGCGACCCGCTCGGCGCGACCACTCTCAGGCCGGCGAACGCCCCGGCGAGAAGCAGGTTCGCCAGCGGGCCGACGACGGCGACCAGCGCCGACGTCGCCGGTGACGCGCTGCCGCCGACGAACGAGGTGTGCCCGCCCCACAGGGTCAGCACGAACGCCGTCGGCTGCTGCCCGCGCCGCTTGGCCACGATGCCGTGGGCCAGCTCGTGCGCCAGCACGGACGCGAAGAGCAGCACGACGAAGACCGCGGCGACGAGGTAGGCACCGGCGCCGAGCCGGGTGGCGCTCCGCACCGCGGGCGCGTAGGCCGCCGTCAGCACCACCACGGCGAGCAACGACGAGGGCGCCAGCACCACGGGCGCGCCGGCCACGTGGCCGATCACCCAGCCGGGCTGGCGGGGCGGGCGCGGGTCCGACGGGCTGCTCACCGGCTCAGCGTAGGTGGCCCCGCAGCGCGCACCGTGCGGCAGCCGCGTGCCGAGGTCGGGATGTCGGTGGTGCCGCCTACCCTCGGCGGGTGAGCATCGACCAGGACGAGACGGCTCCCGAGCAGATCACGGAGCTCGACGACGCGGTCGACCCCCTGGACGTCGCGTCCGCCGCCGTGGAGGTCGCGGTCGAGGAGACCATCGAGGACGCGGCCGACACCTCGAACCGGTCGGCGTCTCGCGTGCCGCCCGGGCTGTCACCCTCTCGCGCGCACGACTTCCTGCAGTGCCCGCTGCTGTTCCGCCTCCGCGTCGTCGACCGCCTTCCCGAGCCCACCACCGAGGCGGCCGCTCGCGGGACGCTGGTGCACTCGGTCCTCGAGCACCTCTTCGACCTGCCGGCGTCCGAACGGACCATGGACGCCGCCCGGGCGCTGCTGCAGCCGCGATGGGCGGCGCTGTGCGAACGGTCCGAGGCGTACGCCGGGCTGTTCGCGGACGACGTGGCGCGCGACGCCTGGCTCGTGTCCGCAGAGGGCCTGCTCGCGACGTACTTCACGCTCGAGGACCCGACCCGCCTCGAACCGCGGGCCCGTGAGCTCAAGGTGAGCGCGGAGCTCGACGACGGTCCGCAGCTCCGTGGGGTGATCGACCGGGTCGACGTCGCACCCAACGGGTGGGTGCGGGTCGTGGACTACAAGACCGGCCGCTCACCGCGCGCCGGATACGAGGGCGACGCCCTGTTCCAGATGCGGTTCTACGCCTACGTCGTCTGGCGCACGCGCGGCACGCTGCCCCGCCTGCTGCAGCTGGAGTACCTCGGTGACGGGACCGTGCTGCGCCACGAACCGACCGAGTCCGAGATGCTGACCCTCGAGTCGCGGGTGCGGTCCATCTGGGCGGGCGTGCAGGAGACGGCGCGCAGCGGCGACTGGCGCCCGCGGACCTCCAAGCTGTGCGACTGGTGCTCGTTCCGCCAGCTGTGCCCGGCCTTCGGCGGCACGACGCCCGAGGTGTCGGACGATGCGGTCGAGCGGGCGACCGGCGTACGGCCCGAACGGGCAGCCGTCGCCTGACGGTCAGGCGGCGCGCAGGTCGAGCACGTGCCCGGCACCGACCCGGGCCAGCGCGGCCAGGTCGAGATCCGTCAGCCGGGAGACCCGGCTGAGCTCCGGTGCCGGAGGCACCGTCGACGGCGAGGCCAGGGCCACCACCCGGGCACCGGCGGCGAGGGCCGCCGCCACGCCGGACGGTGAGTCCTCGACGGCCACGCACAGGCCTGGCTCGACGCCGAGCAGGCGCGCAGCCGTCAGGTACGGCTCCGGATGTGGCTTGGAGTTCGCGACGTGGTCACCGGCGACCACGACGTCGAACAGCCCCACCGCCTCGGCGAACGGAGCGGCGAGCACGGCCTGCGACGACGTGACCAGGGCCTGCGGCACACCGGCACCGTTCAGCTCCGTGAGCAGCTCGACCGCCCCCGGCTTCCACGGGATGCCGGCGGCCACCGCGGCCCCGACGCGGGAGTTCAGCGCCTCGGCGATCTCGAGCGCGGTCAGGGTGACGCCCCGCGCCTGGAGGGCAGCGGCACACACCGGCATCGACGACCCGATCATGTCCACCGCGTCGGCGGGCGTCCAGACTCCGGAGTACGCCTCGACCAGCTCGGTCTCGGCGGCCATCCAGTACGGCTCGGTGTCGATGAGGGTGCCGTCCATGTCCCAGAGGACGGCGGCGGGCAGCTCGAGCACCGGACCATCGTACGGAGCCGTCGACGTGACTCCCCCCGTCGACGCCCACACCGGAGCGCGCGCGACCCCTGCGCCCGGGCCGCCCCCGCCTAGGCTGTCGGGGTGAGCGATGTGACGGCGGACCTGCCCGGCGACGACACCGTCATGCTGGCGGCGTTCGAGGGCTGGAACGACGCCGGCTCAGCGGCGACGGAGGCGCTGACCCACCTCCACCAGGCCTGGGACGCCGAGCAGATCGACGAGCTGGACCCCGAGGAGTACCACGACTTCCAGGTGAACCGTCCGGTGATCGCGCTGGACGAGGACGGCGTCCGCCGGATCAGCTGGCCCAGCACCTCCGTCGCAGTTGCGCGGGGCCCGCGCACGGGACGGCAGGTGGTGCTGGTGCACGGCATCGAGCCGTCGATGCGGTGGCGGCGCTACTGCAACGAGCTGCTCGACATCGCCGCCGGCTTGGGCGTCCGGACCGTCGTCACCGTCGGCGCGCTGCTCGCGGACGTGCCGCACACCCGCCCGATCCCGGTGAACGCCACCAGTGAGGACGCCGTCGTCCGCGCCGCCCTCGGCCTGGAGGCCAGCACCTACGAGGGCCCCACCGGGATCGTGGGGGTGCTCCAGCACGAGGCGGCCGCGCGTGGCATGCAGTCCCTCTCGCTGTGGGCGGCCGTGCCGCACTACGTCGCGCACCCTCCGTCGCCGAAGGCCTCCCTGGCGATCCTGCACCGGATCGAGCAGCTGCTCGGGGAGTCGATCCCGCTGGGCGAGCTCCCGGACGACGCCGCGGCCTGGCAGGCGGGGGTCGACGAGCTGGCGGGCGAGGACTCCGAGATCGGCGACTACGTGCGCCAGCTGGAGCAGGCGAAGGACACCGCCGAGCTGCCGGAGGCGAGCGGAGAGGCGATCGCGCAGGAGTTCGAGCGCTACCTGCGTCGGCGCGACACCGGCAACGGCGGCTGACGGACGACCGGTCCGGCTGCAGGCCCCGCTGCAGGCCCTGGAGGCTGGAGGCCCTAGAGGCGCACGCCCAGCAGGGCGTCCACCGCGCGGGCCACCACCCCGGGTGCACCCTCCACCGGCTCCTCGGCCCCGCGCACCGCACGTGCCACCCACTCGTCGACCGCCTGCAGGGCCGTGGGCGTGTCGAGGTCGTCGGCCACCGCCGCACGCACGGCGGTCAGGGTCGCCGTCGCATCCGGTCCGCCGTTGCCCGAGACCGCACGCCGCCAGGACGCCAACCGCGTGCGCGCCTGTGCGAGCTGGTCCGCCGACCACTCCCAGTCGTGCCGGTACCGGTGCGCGAGCAGCGCCAGGCGGATCACCATCGGGTCCTCGCCCTGGTTCCGCAGGGTGGAGACGAGCACCAGGTTGCCCCTGGACTTGCTCATCTTCTCGCCGTCCAGACCCACCATCCCGGCGTGCACGTGGACCCGTGCGCCGTGGCCCGCGTCCAGCAGCCGTGCGTGCGAGGTGCTCATCTCGTGGTGGGGGAACAGCAGGTCGGACCCACCACCCTGGACGTCGAAGGGCAGCCCGAGGCCGTCCCGGGCGATCACCGCGCACTCGATGTGCCAGCCGGGACGACCCCGACCGAGCGTCCCGCCGTCCCACGCCGGCTCGCCGGCACGCTCGCGCCGCCACAGCAGCGGGTCCAGCGGGTCCCGCTTGCCGGGCCGCTCGGGATCCCCGCCCCGCTCGGCGGACAGGGCGAGCATCGTGTCCCGGTCGAGGCCGGCGACGGCCCCGAAGTCGTGGTCCGCCGTGAGGTCCGCGTACACGTCGCCCAGGCCGGTCCCGTCGTCCACCGCGTCGGGCGTGGGCACGCGGTAGGCCGCCCCAGCCTCGAGCAGCGCCTCGACCGCCACCACCACGTCCGGGAGCACCTCGACGACGCCCCGGTAGACGTCGGGCGGGATGACGCCCAGCGCGGTCATGTCCTCCGCGTAGAGGGCGATCTGGTCGTCGGCGAGCGAGCGCCAGTCGACGCCGGTCGCGGTCGCCCGCTGGAGCAGAGGGTCGTCGACGTCCGTGACGTTCGACGCGAACCGGACGCTCAGACCGGAGTCCCGCCACGCGCGGTTGAGCACGTCGAACGCGACGGCGGTCGCAGCGTGCCCCAGGTGCGTCGCGTCGTACGGCGTGATTCCGCAGACGTACAGCGTCGCGGTCGGTCCGGACGAGGCCGGCACCAGCTCGCCGGTGGAGCTGTCGTGGACCCGGACGACGGGGCCTTCACCCGGGAGCCGCGGGACGTGCGGGGCAGGCCAGGTGAGCACGTCCGGAAGCCTAACCGGCTCGGCGGGACCGGCCGCGCGGGCGAAAGAGTCAGAATGCCGACGTGACGGCCGCCACCGACGACCCGGGACGCCAAGTCGTCCCGCTCGCGATCTACCAGCAGCAGGACGGTGCATGGGCCCGGGTGCCGTGGGATCCCGGGCTCGTCGTTCGCCCCGGGACCCGCGGCACACCCACCTGGGTGGTGCTCGAGCGGCTGGCCGACCTCGCCCCGGCTGCACGGGCGTGGGGCGCCGACGAGATGACCGTGGCGCTGGCGCAGCAGCGGGTCCGGCGACTGGAGACCGGGCGTCCGACCACCGCGCTGTTCGCGCACGTGGACCACGCGCGCACCGGGGACGTCCTGCTGTCGATCCCGACGATGTGGTACGACGACACGACCAGGGACGTGCACACCGGCGACCTGACCGCCGTGGCCTGCGACGACCTGCTGCTGTCGGTCGAGCAGGGCAGTGCGCACGTCCACGACATCGCGGCCGACCGGCTGACCACGGGCGCCCCCACCCCCGACCGCGGCGTGCGTGAGGCGCTGGCCGCCCTGCTGTTCACGATCCTGGCGCGCGCCAGCGAGGTGGAGCTCGGGCTCGGCGACGCGGTCGGGCACACCGAACGCCTGGTGTTCAGCTCGGGCAGCTCGGACCCGGTGGAGCGCATCTACGACCTGAAGCGCGAGATCGCCGAGGCGCGCCGCAGCCTCAGCCCGCTGATGGCGGTGCTCCCCGAGCTGGAGGACGACGAGGACCGCCACGCGGCGCGCACCAGCCAGTGGCTGCACCGGCTGCAGGCGTCGGTCGACCGTCTGGACCGCCACCTCGACGCCCACGACTCGCTGCTCGGAGCGATGCTCGAGGTGCACCTGTCGCAGGTGTCGGTCCGGCAGAACGAGGACATGCGGAAGATCTCCGCGTGGGCGGCGATGATCGCCGTGCCGACGCTGATCGTCGGGCTCTACGGCATGAACTTCCACCACATGCCGGAGCTGAGCTGGACGTACGGCTACCCGCTCGCGGTGGTCGTCATGGGAGTCGCCTGCCTGTGGTTGTACCGCGCGTTCAAGCGCAGCGGCTGGCTGTAGCGACCGGGCCGCTGCCGGCGCGCGACGCTCCTGCCGTGACGAGGGGGCTCAGGGCGTGACCGGCACGCTGGGGTCCAGGGCTCCGGTGACGAGCAGCAGCACGACGACGGCTGCCAGCCCGATCCGGTACAGCACGAACGGGCGGTAGCTGTAGGTCGAGACGATCTTCAGGAACACGATGATGACGAGGTACCCGACGACGAACGCCACGATCGTCGCGACCAGCGTCAGTCCCAGACCCGGTACCCCCGCGTGCCCGAACCCGTCGAGGTTGGTCACCAGCTCGTAGAGCCCGGAGCCGAACACCGCCGGGATCGCCAGGAGGAACGAGTACCGGGCGGCGGCCTCGCGGGTGTAGCCCATCAGCAGACCGCCGGTGATCGTCCCACCCGAGCGGGAGACGCCGGGGATCAGGGCCAGCGCCTGCCAGAAGCCGAACTGGACGGCGTGCCGCGGCGTCAGCGTGTCGAGCGGTCGCTCCTTGCGGCCCACCCGGTCCGCCCAGCCCAGCAGCAGCGCGAACCCGACCAGCGTGAGCACCGTGATCCAGAGGTTGCGCAGCACGTTCTCGATCGAGTGCTGGAACAGCACGCCGAGGATGACGATCGGCAGCGAGCCGATGACGATGAACCACGCCATCAGCGCGTCGTGGTCGGCCCTGGCACCCTCGGGCATGCCGGCACGCGACCGCCAGTCCGTGCCGCGGTCGCCGCGCAGCGCCCGCCACCAGGCGGACACGATCCGCACGATGTCGCGGCGGAAGTACAGCAGCACGGCCGACTCCGTGCCGAGCTGGATCACCGCGGTGAACGCGGCACCCGCGTCCCGGCCGCCGATCAGCTCGCTGATGATCCGGATGTGCGCGCTGGACGAGACCGGGAGGAACTCCGTCAGGCCCTGCACCAGTCCGAGCAGGATCGCCTCGCCGCCGCCCATGCCGCTCGCCACGGGGCGCACCATATCCTGCGCGGCGCGCCGGGCCCCGGACGCCCCGCGGTTAGGGTGACCAGTCATGGAGCAGCGCCGGGTCGGACGTACCGGCCTGCACGTGTCGTGGCTGGGCCTCGGCACGATGACCTGGAGCCGGGACACCGACGAGCACGACGCGGCGCAGCTGCTGCGGGAGTTCGTCGAGGCGGGTGGCACCCTCCTGGACACCTCCGCGTCCTACGCCGACGGCGGTGCCGAGGAGCTGATCGGCAGCCTGCTGCGCGGTGCGGTCGCCCGTGACGAGGTGCAGCTGTGCACCAAGGCGGGTGTCCGCCGCACCCCCGACGGTTCGGTGGTGGACGCCTCTCGTGGCGCGCTGCTCGACAGCCTGGACGCGTCGCTGCGGCGGCTCGGCACGGACCACGTCGACGTCTGGCTGGTGCAGAACCCCGACCCCCGGACCCCGCTCGAGGAGACGTGCTCGGCCCTCCGCCTCGCCGTGAGCACGGGACGGGCTCGGTACGTGGGCCTGTCCAACCACGCCGGCTGGCAGGTGGGGCGCGCGGTGACGCTGCTCGAGCCCGACGTCGGCCTCGGGGTGCTGCAGGCCGAGTACTCGCTGCTGCAGCGCGGCGTGGAGCGCGAGGTGGTGCCGGCCGCCGCCGCTCTCGGCGCCGGACTGCTCGCGTGGTCACCGTTGGGACGCGGCGTCCTCACCGGCAAGTACCGCCGAACGGTGCCTGCCGACTCGCGCGCGGCGTCCGCGCACCTGGCGGGCTTCGTCGAGCCCTACCTCACGCGTCCGGCGTCGGCGGTCGTCGAGGCGACCGCGACCGCGGCGACGGGGTTGCAGCGCTCCCCCGCTGAGGTCTCGCTCGCGTGGCTGCGCACGCGTCCTGCCTTGGCGTGCGCGGTGCTGGGCGCGCGGACGCCGGCGCAGCTGCGCGCGTGCCTGGCAGCGGACGACCTGACGCTGCCGGACGAGATCGTGCGGGCGTTGACGGAGGTCAGCGCCCCGCCGGTCGGCTATCCCGAGCGACCGGCCGGCTGACGTCCCGCCACGTCGTCACGGGGTCAGCGGGAGACGGGCGCCTCGTCGTCCTCGTCCTCCGCTGACCAGTCCTCGTCCGACTCGTCGTCGGCGTCGTCGTCCTCGTCCTCGTCCTCCTCGGACTCGTCCTCCTCCTCACCGAGGTAGAAGGGCGTCGCCTCCCCGAAGACGGTGCCGAGGGCGTCGTCGTAGACCTCGAAGGCGTCGGCGAGGACGTCGTACGCGTCGTCGACCGCCGGGTCGTCCTCGCCGTGGCGGCTCTCCACGGCGTGGTAGTGGGCCTCGAGCGCGGCGATCAGCCGGTCGAGCGCAGCGCGGGGGTCGACGGTCATGCCGTAGACCGTATCGCCGCGCAGGGCACAATGGCACCGCGCCGGTCGTTGCGCGGGTGCAGCGCCGGCAGGGGCGGACCGCCGTAGGACCCACGCGACGAGAGACGAGGTGAGCGGGTGGCCGAACGAACGACGGCCGGCCGGGGCGACTTCCTGTCCCGGGGCGGCCAGTACGAGTACCGCACCCTGACGATCCCGCGGACCACCGACGGGAACGACGCCCGACGGTTGCTGACGTACGAGGCGGAGTACGGCCGCTGGGAGCTCGCCCGGACCCGGATGTACGTGGGCGGCGAGCGTCGCGTGCTGCTGCGTCGCAAGATCATCCGGGTGCAGAGCACGCTCGGCGCAGACCTCGACTGAGCGGCCGCACCCGTCGAGGGTGCGGCTCAGCAGGTCTGCAGCAGGCGGTCCAGCACGCGGGTGCCGAAGCGCAGGGCGTCCACCGGGACGCGCTCGTCGACCCCGTGGAACATCGCCGGGAAGTCGAGGTCCGCCGGCAGCCGCAGCGGTGCGAACCCGTACCCGTGGATGCCCAGCCGTGCGAGCGACTTGTTGTCGGTGCCGGCGGAGAGCATGTACGGCAGGACCACCGCACCCGGGTCCTCGGCCTGGACCGCGGCCGTCATCGCGCCGACGAGGTCGGTGTCGAAGGGCGCCTCCGGGCCGATGTCACGATGCTGCGACTCGATGCGGACGTGCTCACCGAGCAGCTGCTGCAGAGTGGCGTCGAACTCCGCCTCGTGCGCGGGCAGGAACCGACCGTCGACGGTGGCCCGTGCCGAACCCGGGATGACGTTCGCCTTGTAGCCCGAGGCGAGCTGCGTCGGGTTGGTGGTGCTGCGCAGGGTCGCGCCGACGAACCGCGAGGCCGGGCCGAGGGCGTCGACCAGGGCGTCGACCGCCCGCTCGTCCTCCGGGTCGAAGGGCAGGCCGGTCAGGTCCGCAACGCCCTCCAGCAGCCGACGGACCGTGGGGGTCAGCTGGTAGGGCCAGCGGTAGGCGCCGATGCGGGCGACCGCCGCCGCGAGGTGGGTCACCGCGTTGTCCGGGTTGACCTGGCTGCCGTGGCCGGCACGCCCCTCGGCGACGAGCTGGAGCCACGCCAGCCCCTTCTCGGCCGTCTGGAGCAGGTACGCGCGGTGGCCGCCGACCTCGACCGAGAAGCCGCCGACCTCGCTGATCGCCTCGGTCGCACCGGCGAACAGCTCGGGCCGGTTGTCCACCGCCCAGCGGGCGCCGTGCACCCCGCCCGCCTCCTCGTCGGCGAACATCGCGAGCACGACGTCACGGGCCGGCCGCCGACCCTCGCGGACCATCTGGCGCACCACCGCCAGCACCATCGCGTCCATGTCCTTCATGTCCACGGCCCCACGGCCCCAGAGGACGCCGTCGACCTCGACGCCCGCGAACGGGTCGACGGACCAGTCGGCCGCCTGCGCCGGCACCACGTCCGTGTGGCCGTGCAGCACCAGCGCGGGCCGGTCCTGGTCGCGTCCCTCGAGCCGCACCACCACGTTGGCTCGGCCGGGCGTGCTCTCGAAGAGCTCCGGCTCGAGACCGACCTCCTCCAGCAGGCCGACGACGTACTCGGCGGCCAGCCGCTCCCCCGGCCCGCTCGAGTCGCCGTAGTTGGAGGTGTCGATCCGGATCAGCTCCGCGCAGATCCGCGCGACCTCGGCCTCCGCCGGTGTGCCGGAGGCGATGGTGGCGGCGTCGCCGGCGGTCGGCACGGGATCGGGCATGAGGTCACGGTACCGGGGGGCGGGATGTCGCCGCGGGGGTGCGCCCGGCGGCCTCCGGTCACCGGTGCGGCACGGCCGAGCAGGACCGTCAGAGGGTCAGCCCGCGGCGCGCGAGGAGGGGTTCCAGCCGCGGCTCGTGGCCGACCAGCTCCCGGAACGCCTGCATGGGGTCGAGGGACCCGCCGCGCGACAGCACGGCCGCGCGGAGGCGATCACCGTTCGCCCGCCGCAGGCCGCCGTTCGCGGTGAACCAGTCGACCGTGTCGGCGTCCAGCACCTCCGACCAGAGGTAGGAGTAGTAGCCGGCGGCGTAGCCGCCCCCGAACACGTGGTTGAAGTAGGAGCTGCGGTAGCGCGGCGGCACCGTCGGCAGCGCCACGCCCGCCGCCTCGAGCGCGGCGGCCTCGAACGCTTCCACCTCGGCCGGGGCCGCCGGGACCTCGTCGGGCGCCAGGCGGTGCCACGCCTGGTCGAGCAGCGCTGCGGCCAGGTACTCCGTGGTGGCGAAGCCCTCGCCGTCCTGCCGGCCCTCCACCAGCGTGTCGAGCCACTGCGCCGGCATGGGCTCGCCGGTCTCGTGGTGCACGGCGAACCGGCGGAGCACGGAGCGGTCCCAGGCCCACATCTCGTTGACCTGCGACGGGTACTCGACGAAGTCGCGCGGCACGGCCGTGCCGGACTGGGACGGGTAGTGCACGTCCGACACCAGGGCGTGCAGCGCGTGGCCGAACTCGTGGAACAGCGTGATCACGTGGTCCCACGTCAGCAGGGCCGGCTGACCCGGCGCAGGACGCGGGACGTTGGCGTTGTTCACGACGACGCAGCGTTCGCCGAGCAGGCGCGACTGGTCGACGAGGGTGTTCATCCAGGCGCCCCCGCGCTTGCTCTCCCGGGCCCACGGGTCCGCGAGGAACAGGCCGATGCCGTCGCCGTCGGCGTCGAGCACCTCGAACACGCGGACGTCGGGGTGGTAGCCGGCGAGGTCGGTCCGCTCCGTGAAGGTCAGCCCGTACAGCTGGTTCGCCGCCCAGAACACCCCGTCGACCAGCACGCGGTCGAGCTCGAGGTACGGGCGCAGCAGGGACTCGTCCAGCGACCGACGGCGGCGCCGCACGGCCTCCGCGTAGTACGGCCAGTCCCACGCCTCGAAGGTGGCGCCGGGCACGTCCACCGCCAGGGCGGCCGCAAGGTCGTCCGCCTCGCGCAGCGCGTTCGCCACGGCGGCGGGTGCCAGGCCGGTGAGCAGGTCCGTCACCGCCTCCGACGTGGTCGCCGTCCCGTCCTGGGCCACGTAGTCCGCGTGGTGCACGTAGCCGAGCAGCCGCGCGCGCTCGGCGCGGAGGCGGGCCAGCTCCAGCAGGATCGGTCGCGTGTCGTGGTCGGGGCCGAGCCCACGAGTCACCGCCGCTCGATGCACGCGTTCCCGCAGCGCCCGGTCGTGCAGGCTCGCCAGCACCGGCTGCGTCGTGGGCAGGACCAGCTCGAGCAGCCAGGCGCCGGCGTGCCCCCGGTGCTCCGCTGCCGCCGCGGCGGCGGCCACCGCGTCCGGCGCGAGACCGGCCAGCTGGGCCTCGTCGGTGACGAGCACCGCGGCGGCGTTGGAGGCGGCGAGCAGCTCGCGGCCGAAACGGGCGTCCAGGGCGGTGATCCGCTCGTTCAGCGCCCGCAGCCGCTCCTGGTCGGCAGCGCCCAGCCCGACGCCCGACCGGCGGAAGTCGAGGTCGAGCCGGTGCAGCAGCCACGCCGTGTCCGGCTCGACCGCCAGGCGGCCGTCGGCCACCTCCTGCGCCAGCGTCCGGACCCGGTCGTAGAGCCGGCGGTCGAGGAGCATCGCGTCGTGGTGCGCCGCCAGCAGCGGCGCCACCTCCTCCTCGAGCTGCTCCAGGGCTTCCGTCGAGTCGGCACCGAGCTGGTTGTCGAACGCGGCCGTCACCCGGTCGAGCAGCCGACCCGACCGCTCGAGCGCCACCACCGTGTTCTCGATCGACGGAGGCTCTGCGTCCGTCGCGATCGCCTCGAGCTCCGCGCGTTGCTGCGCCATGCCCGCCAGGAGGGCCGGTCGGTAGTGCTCCTCGCGGATGGCGCGGTAGTCCGGCAGGCCGTAGGGCAGCGGCGACCGCGACGCGAACGGGTTGCTCGGGTCGAGCACGGCGTCGTCGGCGGTCGGGCGGGGGGCGTCGGTCACGACGTCATCGTCGCAGGCGGTCGACGCGGCGCCCCCGACCGCTTCTAGACCGTGGTGCTCCGCAGGACGTCGGCGGGCGAGGCCACCGGGTAGCCGTGCGCCGAGCCCACCGGCTCGCTGTACAGCCGACCGGCGTGGGTGGTCAGGCCGGCGGCGAGCGCCGGGTCCGCCGCGAGCGCAGCGCGCCAGCCGTCGTCCGCCAGGGCGCCGAGGTACGGCATGGTCACGTTGGTCAGCGCACGCGTCGACGTGACCGGCACGGCGCCCGGCATGTTGGCGACGCAGTAGAACACCGAGCCGTGCACGGGGAACGTCGGCTCGTCGTGCGTGGTCGGCCGGGTGTCCTCGAAGCACCCGCCCTGGTCCACCGCGACGTCCACGAGCACCGACCCGCGCTGCATCCGGGACACCAGCTCGTTGCTGACCAGGTGGGGGGCCCGCGCGCCCGGAACCAGCACGGCACCGATCACCAGGTCCGCCTCGAGCAGGGCCTCCTCCACCGCCCAGGCGCTGGAGGCAACGGTTCGCACGGCCCCCCCGAGCTCGACGTCGAGGCGCCGCAGCCGGGGCACCGACACGTCCAGCACGGTGACCTGCGCACGCATGCCGACCGCGATCGTCGCCGCGTGGAAGCCGACGGTCCCGCCGCCCAGCACCACCACACGGGCGCCGTCCACCCCCGGTACGCCTCCAAGCAGCACCCCGCGGCCGCCCTCGTTCCGCATCAGGTGGTAGGCGCCCACCTGGGTGGCGAGCCGACCGGCGACCTCGCTCATCGGCGCGAGCAGCGGGAGTGAACCGTCGGCGAGCCGCACGGTCTCGTACGCGATCGACGTGGTCCCCGCGGCGAGCAGCGCGTCCGTGGCGGGACGGTCGGCGGCCAGGTGCAGGTACGTGAACAGGACGAGGTCGTCCCGCAGGTACCCGTACTCGGACTCCACCGGCTCCTTGACCTTGCAGACGACGTCCGCCTCGGTCCACACCGCGGCGGCGTCCGGCACGACGACGGCGCCGGCCGCCCGGTACTGCTCGTCGTCGATCGCCGACCCGAGGCCGGCGCCGGCCTCGACCAGCACCTGGTGGCCCGCGAGGGCCAGCCTGTGCACCCCTGCGGGGGTGGCGGCGACGCGGTACTCACGGTTCTTGACCTCGCGGGGGATGCCCACCTTCATCGACGTGCTCCTGGTCGCCCGGGCTGCGGCCGGAAGGTCCCGGCCGAACGTGCACCATGTGGTTCACGTCACACACGATTGTGAACTTCACGTGTTTCCGGCGCGTCACCACCGCAGGATCTTCGGTAGGTTCGCGCCATGTCAGTCGGATCGTCGTCGTCGGGCTCTGCGCGACGGTCTGCGTCGACCGAATCCTCGGCGGTCCTCGACGACGTCGACAGGGCGATCCTGCACGAGCTGGAGCGCGACGGCCGACAGTCCAACAAGGACCTCGCCGCCCGCGTCGGCATCGCGCCGTCCACGTGCCACGCGCGTGTCCGGGCCCTGCGCGAGTCCGGTGTGCTGCGCGGCTTCACCGCGCAGGTGGACCCCCAGGCGCTGGGACGCGGGCTGCAGGCGATCATCGCCGTCCGGCTGCAGGCGGCCGCCCGAGCGCGGCTCGGCCGGTTCGCGCGTGCCCTGGCCGAACGTCCGGAGGTGCAGGACGTGTACCTGCTCGGCGGTTCGGACGACGTGCTCGTGCACGTGGCCGTGGCCGACTCGCAGGCCCTGCGCGCCTTCGTCGTCGAGCACCTGTCCACGCGCCAGGAGGTCGCCCACACCCAGACCAGCCTGGTGTTCGAGCACCTGCACCTTCCGGCCGACGCCCGATGACCCCAGGCGTGCACCGCAAGGCACGTGCGGGCGCGCCTCGCGGTTTCTTCGCCTGCGAGGCGGCGGGACTGCGGTGGTTGCGCGCGGCCGACGCCGTACCGGTGGTGGAGGTGCTCGATGTGGCGGAGGACCACCTGGACCTCCTGCGGCTGGACCCCACACCGGCGTCACCCCGCGCAGCACGTGACCTGGGGCGCGGCCTCGCCGCCCTGCACGACGCCGGCGCCGACGCCTTCGGCGTACCGCCCGACGGGTGGTCGGGTGACGGGTTCTTCGGTCCGCTCGAGCATCCGCTGCCCATGGCGTCCGGCCGCTACGCGTCCTGGGGCGCCTTCCTCGCGGAGTGCCGTCTCCTCCCGCTCGCGGCCGAGCTGCGCCGCTCGTCGACGGTCGACGCCACGACCCTCGACGGCCTGGCGCGGCTCGCCGACCGGCTGCGCAGCGGTGCGCTGGACGACGACGACACCCCGGCCCGCCTGCACGGCGACCTGTGGTCGGGCAACGTCGTGTGGACCGCCGCGGGCGCGACGCTCGTCGATCCCGCCGCGCACGGCGGTCACCGGGAGACCGACCTGGCGATGCTGGCGCTGTTCGGCCTGCCGCACCTCGACCTGGTGCTCGCGGCGTACCAGGACGTCCATCCGCTGCGTCGCGGCTGGCAGCACCGCGTGGGGCTGCACCAGCTCTACCCGGTCGGCGTGCACGCCCTGCTGTTCGGCGGCGGCTACGTGGAGCAGCTGCGCGGGCTCGTCCGGGCGGAGGAGCGATGAGCGAGCCGCCGTGGTGGCCGGAGCACCGGCCGCACGACGTGCAGCGCGCGTGGACGGCTTCCGGGGACATCGCACCGTCGGACTGGTCCCGGGCGTCGAGCGCTCCGCCGGTCAACGAGGCTCTCGCCGTCCCGCTCGGCAGCCGCCCACCCCGGCGTCGGGGGTGGCCGGCCGTGGTCCTCGTGCTGGTGCTGGCCCTGACGACCGTGTGGCTCAGCGGACGGCTCGGCTCGGCCGCCGCCGCGCGCAACGCGCCCCCGCCGGGGCGTGAGGAGTCTGCGGTCCCGCTCGGCACTCCCCCGCTCGGTGCGCCGACCACCGGTCCCTACAGCTTCCTGCAGACGCAGTCCGACGGCGTCTCACCCGTCACCTACGACCCCTGCCGCCCCCTCCACTACGTCGTCCGCACGGACGGCGCCCCTGTCGGCGGCGACGTGCTGATCGCAACGGGACTGGCACGCATCTCCGAGGCGACCGGCCTGCAGTTCGTCGCCGACGGCAGCACCACCGAGGCGCCCATGGAGCACCGGCCGGTGTACCAGCCGGATCGCTACGGGCGCCGCTGGGCACCCGTCCTGATCGCGTGGTCCACCCCGGCAGAGACGCCGGAGCTCGCCGGCGACGTCGCCGGCAGCGCCGGCTCCTCCTCCGTGACGCTGCACGGGACGGCGCACTACGTGAGCGGCATCGTGGTGCTCGACGGACCGGCGATCACCCAGCTGCTCGGCTCGGCCAACGGCACCGCGCTCGCCCAGGGCGTCGTGACGCACGAGCTCGCCCACCTGGTGGGCCTGGGCCACGTGAACGACCCGACCCAGCTGATGAACCCGACGGCGGCGGTGAACGTCACCTCCCTCGCGGACGGCGACCGGGCCGGGCTGGCGCGCCTCGGCACGGGGGCGTGCGTTCCGGGACTGTGACCAAGCGCACCTGTGAGCCCGACCACCGTCCCAAGGCGGTTCCCAGGTTCGGCACGTACCGTCGGTTGATCGCTCAGCGCCGAGCGTGACCGCCGGGACCGTCCCGGCGCGCCGGACCTCGCAGGAGACGTCATCTCGCACCCCATCGTGCTCGTGCACGGCACCCGCACGTCGTCATCCATCTGGGACCCCCAGGTCGCGGCGCTCCGCGCGCGCGGGCACCACACGGTCGCCGTCGACCTCCCCGGCCACGGCACCCGCCGGGGCGAGCGGTTCACCCTCGAGGGAGCGATCCAGGCGATCGACGACGCCGTCGCCGGGTGCCTCACCCCGCCGCTCCTGGTCGGACTCTCGCTGGGTGGCTACACGTCCCTCGCCTACGCCGGCCGCCACGAGCACCGGCTCGCCGGTGTGGTGCTGGCCGGGTGCTCGACGGAGCTGCGCGGCAAGCCCATCGGCGTCTACCGGCGGCTGGCGCACCACGCGAACCGGCTGCTGAGCGTGGGCGGCGAGTCCTGGCACGTGGTGACGGACATGCTGACCGCGGTGGCGGGGTACTCCCCCCTGGGCGACCTGCGACGGCTCACGTTGCCCGTCTGGCTGGTCAACGGCGCCCGCGACCCCCTGCGTCTGGACGAACGCCGCTACCTGCGGGCCCGCCCCGGCACGCGGCTGACGGTCGTGCCCGGCGCCGGGCACGACGTCAACAGCCACGCCCCGGCGGCGTTCAACCGCGCGCTGTTCGAGGCGATCGCGGAGCTGCGTCACCACGAGGTGCCGGTCCTCGTCTGAGCGGACGAGGCCGCCGGTGGTCGTGCACCTGACGACGTCCGACCGGCCGGAGGTCCCTGGACGGCACATCCCGGGCGCGACACCCTGGACGTGGAGGTCGTCATGGGCGTCGGCACGGTCGTCCTGTCTTCCGGCGTCGTCGGCGCCGGTCCCGGCCGCCGGCGCGGCAGCGCGCTCCCGCTGGTCGGGCTGCTGCTGACGGTGCTGCTGGCAGCCGGCTGCACGACGTCGACCACGCCACCGCAGGCGCCGACGAGCACCCCGGTGCCGACCGCCTCCTCGACCCCCACCCCGAGCACCGGACCCGGGACGCCGACGGCGACTGCCAGCCCACCAGCGACGTCCCCGACACCGGTCCCGCCGCCGCCGTCCCCGTCCCCCGCTCCCCCCGTTCCGCCGCCACAGCCCCCCGCACCGCCCACCGTCCCTCCGCCGGCGCCTCCGACCGGCGTCCCGGCCGCCTGGCGCGGCGTGGACGTCAGCCGCGTCGCCACCGACCGAGCCGTGGTGGCGCTGACGTTCGACGCCGGTTCGTCGAACGCCGGGGTCGCCTCGGTGCTGGCGACGCTGGCCCGCTACGACGTGCCGGCCACGTTCTTCGTCACCGGCCAGTTCGCCCGGCGCTACCCGGCCGACGTCCGGGCGATCAGCGCCGCGGGTCACCCCGTGGGCAACCACAGCGACTCGCACCCGGACTTCACGCAGACCACCACCGCCGAGATCCAGCGTCAGCTCGCCGCCGCGGAGGCGTCGATCAGCGCCGCGACCGGCCACGCCGCCAAGCCGCTGTTCCGCTTCCCGTACGGCGCGCGGACCGCGGAGGACATCCACGTGGTGAACGACGCGGGCTACGTCCCGTTCCGCTGGACGGTGGACACGCTCGGCTGGAAGGGCACGAGCGGCGGCCAGTCGGTGGAGTCGGTCCGGGCGCGGGTGCTCGGTGCGGCGCAGCCCGGCGAGATCGTCCTGATGCACGTCGGCGCCAACCCGGACGACGGCAGCACGCTCGACGCCGCAGCGCTCGGCTCGGTGATCGAGGGGCTGCGCGAGCGGGGGTACTCCTTCATCACGCTGCGTTCGCTGCTCCCCTGAGCCGCGCCGTTGCGGGGCTCGCAGGTCGATGTGCGAGCATCCGGTGACCGGCGGACCCGGCGGTCGAGGCCCAGCGTGGTGAGGAACGATGCGACCGACGTACATCCCCAGCCCGTCGCAAGGCGTCTGGTACCTCGGTCCGGTGCCGATCAGGGCCTACGCGCTGTGCATCCTGCTCGGCATCGTCATCGCGACGCTGTGGACGCAGCGACGCTGGGCGGCTCGGGGCCGTGACCCCGAGCAGGTGCTCGACATCGTGTTCTGGGCGGTGCCTTTCGGCATCGTCGGCGGCCGGCTCTACCACGTGATCACCGACCCCGAGCTGTACTTCGCGCCGGGGCGGCAGCCGATCCGGGCGCTGTACATCTGGGACGGCGGGCTCGGCATCTGGGGCGCGGTGGCCCTGGGGGCCGTCGGCGCGTGGATCGGGTGCCGCAAGCACGGGGTCCGGCTCGCCGACTTCGCCGATGCGGTGGCCCCCGGGCTCGTGCTGGCCCAGGCGATCGGCCGATGGGGCAACTACTTCAACCAGGAGCTGTTCGGCGGCCCGACCACCCTCCCGTGGGGCCTGCTGATCGACCCGGCGCACCGGCCGGCGGACACCCCGGACATCGCGACCTACCAGCCGACCTTCCTGTACGAGTCGCTGTGGGACGTCGGCGTGGCGCTGCTGCTGGTGTGGGCCGGGCGACGGTTCCAGCTGCGCCGCGGACGCCTGTTCGCCCTGTACGTCGCCGCCTACACGGTCGGGCGCGCATGGGTGGAGGCGCTCCGCGTCGACCACGCGAACCACTTCCTGGGTCTGCGCCTGAACGACTGGACCAGCCTGGTGGTCTTCCTCGGTGCGATGGCGTTCCTGCTGGTGGGACGTTCCGGGGACGGCCGCGCAGCCGACGACGACGGCGACGTCGACGCCGACGACCCGCCATCCGCCGAGGTGCCCTCCGGCAAGGCCCCTTCCGGCGAGCTGCCGTCGGGCGGCGTGCCGGGCGCCTGACCCCAGACCCGGCCGCGCGGCCGGACGTCAGGCGCGGACGTCAGACGGTGAACCGTCCGACCAGCTCGCGCAGCTCCACCGACATGCGGGCGATGTCCGTCACCGACTGCTGAGCCTGCGCGACGTTCTGCGTCGTCAGCTCGGCCGCATCGGCCACGCCGGAGATCGTGGCGGCGATCGCCTCGGCCCCGGTGGCGGCCTTGGTGACGCCCCGGTTCATCTCGTTGGTGGTGGCGGTCTGCTCCTCCACGGCGGCGGCGATGGTGGTCTGGTAGTCGTTGATCGCACCGATCACCTCGGTGATCTCCCCGATCGCGGTCACCGCCCCGTCGGTGTCCGCCTGGATCGCCTCCACGCGCCGGGCGATGTCCTCCGTCGCCTTGGCCGTCTCGCGGGCGAGGTCCTTGACCTCCCCGGCGACCACCGCGAACCCCTTGCCCGCCTCACCCGCACGGGCCGCCTCGATCGTCGCGTTCAGAGCCAGCAGGTTGGTCTGCTCCGCGATCGAGGTGATCAGCTTCACGACGTTGCCGATCTCCCGGGAGGAGTCGCCCAACCGGGTCACCGTCTCGGTGGTCGCCGCAGCCGCCGCGACCGCCTGGCCTGCCACCCGCGCCGCCTCCGTCGCGTTCTGCGCGATCTCCAGGATCGACGCGCCCATCTGCTCCGACCCGGCCGCCACCGCCTGCACGTTGCGCGACACCTCGCCCGCCGAGGCGGACACCACGCCGGCCTGCGCAGCCGTCTCCTCGGCGCTGGACCCTATCTGCTCGCCGGACGCAGCCATCTGCTCCGTCGCGTTCGCCAGCGAGGTGGAGGACGCGTCGATCGTCCCCACGGTCAGCCGCAGCGTGGCGATCGCGGCGTCCAGCGCGTGGCCCATCCGCCCGACCTCGTCGTGCGAGGTCAGGCCCGTCGTCACCGTGAGGTCGGCGCGCTCGAGCGCGGTGCATACCGCCTTCACCCGCCCGAGGCCGCGCACGATGCCGCGGGCGACGAACAGGCCCAGGGCGACGGCAGCGCTCAGGCCGATCGCCAGCGCGCCGAGCATGAGCAGCCGGCTGGTCCGGTACTCGGCCGCCACGGCATCCGTCGCCGCCTTCGCCGCCGCCTTCTCGTCCGCCACCAGGTTGGTGACCGCGGCGTTCATCGCCATCACGATCGCCGTCGCCTGGTCGTTGCTCGTGTTGGTCCACGTGGCGATGTCGTTGGCACGGCCCGCCGGCAGGAGCTTGCCGTCCCGGACGGCGACGTACGCGGCGAGCTGCTGCTCGACGTCGGCGACGTACCCACGCTGGGTGCTCGACAGATCCAGGGCCTTCAGGGCCGCGAGGGCGTCGGTCGCCTCCTTCTCGTCGTCCGCGACCGCGCGCTCGTCCTCCTTCTTCTCCGTCGCCCCCAGGGCCAGAGCCTGGTCGCTGACGTCCAGCCGCATCTGCACCATGGCCCGGCGAAGGGTGGAGGCCTGCTCGACGCCCTGGACGTGATTCCGGAACAGCTCGGCCGTCGCGGCGTTGCTGCGCGCCATCGAGACGATGCCCACGAGCCCCACCGCGAGCGCGACGAGCGCGGCGACCAGCACGGCGGTCAGGATCCGGGTGCTGACACCGCGGTCGGTCCACCACCGGACGGCGCCCTGCAGACGGGACGAGGACGCGGACGCGGTGGACGACATGGTGCTCCCTTGCAGGTGCTCGAGGCCTCCCCTGCGGCGGCATCACCCAGTCGATCGGCCGACGAACGTGGGCTCTGAGTCGTCCGGCCGCTGCGCTGCCCAACGCCGACCGATCTCGCGCCGGGCAGTGCCTGGTCAGCGGCCGGTCCTAGGACCTTCGTCGTATAGCGGCGACAGTCGTCGGCGCGCGCGACGGAGCCCGACCTGGACGTCTGCACTTCACCGAGCGTGCACCGAGTCCTCACCCGGCACGCGCCGGCGAGAGCGTCGGGGACGGGCTCGGAACCCTTAGCCTTCCGGAGGTCGCCCGTCCGGACGGTCGCTCGTGCCGCTCGTGCCCTCACACCCTTCCTGCTCGGGACTTGCTGATGTCGTTGACTGGTCTCCCGTTCCTCCTGGTCGTCCTCGTGCTGACGGTGGCCGCGCTCGTCTGGGGAGCGGTGCGCCTGCCCGCGCGCCGACGCACCGTCGCCACCGTCGTGACCCGCCTGTTCACGCAGCTGGGGGTGAGCGCGCTCGTGCTGCTGTCCGTCGCCGTGGTGATGAACAACCAGAACGGGTGGTACGCGAGCTGGGGCGATCTCTTCGGGACCGGCGGGACGTCGACGGTGCGGCAGAGCTCGGGCGGCACGAGTGCGGAGGCCGCGCTGCAGGACAAGCCCAAGGGGCCCGGTCTCGGCAGCCCGGTGCCGGTCGCGAGCCTGCCACCGCTCCCCTCGCCGGGGCAGCGCGTCCAGACCTTCACGTTCACCGGATCGCGCAGCGGTCTCAGCGGCCGGGTGATGGTCAGCCTTCCGGTCGGCTACGAGGACCCGGCGAACGCCCGCAAGACGTACCCGGTCATCATGGCGTTCCACGGCTACCCGGGAGCTCCTGACGTGTGGATGCAGGGCGTCAACCTCGTGCCGTCCCTCGACTCGCTCGCCGGCCAGCACAAGATCTCGGACGTCATCGTCGTCGCGCCGCAGCTCGAGTTCCCGGCCGGAGCCGACACGGAGTGCGTCAACGGAGGCACAGGTCAGCCCCAGGTCGAGACGTGGCTCGCCGACGACGTCCCCCAGCACCTCGCGACGCTGCTGCGGGTGTCCCGGGACCGCACCGGCTGGGCGGCGCTCGGGTTCTCCTCGGGTGGCTGGTGCGCCGCGATGACGTCGATGCTGCACCCGGACGTCTTCGGCGCGGGCGTGATCCTCGGCGGGTACTTCGCGCCGATCTTCGGCAACAGCTACGTGCCGTTCCACCCGAGCGACCCGGCGGCGAAGCGGTACCAGCTCGTGTCGCTGGCCACCACGGCACCCCCACCCGTCGCGCTGTGGCTGCAGACGAGCAAGGCGGACTCCCTCTCCTACTCGAGCAGCGCCGAGATGCTCAAGGCCGCCCACGCGCCGCTGTCGATCCAGTCCCAGGTGGACATCAGCGCCGGGCACCGCATCAGCGTGTGGGCCGATGCGGTGCCGACGGCGCTGACGTGGCTCGGGTCGACGGTCAACGGGTTCAAGCCGGCCGCCTGAACCGGCCGCGCCTCCCGGACCGTCTCACCCGAGCCGGTCCACCTCCCGCAGGAGGTTGTCCGCCCGGGCCGTGAGGCTTCGCGACGTGCCGAACGCCGGCTCGGGCCCCCGGGCGCGGTCCTCCCCGCGCGCCGCCGCGTCCAGCACCGCCTTCATCTGCGTCGCCAGTGCGTCACGCTCCCGCAAGATCCGGGTGAGTGCCGCCTCCGTCGCCTGGTAGCGGGCGTCGTCGGTCGCCGAGCCGCTGGCCAGCGCGGCCGAGTCGGCCTTCAGCGTCAGCGTGGCGAGCGGGCCGACCGACGAGTTGATCGCGTGGTAGGCGGACGCCAGCCCCTGCGTCGCCACGAGCGCCGTGCTGGGGTGCGACAGCAGCTCGGAGATCACCCGACCGTCGCTGGTGTAGGCGTCGTGCAGGCCGGCGAGGTACATCAGGGTGGGGCGCAGGTCCACCTCCTCGACCCAGGTGCCCACCGTGCTCGCCTGCGGCACCGTCCGGGTGGAGTTCGGGTCGTGCGCCTGGTTGCCGTCGGCCGGGGCCGGGCCGTCCAGACCCTTCGCCGCGACGCCGGGACCGACCAGACCGGCCCAGGTGATGTCGATGTTCGGTGAGTAGTACCCGTGGTCGTAGGCGTAGCTCGGGTTGATGCTGACCGCCGGTCCGGAGGTGGAGAAGTAGTAGTCCGGCACGGGGAACAGCGAGTAGGTCGGCGTGCGCAGCGTGTCGGCGGTCTGCATGTGCAGGATCCGCTGCTCAACGGCGCCGGCCTGGTACGTGACGATCTTCTGACCGGTTGCGCCGCTGTACGGGTTGTCCGCCGTCATCGCGGCGGTGTCCCGCTGGAGCTGCCGGACGGCCGGCGCCGAGGGCGACGGACGGCCGTCGACGTAGATCGACGCACCCTGCGGCTCGATCTGGAACGGCGTGCCGGCGCTGGCGGTCGTCGAGAGCAAGGCCTTGATGTTGGTCTGGAGCTCGCCGATCTGACCCGCGGCGTACGTGCACGGGACCGTGACCCCGTCGCACCCGGCGGGCGTCGGCACCGTCGCGCGCCCCACGTTGGCGCCGGCGAACTGGTCGTTCTCCTCCGAGCTGATCAGGAACAGCGTGTTGTCCTTGGTGATGCCGTCCTTCGTGAGCCTGTCGAAGAACGTCGCGAACGCCGCGTCGTAGGCCTTGGCGTTGGCCACGTAGCAGGCGTCACCCGGTCCGACGGGCTTGCCGGCAGCCGTCGCGGTCGCGGTGGTGCAGCCGATGGTCCCCGGCTTCCGCTCGTGCAGGTCCGAGATGTACCCGTAGGTGACCGGGACGCCGGCCTCGAGCATGTCCGCCATGTAGGCCAGCGACTGGGTGGCCGTCGGGTTGAAGCCGGGGAAGCCAGGCGTGTGGGAGTACTGGTTGATCAGGGCGTTGCCGTCCAGGTCGGTCAGACGGCCCTGCGAGTCCGTGACGGGGTAGCCGTGGCTCGTCAGGTTCGCCGTGCCCGCACCGAGCACCGGCGCGACGTACTTGTGGCCGAACAGCGCGCTGAAGCCGGCGTACCCGCCGGGCTCGGTGGGCAGCGAGTCGGCGACGGCGCTCGGGGACGGTGCCGTCTGGCCGTACTTCACGGCTGTCGCGTCCGCGCACAGGCGGTCACCCGCTGCGCAGTGCAGGGCGACGCCGACGTAGTCCGCCGTCTCCTGGTTCTTGTAGCTGTCGGGGTTCGCGGTGTACTGCGCGACCTCGGGCGAACCGGCGCCGAACACCGTCGGCAGGTCCAGCTTGGTGTTCTCCAGGACCATGTTCGCCGTCGAGAAGTCGCCGACGGAGCAGCCGGCCTTGGTGAACGCCGCCCACGGGGCGGGTGTCTGCCGGCTCGTGCCGGTCGAGCCCGGCGTGTCGGAGTACACCATCGTCGGAGTGGTGTCGTGGCCCGGCGCCGGTGTCGCCGCGGTGTCGTACACGGGGCTGGTCCAGTAGGCGAAGGAACCCGCCGGGTCGCTGCTGCCGTCCGGGTTGTAGGTCCGGTACGAGTTGGTCACCGGCTGCCCGTGACGGTCCCCGTACAGACCGGTGTAGATCGACAACGAGTCGTCGGCCGTGTGGGCGATCAGGGGCGTGTGCACGTTGGACATGAGCGTGCCGTTGCCCTGCAGGAAGGCCATCAGGTGCGGCATCTGCTCGAGGTCCGAGGGGACGTCCGGGTTGTCCCGCGCGAGGTGCACGTTGTCGAAGACCAGGCTGACGACGTGCTTGACGCCGTTGCCCAGGTCGCAGCCCGACGCGACCGCGGGGCGCCGCTCGTCGGCCGGGGCGGGCGGCGCCGCCGACGCCGAGGTGACCGGCGCGACGAGCGCCAGCCCAGCGGCCGCCGCCATGGCGGCCGAGACGATCCGATGCTTCGAGACGCGAGTCACAGGTGTCTCCTCATCCAGCAAGAGGGGCCGTTACTGCACACGACGCCGCCCACGGTCGCACCGAAACGGAGAGAAGTGAACAGGCGGGAGGTGAACACCTGGGGGCGCACGGGCCGCCCGGCGGTCGGCGCGGGCGGGGCGACGTGCTCCCGGGAACCACGAAGGGCCTGGACCGGCACGTGGCGCGGTTCAGGCCCTTGATGGTCGCTGTCTCAACGAGTGTCCGGAGGGGGACTTGAACCCCCACGCCCTATACGGGCACTAGCACCTCAAGCTAGCGCGTCTGCCATTCCGCCACCCGGACAGGTGGACACCTCGAGCGCTCGGCGCCCGGGTGCGGCGGTAAAGATAGCACGGAGCGTCTGCCGCCCCCGCATCCGGAGGGCGGTGCAGACTTGCGGCATCGCCGCCGGCCGCGCAGAGCGTCGGCGCACCTCCAGGGGGGTTCATGACGGACAGCACGAGCACCGGCGACCGGGGGCCGCGGATCGCGCCGTCCCAGGTCAGCCCCGTTGCGCGGCGCGTCGCGGGAGGCCGGCACAACCCGCACGTCACCGGTGACGACGAGACCGCGCCGCGCTGGCTGCAGAAGGCCGCCGGGGTGTCGTGGCGGCTGCTCGTGCTGGTCGCGGCCATCGCCGTCGTGTTCTTCGCGACCTCCAAGGTGCAGCTCGTGTTCATCGCGCTGTTCCTGGCCTTCGTGTTCACAGCGGTGCTGCGGCCGCTGGTCAGCGCGATGTCGCGCATCATGCCGCGGGGTCTGGCAACGGCACTCTCGCTGCTGACGGGCATCCTGGTGTTCGTCGGGATGCTGACGTACGTCGTCTACTCCGTCGCCAACCAGTGGCAGCAGCTGTCCAAGCAGTTCGGCACGGGCATCCAGCAGATCATCGACTTCCTGCAGAGCGGCCGGCTGCCGTTCCAGGTCACCAACGCGCAGACCGCGGCGTGGATCGACCAAGGGGTCAAGTGGGTGCAGGACCACGCCGGACAGCTGGCGGGGCAGGCCGCGGCCAGCGCCACGTCGGTGGTGGAGGTGTTCACCGCGCTGGCCCTGGCGATCTTTTGCTCGATCTTCTTCCTGGCCCGCGGCACGGACATGTGGACCTGGTTCCTCAACCAGCTGCCGGCCCGGGTGCGCGAGAGCTGGCAGACCGCCGGAGGGGCCGGTTGGTACACCTTCTCGGGGTACACCCGGGGCACCGTGATCATCGCCCTGGTGGACGGGCTGCTCGCCTTCATCCTGCTGACCGTGGTGCAGGTGCCGCTCGCGGCGCCCCTGGCCGTGCTGGTGCTGATGGGCGCGTTCATCCCGCTGATCGGGGCACCTACGGCGATGGCCGTGGCGATGATCGTCGCGCTGGCCGCGCTCGGTCCCATCCAGGCCGGCATCGTCGGCCTGGGCATCGCCGGCATCGGTCAGTTCGAGGGCCACGTGCTCCAGCCGCTGGTGATGGGCAAGCAGGTGTCGCTGCACCCGGTGGCCGTCGCGATCGCGGTTGCGACCGGCACGCTGTCGGCCGGCATCCTCGGCGCCGTGATCGCGGTGCCGCTCGTGGCGGTGAGCTGGGCGGTGTTCAGCAAGCTGCGCACGATGGACCCGCCGATGGTCGACGAGGCGGAGGCGGAGGCCGAGGCGCAACCGGTGGAGCAGGCGGAGCACATCGACGACGACGAGCCGGTCAAGGAGCAGTAGGGCCCTGGTCGGGAGCTGTCCTGCAGCCTGGTGGCGGTGGGACGGACCGGACCGCCGGCGGGCGCCTCACCGGAAGTCCCGCGAGGCGGTTCGCACCCGCAACGACAACGGGCTCAGGTGCTCCGCCACCAGGTTGGTCGTCTCGTCGGCCCGCTCCAGCCGACCGCGCACGACGAGCGCCTTGGACGTCCTCGCCGCGCGGCGGAACCGCTGCCACAGCCCCGCCGAGCAGATGACGTTGAGCAGCCCGGTCTCGTCCTCCAGGGACAGGAACGTCACTCCGCCCGCGGTGCCCGGTCGCTGCCGGTGGGTCACCACGCCGGCGACCGCCACGCGTCCGGTCGGCACCGGGTCGCGGTACACCTGCTCCACGCGCAGCACCCCGGCCGCGTCCAGGCCCTCACGGACGAACTGCGTCGGGTACGAGTCCACCGAGACACCGGTGGCCCACACGTCGGCGGTCGCCACCTCGACCGCCTCCAGCCCGGGCAGCGTCGGGGCCGTCACGCCCACGCTGACCCCGGGCAGGGTGTCCGGGCTCTCCTGGGCCAGCGCGCCGGCCGCCCAGAGTCCCTCCCGACGAGTGGTCCCCAGACTCTCGAGGGCACCGGCGGTCGCCAGCGCCTCGAGCTGGGCGGTGCTGAGCCGGACCCGACGGACCAGGTCGCGCAGGTCGGCGAACGGGCCGTTCGCCGACCGCTCGGCGACCAGCGCCTCGGCCACCTCGGTACCGACCGACCGCACGGACGCCAGGCCGAGGCGGACGGCCAACGAGCGATCGGCACCGATCCGCTCCCCCACGGGGGCCATCGCGTCGGTGCCGCTCGGCCGCGGCACCAGCGGCGGCTCGCCCTCGGCGGGCGTGGGTCCGAGCCGTTCCACCACGGCGAGCGCGTCCGATGCCTGCACGTCCGGCCGCAGCACCTGCAGGCCGTGCCGGCGCGCGTCCGCCACCAGGCTCTGCGGTGAGTAGAACCCCATCGGCTGAGCCGCGAGGAGACCCGCGTAGAACGCGGCCGGGTGGTACATCTTCAGCCACGCGCTGGCGTACACCAGGAAGGCGAACGAGTACGCGTGCGACTCCGGGAAGCCGAAGTCGGCGAAGGCCTTGAGCTTGTCGAAGATCTGCTCACCCGTCCCGCGGTCGATCCCTCGTTCGGCCATGCCGTCCAGCAGCCGGGCGTGCAGCGCCTCCATCCGCTCCATCGACCGCTTCGACCCCATCGCGCGCCGCAGCTGGTCCGCCTCCGCGGCGCTGAACCCGGCGGCGTCGATGGCCATCTGCATCAGCTGCTCCTGGAACAGCGGCACGCCCAGCGTCTTGGACAGCGCCGGTTCCAGCAGCGGGTGCAGGTAGTCGACCTTCTGACGTCCTCGGGCTCGTTCGATGTAGGGATGCACCGATCCGCCCTGGATGGGTCCGGGGCGGATCAGGGCGACCTCGACGACGATGTCGTAGAAGCTCTTCGGCGCCAGCCGCGGCAGCGTGGCCATCTGGGCACGGGACTCCACCTGGAACACCCCGACGGTGTCCGCCGCGGACAGCAGGCGGTACACGCCCGGGTCCTCGTGCGGCAGCCCGTGCAGGTCGAGCTCGACCCCCTCGTGCACCTGCACCTGGGTGAACGCCAGCCGCAGGGCGGTCAGCATCCCCAGGCCGAGCAGGTCGAACTTCACCAGGCCCGCGTCCGCACAGTCCTCCTTGTCCCACTGCAGCACGGTGCGCCCCTCCATCCGCGCCCACTCCACCGGGCACACCTCGATCACCGGGCGGTCGCACATCACCATGCCGCCCGAGTGGATGCCGAGGTGCCGGGGCAGTCGCAGGAACCGCTCGGCCAGGTCGATCACCTGGTCGGGGATCTCCTCCAGCTCTGCCGCCGACGGTGGCCGCTGCGCCGGGACCACGTCGTGGCCGTCCGCCGTCACGGTGCCGGGGACGCCCTCCGCGGCCACCGGCTGAGAGCGCGAAAGGGTCCACCACGGGCTCGGAGCCTGCGGTCCGCGCAGGCTCCCCCAGCGTTCGATCGACGTGCTCCAGGCGTCCTGCTGACCGACGTCGTACCCCAGCGCCCGGGCCGCGTCCCGCACCGCCGAGCGCGGCCGGTAGGAGATGACGTTGGCCACCTGGGCGGCGTGGGTGCGCCCGTGCATGGCGTAGACGTGCTGGATCACCTCCTCGCGACGCGCCGACTCGATGTCCACGTCGATGTCCGGCGGACCGTCCCGCTCGGGAGCGAGGAACCGCTCGAACAGCAGCCCGTGCCGCACCGCGTCCACGGCGGTGATCCGCAGCGCGTAGCAGACCGCGGAGTTGGCAGCCGACCCTCGGCCCTGCGCGAGGATCCCGTTGCGGTGGCAGAAGTCGACCAGCTCGTAGACGACGAGGAAGTAGCCCGGGAACCCCAGGTCCTCGATCACGCGCAGCTCGTGCTCCAGCTGGGCGTAGGCGCCCGGCACCCGCTCCGCCTCGGGCGGCCCGTACAGCTCCGCGGCCCCGCGGCGCACCAGCTCGCGCAGCCAGCTCGCCTCCGTGTGACCGGGCGGCACCGGGTACGGCGGCAGCTTCGGGGCGACCAGGGACAGGTCGAACGCGCACTCGGCGGCCAGCGCCGCGGCGGTCGGCACCGCGATGGGGTGCCGACGGTGCAGCACGGTCATCTCTGCCGCGGAACGCAGGTGCGCGGCGGGTGCACCGGGCAGCCAGCCGTCCAGGTCGTCCAGCGACGAGCGTGCCCGCACCGCGGCCAGTGCGGCGGCGAGGTCACCGTCGCGCGGTGTGGCGTAGTGCACCCCGCCGGTGGCGACCAGCGGCAGGCCGACGTCGGCCGCGAGCGCGGCCAGGGCGTCGGCCCGGTCGTCGTCGTACGCGTCGTGGGCCGCGGTGACCTCGACAGCGACGTTGTCACGTCCGAACAGCGCCACCAGCCGGTCGAGCTCGGCACGGGCTGCCGCCGGTCCCCCCGGCGCCACCCCGGTCACCCCGGACGGGTCTCCTCCGGAGAGGGCCCGCCGTACCGCACCCTTGCGGCAGCCGGTGAGCACCAGCCACTGCCCGTCTGCCACGGCCGCCAGCTCCTCGAGCCGGTGGTCGGCGGCACCCTTGACCCCGGTGCGCAGGTGCGCCTCGGCGATCGCCCGGGACAGCGCCCGGTAGCCGTCCGGTCCCCGGGCGAGCACCAGCAGATGGGTGGACCGAGGGTCCGGCACACCGGTCGGCGGGTCGAGCACCGGTCGACCGGGGGTGGCACGGGTGCGCTCGCGCGGGTGGCGGCGACCGTCCGGTGCCGGCAGGTGCAGCTCGGCGCCGAACACGGTCGGCAGCCCGACGGCCCGGGCCGCCTGGGAGAACCGCACCACGCCGTACAGGCCGTCGTGGTCGGTGAGCGCCAGCGCGGTCAGCCCGAGCCGGGCCGCCTCGGCGGCCAGCTCCTCCGGCTGGCTTGCGCCGTCCAGGAAGCTGAACGCCGAGTGGGCGTGCAGCTCGGCGTACCGCTCAGTCATACGTCGCCTCGCACACCCAGCCGTCCCCCGCACCGGCGAGGAGCAGCGCCCGGCCGTCGTCGAGCGTCACCTGCAGGTGGACGCGTACCTGCGCAGGACGGTCGGGGTGCTGCCACCACCGCTCGGTGAGCATCCACGGCCCCGCCCAGCCGACCACCGTCCCGGCGCCGTCGGTCGGCCAGTGCACCCGAGCGGGTGGCCCGCTCATCCGGGCCCGCTCGTCCACCCGCACCTCCAGACCGGCGGGGTCGGCGAGCCGCACGGGCACCGGCTCCGCCGGCACGCTGGCCGGAGCCGGCTCGGGCAACCTGCCCGGCCACGGCAGGTCCGCTGCCCGGTGCGGGACGGTGTGCTCGCCCCAGGGCTGCAGGTAGACCTGCTCCCGCACGTCCCGGCCGCCCTGCAGCACCCCCGTGAGCACCCCGCTGCCGCCCACCAGGGACTGCGCCCGGTCCAGCGCCCGGTGCGCGCGCAGGTCGCCGCCGGACGGACCACCCCACAGCCGCCCCTGCTCGGCGCCGGCGGCGGCGACGTCCAGCGCGGTGAGGGTCAGCCGGACCAGGCCCACGGGTCGGTCGTCGTCCGTCCCAGGCAGGTCCGGCGCCGGTTCGTCGTCGCGCCGCCGGTCCGACCACGACCGCCCGTGCACCTGGCTGCCAGCCTCTGCGAGGCCGTCGGGCACCGTGCCCGCCCGGCCGCGGTACCGGTCTCTGGCGTGGTCACGTGCCGTCGCGACCGCGGTGGCGGTCAGCCAGCCGTCCAGCTGCCAGCGCACCCGGTCGGTGATGCGCGCCGGCGTCAGCCCGCCCCATCCGCCGAGATCGGTGCGCCAGGTCCGCACCAGGTCAACACCCTCGTCGGTACGGGCGGCGATCTGCAGCCGTCCGCAGCTGACGCAACGCCTGACCAGGTCCTCGTGCAGCTGCTCCGCCAGCCGTCGGCCGGCGAACGCCGCCGCGTCCACCCGGTGCAGCGGGGGGTCCAGCTCGGCGCTGACCTCGAGGTCCGGCTCGGGCCGGTGCCGCACCGGCGGTCGCTCGTCCGAGCCTCGTGCCAGCAGGTGCGCCCAGCTGCCGAGCCGGCCGAACCGCGCGTGCACCGCCGCCGCGGGCAGCGCCGCCAGCTCACCGAGCGTGCGCAGCCCCAACCGGTGCAGCAGGTCCACCAGCTCACCGACCGCGGTCGCCTGCTCGTCGGTGACGGCGGCGTGCACCAGCTCACCCACCCCGTGCGCCGCGAGGAACACCGGCGAGGCACCGGGTTCCACCACGGCCCCGGTGCGGGCGGCGAGCACGGCGGCGAGCAGCCCGTCGGCGGTGCCGACGCCGCACTCGTACCCGGTGCCGGCCGCCACGGCGTCGACCAGCCGTGCCGCCAGCACGTCCTCCGAGCCGTGGTAGCGGCTGGCCCCACCGGCCGGCAGCAGCAGCAGTCCCGGCCGGGCCACCTCGACGCCGGCGACCACCGTCTGCGCCGCTGCGGCCACGGGCTCGAACAGCCGCACGTCACACGCGTCGTCCGCGGGCAGCAGCACCAGCTCGGGGCAGCATCCCTGCGCCTGGCGGCGGCGCATGCCCCGCCGCACACCCTCCGCACGTGCCAGCGCGGACACGGCGGTCACCGCCCGCCCGTCGTGCACGGCGACGGGCACGTGCCCGGGCACCTGCGCGACCGCGGCTGCTGCCACCACCGGCCAGTCCGGCACCCACACGACCGTCGTCCGGGTGCTCATCCGACCAGCCTCAGGTCGGTCCGCTCCTCGGTGCCGGCACCCGCAGGAACCACGGCCGGGCTGCGCACCGGCACCGGCCCGTCCGGATCGGGCGCGCCCAGCGGCAGCACCACGTCCAGCGAGCGCGGCACCGCGGCCCCACCACGTCCGGAGCGCTGCACCCGCAGCCGGTGCGAGCGCAGACGACCCTCGCCGGCCCCGACACCCGTCCAGCCGAGCTCGCGCACGGAGAGCACGGTGCTCGCACCCGACCAGGCACAGGTGGGCAGCAGCACGGTGCCGCGCTCCCGGGCGCGAGCCGACAGCTGCCGCCGCTCGGTGTCGGTGAGCACCGCCGCCGCTCCTACGACCACCACGTCGATCCCGTCGAGCAGCGCTGCCACCACCGTCGCCGCCTGTGCTCCCGGGTCCGGCACCATCGCGAGACGCGCGAGGTCCACCCCCGCCTGCGCGGCAGCGAGCAGCCCCAGGTCCGGCCGTCCCACCGCAGCCGCCCACGCCCCGTGCCGGCAGGCGTGCGCCAGCATCGTCAGCACCAGGGAGGTCGACCCCGTCACCACCGTGGTGTCGCCGCGTCGCAGGCCGCCGGGGAGCACCGGCGCCAGCTCCGCAGGAACGTCCATCGGTGGCCGTTCGGTGGTGAGCAGCGAGGCCGTCGGCTGCACGGGACGGCCCTCGTCGTCGGCCGCGACCCCGCCACCGATGCCGAGCACGCTGCGCGCACCGGTGCGCAGCTCCGCCCTCGCCAGCGCGGCGCGGGCCCGAGCCGCCCGCTCCTCGCGATCCTGGGCGACTGGCATGTCAGAATTCCTCCTCCCGACCGCGTGCAGCGCTGCAGCCGGTCATGCGTTCGAACGTGTGTTCGAACAGCACCAGTACACGCCGTCCCGACCTGGGTGTCAATCCGCCTGCTCAGCCCCTGTGGACACCCCCGCCGCCCCGACGCCGCGCCACCGCGCGGACCGTCCACCGACCCGTCACCATGGGACCGTGGCACTCTCCCTGAACCGGCCCGTCGCGCCCGATCCCTACGCCCTCCTCCCGCAGGTCCCGGCGTTCACGCTGCGCTCGGACGACGTCACCGACGGCGCCCGCCTGCCCGACGCCGCGACCAACACCCCCCGTGGCGACAACGTCTCGCCGCAGCTGAGCTGGTCCGGCTTCCCACCGGAGACCGCCGCCTTCGCCGTCAGCTGCTTCGACCCCGACGCCCCGGGCGTCGCCGGTTGGTGGCACTGGACCGTGCTCGGCGTGCCGGCCGACGTCACGTCTCTCGACCGCGGCGCGGGTCGTCCTGACGGCCACGGTCTCCCTTCCGGCGCCATCCAGCTGCGTGGTGACGACGGCGTCCCCGGGTACGTCGGCGCCGCCCCACCACCCGGTGACCAGGTGCACCGCTACTACTTCGTCGTGCACGCGCTGGACACCGCCGACCTGGGCCTCGCGGCCGACACCCCGCCCGGTGCCGCCAGCTGCGCGCTCGTGTTCCACACGATCGCCCGTGCCGTCCTGGTCGGCACCTACCAGCGCTGAACCGGGCGGCTACCCTCCCGCCATGGCTCCCGTCTCGCTCACCTGGCTGCGCGCCCTGGACCGACCCGACCTGCTCGCACCCTCGACGGCCGCGGCCCTCACGTCCTGGGCGTCGACGCGTCCTGAGGTCGCGGACGAGGTCCGGGTCGCCGAGATCGACCCCGACCTGGCGGACACCGCCGCCATGACCGAGGCGTACGGTCGGCCCCTGTCCGCCTCGGTGAACTGCGTGCTCGTGGCCGGGCGGCGCGCCGGTGACGAGCGCATCGCGGCGGCGGCCGTGCGCGCCACCACCCGTGCCGACGTGAACAACGCCGTGAAGCGGCTGCTCGACGTGCGCAAGGCCTCGTTCCTCCCGATGGACCGCGCGGTGGCCGACTCCGGGATGGAGTACGGCGGCATCACGCCCCTCGGCCTGCCGCCCGAGTACCGCGTGCTCGTCGACGCGTCCGTGCAGCAGCCCCACCCCGACAGCGGGGAGCCGGTGATCATCGGCAGCGGTCTGCGTCGCTCGAAGCTGCTGCTCCCGGGCGCGCTGCTGGCGTCCGCTCCCGGCGTCGAGGTGGTCGACGGGCTCGCCCTCGGCTGAGCCCCACGGGCACCGCGGCACCCGCTCGCCCTACCGGCGTGCGGATCCGGACGGGCGGCGGGGTCGCTACGCCGGACGTCCGACGCGCGTCGCCCAGAACGCCACGGCCGCCGCGGCCGCGACGTTCAACGAGTCCACCCCGCCCGCCATCGGGATCCGCACGACGAGGTCGCACGCCGCGACGGTGCGCGCCTTCAGCCCGTCCCCCTCGGCACCGAGCACCATGGCGAGCCGGTCCGGTGGGTCCGCCGCCAGCTCGTCGAGGCTGATCGCGGAGTCGTCCAGCGCCAGCGCGGCCGTGACGAAGCCGGCGGTGCGCAATGCGGCGACACCGTCCGGCCACGGGTCGACCCGCGTCCACGGCACCTGGAACACCGTCCCCATCGACACCCGCACCGACCGCCGGTACAGCGGGTCGGCGCACCGCGGGGTGACCAGCACCGCGTCGACCCCCAGCGCGGCGGCCGAGCGGAAGGCCGCGCCGACGTTGGTGTGGTCGACGATGTCCTCGAGCACCGCCACCCGGCGCGCACCCGCCACCACGTCGTCCACGGTGGGCAACGGCGGGCGGTGCATCGCGGCGAGCGCCCCCCGGTGCACGTGGAACCCCGTGATCGCCTCCAGCACGGGCTCGGCGGCGACGTACACCGGCACCGCGGCATCCGCAGCACCGGGGGCGTCCGCGAGCATCCGCTCGACCTCCGGCACCCACCGCGGCGCGGCCAGCACGGAGCGGGGTCGGTGCCCGGCGGCCAGCGCCCGGGCCAGCACCGTGGAGCTCTCCGCGATGTACAGCCCCTTGGCCGGCTCGTGCCGGGAGCGCAGCGCGACGTCGGTCAAGGAGACGTAGTCGGCCAGCCGTGGATCGGCGGGGTCCTCGACGGTCAGCAGCTCCGGGTGCAGCACACCGTGATCCTGTCAGCCCTCGGCCCGGCGCAGCGCACGGCCGCCCAGCGCCGCGGCGGCCGCACCGGCGCAGGCCAGCAGCGGGACGATGACGAACGCCGTGTGCATGCCGAAGGCGTCGGCCAGCGCGCCGAGCAGCAAGGGGGCGACGCCGATCGCGGCGCCCCCCGCGAGCGTGGCGTAGCCCTGCACCCGGTCACCGTGGCCGGGCGACGCACCGAGCATCAACGCGATCGACAGCGGGTACTGCGCTCCGTACCCGAGTCCCGCCAGCACCAGTCCCGCCATCGCGACCGCGGTCGACGTCGTGCTCCACACCACGGCCCAGCCGGCGATCGCCACCAGGAAGGCACCCGTCAGCAGCACCGCAGGCCGCATCCGCAGCGACAGGGGTCCGACGACGAACCTGGTCGCCGTCATGCCCGCGACCAGCCCGGCGGTAGCGGCCGTCGCGATGCCGGCACGGGCGCCGGTGCGGTCGATCAGCAGGGCGGTGGCCCAGTAGGTCGTCGCGTTCTCGATGGCGATGGCGGCCACCAGGGAGACGATGAAGAGCAGCGCGGCCGCCGCCGGGCGGTAGCGCACGTGCGGGACGGCGCTCGGCGGCAGCACGGCCGAGCTCGGCAGCACCGCCGGCTCGTCGTGGGTCAGCAGCAGGGTCTCCTCGTCCAGCGCCCCGGCCTCCGCTCCGACCGCCACCGGCACCGGTGCGGTGAGCGGGAGGACGGTCCCGTCCGACGACGGCGCCCTGGACCGCGACCCGCGCGTGCTGAGCGCGGCGGAGCTCGGCAACCGGAGCACGAAGACCGCTCCCACCAGGGCGATCCCGGCGGTGACCAGCACGGCCGGCCGCCATCCCCAGCCGACTGCCACCGCGGCACCGACGGCGAGCGGACCGAACAGCCCCACCCCGGATCCCACACCGTTCGCCTCGGTGATCGCCGCCGTCGCCACCCGTCCGTGCCGCAGGGCCAGACCCACCTGGCTCGACGCGATCAGCACGTTGCCGCCCGTCGCCAGGACCAGCATCGCCAGCAGGGTCCACACCAGCGCGGGCCCCAGCACCAGCCCGACGACGCCGACGGCCACGGTCACCCCGGCCGCCACGACGGCGGTGCGCCGCCCCCACCACTGGACCGAGCGCGGTGCCAGCACGGCCGCGACCAGCCCGCCGAGCGCCATCGCGGTGCCGTGCAGGCCGGCCTGCGCCGAGCTGAGCCCTCGCTCGTGGGCCAGCAGCGGCACGCTCGGGTTGAAGCTGTACAGCAACCAGCCCCACGTGACGAACGAGCCGTAGAGCGTGACCGTCAGCCGGTCGCGACGCAGGCGAGGGACCGTCCCGTCCTCAGGTCGAAACGATGCGACTGCCACGCGGGCAGCCTAGTGCCCCGCGCGCCGGCGCCCACATCCCCTGGCGGACGCGCGAGAGGGACCCGGTCCGCCGACCGGGCCTCTCTCGCGTCCACCGCCGCGGTGACGGCGTCAGTCGACCGGACTGGTCGCCGCCGCGAACTGGCTGGCGTACAGCCGGGCGTAGGCGCCGCCTGCCGCGAGGAGCTCCTCGTGGCTGCCCTGCTCGACGATCGCGCCGTGCTCCATCACCAGGATCAGGTCGGCGTCGCGGATGGTCGACAGCCGGTGTGCGATGACGAACGACGTCCGCCCGGCACGCAGCGCGTTCATCGCGTGCTGCACCAGCACCTCCGTGCGGGTGTCCACCGAGCTGGTCGCCTCGTCGAGGATCAGGATCGTCGGGTCGGACAGGAACGCCCGCGCGATGGTCAGCAGCTGCTTCTCACCGGCGGAGACCGTGCCGCCCTCGTCGTCGATCGTCGTCGCGTAGCCGTCGGGCAGGGTCCGCACGAACCGGTCGACGTGCGTGGCGGCCGCCGCCTCCACCACCTGCTCGTGCGTCGCGGAGTCCACGCCGTAGCCGATGTTGTCCTCGAGGGTGCCCTCGTAGAGCCAGGTGTCCTGCAGCACCATGCCCATCTGCGAGCGCAGCTCGTCCCGCGTCAGGGTCCGGGTGTCCACGCCGTCGAGCGTGATCCGCCCGCCGTCCACCTCGTAGAACCGCATCAGCAGGTTGACCAGCGTCGTCTTGCCGGCGCCCGTCGGGCCGACGATCGCGATCGTCTGACCCGGCTCCGCCACCAGGGACAGGTCGTCGATCAACGGCGTCTCCGGGTCGTACCGGAAGGACACGTGCTCGAAGGCCACCCGGCCGCGCACCGGCGTCGGCAGCGTCGCAGCGGGGACCGGGTCGGGCCCCTGCTCCGGCGCGTCCAGCAGCTCGAACACCCGCTCGGCCGACGCGACGCCGGACTGCAGCAGGTTCGCCATCGAGGCGATCTGCGTGATCGGCTGGCTGAACTGCCGGCTGTACTGGATGAACGCCTGGACGTCGCCCAGCGTCATCGCGCCGGACGTGATCCGCAGCGCCCCGACCACGGCCACCAGCAGGTAGTTCAGGTTCGCGACGAACCCGAGGGCCGGCTGGATGATCCCGGAGATGAACTGCGCCCGGAACGAGGAGTCGAACAGCTTGCGGTTGCGGTCCTCGAACGTCGCGGCCGCCTCCTTCTGCCGACCGAACACCGTCACCAGCGCGTGGCCGGTGAACATCTCCTCGATGTGGGCGTTCAGCTCGCCGGTCCACCGCCACTGCTGGATGAACTGCGGCTTGGACCGCGCCGCAATCGCGCCGGCGATGCCGATGGTCACCGGGATGGTGACCAGCGCGATCAGCGTCAGCTGCCACGAGATGGTCAGCATCATCACCAGCACGCCGACCACCGTGAGCACCGAGGTGATCAGCTGCGACAGCGTCTGCTGCATCGTCTGCGCGACGTTGTCGATGTCGTTGGTCACCCGGGACAGCAGCTCGCCGCGCGGCTGCTTGTCGAAGTACGACAGCGGCAGCCGCGACAGCTTCGACTCCACGTCCGCGCGCATCCTCAGCACGGTGTTCTGCACGATCCGCGCGGTCAGGCGGCCCTGCACCCAGCCGAACAGGAACGAGGCGACGTAGACCGCCATGACGACGACGAGGATCTTGCCCAGCCTCGTGAAGTCGACGCCCTGGCCCGGCACGACGTGCGTCATCGCCTGCAGCATGTCCGCGACCTTGCCCTGCCCTTGCGCTCGCAGGGCGGCGACGGCCTGCTCCTTGCTCACCCCGGCGGGCAGGCGTCGTCCGACGAGCCCCTCGAAGATCACGTTGGTCGCACGGCCCAGCAGCTTGGGGCCCGCGACGGCGGCCGCGACGGACAGCACGCCGAGCACGATCACGCCGGTCAGCCGCACCCGCTCGGGCCCTAGCCGGCGCGCGAGCCGCTTCGCCGAGCTGCCGAAGTCCTTCGACTTCTCCCCCGGCATGCCCATCCCCATCGGACCGTGCCCGCCCATCGGCCCGCGCCGCGGCGGTGCCACGGGCGCCCGGTCCTGCGTCTGCCCGCTCACGCCGCCTCCTCCACGCTCAGCTGGGAGTACACGATCTCCTGGTAGGTCGGGTTGCCCTCCAGCAGCTCGGAGTGCGTCCCGACGCCCACGACCCGTCCTTCGTCCATGACGACGATCCGGTCCGCGTTGCGGATGGTGGCCACCCGCTGCGCGACGACGAGCACGGTGGCGTCCTGCGTCTCCGGCACGAGCGCCGTCCGCAGCGCCGCGTCCGTCGCGTAGTCGAGCGCGGAGAACGAGTCGTCGAACAGGTAGATGCCCGGTCGTCGCACCAGGGCCCTGGCGATCGCGAGCCGTTGTCGCTGCCCGCCCGACACGTTGGTGCCCCCCTGCGCGATCGGCGCGTCCAGACCCCCCTCGAGCGCCTCGACGAAGTCGCGCGCCTGGGCCACCTCGAGGGCGTGCCAGAGGGCGTCGTCGTCGGCGTCCGGCGTGCCGAACTGCAGGTTGGAGCGCACCGTGCCCGAGAACAGGTAGGGCTTCTGCGGCACCAGGCCGATCTGCCCCCACAGCTGGTCGGCCGCGAGGTCGCGCACGTCGACCCCACCGATCAGCACGCGGCCACCCGTGACGTCGTACAGCCGCGGCACCAGGTTGAGCAGCGTCGTCTTGCCCGAGCCGGTCGACCCGATGATCGCCGTCGTCTGCCCGGGCTCCGCCACCAGGTCGACGCCCTGGAGCACCGCGTCCTCCGCGCCCGGGTAGCGGAACTCCACGTCCCGCAGCTCGAGCCGCCGTCCGACGACCCCGCTGGGCAGCGGGACCGGCACCAGCGGCGGCACCACGGTCGTCGGGGTGTCGACCACCTCGGCGATCCGCTCGGCGGAGACCATCGCCCTGGGGATCATGACGAACATGAACGAGCTCATCATCACCGCCATCAGGATGAACATGATGTAGGTGATGAAGGCGGTCAGGGCGCCGATCTGCATGTCGCCCGCATCGATCCGCCGGGCGCCGAACCACTGCACCGACACGGTGGTCGCGTTCATCACGAACATCACCACGGGGAACATCAGCGCCATCAGCAGGCCGGTGCGCAGCGAGGCCTCGAACAGGTTGGTGTTGGCCACGTCGAACCGCTCCGCCTCGCGGCGCTCGCGGACGAACGCCCGGATCACCCGGACGCCGGTCAGCTGCTCCCGCATCACGCGGTTGATCGCGTCGATCCGGCCCTGCATCTGCCGGAAGTAGGGCACCATCCGGCTGACGATCAGCGCGACGATGACGACGAGCACGGGCACCACCACGAGCAGCACCCCGGACAGCACCACGTCCTGCCGGAGGGCCATGATCACGCCGCCGACCAGCATGATCGGCGCCATCAGCATCAGCGTGAACGACATCAGCACCACCATCTGCACCTGCTGCACGTCGTTGGTGGTGCGGGTGATCAGCGTCGGGGCGCCGAACTTGCCCATCTCCTGCTGCGAGAAGGACTGCACCTGCGCGAACAGCCGTCCGCGCAGGTCCCGGCCGAGCGCCATCGCCGTGCGCGCGCCGTAGTACACGGCGCCGATCGAGCAGACGACCTGGGCGAGGCTGACGGCGACCATGATCAGGCCGAGCCGCCAGATCTCGTGGGTGTCACCCTTCGCGACGCCGTTGTCGATGATGTCGGCGTTGAGTGAGGGCAGGTAGAGCGTGGCGACCACCTGGGCCACCTGGAGCAGCAGCACCGCGACGGCCGCGCCCCGGTAGGGACGCAGGTGCTCGCGGAGCAGTCGGATCAACATGCAGGACTCCCCCTGGGTCTGGGCTGTGCCGTGCGGGCTGGGTTGTGGTGCGGTACGGCGCCGATCAGCGCCGAGGAGCGGGCTCGGGGCGGTCCACGGGACCGAGGATCCCGTTGAGGACGAAGCCCACGAGCGCGGTGGCGGACACCGGTTCGACGTGCTGGCCGGTTCGGGCGGCGCCCGCGGTCCGGGCGGCCGCGCCGATCAGCGCGACCTCGAGCAGGTCGGCGGCCATGGGGACCGGTTGCGCGAGGCGGTCGGCGTCGGGCTCAAGCATCGCCTGCAGGCGCTGCCGGAAGCCGGCCGCGAACTCACCCTGCCGCCGTGCCCAGTCGCGATGGGCGTGCGGCTGGTCACCGTGCTGGTCGGCAGAGTCCTTGCGAAGCTGGTGCAGCACCGTCATCCAGAGCATGACGTCCTGCATCCGCCGCAGCCAGGCCGAGACCAGCAGCGTCAGCCGGTCCTCCAGCGGTGCGGCGAGGTCCATCCCGTCCATCAGCTCGAACAGGTCGGACGGGTCCACGGCGGAGCCGACCGCGTCGCGCACCAGCGACGCCTTGTCGTCGAAGACGCGGAACAGCGTGCCCTCCGCGACGCCGGCCGCCTCCGCCAGCTCACGGGTCGTCACGTCCGCACCGCGCTCGCGGACCACGGGCAGCACCGCCCGCAGGATCGCCCGGCGCCGCTCGTCCGGAGGCAGCGGCGCCGCGCGTCCGCCCTTGGCGCGTGCCTGTGCCGCAGGAGCGTCCGGGGTCGGTATCACGACGAGCAGACTAAATGAGTGAGCACTCACTCAGCAACTTCTCAGGTCCCGGACGGTCCAGTCGACGCGACCGCCCGGCGTAGCGCCTACGACTCGGTGGCGTCCCCCGTGCTCGGGGTGGTGGGCCCCTCGGGAGCCGGCGGCTCGTCCGGGGCCGGCGCGACGGGCGCCGCACCGGACGAGCTCGGCGGCACCAGCGGAGCGGGGGCGCCGGCGACGCCACCGCCCGGGCGCTGACCCGCCTCGGCGGTGGGGTCGAACGGCAGGCCGGACAGCGTCCCCGCACCGGTCGCGTCGGCGGTCGCGGCTGCCGACTCCCGCCGCGCCTCCGCAAGGGCCTCCTTGGGGTCAGGCAACGAGACGGGCGGCAGCTCGGAGGCGAACGGCGCACCGCCGGACGTGGGTACCGAGGGTCCCGCACCGTCTGCAGACGGCTCCGCCGGGCCGCCGAACGCCCGGGACAGCGCACCCAGCGCGCCGGACAGCTCAGCAGGGAGGAACCACATCGTGTTCGACGGGCTCGCCGCCACCTTCGGCAGCACCTGCAGGTACTGGTAGGCCAGCAGCTTGGGATCCGCGTCGCCACGGTGCACCGCGTCGAACACCTGCAGGATCGCACGCGCGTCGCCCTCGGCCCGCAGGATCGTCGCCTGCGCCTCACCCTCGGCCCGCAGGATCGCGGCCTGCTTCTCGCCCTCGGCGGTCAGCACCTTCGACTGCTTGACACCCTCGGCGGTCAGGATCGTGGCGCGCCGGTCACGCTCCGCACGCATCTGCTGCTCCATCGAGCCCTGCACCGACGCGGGCGGGTCGATCGCCTTGAGCTCGACCCGGTTGACCTTGATCCCCCACCTGCCGGTCGCCTCGTCGAGCACGCCGTTGAGCCGGCCGTTGATCTGGTCGCGGCTGGTCAGCGTCTGCTCGAGGTCCATCGAACCGATCACGTTGCGCAGCGTGGTGACGGTCAGCTGCTCGATGCCGCGGATGTAGTCCGCGATCTCGTACACCGCGTCCTTCGGCGAGGTCACCTGGAAGTAGATGACCGTGTCGATGCCGACCACCAGGTTGTCGGACGTGATCACCGGCTGCGGCGGAAAGGTCACCACCTGCTCACGCAGGTCGACCGAGGCGCGCACGCGGTCGACGAACGGGATCAGCAGGTGCAGCCCGGGGTCGAGCGTCCGCGAGTACCGGCCGAGCCGTTCGATGATGAGCGACGACGCCTGCGGCACGATCCGTACGGCGCGGAACAGGGCGGTGATGACGAAGATCGCCACCAGCGCTGCGACCGCGATGGCCACGGCCTGGCCGAAGTCCGTGCCGTTCATGGGTCCTCCTGGGTCGAGCGAGCGGTTGACGAGCGAGCTCAGGGACGGGTCGGCGCCTGGCGGTCCCGGCCCGGGCCCGATCCCGTGGCCAGGTCCGGCGGGGCGATCAGCGCGGTCGCGCCGTCGATGCGCACGACGACGGCGTCCTGCCCAGGCTCGATGCGGGTGCCGGCGGCGGTCCGCGCCGTCCAGACCACGCCGCCGAGCTTGATCCGCCCCTCGGTGTCGGTCACCGGGGACACCACCTGGGCGGACCGGCCGACGTAGCCGATGGCGTTGGTCTCGGTCAGCGGCACCCGGTTGCGCCAGTGCCGCAGCAGCCACGGCCGCAGCGTCACGAGCAGGACCACGGACACGACCGCGGCGACGACCACCTGGAGCTCGAGCGGAGCCCCGAGCGCGGCCGTGAGCGCCCCCGCGAGGGCACCGCCCGCCAGCATCACCAGCACCAGCGCGACCGACACCATCTCCAGGATGCCGAGGACGAGCGCGATGCCGATCCACCACAGCCACGTCATGTCAGCAACCCCCTCGGCGCCTACGAGCGCCCGACGGTGGTCGGGTGCCGCACCATCGATCCTAGGCGGCGGGCGTCGGCCCGTCGGGGGTTTCGGGTGCGGAGCTGGGCGTCAGTGGGCGCCGCTGTGCTCCTCCGCCACGAGCGCGCGGGCGCTCCAGCGCCCCGCGGTGTGGTCGAGGTCGAGGTCGAGGTCGAACGCCGCCGAGAGGTTCGCCGCCGTGAGCACCTCCGCGAGCGGACCCGCCGCCAGAGCCTTGCCCGCGCGCAGCAGCAGCGCATGGGTGAAGCCGGGCGGGATCTCCTCGACGTGGTGCGTCACCAGCACCAGCACCGGGGACCGGCGGTCCCGCGCGAGCTCCGCGAGCGCACCGACCAGCTCCTCACGGCCGCCGAGGTCGAGGCCCGCGGCAGGCTCGTCCAGCAGCAGGAGCTCAGGGTCGGCCATCAGCGAGCGGGCGACCTGCACGCGCTTGCGCTCACCCTCGCTCAGGGTGCCGAACCACCGGTTGGCCAGGTGGTCGACGCCGAACACGGTCAGCAGGTCGGCGGCGCGGGCCTCGTCGACGTCCTCGTAGCTCTCCTTCCACCGGCCGGTCATGCCGTACGCAGCGGTGAGCACCACGTCGCGGACGGTCTCGCCCGACGGGATCTGCTCGGCGAGCGCCGCGCTCGACAGCCCGATCCGGGGCCGCAGCTCGAAGACGTCCACCCGCCCGAGCCGCGATCCCAGCACGTCGACCGAGCCCTGCGTCGGGTGCATCCGGCCCGACGCCACCTGCAGCAGGGTCGTCTTGCCGGCTCCGTTGCGGCCCAGGACCACCCAGCGCTCACCCTCCTGCACCGTCCACGACAGCTCGTCGAGGATGGTGGTCGCGCCTCTGACGATGGTCACGGACTGCAGGTCGAGGACGGGGGTCATGGGCACGGGCACCTATCGTGGCAGACGCATGCGGTCATGCGTCGATCCGGTTGCGGTCGAGGGCGTCGGCGCCGGCGACGATGAAGTCCTTGCGCGGCCCGACCTCGGATCCCATCAGCAGCTCGAACACCTGCTCGGCGCGCTCGGCGGCCGCGACCGTCACCCGGCGCAGGGTCCGCCGTCGCGGGTCCATCGTCGTCTCCGCCAGCTGCTGCGCGTCCATCTCGCCGAGGCCCTTGTACCGCTGGATGTCCGGCGAGTACCGCTTCCCGGCCCGGTCCAGCTTCTTCAGCGTGGTCGCCAGCTCCGCCTCGGAGTACGTGTACACGTACCGCTCGGGATCGTCCCGGCGACCGCCGAGCAGCTCGATCCGGTGCAGCGGAGGCACCGCTGCGTACACCCGACCGTCGGCCACCAGAGGCCGCATGTAGCGGAAGAACAGCGTGAGCAGCAGCGTCCGGATGTGGGCGCCGTCCACGTCCGCGTCCGTCATCAGGATGATCTTCCCGTAGCGCGCGGCCTCGAGGTCGAACGTCCGACCGGACCCGGCACCGACCACCTGGAGGATCGCCGCGCACTCGGCGTTCTTCAGCATGTCCGAGACCGAGGCCTTCTGGACGTTGAGGATCTTGCCCCGGATCGGCAGCAGCGCCTGGTAGTCGCTGGAGCGGGCCAGCTTTGCCGTGCCGAGCGCGCTGTCGCCCTCGACGATGAACAGCTCCGACCGCGCCACGTCGTCGATCCGGCAGTCGGCCAGCTTCGGCGGCAGCGACGACGACTCCAGCGCCGTCTTCCGCCGGCTGATCTCCTTCTGCTTGCGCGCCGAGAGGCGCGCGTGCATCTCGCCCACCAGCTTGTCCAGCAGGGTCGCGGCCTGCGTCTTGGCGGGGTTGCGCGTCGAGGTGAGCATCGTGCCGAGCTCGGTGGCGACCACCTTTGCCACGATCCCCCGGACCGGACCGGTGCCCAGCACCTCCTTGGTCTGCCCCTCGAACTGCGGCTCGGCCAGCCGCACGGTGACCACGGCCGTCAGACCGGCCATGATGTCGTCCTTCTCGAGCCGCTCGGTGGTGTCCTTGGTGGACACCTTCAGCCGTCGGGCGTTCGCGGCCACCTGCTCCCGAAGGGTCTTCAGCAGCGCCTGCTCGAACCCGGCGACGTGGGTACCGCCCTTGGGTGTGGCGATGATGTTGACGAACGAGCGCACGTCGGTCTCGTACCCGGTGCCCCACCGCACCGCCACCTCGACGTCGCACGTGCGGGTCACCTCGCGCGGCACCATGTGCCCACGCTCGTCCAGCACGGGCACCGTCTCGACGAAGTCTCCCGAGCCCACCAGGCGCCAGATGTCCGTCACCGGCTGGTCCGGTGCGAGGTGCTCGACGAAGTCGACCACGCCGCCGGTGTGCACGAAGGTCTCGGTGTGCGGGCCGTGCTCCCCCGGCGTGCCGGCAAGCCCCCGCTCGTCGCGGAGCACGATCTCCAGCCCGGGGACCAGGAAGCTCGTCTGCCGGGCCCGGGTCGCGAGCTCGTCGTAGGAGAACGCCGCCGTGGACGGGAAGATCTGCGGGTCCGCCCAGTACCGGACCCGCGTCCCCGTCACTGCCTTGCCCACCTTGCCGGTCACCGCCAGGTCGGAGCCGGAGACGAACGGCTGGAACGGCGACTCGGGACCGCGTCCGGCCGAGTCGTCGAACAGCCCCGGCTCGCCGCGGTGGAAGGTCATCAGATGCGTGCGACCGTGGCGGTCCACCTCGACGTCGAGCCGCGCCGACAGGGCGTTCACCACGGAGGCGCCGACGCCGTGCAGACCGCCGGACGCGGCGTAGGACCCACCACCGAACTTGCCGCCGGCGTGCAGCTTGGTGAAGACCACCTCGACGCCGGTCAGGCCGGTCTTCGGCTCCACGTCCACCGGGATGCCGCGACCGTCGTCGCGCACCTCCACCGAGGAGTCGGCGTGCAGCACGACCTCGATGTGCCGGCAGAAGCCGCCGAGCGCCTCGTCCACGGCGTTGTCGATGATCTCCCAGAGGCAGTGCATCAGCCCGCGGCTGTCCGTGGTGCCGATGTACATGCCGGGACGCTTGCGGACGGCCTCGAGGCCCTCCAGCACGGACAGGTGCCGGGCTGTGTAGCCGGACTGCGAGGAGACGGTCGTCACGGGGGCGATGGTACTTGCGGCCTCCGACGGCCCCGTTCAGGCCGGCCGCGACGCGCGCCGGACGGGACGGCCCTCGCGCACCGTCTCGGCTCCCGGGACGCAGACGTCCACGATGTGTCCGACGTCACTCGACCGTCACGTCGGCATCACGGCTCGGTCACACCGCTCGACGATTCTGTACGCGATGAGCGAACCACCCGGTCTCGGCGGTATGGATCCGCGCCCGGGATGGTTCTATGGGTTTGTGAACGCGACCCAGACGCACGCCCCGCTGACCGCAGCCGACCGCTGCGACAGGTGTGGTGCCCAGGCCTACGTCCGCGTCCTGCTGCCCGTCGGCGAGCTGCTGTTCTGCGCGCACCACGCGCGCGAGCACGCGGACAAGCTGGCGTCGGTGGCGACGCACGTCCAGGACGAGACCGACCGACTCCTCGCCGAGCACGGCGCGGGGGCGGGAGCGGCAACCGCCTGACCGCGGCCTGAGCAGGCCTCGCGACCACAGACGACGAGGCCCGGACCATCACGGTCCGGGCCTCGTGCCATGTCTGCGCACGGACGCCCTCCGCGTCCGCGAGGATCAGGAGCGGGCCGGCACGACGAAGGCCCGGACCATCCGGTTCCGGGCCTTCGACGTGCTCGCTCGTACGCCTCAGTCGAGGTAGTCCCGCAGCACCTGCGACCGCGACGGGTGCCGCAGCTTCGACATCGTCTTGGACTCGATCTGGCGGATCCGCTCACGCGTCACGCCGTAGACCTTGCCGATCTCGTCGAGGGTCTTGGGCTGGCCGTCGGTGAGGCCGAACCGCATCGACACCACGCCCGCCTCGCGCTCGGACAGCGTGTCCAGCACCTGGTGCAGCTGCTCCTGCAGGAGCGTGAAGCTCACGGCGTCCGCCGGGACGACGGCCTCCGAGTCCTCGATCAGGTCGCCGAACTCGCTGTCGCCGTCCTCGCCGAGCGGTGTGTGCAGGGAGATGGGCTCGCGACCGTACTTCTGGACCTCGACGACCTTCTCGGGCGTCATGTCGAGCTCCTTGGCGAGCTCCTCCGGGGTCGGTTCGCGACCGAGGTCCTGCAGCATCTGGCGCTGCACCCGCGCCAGCTTGTTGATCACCTCGACCATGTGCACCGGGATGCGGATGGTGCGCGCCTGGTCGGCCATCGCGCGGGTGATCGCCTGCCGGATCCACCACGTGGCGTACGTCGAGAACTTGTAGCCCTTGGTGTAGTCGAACTTCTCGACCGCGCGGATCAGACCGAGGTTGCCCTCCTGGATCAGGTCGAGGAAGAGCATGCCGCGGCCCGTGTAGCGCTTGGCGAGCGAGACGACGAGACGCAGGTTCGCCTCGAGCAGGTGGTTCTTTGCGCGGCGACCGTCGTGGGCGATCCACTGCAGGTCCCGCTTCAGCTTGGCATCCATCTCGATGCCGGAGTTCAGGCGCTCCTCGGCGAACAGACCCGCCTCGATGCGCTTGGCGAGCTCCACCTCCTGCTCCGCGTTCAGCAGGGCGACCTTGCCGATCTGCTTCAGGTAGTCCTTGACCGGGTCGGCGGTCGCGCCGGCGGTGACGACCTGCTGGGCCGGCGCGTCGTCGTCGTCCGCGTCGGAGTAGACGAAACCGCTGTCCTCGCTGGTCTCCTCCTCGGAGGCAGCGGCCGGTGCGGCAGTCTCGGAGTCGTCCTCCTCGTCCGCGACGACCTCCGTCGGCGCCTCGTCGGCGTCGACCTCGGTCACCTCCACCGCGATGTCCTCGACGTCGCCGCCCTCGAGCTCGGCGCCCGGCTCGAGGTCCGTGTCCTCGATCTCGTCGTCGTCCACCTCGTCGGCGGGCGCGGACTTCACGGGCGCGACCGGCCGAGCGGCCTTGGCCGCCGCCGGCTTCTTCCCCGCCGTCGCCGCCGCCCGGGAGCGGGTCGGCTTCGGTGCGTCGGCATCGACGGTCGCGGTCGCTGCAGGACGGGTCTTGGCGCTCGTGGCTGCCACGGCACGCCGAGCAGCCGCCGGAGGCTCGTGGCGAACCTCGATGCCGACGGTGCCGAGCGCGCGGACCACCGCCTTCAGGCGCCGTGCGTCCTGCACGTCCGCCTGCTCGCAGGCGGTGCGCAGCTCGACGGCGTCCACGGCTCCATGGGTACGGCCGTTACGCACCAGCTGCTGCAGGGCAGGGTGCTCGAACTCGCGAGGGAGCGCGGGATGCGGGGTCTGGGGCGACACGAACGACCTTTCGGCGACTTCAGCGGCAGCGCCGCGAGTCACGGATCCGTGGAGACAGATGGATATTGTACCGACCACCGTCGTCGGGCACGGCCCGGTGACCGCGCTCATGGCGGCGATCGACGGCGGCGAACCTGCGGCCTCCGAGTCCAACGACCGGAGCCCCTCGAGGATTCCCGCCGGAACCACCCGATCGCCACGGCCGACGATCGGGTGTCGGCTACGCGGGGTCGGGCTTCACGGTGAGGACGGGGCACGGCGCGTCGAACAGCACACGCTGCGCGTTGGCGCCGAGGATCAGCTTGCCTACCGGGCTCCGGCGACGCAGGCCGATCACCACCAGGTGCGCCCCGGTCTCCTCCGCCGTGCCGATCAGGTCGTCTGCGACGTCGCCACCGTCCAGCAACCTGATCTCGTGCTCCACGCCGTCGGAGTCCAGCTGGCGGTCGACTGCCGCGAGCGCCTGCTCCACCTCGGCGCGCTGCGCCGGTGGCTCGTCCTGCCGCGTGCTGACCACCACGACGATCCGCTCGGAGCGCAGGTGGGACTCCCGAACCGCCGCCTCGAGCGCTGCCCGACCCTCCGCCGTCGCCAGGTACCCGACCACGATCGCCATGCGCCCTCCTCGGAACACCGGCGGCCACCGCGCCACCTGCGGCGACGGTACCGGTTCACCGACCCGACGACGAGCCGGTCCCGCGGCGTCGCGCCCGGCAGGATCAGGCCTCGGCACGGACCCATCCGGGCGGGACCCCCTGGGCGACGGCATCGTCGATCAGGTGTGCCAGGCGGTACGACGGATCGCTCTCGAAGGCTCGCGCGAGCAGGAGCTGAGCCCGCGCACCGTCGCCGCGCCACCACGCGAGCAGCGCGAGCAACGTCAGCGCCGGTTCCTGGTGCGCACGATCTCCGTGCGCCACCACGCGCTCGAGCGCGCGTTCGTGGATCCTCGTGGCACCGGAGGGCGGTCTGACACCGAGGCTGGGATCGACCACCAGCGCGAGCGCGTCCGCCAGACCGGCATCCGCCTCCGCCGACGTCCGCGCTCCCGTGACCGAGCGTTCGGGCAGCGACCCCGTCCCGGGGACGAGTGCCACGAGCACCGCGTCCCGCACGCGCGGGTCGACCAGACCGGCCTCGAGGCGCCCGAGCGCGGAACCACCGATCCGCACGGTGCTGTCGCCGGCCTCGGCCACCGCACGTCGCCAGGCCCGGACGCTGTCCAGCCGCCATCGTTCCAGCGCCGCGTCCGACGTCGCGGCGGCCCGTCTCGCGACCCAGCGGCGCCGCACCCGCGCCACGGCCTTCCGTGCGTCGGCACCGGCCGACCTGATCCGCGCCACGTCGTCCCGGGAACCGGCGACGGCCGAACCGGCGAGCACCATCTGCGCGCCTACCTGCGTGGCGTCCAGCTCCGCGAGCGGCCGCCCCCCGACGGGACAGCAGGGGTCGGCGCAGTCGAGGGCGAGGTAGCCGCGATCGGTGACCACCCACACGGGTACCTCGCCGAAGGGCGCCGCCGCGGCCTCCCGGAAGTGCTCGACGGCCGGGGCGACGGCGGGCTCGCTGCCGGTCCGCGGGTCCGTGCCGGTGTAGAGCACCAGGACGCAGCGGTCCGCACCGTCCCGGTCCAGGTGGGAGACGAGAGCTCGCGCGAGCCGTGGGCCGTCGGCTCGCTCGGCGAGGTCGGCCAGGTCGACCCGGATCACCAGGCCGACCTGCCCGCGCGGCGGACGGAGGCTGACGGCGACGGCGCTGTGCGCCGGTCGGAAGCCGAGCTGGTGCGGGATCAGCGCCAAGAGCTCACGGGGCTCGGACACGCGCAGGGTGGAGAGGCTCATGCGGTCAGCCCACACCGGGCCCGCCAGCTGACCACGCTCCGTCCACAGGGTCCGGCGGCCACCCCGTCGTGCACAGGTGTCGAGGTCGTCTCGCACGGCGGCCCAGCGCTCGGCCCCAGACGTGCCGCGGCCTCGCCGGACCGGCGTCCTACGACGCCTCGCGGCGGTACCCGCTGGGCCCGCCGCGTAGCCTGTCCCGGTGCCTCATACGACCGCCCCGGGACCCCCGCCAGGGGCCCGGACGATCGTCGTGACCGGTGCGCTGATCGCGGCGGCCTTGACCCTGACCGGGTGCGCGTCAAGCGCGCCGGCACGACTCGGGTCCCCCTCCAGCGCGGCGTCCCCCTCGCCGACCGAACCGCTGCTCACGGAGCAGGCGGGCAGCGGGACGAGCGTCGGCGCCCTCGTGAAGGGCTTCCCTACCCAGCTGGTCCCCGTGCCGGACGGGGCCACCGTGCTCGTCTCGTCGGCGCAGCCGATCGACGGCGGCCTGACGCAGATCAGCCTGAACCTGCGCAGCGCCCAGGACGCGGCGGGACTGCTGGCGGCAGTACGCGGGCCGCTGCTCGCCGCGGGCTTCCACGAGGCGCCGCCGGCCCAGCCCGACCCCGGGCTCGCGGCTCAGAGCTCGTTCTCCCGTTCCGACGGCACCGAGCTGGTCCTGGTCGGCGTGCTCGACCGGGACGGCGTGCGCACGCTCACGCTCGGCGGCCGCGTGCACGTCTGAGCCGTCCGGGGCGGGTCGCCGCTCCCCTACGCTGACCTGGTGAGCGCCTCGGCACCGCCCCTGCTCGACGACGAGGACGTGCGGCGCCAGGTGGACGGCCTGCTGCGGGCGCACCTCGACCGGCTCGAGGCCGACCTGGCCGAGACGGGGCACGAGGCGGAGCCCCTCGTCGAGGGTCTGCGCACGATGCTCAGCGGTGGCAAGCGCCTCCGGGCAGCGTTCGCGTACTGGTCCTGGCGCGCGCACGGGGGCGTCACGGGCAGCCCTGAGGAGCTCTGCGCCCTGCGCGTCGGCGCGGCCCTCGAGCTCTTCCAGGCAGCGGCGCTGTTCCACGACGACGTGATGGACGACTCCGACACCCGCCGAGGGCGCCCGACCGCGCACCGGGCGTTCGCGGCGCGGCACGCGCTGCTCCACCTTGCCGGCGACGGCGACCGGTACGGGATGTCCGCCGCGATCCTGCTCGGTGACCTCGCGCTCGTGGCCTGCGACGCCGAGCTCTCCGAAGCCGTCGAACCCTTGCCCGAGGCGGACGCGGCAACCGTCCGCTCGTTCTTCTCCCGCATGACGTCGGGTGTGACGGTCGGTCAGTACCTGGACCTGGCCGCGCAGGTCCAGCCCTGGGGCGACGACCCCGCGGTGATCGAGCACCGCGCGTGGCAGGTGCTGCGGGCGAAGTCGGCGCGCTACAGCGTCGAGCAGCCCATGCTGCTCGGTGCGGCGGTCGCGGGCGCCGATGCCGCTGCTCTCGACCGCTGCGCGGCGATCGGCCTCCCGCTGGGCGAGGCGTTCCAGCTGCGCGACGACCTGCTCGGTGTCTTCGGCGATCCGGAGGTGACGGGCAAGCCGGCCGGTGACGACCTGCGAGAGGGCAAGCGGACGGTCCTGGTCGCCCGGGCCCTCGCCTCCGGGGACGAGACGACCCGCCGGATGCTCACGGAGCACCTGGGCGACGCGACGATGGACGCCTCGCGGACGTCGCAGCTGGCGGACGCCATCGCCGCCTCAGGTGCACCCGCCCAGGTGGAAGGGCTGATCGACGAGCTGTCGAGGCGTGCCTTCGGACTCATCGAGTCGAGCGGCTGGCGCGAACCGGCCCGTTCCCACCTCGTGGAGCTGGCGCGGCAGGCGGTCGACCGCCGGCGCTGAGGACGCCGGACGCGCGCCGTGGCGCCGAACGGGCGCCCACGGCGGACACGCTCAGAGCTCGGCCTGGGCGAGCCGCCTGACCAACGTCTTGCGTCCTGCGAGCAGCGCGTCCATGGGGGTGCCGGGCAGCTCGTCCGTCGGCGTGAACAGCCAGACGATCGCCTGCTCGTCGGTGAAACCGACGTCCGCCAGCACGGTGAAGGTGCCCTGCAGCGCCGCCAGCACGGTCCACGCCGCACCCGTGCCCGGGACGCCGGGGTTGGCCGGGTTGGCGAGGTGACCCGGCACGAGGAAGCGTGCCGGGACGCAGAGGACGGGCGGCTCCCCGCGACGGACCGCGATCAGCCGCCGCTCCTGGACGAGGCGCCGCACCTTGGCCACGTCCTCCCCCAGCCGGTCGGCCACGTCGGGAAGGGTCAGCCACTCGTCGACCAGGTCGTCGGGCGCAGCAGGCGCGTCAGTCACGAGGTCAGCCTACGAGAGCGGAGGTGGCGAGCCGCGCGTGACGCTGCCGCGCGACCTTCTGACGCCGCGAACCGGGACGCTTCGGACCTCGACCTTTCACACCGGCCCACCCTCCACTAGCGTGCACATCTGTCACATCTGTCACAGGCGTCACGTGGCGCCGACCATCTTGTCGCCGGGGGTCCTTCGCCATGACCGACACAGCAACAGCGCGTGCCACGGCACGCCGACGTGCCGCGACCGGCACGGGGGCCACCCTCGCGCTCACCGCCGTCACCGTCGCCGTGGCGGCGCCTGCCCACGCCGACACGCTGTACACGGTGCGGACCGGCGACACCGTGAGCCACATCGCGCAGCGTGCAGGCGTCAGCGTGGCGGCGATCAGCCGGGCCAACGCGCTCGCTGACGCCTCGCGCATCCGCGCCGGGCAGGTCCTCAGCATCCCCGGGGCCGCCGCTGCCGCGGCGACCGCCCCAGCACCCCGCGCCGCGGCCCCGGCAACCACCGGCACGGTCCGCACCTCGTACACGGTGGTCAAGGGCGACACGGTGTCCCACATCGCCGCGCGCACCGGCAGCTCGGTGGCGGCCATCGTCGCCGCGAACCACCTCGACGGCAGGGCGTTCATCCGGATCGGCCAGGTCCTGACCATCCCGTCCGCCAGCGGCGCTCCGGCTGCCGCAGTGACCACGGTTTCGGCGACGGTCGCGACCGTCCCGACGGTCAAGGCCGTCAGCGCCCCGACCTCGGTCAGCCGGTACACCGTCGCGGCCGGCGACACCCTGTCGGCGATCGCCTCCCGGTTCGGCACCACGGTGGCGGCCGTCGCGGCGGCCAACGGCCTGGACTCGCGCGGGCTCATCCGCATCGGGCAGGGTCTGGACGTGCCGGGCGCCACGGTCGCCACCGCGAAGCCGCTGGTCGGCGACACGTTCGCCGGACGCACCTACCCGGCCGTCGTCGTCGGCGCGGCGAACGTGAACAAGGCCGCGCTGCTCGCGACCGGCGTGCCCTCGCCCGCCCAGATGCGCGCCCTGGTGGCATCCACCGCGCGCACCCTCGGTGTTGACCCGGCGCTCGCGCTCGCCGTGGCCTACCAGGAGTCCGGGTTCGACCAGACGTCCGTGTCGCCCGCCAATGCCATCGGCACCATGCAGGTGATCCCGTCGTCGGGCGAGTGGGCGTCGCAGATGGCGGGCCGGTCCCTCAACCTGCTGAACCCTCAGGACAACGTCACGGCCGGCGTGCTGATCCTGCGCTCGCTCGTCCGCACCGCCCCGGACCTGCCGAGCGCCATCGCCGGCTACTACCAGGGGCTCACGTCCGTGCAGAAGAGCGGGATGTTCCCCGACACGCGCCGCTACGTGGCTAACGTCCAGACCCTGATGACGCGCTTCCGCTGACCGCGCCCGCGCTGCACGCCTCCGCCGGGGCCGCGGAACGCGCCCGTAGACTCGCCACCGTGGGAGCCACCGTCACCGATCCGCTCGTCGGCCGCCTGGTCGACGGCCGGTACGAGGTGGTCTCCCGCCTCGCCCGCGGTGGCATGGCGACGGTCTACGTGGCGGTCGACCGCCGCCTGGACCGCGACGTCGCGCTCAAGGTGATGCATCCGCATCTGGCCGACGGCGCGTCCGGCGCGGACTTCATCGCCCGGTTCCGGCGGGAGGCCCGCACCGCGGCACGGCTGGCGCATCCCGGCCTGGTCAGCGTCTTCGACCAGGGTGTCGACGGCGAGACGAGCTACCTGACGATGGAGCTCGTCACGGGCGTGAACCTGCGTCACCGGATCGGGGAGCAGGGTGCCCTGACCGTCGGTGAGGCGTTGCGGATCGGCGAGGCGGTCCTCGACGCCCTGACCGCGGCGCACCGGAACGGCCTGGTCCACCGGGACGTCAAGCCGGAGAACGTGCTGCTGGCAGCCGAGGACGACCGCGTCAAGCTCGCCGACTTCGGTCTGGCCCGCGCGGTCACGGAGGTGACGTCCACCACCACGGGGACGGTGCTGGGAACCGTGGCCTACCTCGCTCCCGAGCTCGTCGTCCGCGGCGCGAGCGACGCCCGGACGGACGTGTACGCCACGGGCATCCTGCTTTACGAGATGCTCACCGGGCGCCAGCCCTTCACCGGCGCGACCCCGATCCAGGTGGCGTTCCAGCACGTGAACAGCGACGTGCCGGCGCCGTCCGACCTGGTGCCGTGGCTGCCGAGCGAGGTCGACGAGCTCGTCGCTGCGCTCACGGCCCGAGACCCGGCCGACCGGCCCGTCGACGCGGGTGCGGCCCTGGCGCTCCTGCGGCGCACGCGCGCCGCGCTGGACCCGGTGGTGCTGGGCCGGCACGCGGACGTATCCCCCGTCGTCCCGACGCAGCACGCGCCGGAGAGCTCCGACGAGGACCTGGCGTCGGCACTGGGCGGGCTCGGCAGCGAGGGCGACGGCGGCGGTCGCCTCGGTGTCGCGGCCGGCCGCGACGAGCAGGTCACCACGACCCTGGCCACCGTCAACGGTGCGGGCAGCACCGTCGCCCTGCCCATCGGGCTGGGGACGGGGGCGCCCGGCCCGACCGCCGGCGGGTCCGGCGGGTCGCCGGCTGCGACGGACGTCGCCGCGCCACGGCGGTCACGGTGGCGCCGGTGGCCGGCGCTCCTGCTCGCGGTGCTGCTGGTCGGCGGCATCGCGTACGGCGGCTGGTGGTACGTCGAGCAGGGGCCCGGCGCCTACACGACCGTCCCGCCGATCACCGCCCAGTCGGAGCAGCAGGCGCTCGCCGTCCTCGCCAGCCACGGTCTGCACGGCGTCCGGACCGAGGCCTACGACGACGTCGCTCCCGCCGGCCAGGTGTTCAGGGCGAACCCCGCGGTCGGGCAGCCGGTGCGCAAGGCCGGCACCGTCACCTACACCGTCTCGCGCGGCGTCGACCTGGTCACGATCCCCGACGGCGTCGTCGGAGCCATGCAGGCGGATGCCGAGAAGGCCCTGAAGGCGGCCGGACTCGCAGTCGCCTACGGACCGGAGCAGTGGCACGACACCGCTGCGGTCGGGTCGGTGCTGTCGGCGACCCTGCCGGACGGTGCCGCCGCGGACCCGAAGACCCAGGTGAAGCGCGGCACCACGGTGACGCTGTCCCTGTCCAAGGGCCCGGCACCGGTGACGGTGACCACCGTCGTCGGCGCGACCCTCGACCAGGCCACCGCACAGCTCGCCGCCGACGGCCTGAAGGTGGCCGCCAGCGAGGCGTTCAGCGACACCGTGCCGGCCGGCACCGTGATGGACCAGTCGCCGAAGGCGGGCAGCACCGCACACCGCGGGGACACCGTCCAGGTCACCGTCAGCAAGGGCCAGGAGATGCTTCCGGTGCCCAACGTGATCCAGATGAAGGCCGACAAGGCGACGAAGACCCTGCAGGACGCGGGTTTCACCGTGGCGGTCACGTATCCGTTGGGCGCGCACCCGTTGAACACCGTCTACGACCAGACACCGTCCGGCGGAAACGGGAAGACGGCCCCGCGCGGCTCCACGATCACGCTGTCCGTGGTCTGACCCAGCCGCTGCCGGACCGGGCCCCCTCAACGACGACGGTCCCCCACTACGACGAGGCCCCGTTGCCCACCAGGGGGAACGGGGCCTCGTCGTACGAGCGGCGCCTCAGGAGCGGCGGAGGAGCTCCACCACCTGGAACGCCAGCTCGAGCGACTGCTGGTGGTTCAGCCGGGGGTCGACGCGAGTCTCGTAGCGCCGCGACAGCCCCTCCTCGTCGATCTCCTCGGTGCCACCGAGCACCTCGGTGACGTCGTCACCGGTCAGCTCGATGTGCAGCCCTCCGGGGACCGTCCCGAGGGCCCGGTGCACCTCGAAGAAGCCGGCGACCTCGTCGATCACGTCCGCGAACCGCCTCGTCTTGTAGCCCGAGGAGGAGACGATGCCGTTGCCGTGCATCGGGTCGCAGACCCACGTGATCGGTCGACCGTCGGCCGTCACCTTCTCCACCAGGGCGGGCAGCCGGTCGCGGATCAGGCCCGCACCCATCCGTGTGATGAAGGTCAGGCGGCCCGGCTCGCCGTTCGGGTTCAGCCGGTCCATCAGCGCCAGTGCCTCGTCACCCGTGGTCGTCGGGCCGAGCTTGACGCCGAGCGGGTTCTGCACGCGGGAGAAGTAGTCGATGTGCGCACCGTCCAGCTTGCGGGTGCGCTCCCCGATCCACAGGAAGTGGCCCGAGCAGTCGTACGGCAGGCCGGTGCGGGAGTCGATCCGCGTCAGGGGCCGCTCGTAGTCCAGCAGCAGACCCTCGTGGCTGGCGTAGAAGTCGACGGCCCGCAGGGCGTCGAAGTCCGCACCGCAGGCAGCCATGAACCGGATCGCCCGGTCGATCTCGGCCGCGATCTCCTCGTAGCGCGAGTACGCCGGGTTGGCGGTGAAGCCGCGGTTCCACTCGTGCACACGCAAGAGCGAGGCGAAGCCACCGGTGGTGAACGCCCTGATGAGGTTCAGGGTGGACGCCGACGTGTGGTACGCCTCGAGCAGACGGTCCGGGTCCGGGGTGCGGTCGGCTGGCGTGAACGCGTAGCCGTTGACGATGTCCCCACGGAACGCCGGCAAGGTGACGCCGTCCCGAGTCTCGGTGTCGGCGCTGCGCGGCTTGGCGTACTGACCGGCCATCCGGCCCATCTTGATGACGGGCAGGCTGGCGCCGTACGTGAGCACGACGGCCATCTGGAGGACCGTCATGATCTTGTGGCGGATGCGGTCCGCGGTCGCCTCGGCGAAGATCTCGGCACAGTCCCCGCCCTGGAGCAGGAACGCCTCGCCACGGCCCGCCGCGGCGAGCTTGGCCCGCAGCGCATCGGCCTCACCGGCGAAGACGAGCGGCGGCAGGGTCGCGAGCTTCTCGCGCACCTGCCTCAGCCGCGTGCCGTCGGGCCACGAGGGCTGCTGCTCAGCCGAGAGGCCCTCCCAGGCGTCCAGACCCTCCAGAACTCCGGGGTCCGGCTCCACGCTCATGCGTGGGAACCCGCTGCGACCAGCGGCTGGCCGATGTCCGCCAGCAGCCGGCCGAACCAGGGCTGCGTGACGTCGAACGCCTTGCCGCCGGCGATCCGCGGGAACTCGATCGCGCGCAGACGGTCGCCGTTCTCCTCGTCGTGACCGATCACGCCCGCCTCGCCGCGCAGGGCGCACTCGACCGCGAGGTCCGTCATCGACTTGATGAGCCGCAGGTCCTCGGCGTTCGCGGCCGCGGCGCGCGAGTAGTAGCCCGACTTCTGGACCATCACCTTCTCGGCGCCGAGCTTGGCGGCGAACTGCTTGGCGAACCACTGGCCCGGGTTGATCGTGTCGAGCTTGACGTGACCGAAGGCGTCCCGCGCGACCTCCTCGCCCGCGGCCTCCTTCTGGGCGACGATCTCGTTCATCCCCGCGCCCTCGGACAGGAAGATGTTGACGTTCCCCTGGGTGTCCATGATCGCCTTGAGGCGGGCAGCCTCGGCGTCGATGTCGAGAGCCAGCTCGGGCAGGAAGACGGCGTGGATGTCCCAGCGCTCGCGCGTCAGGCCCAGGCTCGGCACCCACTCCTGCAGGTCCAGCCACTTGCGGTACTCGGACGCGGCGGCGGCGGTCAGCCACCCGCAGTGACGGCCCATCACCTCGTGCACGATCAGCATCCGGGGACCGGAGCGGTGCTCGCCGATGATGTTCGCCGCGAAGCCGGCCGCCTCCTCGGCGGCGGTCCAGGCACCCAGGGACTGGCGGATCGGCACGACGTCGTTGTCGATCGTCTTGGGCAGCCCCACGACCGTCAGCGGGTAGTCGTTCTCGGCGAGGTAGGCGGCCAGGTCCGCGGCCGTCGTGTTCGTGTCGTCGCCGCCGATGGTGTGCAGCACGTCGACCCCGTCGGCCTTGAGCTGCTCGGCCGCCACGTGCAGCGGGTTCTCACCCTCCTTGACCAGGCCGCGCTTGACGCAGTCCTTGGCGTTGGTCAGCTTGACCCGGGAGTTGCCGATGGGCGAGCCGCCGAAGCGGTGCAGGATGCCGGCCTTCTTGCGGCCCTCCTCGTCCACCACGATCTTCTCCCCGCGCAGCAGGCCGTAGTAGCCGTGCTGGTAGGCGATGATCTCGATCTCGGGGGCGATCTCCGTGTAGCGCTCGATCAGCCCGCCGACGGCCGAGGACAGGCACGGGGCGAAGCCGCCTGCGGTGAGGAGGGCGACGCGACGGACCGACATGGGGGAACACCTCTCGATCGAGCACGGGTCTGCAGCAGCAGGCTGCACGGGGACGCGCCAGGCGCGCCGGCCATCCTACTGACCGGGCTCCGCGGTCGGCGGCTCGACCGGTACCTGGACGTCGGGCACCGGACGCCCGCCGGGAGCGGCCGGCAGGTGGTCCGTCGCGTCCCCCGTCACCGCCGGGTGTCCGGTGGCGATCCGCGCCTTCTGGGTCGCCGCGTAGACGTCCACGTACTCCTGGCCCGAGATGCTCATCAGGGCGTACATGATCTCGTCGGTGACCGAGCGCAGGATGAAGCGGTCGTTCTCCATGCCCTGGTAGCGGCTGAAGTCGAGCGGCTCGCCGATCACGATGCCGATCCGCATCACCTTGGGGATGGTGCGACCGATCGGCTGGGCGATGTTGGTGCCGACCATTGCGACGGGGATCACCGGAGCGCCGGACTCCAGCGCCAGCCGGGCCACACCCGTCTTCCCGCGGTAGAGGCGGCCGTCGGGGCTCCGCGTGCCCTCGGGGTAGATCCCGAAGAGCCCGCCTTCGCCCAGTCGGCGCAGTCCCGTGCGCAGCGCCGCCTCCCCCGCCTTGCCGCCTCCACGGTCCACCGGGATGGTCCCGACGCCGCGCATGAAGCCTGCGGTCAGCCGTCCCTTCACGCCGCGACCCGTGAAGTACTCCTGCTTGCCGATGAAGACGATCTCGCGCGACAGGACGAGCGGCAGGAAGAACGAATCGATGACGGCCAGGTGGTTGCTCGCCAGGATGGCCGGACCATCCGTCGGCACGTTCTCCACGCCGCGGACCCACGGCCGGTACACCAGGCGCAGCAGAGGTCCGACGAAGATGCGCTTCATCAACCAGTAGAACAACGCTCAACTCCTCGACCGGGCAGCGGCGCAGCTCGACGTCCCTGTCGCGATGCCCTGGGGCACCACGCCGACTGCTGGGTCCGACTCTAGAGTGCATCCATGCCGCAGCGTCCCGACGACGACGCCGACGCCGGCGAGCCGGACCAGGCCGCCGTCGACGCACGCTGGGCGCAGATCGTCGCGGAGCTCGCCGACCTCGACGCGCCGGCCGCACCCACCGACCCGCCCGGGGACCCGCTGGGAGCGGACACCCGCGGGACCGGTGCGGCCCGGGAGCACCGCACGCCCGACGGTCACGACCCGCTCGGGCCCGCGGATCTGACAGGGCGGGACTGGGACGGCACCGCCCAGCAGGACGCGGCCGAGGCGGCGGTCGACGCCGCCGAGCACTTCGTCCCGCCGGACCCCGGACCCGTGCTGGGCGGTGACCCGCTGCTCACCCTGGCGTGGACGGCAACGATCGGCGTACCGGTGCTCTTCGTCGTCCTGGTGCTCGCGTGGCCCGACGCGCCCGGCTGGTTGCTCGCGGTTGCGGCCGCGGTCTTCGCCGCCGGCCTCGCCGTCCTCGTCTGGCGGATGCCGCACCGGCGCGACGAGGACGACGACTCCGGGGCCGTCGTCTGAGGGACTCGGCCGGCTAGGACTCGAGGCGCGCCAGGTCCGCCGCGCCCACCATCCCGGCCTCGTTGCCCATCGAGGCGATGGCGAAGCTCGCCTCCGGGTGATACCCACGCGCTGACAGGTGCTCGACGAACGCGGTGCGCGCCGGCGCCATCACCAGATCCCCGGCCGCGGACAGCCCACCGCCGACCACGAAGAGCTCGGGGTCCAGGAGCGCCGCGACGGAGGCGGCGCCCTGCCCGACCCACCGGCCGATGTCCGCGAGCAGCTCGATGGCCAGCTCGTCGCCCTCCTCGGCGGCCTGCGTGACGTGCACGCCGGCGATCTTGCGCCACTTCCCACCCGCGAGCTCGAGCAGCCGGGCCGCGCGGTCGGGGCGCTGCTGCGCGATCGCCTGGGCGTCCCGCACCAGGGCGCTGCCGGACACGTACTGCTCCCAGCAGCCGCGCTGCCCGCACCCGCACACGTGCCCGTCGGGCACCACGCGGAGGTGACCGATCTCCGCGGCGACACCCCAGCGACCGCGCACCAGGCGTCCGCCCGAGACGATGGCGCCACCGAGCCCGGTTCCCAGCGTGAGCGTCACCATGTCGGTGACGCCGTCGGCAACCCCGAACCGGTACTCGGCCCAGCCGGCAGCGTTGGCGTCGTTCTCGACGACGATCGGTACGTCGGTCCGCAGGGCGGTCGCGACCGAGTCGCGCAGCGGGTGGTCACGCCAGGGGAGGTTGGGCGTGAAGCCCACCGTCGCACGGTCGGCGCCGATGAACCCCGGGGCGGCGAGCCCGATCGCACCCACCTCGTAGTCGGCCATCAGCTCCCGGCAGACGTCCACCACACCCCGGTCCACGGTGGCCGCATCGGTCGGGTCCGTGTCCCGCCGGGTCTGCGCCAGGATCCGACCGTCGTCGTCGACGACGCCCGCAGCGATCTTGGTCCCGCCGATGTCCACACCGATGGCGTGCATGTGGTGCCCGTTCCCTCGTCCGTCCGCACCGACGTCCCGATGCGCGGGCCCACGCTAGCGCCCGCGAGGCGGGGCGAGCCGCAGCCTGCCGTCGACGACGTGCGGCCCCCCGCGGCAAGTGCCAGGTCTGCCCGAGAGAGGGGGTCGAACGTCCCGTATCCTCGCGATACACGTCGTCGTCTGCCACTGGAGTCAGCATGGACGAGTCCTCCACCCCGCTCGTGGTCGAGGTCGATCGGTCGCGGAACCTGAACGACCTCTTCGCGGAGCGGGTCGCGGCGACACCGGACCGGGTCCTGATGGAGCGGCGGTCACCGGACGGCGGTCCGTGGGCCACGACGACGGCCCTCCAGCTCGACGCCGAGATCACCGCCGTCGCCCGCGGGCTCATCGCCCGTGGCGTCGAACCGGGCGACCGGGTCGGCATCATGTCCCGCACCCGCTACGAGTGGTCGCTCCTCGACTGGGCGATCTGGCGGGCGGGCGCCGTGACCGTGCCGGTCTACGAGACGTCCTCGGCCGAGCAGGTGCACTGGATCCTCTCCGACTCCTCCGTCTCGCTCCTCGTGGTGGAGACCGCCGCCCACGCCGAGCTGGTCGACCAGGTCCGCGCCGAGGTGCCGCAGCTGCGCGACGTGCTGGTGATCGACCACGACGCGATGGCCGCGCTGGTGCGCGAGGGCGCCCAGGTGCCGGTCGAGGAGGTCGAGCAGCGCCGCCACCTCGCTCACCTGGACGACCTGGCCACGATCATCTACACGTCGGGAACCACCGGCCGACCCAAGGGTGCGGAACTGACGCACGGCAACTTCTACGAGCTCACGGTCAACGCCGTCGAGAAGCTGAACGTGGTGGTGCAGGGAGACGGTTCACGGACCCTGCTCTTCATGCCGCTCGCGCACGTGTTCGCGCGGTTCGTGCACGTGCTCACGGTCGCGGCGGGAGCCACGCTCGGGCACACGGCCGACACCAAGACGCTGCTGCCCGACCTCGAGGCGTTCCGGCCCACCTTCGTGCTGTCGGTGCCGCGAGTGTTCGAGAAGGTCTACAACTCGGCGGAGCAGAAGGCGGCGACCGGCGGCAAGGGCGAGATCTTCCAGCGCGCCGCGAAGACGGCGATCGTCTACTCCCGGGCGCTCGACACCCCGGGCGGGCCGAGCCGGTGGTTGCAGCTCCAGCACCTCGTGGCCGACGTCCTGGTGCTGCGGCGGATCCGGGCGGCGCTCGGCGGCCAGGCGCGCTGGGCGATCTCCGGCGGCGCACCGCTCGGTGAGCGGCTGGGGCACTTCTTCCGTGGCACCGGCCTGCACGTGCTCGAGGGGTACGGGCTGACCGAGACCACCGCACCGGCGACCGTGAACCTGCCGGACCGGTCGAAGATCGGCACCGTGGGGCCCGCCCTGCCCGGCACGTCGGTGCGGATCGCGGCCGACGGCGAGGTGGAGGTCCGCGGCATCGGTGTCTTCCGCGGGTACCACAACAACCCCGAGGCGACGGCCGCGGCGCTGGTCGACGGCTGGTTCCGCACCGGTGACCTCGGGGCCCTCGACGACGAGGGCTACCTGCGGATCACGGGCCGGAAGAAGGAGATCATCGTCACCGCCGGCGGCAAGAACGTGGCCCCCGCGGTGCTGGAGGACAGGCTGCGCGGGCACCCGTTGGTCAGCCAGGTGGTGGTGGTCGGCGACCAGCGACCGTTCATCGGAGCCCTCATCACGCTCGACGCCGAAGGGGTCCCGGGGTGGCTCGCCGCGCACGGGAAGCCGGCGATGTCCCTGCAGGACGCAGCCAAGGATCCCGACGTGCTGGCCTCGCTGGACAAGGCCGTCGCGCGGACCAACCAGGCGGTGTCGCGCGCGGAGTCGATCCGCAAGTACCGCATCCTCGAGGGCGACCTCACCATCGCGAACGGCTACCTGACCCCGAAGCTCAGCGTGCGACGCGCTGAGGTCCTCAAGGACTTCGCGCACGAGGTCGACGCCCTGTACGAGGGCCCCGTGCACGGCTGAGCGTGCCGTGCGCTCAGCCGGTCAGGTCGATGCGGAGCGGCGGCACCAACCCCGAGGCGGCGAGCACGTCGAGAGCGGCACGCTCGCCGGCGTCGAGCTCGACCGGGCCTCCGACGCCCGCCGGCGTGCCGGCCGGGACCATCAGGAACGTCACCACGCAGTCGGCGCACGCGGCGGGGCCCGCCGTGCACGCGTCGCAGTCGATGATCATGGCGCGACGCTAACGAGAGCCACCGACACGTCCTTCCGGCGCGCCTCGGCGGGCTGTCGGTGCCCCTGGCTAGCGTGCCGGCCATGCACACGGACCATCGCCCGCGACCGTTGTGGGCCGGTCCCGCGGCCGTCGGCGCGCGTCCGGCCGGGACCACGGCGACGCAGCCGACGCTCGACGACGTCGGCACCCCGCTGGCCGAGGTCACGTTCGTCGTGGTGGACCTGGAGACCACCGGCGGCCGCCCGGGCGACAGCGCGATCACCGAGATCGGCGCCGTCAAGGTCCGTGGCGGCGAGGTGCTCGGCGAGCTCCAGACGCTCGTCGACCCTGGCGGTCCGGTGCCGCCCTACATCCAGGTGCTGACGGGGATCACGACGTCGATGCTGATCGGCGCACCGCGCATCGAGGAGGTGCTGCCGTCGTTCCTCGAGTTCGCCCGGGGCACCGTGCTGGTGGCGCACAACGCCCCGTTCGACGTGGGGTTCCTGCGGGCCGCCGCCTCGGCGACGGGACATGCGTGGCCCGGGTTCCGCGTGGTCGACACCGTCCGGCTCGCCCGTCGCGTGGTGACCCGGGACGAGGCCCCGAACCACAAGCTCTCCTCCCTCGCGGCGCTGTTCCGGGCCACGACGACGCCGAACCACCGCGCGCTCGACGACGCACGGGCGACCGTGGACGTGCTGCATGCGCTGCTCGACCGGTTGGGGCCGCTCGGCGTCACCCATCTGGAGGACCTGGCCGACGCCGCCGACCCGGTGCCCGCCGACGTCCGTCGCAAGCGCACGCTGGCGGACGGTCTGCCGGACGCGCCGGGCGTGTACCTGTTCCGCGGTCCACGTGACGAGGTGCTCTACGTCGGGACCTCGACCACCTCCCTGCGCCGCCGCGTCCGCACGTACTTCACCTCCGCCGAACGGCGTGCGCGCATGTCCGAGATGGTGTGGCTGGCGGTACGCGTCGACCCCGTCGTCTGCGCCACGCCGCTCGAGGCCCGGGTGCGCGAGCTCCGGCTGATCGCCGAGCACGCCCCCCGGTACAACCGGCGGTCGCGCTCCCCCGAGCGCATGCCGTGGGTCCGGCTGACGTCGGAGCCGTTCCCGCGGCTCTCGGTGGTGCGCCAGGTGCGGGACGAGCCGGGAGCCGCCTACCTCGGTCCCTTCGCCTCCGGTGCCGCCGCGCAGCTCGCCGTCGAGGCGCTGCACGAGACCTTCCCGGTCCGCCGGTGCACCCGCCGGCTGCCCGCGGTCGCAGCACCCGGCGCGTCCGCGTGCGTGCTGGCGGAGCTCGGCCGTTGCGGTGCGCCCTGCATCGGCTCGCAGGACGTGGCCCAGTACGCCGCTGCGACCGAGCCCCTGCGCGCCGCGATGACGGGAGACCCCGGTGCCGTCGTCCGCCACGTCGGGACCCGCATCGGCAACCTGGTCGCACAGGAGCGGTTCGAGGAGGCAGCCGCCGAGCGGGACCGGTTGACGGCCTACCTGCGCGGCGCCACCCGCGTGCAGCGCACCACGCCGCTGGCCCGGTGCGCCGAGCTGGTCGCGGCCCGTCGGACGGACGACCACGGCTGGGAGATCGTGCTCGTCCGCCACGGACGGCTCGCAGGGACGGCCCACGTCGATCGGCGTGCCGACCCGCGCCCGGCGATCGCCACCCTGCAGGCGACCGGCGAGCACGTCGACGCTCCCGTGGCGCCGGCGGGTGCCGCGCACCCGGAGGAGACGGACCTGCTGCTCGCCTGGCTCGAGCAGCCCGGGGTACGGCTCGTGGAGATCTCCGACGAGTGGTCGTGCCCCCTCCCCTCGGCCCAGGCCGTCCGGGACGCAGCAGCGGCAGTGGCGGTCGCGCTCGCGGTGCCGCCGACCGGCGACCAGACCCTCGTCGGCGACCTCACCGAGGCCGCGACGAGCGGCGCGAGACCGCCCGGCCGTCCGACGCGCTCGCATGCGGCGGAGGGCGCCCGTCGCACGGCATGATGACGGCATGCTCACCGCGATCGTCCTCATCGACACCGACGCAGCCCGGATCCCGGAGGTCGCAGCCGCGATCGCGGAGATCCACGGGGTGACCGAGGTCTACTCGGTCACCGGCGAGGTGGACCTCATCGCCATGGTGCGGGTGCGGGAGCACGACGAGCTGGCGGACGTCATCGCGGACAAGGTGAGCAAGGTCGAAGGCGTCCTGCGGACGCAGACGTACATCGCCTTCCGCACCTACTCCGAGCACGACCTGGACAAGGCCTTCGCCCTCGGCCTCGAGGACTGAGCTCCGCACCTCACCGCGGGCCGTACCGCGGCCGGCCGACGTGACACCGGCCGGACGTGCACGACCCAGCGCCTACGAGGACGCAGCGCCGTCAGCTCAGACGCCGACCTTGCGCCAGCGGTCCAGCACGCCGGCCGCGGAGCCGTCGTCCACCGACCGCGCCGCATGGCCCATGGCCGCTCGGAAGCGCTCGGTCAGAGTGCCGTCGGCGGTGCCGGGCAGCGTGCCGTCGGCGACCAGGCCGGCCGACGCGTTGAGCAGCACGGTCTCCCGCACCGGCCCGCGCTTGCCGTCCAGCAGCTCCAGGACGACGCCGGCGTTGTGCTGCGGGTCGCCACCACGCAGGTCGGTGAGCGTGACGGGCGCGAGGCCGAGGTCCGCCACCCAGTCGACGACGCTCTCCGTGACGACGCCGTCGCGCACCTCCCAGACCCGCGACGGGCCGGTGGCCGCGAGCTCGTCCAGACCGTCGCGCTCCCCCCGGAACACCAGCGCGTCGGTCCCCCGGGTGGCGAGCACGCCGGCGACCAGGGGGGCCATCCGCGCATCGGCCACGCCGATGGCGGCGGCCTGCGGCTGCGCGGGGTTGGTCAGCGGACCGAGGAAGTTGAACGCCGTCGCCACGCCCAGGGCGCGGCGCACCGGTCCGGCGTGCCGCATCGAGGGGTGGAACAGCCCCGCGAAGCAGAAGGTGATGCCCACCTCGGTGGCGATCGGACCGACCCGGTCCAGCGGCTGGTCGAGGCGGATGCCGAGCGCCTCCAGCACGTCGGCGGACCCGGACGCGGAGGACGCGGCCCGGTTCCCGTGCTTGACCACGGTGACACCCGCCCCGGCGATCACCAACGCGGCCATGGTGGACACGTTGACCGTGAACGCGCGGTCGCCACCGGTCCCGACGATGTCGAGCGAGCGACCGGGTACGACGAACCGCTGGGAGTGCGCGAGCATCTCGTCCGCGAGACCGGTCAGCTCCTCCACCGTCTCGCCCTTGGCGCGCAGCGCGACGAGGAACCCCGCCATGCATGCGGTCGGCGCCTCGCCGCGCATGATCTCGCCCATGGCCCAGCGCGTCTGGTCAGCACCGAGGTCGCGGCCCGCGATCAGCTCCGCGAGGACGTCCGGCCACGTGAAGGTCGCGGCGGTCTCGGTCATCGGGCGAGCGCGCTGCCCGTCAGCAGGGACTGCACGGCACGGTGCAGCAGCACCGGGTCGAGCGGGCGGCTGATCACCGCGTCGGCGTTGGACCACGAGGCGAGCCATGCGTCCTGCGGGCGGCCGGTCAGCACCAGCACGGGCGGGCAGTCGTAGACCTCCTCCTTGAGCTGGCGCGCGACACCCATCCCGCCGACCTTGTCCGCCTCGCCGTCGAGGATCACCAGGTCGAGCTCGCCCGCCTCGACGGCCGCGTAGACCGCCTCTGCAGTGGCGACCTCGAGCCACTCGATGTCCGGCTCGCCCCGCCCGAGACGACGGCCGACGCCGAGCCGCACCTGACCGCGGGCGTCGACGTCGTCGCTGTACAGCAGGATCCGGGGACCGGTCACGGTCTCCTCGTTCTCAGGCTCGACGCTGCTCATGGGCCGTCCTCGTTCGTCGTCGTGCGGGATAGGCGAATCTTGGCACGCCCACCCGATCGCAGGCTCCGCCGTCCGGCCGCGTCCCGGGCATCGTCCAGATTCTGACGAGGTGACACTTTGCGGGCATCCGTCGTGGGCCTTAGGACCCATGCGAAGCGCTGATCCGCCATAATGGCGCGGTGTCGACCGCCACGGCTGCCCCGCGCACCACACCTCATGTGACCGTCAACCGCCCGAACCCGGTGTCGGTCGGCACGATCGTGTGGCTCGCGTCCGAGCTGATGTTCTTCGCCGGGCTCTTCGCCATGTACTTCTCCACCCGGGCGGCCGTCCCCAAGGTGTTCGCCGAGGGTGCGGCGCACCTGAACGTGCCCTACGCGGTGGTCAACACCACGGTGCTCCTGCTGTCCTCCGTCACCTGCCAGATGGGCGTGTGGGCCGCCGAGCGCTTCCAGCCCCGTCGCTCCGGGGCGCTGTGGCAGGTGAACCGCTGGGGCCTGAACGAGTGGATCGCCCTGACGTACCTGATGGGCGCGGTGTTCATCGGCGGCCAGGTCTACGAGTACGCCTCCCTGGTGCACGAGGGCATCTCCATCTCCTCGACGCCCTACGGCTCCGTCTTCTACCTGACCACCGGCTTCCACGGACTGCACGTGATCGGTGGCCTCATCGCGTTCCTGTTCCTGCTCGGGCGCTCGTTCGCCGCGAAGAGCTTCGGCCACCACGAGGCCACCACCGCGATCGTCGTGTCGTACTACTGGCACTTCGTCGACGTGGTCTGGATCGCGCTGTTCTCGATCATCTACCTGCTCCAGTGACCGCTGGTGCACCTGTGACACCCGTTCCCCCATGCGAGACGAGGACCCATCAGTGAAGGCACTCGCGGCCCGCAGGCACGACCGGCGCGCGCCGGTGGTGCTGCTCCTGCTGGCGCTGCTGCTCGTGGGCGGGCTCTACGCCGCCCTGCAACCCGCTCCGGCAAGCGCAGCACCGCAGGCAGCATCGGCGAACGACGTCACCAACGGCGAGAAGCTGTTCGCGGCCAACTGCGCCACCTGCCACGGCATGGGCGCCACCGGCACGAACGCGGCTCCGTCCCTGGTGGGCGTCGGTGCGGCAGCGGTGGACTTCCAGGTGGGCACCGGCCGCATGCCGCTGGCGATGAGCGGCCCGCAGGCCCAGCGCAAGCCGGTCGTCTTCACCCCGGAGCAGATCTCGCAGCTGGCGGCCTACGTCGCGAGCCTCGGCCCCGGCCCGGCCATCCCGACCGCCGAGCAGGTCGACGCGAGCAAGGGTGACCCCGCGAACGGCATGGCGATCTTCCGCACCAACTGCGCGATGTGCCACAACGCCGTCGGCGCCGGTGGTGCCCTGAGCCAGGGCAAGTTCGCTCCCAACCTGTGGAGCACCAGCAACACCCACCTCTACGAGGCGATGCTGACCGGCCCGCAGTCGATGCCGGTGTTCAACGACGCGAACATCACGCCGCAGGAGAAGCGGGACATCATCGCCTTCATCCGTCAGCAGGGCGGCACGCAGCCGGGTGGCCTGAGCCTCGGCAGCCTCGGCCCCGTGACCGAGGGCCTGTGGGCGTGGGTCGTCGGCATCGGGCTGCTGATCGGCGCAGCCGTCTGGATCGGAGCGAAGTCCTCGTGAGCACCATCGACAGGTACAGCGGCGGCTCCGACGAGCTCTCGGCACCCGAGGAGCTGCCCGACCGGTTCCAGAACCCCGGCCTGCCGCCGCACCGGCCCCGCCGTGGCGACCTCGACCCGCGGGCCGACAAGACGTCCGAGCGCATCGTGCTCGCCCTGTTCGGCCTCTCGACGCTGGGCACCATCGGGTTCCTCGTCGCGTACTTCGCGCTGCCGACCGGGACCGACGCCGGGGGCATCCAGCGGTCGACGATGACGCTCGGTCTCGCGCTCGCCTTCGCGCTGCTCGGCATCGGCACCGCCGCGATCCAGTGGGCGAAGTCGATCATGAACGACCACGAGCGGGTCGAGGAACGACACCTGATGGAGTCGAGCCCGGCCGTGCGCGAGGGTGCCATCGCGAACCTCGAGGCGGGCGCCGCCGACTCCGGGCTGAGCCGGCGAGGCCTGCTCAAGAGCGCGATGATCGGCTCCCTCGCGCTGTTCCCCCTCACCATCGTGGTTCCCCTGATCGGCAACATCGGCGGGAACTGGAACGTCTCGACGTTCAAGCACACGATGTGGAAGAAGGGGCTGCGCCTGACGACCGACCCCTCCGGCCGGCCGATCCGCGCGGCGGACGTCACCATCGGCTCGGTGGTGCACGTCATCCCCGACGGCCTGGACAAGGCCGCGAACCCGATGGACGAGAAGGCCAAGGCGATCGTCCTGCTGATCCGGCTGGATCCCCGGGACCTGCACGAGGCCGACGACCGCAAGGGCTGGTCGTACAACGGCATCGTCGCCTACTCCAAGGTGTGCACCCACGTCGGCTGCCCCGTGGCCCTGTACGAGCAGCAGACGCACCACCTCCTGTGCCCGTGCCACCAGTCGACGTTCGACGTGGCCAACGGCGCGAAGGTGGTGTTCGGCCCCGCGAAGCGGCCGTTGCCGCAGCTGCCGATCACGGTGGACAGCGAGGGCTACCTCGTGGCGCAGAGCGACTTCCACGAGCCCATCGGTCCGAGCTTCTGGGAGCGGCTGCGGTGACGACGACCTCCACGACCACATCCCGCCGGACGGCGACCCGCGGCTCGCAGGGTCCCGCCGCGGCCTCCGCCGACTGGCTGGACCAGCGCACCGGCATCGCGGTCGCCGTCAAGGGCCTGGCGCGCAAGATCTTCCCCGACCACTGGTCCTTCATGCTCGGCGAGGTCGCCCTCTACTCCTTCATCACGCTGCTGATCTCGGGCGTGTTCCTCACGATGTTCTTCGTCCCGAGCACCAACGAGGTCACGTACAACGGACCGTGGACGGCTCTGCAGGGCACGCGGATGTCGGAGGCGTACGCCTCGACGCTGCGGCTGTCGTTCGAGGTGCGCGGCGGCCTGCTGATGCGGCAGATCCACCACTGGGCCGCCCTGATCTTCATGGCCGCGATCGTCACGCACATGATGCGCATCTTCTTCACCGGTGCCTTCCGCAAGCCACGTGAGATCAACTGGGTGATCGGTTTCACGCTGCTGGTGCTCGGGATGGCTGCCGGGTTCTCCGGCTACTCCCTGCCGGACGACGTCCTGTCGGGCAACGGCCTGCGCATCGCCCAGGGCATCACCCTGGCGGTACCGATCATCGGTACCTACGCCTCGTACGCCCTGTTCGGCGGCGAGTTCCCGGGGACGGCGCTCATCCCCCGCCTGTTCACCGTGCACGTGCTGCTGATCCCCGGCCTGCTGCTCGCGCTCGTCGGGCTGCACCTCGCGTTCGTGTTCCTGCACAAGCACACGCAGTTCCCCGGCTCCGGCCGGACCAACACCAACGTGGTCGGCTACCCGCTGTTCCCGGTGTACGTCGCCAAGGCCGGCGGCTTCTTCTTCGTCGTCTTCGGCGTGATCGCCCTGCTCGGCGCGACGATGCAGATCAACCCGGTGTGGAACTACGGCTCGTACGACCCGTCACCGGTCTCCGCCGGCGCCCAGCCCGACTGGTACATGCTCTTCCTCGAGGGCGCCCTGCGACTGATGCCCGGCCAGACCGAGGTGGTGCTCGGCTCCTTCACGGTGCCGCTCAACATCATCGTCCCGGCGATGATCCTGCCGGGGATCCTGCTCGGAGCGCTGGCGCTGTACCCATTCGTCGAGGCGTACGCGAGCGGGGACCACCGCGAGCACCACCTGCTCGACCGGCCCCGCAACGCGACGTTCCGGACCTCGTTCGGCGTCTCTCTGCTGACGGCGTTCTTCGTCCTGGTGCTCGCCGGCTCGAACGACCTGATCGCCACCCAGTTCCACCTGTCGATCAACGACATCACGTGGACCTTCCGCGTCCTGCTGTTCGTCGCACCCGCGATCGCGTTCCTGGTGACAAAGCGCATCTGCCTCGGCCTGCAGCGCCGGGACCGCGAGCTGGTGCTGCACGGTCACGAGACCGGCCGCATCGTCCGGTTCGCCAGCGGCGAGTACATCGAGGTGCACGCGCCCCTCGACGAGGACGAGCGCTGGCTGCGGGTGCAGCAGGAGCCCGTCCGCCCGCTGCAGATCGCGCCCGCCGAGGACTCGCGCGGGGTGCGCCGCAAGGGGTACGCGGCGGACCGCCGCCGGCAGCGCCTGTCGCAGCTGTTCTACGAGGACCGCGTCGAGCCCGTCACCCCCCGCGAGCTGGCCGCGGCCCACGAGCACGGTGCCCATCCGGTGCTGGAACCGGCCGAGGAGGCCGCCCAGATCAGCGCCGGCGTGCACTGACCGGTGTCCCGCGGCACGTTGCTCGACGCCGACAGCAGAACCTCGGGCAGGATCACGGTTCCTGCGCGAGAGTGGAACAGGCGCACGGTGGTCGCCGCCCTCGGCGACGCCCGCCGTCGCGCGAACACCCGCGGCACCGACCGCGGTCCGACGCACGGAAGGCACTGATCGATGGCTGACTACACGCTCCCGGACCTCCCCTACGACTACGCGGCACTCGAGCCGCACATCTCCGGGCGGATCATGGAGCTGCACCACGACAAGCACCACGCCGCCTACGTGACGGGCGCCAACACCGCCCTGGAGAAGCTCGCCGCCGCCCGCGAGTCGGGCGACCTCGCCGCGGTGAACCTGCACGAGAAGAACCTCGCCTTCAACCTCGGCGGGCACGTCAACCACTCGGTGTTCTGGCAGAACCTCTCCCCCGACGGCGGCGACCGCCCCACAGGTGAGCTGGCTGCCGCGATCGACGAGTTCTTCGGCTCCTTCGAGAAGTTCCAGGCGCACTTCGCCGCGAACGCCGTCGGGATCCAGGGCTCCGGCTGGTCGATCCTCGCCTGGGACACGCTCGGCTCGAAGCTCGTGATGTTCCAGCTGTACGACCAGCAGTCGAACTTCCCGCTCGGCGTGATCCCGATCGTGGTGCTCGACATGTGGGAGCACGCCTTCTACCTCGACTACGTCAACGTGAAGGCCGACTACGTCAAGGCCTGGTGGAACATCGTCAACTGGACGGACGCCGCGGCACGCCTGGCCCGCGCCCGTGCGACGAGCCTGATCCTGCCCGCCTGACGACGAGCATCGCCCCGCGAGGACGTGCGCGGGCGCAGGACGACGATCGAGCCCGGCCGGGGCATCCCCGGCCGGGCTCGATCGTCGTCGTCGTCCAACGGCCCGCTAGGGTCGCGGGGCATGACGACCGACCTCCCGGCACACCGGGCCCAGCCCGGCGGTCCCCCTGCGCCCCGACCCGCTCAGCCGCCGACGGACGATCCCGACGCCGACCGCCGGGCACTCCGGAGCGCGGCACTGGCCGCCCACATCCGGGTGGTGCTCGGCGACGGCCACCATCGCCGCGGGCTGGACATCGGCTCGGGGGCCGGCGGAATCAGCCCCCACCTGGTGGACCTCTTCGACGAGCTGGTTCTCCTCGACGTCGACGAGGACGCCCTAAAGCTGGCCCGCGCCAACGTGTCGGCCGCCGCCACGGCAGTCGGCTGCGGCACGCACGTCCGCACCGCACGGGTCGACCTGTCCATCGTGGAAGCCGCGCCGCACGCCGCCGATCTCGGGCCGCTCGACGTCGCCTACAGCGCCATGGCGCTGCACCACGTGCGCGACGTCCCGCACCTGCTGCGGACCGTCGCCGGTCTGCTACGCCCGGGCGGCAGGCTCGTCGTCGCCGACCTGGAGCCGGATGGCGGTCTCTACCACGCCGACGAGCCGTCGTTCGACGGTCACGACGGGTTCAGCCACGAACAGATCTCGTCGTGGTGCGGGGCCGCGGGGCTGTACGTCGACCAGCTCGTCACCGCGTACGTCGACCCCAAGCCGGTGCGCGGGACGGTGCGGCACATGCCGCTCTTCGTCGCAGCGGCGACGCGGCTGCCCGGCTGACCCGGGCCCGGACCGCTCAGTGGGCGTGCTGCCCGCGGGAGAACTCGAAGACCCAGCCGACCAGGCCGATCACACCGACGGGGACGGCGATCGCGAGCAGCCACCAGCCCACGGCGAGCCCGAGGAACGCCAGCGCGGCCGCAGAGCCGATCACCAGCGGCCACCAGGACCACGGGCTGAAGACGCCCTGGTCGCCGGCGCCCTGGGAGACCTCGCCCAGCTCGTCGTCCTCGGGGCGGGGGTCGATGCGGCGGGACAGCAGGGCGAAGTACGCCCCGATCATCCCGACCAGGCCGCCCAGCAGCGGGATCCCGACGGTGCCGACCGCTTCCCCGTGGCTGAAGTAGGCGTAGACCAGCCCGACGGGGACGAAGAAGAGCACACCGAGCGCGAAGAGTCGAGCCTCGAACCTCACCGGTCAGCCTCCGGGTCCTGAAGGTCGTCGATCACCGTGGTGCTGGACTGCTCCGGCTGCGCGGTGCCCTCGGCCATGCGCTGACGGGCGTCGCCCGGGTTGCCCGTGCGTTGCGCTTCCCAGTCGAGCAGACCGGGCTCCGGCTCGACGTGGTCCATCGCGGCGACCTCCGGGTGGTGCAGGTCGAACGCCGGACGCTCCGAGCGGATCCGCGGCAGGGAGACGAAGTTGTGGCGCGGCGGCGGGCAGCTGGTGGCCCACTCGAGCGAGTTGCCGTACCCCCACGGGTCGTCGACGGCGACCTTCGGCGCGTTCCGCCACGTCGTGTAGACGTTGTACAGGAACGGCAGCGTGGAGATCGCGAGGATGGCGGCGCCGATGGTCGACACCTGGTTCATCCAGGTGAACCCGTCCGCCGGCGAGTAGTCCGCGTAGCGGCGTGGCATGCCCCGCACACCCAGCCAGTGCTGGATGAGGAACGTCGTGTGGAAGCCGATGAACAGCAGCCAGAAGTGGATCTTGCCCAACCGCTCGTTCAGCATCTTGCCGGTGAACTTGGGCCACCAGAAGTAGAAGCCGGCGAACATCGCGAACACCACCGTGCCGAACACGACGTAGTGGAAGTGCGCCACGACGAAGTACGTGTCGGACAGGTGGAAGTCCAGCGCCGGGCTGGACAGGATCACGCCCGTCAGCCCGCCGAACAGGAAGGTCACCAGGAAGCCGATCGTCCACAGCATCGGCGTCTCGAAGGTGAGCTTGCCGCGCCACATGGTGCCGATCCAGTTGAAGAACTTCACACCGGTGGGCACCGCGATGAGCATCGTCATGAACGAGAAGAACGGCAGCAGCACCGCGCCGGTCACGTACATGTGGTGCGCCCACACGGTGACGGACAGCGCGGCGATCGAGATGGTCGCGTAGACCAGGCCCTTGTAGCCGAACACCGGCTTGCGGCTGAACACCGGGAGGATCTCCGTCACGATGCCGAAGAACGGCAGCGCGATGATGTACACCTCCGGGTGCCCGAAGAACCAGAACAGGTGCTGCCACAGGATGGCCCCACCGTTGTCGGGGTTGAACACCTGGGCACCGAGCCGCCGGTCGGCACCGAGCGCGAACAGGGCCGCGGCCAGGGGCGGGAACGCCATCAGCACCAGCAGGGACGTCACCAGGGTGTTCCAGGTGAAGATCGGCATCCGGAACATCGTCATCCCGGGGGCCCGCATGGTGACGATCGTGGTGATGAAGTTGACGGCACCGAGGATGGTGCCGAAACCGGTCAGCGCCAGGCCGAACACCCACAGGTCGCCACCGACCCCGGGCGAGTACACCTGGTTGGACAGCGGGGCGTAGGCGAACCACCCGAACGAGGCGGCGCCCTGCGGGGTGAGGAAGCCCGCCGCCGCGATCAGGCCGCCGAGCAGGTACAGCCAGTACGCGAACATGTTCAGCCGCGGGAACGCGACGTCCGGGGCGCCGATCTGCAGCGGCATCAGCACGTTCGCAAAACCGGCGAACAACGGCGTCGCGAACAGCAGCAGCATGATCGTGCCGTGCATCGTGAACGCCTGGTTGTACTGCTCCGGCGTGGAGAACACCTGCATCCCGGGCGCGAACAGCTCGCTACGGATCAGCAGCGCCAGGATCCCGCCCACGATGAACCACACGAAGGACGTGATCAGGTACATGTACCCGATCGTCTTGTGGTCGGTGGAGGTGATCACCTTCACGACGGTCCGGCCCAGGGTCTGCCGACGCGGCGCCAGGCCCGGGATCAGCTCGGTCGTCGCCACCATCAGCCTGCACTCCCCACGCTGTTGAGGTCCTGCGCCCGGCTCACGTCGAGCCCGAGCTGACCGGTCTGGCCCTTCGCCTTCAGGTCGGCGATGTGCGCGTCGTACTCGGCGCGTGTCACGACCTTCACGTTGAACAGCATCCGCGAGTGGTACTCACCGCAGAGCTCAGCGCACTTGCCGCGGTACTCGCCCACCGTCTTCGGTGTCACCTCGAACTGGTTGGTCCGTCCGGGGATCACGTCGAGCTTGTACAGGAACGCCGGCACCCAGAACGAGTGGATGACGTCGCGCGAGTTCAGCGTGAACAGCACCTTCTCGTCCACGGGGAGCCAGATCGTCACCGGCTCGTCGAGCGCACCGGGCGCCTGCAGGTCCTGGACCTGCTGGCCGCTGTCGTACACGCCCGCGTCCTGGTAGTTGACGTCCCAGCTCCACTGCTTGCCGATCACCTGGACGTGGACCTTGGCGTCGCCCGTCTTGGTGTTGATCGCCGTCATGTCGCGGTTGGTGTAGTAGAAGAGCACGCCGACCATGACGATCGGCAGGATCACGTACATCACCTCGAGCGGCACGTGGTACCTCAGCTGCACGGGCAGCGTGCTGTCCGCCTTGCGCTTCCGGTACACCGCGACGCACCACAGGATCAGGCCCCAGACGAGCAGGCCGACGAGCAGGGCCGCTATCCACGAGCCGCGCCACAGGCTGGCGACGCGACCGGTCTGGTCCGTGACCTCGTGCTGGGTGCTGCCGGGCAGCCAGCCTCGGTACACGGTGTCCGAGCAGCCGCTCAGGGCGACCGCTGCCGTGAGCACCAGCCCGGTGCCCACGAGGGCCCTGCGGCGCGTCCGGCGGTGGTTTTCCGGGTGCACGGGCAACCTTCCACTCACGGTTCCGGGTGGGCGCACGGCGCGCGTACGACGGCCACCTGGGACCTTGGTCCTTTCGACGCGTGCAGCGTAGCGCGCGGGCGGCCCCCCGTCGTGCCCGGCGACGCGATATGACGACGCCGTGTCAGCATGATCGACGCGGCTTCGAACCCCGTTACCGTGCACGTCGTGGACGACACGACGTCTCGGGTGGTGCTCGACGCCGGTGGACAGGCGCCGCTGCTGCAGGTCGCGCGCGAGGCCTTCGTCGCCGCGATCGACGAGGGCTGGGCCGACCCGCGGAGGCTGCACGCCGAGGGCCGCCGGGCCCGCCTGCTGCTGGACGGCGCCCGCGAGGCGATCGCGGCGGTGGTCGGCGCCCGGACGGACGAGGTCGCCCTCGCCCCGTCGCACACGGAGGCTCTGCACGCCGCCGTCCGCGACGTCGCGCTCGGGCGACGTCGGGTCGGGCCCCACGTGGTGGTCGGTGCGGTGGAACGTGCCGCGGTGCTCAACGCCGCCGACTTCGTCGCGGCCCGCTCCGGAGGCCGGCGCGTGACGGTGCCGGTCGACCGGTCGGGACGGGTCGACGAGAACGCGTTCATCGGCGCCCTGGCCCAGCCCGGCGTCGCGCTGGCGGCGCTCCAGCACGCGAACGGTGAGGTCGGCACCCTGCAGCCGGTGGCCCCGGTGCACGCCGCGGCGCGAGCGGCCGGCGTCCCCCTGCTGGTCGACGCCGGGTCGAGCCTCGGGCACGTCGACGTGGGGCCGCACTGGGACCTGCTGGCCGCCGGGGCGGCCGACTTCGGTGGTCCAGGCGGGATCGGCGTGCTCGTGACCCGCAGCGGCGTCCGTCGCACGCCGGACCGCCCGGAGGACGAGGACCGGTGGTTCCCCGGCGGCGTGAGCGTCCCGGCTGCCCTCGCCGCAGCCGTGGCGCTCCAGGCCGCGGTCGCGGACCGGGACCGGGCTGATGCCGCTCGACGCCAGCTGGTGGACGTGATCCGCCACCGCGTCGCGACCCAGGTGCCCGACGTCGAGGTGGTGGGAGAGCCGACGGACCGGCTGCCGCACGTGGTGACCTTCTCGTGCCTCTACCTCGACGGAGAGTCCCTGGTGAGGGAGCTCGACGCGCGCGGCTTCGCCGTCGGCTCGGGATCGGCCTGTACCTCGAGCGCCCTCGAGCCGAGCCACGTGCTCGCCGCCATGGGGGTGCTCACCCACGGGAACGTGCGCATCGCCCTGCCTCGCGGCACCACGCGCCGCGACGTCGAACGGTTCTGCGACGTCGTCCCTGAGGTCGTGGGGCAGCTGCGCGACCGCGCCGGCGTGGTGGGACTGTGACCGAGGCTGCCGAGGCCGGTGAGGTCGTCGACGCCCGCGGGCTGGTGTGTCCCGCGCCGATCGTGCGGCTGGCCCGCGTCGCACGCGCTGCTGCGGCCGGCACGCTGGTGACGGTGCTGGCGACCGATCCCGCCGCCGAGGTGGACGTCCCGGCCTGGGCACGGATGCGAGGGCACACGGTGGTGCGCACGAAGCGCACGGACGACGGTGTGCTCGCCGTCACGGTCCGGATCGGCGGCCGGTGACCGGCGGGCCACCGGCCTGAGACCGGACGCAGACGGGCCCGGCACCGCGAGGTGCCGGGCCCGTCGAGCCGCTGGTGCGCCGGTCAGCTGAAGGAGCCGCCGCACGCGCAGGAGCTGCCGGCGTTCGGGTTGTCGATCGTGAAGCCCTGCTTCTCGATCGTGTCCGCGAAGTCGATCGTCGCGCCCTCGAGATACGGAACGCTCATGCGGTCGACGACCACCTCGACACCGCCGAAGTCCTTGACGGCGTCGCCGTCGAGGATCCGCTCGTCGAAGTAGAGCTGGTAGATCAGGCCGGAGCAGCCGCCGGGCTGCACGGCCACGCGCAGGCGCAGGTCGTCGCGACCCTCCTGCTCCAGCAGGCTGTGCACCTTGGCGGCAGCCACGTCGGTCAGCTGGACGCCGTGCGTCGCGGTCTGGGTTGTCTCGGTCATGCTGTCTCCCGAAAGGGTGCGTGCTCGGCGCGGCCGGTCTCGGCCTCGACCTTCCGCGCAACACCGGGCTGCGCGCTGATGTTCCCCGTCAGAGTACGACGCCCTCCGCGGCCCGGCGCACCGGCCCACCGCCGCACGTCAGCGTGGCGTCGGCGACCACGTCCGCGCCACCCTCACCGTGCGCGCCGCCAAGGTGTCGGCCGGATCGGCGAGCGCCCGCTCGACCTCCCCCGGGGCGCCGGCGACCGCGTAGGCGGCGGCCACACCGGCCTCGGCGAGCTCGTGCCGGCCGACCAGCACCTCGCCGGCGACGACGACCACCGGGACCGCGAAGGGCACCGCCCGGGCCGCCACCTCGGACACCACCTTGCCGTGCAGCGACTGCCAGTCGAAGCGGCCCTCGCCCGTGACGACGACGTCCGCCTCCGCGATCCGGCCCGCCAGGCCGACCTGGTCGGCGACCAGAGCCGCACCGGGCACCAGTCGCGCTCCGAGCGCAGCGAGACCGAACCCCAGACCACCGGCAGCCCCGGCGCCCGGAACCGCCGCGAGGCGCGCGGCCCCCGGAGCGCCGGACAGCAGGTCGGGGCGCTCGTCGCGCCGCAGAGCATCGCCCACCAGCCGGGACAGGTGCGCCAGCGCCGCCTCGAGCTCCTGCGCCTGCTGCACCGACGCCCCCTTCTGCGCAGCGAAGCCGGCGCTCGCACCCTGCAGACCGAGGAGGGGCACGTCGACGTCGCACGCAGCGACCAGCTCGACGTCCGCCCACTCGCGGCGCAGCTCGGGCAGACCGGCGACGTCCTCCGCGAGCAGCCCGGCCAGCGCCGCACCGCCCGAGCCGAGCCGGCCGGCCGCGTCCGGCAGCCCGAGGCTGACGAACATCCCGGCTCCCCCGTCGTTGGTGGAGGACCCACCCAGACCCACGACGACTCGCGCCGCACCCGTCGCGCGGGCGTGCGTCAGGAGCTCCCCGACCCCTCGGGTGGTCGTCCGGCCGGGGTCGCGCTGGTCCGACGGCACCAGCGGCAGGCCGATCACCTGGGCCGTCTCGACGTAGGCGGTGCTGGGCGCCTCGTCGTGCGCCGGCACCAGCAGCACGACCGCGGGCACCGGAGCTCCCAGCGGCCCGGTGACGGTGACCGGGATCAGCCGGCCCCCGAGCGAGCTGTGGATCGTCTCGACGAAGCCGGGGCCGCCGTCGGCCAGCGGGCAGGTGGAGACCTCGTCGTGCGGGGCCCCCGCCGACCAACCGGTCCGCAGAGCCTCCGCCGCCTCCTGGGCCGTCAGGGAGGACCCGAAGCTGTCAGGAGCCAGCAGCACGCGCACGCCGCGATGGTGGCACGTCGGCAACCGGACCTGCTCGAGGGGCCGCCCGGCGGTATGGGAAGATCGGTCGATGAGCCTGGTCACGCCCGAGCGTGGTGCGTTCGTCGAGCCCATGCCGTCCGCTCTCCTGCTCCTCGGCCGCGGCTCGGACCTGCAGTCCGAGCGCGGGGTCGAGTGCGTCGGCGCTCTGCCGGCCGCGAGCGACCCCGACCTCGTCGAACGGGCGCGCGCGGCCCGCGCGCAGCTCGGGGACCGCGCCTTCGTCCTCGGCCACCACTACCAGCGCGACGAGGTCATCGCGTTCGCCGACGTGACGGGCGACTCGTTCAAGCTCGCTCGTGAGGCGGCCGCCCGGCCGGACGCGGAGTTCATCGTCTTCTGCGGCGTGCACTTCATGGCGGAGTCGGCCGACATCCTGACCGCCGACCACCAGCAGGTGGTGCTGCCGGACCTCGCCGCCGGGTGCTCGATGGCCGACATGGCCGCCATCGACCAGGTGGAGGACGCCTGGGACGTGCTGGCCGACGCCGGTGTCGCCGAGTCCACGGTGCCGGTGACCTACATGAACTCCACCGCGGCGATCAAGGCCTTCACGGGCCGGCACGGCGGCACCGTCTGCACGTCGTCCAACGCGCACGTCGCCCTGCGGTGGGCGTTCGACCGGGTCGGTGGCGTGGACGGCACCGGCAAGGTGCTGTTCATGCCGGACCAGCACCTCGGCCGCAACACCGCCGTGCGGCAGCTGGGCCTCAGCCTGGACGACTGCGTCGTGTTCGACCCCCGCAAGCCGGGCGGCGGCCTGACCCCGCAGCAGCTGCGCGACGCCCGGATGATCCTGTGGCGGGGGCACTGCTCCGTGCACGGGCGCTTCTCGGCGCAGAACGTCGCGGCGGTCCGCGCGGCCGACCCGGCGACGACGGTGATCGTGCACCCGGAGTGCAAGCACGAGGTGGTGGAGGCGGCCGACATGGTCGGCTCGACCGAGTACATCATCAAGGCGCTCGACGCGGCCGCCCCGGGAACCTCGTGGGCGATCGGCACCGAGCTGAACCTGGTCCGGCGCCTCGCGCTGGCCCACCCGGACAAGACCGTGCACTACCTCGACTCGACCGTCTGCTTCTGCTCGACCATGAACCGCATCGACCTCCCGCACCTCACCTGGGCGCTGGAGTCGCTGGCGGCAGGTCGGGTGCCGCACCGGATCGTGGTCGACCCGGACGACGCGCACTGGGCCCGTGTCGCCCTCGACCAGATGCTGGCCCTGCCGGGCTACTGACGGAGGTCGACGTGGGCACCGGGCACCCGCTGCGGATCGGGCTGTTCGTCTTCGACGGTGCGGAGGAGCTCGACGTCGTCGGCCCCTTCGAGGTGCTGGCGTGGTGGGCGGCGCACTCGGAGCTGCACCCCGAGGTCGTCACGTTCTCCCTCGACGGGGCGGGCGTGCGCTGCGCGCACGGCCTCTCGCTCGTCCCCGACCTGCCCGCCGGTGAGCTCGGTCCCCTGCACGTCCTCGTCTACCCCGGCGGGCGCGGCACCCGTGCCCTCGCAGCGAGCCCGGAGCACCTCGCCTGGGTGCGGCAGATGCGCGCGACGACGCCGCTGATGGCGAGCGTGTGCACCGGGGCGCTGGTCCTCGCGGCAGCCGGGCTCCTGGCGGGCCGGCCCGCCACGACGTACTGGGACGCCTTCGACGAGCTGGCGGACCTCGACCCCAGCGTGCTCGCCGACACCGAGGCGAGGTTCGTCGACGACGGCGACGTCGTCACCTCGGCCGGGGTGTCCGCGGGCATCGACATGGCGCTCCACCTCGTCGCCCGGCTGGAGTCGCCGCAGATGGCCCGACGGGTCCGTCGCGGCATCCAGTACGACCCGCACCCGCCCGTCTGAGCCTCGGGTCGGCAGCCGGTCAGCGACCGGTCACCGTCCGGCGAGCCGCTCCAGCAGCAGCACCTCGGCCAGCACCGCACGCTCCAGCTCGCCGAGGTGTACCGACTCGTTCGGGCCGTGCGCACGGCTGTCCGGGTCCTCAACACCGGTGACCAGGATCGCCGCCTCGGGGAACACCTCGAGCAGCTCGGCGATGAACGGGATCGACCCGCCGACGCCGATGTCGGCCGGTTCGGCGCCCCACGCCTCGCCGAGCGCCCAACGCGCGGTCCGCATCGCCGGTGAGTCGGCGGGCGCCTGGAACGCTCGGCCGCGGTCGACGGCGGTGAACGTCACGGGGGCGCCGAACGGGGCGTGCTCGCGCACGTGCCGCTCGAGTGCCGCGAGGGCGGCGTCCGGGTCCTGACCGGGGGCCACGCGCAACGACAGCAACGCCGACGCACGCGGGGCGATCGTGTTGGACGCGGTGGCGACGCGCGGTGCGTCCAGGCCGATCACGCCCAGCGCGGGCCTGGTCCACAGGCGTGCGGTGATCGGCCCGCTGCCTGCCAGCCGCACGCCATCCAGGAGTCCGGCGTCGGCGCGGAACGTGTCCTCGTCGTCGTCGACCACCGGGTCCGGGCCCTGCAGCAGGCCGGAGACCGCGACGGCGCCCTCGTCGTCGTGCAGCGTGGCGATCAGCCGCGCGAGCAGCGTCGGGGCGTCGAGCACCGGGCCCCCGTACATCCCCGAGTGGATCGGGTGGTCGAGCACGGCGACCTCCACCACCGCCGACACCAGACCACGCAGCGACGTCGTCAACCCCGGGACGCCCACCTTCCAGTTGGTCGCGTCGGCGACGACGACCACGTCCGCCGCGAGCGCCTCCCGGTGCGTGCGCAGGAACTCGAGGAACGTCGGGGAGCCGACCTCCTCCTCCCCCTCGACGAACACGGTCACGCCGACGCCGAGCTCACCCGCCAGCGCGCGCAGCGCGCCGACGTGCGCCACCACGCCCGCCTTGTCGTCCGCGGCCCCGCGACCGAACAGCCGGTCGCCGCGCACCGTCGGCTCGAAGGGCGCCGTCTGCCACTCCCCCACGTCGCCGACGGGCTGCACGTCGTGGTGCGCGTAGAGCAGCACCGTGGGCGCGCCGGCCGGAGCGGCGTGGTGACCCACCACCGCCGGAGCGCCCCCCGGCACGCGCAGCACCGTCGCGTCCTCCAGCCCGACGCCCCGCAGCAGCGCGGCGACGGCCTCGGCGCTCTGCTCGACGAAGCCCTGGTCGAACTCCCGGTTGGAGACGCTGGGGATGCGGACCAGCGCCTCCAGGTCGCTCCGCAGCCCGCCGAACAGGTCGTGCACCCGGGCCCGCAGCGCGGTGACACGCTCCGCGGAGGGCGTGCGCTCCGCCCTCGTCGAGGAGTCTGCGGAAGCTGCGGGAGGCACGTCGGCGGTCACGACCCGCCACCGTACTCGACTACCCTTGCGGGGTGATCGGACGCAGCAAGGACCAGCGCGACGCCGAACCGGCAGCAACGCGCGTGCCCTCCGCCACGGACCCTGGCGTGGCCGGCGGCAAGGGTCGGCCGACGCCGTCCCGCAAGGAGGCCGAGGCGGCCAACAAGCGCCCGCTCGTGCCGACCGATCGCAAGGCCGCCGCCAAGGACGCCCGGACCAAGGCACGCGTCCAGCGGGACCTCGAGTACAAGGCCATGCAGACGGGCGACGAGCGCCACCTGCCGCCTCGGGACCGCGGGCCGGTCCGCCGCTACACGCGCGACCACGTCGACGCTCGGTGGAGCCTCGGCGAGTTCTTCATGCCGGTCGCGGCGGCGTTCCTGGTGCTCGCCGCCGTGGGTGCGCGGATCAACGCCGCGTTCTTCACGATCGTGACGCTCGCGCTCTACGTGTACGTCATCGCCGCCTTCATCGACGGCTACGTCCTGTGGCGCGGCCTGCGCAAGAAGCTGGTCGCCAAGTTCGGCGTGGCCGCGATCCCGAAGGGGCTGGCGATGTACGCCGCCCTGCGGGCCTTCCAGCTGCGCCCCACCCGCCTGCCGAAGGCCCTGGTCAAGCACGGGCAGTACCCCGCCTGACGCGGGCGCTCGGTCCCGACGCCGGACCGCGTCGGGCGACGGCCGTCAGACGGCCGGCAGCGGGACGTCGGGGGGTACCGGCTCGCCCTCGTGCAGAAGACGCGCCGTCCGGGCACCCTGCGCCGACAGACCGCGCCAGTGCTCACCGAGCCACGTCTCGGCGTCGAACCGCGCCGTGAAGACGGGGCTCGAGGGCCGGTCCAGCTCCACGCCGGTGTCGTCGAGCAGCCGCCACTGCCACCGCGGTCGCACGGATCAGACCTCCGTCCGCGACCGGCTCGCGTCGACGCCGAGCGCCCGCGAGATGCGCGCCGCGAAGAACGGACCGCGGTAGATCAGGCCGGTGTAGGCCTGCACCAGCGTGGCGCCCACCGCGAGGTACCCCCGCGCGTCGGCCGGGGTGCTGATGCCACCGACCCCGATGATCACCGCCTCCGGCCCGAGACGGTCGCGCAACCGTGCGACGACGTCGAGGCCGCGGCTGAGCAGCGGCGGTCCGGACAGGCCACCGGGTCCGAGGTCGTGCGCGATGGTGGTGTTGACGGCCACCACTCCGTCCAGCCCGAGCTCCGCGACGAGCTCGGCCACGGCGTCCACGTCGTCGTCCGACAGGTCGGGCGCGATCTTCACCAGGAGCGGGCACGGTCCCCGACCCGCGCGCACCGTCGCCTCGTCCGCGGCGACCCGCGTCGCCTCGAGCACCGGTCGCAGCGCGTCGACGGCCTGCAGGTCCCGCAGGCCGGGCGTGTTCGGCGACGAGACGTTGACCACCAGGTAGTCGGCGTACGGCGCCAGCCGGCCGGCGCTGGTCGCGTAGTCGGTCGCCGCGTGCTCGACGGGGGTCACGCGTGACTTGCCGATGTTGACGCCGATGACCGCGGCCCGGCCGCGACGGGTCGCACGCAGCCGGCGCAGGCGCTCGGCGACCACCGCCGACCCCTCGTTGTTGAACCCCATCCGGTTGCGCAACGCCTGCTGGTCGAGCACGCGCCAGAGCCGGGGCGGCTCGTTGCCCGGCTGCGGCTGCGCGGTCACGGTGCCGACCTCGACGAACCCGAAGCCGAGCATCGTCATGCCGAGGACGCCGTGCCCGTCCTTGTCGAAGCCCGCCGCCAGCCCCAGCCGAGACGGCCATCGCCGACCCCACAGGGTCAGCGCGCCCGTTGGCGGTCCGCCCAGCACCCGGCCGACCAGCCACCGCAGGCCAGGCACGTCGGAGACGCCACGGATCAGCGCGAAGCTCCAGGCGTGCGCCTGTTCAGGATCCAGCCGCCGCAGGACGAGGTCGAAGAGCAGCCGGTACACGGCCCCAACCTATCGGCCGTCGCCACGACCCGTGCGCACCAGCCAGAGCACGCCCAGGAAGGGCAGCAGCAACGGGACGTAGCCGTAGCCCTGCCCGTACGCGGACCAGACGGTCGCATCAGGGAACTCCTGGCGCGCGACCAGGGAGACGGTGCCGACCACCAGCACGCCGGTCAGCTCGGTCAGCACGGCGGTCCAGGCGAGCCGCCGCCGCGACGTGGCCAGCGCCACGGTCGCGACGATGTAGACGAGCGCCGCGAACAGGGATAGCAGGTAGGCCACCGGCGCCTGCGACAGCTTGGTGGCCACCTGGAACACGGCGCGTGCCGTGGCGGACAGCGCGAGCACGCCGTACACCGCCACCAGGGCGCGGCCCGGTCCGGTAGAGGTCCTCCTCATACGACGCTCCAGATCTGCCACTGCCGCCACTCCATCACGCCGACGGTCACCGCTGCCGCGAGCAGCACCACTGAGCTCCACCGGGTCCGCTCGGCGAACGCCCAGGTGGCCGCCAGGGGCAGGACGAACAGCTGCACGGCCACGTAGGTCCAGAACAACCCCGGCGAGACGTGGGCCGCGACCCCGGACCAGCGGGCGCCCGCGAGCGCCGCCTGCACCAGGAGCACCAGCTCGACCGTGGCGGCCGCGAGCAGCTGCCGGGCCACCACCGGCCGGTCGCGCACGGTGTACCAGCCCGCCCACAAAGCCAGGAGCAGGCACAGCGCGCCCAGCAGGACGACCAGAGGGATGCTCACGGCGGCTCACGGTACCCGTCCTCAGGACGGGGACCGCCGCGACGCCCGCACTAGCATGCGGGGGTGATCTCGCTGACCGGCAAGGACCCCGCACGCCTGTCCGTCGACGCCCTGGTGGTCGCCACCGCCGAGCGCGACGGCGCTCCCCAGCTGCTCGGGGCCGACTGGCTGCCCGAGTCGCTGCGCGCCGCGCTGTCGTCGGACGCCCGGGCGCTCGGCATCACGGGTGCGACGGGTGAGGTGCGGCGCGTCCCGGCGACGGGGCTGTCGGCTCGCGTGCTCGTCCTGACCGGGACCGGGACGGCGGCTCCGGACGCCGAGGCCCTGCGCCGCGCGGCCGGGGCAGCGACCCGCGAGCTCGCCGGGGTCGGCTCGGTCGCGCTGGCGCTGCCCGCGGACGACGTCGCTCGGGTCGCCGCGGTCGCCGAGGGTGCGCTGCTCGGCGCCTACACCTTCACCCGCTACCGGGGCACGGCCACCTCGGCGTCCGCCGCGTCGCCCGTCGGCGAGATCCAGGTGGTCACCGGCCTGGCGAAGGACAAGGCGGCCGCAGCCGCGCTGGACCGTGCGCAGGTGCTCGCGGCCGCCGTCCATGCCGCGCGCGACCTGGTCAACATGCCGCCGAACGAGCTCTACCCCGCGGCGCTCGCCGATGCGGCCCGCACCGCGGCGCGGGAGGTCAAGGGCGTCAAGGTGACGGTCCTGGACGAGAAGGCCCTGGCCGCCGGTGGCTTCGGCGGGATCCTGGGCGTCGGTCAGGGATCGGTGCGACCGCCCCGTCTGGTGAAGGTGACCTACGCACCGTCCCGGGCGCACGGCCACGTGGCGCTGGTGGGCAAGGGCATCACGTTCGACTCCGGCGGGCTGTCGATCAAGACGGCCGAGGGCATGGTCGGCATGAAGTCCGACATGGCCGGAGCCGCTGCGGTGCTGCACACCGTGCTGGCGGCCGCGCGCCTCGGGCTGCCGGTCGCGGTGACGGGTTGGCTCGCCGTCGCCGAGAACATGCCCTCCGGCACCGCGCAGCGCCCCTCGGACGTGCTGACGATGCGCGGCGGCACCACCGTCGAGGTGCTCAACACCGACGCCGAGGGCCGGCTGGTGATGGCGGACGCGCTGGTGGCGGCCGTCGAGGAGAAGCCGGACGTGGTGCTCGACATCGCCACGCTCACCGGTGCCCAGGTGGTCGCGCTCGGCGACCGGGTGTCGGCGGTGATGGGGTCCGACGAGGTCCGTGGCGAGGTCGTGGCGGCCGCGGACCGGTCCGGCGAGCCGTTCTGGCCGATGCCGCTGCCCGGCGAGCTCCGCGCAGGCCTGAAGTCGCAGGTCGCCGACCTGTCCAACATCGGCGAGCGGTTCGGCGGCATGCTGACGGCGGGGATCTTCCTGCGGGAGTTCGTCGGGAGCACCCCGTGGGCCCACCTCGACGTGGCCGGCCCCGCCTTCAACTCCCGCGAACCGCACGGCTACACACCGCTCGGCGGGACGGGCGCCGGGATCCGGACGCTGCTCGCGCTGATCGAGGCGCGCGCCGGCCGGTGAGGTCCGGGCGGCACGCGAACGGCGGCCGATCAGCTGCCCGGACGCTCCGCCGGCTGGTCACCACCGCGGCGCTGCGCCGCCCTGGTCCGGGAGGTCCAGTCCCGCATGCGCTGCGGATATCCCGTCCGCTGCACGTCGTACACCGGGATGCCGAGCTCCCGGGCGATCGCGGCCGCCGCACGAGCGTCCGGGACGCGCCGCCGGGTCCACTCACCGTCCGTCGCCACGAGCATCACGGTGCTCGGGGTCACGTGGGTCGCCGGCTCGACGTACGCCTCGACGCCGACCCGGGTCGCGACGAACTCGCGCAGGTAGGCCACGGTCGCCTCGCGCGCCTTGCGGTCGGTGGGCACCGTCGCAGGTTCCGCGCTGCGCGCCGGGCGAGATCGACGGAACCAGGCCATGCAGCGAGCGTAACGGCGCAACGCGCGCACTTCGGGCGTTCCCGGTGGTAGAAACACATGGGACGAATGTCTCAGGGATCACACCAGCACGGGTCCGACGCCGGTTCGATCACCAGGGTCGGTGATGACAAGATGGACGTTGGACCTAGATCCCTTGTCAACCGAGGAGCAAGCCTGTGGCCGACACCCACGCTTTCGACATCGTCGTCCTAGGCGCAGGGAGTGGCGGCTACGCCGCTGCCCTGCGCGCTGCGGAGCTCGGCAAGAGCGTGGCGCTCGTCGAGGCGGACAAGGTCGGCGGCACGTGCCTGCACCGTGGCTGCATCCCCACCAAGGCGCTGCTGCACGCAGCCGAGGTCGCGGACGAGGCGCGTGACGGGGCGCACGTCGGCGTGCACGCGACGCTCGAGCGCATCGACATGGGCGAGGTCAACCAGTACAAGGACGGCGTGATCTCCCGCCTGTACAAGGGCCTGCAGGGCCTGGTGTCCTCGCGCAAGATCGAGGTGGTGCAGGGCTGGGGCACGCTGACCGGTCCGAACACCGTCCAGGTCGGCGACCGCACGCTCACCGGTGAGCACATCGTCCTCGCCTCCGGCTCCTACGCCCGCTCGCTGCCGGGGCTGGAGATCGGCGGCCGGGTGATCACCTCCGACCAGGCGCTGCAGCTCGACTGGATCCCGAAGAGCGCGATCATTTTGGGCGGCGGCGTCATCGGCTCGGAGTTCGCCAGCGTGTGGAAGTCGTTCGGTGCGGACGTGACGATCATCGAGGCACTGCCCCACCTGGTGCCCAACGAGGACGAGGCCGTCTGCAAGGCGTTCGAGCGCGCCTTCCGCAAGCGCGGGATCAACTTCTCCGTCGGCGTCCGGTTCGCCGGCGTGACGCAGAACGACGACGGCGTGCACGTGTGGCTCGAGGACGGCAAGACGTTCGACGCCGAGGTGCTGCTGGTGGCCGTGGGCCGTGGACCGGCTACCTCCGGCCTCGGCTACGAGGAGCAGGGCGTCCGGGTGGACCGCGGCTTCGTCCTCACCGACGAGCGGCTGCACACCGGGGTGGCGAACATCTACGCCGTCGGCGACATCGTTCCCGGGCTGCAGCTCGCGCACCGCGGGTTCGCCCAGGGCATCTTCGTCGCCGAGGAGATCGCCGGGCTCAACCCCGCGCCGATCGTCGAGTCGGGCATCCCCCGCGTCACCTACTCCAACCCCGAGGTGGCCTCCGTCGGCGTCAACGAGGCGAAGGCGCGCGAGATCTACGGCGCCGACAACGTCGTGACGCTCGAGTACAACCTGGGCGGCAACGGCAAGAGCCAGATCCTCGGGACCCAGGGATTCGTGAAGCTGGTCCGGAAGGTCGACGGCCCGGTGGTCGGCGTCCACATGATCGGGGCCCGCGTCGGTGAGCTGGTCGGAGAGGCCCAGCTGATCGTCAACTGGGAGGCCTACCCGGAGGACGTCGCCTCCCTGGTGCACGCCCACCCGACGCAGGACGAGGCCATCGGCGAGGCGTTCCTCGCGCTGGCCGGCAAGCCGCTGCACGCGCACAACTGAGCAGAGTCGAAGGAGACCGGAGTCGTCATGTCCCAGAACGTGCAGCTTCCCGCACTCGGTGAGTCCGTCACCGAGGGCACCGTCACCCGCTGGCTGAAGAACGTCGGCGACCGCGTCGAGGTCGACGAGCCCCTGCTCGAGATCTCCACCGACAAGGTGGACACCGAGATCCCGTCGCCGTTCGCCGGCGTCGTGGAGCAGATCCTCGTCCCGGAGGACGAGACGGCCCAGGTCGGCGCGGTCCTCGCCGTGATCGGCGACGGCACCGGGTCGGCCCCCGCACCGAGCGGCGACGCCGGTCAGGGCGCCATGCAGGCGCCGGCCGAGGAGCCCGCCGCGGAGCAGCCGACGGCACAGGAGCCGCCGCAGCAGCCGGCTGAGCAGCACGAGGAGTCGGCGCCTGCCGGCACCCCTGAGCCGACCCCGGCGCCGGCGGCCGAGGAGGCTCCGTCGACCGGTGGTCCGGGCCAGGAGGTGCGGCTGCCGGCGCTCGGCGAGTCCGTCACCGAGGGCACCGTCACGCGGTGGCTCAAGCAGGTCGGCGACTCCGTCGAGGTGGACGAGCCGCTGCTGGAGATCTCCACCGACAAGGTGGACACCGAGGTCCCGTCGCCGTTCGCCGGCACCGTCCAGCAGATCCTGGTCCAGGAGGACGAGACGGCACAGGTCGGCGCGGTCCTCGCGGTGATCGGCAGCGGTGCCGGTGCGCCTGCCGCGGCTCCCGCAGCCCCCGAGGGCGCGCAGGCGCCTGCGGCCGCACCTGTCGCCGGCACACCCGAGCCCTCGGCGCCGGCATCCGCACCTGCTCCGAGCGCCGCACCGGTCCCGAGTGCTGCACCCGCGCAGACCCCGGCGCCGGTCCCGGCTGCACCGGCTCCCGCCGTCAGCGCCCCCGCGGTGGAGCAGACGGCGTCCGGCGCCTACCTGACACCGCTGGTGCGCAAGCTCGCCGCCGAGAAGGGCGTCGACACGGCAGCGCTGCGTGGCACCGGGGTCGGAGGTCGCATCCGCAAGGAGGACGTCCTGGAGGCCGCGGCCCGTGCCGAGGCGGAGCGTGCGGAGGCAGCGCGGCGTGCCGCGGAGCAGGCCGCCGCACCAGCCGCAGCGCCGGTCGCTGCAGCAGCGGCGCCCACCCCCGCGGCCGCCGCGACGGTCCCGGCCGTCTCGCCGCTGCGTGGCACCACCGAGAAGGCGAGCCGGCTGCGGCAGATCATCGCCGAGCGGATGGTCGAGGCGCTGCACACGCAGGCGCAGCTCACCACGGTCGTGGAGGTCGACGTCACCAAGGTGGCCCGGCTGCGCGCACGAGCCAAGGACTCGTTCAAGGCGCGCGAAGGCGTGAACCTGACGTTCCTGCCGTTCTTCGTGCTGGCCGCCGTCGAGGCGCTGAAGGCCTACCCCAAGGTCAACGGGGTTCTCGAGGGCAACCAGATCACCTACCACGGCAGCGAGAACGTCGGCATCGCGGTGGACACCGAGCGTGGGCTCGTGGTGCCGGTGATCCGTGACGCCGGTGACCTGAACCTCGCAGGTGTGGCGCGCAAGATCGCCGACCTCGCGGGTCGCACCCGGGCGAACAAGGTGGGCCCGGACGAGCTGAGCGGCGCCACCTTCACGGTGACGAACACCGGTTCCGGCGGTGCCGTCATCGACACGCCGATCGTCCCCGGCGGCACGTCGGCCATCCTCGGCACCGGCGCGATCGTCAAGCGCCCCGTCGTCGTCGCCGGCGAGGACGGCGCGGACGTCATCGCGATCCGCTCGATGTGCTACCTGTGCCTGTCGTACGACCACCGGCTGGTCGACGGCGCGGACGCGTCCCGCTACCTGATGGCGATCAAGCGCCGCATCGAGGAGGCCGCGTTCGAGGCCGAGGTGGGGCTGTAGGCACCGACGGACGAGGGAGGAGCAGGGCGTGCGCGTCGTCGTCGCCGGTTCGCACGGGCTGATCGGCAGCGCCCTGCTCCCCCACCTCGTGGACTCGGGCCACGAGGTGCTCCGCCTGGTCCGCGGACGTCCCACCGGCCCCGACGAGCTGCCGTGGGACCCGGACGGCGGCCGTCTCGACCCGGCGCTGCTGCGCGGCGTCGACGCAGTGGTGAACCTGGCCGGCGTCAACGTCGGCAGCCGACCGCTGACCGCCGCTCGTAAGCGTCAGGTGATCGGCTCGCGGCTGCGCACCACCGGCCTGATCTCCGCGACGCTGGCCGCGAACCCGGACACCCCGCGGATCCTGCTGCAGGCCTCCGGGATCGGCGCCTACGGCGACCGCGGTGACGACGTGCTCAGCGAGGCCGAGCCGTTCGGCAGCACCTTCTTCGCCGAGGTGGTGCGCCGTTGGGAGGCGGCGACACAGCCGGCGACGGACGCGGGTGTGCGGGTCGTCCACCTGCGGACCGGCATCGTCCTCAGCCCGAACGGCGGGGCGCTCGGGCGGCTGCTCCCCCTCATCCGGTGGGGTCTGGGCGGCCCGCTCGGCTCCGGACGGCAGTTCTGGGCCTGGATCACGCTGCTCGACGAGGTCCGGGCGATCACCCACCTGCTGAGCAGCGACGTCGCGGGACCGGCCAACCTGGTCGCGGAGCCGGCGCGCAACCGCGACGTGGTCGCCGCCCTCGCGGCGGAGTGGCACCGGCCCGCGGTCCTGCCCGCGCCGGCGTGGGCCCTGAGGCTGATCCTCGGCGACTTCGCCCCCGAGGTGCTCGGTTCGGTGCGCGCTGTTCCGACGACTCTCGCGGCGTCGGGCTTCCTGCCGGAGCACCCCGACATCGCCACGGCCGCCTCGTGGCTCAGGGCGCAGCTCCCGGCTGGCTGACGGACCACACCCGCCACCCGGCGTTCGTCCACCGCAGGTGCAGCAGCACGGTTCGGGGTGCCGCCGCAGCGGCGGTGCTCCGCCGTCCGTCTGCCCCCACGACCACGTAGCCGGACGTCGCCGAGCTGACCGACACGTCGGCCTCGTCCTGCGTCGGCGTCCCGGTCACCGAGGCGGAGTCCACGTGCGCGCTGAGCCCCTCGGCACCGCCCGCGCCGAGCGATGCGATCACCTCGGAGTCGGCACGGGCCGCCGGCCCGCCCGTCACCGCGACGTCCGTCAACCGGTCGGCCGAACCCGATCGCAGCACGTCGGCCCTGCGCCGGGTCAGCTCTGCTGCCGCCCCGGCAGGGTCGCTACGGTCCAGCAAGGGCTCGCGAGTCGTCGAGGCATCCGCCGTCGGGGGGTGCGCGAGGACGTGCCTTCCGATCCCGACGGCGACGACCAGCAGCACGCCGGCGGCGACTGCGACGGTGACTCGGCGCCGCGCGGACCGCGGGGCAGTCCGTCGACGTCGGGCGGTCCGCGTGGTGCCCGACCGGCGCGGCAACGGTCGGCGTTCGGTCCCTGCCGACACCGGGAACGGACGCCGCATCCCTGCGAGGGAGGCACCCGCCAGCGCCGCCGCGTCCGGCAGTCGCACGGCCTCGGGCTCCGCGGTCGCGAAGCACCGTGCCACGACCTCGTCCGCCGAGCACCCGCCGGCCAGCAGCTGGTCGAGCACCGGTCGAAGCCGCGGGACGGACCCGGGCCCCGCGAGCAGGGCACCGTCCTCCTCGGGCATCACGCCGACGACCGTCGAGAGCAGCCGGGGCAGGTCGTCCCCGGGCAGCGCGCTGCCCACCAGGCCCGGTCGTGGTGCGACGAGCACGGGCCGACCGTCCGGCTGGACCACGACGTTGTCCGCCTCCACGGCACCGTGCGCCAGACCGGCGGCGCCAAGCGCCGACAGTGCCTGGCACAAGGGGACGAGCAGCGTGACGCACTCCCCGTCCGTCATCGGGGCGCGCGCACGCCGGATCGCACCGAGGCTGACCCCGACGACGTGGTCGACGAGCACGCCCGTACGGCCGGGATCGATCGGTGTCACGGCCCGCACCTGGCCCAGGTGCGGATGCTCGAGGCCCACGAACCGGTCGACGCGGTCGACCAGCCGCTCGTCGACGGCCGCCATCAGGACCAGCAGCTCGAACGCCGGCGACTCGTCCTCCGGTCGCCGCGCCAGCCACCCGCCGGCCGTGCCCGTCCCGCCCGTCCCGAGCAGTCCGAGCGTGGTCAGGGCACGGTCGACGTCGATCGGGGGCAGGTCCGGCACGCCGACATGAAAGCGGAGCGCCGACCCGGACGGAGCCACTCGTCCACAGGGTTCGCCCTCAGGCGAGCGGCACGGCCCGGTGCTCGCGCGCCGACACGAGGGCGGCGTCCAGCACCCGTGCGGTGCGAACGGCGTCCCACGGGTCGACCGGCGGCGGGCCTCCGTCGGTCACCCAACGGACCACGTCCCGGTACAGGTCCGCATGACCACCGGGCGCCCTCGGGACCGGCGTCCGCTCGTTGCCGCGCACCAGCCAGCCCTCGAAGCCCGGGCGGCCCACGGACAGGTCGAGCAGCTCGAACGGGGTCGGCTCACCCTCGTAGTGCGTCACGAGGTACGCAGCCTCCTCACCGAGCACCCGGGTGCGGGGGCCAGGTGCACCGACGAGGCTGCCGGCCTGCAGGTGGCTGATGACCGAGTGCCCATCGGCGTCCGGGGCGTGCGTGAGCGCCAGGAAGACGTCGTCGAACGCGGGTGTGGTCAGCGTGCGGAGCTCCGCGGTCACGGAGACCGCGGGGCCGAACAGCTGGATCGCGGAGTCGACAAGATGCGCACCGAGGTCCAGCAGCAGACCACCCGACTGGACGTCCTGCTCCTTCCAGCGGTGCTGGGGCTGCGGCCGGAACCGTTCCCAGCGGCGCTCGAACCTGTGCACGCGGCCCAGCTCCCCGGCGGCCAGCACCGCACGCAGCGTGAGCTGCTCGGCGTCCCACCGTCGGTTCTGGAAGACGGTCAGCCGTCCACCCACCTCGTTGGCCAGCCGCACCAGCTCCGCCGCCTCGTGCTCCCTCGCTGCGAGCGGCTTGTCCACCAGGACGGGCAGCCGTGCCTGGAGCAGCGGCGCGACGCTGCTGACGTGGTCGCCCGTCGGGCTCGCCACGACGACCAGGTCGAGCTCGGCGGCGTGCTGCACCAGGGAGGCCACGTCCGGAACCACGCGAGCACCGGGCCAGTCGGCGTGCACCTGCTCCGCCCGTCCGCGGGTCACCACGCACGTCACCCGCTGCCCGAGCTCCCGCAGCAGACGCCCGTGGATGCCCCGACCCGAGCCGCCGTAACCGACCAGACCGACCCGCAAGGACTCCATCCGCCCACCCTACGGGGACCTGCGCACGGTCCGGCGCGTGGCGCGGGTTAGCCTGCCGGCATGCGGTTCGAACCCCTGGACCTCGGTGGCGCCCTCTCCCCCTACCTCCCGACGTGGGACCTGCAGCGCCGAGTGCACGCCCGCGTGGCCGACGGGGAGCAGGAGGACACGGTCCTCCTGGTCGAGCACGAGCCGGTGTACACCGCCGGCAAGCGCACCGCCACGGCGGACCGCCCTGTCGACGGCACCCCGGTGGTCGACGTCGACCGCGGCGGCCGCATCACCTGGCACGGACCTGGTCAGCTCACCGGCTACCCGATCGTCCGGCTGGCGGAGCCGGTCGACGTCGTCGCGTACGTCCGTGCGCTGGAGGAGGCGCTCATCCGCACCTGTGCGGACCTCGGTCTCACCGCGGTCCGCGTGGAGGGGCGCAGCGGCGTGTGGTTCCCGGCCGATCCGGCCGGTACGCCATCGGCTCGGCGCGAGCGGAAGGTCGCGGCGATCGGGGTCCGGGTGGCCCGCGGAGTGACGATGCACGGCTTCGCGCTGAACTGCTGCTGCGACCTGCACCAGTTCGACCGGATCGTGCCGTGCGGCATCGCGGACGCCGACGTGACGAGCCTCTCGGCCGAGGCCGGTCGCACCGTGACGATCGACGAGGTGACCCCCCTGGTAGGCCGTCACCTCGTCACCGTGCTCGAGCCGCTCCTCGCGGCGCCAGCTCTCGCACGGGGGTAGATCGTCGCCTGGTGCGACCGCCTCGGCCCGGCGGTCCGCTCGGGACCACCGGTCGGCGCCGCCTCAGAAGGCGCCGCTGTCGGCGTCCTGCGCGAGCGCCCGAAGCTCCTCGTCGATGCCGAGCGCCCAGTCGCGGACCTCCTCCAGGTCGCGGTAGTCGCCCGGCTGGGCGTGCACCAGCGCGACGAGCGCGCGCTCGGAGATGTTCAGCTCGGCGCGTTCGAGGCGGCCCGCGAACATCCGCACACCACGGGCGCCGACGGCCTTGGCCACCTCGGTCACGTCGTCCGGGACCACCGGGGCCGTCGCCGGCTCTCCGACAGGGCCGGACCAGAACAGCCACACGGGTCGCTCCCGCAGCTGCCCGGCGCGCCGGTCGACGAGGTCACGCACACCGAGCGCGAGACGGCCGACGTAGACGGCGGAGCCGAGCACCGCGGCGTCGTAGCCGGCCACGTCCTCGACCTCGTCCGGACCGATCTCCGCGACGTCGTGGCCCGCGTCGCGCAGCACCGCGGCGACCACCTGGCCCATCTCCCGCGTACCGCCGTGGCGCGACGACACCGACACCAAGACGCGCATGCGTGCCTCCTTCCGGGCGATCCCCCCGCTCGGCCTCCCCTGACGCCGCGCCCAACCTCCCCAGCGTGTCGTGAGGTGGGGCGGGGTGCGCGGGACCCAGGTCCCTGCGACGGTCCGGGCCGCGGACCGCGGGAAGGCACGGCCGAGGCCCGGGTTAGTCTGACCTTCGTGACGATCGCACCCGAGGGACGCCGGATGCTGCGGGTCGAGGCCCGGAACGCGGAGACGCCGATCGAGCGCAAACCGGAGTGGATCCGCACCCGCGCCACGATGGGTCCGCAGTACGACGAGCTGAAGCACCTCGTCCGCCGTGAGGGACTCCACACGGTGTGCGAGGAGGCCGGCTGCCCCAACATCTTCGAGTGCTGGGAGGACCGCGAGGCGACCTTCCTCATCGGAGGCGGCACGTGCACCCGGCGATGCGACTTCTGCCAGATCGACTCGGGCAGGCCGGAGCCCTTCGACGCCGACGAACCGCGCCGGGTGGCCGAGTCCGTCCAGGCGATGGGCCTGAAGTACGCCACGGTCACGGGCGTCGCCCGCGACGACCTGCCGGACGGCGGTGCGTGGCTCTACGCCGAGACGGTGCGCCGCATCCGTGCGGTGAACCCCGGCACGGGCGTCGAGCTGCTGATCCCGGACTTCGACGCGCGGCCGGAGCGGCTCGCCGAGGTGTTCGGCTCCGCCCCGCAGGTGCTCGCGCACAACCTGGAGACGGTCCCGCGGATCTTCAAGACGATCCGGCCCGGCTTCCGCTACGAGCGGTCGCTGTCCGTGCTCACCGCGGCCCGCGAGGCCGGGCTGGTCACCAAGTCGAACCTGATCCTCGGCATGGGCGAGACGACGGACGAGGTGCGGGAGGCACTGGTCGCTCTGCACGAGGCCGGGTGCGACCTGATCACGATCACCCAGTACCTGCGGCCGTCGGTGCGGCACCACCCGGTGGACCGGTGGGTGCGGCCCGAGGAGTTCGTCGAGCTGTCCGACGCGGCGCGCCGGATCGGGTTCGCCGGCGTGATGGCCGGCCCTCTGGTGCGCTCGTCGTACCGGGCCGGGCGACTGTGGGCCCAGGCCCTGGCGCGGCGCGGCGCAACCGTCCCGGCCGGTCTCGAGCACCTGGCGGAGCCCACGACGGCACGCCAGGAGGCAGCCTCGGTGCTCGCCCGCACCGCCGGTCGCTGACCCGCTCCGCTGCGCAGGAGGCCGTTCGGCCGTCGGTAGACTCGCGTCCCATGGCCCGCGCGAGCACACCGCCGTCACGCCCTGCAAAGGGCGTCGCCGGCACCACCGACACCGCCCCCAAAAAGGTCCGCTGGTACACCCAGGTCTGGACCGCCTACCAGATGACGCGCAAGCACGACCCGGCGATCACCTGGTTGCTCCTCGCGGTGTTCTTCGGGATCGTCGCGATCGGCCTCGTGGTCGGCCTGCTCGTGCACTCGCTGGTCTACATGCTCGTGCTCAGCATCCCGTTCGCGGCGCTGGGCGCCATGTTCGTGCTGGCGAGGCGCGCGGAGACGGCTGCCTACACCCAGATCGAAGGCCAGCCCGGTGCGTCGCGCGCCGCGCTCGGCACGATCCGGAAGGGCTGGACCTTCACCGAGGAGCCCGTGGCGGTGGACCCCCGCACGCAGGACCTCGTGTTCCGCGGGCTCGGCCGAGCCGGTGTCGTGCTGGTCAGCGAGGGTCCGGCGAGCCGGGCCGGCAAGCTGCTCGAGCAGGAGCGCAAGCGGACCGCGCGGGTGATCTCGGGTGCCCCGATCACCGTCATGCAGATGGGCGACGAGCCCGGCCAGGTGCCGCTGCGCAAGCTCCCCCGCGCGGTGCAGAAGCTGCGCCCCCAGCTCACCAAGGCCGAGGTCGCCGAGGTCAGCAAGCGGCTCACGGCACTGGGCGGGATGCGCCTGCCGATGCCGAAGGGCATCGACCCGACCCGGATGCGCCCCGACCGGCGCGGTCTGCGCGGGCGCTGACCCACCGGCTCAGCGCCGGACGATCACCGTTCCGGCCGCGCGGTCGTGCAGGCCGCGGCCGTCGCCGTCCTGCACGACGGCGGGGATCACGAGGAGCAGCAGGACGGTCCGCACGGCGGCCCGCAGGAGCCCCGGTGCGCGACCGAGGTCGGGGCCGCTGGCTGACCGAGCTAGGCCGTCGGCGTCCCGTCCCGGCCCGACGACCGGCGCCGTCCTGACGCGCAGGTTGCACAGCCGGTGCCCCAGGGTGTGGCCGACCGTGCCGACCAGGAGCAGGTTCTCCAGCGCGAAGATGCCGAGCGTGGCCATGGGCTCGCCGCGCACCAGGGAGAAGGCCGCGGCCTGCGAGCCGGGGAACAACGCCCCCGAGATCAGCAGGCAGGCGAGCCAGTCCACAGCCAGCGCGAGCGCCCGGCGGCCGGTCCGTGCCGGCGATCCCGGACCGGACACGGGCAGCCCGAGCCTGGTGCCGGCACCGGCCCCCGCAACCGCGTCGCCCTCAAGCCACGAGCCCATGTCCTCACGTCGCGCCACGCCGCCAGCCTAGGAGAAAGGTCCCGGACAACCGTCCGGGTCGTCGCACGGCGGTCACACCGGGCGCCGTCACGTAACACCGCCGAAACAGACGTGGCACCGGCGCGTCATCACGTGCGCCTAGCCTCTGCGCAGGCCCGAGCACACGGGCTGGACTCAACCGAGGAGCAGCGGATGTTCAGCAAGCCAGAGGAAGTCCTGGCGTTCATCAAGAGCGAGGACGTCAAGTTCGTCGACGTCCGGTTCTGTGACCTGCCCGGCGTCATGCAGCACTTCAACGTCCCCGCGGCGTCCGTCGACGACGACTTCTTCGTCAACGGTCAGATGTTCGACGGTTCGTCGATCCGCGGCTTCCAGGCGATCCACGAGTCGGACATGAAGCTGATCCCGGACGTGACGACGGCCTACGTCGACCCGTTCCGCGTGGAGAAGACGCTGAACATCAACATGTCGATCGTCGACCCCTACACCGACGAGCCCTACAGCCGCGACCCGCGCCAGATCGCCGCCAAGGCGGAGGCGTACCTGCGCTCGACCGGCATCGCGGACACCGCCTTCTTCGCACCGGAGGCGGAGTTCTACATCTTCGACTCCGTGCGCTTCCAGACGCGCCAGGACGCCGGGTTCTACTTCATCGACTCCATCGAGGCCGCGTGGAACAGCGGCCGCGAGGAGGAGGGTGGCAACCTCGGGCACAAGACGCCCTACAAGGGTGGCTACTTCCCCGTCGCGCCGGTGGACCAGTTCGGCGACATCCGCGACGAGATCTCGCTGCTGCTCGACGAGCTCGGCCTGCAGGTCGAGCGCGCCCACCACGAGGTCGGCACCGCGGGCCAGGCGGAGATCAACTACCGCTTCGACACCCTCGCCAAGTCGGCGGACAAGGTGCAGCTGTTCAAGTACGTGGTGAAGAACGTCGCGCACCAGAACGGCCGCACGGCCACCTTCATGCCGAAGCCGCTGTTCGGCGACAACGGCTCGGGCATGCACGTGCACCAGTCGCTGTGGAAGGACGGCGAGCCGCTGTTCTTCGACGAGAAGGGCTACGGCGGCCTGTCCGACCTCGCCCGCTGGTACATCGGCGGCCTGCTGAAGCACGCGCCGTCGCTGCTGGCCTTCACCAACCCGACGGTGAACAGCTACCACCGCCTGGTGCCGGGCTTCGAGGCTCCCGTCAACCTGGTCTACTCGGCTCGCAACCGCTCCGCGTGCATCCGTATCCCGGTCACCGGCTCGAGCCCCAAGGCCAAGCGCATCGAGTTCCGCGTCCCGGACCCGTCGAGCAACCCGTACCTCGCCTTCTCGGCGATGCTGATGGCCGGTCTCGACGGCATCCAGAACCGCATCGAGCCGCCGGAGCCGGTCGACAAGGACCTGTACGAGCTGCCCCCCGAGGAGCACGCCCTCATCCAGCAGGTGCCGGGCTCGCTCCCCGAGGTGCTCGACAACCTCGAGGCGGACCACGACTGGCTGACCGCCGGCAACGTGTTCACCCCGGACCTGATCGAGACCTGGATCGACTACAAGCGCTCCGCCGAGGTCGACCCGATCCGGCTGCGGCCGCACCCGCACGAGTTCGAGCTGTACTACGACGTCTGATCGTCAGGGGCCACGGCTGCTCCCGTGAGCCCCTGACCAGCGGTACCGCCGGCCCGGTCACCCTCGTGGTGCCCGGGCCGGCGTGCGTCCGGCCGGCGGCCGCGCAGGGCGCACGACGTGCCGGGCTCGACCGGTCCCGACCAGCGCGCAGGCACGGCGGCCGGCATCGTCGTCGGCGGGACCCGACCGCCGGCCCGAGCGGTCAGCCGTAGAAGACGCGCTCGACGACCGCCCGGGCCCGGCGGGCTGTGCGCAGGTACTCCTCCTCGAGCGTCGCGCCGGAGCCGGCGGGGTACCCCATCACGCGGGCGACGCCGGACAGCGCGGTGTGGTCGTGCGGCAGCACGTCCGTGTGCGGGCCGTCGGTGCGTCCCGACCACAGCACGTTCGCGTCGCGCAGCCGGGAGGCGAGCTCCCACGCTGCCGCGAGCACCGCGCGGTCCTCCTCGGCCAGCAGCCCGGCACCGGTCGCGGCCGTGAGCGCCTCGAGCGTCGACGTGGTGCGCAGACCCTCGACCTGGTGCGCGTGCTGCAGCTGGAGCAGCTGGGCGGTCCACTCGACGTCGCTGATCCCACCCCGCCCGAGCTTGAGATGCCGGGCCGGGCTGACGCCGCGCGGCAGCCGCTCCGCCTCCACCCGCGCCTTGATGCGCCGGACCTCGCGCACCGCCGCCGGGTCCAGACCTCCGGCGGGGTACCGCACGCGGTCGATCAGGGCGCGGAACCGCCCGGCGAGCTCGACGTCGCCCGCGACCGGTCGCGCTCGGAGCAGTGCCTGCGCCTCCCACGTCGCGGACCAGCGGCCGTAGTACTCCGCGTAGGAGTCGAGCGTGCGGACCAGCGGTCCGTTGCGACCCTCGGGCCGCAGGTCCGCGTCCACGGCGAGCGACGGCTCCGGGCCGACGTCACCGAGCAGGGCGCGCAGCTGGCTGGCCACGCCGGTGGCGAAGTCCTGAGCAAGGGTGGGGTCGACCCCCGGGAGCGGGTCGTGGACGAAGAGGACGTCGGCGTCCGACGAGTAGCCCATCTCGCGCCCGCCGAGGCGACCCATGGCGACCACGAGCATCCGCGTCGGGTCCGCGTCCAGGCCACGCTCGGCACGTGCCTCCCACCGGCTGACCCGCAGGGCACCCGCCAGCACCGCGTCGGCCGCCACCGTGAGGCTGTGCGACGCCCTGGTCCCCGTGGTCACGCCGAGCACATCGGCCGTCGCCGTGCGGGCCAGCTCCCGCCGGCGCAGCGCGCGGAGCGCCGTGGCTGCCGCGACGCGCTCGTACGACCTGGTCAGGATCGCGTCGGCCTCCCCCTCGAGACGCTGGGCGTCGCGCGGCTCCAGCTCGGCGTCGTCGTCCAGCCAGACGACCGACTCGGGTGACCGCGTCAACGCGTCGGCGACGTAGCGGGACGTCGACAGCACGCGGGCCAGCCGCTCGGCCGCCGTGCCGGAGTCGCGCAGCAGCTTGAGGAACCAGTGGGTGCTGCCGAGCTCGTCCGACAGCCGCCGGAACGCGAGCAGGCCCCCGTCCGGGTCCGGCCCCGCGGCGAACCACCCGAGCATCACGGGCAGCAGCTGGCGCTGGATGGCGGCCCGTCGGGACAGCCCCTCGCTGAGGGCGGCGATGTGCCGCAGGGCGCCGCCGGGGTCCCGGTAGCCGATCGCCTCCAGCCGGTGCCGCGCCGCCTCCGGAGCCAAGGTGACGTCCGCCTCGGACAGCCGCGCGGTGGCGGGGAGCAACGGCCGGTAGAACAGCTCCTCGTGCAGGCGCCGCACGTCGCGACGCACGGACCGCCACCGCTCGAGGAGACCCTCGGCCCCCTCGGTGCGCATCCCGACCGAGCGAGCCAGCCGGCGCAGGTCCGGCTCCGCCTGCGGGAGCAGGTGGGTCCGCTGCATCCGCCACATCTGCACGCGGTGCTCGAGGACCCGCAGGAAGCGGTAGCAGGTGGCGAGCTGCGCGGCGTGCTCGCGGCCGACGTACCCGCCCGCGGCCAGGGCGGCGAGCGCGGTCAGCGTGCTGCCGCTGCGGATCGACTCGTCGGCCCGACCGTGCACCAGCTGCAGCAGCTGGACGGTGAACTCGACGTCGCGCAGACCCCCGACACCCAGCTTGATCTGGCGGTCCGCCTCCGCGGCGGGCACGTGGCGCTCCACCCGGCGCCGCATCGCCTGCGCGTCCTCGACGAAGTTCTCCCGCCGCACGGCGGCCCAGACCATCGGCTGCGTCATCTCGACGTAGGCGCGCCCCAGCTCGACGTCCCCCGCGACCGGCCGTGCCTTCAGCAGCGCCTGGAACTCCCAGGTCCGGGCCCACCGCTCGTAGTAGGCGCGGTGGCTGGCCAGGGTCCTGACCAGTGGCCCGTCCTTGCCCTCGGGGCGGAGCGCGGCGTCGACCGCCCACAGCGCGGGTTCTCCGGAGGGCGTCGAGCACGCCCGTGCGAGCCCCGCGGCAAGCCGGGCACCGACCGCGATCGCCTCGTCCTCGGCGGTGCCCTCCGCCGGCTCGGCGACGTACACCACGTCGACGTCGGAGATGTAGTTGAGCTCCCGGCCGCCGCCCTTGCCCATGCCGATGACGGCCAGCCGCACGCCAGGCGCTCCGTCCGGGTACTCCGCCCGTGCCAGCGCGAGACCGGCCTCGAGGGCGGCGCCGGCGAGGTCGGCGAGCGCGGCCGCCACCGCAGGCAACCGGCTCTGCGGGTCAGGGCTGGTGACGTCCGCCGCGGCGATGCCGAGCAGGTGCCGGCGGTAGGCCCGACGCATCGCGTCGACCCCCGGCGCACCGGCCAGGCCGGCGACGGGGACCGCGGCGGACGGGTCCGCCTCCACCGCGCGCAGCAGGTCGGCGCGGACGGAGCTCGCATCGACGTCGACGCCCGGAGAGTCGTCGAGCACGACGCGCAGGCTCTCCGGCCGCGCGACCACGACGTCGCCCAGCGCCGCCGACGCGCCGGCCAGGGAGAGCAGACGCTCACGCGCCGGGCCGGCCTCCATCACGGCGGCGACCAGGGCCTCCGTCAGGTCCGGGTGCGGACCGACCGCACCGGCAACCTTCGCGAGGGTCAGGAGCGCCTGGTCCGGGTCCGCGACCGCACCCAGCAGCTCCGGCAGGTCGTCGGGCGCCTGCGGCCACACGGCGAGCAGCGCGCGGTCCGTCAGCAGCCGCTCGCCTCGGGGCACGTCGGCAACGCCCGCCCGGGACAGCCGGGCGGCGAGGGACGCGCCCCGGCCGTGCGTGGTGCCGACGGTCATCGGTCAGACCAGGGGCAGGAACCGCTGCAGCTCGAACGGCGTGACCTGCGCGCGGTACTCGCGCCACTCCTCCCGCTTGTTGCGCAGGAAGTAGTCGAAGACGTGTTCCCCCAGCGCCTCGGCGACCAGCTCGGACCGCTCCATCACCTCGATGGCGGCCTCGAGCGACGTCGGCAGCGGTTCGATGCCGAGCGCACGCCGCTCCGCATCGGTCAGCTCCCAGACGTCGTCCTCGGCACCCTCCGGCAGCTCGTAGCCCTCCTCGATGCCCTTGAGCCCGGCGGCGAGCAGCACCGCGAAGGCCAGGTACGGGTTCGCCGCCGAGTCGACCGCCCGGTACTCCACCCGGCTCGAGTTGCCCTTGCCCGGCTTGTACAGCGGCACCCGCACGAGCGCGGACCGGTTGTTGTGGCCCCAGCAGATGTAGCTCGGCGCCTCGGCGCCGCCCCACAGCCGCTTGTAGGAGTTGACGAACTGGTTGGTCACCGCGGTGATCTCCGCCGCGTGCCGCAGCAGGCCGGCGATGAAGGACCGGCCGGTCTTGGAGAGCTCGAGGTCGGCGCCGGCCTCGTGGAACGCGTTCTTGTCGCCCTGGAACAGGGACAGGTGCGTGTGCATCCCGGACCCGGGCGCCGCGAACAGCGGCTTGGGCATGAAGGACGCGAACACCCCCTGCTCGAGGGCCACCTCCTTGACCACCGTACGGAAGGTCATGATGTTGTCCGCGGTGGTCAGCGCGTCCGCGTAGCGCAGGTCGATCTCGTTCTGGCCCGGGCCGGCCTCGTGGTGGGAGAACTCCACCGAGATGCCCATGGACTCGAGCATCGTGATCGCGGCCCGGCGGAAGTCGTGGGCGGTGCCCCGTGGGACGTGGTCGAAGTAGCCGCCCTGGTCGACGGGCACGAGCGTCTGCGCCGGGTCGGCCGGCGCCTCGAACAGGTAGAACTCGACCTCGGGGTGCGTGTAGAAGGTGAACCCCTTGTCGCTGGCACGGTCCAGCGCGCGCTTGAGCACCTGGCGGCTGTCCGCGAGCGACGGCGCGCCGTCCGGGGTGAGCAGGTCGCAGAACATCCGGGCGGTGCCGTGCCGCTCACCACGCCACGGCAGGACCTGGAACGTGGACGGGTCCGGGCGGGCGATCATGTCGGCCTCGTACACCCGGGTCAGGCCCTCGATCGCCGAGCCGTCGAACCCGATGCCCTCGGAGAACGCCTGCTCCAGCTCGGCCGGCGCGACGGCGACCGACTTGAGGATGCCGAGCACGTCCGTGAACCACAGCCGGACGAACCGGATGTCCCGCTCCTCGACCGTCCGGAGCACGAATTCCTGCTGCCTGTCCATGGGGCACATCCTTCCCTATGACCAGGCGTGCAGCCGCCCCCGGCACCTCGGCGCGGCGGTCACCGTCCGGACCCCTCGATAGGCTCCCAGCCATGGCCCGACCTCGCATCGCCCTGGCCCAGATCGACACGTGCGTCGGGGACGTCGACGGGAACGTCGAGGCGGTGCTCGCCTGGTCCCGCCGCGCTGCCGAGGCCGGCGCCCACGTGGTCGTCTTCCCCGAGATGACCCTCACCGGCTACCCGATCGAGGACCTCGCGCTGCGGGCGTCCTTCCGACGCGGGGCCCAGGCGGGGCTCGAACGTCTCGCCTCCCGGCTCGTCGACGAGGGGCTGGGCGAGCTGACCGTGGTGGTCGGCACCATCGGCGAACGGCGGCTCGGCCCACGCAACGACGCCCAGGCGGATGCGGCCGCTCGGGCCGCGGTCCGGGCCACCAACCGGGCGGTGGTGCTGCGGGACGGGGAGGTGCTGGCCCGGTACGACAAGCACCACCTGCCCGAGTACGGCGTGTTCGACGAGAGCCGGATCTTCACCCCGGGGCACGAGGTGTGCGTGCTGGACGTCCTGGACCGACGTGTCGCCGTGGTGATCTGCGAGGACATCTGGCAGGACGGCGGACCCGTGACGGCCCTCGCGGACGAGGACCTCTCGCTGCTCCTCGTGCTGAACGCCTCCCCGTACGAGGAGGGCAAGGGGCACGTCCGCACGGCGCTGGCGGCCCGTCGGGCGCACGAGGTCGGGGCGCCGGTCGCCTACGTCAACCTCGTCGCCGGCCAGGACGACCTGGTGTTCGACGGCGGCTCGTTCGTGGTCGGGCGCGACGGGCAGCTGCTGGCCTACGCGCCGCAGTTCGTGGAGCACCTGCTCCTCTGGGACCTGGCCGAGGAAGACGAGCCCGAGGTGCCCGGCCCGCGCGCGGCACGGCTCACCGCCGACGAGGAGGTGTACCGGGCGCTCGTCCTGGGCCTGGCGGACTACGTCCGCAAGAACGGCTTCCGCTCCGTGGTGCTCGGGATGTCCGGCGGCATCGACTCGGCGCTGTGCGCCGCCATCGCGGCCGACGCGATCGGCGGGGAGCACGTCGTCGGCGTCTCGATGCCCTCGGTGTACTCCAGCGGGCACTCCAAGGACGATGCCGCGGACCTCGCGCAACGGATCGGCGCCGACTACCGCGTGCAGCCGATCGCGCCGATGGTGGACGCCTTCCAGGGGCAGCTGCACCTCGAGGGGCTCGCCGAGGAGAACCTGCAGGCCCGGGTCCGCGGCGTCACGCTGATGGCCCTCTCCAACGCCGAGGGCCACCTGGTGCTCGCCACGGGCAACAAGACCGAGCTGGCCGTCGGCTACTCGACGATCTACGGCGACGCGGTCGGCGGTTTCGCCCCGCTGAAGGACGTGGACAAGTCGCGTGTCTGGGCCCTCGCCCGTTGGCGCAACCACGCCGCGCTCGACGGCGTGTTCCGGCCCGACGAGGTGCCGCCGATCCCCGAGTCGTCGATCACCAAGCCGCCGTCGGCTGAGCTGCGCCCGGGACAGGTCGACCAGGACTCGCTGCCCCCGTACGACCTGCTGGACACGGTGCTCGACGCGTACGTCGAGAACGCCGAGGGACGGGCCGAGCTCCTCGCTCGTGGTTTCGCACCGGAGGTGGTGGACAAGGTGCTGCAGCTGACCGACAGAGCCGAGTGGAAGCGCCGGCAGTACCCGCTCGGTCCCAAGGTGACCGCGCTGGCGTTCGGCCGCGACCGGCGCCTGCCCGTCACCACCCGTTGGCGCGAGCTGTGAACGCCCCGCAGCGCGTGCGGGTCCAGCACCTGCAGGCCGCCAAGGACCGCGGCGAGCGGCTGGTGATGCTCACCGCCTACGACGCCGTCACGGCGCGCATCTTCGACGAGGCGGGCATCGACCTGCTGCTGGTCGGTGACTCGATCGGCAACACCATGCACGGGTACGCCAGCACGCTGCCGGTCACGCTCGACGAGATGGTGGTCGCCGGACGTGCCGTCGCGGGTGCCGCCCGCCGGGCGTTCGTCGTCGTCGACCTGCCGTTCGGCACCTACGAGGCAGGTCCCGCGCAGGCGCTCGCCACCGGCGTCCGCGTCCTCAAGGAGACCGGTGCCGCCGCGGTCAAGCTCGAGGGCGGCCGGCGGGTCGCAGCCCAGATCCGGGCGCTGACGGACGCCGGCATCCCGGTGGTGGCCCACCTGGGGTACACGCCGCAGTCCGAGAACCTGCTCGGCGGTCCGCGGGTGCAGGGCCGCGGTGACGACGGGGCCGACCGGCTGCGCGACGACGCCGTCGCGGTGGTCGACGCGGGGGCCGTCGCCGTGGTGCTCGAGATGGTGCCCGCCCCGGTGGCCGCGTCGGTCACCTCGATGCTGCGCGTGCCCACCATCGGCATCGGCGCCGGCGCCGGCTGCGACGGCCAGGTGCTGGTGTGGGTCGACATGGCCGGCATGACCGAGTGGACGCCGCGGTTCGCCAAGCGCTACGGCGAGCTCGGCGCCGCCCTCGGTGCTGCTGCACGCGCGTTCGCCGACGACGTCCGGGGCGGCGCCTTCCCGGACGCGGAGCACGAGTTCGGCGCCTGAGCGCCGGACCCGTCAGCCGTGGTCGGACCCGTCAGCCGCGATCGGACCCGTCAGCCGCGATCGGCCTCGTCCTGCCGGTCCCACGCCTCGGTGCGCTCGTGCGCGGTCTGCAGGGCCTGGGCCGCTGCCTCGCGCGTCGGGTAGGGACCCATCAGCACGCTCCAGTCGCTGTGCCGTCCCTCCTCCACCTCGTGCGTCTGGGTGTTGAAGTAGAACTCGGTGGCCATGGCGGGCTCCCTCCGAGGGATCGGCGGTGGGTTCGTCTTTCGTAGACTGCCAGGTATGTCGCCGGTGCACGCGTCACGAGCTCCCCTCTCCCCGGGGCGGCTGGGCCCGCGCCGGACCGTCCCCGGATCCATCGAACGGCCGGAGTACGTCGGTCGGCCGGGACCTCGACCCTGGACGGGCAGCAACGTGCTGGAGCCGGAGACGGTCGAACGCGTCCGCGTCGCCTCGCGCATCGCGGCGCAGGCGCTCCAGGAGGTCGGCAGCCACGTGGCGCCCGGCGTGACGACGGACGAGCTCGACTCCGTCGGGCACGAGTTCCTCCTCGACCACGGGGCGTACCCGTCGACGCTCGGCTACCGCGGCTTCCCCAAGTCGCTGTGCACGTCGCTCAACGAGGTGATCTGCCACGGCATCCCGGACTCGACGGTCGTCGAGGACGGCGACATCGTCAACATCGACATCACCGCCTACATCGGTGGCGTGCACGGCGACACCAACGCGACGTTCCTGGCCGGGGACGTGGACGAGGAGTCCCGCCTGCTCGTCGAGCGGACGCGTGAGGCGCTCGCCCGTGGCATCAAGGCCGTCGCACCGGGGCGCGAGCTCAACGTGATCGGCCGGGTGATCGAGCGGTACGCAGCCCGGTTCGGGTACGGCGTGGTGCGCGACTACACCGGTCACGGCGTCGGGCCGGCCTTCCACACCGGTCTGGTGGTGCCGCACTACGACGCGGCGCCGGCGTACGACACCGTGATCGAGCCCGGCATGGTGTTCACCATCGAGCCGATGCTCAACCTCGGCACCCCGGACTGGCTGATGTGGGACGACGACTGGACGGTCGTCACGGCCGACGGCCGGCGCAGCGCGCAGTTCGAGCACACCCTGCTGGTCACCGACACCGGAGCGGAGATCCTGACGCTGCCATGAGCGACAACTCGATCCTCGGCAAGAGCAAGATCCACACGGCGTTCGGCATCGACATCGGGGGGTCCGGCATCAAGGGCGCCCCGGTGGACCTGCGGACGGGCGAGTTCGCCGCGGACCGGGTGCGGATCCCGACGCCGCAGCCCGCCACCCCGGATGCGGTCGCAGCCACGGTGGCCGAGGTGGTGGACTCCTTCAAGCTGCGCCGGACGGTGCCGATCGGCGTCACCTTCCCGGCGGTGGTGCTGCACGGCGTCGCGCAGTCCGCAGCCAACGTCGACCCGTCGTGGATCGGCACCGACATCGAGAAGACGCTCCGGGCGGCCACCGGTCGGCGCGTGCTGGCCGTCAACGACGCGGACGCCGCAGGTTTCGCGGAGGTCGAGTACGGCGCCGCACGCGGCGTGCCGGGTCTCGTCATCGTCGTCACGCTCGGCACCGGGATCGGCACCGCGCTGATCAACGACGGCGTGCTGGTGCCGAACACGGAGCTCGGCCACCTGGAGATCGACGGGTTCGACGCGGAGGTCCGCGCGTCCGACGCGGCGCGCGACCGCGAGGACCTGAGCTGGGAGCAGTGGTCCGAACGCCTGCAGAGGTACTTCTCGGTGGTCGAGAACCTCTTCTGGCCCGACCTCTTCGTGGTCGGAGGCGGCGTCAGCAAGAAGTACCAGGAGTTCCTCCCCCGCCTGACGCTGCGGGCGCCGATCGTGCCGGCTGCCCTGCGCAACGCGGCGGGCATCGTCGGCGCCGCCCGGCTGGCTGCCCGGGCGCACTGAGCGGACCCCGGCTGCGCCGGGCCCGGGACCTACCGGTGCTCGGCCGCGTGCCGGGCCTGCTCCCGCTGCAGCCGCAGCACGAGCCGGTACAGCGCGTCCCGGGTGCGCTCCGAGGGGTCGACGAGCGTCGCGCCGTAGCGCGTCCCGGTGCTGGACACCTCGTGCCGCACCACGCGCAGCCGGAGGTCGACCAGCTCCTCACCCACAGGCAGTCCCAGCCGGAGCGTCGCACCCTCGTGCAGCTCCTCGGGCGCCATGAAGCGCGCGCCCGTCGCCGAGACGTCGAGCACGGTGACCCGCAGGCTCGCCGGGCTCGCCCCGCCCTCGAGGGTCGCCACGCAGCTGCACCGGTAGGCGGCCCGAGCCGCCGCCCGGCGCTGGTGACGGGCGAGGTCCTCCACGACGACGACGTCGACCGCGGCACCGTCCTCGCGTGCCTCGACGGCCGCCACCAGGCCGGTGTACGAGCACACGCCCCGGACCGGGTCCAGCACCGTCACCCCGATGGACTCGCCGGGGTGCAGGCCGGGCAGCGCAGCGTCGGCGCGCATCCGCAGCACGCCGTCCGCGTACTCGGTGACGTAGCCGCCGACGTCGCCGCTCGGCGTCGCGACCCGGCAGCCGGCAAGCTCGTGCACCCGCATATCCTCGCGCGCCGAATGGCCGGAGAACCACGCGGCGGCGTGCGCCGCCGGTCGGGACCGGGGGTGCTGCGGATGAGTCAGTCGATACGCCGGGTTCTGTGCCCGGTCACGGTCTCCCGCGACCGGGTGGCGGCCATCCATCTACGACGTACGTTGCCGCACGCCTCCAGCGGCCTACCCGGGAGCTCGGGCGGGCAGCCCTCGAACGCTCCCTGTCTGGCCTTGCTCCGGGTGGGGTTTGCCGAGCCGCACCGGTCGCCCGGTGCGCTGGTGGTCTCTTGCACCGCCGTTTCACCCTTGCCGGTCCCCGGAGGGGCCGGCGGTCTGTTCTCTGTGGCACTGTCCCGCGGGTCACCCCGGGTGGGTGTTACCCACCACCCTGCCCTACGGAGCCCGGACGTTCCTCGGCGGGCCTCCCTGCGGAGTCCCGACGCGGCCGCCTGACTGACTCATCCGCGCTGACCAGGGTAGCCGACGGCGATCTCAGGGTTCGTCCAGGGACTTCCCGGATCCGTCGCGGGCGCCGCCACCGGAAGGATGTTCCCGTGACCCCCATGACGAGCTCCGAGCTCTCCCCTGCGCCTGCGGCCGCACCGGCCACCGGCGCCATCGCCTCCGCCCGCGCACTGACCAAGGTCTACGGATCGGGGTCCACCGAGGTGCACGCCCTGCGCGGCATCGACGTCGACCTGGGCCGCGGCGAGCTCACCGCGATCATGGGGCCGTCCGGATCGGGCAAGTCGACGCTGATGCACTGCCTCGCCGGCCTCGACCGGCCGACCTCCGGCACGGTGGTCGTGGACGGGCAGGAGGTCTCGGCGATGTCCGAGCGCCGGCTGACCAAGCTGCGGCGGGACCGGGTGGGCTTCATCTTCCAGGCGTTCAACCTGGTGCCGACCCTGACGGCGGCCGAGAACATCACGCTCCCGCTGGACATCGCGCGGCGGCCGGTCGACCGCGGCCTGTTCGACGAGGTCGTGGACGCCGTCGGCCTGCGGGACAGGCTGACCCACAAGCCGGCCGAGCTGTCCGGCGGGCAGCAGCAGCGCGTCGCGTGCGCACGCGCGCTGGTGTCCCGTCCTGCCGTCGTCTTCGCCGACGAGCCGACCGGCAACCTCGACTCGCACGCGTCGGCCGAGGTGCTGGGCTTCCTGCGGCGCAGCGTGGACACCCTCGGTCAGTCGGTCGTCATGGTGACGCACGACCCGCGCGCGGCCTCGTACGCCCACCGCGTCCTCTTCCTCGCGGACGGGCTGTTCGTCGCCGAGCTGACCGATCCGACCGCCGCCAGCGTGCTGGACATGCTGGCGGGCCTCGAGGGCCTCGCCGCGCGGTCGCGGTCATGAGGCGCATCGCCTGGCGCGCCGTGCGTGCGCACCTCGGGCAGTTCGCCATGTCGATCGTCGCGGTGGCCCTCGGCGTCGCGTTCGTCACCGGCACCTTCTCGCTGCGCGAGATGCTCTCGTCGACGTTCGACGAGATCGTCGGCGCCTCCACCACCGCCGACGCCTACGTCCGGGTGCCCGACGACGGCTCGAACGTCGTGTCCGGCGAGCGGTCGGCCGCCCCCGGCCTCCCGCTCTCCCTGGCCGGCACGCTGGAGCAGGTCCCCGGTGTGCAGGCGGTGATCCCGTCCCTGTCCGGGCCGATCACGCTGGTCGGCGCGAGCGGCACCGCCGTCCGGAGCACGCAGGCGCCCAGCTTCGCGCTGGCCTACGACCGCCGGGACCCCTCGGTCGCCGGGCTGACCGGCCGGGCGCCCGTCGGACGCGACGAGATCGCCGTCGAGCGGCACACGCTGGACTCCTCCGGCCTGCACGTCGGTGACCGCACCAAGGTCGTGCTCCTCGGGGACGTCCACGACGTCACGGTGGTCGGAGCCGTCGACTTCGGTGCGCCGATGGCCGGGGCGACGATCGTGCTGCTCGACCCCAGCGTGGAGGAGGCCGCGTTCGCACCGGCGGGGACGACCTCGTCGTTCCAGGTGTACGCCGACAGGTCGGCCGGACTGACCGAGCAGCAGCTGGTGGACCGCCTGGCGCCCGTCGCGAGCGGTGCCCACGCCCAGGCGCTGACCGGTGCGGCGATGCGCACGGAGACCAGCTCGCAGATCTCCAAGCAGCTCGGCTTCGTGTCGACGTTCCTGCTCGTCTTCGCGCTGCTCGCGCTGTTCGTCGGGGCCTTCATCATCGCGAACACCTTCACCATGTCCGTGCGGCAGCGCATGCGGGAGTTCGCCCTGCTCCGGGCCGTCGGCGCGTCGCCGCGGCAGGTGTTCGGGTCGATCCTCACGCAGTCCGCCCTCGTCGGGGTGGTCGGCTCGGCCATCGGCGTCCTCGGCGGCCTCGGGCTGGTCGAGCTGATCGGCGTGGTGCTGCAGCGGATGGACATGACGCTGTCCACCCGCGTGCCGCTGTCCACGTCGACCGTGCTGATCGGTCTGCTGGTCGGTACGGGCGTCTCGGTCGCCGCGGCCTCGCTGCCCGCGCGGCGCGCCGCCGTCGTCCCGCCCGTCGAGGCGATGCGGGACGAGGTGACCGTGAACGAGCGGTCCTTGCGGCTGCGCGCCTGGGCCGGCCTGGTTCTCGTCGTCGCCGGTGCGGCCGCCGTGGTGGTGGCGGCCGTCCGCCCCCACCTCGGATCCGCCGGCACCCTGCTGGGCGTCGGGGCGGGGTTCGTCCTGATCGGGACGCTCGTGGTCGGACCGGTCGTCGTGCCGGCCGTGGTGCGGCTGCTCGCCGCGCCCGCGGTGGCGTGGCTGCGTCCGGTCGGCCGGCTCGCCCGCGGGAACGTGGTACGGAACCCGCGCCGCGCCGCCAACACCGCGGGAGCGCTGACCATCGGCATGGCACTGGTCGGTGCGGCCGCCGTCATCGCGGCAAGCACGCAGGCGTCGGTCGGATCGCTGGTCAGCACGGAGGTCAGCGCGGACTACGTGCTGCGGACCGGGATGAGCGACACGGTCGCGCCGGCGCTGCTGCAGAAGGTGCGGGCGTTGCCGTCCGTGCAGCAGGCGGAGGGCTTCCCGTGGACTCACGTGCTGGCCGCCGTGGGTCGCGCACCGACGGGCGCGGACGGGCAGGCGCTCGTCGCCGTCGAGCCGACGATGGTCGGGTCGCTGCTGCGGCCGTCGTCGACCGAGGGTTCGGTGACACAGGCGCTCACCGGCGGCGAGCTCGTCGCCGACAAGCTGCTCGCCAAGGACAAGGGCTGGAAGATCGGCGACACGGTGGCCGTCACGGGGCCGCTGGGCGAGAAGTCCCTGCGGATCGGGGCGATCGCACGGTCGGGCGCCGTCGGGCAGGCGCTCTGGGCCTCCCCCTCGGTGGTCGACACGCTGGTGCCCTCCGCGCAGCAGCCGGACACGACCGTCCTGGTCAAGGCGGCCGCCGGCGCGGACCTGAACGCCTTGCGGACGCAGCTGACCGACCTCTCACGCCCCTACTACGTGGTGTCCGTCATGGACTCGAAGCAGTTCGTCGACGGCCTCGCGGCGCAGGTCAACCAGATGCTGGCCATCCTGTACGCGCTGCTCGGCCTGTCGGTGGCGATCGCCGTCCTCGGGATCGTCAACACCCTGGCGCTGTCGGTGATCGAGCGGACGCGTGAGATCGGGCTGCTGCGGGCGGTGGGTCTGGGACGGCTGCAGCTGTCGGGCGTGATCACCGTGGAGTCCGTCCTGACCGCGGTCTGCGGCACGGTGATCGGTCTCGCGGTCGGCATCGGCCTGGCCGCCTCGCTGCCCCGGCTCTACGCCGACCAGGGGCTGTCGCAGCTCTCGGTGCCGGGGTCGAGCCTGGCCGGGATGCTGGTGCTGGCCGTGCTCGTCGGCGTGGTCGCCGCGGTCTGGCCCGCCGTGCGCGCGGCGCGGCTCCCTGTGCTGGACGCCGTCGCGCAGGAGTAGCCGGAACGGCGGCCGGTGGCGCGACAGGGGGCGCGTCCACCGGCCGTCCCGGGGCACCCCGGCGGGACGGCGCCCGGCACGGTGCACGACGCGGGCGCCCGAGGGCGGGCGACGGGCGCGGGCGCGGCGCGCGAGGCGCCACGAGAAGGAGCCGTCGCGCTCAGCGCGCCCAGCCCTCGCTCGGCACCCCGGCCACCGCGATCTCGTCGCGCTTGTCGCTGAAAAGCCGGACGATGCTGACGGAGGCCGGTGCCACCCGCAGCTGCGACCACGACCCCGGTGCGGCCCCCATCGTCACGCCGAGCATCGCCCGGATGGCCACCGCGTGGCTGACCACCACCACGGTGCGACCCTCGCCGGCCGCCTGGAGCCGGTCCAGCCCGGCGCGCACCCGCTCACCGACGTCCGCGATCGACTCGCCGTCGGGCGGTCGGACCGTGCCGAGCGTGTGCCACGGCTCGAGCCGGCCGGGCCACCGCTCCTCGACCTGTTCCGCGGTCAGCCCCTGCCACGCTCCGAAGTCGGCCTCCCGGAAGGTGGCGTCGGTCTCGACGTGCAGCCCCAGCCGTTCCGCCACCACAGCCGCGGTCTGCTGCGTGCGCACCATCGGCGACGCGATCACCCGGCTCGGGTAGGCGATGTCACCCCACAGGTCCCGCCCGACCCGGTCGACGAGCGCCGCCACGTCGGCCGCCTGGCGCCGGCCCGTCTCGTCCAGCGGCGGTCCCGGCTCGCTCGAGCCGGAGTACCCGCGTGAGACGGTCATCGCCGTCTGCCCGTGCCGCACCAGCACGACGGTGACCGGTTCCTCCTCGTCGAACCGCACGCCCGCCCCGGACGGGCGAGGTGCGCGCCGAGCCGAGGAGCTGTCGGCTGCCGGAGTGCCGGCCGCCGCGGAGGACGACGAGGGGTCCCCGGACGCGGGGAGCAGGGAGCTCACGGACGAACTCTGACGTCGGTCGGGCGCCGACGCCACCCCGCGCCCCGGCCGTGCGCCTGCACCCGTCAGCGGACGAGGATCCGCCCGCACTCCTCGCACCGGACCACCTGGTCCTCCGCCGCCGACCGGATCCGCTCGAGGTCGAGCGGGTTGAGCTCCATCCGGCACCCGTCGCACTGCCGGCCGCGCAGCGCCGCCGCCCCGCGACCTCCGAGCTGCCCGCGGAGCCGCTCGTACAACGCGACCAGACCGGCATCCAGGCCGGCCGCCGCGTTCTGGCGCTCCGCCCGCAGCCGGCCTGCCTCGTCGTCCAGCTCGCGCTCTGCCTGCTCCCGCTCGGCCGCCGACGCGGACTGCTGCTCGACCAGCGCCGCGCGCGCCTTCTCGAGCTCGGCCAGCGCGGCCGTGTGCGCCTCCAGGCGCTCCATCACCGCGAGCTCGACCTCCTCCAGGTCGGCCTGCCGCCGGGCCAGGCTCTCGATCTCGCTGCTCAGGGCCTGCGCGTCCTTGGCGCCGGCGCCCGCCTGCAGGCGCGCCTGGTCCCGCACGGCCCGGCTGCGCACCTGCTCGACGTCGGTCTCCGCCTTCGACAGCTCCCGGCGCAGGTCTCCGGCCGCCGTGCGTGACGTGACCAGCGCCGTGTCCAGGTCCGCGAGCTGTGCCGCCAGCTCGCTGATCCGCTCGAGCACCGGCAGGGTCCGGCGGCGGTGCGCGTTCTGGTCCAGACGCGTGTCGAGCTCCTGCACCTCGAGGAGGTGGTGCTGGTCGGCGGCGGGGGCTGTGGTCACGAGTCTCCTTCGGGTGCGCCGGCCAGCGGCGCCGGACCGTCCACACGGGCGGTCCACGGATCGGTGCGCAGGGTGCTGACGCGGGTGCTCACGGTAGCGCCCGCCGCGCCGAGGTCCTGCTCGAGCGCCGCTGCGGCGCGGCGCAACCACGGCCACTCCGAGGCGAAGTGCGCGGTGTCGACCAGCGCGGGGACGCCCGTCGGCGACTCGAACAGCGCGCGCTCGCGCTGCTCGGAGGCGGGGTGGTGGCGCAGGTCGGACGTCACGTACACGTCGACCCCGGCCGCGCGGACGGCATCGAGCTCGCTGTCGCCCGAGCCGCCGAGCACCGCGACGCTCTCGACGCGAAGGTCGGGCGCACCGGCGTACCGCACACCCTGGGGTGTGGCCGGCAGGGCCCCCGCGACCGCTCGTGCGAAGGCGTCGAGGGTCATCGGGGTGGCCAGTCGCCCCACCCGACCGAGACCCGTGCCGCCCGGCAGCGCTGCGAGCTCCAGCACGTCGAACGCCGGCTCCTCGTACGGGTGCGCGGAGCGCATCGCGGCGACCACCGCCGCGCGCCGGCCGCGGGTCGCCACCATCTCGACCCGCGCCTCCACGACGTGCGCCCGCTCGCCCGGTGCCCCGACAGCCGGGTGCGCCTCCCCGGACGGCACGAACGTGCCCTCGCCCGTGCTCGACCACGCGCACCGGCTGTACTCGCCCAACGCTCCCGCGCCAGCGGCTGCCATCGCGTCGACCACGTGCTCCGCGTCGCCCACGGGCACGAACACCACGTGCTTGTCGAGCGCGGGTCCCGGGTCCGCGACCAGGGGCCGGGTGTCCACGAGGCCGACCGCCGTCGCCAGGGCGTCCGCGACGCCGTCGGCGGCCGCGTCGGCGTTCGTGTGGGCGTTGTACAGCGCCGTGCCGCCGCGCAGCAGCCGGTGCACGACCGACCCCTTGAAGGTCGTCGCGGCGACGGAGTGCACGGGCCGCAGGAAGAGGGGGTGGTGGGTGACGACCAGATCGGCGCCCCACTCCAGCGCCTCGTCCACGACGGCGGCGACGGGGTCGACGGCGAACAGCACCCGCCGCACGGCCTGTTCCGGGTCCCCGACGACGAGGCCCACCGAGTCCCACGACTGTGCCGTCGCAGGCGGGTACAGCCGGTCGAGCGCGCTGACCACCTGCGCCAGCGTCGGCGTACCTGGGGGCGGCGGGCTCGAGGCGCTCATCGCCGCCAACCTATCGCCCAGCCGGGCACCGCTAGGCTGTGGCGTCCTCGGGGCCTGTAGCTCAGTTGGTCAGAGCGCCGCGCTTACACCGCGGAGGTCGTCGGTTCGAGACCGGCCGGGCCCACCCTCGTCGCTCCGTGGTCGTCGCTGCGCGTCCCTGCGGAACGGTCAGCGACCCCGGCCGCGGGTCGCCAGCCGGGTGGCGGACCAGTCCGGGGCGATCGAGAAGGTCGACATCGCGTGCAGGCCCGATGTCGTGGCGGCCTCCTCGATGTCGCTGTGCGACACGTGGCCCGCACGGCCGGCCTTGGGCGTCAGCACCCAGATCGGTCCGGCACCGTCCAGCACCGTCATGGCGTCCACCAGGGCGTCGGTCAGGTCGCCGTCGTCCTCCCGGAACCAGATCAGGGCGCCGTCGGTGACGTCGTCGTAGTCCTCGTCGACCAGCTCCGAACCCGTCAAGGCCTCGAGCCCCCGGCGCAGGTCCTCGTCGACGTCGTCGTCGTAACCGAACTCCTGGATCACCTGCCCGGAGATGAAACCGAGATGCGCCGCCTGCGCGGCTGCGTCGTCCGCGGTGGATGACACGACCTGACTGCTCCCTTCGGGCCGACCTGCTGATGACCGCACACGCTAGCCCACGCACCTCCCGTTGGCCCCGGCAAGAGGTCTCAGGCGCCGCGCGCCGTCCGGTGTCGCCGACGTCACGCTGCTGCGCGGGTCCTCGTGTGACTTTCGGCCCACGGACGGCGGAGAATGTGGGGCACTGCCCGATGCGCCGCGGCCACAGCCGCCACCCGCGGAGGGACCGGATGCGCACCGGGGCGACCAACGTCCCGGCGCGCACGAGAGCGCAAGGAGCGAAGGTGGCGTCGATCGACGAGACGGGTCCCCTCATCGGCGGACTTCTCAGCCAGGTTCCGGACATCGACCCCGAGGAGACCGGGGAGTGGCTCGAGTCGCTGGACGGGCTGATCGACTCGGAGGGCGGTCCCCGCGCCCGCTACGTGCTGATGAGCATGCTGCGGCACGCCCGGCAGCGGAACGTCGCGATCCCGGCCTCGCTCAACACGCCGTACGTGAACACGATCGCGGTGCACAACGAGCCGTACTTCCCCGGCGACGAGGTCATGGAGCGCCAGTACCGGCGCCTGATCCGCTGGAACGCGGCCGTGATGGTGACCCGCGCGCAGCGGCCCGGCGTCGCCGTGGGCGGGCACATCTCGTCGTACGCGTCCGTCGCGACGCTCTACGAGGTCGGCCTCAACCACTTCTTCCGCGGCAAGGACCACCCGGGCGGCGGTGACCAGGTCTACTTCCAGGGCCACGCCTCCCCCGGCGTGTACGCACGCGCCTTCCTCGAGGGGCGGCTGAGCGCCGACCAGCTCGACGGGTTCCGCCAGGAGCTGTCCCACCCGGGCGGCGGCCTGCCGTCCTACCCGCACCCCCGCCTGCTGCCCGACCTGTGGGAGTTCCCGACCGTGTCGATGGGCCTCGGCCCGTCGTCGGCGATCTACCAGGCGTGGACCAACCGCTACCTGCACGAGCGCGGCATCAAGGACACCAGCCAGCAGGACGTGTGGGCGTTCCTCGGCGACGGCGAGATGGACGAGCCGGAGTCGCGCGGCATGCTGCAGCTCGCCTCGTCGCAGGGCCTGGACAACCTGACGTTCGTCGTCAACTGCAACCTGCAGCGGCTGGACGGTCCGGTGCGCGGCAACGGCAAGATCATCCAGGAGCTCGAGGCGCAGTTCCGCGGTGCCGGCTGGAACGTCATCAAGGTGATCTGGGGCCGCGAGTGGGACGTGCTGCTCAACGCGGACAAGGACCGCGCGCTGGTCAACCTGATGAACGTCACCCCGGACGGCGACTTCCAGACGTACCGGGCGGAGGACGGCGCGTTCATCCGCGAGCACTTCTTCGGCCGTGACCCGCGGACCAAGAAGCTCGTCGAGAACATGACGGACGACGACATCTGGGCGCTGAAGCGCGGTGGCCACGACTACCGCAAGGTGTACGCGGCCTACAAGGCGGCCCGCGAGCACACCGGTCAGCCGACGGTCATCCTCGCCCACACCATCAAGGGCTACGGCCTGGGCTCCGGGTTCGCCGGCCGCAACGCGACGCACCAGATGAAGAAGCTCAAGGTCGACGAACTGAAGACCCTCCGCGACACGCTGCACCTGCCGATCACCGACGCGCAGCTCGAGGAGAACCCGTACCTCCCTCCGTACTACAACCCGGGTCCGGACGACGAGGCCATCCAGTACATGCTGGAGCGGCGTCGTCAGCTCGGCGGCTTCGTCCCGGAGCGCCGCGCGACGTACAAGCCGCTGGTGCTGCCGGAGCCGAAGGTGTACGAGCGGCTGGCCAAGGGCTCGGGCACGCAGCAGGTGGCCACGACGATGGCCCTGGTCCAGCTGTTCAAGGACCTGGTCAAGGACAAGGCCATCGGCTCCCGCCTGGTGCCGATCGTCCCGGACGAGGCCCGCACGTTCGGCCTCGACGCCCTCTTCCCGAGCGCCAAGATCTTCAACACGCTCGGGCAGCACTACATGGCGGTCGACCGCGAGCTGATGCTCTCCTACAAGGAGTCGCCGTCCGGCCAGATCATGCACACCGGCATCAACGAGGCCGGTTCCGCCTCCGCCTTCCAGGCGACCGGCACCAGCTACGCCACGCACGGCGAGCCGCTGATCCCGTTCTACTTCTACTACTCGATGTTCGGGTTCCAGCGGACCGGTGACCAGTTCTGGGCCGCCGGCGACCAGATGGCCCGCGGGTTCCTGGTCGGCGCCACCGCGGGCCGGACCACCCTGACCGGTGAGGGGCTGCAGCACGCCGACGGCCACTCGCCGGTGCTCGCCGCGACCATGCCGCACGTCGTCCACTACGACCCGGCGTACGGGTACGAGATCCGGCACATCGTGCGGGACGGCATCGAGCGCATGTACGGCGACGGGACCGACGGGCGCGACCCGAACGTCGTCTACTACCTGACCGTCTACAACGAGCCGATGCCGCAGCCCGCGGAGCCGGAGAACGTGGACGTCGAAGGCATCCTGCGCGGCATCTACCTGGTCAGCCCGGCCGAGGGCGACGGGCCGCGCGCCCAGATCCTCGCCTCCGGCGTGGGCGTCCCGTGGGCGCTCGAGGCGCAGCAGCTGCTCGCCGAGGACTGGGGCGTGCGCGCCGCGGTGTGGTCGGTGACCAGCTGGAACGAGCTGCGCCGCGACGGCCTCGCCGCGGACGAGCACGCCTTCCTGCACCCCGGCGAGCCGGCACGCGTGCCGTACCTGACCGCCAAGCTCGCCGGTGCGGAGGGCCCGTTCGTCGCGACGTCGGACTTCGACCACCTGGTCCCCGACCAGGTGCGCGCGTGGATCCCGGGCCGGTACGCCACCCTCGGTGCCGACGGGTTCGGGTTCTCGGACACGCGCGCCGCCGCACGCCGCCACTTCAAGATCGACGGTCCGTCGGTCGCCGTGCGGGTGCTGCAGCAGCTGGTCGCCGAGGGCGCGGTGGACCCGTCCCTGCCGGGTCAGGCCATCGAGCGGTACCGGCTCTACGACGTGACGGCCGGCACCTCGGGCACCACGGGCGGCGACAGCTGATCCGTACCCGTCGCACGACGCGGCCCGTCCGGTGCATCCGGGCGGGCCGCGGTGCCGTCGGCGGCAGCGCACCACGGTCCGCGCCTCCGGGAAGCCGCACCGGCGCCAGGGCGCCGTGGCACCGGGGTCAGGTGCCCGGGAGGGCCTGCTCCGCCTCGGCGATCGTCTGGGTCAGCTCAGCCCGCAGCGCCTGCACGGCTGCCTGGTCGGGGTAGAGCGACAACGCGTCGAGGTGCTGCTTGGCGTCCAGCGGCCGCCCGGCCTCGATGGACGCGAGCACCAGCTCCCGTGCCACCTCCGGATCGTGCTCGCGGGGCCGCCAGTGACCCACGCCGAGCCCGAGCGCCTCGACCGGCTGACCGGCCTCGCGCAGCAGCGCCAGGCCTTGGGCCAGGGCGCGTCCGGAGGGGTCGCGCTCGGCGGCCGTCACCACGCGCCGCATGGTCCCGTCGTGGTCGTCGTGCACCGACAGCCGGGCCAGCTCGATGAGTGGGTACCACCCGCGCGGGTTGCCGGCGAACTCCTCGGCGAGCGCCCAGACGGCGAGGTCGGCGGCGTGCCGCCGCTCCTGCTCGTCGGCCGGCGCCGTCAGCGGGTCCTGGTCGGCGACCGACTCCGCCGCGCGGCGCCGGACGATCTCGGCGAGCGCCTGGAAGGCCCGCTCGTTGTTCGGGTCGTCCGCCAGCATGGACCGCAGCGCGTCCTCGTGGAGGGTGTCGCCGCGACGCTGGCTCGACGTCGGACGACGCGCTCCGACGCGTGATGCCGACGACGGGCGTCGGATCAGCTGACGGAGACGAGGCAGGAGTGCCATGCAGCGACCATAGCCGAGGGCGTCTCGCCGCACCCGGCTACGCGGAGCCCGTGCAGGCCCGCCTGGTACCTGCCGTGACCTCCGCCGCCCGACGAGGCGTTCGGGGCAGTTTGTCGACTCCCCACAAGTGCGCCCGTATGCTCCGGGCATGAACCCTGCGAGCCCCCGTGGCGGACCCGCTGACGGTCGTACGTCGACGACAGCGGTGCGGGGCCCCGACGGCACGCACCGCCCGCCCCGCGGACCACGGGTGGCCCCGTCCCCCTCCACCAGCCCGGAGACGCAGCGCCGCGTGCGGGAGGCCGCGGGCGACCTCGCGGCGGCGACGATGCGCCGCCTCGACGCCGACCTCGAGTGGTACCGGGCACTGCCCGCCGAGGACCGGTCGTGGGTGGGTCTGGTCGCCCAGGCGGGCATCACCGCCTTCGTGCAGTGGTTCTCGGACCCGACCCGCGCACCGGCCGGAGCCGGGGAGATCTTCTCCGGCGCACCGCCCGAGCTCACCCGGTCGATCTCGTTGCAGCACACGCTGCAGCTGGTGCGCATCGGCGTGGACGTCGTCGAGGCGCACAGCGACCGCCTCGCCGCCCCGGGCGAGGAGCGGGAGCTGCGCGAGGCGGTGCTGCGCTACTCCCGCGAGGTCGCCTTCTCGGCGGCGGACGTCTACGCCCGTGCGGCGGAGGTGCGGGGCGCGTGGGACGCCCGCCTCGAGGCCCTGGTCGTCGACTCGCTGGTCCGCGGCGACGTCGACGACTCGCTCCGGTCCAGGGTCGCCGCGCTCGGCTGGCGCGGCCACGGCGCGATGCTCGTGGTGGTCGGCACGACGACGTCCTCGCTGGAGGAGGTTCGCGCCACCGACCTGCGCCGCGCGACGCGTCGCGAGGCCGACGTCCTCGTGGGCATCCAGGGCGACCGTCTCGTCGTGTTCCTCTCCGGCGACGGGGACCTCGGTGCCGTGGTGACCAGCCTGCTGCCGCGGTTCGGTCCAGGGCCCGTCGTGGTGGGGCCGCCGGCCCAGGACCTCGCCGACTGCGCACGCTCGGCCCGGGCGGCGCTGGCCGGCCTCCAGGCGGCCGCGGCCTGGGCGAACGCCCCACGACCGGTCCAGGCGGACGAGCTGCTCCCGGAACGCGTCCTGGTCGGGGACGCCACCGCCCGCCGCCAGCTGGTCGCGCGCGCCTACGCGCCGCTCGCCGCGGGCCAGGGCGCCCTGCTCGACACCTTGACCGCGTACCTCGGCACCGGACGTTCGCTCGAGGCGGCGGCGCGGTCGCTCTACGTGCACCCGAACACGGTCCGGTACCGCCTGCGTCGCGTCGCGGAGATCACGGGCTGGGACCCGCTGGATGCACGCGACTCGTACGTGCTCCAGACGTCGGTCGCGCTCGGGCGCCTCGACGGCGTGGCGCCCGCGAGCTGATCGGCTTGTAGGACTCTCACAAGGGCGTCCGACGAGGTTGGTGCCCGCCGTGACCGGGACGGGTTGACGTCACCCGGCACAGTGGTCGGGTGCTCGTCGTCGTCTGCCCCGGCCAGGGTGCCCAGTCCCCCGGCATGCTCGCCCCCTGGCTCGAGGTGCCCGGCGTGGCCCCCGCGCTCCACCGCGCCGCGGAGGTGACGGGCGTCGACCTGGTCCGCCACGGCACCACGTCGGACGCCGACACCATCCGCGACACGGCCGTCGCCCAGCCCCTGCTGGTCGCCTCGGCGCTCGCGTCGTTGCGAGCGGTCCTCGGCGCCTCCGAGCCCACCGCCGGGTGGACCGAGGTGGCCGCAGGACGACTGGGCGGCGTCGGCGGGCACTCGGTGGGAGAGCTGGCGGCGCTGGCGATCTCGGGCGTGGTGTCCGACGACGAGGCGCTGCGCCTGGTCGCCGTGCGAGGCGCCGCGATGGCGCGGGCAGCCGCTGCCGGACCGACCACCGGGATGAGCGCCGTGCTCGGCGGCGACCCGCAGGAGGTGCTGGCCGCGATCGCCCGGCACGGGCTCGTGGCCGCCAACGTCAACGGCAGCGGTCAGGTGGTCGCCGCCGGCCCGCTGGACCGCCTCGCGGCGCTGGCCGCAGAGCCGCCGGCCAAGGCGCGGATCATCGCCCTGCAGGTCGCCGGAGCGTTCCACACCGACGTGATGGCTCCCGCGGTGGCCGACCTGCAGGCGGCAGCCGACCAGGTGGTGCCCGCGGACCCGACCACCCCGCTGCTCAGCAACGCCGACGGCGAGCTCGTCTCGTCCGGCGCCGACGCCCTCGCACGCGTCGTCGCGCAGGTCGCACGTCCGGTCCGGTGGGACCTGTGCCAGCAGACGATGGCGGAGCAGGGCGTGACAGGGCTGCTCGAGGTGGCCCCCGGCGGCGTCCTGACCGGACTGGCCCGGCGTACGCTGCCCGGGGTCGAGACCGTCGCGCTGAAGTCGCCGGCCGACCTGGACGCCGCGCGGGACCTCGTGCTCCGGCACGCCGCGCCCACCGCGAAGGAGCAGCAGTGACCCGTCCCACCCTGACGCAGTCCAGCGGTGCCGCGCACAGCCGGATCCTCGGTCTCGGAGGCGCACGCGGCGAGCGCGTCGTGCCGAACGACGAGCTGGTCGGCCCGATCGACTCGTCCGACGAGTGGATCCAGCAGCGCACCGGCATCGTCACCCGACGCCGGGCCGGCGCCGACGTCTCGGTGCTGGACCTCGCCGAGGAGGCGGCCCGCGCCGCGATCGCCGACGCAGGACTGACCGGTGCGGACATCGACGCGGTGATCCTGTCGACCGTCACCTACTTCCACCAGACGCCGGCCGGCGCTGCGATCGTCGCCGACCGGATCGGCGCGACGCCGGCCGCCGCCTACGACATCTCGGCGGCGTGCGCGGGCTACTGCTACGGCATCGGCCAGGCCGACGCCCTGGTCCGGGCCGGAGCCGCGCGCAACGTGCTGGTGATCGGCGCCGAGAAGATGAGCGAGTTCGTCGACCCGACCGACCGGTCCATCTCGTTCCTGCTGGGCGACGGCGCCGGTGCCGTCGTCGTCGGTCCGTCGGACTTCCCCGGCATCGGCCCGACGGTGTGGGGGTCCGACGGCGGGCAGTCCCAGCTGATCCGGCAGACGCACTCGTGGCTGCAGTGGCGCGAGGACTCCTCGCTCGGCTGGCCGACGCTGCGGCAGGAGGGTCAGTCGGTGTTCAAGTGGGCCGTCTGGCAGATGGCCCCGATCGCGCAGAAGGCGCTGGACGCCGCCGGCGTGACGGCCGACCAGATCGACGTCTTCGTGCCGCACCAGGCGAACATGCGGATCATCGACCTGCTGATCAAGCAGCTGAAGCTGCCCGAGACCGTCGTGGTCGGACGTGACATCGCCGACACCGGCAACACGTCGGCCGCCTCGATCCCCCTGGCGACGGAGCGTCTGCGCCGCGAGGGCAAGGCGAAGTCCGGCGACCTGTGCCTGCAGATCGGCTTCGGCGCGGGGCTGGTGTACGCCGCCCAGGTCGTCGTGCTGCCCTGACGCCGTCGCGACCCGCTGTAGGTTTCGTCCGACCCGCACCACCGACACGAGGAGAACCCCCATGGCGTACACCGAGCAGGAGATCCTGGCCGGCCTGGCCGAGATCGTCAGCGAGGAGACCGGCCTGCCGACCGACTCCGTCCTGCCCGAGAAGTCCTTCACCGACGACCTCGACATCGACTCGCTCTCGATGATGACGATCGTCACGCTGGCCGAGGAGAAGTTCTCGGTCACCATCCCCGACGACGAGGTCAAGAACCTCGCCACCGTCGGCGACGCCGTGTCGTTCATCGCCGGCGCACAGGCCTGATCGGCTCCGGCCGCTGTCACCGGCCGGTGCCGGCGCCCTCGGGGCCTGCACCGGCCGGTGACACCCCCGTCCCCCTCACGACCAGGAGCATCCGATGACACCCGTACCCGACGTCGTCGTCACCGGGATGGGGGCCACCACGCCCCTCGGCGGTGACCTCACCAGCACGTGGAACGCGGCGCTCGCCGGTGAGTCGGGGGCGCGACCCTTCGACAACGACTGGGTGGAGCGGTACGGGCTCCCCGTCACCTTCGCGGCCACCATCAAGGTGTCGCCGCGGGACGTCCTACCGGTGCCGGAGCTGAAGAAGCTCGACCCGTCGGCCCAGTACGCGATGATCGCGACGCGTGAGGCCTGGGCGGACGCCGGCTCCCCCGAGGTCGACCGTGACCGGCTCGGCGTCGTGGTGTCCTCGGGCATCGGCGGCATCTGGACCACGCTGGACGCCTGGGACACGCTGCGCGAGAAGGGCGCCCGCCGCGTCCTCCCGATGACCGTCCCGATGCTGATGCCGAACTCCCCGACGGCCTTCGTCTCGCTCGAGCTCGGGGCACGGGCCGGGGCGCACGCGCTGGTCTCCGCGTGCGCGAGCGGTGCGGAGGCGATCGGCTACGCCGTGGAGATGATCCGCAGCGGCCGGGCCGACGTCGTGGTCGCAGGCGGTACCGAGGCCTCGATCCACCCCATGCCCGTCGCGGCGTTCGCGGCGTCTCGCACCCTCTCGCTCCGCAACGACGACCCACAGGCCGCGTCGCGGCCGTACGACGTCGACCGCGACGGGTTCGTGCTCGGCGAGGGCGCCGGCATCGTGGTGCTGGAGAGCGCCGAGCACGCCGCCGCCCGTGGCGCCCGGGTCTACGCCCGGATCGCCGGTGTCGGGCTGTCCTCGGACGGCTACCACATCACGTCGCCCGAGCCGAGCGGTGACGGCCAGATCCGCGCGATGAGCGCGGCGCTGAAGGACTCCGGCGTGGCGGCGCGGGACGTGGTGCACGTCAACGCCCACGCCACGTCGACCGTGGTCGGCGACCTGATCGAGGCGCGGTCCATCCGGGGCCTCCTCGGCGACGAGGCGGACCACGTGGCCCTGTCGGCCACCAAGTCGATGACCGGGCACCTGCTGGGCGGCGCGGGAGCGCTCGAGACGATCTTCACGGTGCTGGCGCTGCACGACCGCCAGGCGCCGCCGACGATCAACGTCGACAAGCCCGACCCCGAGCTGGTGCTGGACCTGGTCCGGTCCGAGCCTCGGCCGCTGCCGGACGGTCAGATCGCCGCGGTGAACAACTCGTTCGGCTTCGGCGGGCACAACGTGGCCCTGGTGATCACCTCCGCCTGACCGCGACCCCGCCTGACTGCGTCCCACGACGGGCGCCTGACGACCCAGGTCGTCCGGCGCCCGTCGTCGTTCTCGCCTCGGGAGACGCCTCGCCTGCTCGCGTCAGCCGACGCGGTGCAGCCAGCGGACGGGCGCCCCGGCACCGGCGTACCGGAACGGCTCGAGCTCGTCGTCCCACGCCTGCCCGAGCGCCAGGTCGAGCTCGGCACGGAGCCGGGCGGCGTCGCCGGCGTGCTCCAGCGCAGCACGGATGCGGTCCTCCGGCACGACGATGTTGCCGTGCACGTCCGTCGCGGCGTGGAAGATGCCGAGCTCGGGCGTGTGGCTCCACCGCGCGCCGTCGGCGCCGTGGCTCGCCTCCTCGGTCACCTCGTACCGCAGGTGCGCCCAGCCGCGCAGAGCCGACGCGAGCCGTGCGCCCGTGCCCTGCGGGCCCTGCCAGGACAGCTCCGCCCGGTAGAAGCCCGGCCCCGCCGGCTGCACGGTCCAGTCCATGCTGACGCGCACCCCGAGCGTGTTGCCGGCCGCCCACTCGACGTGGGGGCACAGCGCGCGGGGTGCTGAGTGCACGAAAAGAACACCGCGGGTCAGAGCACCGGCCATGTCATCCTCCTGGGCGGATCGAGGTTCGCCTTCCCCAACGACCTCGCTCAGCACCCAGGAGACTTCGTGGCGCTCGCGGCGTACGGGGCCAGCATGCCTGACGACACACCGGCTGCGCCAGCGCGAGCGCGGCGCGCCCCGCTCCGAGCGGCTACAGCTGCTCGCGGATCGCGCGCATCGCCTTCTTGCGCACGGACCGCTCGAGGCGGTCGAGGTACAGCATCCCGTCTAGGTGGTCCACCTCGTGCTGCAGGCAGCGGGCCATCAGCTCGGTGCCCTCGACCACCACCTCGTGGCCGTCGAGGTCGGTACCGACCACCCGCGCGTACCAGGCGCGCCGCGTGGGGTACCAGAGGCCGGGCACCGAGAGGCAGCCCTCGTCGCCGTCCTGGTACTCGTCCTCCGACAGCTCGACGATCACGGGGTTCAGCACGTAGCCGATCTCGTCGTCGATGTTCCACGAGAAGGCGCGCAGGCTCACGCCGATCTGGTTGGCAGCCAGGCCGGCACGTCCCTCCTGGTCGACGGTCTCCAGCAGGTCCTCCACCAGCCCGCGGACTCGGGCGTCGATGGTCGTCACGGGGTCGCACGGGGTGCGCAGCACGGGGTCGCCGACGATCCGGATCTCACGCAGGGCCATGGCTCGATCCTCCCATGAAGCGACGCGGCGCCGGTGAGCCGCCCGACTGCGTCGCTGCCCGGATGTGACGCACCAGACGAGGCGAGGCGCGAGTCCCGGCCCTTTCGCGGAGTACGGTGTCTTTGTACTGACTGGTCAGTGTGAGAGAGGTCCCCGTGAACACCGACGCACGCCATCTGCCCGACACCACCGCCGTCGCGTCCGCGCCCCGGGAGGTACCGCCTGCCGTCCGGGCCACGGGACTCGCGCTGCACGGCAGCAGGGGCACCGTCTACGGACCCCTGGACCTCGAGCTGCCGAGCGGCGGGCTCGTCGTGGTGCAAGGGCCGCAGGGCGGCGGGCGGTCCAGCCTGCTGCTCACGCTGGCGGGCCGCATGGTGCCCGACGCCGGGTCGCAGCTGGAGGTCCTGGGCGAGCCGCTCCCCCGTCGGCGGCGGGCGGTGCAGCGACGGGCCGCCGTTGCGGGCTTCGCCGGTATCGACGACCTCGACGGTTCGGTGACGGTCGGCGCGACCGTGCGCGAACGGCTGGCGTGGCTGCGGCCGTGGTGGGCGCGCTCGCCGCGGGTCGACCAGGCCGACTTCGGCCGGCTGGCGGCACCGGTGTTCGGACCGCGGCCGCTCCCCCAGGTCGACACCCTGGTCTGGGACCTCGACGAGGTCGACGCCATGCTGCTGCGCGTCACGCTGGCGATGGCGCAGACACCGGACCTGTTGCTGGTGGACGACGTCGACCAGGTCCACGACAGCACCCGGCGCCAGACGGTGTGGAGCTGCCTCGAGGCGCTGACGGCGTCCGGCACCACCGTCGTCGCCGCCGTCGCCTCCCTCGACGAGCTCGCGCGGATGCAGTGGACGTCACCACCGACGCGGGTGGCGCTCTCCTCCGGTCCGCACGCCGTACCCGCCGCCGCCTGACCCCCGTCTGCTGCGCCACACCCCCGACCACCCTCCTGAGGACTGTGATGACCTCCCTCACCTCCACCGGCACCGAGCTGCGCCGGTTCCGCCACGGGCTGCTGCCCAAGCTCGCGATCGCCGCGATGGTGCTGGTGCCGCTGCTGTACGGCGCCCTCTACCTGTGGGCGTTCTGGGACCCGACCGGGCACCTCGACCGCCTGCCCGTCGCCCTGGTCAACTCCGACGTCGGCGCCGTGCGCGACGGCGCACCGGTGCACGCGGGAGACGAGGTCACCACGGCGCTGGTCGACTCCAAGGCGCTCAAGTGGGTGCGCACCGACGCCGGGGACGCCGCCGCGGGTGTGCGGGACGGGCGCTACTACTTCGCGCTCACCGTCCCGGCCGACTTCTCCGCCTCCGTCGTGTCCGCCGGCGGGAGCGAGCCGCACCCCGCCCAGCTGCAGGTGACGTACGACGACACCAACTCGTTCCTGGCCACCACGCTCGGCCGCAGCGCGATGGCGCAGGTGTCCGACGCCGTCCGGGCGACGATCGGTCAGCAGGCGGCCGACCAGGTGCTGGTCGGGCTCGGGTCGGCGCGTGACGGCTTCGCCCGCGCGTCGGACGGTGCGCTGACGCTGCAGGCGGCGGCCGGGACGCTGTCGTCGGGCGCGCACCAGGTGGCCTCCGGTGCCGATGCCGCGGCCGGGGGCGCCGCGAGCCTGGCCTCCGGCAGCGCGGCAGCAGCGAGCGGGTCGGCCACGCTCGACAAGGGGGCGCACGCCCTGGCCGACGGCACCTCGACGCTCGCCACGGGCGCGCAGGCCACCGCCTCGGGGGCACGGACGCTCGCGGACGGTGCCGCCCGGCTCGCCGACGGCAGCGCGACGGCGGCGACGTCGGCGGGCGCGCTCGCCACCGGCGCGGCGCAGGTGTCCGCCGGCGTCACGAGCACCGCGGGACAGGTGTCCGCGCTGGCGACGCAGCTCGGAGACCTGTCGGGGGGCCTCACCTCCGTCATGACGTACCTCGCCGCCCGGGCACCGGTGGACCCGACCGCGGCCGCGCTCCTGAGCGGGATGCAGAAGGACGCCGCCGCACTGCCCTCGGCCTCCCAGCTCTCGCAGACCACGGAACAGCTGTCCCAGCTGCAGGCGGGCGCGAGCAAGGTCGCCGGCGGTGCGGCTCAGCTCAGCACCGGACTGGGCACGCTGAGCACGTCTGCCTCGCAGCTCAGCTCCGGAGCCGCTGCCCTGGCCGGCGGGACGGCGCAGGTGTCCGGCGGAGCGGTGTCGGCCGCCGCCGGGGCGCACGACCTCGCGGCCGGCGCCGACCAGCTCGCTGCCGGCACCGCGACGCTCGCGACGGGCGCGACCACGCTCGCCGGCGGCACGAGCACCCTGGCGTCCGGCGCGTCGCGCGTCGCCGCAGGCTCGGACCAGCTCGGAGCCGGCTCCGCCACGCTGGCGGGCGCGCTGCACAGCGGCGCTTCGTCCATCCCGGCGGACGACCCGGGGACGCAGGCGGCGCGCGCCGCGACGCTCAGCACCCCGGTCCGGCTGACGAGCACCGACGTGCACGCCGCCGCCGGCTTCGGCGAGGGGTTCGCGCCGTTCTTCATCCCGCTCGCGCTGTTCGTCGGCTCCCTGATCACCTGGCTGCTGCTGCGGCCGCTGCCCTCGCGGGCGCTGGCCACACCGGCGTCGGGCTGGCGCGCGACGTTCGCCGGGTTCCTGCCGGCGATGGTGATCGGCGTCGCGCAGGTCGCGGTGATGCTCGCCGTCATCCACTGGGGGGTGGGGCTGCAGCCCGCATCCGCGGTGGGCACCGTCGCGTTCACCCTGCTCGTCGTCGCGGCGTTCCTCGCCCTGCAGCAGATGCTGGTGGCCGTGCTCGGTCCCGCCGGGGGCAAGGTGGCGGTCCTGGCGCTGCTGATGCTGCAGCTCGCCTCCTCCGGTGGCACCTACCCGGTGCAGACCACCCCCGCCTTCTTCCAGGCGGTGCACCCGTGGCTGCCCATGAGCTACGCGGTCAGCGGGCTGCGTGAGGTGATCACGGGCGGCGCCGACGGGCGGCTGCTGGTCGCGGTGCTGGTGCTGGTCGGGGTGCTGGTCGGGTCGCTCGCGATCACGGCGTGGCGCGCCGGTCGGATGCGCACGTGGACCCTGTCACGCCTGCACCCCGTGCTGTCGATCTGACAGGCTTCCGCACATGGCAGCCACGAGGGACCACATCGTCTCGGCAGCACTCGCTCTCGTGGCGGACCGTGGCATCGCCGCGACGTCGATCGACGACATCGCGGCGGCCGCAGGCGTGGCCAAGGGCAGCGTGTTCTACAACTTCGGCAGCAAGTCGGCGCTCTTCGAGACGATCATCGCCGAGGGCGTCGCCCGGTTGACGGCCGCGCTGCAGGCGGCGAGCGACGGCCTGACCGGTCGGGCGGCCGTCGAGGCGATGGTGACGCAGCTGCTGGTGCACATCCGCGACCACCCCGACTTCGCCAAGCTGGCGGTCGCCGAGGTGTTCCGGACGGGACGTCAGTGGCAGGAGTCCATCCGCAACATCCGCGAGGACTCGATCGGCGCGTTCCGCACCGTGGTGGCGCAGGCGTGGCCCGAGCGGGACGCGACGCTCACCGCGGCCGCGTTGTTCGGTGCCACGGTGATCACCGGCCTCGAGTGGCTCGTCTTCCAGCCGGAGCGGTCGCTGGAGGACGTCCGGGACGCCGTGCTCGCCACCATCCGGTGACCCGCTGACGCACGAACGCCGGTGGTGACCTTCGCGGTCACCACCGGCGTTCGACTGCTGTGCGGGTTCTCGGTCGACGCGACCGGGAGGCTCAGTCCGCCACGCGCTGCTGGGGGACACCCTCGAGCAGCTGACGGACCTCGTCCTCGTGGAAGCGGCGGTGCCCGCCGAGCGTGCGGACCGCGGAGAGCTTGCCCGCCTGCGCCCACCGGGTGACGGTCTTCGGGTCGACCCGGAACATGACCGCGACCTCACCAGGGGTGAGGAGTGCGCCCTGCGGGAGCGTGGTGTGGGTGGTTGCCATCTGTGGCACTCCTTGTCGTTCGGTAGCTCGGCTGACCTGCGTGGGTCCCGTGGCTTTGCGTCCCCGCCTTGCGGTGGGTTTGCCGTTTTTCGCTGACAGCAGGGGACTATGCCCGAAAACAGGACATCTGCGCAACAACCGCCCTCTCTACGCACCGCCGATACCGGGTGAAATGTGCGCAGCGGTAGCCTGCCCTCGCACCAGGGGCAGTAGCTCAGCCGGTCAGAGCAGCGGACTCATAATCCGTCGGTCGTGGGTTCAAGCCCCACCTGCCCCACCCGCCACCCACCCACGGCCCTGCCCGCGACGCCGCCCCGCGGCCCCGCAGCCGGCACGCACGGAGGTATCGATGCCCCGCCTCTCCCACCGTCCGCCCGCCGACGTCCGCCGGCGGCTCGACCTGACGCACGGGGACGCCCTGCTGGTCGCCGTGCGGATGACCGACGAGCGGTGGGCGGTGGCGAGCCGTCGGGCGCTGCACCTGGTGCCAGTCGTCGGTGAGGTGGCGCACGTCCCGTGGTCGGCGATCGAGCGGGGCACGCTCGACACCGCCAGCCACACGCTGACGGTGCACTGGGTGACGGGGGCGACGGCGGCCATCGAGCTGCCGGAGGACGCCGACGGGAAGGCGTTCGCCCGCACGTTCCGGGAGCGGGTCCAGCAGTCGGTGGTGCATGCGACGACCGTGACGGTCCCCGGTGGTGGGCAGGTGCAGGTGGCGCTGCGGCGTGGGGAGGACGGCGAGCTGTTCACGCAGGTGCTGGGCGGCCCGCGCGTCGACCTGTCGGACCCGCAGGTGCGGCGTCTGCTGGACGAGGCCGAGGCGCGGGTGCGCGAGGCCGCCGGGCTCCCCTGACCGGCACCGGGACGGCCTCCCGCGTGTCGGGGCGCCGCCGGCCGGCTGATACAGTTCTGCCCACGATCCCCCGTAGCTCAATTGGCAGAGCATCCGACTGTTAATCGGAGGGTTGCTGGTTCGAGTCCAGCCGGGGGAGCCCTTCCCCACCATCCGGATCGCCGGGGTTGCTCGCCCCCGTTTCCAGCCACACGAGCGGCACTCCGGTGCGCAGCGCCCACAGCCGCAGCGCACCGCGGCGCGGGCTGACGTGCCCACGCTCGTAGTTCGTGATCGTGTTCCGCGACACACCGAGGTCTGTCGCGAAGTCCGCCGTCGAGATGCCGGCCGCCTCGCGTGCCTTGCGCAACCGGTCGGCGAGCGTCCATTCGGGGATGCCCCCCGGGACTAGTTCCGTGGTCATGGTCCAAGTTTGGCCCTAGTCGCGCGATCGCGCAATGCCCTCCCCTGTTCGGCGTGGCGTCCTTGCGCTAGGCCCAACTTTGGCCCCATGATCCTGTGCCATGCCCAAGGTTGACCCGCTCACAATGGCCGAGGTCGTCGCCAAGTTCGGGGGCTCGCGCAAGCGGGTGCGCCTCCTGATGAGCCGCGGCGTGCTGACGCCCGTGCAGAAGTTGCCCGGCAAGACCGGCGCCTACCTGTTCGACCGCGACGCTGTCGAGACGCTGGCAACGAAGCGGGCGGCGTCCTGATGGGCCGCGGGCGTGGCGTCACGGCGCTGATCCCCGTCAAGGACACCGAGGCCGAGACGAAGCGCGAGCGGGTGGAGGACCTGCGGCACGAGCTGCAGGTGATTCGCGCCGAGCGCGAGTTCGTCTCGCTGGACCAGGTGGCCGTCGAGCTCGTCGAGCGCGGGTGGCACCGGTGAACGAGTCCAGCAAGCGCCCTCACATCGTTCTCATCTGGTCCAACGACATCCGGAGCCACTACCAGGCCCGGTGTGAGGACTGCGAGTGGAAGGGCTCGGAGGTTGCCTTCCACAGCAAGGCTCAGGCCGAGCGCCTGACGCACAAGTCGGCGGCCGAGCTGGTGGACCGGTGAGCGACGACCTCGAGCTGTTCCGGGCTCGCGAGGCGGTCGCCGCGGCCGCGTGCAACGGCGATCGGTACGCGAAGGAGCGTGCCGAGCAGAAGACGACGGGCGTCCTCCCCCTCCGGAACGTGTGTCACGTCCTCGAGGGGTTCGACGGCAAGCCGCGGGTGGTGCTCGCGTGAGCACGACCTCGCCGACCTTCGCGAGCGCGATCGACGCGTGGCGTGAGTGCCGGGACGCCTACGCGCTGCACCTCGAGGCGGCCTACGAGGCGGCCGACAAGGCCTGCCGCGGCGTGCTGCTGAACCGCCGTGGTCGGGTCGCTGGCATCTCGTCGGAGTCGCTGTTCCTGGGGAACCGGGTGCGCGCCTACGCGTACGCCTCGGACGAGCTGGTCGAGCACTGGAGCGAGCACCCGCGCGTGACGTTCGCCGAGTTCGAGCGCCAGTGGAGCCGGGCATGAGCCGCGGCGCGCTGATCGTGCGCGGCACCGTCCGGTTCGCGTTCTGGACCGTCGCCGGCGCTGTCCTGCCAGGCTCGCTGTGGCTCGCGGGGTGGCTGGTGAGCCACACGTGACGCGCTACCCCTACAGCGCGGCCGGGCCGCTCGTGATGCGTCGTCGCGCGATCCGTGAGGCGCAGCGGCGCGCCGAGCGGATGGGCTGGCCCACGGTCGTGCAGGAGCTCGCGGCTGCCGTTGCGGTCCTGCTGCTCGCCGTTGTGTGCGCCCTCCTGGGGAGGTTCGCCTGATGGACGACGCGATCGACGAGACGGTGCGAGCGTTCGTGCTAGACGCGATGGCGCGGCAGGCGCAGCGTGAGCGGGACCGGGTCCTGGCGGGGTTCCGCCGACTGCTGGTCCTGGTGCTCGCCGTGGCCGCGATCGCGGGCGGTTGCACGGCCTGGCTGGTGCACGCGTGAGCGGGCACTGTGAGGTGCTGGACGTCGACGGCTACCCGATCCGCGTGCAGCTCACTGCTCCGCTGACGGACCAGGAGTGCGCCGCGCTGGTCGAGTTCGCCCGCCTGGTGCGCTCCACGCTCACCGACAAGCCCGCGTACAGCGCGCCTAAGGGCCGGTGAGGCCGGCCCCGCTCGCCGCACTCCTGGACAACGACTCACCCGCCCCCGGGCGGGCTTTTGTCGTGCCCGCGGGCGGGTGGCGGGTGCGTCCGACGCGCCGGCGCGAGCGGGCGCGCAGCGTCTACATGCGCGCGGTGCCGGAGGGCTCGTCACGAGCTGCGTCCCAGGTCGCCTTCCTGACGGCGGTGCGCGAGGCGCCGGCCCTGGCGGGGCTGCGGGCGGACCGGTGGGCCACGGTGTGGGCGATCGCGCAGCAGCTCGCCTTCTCGGCCTCCTGGGAGACGATGACGAGCCGTCCGACCTGGTCCCTGCTGTCCGAGCGGTCGGGCCGCTCACGGTCGACTGTGGCCCGCACGCTGGCCCTCCTGCGGGCCGCTGGGCTGGTCGGCATCGTCGCGACCGGCCGCAGCGCCGGCTACCAGCCCGCCGCGCGGGACGCCGGCCAGGCGGAGGCCGCGGTGTACGTGCTGTGCACACCCAGCCCGCTGTCTGCTGTGGACGAAGATGACACCCCCACGGGCGCTAGCCCTGTGAGTGAAACTCACCCCCCGCATGCGCACGCGAGCAACGGCTCGTCGGAGCCGCTGCGCGGCCCTCAGTCCGGCGCCCCGGCGGCGCCGGCCGCGCCGGTCGAGCGGGACGACGTCCCAGGGCGGGTCACGGACACTCCGCAAGAGCCACGGCGCCCTGACTGGCGCCTAGCGCAGGCCGACGAGCTGCGCAACCGGGTGCCGGTGCTGCGCCGGATCAGTACCCGGCACGTGGCTGCGATCGTCCGGGAGTTCGCCCTGGCGGGCTGGTCGACGACCGAGCTCGTGAACGCACTGGACCGGCGTCCCGACGGCACCGGGTGGGCGCACGACGGAGCCGCCGGCGTCGGGAACGTCGGCGCGTGGGCCACCTACCGGCTCGCGGCGTGGCGCAGCTGCGGTGTGGTCCTGCCGTCGCCGGCACAGCTCGAGGCCGCGGCCGCGGTCGAGCGGCGGGCCCGGCAGCGTGCGGAGCGTGAGGCGGCCGCGGTGTTCGCCCCGGTCGAGCGTGAGCAGTCCCCGGCCCTGGCCGCCATCCGGGCGCACCTGGCCGGCATCCCCCGGAGGACCCGATGAGCCTGAGCGTCACCACCACAACGACGGTTCGATCCACGACGGGCGATGTCGAGGGTGATCCGAACGCGTGGGGAACCTGGGAGCACGTGGTTGTCCTCGAGGAGCACCAAGACGAGCCGCTGACCCTGTCCGAGCTCGCCGAGCTCGTCGCCACATGCCAGCGGATGGGGATGCCGGACGACACGCAGACGTCGCTCTACGGCGGTGTCGAGGTCAAGTGGTCGTGGCGGTCCCGGTGAGCGTGCGGGTGGAGTTCGCGGATCCGGCGGACGTCGTGCGGTGCGTGGAGGCGCTGCTCGAGCACGCCGACGCGATCGCCCAGGACGCGCCGCTGCTCGCGCGGCGGTGCCGCGCGATCGCGGACCAGCTGGGCGACGAGCTCGACGGCCTGCCGGTCCCGTCAGGAATACACCGGGGTGTATCGCGCGAAACGGGGTCGCGTGCCTTGACCGACTAGCAGCTGGTGGCGACGCTCGGCCCTGTCACGCCTGGTGGGGCCATGCGTGCCGATGAGCGGCCCGGCCCCACCGAGCTCGCTCGTCGGCGCGCACGGCCTCATCCGGCTCCTGTTCCCCGGATCCCGGAGCGCGCAATGAGCGTCAAGTCCCTGCTGCTGACCGCGGGCATCGCCCTCGTGGTCGTCGTCGCCTACGAGAAGTCCAAGGGGAAGCTCCCCGCGGTGAAGTTCGGCGCCTGACCATGCCGCGCCCCCCAAGCAGCTCGCCTTCTGGCTGGCCGTCGGCGGTGTGTCGCTGATCGCGCCGGTCCTGTTCAACCTCGCCGCGGACCGCCTGGGCGGCACCGTTCCGGGGCTCAAGACCCTCAACGACTACGTCACCCGGAGGAACGGCTGATGCCCACCACGACGTCCCCGACGACCGCCCCGGCCCGCTACATGCAGGGCATCGCGGTCCCCGCCTCGAGCGTGAACCCGACGGAGTTCTTCCGTCGCACGCGCCGGCACATCCTGCAGGAGAAGACGTTCTCCTACACCGGCCAGACCCAGGACGTGGTCGAGCTGCGCAAGTCCGACATCCTCTCGGGTGTCACCATCCGCTTCTCGGGCAACATCAACGTGGTCCCGGGCACCGGCACCGTCGCGTCGCTGGCCCGCTGGCCGTACGACTTCCTCAAGACCATCCAGTTCACCGCGAACGGCGCCTCGAACGTCATCAACGCCTCGGGCCTGAAGCTGAAGGTCCGCCAGATGATGAAGCGCGGCGAGCTCACGGACCGCGGCGTGGTCCAGACCGTCGGCGGCGCGTCCAAGACGCAGGGCACCCTGGCCCTGGCGTCCGAGTCCTGGGGCGTCGGCTCCAACACCTCGGCCCTGGCGAACGGCAACTACTCGATCGACCTCGAGTGGTTCCTCCCGGTCGCTGAGGACGAGATCGACCTCACCGGTGCGATCTTCCTCGCCACCTCGAGCTCGGACCTGACCCTCACGCTGAACTACGCGCCGATCGCCGAGCTGTTCGCCCTGACCGGCAACGGCGCGGTGACCCTGACCGGCAACTTCCAGGTCATCTCCCAGAAGTTCAGCATCCCGGTCGGCCCCGACGGCCAGATCGTGGTCCCGGACCTCTCGGTGTTCCACTCGCTGATTCAGTCGCGCACCACCGCGCTGCAGAACGGCGAGAACGAGGTCCGCCTCGTCGGCCAGGGCGCCGGCAAGTCGCTGCTGCGGGTGTTCTACCAGCTGTGGAACGGCACCCCGACAGCGCCGGTCCCGATGACCGCGGCCAACTTCGGCAAGCAGTCCTGGCGCTACGCCAGCTCGGAGACCCCGGACGAGTTCATCGACGGAACCCACATGCGGGTGCACGAGGAGCGGTACTACGGCTCCGACGTCGGCGGGCTGTGGGGGGTGGGGTGCCACGACTTCGCCAACGAGAACCTGTTCCGCGACGTCGTCGACATGGGCACCACCTCCGAGCTGCGGCTCGTCTCGACCATCCAGTCCGGCGTGACGCTCGCGAGCCCCGCGCTCGAGTACGTCATCGAGTCGGTGTTCCGGGCCGGTCAGGCGGCCTGACCGATGGCCGCCGCCACCACGTGGGCGCCGTCCGGGCTCAACCGCTACGGCCTGAGCCCGGACGCGCCGACCACCACCGCGCAGTCCGAGCTGCACGCGGTCGCGTCCCCCGGTGTGGGTGACGCGGCCGCGGGGCAGCTCCTGAACCCGGAGAACCCGCTGCTCTGGTTCGGCGTCATCGCCGCGATCACCCTCGGGCTGGCCGCGTTCTCCACGTCCGTACGTGTCGGCCCCGCCAAGGCCGCGCTGTCCCTCGGGAAGTGAGCCCCACCATGAGCGAGACCACCACCGCCCCCGTCGCGGCCGTGGGGGACGTCATCACGTTCACCTACACCGACCCGATGAACGGCCAGCAGTCCACCCGTCGCGGTGTGGTCGAGCAGGTCGGCGAGGCCGGGCACCTGATCGTGCAGCCCGTGGGGGACTACTTCCTGCAGGTCGCGCCCGCTGAGGTGCAGATCCCGACCGCCCCGGCGCAGCTCGTCGACCCGACGCCGGCCCCGGCACCGGTGACGGACCCGACGAACACCACCGTCCCGGCCTCCGCGCCGGCACCGGCGGACCCGTCGACCACGCCAGCGTCCGGCCCGACCAGCGACCCGACCACGGCCGCACCCGTCACCAGCTCGGACCCGGTCGTGCCGCCCACGACCGCACCGGTTGCCTGAGGGGTCGTCATGGCGTTCGCAGCCCCGCTCGAGGTCGCCGGGGGCGCTGCCGCATCGGAGGGTGCGGCAGCGACCCGGGCGGCTTCCGCGCGCTCGGCTGCGACCAAGGTCGGCGCCACCGGCGTCACGGTCCCGACCAAGACGGCCGCGGCCCGCGCTGACGAGCTCGTGAAGTCCGGGACCGGTCGCGGCCGTGCCCGCCGGGCCCTGGCCGACGAGTACGGGGCCACCGGTGGGCAGGCGGACGACCTGCTCGACGCGGCCGGCACCCGCAACCCCCCGGCCCCGACCCCCGACGAGCCGGCCCCGCCGGCGGGCCCGGCACCGCGCAGCTCGAGCAACGGGGTGCAGGTCCCCCGGGCGGTGTCCCGCGCGGCCGCGTCCAGCGGCGGCCTGATCCTCGGCGGCCTGACCTACGTGCTCGCTCTGGTCTACCTGCGCGGCGGGTCCGCCGGGCTCAAGACGTGGCTGCGGGCCAAGTTCCTGAACAAGACCGGCGCCAGCACCCCCAAGGCCGACCACTCGAGCACCGCGACCACCCCCGGGGTCGGTAACGCCGGATCGGGGTTCACCCTCATCACCGGCGGCGGTGCCGGCGGAGCTGGGGCCGGCGTGGCCGGCTCGAGCTCGCCCACCACCAAGGCATCCGGGGGTGGCTGGTGAACCCCGGCGGTGTGGTCCTGGTCGTGCTCGGCGTGTGGGTCCTGGCCCAGGTGCTCGCCGGTGACGCCCTGGGCCGGCTCAACGTCATCCCCTCGGCAGGTGCGTGATGGGCGGCACCCTCTCGTGGGCGTTCGGCGCGTGGCTGGGGCTGATCGCCCTGCAGGCCGCTACCAGCCCCTCCGCACCCGCGCGCATCTCCCAGGCGTTCGCCGGCGCCAACGCGCTGCTGACCCGGGCCCTGGACCCGAACGTTCCCGCGATCCCCGACCTCCGAACGAAGTGAGGACCCCATGTTCCGTCAGGCACTGAAGTACGGAGCGGCGCTGATCGCGCTGTACCTCGTCGTGGCCAACAGCTCCGGATTCGGGACCGCGATCGACGCGGGCGCGAAGGGTGGCATCGGGCTGACCAAGGCCCTGCAGGGTCGGAGCTGACGCCGTGAGCGCCCGCACCGACGCGGCCGCGGCGGTCAACCAGACCACCGACCCGATCGCGACCTACCACATCGACCCGCGCGGCTGGTCGTTCTTCGCGCGCCTGTCGGGGTTCGTGCAGCGGTCCAACGCCGGCACGAACGGCTCCCACGTCTACGCCGCACAGCCGATCTTCACCGGGTACGCCGCCCCGCCGCAGCAGTACACCGGCATGGCGCCCCTCGGCCTGGCCGCCCCGGTGATCGACCGCACGGCGACCCTGCAGGACCAGAAGGAGTCCAGCCCGCTCAACGACACGGCGCTTCGGATCTTCGCTGAGCGGCTGGCTCGGGGGCGGCGATGAACCTCGCATCCCTCAGGGCCGGCCTGACGAAGAACAAGACGCCGCTGATGGCCCTCGGGGCCGTCGCCGTGGCGGGCCTGGCCTGGCGTGCCCGCTCGCAGGCCAAGACCCCCGGCAGCAGCGGGACCACCTACAGCACGGGCGCCGGCAGCACCTCGCCCACCCCGTACTCCTACGCGCCCACCTCCGGTGGCACCTCCTACGACTCGACCGCGTCCGACGTCTACAACGCGATCCAGCCGGAGCTCGAGCAGCTGCAGCGCCTCTACTCGAGCGTCCCCGTGCCCGGCACGCCCACGACACCGGCCCCGTCCCCCTCGTGGACCGCATCGGAGACCGACCCGCGCCGGCAGCAGATCATCACCGACTACCAGTCGCAGCTCGGCCGCGAGCCGACGCGATCGGACGTCAACTGGTGGGACAACAGCGGGAAGAACCTCGCCGACATCCACGCCCTGATCGGCCAGTCCGCTGAGGCACAGGCTGCCAAGTGACCTACCTCATGGGTGCCGACACCACCGCGACCCCGACGGCCAACGCCGCGGACGCGGCGATCGCCTACGCCCGCGCGCAGCTCGGCAAGCCCTACGTGTGGGGCGCCACCGGCCCCAACGGCTTCGACTGCTCCGGCCTGGTCCAGGCCGCCTACAAGTCCGCCGGGGTGAACCTGCCGCGCACCACCTACCAGCAGATCCTGTCCGGCTCGCTGGTGTCCAAGGCCGACCTGCAGCCCGGTGACCTGGTGTTCCCCGACATCGGCCACGTCCAGATCTACACCGGCGGGGGGAACATCATCGAGTCCCCCAAGCCCGGCGCCGTCGTCGTCGAGCGGCCCATGTGGGGATACTTCTCCGCCCGCCGCGTCACCGCCCCCGGCAGCTCGACGTCCTCCGGCACCGGCACCACCGGATCCGGCGCGTCCTCGAGCTCGGGCGGCGGGATCGCAGGGTTCGCCGCGTCGACCGTCAAGGGCCTGACCAACCTGGTGAACCCCACCAGCTGGGCCTCCGACGCGCAGACCATCGCGCTGAAGGTCGCCGTCGTCGGCGCCGGCCTGGCGCTGGTCCTCATCGGCGCGACCAAGCTCGCCGCCCCCGCCGTCACCAACACCCTTGGGAGCCTCACGTGAGCTGGCAGGACGACCTCACCCGTGTGATCGGCGAGCTGCCGCTCGCGTTCGAGAAGATCCGCACCGAGCTGGCCGAGGGGGTGCAGCAGTACCAGAACGCCGTCCGGCTGCGCGGCGCCCGCTACGTGCCGATCGGCACCGGCGGCCGGCCCCTGGTCTACGCGGGCCCTGGGCGGCTCGTGGGCTGGTCCCTGCACGCCACCGGCGGCGCCGTGACCGTCGTCCTGCGCGACTCCCGCGACGGCGGCGGCGACGCGATCGGCGCCATCGAGCTCGCCGCCGGCACCTCCCAGACAGTCCCCGCCCCCGGCGGCGGTGTGTCGTTCGTCGAGGGCCTGTTCGCCGTCGTGAGCGGCGCCGGCACCCTCGAGGGGTCCGTCTGGCTCGGGGCGGTCGACTGATGTCCCAGCTGCTAGCCACGATGCTCTCCACGGGCGGCGGGGTCGCCGTCGTGGGCGTCGTCCTACTCCTGAAGGTGCTCTTGGGTGACCGCCGCGCGGACCGTCGTATCGAGGGCTACATCCACTCCCTCGAGGTGCAGATCCGCGACCAGGGCGACCGCATCCGGGTGCTAGAGGCGTGGAAAGAGGCCGCCTCGAACACCATCACCAGCGCCGGCCTGCCGCTGCCGACCGTGATCGCTGTCCCCACCCCGCACACCGCCACCGATCGGAGCTGAACGCCATGAAGCGTCCCGACATCGCCACCCTCGCCCTCGTCGCCCTGTGCGTCGTCGCGATCGCCGTCCTCGCCGCCCTCAAGGTCGACATCCCGCCCGTGCTCAGCACGATCGGCCTCGTGGGTGCCGGCGGTGCCGTCGGCATCGCACTGCCCACCGCCGCGAACCCCGCGCAGACCGTCGTCTACACCCCCGCACCCGCCCCCGCCCCGGTCGTGCCCGTCCAGGCATCCGTCCCGGCCGCCGTCACGTACTCGCAGGCCCCCGCCGGGGCGACCGTGACGACCACCACCGGCGGCGTCACGTCCACGTTCCCCCCCGCGGGTGAGTGATGGCCCGCCCCGTCGTCACTGACCGGCGCACCGCCCTGGTCGCCGGCCTGCTGTGCGTCGTGGCCGGCTCCTGGCTGCTGTCCCAGGCGTTCGAGGCCCGCGGCCGGAGCCGGCCCCTGTGGGCACGGATCGTCACCGCGGCGTCGTGACCCGTGTCGTTCATCGCCCCCCAGCAGGTCATCACCCCGGCCTCGAGCTGGACCGTCACCGACTACATCACCCGGTCCGCCCGCTCGAGCGCCGCGGCCGCCGGCGTGTGCCAGGTCCAGCTGCCAGAGCTCGACCAGAACCAGCTCTGGCTCATCACGCACGCCGTGGTGTCATGCACCTCGAGCACCCCGACCACGGTCCGGTGGTACGCGGGCAGCGTGCTCGACCTGAACCTGCTGGACGGGTCCGGCTCCGGCAACTTCGACATCGCCGACTGGCCCAACGGGCTGCAGCTGCAGCCCACCACGTCGCTGATCGTCCAGTGGACCGGTGCCAGCGCCGGCGCGATCGGCACCGTGACCCTGCAAGCTCGCACCCTGCGCCGGTGACCCCATGGGCTTCCGCAACCCGCTCCTGACCCTCGCCGCCTCGCAGATCACCGCCGGGACACTGCGAACCGGGGTGATGATCGCCGCAGACCAGGTCCTGGCCGGCACGCTCGTCGGGTCGACCATCGAGACGGCCCTGTCCGGCCGGCGGGTGCAGATCACCGCCCCCCAGACCAACCCCCTCGCTATCGAGGCCTTCTCCGGTGACTCCCAGGAGACCGCCTCCGGCGGGATGCTCGCCGACGTCGAGCTGGCCGTGCCCGCGAACCCCCCAGGCGACCAGGGGCGGCTCCTGCTGCGCGCGAACAAGATCGGCAGCGGCACCGGCGCCGCCGAGCTGCGGCTCTACTCCTCGAGCCGGGACAACCTCACCCCCACCCGCGCGTCCCTGACCGCCACCAACCTGTACCTCATCGGGACCGTGATCGCCCCCACCCTCAGCGACCCGATTCTGAGCGGCTACCGGATCCGCCAGGCGTCCGCCGTCGTCACCACAGACGTCGCCGGGAACGTCGACGTCCCCTACGGCACCCCGTTCCCCAACTCGACGATCAACGTCGTCGCGATCAACGGGGACGGCACCTTCTCCCCGACCTTCACCACGGTGCAGATCACCAACCTCTACCCCGACCGGTTCCGCTGCCGGGTGCTGAACGCCGCCGGGAACGGCATCGGCTCCGCACCCATCCGGATCAACTACATCGCCTGGGGGAACTGATGCCCACCATCACCAACGGCGCCCTGCCGGACACCCTGCTCGTGGCCGCGTCCGGCTCCCCCGACGGGGGCCGGCTACGCTCCGGCACCGCCTCCCGCTGGGACGCCGTACGGGCCGCGGTCGCCGCCGCCTACGGGTGGACCCCCGCCCCGATCGCCGGCGGCACCTACCGGCCCCTCGCCGACCAGGAACGGCTGTTCCTGCAGCGGTACACCCCCGCCACCACCGGCGGCGGCCCGTTCGGCGACGTCCGCAGCTGGGCCAGCGTCCGCTACGTGCGGACCTCCGGCGCCCCCGCCGCGATCCCCGGCACCTCGAACCACGGCTGGGGCACCGCCATCGACGTCGACGGGCTGTCGACGTTCACCGCCACGAACTACGTGCAGCTCGCACCGATCGCGGCGGCGCACGGCTTCACGAACACCGAGGGCTGGCTGATCGGCGAGCCCTGGCACTGGGTCGACCAGGCCGACCCGGACAACCCACCCGCACCGACCATGGAGGACGACATGAGCTGGGACCAGCCGATGGCGAACGGCGACAAGAACCCCGACGGCAGCGACGTCATGGCCCCGGCCTGGACGCTGCTGCACGACGCGCGCGTGATGGCCGGCCAGGCCCTCGCCGCGATCGCCGCGCTACCTGAGTCCGTCTGGGCGAAGGGTGTCGACGGCGGAGCATCCGCCGAGGCCCGCCTCGCCGCGATCCAGACCATCGCCGAGCGGCTCGCCGCCAACCCCACCGGCACCACCGTGAACGTCGACGTCAACGCCCTCGCGATCGCGCTCGGCCCCGAGCTCGTCCGCGAGCTGGCCGCCACCCTCACGAAGGCCGCGACCGCGTAGACGCCCGCCAGACGCGACGAACGGGCCGCCCCGGTCCAACCACACCGGGTGCGGCCCGTTCGGCCGTCCTGGGGCAACCTCGCAGGCCGCCCGGATCCCTCAGTCCTCCGGAAGTGGTGGGCATCGGTAGAGCGCGTGCTCGTGGGCGACCCACAGGAGGAACCAGTAGGAGCCGCGCGCCCACGTCTTCTCGCACTCCTCGTGGAACCGGGCCGCCGGGTAGCCCATCGTCTTCGCCACCCGCTCCCGGTCGTCGGGGTTCGGCAGGTGGTAGATCGCGATGATGTCCGACTGGGCCAGGACCAGCGGGTTCACGTGCACCGGTCGTGGCCCGTCGAACAGCGCCGACGCGAGGTAGTGGCGGTTCTGCTGCAGCAGCCGGCGCATGTTCGGCCCCGTCTTCTGAGCCGAGGGCATGAATTCCCCCACCTCGCCGCACCAGACCATCGTCGGGTGGTCCTGCGGAAACAGGGCCATCCCTACCGCCCGGTCGAGGTCGTCGTAGTAGGTGGGCGACCCAGGGTCGGCCCGCCAGTACAGCGACCGGTGCGGCGCCCGCGGCATCCCCGGCGCCCGCATCGGCTCCGGCGGGTACTTCGCCGGCAGCGGCAGGTGCAGCGGCTCGGACGGCCCCGGGTCCGCGTCCCCGTTCACGTCGATCGTCAGCTTGTCGAACGGGTAGGACGCGAACAGGCGACGGTTGAACGTCGACTTCCCCGCCCCCTTACGCCCCCACGACGAGACCAGCGTCGGCTTGCTCGGATCGAGCACCGGAAGGTCGTGGTACCCCTCGAGCTCCACCGTCGGCTCGATCGGCCCCACCGGGGTCTGCTCGCTCACCGCCCCCACCGCTCTGCAGCAGCCTCCCGGCGGATCTCGTCCGTGAGGCGAACCACCTCCCGCGCGGCCTCGAGCTCGTCGCGGGTGTAGGTGTGATCCGGCCCGATCACCGCGAACGGGTCAGTCCGGCTCGTCGTCAGCGGCTGCGGCCGGCGCTTGAGCTGCGCGAGCTCGAGGGAACGCCCGGAGGCCATCAGGCACCGCCCCCGACGAGCTCGCGCACCTGCGCCGGTGTCATGAGCGGGAGCCGCTGAAACAGCGTCAGACCGCTCGAGCCCTGCACCTTGGTGTCCTCGTCGTAGCCCATCGCCAGCAGCTCGGCGATGGCGTCTCGCAGCTCGGCGAGCGTCATCGGGTCTCCGTTGCGGTAACCCACCCGCACGGTGCAGCTCGTCATGGCGTCCGTGATGACCTCGGACGCCATCAGTCGACCTCCGCCGTCGGGTCGTCCGGCGTCTCCTGCGGTGCGGTGCCGGACTGGGCGCGCAGCTGGTGCGCCGCGGCGAACCGGGCGGCCTGCTTCGCCGCGTACAGGGCGAGCCCGATCATGGCCGCGATCGCGTCCGCGACGTCGGGGTTACCGGCAGCGCCGAGCCCCCCGTGCCGGTGCACGATGTTCGTGACCGGGTCGCCGATCGCCTGGGCGTCGTCCTCGTCGGCCAGGTAGAGACCGACCTGCGCGGCCGCGTCCTCCCGGGCGAGCACCTGGTGCGCGATCGACCCGGCCATGAGCACCCCGTTGCGGATCGCCTCACGCAGCGTCCGCTTGGACAGGGCGCTAGCCGAGGATCCCCTCGAGGAAGTCCGGGGTCCGTCGCTCGGCTCGCCCGGCTCGTCGCTGGGCCATCCGGGCTCGGAAGGTGAGGCCCCCAGCTGGTCGCCGCTGCTCGTCGTCTCCTGGTCCGCCCACGGGCTCGGCAGGTCGCTCGGGCTCGCCAGCTCCGGCTCCTGGTCGTCCGGCTGCAGGAACGTCAGGCCGCGGCCGCCGCTCGGACGCACCTGCGGGCTGTCGACGGACGGGACGCTTGCTCTCGGTGCCATAGCTGCGGACCTCTCGCACTCGGTAGGGATCGTCGGCGCCGTCGTGCTCGACGGCCTCCGGTGGGGTGGCGACCGTGGCCGGCGGGACGTCACGCGGGACGCGCCGGCCCTTGACCGGCAGCTCACAGCCGGCCGTCGAGCAGGTGCCCTCCCACGTGAGCCGCCCCGGCGCGCTGAACGCTTCCGTTGTGTGCCCGGCCGCGCACGTTCCCCGTACGCGGACCGTTCTCCTGGGTGTACTCACCCGGGTAGATTCACACCGGGGCCGGGTGTTCACGGAAGTGAACAGCGTGGGTGTGTTTCACCATGAAAGACGAGGTCAGGCCATGCCTGAGCCGGTGCTCACCGATATGAACCCCCGCCTTGAGGCCTGCCGCCGGGAGGTCGAGGACAACCGGAGCCTCTACCTAGCCGCGCTCAAGCGCCGTAACCGGGTGATCGTCGCCGCGGTCGACCACGGGATGAGCCAGCGCGCGATCGCCCGGTCCGCTGGCCTGACCCCGGCCCGGGTGTCCGCGCTGCTGCTGCTCCCGGACGACGAGCTGGACGAGGCCGAGGGCTAGGCCGCGGCCGCGACCGCCGCGGCCAGGTGCTCGTCCGGGACCAGGACGTAGCGCTTGGTGGTCTCCGGCCTCGAGTGACCCAGCAGCTCGCCGACGGCCAGCAGGTCCGACGTGCCGGCGTAGGCGCGGGTGGCGAACCGGTGGCGCAGAGTGTGGCCCGTCCACCCGCCCGGCAGCGCGTCCGACAGGAGCGCCGTCACGGTCGACGCGGCCAGGTGCCCGCTCGTGCGGCCGGGGAACAACCACCCGTCCGCCGTGGCGATCGCCGCGACGAGCTCGGGGCGCAGCACCGGGACCGTGCGTGTCTTGCCACCCTTGCCCGTGACGTAGAGGGTGCGCCCGACGAGGTCGTCCGAGTGCACCCGGGACACCTCCGAGCACCGCAGCCCCGCGTGCGCGGCCAGCAGCAGCATGAGCCGCGTCCGGTGGTCCGCGACCCGGAGCGCCGCGGCGAGCACCGTCTCCGGTGCCGGGCGGGGCCGGCCCTCCGGCACGTGCACGTGCGGCAACCGGTCCGCCAGCTGCTCGTCGACGTAGCCCATGCGGGCGGCCCACCGGTAGAAGCTCGCCAGCGACCCCCGGGCGCTCTTGCGCGTCTCGGGTGACCACCCACCGTGCGCCAGGTACCGGTCGAGCTGGGCGAGGGTGACGCTGTAGGGCGCCCGGACCTGCGCGGCGAGGTGGCGCAGGTAGTGCCGGTGCAGCCGGATCGTGCCGGCGGAGCGGCCAGCGGCTCGCTCAGCGGCGACGTACTCCGACAGGGCCGACGACCAGACGTCGCCGGCGGTGGTGCTGGGCATGGGTGGGCTCTCTCGCGTCAAAGGGGGTGGGACCTTGGTCTCGACCCCGCGAACGCCTGTAGTGAGCAGGTGTCCGGATCAGCCCCGAACGCACCGCGTGTCGGTGGCTCGTGCTACCAGCTGCGACCCACGTTGCACCGGATGACCACAGACGGGCCATGGAGCGGGCCGTTGAGGCCGTCGAGCGCGGGATCCAGCTCGAGCTCTCCGGCCGCCGGGTTGTAGCAGTCGCACCCCTCGAGCACGACCGGCAGCGTCTTGTCCTCGATCGCCGAGAGTGCGGCGATCAGTTCCGCGACGGTCATGCGTCCTCCTGTGCAGCTCGTCGCCGGCGCACCTGCAGCAGCCCGGCCCCAGCCGCGATCATCGCAGCCGCGATCGCCGCGTACGGGCCGGCCGGCACGCCCGTTTCCGCGAGCTGCGCCGGCCGCCCCACGACCGGCGCAGTCGGCTCCTGCGCGACCGGGGCCGCCGGCAGCACCACCGCGGTCGGATCCGCTGGCGGGTTCGTCGGCGCAGGTGTGGTCTCACGGCCGGTCGTCTCGCCCGGCAGCTGGCCCTGCGCGCAGTGGTCTACCTGCACGCTCTGGCCCGGCTCGCACACCGGATCATCCGGCCCCGGCGTCCAGTTCGGCGACGGGGCGGCGTACAGCAGCGCGGCCAGCGCGAGCGCGATCACCGCGCACCACCGACGAGCTCGAGGCGCGGCACCACCGGGTAGTACACGCCGAACCGGCCCGAGCGGCGGTCGGCCAGCGACTCGCACGCTTCGCGCTGGTTGCAGTAGCTCTGCAGGAGCACGTGGAGGCACATGCACACGTCGGCCACCTCGTGGTGGTATCCGCGGCACCAGTCGTCGGGGCAGCCGCAGAGGTCGCCACGCCAGACGCCATCCTCCGAGCCGTTCCAGCGTGCCCACGCCGTCGTGGTGATGTCCGCCCCCTTGAAGTTGGACCGTGCGTCCGTGCCCAGCCGGTTCTTCACGCTCATGCCGCCATCTCCCCCTGCTCGTCGTCACGCTGCCACGGCCCCTGCACCACGCTGTGCAGGCCGCTGACCAGGCCTCCGGCGTAACCGGAGGGTTACTGGTTCGAGTCCAGTCGGGGGAGCAACGCTCACGAACCCCCATCGGGCAGCTGCCTGGTGGGGGTTCTTCGCTGTCTCCGAAGGGTCTCGTCGGGCCGGGCCGGTGGCCGTGTTAACGTTGCCATGCACCGCAGACGGGGCGCGTACACCGTCGTCCTGCTCCGGTGCCGGCGGGGTTCGGCTGCCTCGACGACGGCGTCGACCTCGAGACGGAGCGCAACGCACATGACGTGGTTGGTCACCGGCGGTGCCGGGTACATCGGCTCGCACGTGGTTCGGGCGTTCCAGGCGGCCGGTGTCGAGGCCGTGGTGCTGGACGACCTCTCGTCCGGGCACCGTCGCTTCGTCAGCGAGGGGACTCCCCTGGTGGTCGGCTCCGTGCTGGACACCGAGCTGGTGACGCGCACGCTGCGCGAGCAGCGCGTCGAGGGGGTGGTGCACCTCGCCGGGTTCAAGTACGCCGGCGTGTCCGTGCAGCGCCCCCTGCACACGTACGAGCAGAACGTCACCGGCACCGCGCACCTGCTCGAGGCGATGGCGGCGGCCGCCGTGACGGCGATCGTCTTCTCCTCGTCGGCGGCGGTCTACGGCACGCCCGACGTCGACGTCGTCACCGAGACCACCCCGACGCGGCCGGAGTCGCCGTACGGCGAGAGCAAGCTGATCGGCGAGTGGCTGCTGGCCGACCAGGCGACCGCGACGGGCCTGCGGCACACGTCCCTGCGGTACTTCAACGTGGTCGGATCGGGCCACGACGACCTGGTGGACACGTCGCCGCACAACCTGTTCCCCCTGGTGTTCGACGCGCTCCTGGCCGGCCGCACACCTGTGGTCAACGGCGACGACTACCCGACGCCCGACGGCACGTGCGTGCGCGACTACGTGCACGTGCAGGACCTGGCCGAGACCCACGTCGCGGCCGCGCAGGCGCTGTCCGCCGGCACCCAGCTGCAGCCCGTCTACAACCTCGGCGCCGGCGACGGCGTCTCGGTGCGGCAGATCATGACGGCCATCGCACAGGTGACCGGGACTCCGTTCGAGCCCGTCGTCGGCCCGCGCCGTGCGGGTGACCCGGCACGCATCGTCGCCTCCGGGGCGCTCGCCACGCGCGACCTCGGCTGGGACCCGCACCGCACGCTCACCGACATGGTGGCGAGCGCGTGGCACGCACGTCAGACCCACCCCGCCGCCGACTGACACGAGAGGACGCCGCCACCGATGTCGAGCGCCATCCAGCCCTCCTGGGACGACCCCACCGGCGCCGCACGCGCCTCCGAGCTCTTCACTCAGACGTTCGCCACCCCGCCCGACGGTGTGTGGGCCTCCCCCGGACGCATCAACCTGATCGGCGAGCACGTCGACTACAACGCCGGGCTCTGCCTGCCGGTGGCCCTGCCGCACCGCACGTTCGCGGCGGTCCGGGCGAGGGACGACGACCGGGTGCGGCTGGTCTCGGCGCAGGCGCCCGGGGCCGTCTTCGAGGGGTCGCTCGACGACCTCGGGCCCGGCCGGGCGACCGGGTGGACCGCCTACGCGGGTGGTCCGGCGTGGGTGCTGCGCGAGGAGGGCGTGCCGGTGCGCGGCTTCGACGCGGCCGTCACGTCCTGCGTGCCGTTCGGTGCCGGGCTGTCGTCGTCGGCCGCCATCGAGGGCGCAGTGGTGCTGGCGGTCCGCGAGCTGGCCGGCGTCGGTCCGTTGGACGATGCCGCGCGTGCCGACCTGGCGGCCGCGTGCGTCCGGGCGGAGAACGAGATCGCCGGCGCACCGACGGGCGGCATGGACCAGGCGGCCAGCCTGCGGTCCCGTGCCGACCACGCCCTGCTGCTGGACTGCCAGGACCTCTCGGTGGACCACATCCCGTTCGCTCCCGCGGCCGACGGCCTGGCGATCCTGGTGATCGACACCCGTGCGCCGCACAGCCTGAACGACGGGCAGTACGGGCTGCGTCGGCAGCAGTGCCAGTCCGCCGCGGAGAAGCTGGGGCTCGGCTCGCTGCGGGAGGTCACCGACCTCGACGCGGCACTGCTCGCCCTGACCGACCCCGTCGAGCGGGCCCGCACGCGTCACGTCGTCACGGAGATCGCCCGCGTTCGCGAGTTCGTCGCGCTGCTGCGCTCCGGGGCTCTGGCCGGCACCGGTCCGCTGCTGGACGCGTCGCACGCCTCGCTGCGCGACGACTACGAGGTCTCGTGCGAGGAGCTCGACGTGGCGGTCCAGACCGCTCGGGCGGCCGGGGCCCTGGGTGCGCGGATGACCGGCGGGGGCTTCGGCGGGTCGGCGATCGCCCTGGTCCGGACCGTCGACGTGGCCGCGGTGGCCGATGCCGTCTCGGCGGCCTACGCCGCACGGGGATGGGGTGAGCCGGGCTTCCTGGTGGCGGACACCGCCGCACCGGGGGCGCGGGTCGTCTGAGCAGCACGGCGGAGGGTGCCCAGCAGCCTCCCTATGCTCGGCACATGCCCAGCCCGACCGGTTCCGGCCGAGGCGGCCGCGCGTCCATCGGTGACGTCGCGCGCCTCGCGGGGGTCTCGCTGCAGACGGTGTCCCGGGTGTCGAACGGCTCGGCCTCCGTCCGGCCCGGGACGCGGGCGCGGGTGCTCGAGGCGATGTCCAGCCTCGGCTACGCCCCCAACCACGCGGCGCGGGCCCTGCGGTACGGCAGCTTCCAGGCGATCGGGGTGGTGGCGCACCGCCTGCCACGCACCGGCGAGACCCGGATCTTCGAGGCGGTCGTCGAGGCGGCCCGGCGCGAGGGCTTCACGGTCTCCCTGGTCGACGTGCTGACGCCGTCGCCGGACGACGTGAGCGACGCCGTGCAGCGGTTGGACAACCAGGCCGTCGACGGGCTGGTGGTGATCCGTGCGGAGACGGCGACCCCCGAGACGCTGGCGCTGCCGTCCCACCTCCCGGTCGTGGTCGCCGATCCGCGTCAGGTCGGTCGGCACGCCACCGTGGGCGCCGACGAGACGGCCGGTGCGCGGTCGGCCGTCGAGCACCTGCTCGCGCTCGGGCACCGTCAGGTCCACCACGTCGCCGGACCCGAGGACTCGGTGCCGGCCCGCCTGCGCCGCGACGCGTGGCGCGCGGCGTGCGCCACGGCCGGCGTCGGCACGCCCCCGCCCGAGGTGGGTGACTGGAGCGCGGACTCCGGGTACGAGGCCGGCCGCAGGCTGGCGCTCGACCCGTCCGTGACCGCCGTCTTCGCCGCCAACGACGAGATGGCGGTCGGTGTGGTGCGCGCCCTGTTCGAGGCGGGACGACGGGTGCCCGAGGACGTGTCGGTGGTCGGCTTCGACGACATCCCGCTCGCCGGCTACCTGTGGCCACCGCTGACCACGGTGGTGCACGACTTCGAGCGGGTCGGCGCCGCGCTGGTCGAGCTGCTGGTGCGGCAGATCCGGGACGGGTCCGACCTGGGCGCCGAGCGCGTGGTTGTGCCGGCCCCGCTGGTCGTCCGCGCGAGCACCGCCCCTCCCCGGCACGGGACCGGGTCGTGAGCACGCCGGACGCGCCGGAGGTGCACCGCGTCGTCGTCGCACGGGTGCAGGACGAGCGCGCCGAGGTGGCGCTCGCGCGGCGGGGGGCCGTGACCGAGCTGATCGTCGACGGGGTGTTCGCGATGGACACGGTCGACACGGGGACCGAGCGCGCGCTCGCGCGGCTGGCGCTCGACTGCTGGCAGGGGGACGACGGCCGGGGCCTCGAGGAGCGCGACGCGGGCGGGCGCCCTGAGGCCCGGGTGCTGGTGGGCGGGCTCGGCCTGGGGTTCACCACGGCGGCGCTGCTCGCCGACCCACGGGTGGCGACCGTGCACGTGGTGGAGCTCCACGCGTCGATCGTCGAGTGGGCGCGCGCCGGGATGCTGCCGCTGCCCGCGGCTGCGCTGAGCGATCCGCGCCTGACGGTCACCGTGGGCGACGTGGTCGACCTGCTGCCGAGGATGCGGTCCGGCTCGTTCGACGCCCTGCTGCTGGACGTCGACAACGGACCGGGTTTCCTGATCCACCCGCCCAACGCCGTCGTCTACGAGCCGCAGTTCCTGCGCACCGCGCTGCACCTGCTGGCGCCGGGCGGTGTCCTGGCCGTGTGGTCGGCCGACCGGGCGCCGGCCCTCGCCGACGCGCTGCGCACCGCCGGCGCCGACTGCCGGGAGGTCACGCTGCCCGTGCGGCGCGACGGACGGGACCTGGAGTACGCCCTGTACCTGGCGGTCGCGGTCGGCCGACGATGAGCGGGCTGCCGAGCACCGTCGCGGCGCTCGCCGGGACGCCCGGCGGGCTCGCGACGGCGTTCGCATCCGGCGCCGTGGCCGGGCTGGCGATCGCGGTGCCGGTCGGTGCCGTCTCGACGTTGATCGTCATGGTCGCCGCCCAGCGCGGGTGGCGGGTGGGCGCCGCGGCAGGACTCGGTGCGGCGACCGTCGACGGTGCGTACGCGACGGTCGCTCTGGTGGCGGGCGCGGCCCTGGCCCCGCTGATCGAGGCCTACCGCACGACGCTGCGGTGGTCGTCCGCCGTCGTGCTCGCGGCGGTGGCGGTGGTGCTGGCCCGGCCGGCGTGGCGCCCCGCCGGTGCCGCACCGAGCACGACGGCCGAGCAACGGTCGGCCCTCGGGCCCGCGCGGGCGTACCTGACGGTGCTCGGCCTGACTGCGGTGAACCCGGCCACGGTGGTGTACTTCGCGGCGCTGGTGGCCGGTCCGGCCGCCCGCACCGTCACGAACCCACCCCAACGGACCGCGTTCGTCGTCGGCGCGCTCCTCGGCTCCGCCTGCTGGCAGCTGCTGCTCGCCGGTACGGGATCGGCCGTCGGAGGCGTTCTCACAGGCCCGCGGGCGCGACGCTGGACGGCGACGGCAGGGGCCCTGGCGGTGGGGGCGCTCGCCGTGGCGACGGCGGTGGGCGGCTGACGGAGCGTCCCGGACGGACCGCTCGGGCGGTCGCCGGCCGCCGATGCGGGCGGGGTCGCCATACGGACGCGTCGTCGTCCGCCCTCGGACGCTGCTACGGTCCCTCGCATCCCACTCCCAGGACAAGGAGCTGCACGTGGACCTGCACGTCGCCCCGCGCCTCCGGCGCGAGCGAATGTGCTGTCCGTGCGGCTGTCGTCTGGCCTGAGCCGTCCTCGGCTCCCCACCGGTCCTGGCTGCTTCGTCGTGCTCCGCCGTGCCGTCCCCTCGGGACGCCCGGAGCGTTGACGCGTCGTGCCGTGGCCGGTCCCTGCACCTGACCGGAATCACCACACGAAGGGTATGAACTCATGAAGCGCAGACTGTCCCTGGCCGTCGCCGCCGTGATCCTGGCAGGCGGGCTGGCGGCCTGCTCGGGCACCGCCCAGACGCCGTCCTCCGCCGGTACCCCGGCGGCCGGCAAGCCCGTCACCGTGACCGTGGGCGTGACGGACGCGAGCAAGGACTACTGGAAGACGTTCGTCGACCTGGCCGCCAAGCAGGACATCACCGTGAAGCTGCAGAACTTCACCGACTACCAGCAGCCGAACCCGATCCTGTCCCAGGGCGGCCTCCAGCTGAACCAGTTCCAGCACCTGCTGTTCCTGGCGAACTACGACGTCAAGGCGAAGGCCGACCTGGTGCCGATCGGGGCGACGGCGGTGTACCAGCTCGGCCTGTACACGACCAAGGGCTACAAGGACCCGTCGGCCATCCCGTCGGGCGGCAAGATCGCCATCCCCAACGACCCGACCAACCAGGCGCGTGCTCTCCTGGTGCTCCAGTCGGCGGGGCTGATCAGCCTGAAGAACGGCGGCACCGCCTTCTCCACCCCGGCCGACGTGCAGCCCGGCTCCAAGGTGACCGTCGTGCCGGTGGACGCCAACCAGACGCCCGTGCAGGAGAAGACGCTCGACGGCGCCGTGATCAACAACAACTTCGCATCCGACGCCGGAATCGACCCGACGACGGCGATCTACTCGGACCTGAAGGACCTCAAGGCCGCCGAGCCGTACATCAACATCTGGGTGGCCCGGGCGAAGGACAAGGACAACCCGACCTTCGCCAAGCTGGTGCAGATCTACCACTCCCCCGAGGTGACGCAGCAGCTGCTGGCGGACTCGAAGGGGACCGCGGTCTCGGTGGACAAGAGCCCGGCCGAGCTGCAGGCGATCCTCACCAAGCTGCAGGACCAGATCAAGGCGGGCTGACGCCAGGGGTCCCGGGGTCGGCCGCGCGCCGGCCCCGGGACCTTCGCACGTGCCGAGGAGGCGCGTGCACGACGGGACGGGCGCACGACGAGGAGAGGGGCACCGCGGTGACGACGATGGTCGAGCTGCGCGGCGTGACCAAGGAGTTCACCGACGGCCGCACGCGGGTGCGGGCGGTCGACGACGTGTCGCTGGACATCGACCGGGGTGAGATCTTCGGCGTGATCGGCTACTCCGGCGCCGGCAAGAGCACGCTGGTGCGGCTGATCAACGCCCTCGAGGCGCCGACGGCCGGGACCGTCAGCGTCGACGGCACCGTGCTCACCGGCCTGCCGGAACGCCGGCTGCGCCCGGCGCGCGCCGGGGTCGGGTTCATCTTCCAGCAGTTCAACCTGCTGTCGTCCCGCACGGTCGCCGGGAACGTCGCCTATCCGCTGACCGTCGCCGGCTGGGACCGGGCAAGCAAGGCCGCCCGGGTCGCGGAGCTGCTCGACTTCGTCGGGCTGGCGGACAAGGCCGGGCAGCGCCCCAGCCAGCTGTCCGGCGGTCAGAAGCAGCGGGTCGGCATCGCCCGCGCGCTGGCCACCTCCCCCGCGCTGCTGCTCGCCGACGAGGCGACCAGCGCGCTCGACCCCGAGACCACCCGGGACGTCCTCGACCTGCTGCGCCGGGTCAACCGCGAGCTCGGCGTCACCATCGTGGTGATCACCCACGAGATGAGCGTGGTGACCTACCTGTGCGACCGAGTCGCCGTGATGGACGGCGGCCGGGTGGTGGAGCTGGGCGACGTGTACGACATCTTCGCCAATCCTCGCGAGCCGGTCACCCGCCGGTTCATCGCGACGGCCCTGCACGACCGGCCCCGACCGGACGTGGTGGAGCGGCTCCTCGAACGGCACCAGGGCCGCATCGTCACCGTCGCCGTGTCCGACGAGACGGCGACGAGCACCGCGATCACCGACGTCCTGCGGCACCACGGCGTGGACAGCGCGATCGTCTACGGCGGCATCACCGAGGTGGGGGCGCGCCCGTTCGGCTCCTTGACCCTCGAGCTCACCGGCGCCCCGGACGACGTCCGCACGGCGATCGCCGACCTGGCCGCCCGCACCGAGGTGGTGGACCACGGCGGTGCCGGTACGCCCCCCGGCGGGCCGAGCGGTCCGGACGGTCCCGGAGGCAGGGCGACGGGGACGGAGGCGGCCCGATGAGCTGGAGCGAGCTCGGTCCCCTGCTGGGCCAGGCGCTGGGACAGACCCTCTACATGGTCGTCGGCACGCTGCTCGTCGGCGGCGTGCTGGGACTGGTGCTCGGCGTGGCGCTGTACGTCAGCCGGCCGCGCAACCTCCTGCCGAACCGAGCGGTAGCCGGGGTGCTGAACGTCCTGGTCAACACCGTGCGGCCGATCCCGTTCATCATCTTCGTCACCGCGGTCCAGCCGGCCGCCATCGCCGTGACGGGGACCAGCTACGGGCCGACGTACGCCCTGTTCGCGATGGCCGTGATGGCGACGTTCGCCACCTCGCGCATCGTCGAGCAGAACCTGGTGGCGCTGGACCCCGGCGTGGTCGAGGCGGCGCGGGCCATGGGTGCCGGGCCGGTGCGGATCATCACCACGGTGCTGATCCCCGAGGCGCTGGGCCCGCTGATCCTCGGCTACACGTTCCTGTTCGTGGCGATCGTCGACATGTCGGCGGTGGTCGGCGCCGTCGCGGGCGGCGGCCTGGGGAACTTCGCGATCGTCTACGGCTACCAGCGGTACGACTACGCCGTCACGTGGCTGACCGTGGCGGTGATCGTCGTCATCGTGCAGCTGGCGCAGGCGCTGGGAAACCTGCTCGCGCGCCGCGTGCTGCGCCGCTGACCAGCCGACTCACGGTTCCCAGCGGAACAGCCGCGCCGAGGCGGCGGTCAGCACCGCCGTGAACGCGAGCAGCACCAGCACCGGCACGAGCACCGAGGACGGGCCCTTCCCCCGGACCATCGTGTCGAGCATCGCCTCGTTCAGGTAGCGCAGCGGGAGCACGCGCGAGACGGCCTGCAGCCAGCCGGGAGCACCGGCCAGCGAGAAGAACGACCCCGACAGGAACGCCATCGGCAGCACGATGACGTTGGCGAGCCCCACCGCGGCCTCCTCCGTCTTGGCCACCGAGCCGGCGAGCAGGCCGATGGACAGGAAGGCGAGCGTCCCGACGAGGGTCAGCGGGAAGACCATCGGCCACCAGCCGGTGAGCTTCAGCCCGAAGAAGGCGACCGCAACGGCCAGGAAGATCACCACCTGACCGAAGGCGACCGCGAGGCTGACACCGACGCGCGCGAGCACCACCGACGACGTGGACACCGGCGCCAGCCGCATCCGCCGCAGCAGCCCGTTGGTGCGCCACGCCACGAGGTTCACCGCCGACCCGAAGGTCGCGCTCATCGCCACCGCCCAGCCGAGCAGGCCGGGCGTGACGAACTGGATGGTCCGGAGGGACGTGTCCTCGACCTGTGCCGTGTGCAGCGAGACGGCGGGTGGAGCGCCCGATGCCGCGAGGTTGGTCGCGTCCACCAGCCCGCTGAAGGTCGCCAGCAGCTGGGCGGCACGCACCTGGTCGGCACGGGAGTAGTGCACGTCCACCGTGCCGCCGTCCTGCGTCACCACGGCGGCGACCGCGCCGGACCGCACCCGGGCGAGGGAGCCGCCGAGGTCGTCGCTCGTCGTGACCGAGATCGACTGGTCCAGCTGGGCACGGGCATCGGCGGGCAGCTGGTCGAGCACCGCCACCGACCCGACGGCGACCACGTCGAGGCGGGGGCTGGACCGGTCGGAGAAGAGGCCGCCGAACAGCGCCAGGAACATCAGCGGGAACACCACCGACCAGAAGATCGTCATGCGGTCCCGCACGAAGGCCTTCGCCATCGCGGCGGTGAGCGCGCGCAGCGCGGTCACGAGCGGTACTCCCGCCCGGTCAGGTGCAGGAACACGTCCTCGAGGGTCGCTCCGCGCACGCTCAGCCCCGTCAGCGCACCGCGCGCCGCCAGCCGGCCGAGCACCGCGGCGGGTTCACGGGTGGTGAGCACGAGGCCGCCGTCGTCCTCCTCGGCGCTCGCGACGCCGCCGATCCCGGGCACCTGGTCCATCGCCAGCGCGCCGGGGGCGAGGGTGATCCGCACCGGTGCGTCGAGACCGCGCACCAGTCCGGCCGGGGTGTCCAGGGTCAGCAGCCGGCCCTCGTCGACGATCGCGACGCGGTCGCACAGCGCCTCGGCCTCGTCCATGTAGTGGGTGGTGAGCACCACGGTCCGTCCGTCGGCGGTCAGGCCCCGCAGCAGGTCCCACAGGTTGCGGCGCGCCTGCGGGTCGAGCGCGGCTGTGGGCTCGTCGAGGAACACCACCTCCGGGTCGTGCACCAGGGCGCAGGCGATCGACAGCCGCTGACGCTGGCCGCCGGACAGCTTCTCGGTGCGCTCGTCCGCCTTGTCCTCCAGCCCGACGGTGCCGAGCAACCGGTCCGCACGCGCCGGCGGCACGCCGTACAGCGCGCCGAAGGTCCGCAGCTGCTCACGGGTGGTCAGCCGCTCGAAGAACGACGACGCCTGCAGCTGCACGCCGATGCGCCGCTGCAGCGAAGGGTCACGGCGCCAGGGGTCGTGACCGTCCAGCCGGACGGTTCCGCCGGCGGGCCGGCGCAGCCCCTCGATCGCCTCCAGAGCCGTGGTCTTGCCGGCACCGTTGGGCCCGAGCAGGCCGAAGAACTCCCCCGGCTCGACGGCGAACGAGACGTCGTCCACGGCGACCAGCGCCCCGTACGTCATGGTCAGGTGCGACACGTCGATGCGGACGCCCATGTGCCCACCTCACCACCGGCCGCCCCGCGGCCACCAGCCCATCGGGCTCGCGGCGGCCACACCGCACCCGCCGGCCCGCAGCCCGACGCCCCGCGGCCGCAGCCGTCAGGCGCTCTCCCGCAGCGTGCGGCGCCGACCCTCCAGCGCCACGAGCTCGGCGAAGGCGGCGGAGTACGCCGCCGCGTCGGCCTGTGCGTCCATCCGCTGCAGCCGCCCACGCAGCTCGGCGATCTGCCGCGTGCAGCCGATCTCCACCAGCCGCAGCACCACCCCGCGGACGTAGTCCGCGAGCGCGTCGGCACGGTCCTCCGGGACCGGCGCCACCGCCAGCTCGGTGACCAGCGGACGGACGGGCTCGGACGCCTCCTCGATCACCTGGCCCACCCACCCGGTCGCGTCCCCGCCGGCCGCCACGACGCGGCCGGCCTGCGGTCCTCCCGCGGCCCGGAGCGCCTCGTGCACCGCCCGGTAGGCCGGCACGGTGAACGTGTCGGAGCCGAGGTCGTCGGCGTCGGACGGGACCAGCGCCGGCAGCTGCAGGAGCACCTCGAGGGCGGTGCGCTCGAGGGAGGCGACCGGGTCGCGCCGGTCCGGGACCGGCAGCCGCGGGGCCGGTGGGGGCTGCACCTCTCGACCCGGGTGGCCCCCACGTCCGTCGCCGTCGCCCCGAGAGCGGTCGTCGCCCCGGGCGCGGTCGCCAGCTGGCGCGGACCGCCCGGCGGCGGCGACCGCCCGGCGCACCTGCGCCTCGTCACCCAGCCCGAGCCAGCCCGTGAGCAGGCGGGTGTACTCCGGCCGCAGTGCGGCGTCCCGGATGCCCGCGACCACCGGCGCCGCCGCACGCAACGCCCCGACGCGGCCCTCGGCCGTGCCGAGGTCGAAGCTCGCGAGGGTGGAGCGGATGACGAACTCGAACAGCGGCTGCCGCCCCGCGACGAGGGCCCGCACCGCGTCGGGCCCCTTCGCCTGCCGCAGCTCGCACGGGTCCATCCCGGAGGGTTCGACGGCGACGAACGTCTGCGCGGAGAAGGACTGGTCCTCGCCGAACGCGCGCAGCGCCGCCTTCTGGCCGGCGGCGTCGCCGTCGAACGTGAAGACGACGGCACCTCCGACGGACCCGCCCCCGGCGAGCTGCACCCCACCAGCTCCACCGGCGTCGCCCATCAGCCGCCGCACGATGCGCGCGTGCTCGGTACCGAACGCCGTGCCGCAGGTCGCCACCGCCGTCCCGACGCCGGACAGGTGCATCGCCATCACGTCGGTGTACCCCTCGACCACCACCACCTGGCGCTCGCGGGCGATCTCCCGCTTGGCCAGGTCGATGCCGTAGAGCACGTGCGACTTGCGGTAGAGCGCCGTCTCCGGGGTGTTCAGGTACTTGGGCCCGTTGTCCTCGTCGAACAGCCGCCGTGCGCCGAAACCGACGGTCTCGCCGGTCACCTCGCGGATCGGCCACACCAGCCGGCCCCGGAACCGGTCGTACACACCGCGCTGCCCCTGGCTGACCAGGCCCGACGCGATCAGCTCCGGCTCGGTGAACCCCCGCCCGCGCAGGTGGCGCAGCAGCGCGTCCCAGCCCTGCGGCGCGTACCCGACACCGAAGCCGTCGGCAGCGGCACGGTCGAAGCCACGCTCGCCGAGGAACCGGCGCCCCGCCGCGGCCGACGGACCCGCGAGCTGCTCCCGGTAGAACTCCTCGGCCACGCGGTGCGCGTCCAGCAACCGGCGTCGCCGACCCGGCTCGTCCCCGGGCCGTGGCGCGCCGCCCTCCTCGTACCGCACCTGCAGACCGACCCGGGCCGCGAGGTACTCGACCGCCTCTGTGAACCCGAGGCCGTCCACCTTCTGCACGAAGGCGATGACGTCGCCGCCCTCGCCGCACCCGAAGCAGTGGTACCGGCCCACCTGCGGGCGGACGTGGAACGACGGCGACTTCTCGTCGTGGAAGGGGCACAGGCCCTTGAGGGATCCGACACCCGCGGGCCGCAGCGCGACGTGCTGGCCGACGACGTCCTCGATGCGGACGCGTTCGCGGACCGCCTCCACGTCCTCCCGCCGGATGCGCCCCGCCACGCGCGAAGTGTAGGTCGTCAGCGGTAGGGCGGTGCGACGAGGTCGGCGTGCCAGGAGGCCGCCGAGACGTCCGTGAGGGAGGCGACCTGGTCGATCACCACCCGCAGCCGGGCGGCGTCGTCCGACGCCTCCGCCCAGTCGGCGGCGAACGGCGGCTCGAGCGCGATGGGCGCCCGCTCGGACAGCACCCGGACCAGGTCGGCGAGCATCTCGCGCTGCCGCTGGTAGAGCGGCTCGAGCTCGCGGGGCGCCATGACGTAGGCAACGGCGAGCCCCTTGAGCACGAGGATCTCGGCCACCGTCTCGATCGGCACGATCAGGTCCGCGGCGTACCGGGTGAGCGGTCCCGGACCGTACTGCTCGCGGGTGGCCCGCTGCGCCGCGGCGGCGAACCGGCCGATCAGCTGGCTCGTGGCGTCCTTGAGCATGGCCAGCGCGCCGCGCGACCCGTCGAAGCCGGTGGTCCACAGCTCGGCCGCGACGAGCCGGTCCATCGCCGCCTGCAGCCCGTCGGCGTCCACCTGGTCGCCGTACCAGGTCTCGACCGCCTCGACCACCCGCGCCCGCTCGTCGTCGTCGGTCAGCACCACCAGGTCGAACCGGCCGCCCACCACCGCGTCCTCGACGTCGTGCACTGAGTAGGAGATGTCGTCGGCGAGGTCCATCACCTGCGCCTCGAGGCACTTGCGGCCCGCCGGCGCCCCCTCACGCAGCCACGTGAACACCGGCAGGTCGTCCTCGTACACGCCGAACTTGTGCGTCGGTCGGCCGCTCGCCGCGCTGACCGGCCCCTCCCCGTACCGCCACGGGTACTTCACCGAGGCGTCGAGGCTGGCGCGTGTCAGGTTCAGCCCGACCGGGCCGTCGGGGCCGACCACCTTGGGCTCGAGGCGGGTGAGCAGCCGGAGCGTCTGGGCGTTGCCCTCGAAGCCGCCGATGTGCCGGGACAGGTCGGCGAGCGCCCGCTCGCCGTTGTGCCCGAACGGCGGGTGGCCGAGGTCGTGCGCCAGGCAGGCGGTGTCGACGACGTCCGGGTCGCACCCGAGCGCCTTGCCGAGCTCGCGGCCGACCTGCGCGACCTCGAGGGTGTGCGTGAGGCGCGTGCGCACGAAGTCGTCCGACGCGGGACCGAGCACCTGGGTCTTGGCGCCGAGCCGCCGGAGCGCCGAGGAGTGCACCAGGCGGGCGCGGTCGCGCTCGAAGGGTGTGCGCTCCTGGTTCTTCGACCCCTCGGACACCCAGCGCTGCAGGTCCCGCTCGGCGTAGCCGGGCACGAGAGCGGCCTGGTTGCCGGGCACGGCGGGGTGCACGACGGTCACGCGGGAAACCCTAGGCGACCGCGCACCCCGCCGGTCAGGACAGTCGCCAGACGTGGACCGCCGGTCCGTCGCCGGGGAGGACGAGTCCGTCGCGCCGGACCTCCAGCTCGCCGTCGCCGTACAGCCGTTCGGGCGCCGAACCGCCGGCCAGCAGGGTGCGGGGCAACCGCACCCCCGACCAGCGATCTCTGGCGACGAGCACCAGCACGCGCTCGTCCGGCGTCTCGCGCAGGAACGCCACCGCGTCGTCGTCCACCACCGCCCAGCGCAGACCGCCCTCACGCAGCGCCCGGCTGCCCCGCCGGACCTCGATCAGCCGGCGGTAGACGTCGAACGTCCCCCGGTCCCACCGGGACCCGCCGCCGTCGATGTCGGCCCAGGGCATCGGCACCCGCGCCCCCTCGCCCGTGGACCCGGTCAGACCCCCCTCGTCCCCCGCGAAGACCATCGGGGTCCCGGGGTACGTGAAGAGCAGCCCGGCGGCCACCTCCACCGCGGCGGCGCTGCCCGCCAGGGTCCGGATGCGGGGCGTGTCGTGCGAGCCGAGGAGGTTCCACTGGTGCGCCGCCACCGACCACGGCACGGCCGCGAGCACCTCGCGCATCGTCGCCACCATCGCCCTCCCGCGCCGCCGCGGGCGGGGTACGGGGATGCCGGGCATGGTCAGGCCGGACGACGGGTCCACCAGCCACCCGCCCACCGGCGTCGCGAACCCGGCGTAGTTCATCGCCGCCTGCCAGCCGCCTGCCCGCAGGTCCTCCCCCGCATCGTGGAAGTGCTCCGCGACCAGCACCGTCTCCGGCGAGACGGCCGACATCGTCGCCCGCATCTCGCGTGCCACCCGGTGTGTCAGGTCGTCCGACCCGTGCCGACCGGTCATGTTCGCCACGTCGACCCGCCAGCCGTCGAGCGCGTAGGGCTCGCGCAGCCAGCGTGCCGTCACGGAGCCCGGGCTCGACACCATGCGCTCGAACGTGCTGTCCGCGCCGTAGTTCAGCTTGGGCAGCGACGGGTGGCCCAGCCACCCGACGTAGCCGGGCTCGGTGTCCGTCCAGTAGTACAGGGACGCCTCGGGCGCCGAGCGGTCCTGCCGCGCGGCCTCGAACCAGTCGTGGCCCGCACCGGTGTGGTTCGTCGTCAGGTCGCCGACCAGGCGCATCCCGCGCTCGTGCACCGCGCGGGACAGGTCCGCCAGCGCCTGGTCCCCGCCGAGCAGGGGGTCGACGTGGTCGAAGCTGGTCGCGTCGTACCGGTGCACCGACCGCGCGGGGAACACCGGCGTGAGGTAGACGGTGTCCACCCCGAGCCGCTGGAGGTGGTCCAGCCGCTGGGCGATCCCGCGGAGGTCTCCCCCGTACAGCTGGCGACCCGTGGAGCGTCCGGTCGCCGCGGGCGGCACGTCCCACGCCATGGGTTCGGCCCATGCCGGCCCTCCGGCCGGTGGCCCGTCGTACCCGTCGGCGCGGGCGAACCGGTCCGGGAACACCTGGTACACCACGGCGCTGCTCGTCCACGACGGCGCCGGTGGGTGCACCGAGAGCCGGAAGTCGGCGGCGTCCGTGACGTCCCGGGCATGCAGGCCGGTCCCGTTCAACCACCGCGCGCCGCCGGGCTCGTCCAGCAACCAGCGGTACCCCGTCACGGGGTTGTGCACGGTGACGTCCGCCGTGAACCACCGTTCGTCGCCGTCACCGCCGCCGTCGCCGTCACCGCCGCCGCCGTCCGCGCGGGCCGGCACCATCACCGGTTCGCCGTCCCGCAGCACGCGCACCCACACCGAGTCGACCGGCCGGTCGGCAGGCACGCGGACCCGCACCGGCACCGCGTCGCCGAGCGCCGGGGTGCCCGGCGCCACGTGGAGCGCCGAGCCGTCGTGGTGCGGCCGGTCGAGCCGGTGCCGCGGGACCTGCCGGGTGCGTTCCCTGCTCACCCCTTGACCGAACCGGCCGTCAGCCCGGACACGATGTACTTCTGCAGGAACTGGAACAGCAGCACCACGGGGATGGCCGCGAGCACCGCGCCGGCTGCGAACAGCCCCCACGGGGCGGTCTTCTCGTCGGCCGCCCAGCTGTACAGGCCGACCGCGAGCGTCCACTTCTCCGGCCGCTGCAGCACGATCTTGGCGATGATGAACTCGCCGTACGACGAGACGAACGACAGCAGCCCCACCACCGCGAGGATGGGGGCGACCAGCCGCAGGATGATGGTCCAGAAGATCTGCGCGTGCGTGGCGCCGTCGATCTTGGCCGCCTCGTCCAGCTCACGCGGGACCGTGTTGAAGAACCCGTACATCAGGAACGTGTTCACGCCCAGCGCACCGCCGAGGTACACCGCGATCAGCCCGAGCTGGCTGTTCACGCCGATCGCGGGGAACACCTTGGACAGGCTGAGCAGCAGCAGGAAGATCGCGACGAACGCGAGCATCTGCGGGAACATCTGCACCAGCAGCAGGAACGTCAGGCTGCCCCGGCGCCCGCGGAAGCGGAACCGGCTGAACGCGTAGGCGGCGGCCGCGCCCATCAGCACCGTGCCGACGGCGGTCACGGTGCACACCAGCAACGAGTTCAGCAGCCACGAGCCGAAGTACCGGCCCCACAGGTTCTGGTAGTTCTGCGCCGAGACGTGCCGGAACAGCTGGTTGGACCCGGTCAGCGTCCCGCCCGGGTTGAACGAGGCGGACAGCACGTACAGCAGCGGGAGCACGCAGACCACCACCATGACGACGGCGACGACGTGCCGCCAGCCGAGCTCCCGCCACCACCGCACCCCGTGCACGGGGGCGTGGTGCTCGAGCGAGCGGCTCGGCTTGGTCGACGTCCGCAGGACGGTACCGGTCCGGGTCGAGGTCGCGGCCATGTCAGAGCTCCTCGAGGGTGCGCGTGCGCCGGAAGCCCCACCAGGAGATGGCGCCGACGACGATGAAGATGAGGATCGAGACGGCGCTCGCCAGGCCGTACTGCTTCAGGCCGCTGCCGAACGCCACCGCGTAGACCATCGAGATCAGGATGTCGGTGTGCCCGATCAGCACCGGCGTGCCGGTGAAGCTCGGTCCGCCACCGGTCAGCATGTAGATCAGCGAGAAGTTGTTGAAGTTGAACGCGAAGCTCGAGATGAGCAGCGGCGCGACGGAGATCATCAGCAGCGGCAGCGTCATCGACCGGAAGATGCGGAACGGGCTCGCGCCGTCCATCCGCGCCGACTCGATGATGTCCGTCGGGATCGACTGCAGCGCCCCCGTGCACACCAGGAACATGTAGGGGAAGCCGAGCCACAGGTTCACCATCAGCACGGAGACCTTGGCCAGCGTGCCGTCGGTCAGCCACGGCACGTTCGCCCCGCCCAGCAGCACCTCGTTGACGTACCCGAACCGCTGGTTGAGCATGCCGCGCCAGACCAGCGCGGACAGGAAGGCCGGGAAGGCGTACGGCAGGATCAGCAGGGACCGGTAGATGCGCCGGCCACGGACCCGCGGGTCGTTGAACGTGATCGCCAGGAACAGCCCCAGCGCGAACGTCGTCAGCACCGAGAGCCCCGCGAACACGAAGGTCCACACCAGGATCTGGGTGAACGGCCCGGACAACCGGCTGTCGGTGAACATCTGCGTGAAGTTGGAGAAGCCGACGGCGACCCGCCAGCCGGGGGTCAGCGCGGTCCCGTCGGGCGAGACGAAGCTGCCGCGCGAGTCGGGCCGGTACACCGTCCCCGTGCTCGTGTCCGTCATCGTGTCGGCCGCGGCGTCGTACGTCAGCGCGGACCTGTACAGGTAGCCGTTCTGCGCGTCCTGGGTGCGCAGCGACCCGTCGTCCGGGTTCGAGGAGAACGGCACGCGCAGGTTGACGATCTCGTCCTGCCGCCCGGCGATCGAGGCGAAGTCCAGCACCTGCCAGCCCGGCACCGCGGTCACCTTGCCGCCGTCGACGGTCGCACCGTCCACCGCGGTCAGCGGCTGCGACGCTGAACCGACCTCCGCCTTGCCGTCGACGACGACGGCGAAGCCGACCGTGCCGGCCTTGTCCACCACGGTGAGCGGGTAGGTGGCCGAGCCCTCCACCCGCTTCTCGTTCTGCACCAGGATCTGGGCGACCGCATCGCTCTTCGTGGAGTTGTGCCCGTCGCCGTAGTTGGTGAAGGCGACGTAGGCGGTGTACCCCATCACGAACAGCTGGTACACGAGCAGGAAGAGCAGCCCCGGCAGCAGGTACTTGGCCGGCAGGCCGCGCCGGGAGAAGTACACCCACGTGATGGCGACGAGCGCCACGAGCAGGAACGCCGCGACACCCCACGACTGCACGGCGACCGCGGTGAGGATGCCGTACACGCTGACGGCGTCGGCGATGGCGACGACGGCCAGCTTGACGAAGAAGCCGCGGGACCAGCTGCGGGCGTGGGACGTGTCCCCCACGCCGGTGCGCCGGCCGGACGGCGTGCGCGGGGGCGCCTCGTCCGGGATCTCTACCTGGGTTCCCTGGTGGGACATGGTGCTCCTCGAGGCGGCCGGGACGGCCGGGTGACGTCGTCGTCTGCGGCTCATGGTGGTCCTGTCCGGACGGCGGCGCCTGGCGGCCGCCCGGCGGCGGGGCGGTCCCGCCGGGTGAATCCCCGGCGGGACCGCGGCCGCCTCTCCCTGACCGGTCAGCGACCGGTCACGGGCGTCACTTCTTGGTGGCGATGGCGTTCTGGATGTTGGTGATCATGGTGGTCCAGGCGCCGGCCGGGTCGGCCGCCTGGCCGTTGATCAGCTGCACCTCGGTGGTGCCCCAGAAGGACCACACGGAGCCCATCTCGGGGATGGACGGCATGGGCGCCCCGGTGGACCCGGCGGCGTTGAAGCCGGCGAGCACCTTGTCGTCCACCTTGCTGGCCGCGGCGGTGAGGGCCGGCAGGCGGCCACCGCTCTTGTACAGCTCGGTCTGCACCTTCTCGGTGGTGAGGAAGTTGACCACGAACTCCTGCGCGAGCAGCGGGTTCTTGCTCTTCGCCGAGATGAACGCGCCCTGGACGCCGACGAACGGCTTGGCCTCCTGGCCACCGGCGCTCGGCACCGGCAGCACGGAGATGTCCATGCCCGCCTTGGTGAACGCGGTGGTGTTCCACGGACCGGTGACGATGTACGGCGCCTTGCCGTCGAGGAACGCCTGCTTGGCCTTGTCGCCGTCGATCGAGGCGTCGAGGACCTTCTCCTTGCCCAGCTTCTGCAGGTAGGCCGCGAACTTGGTGCCCGCGTCGCCGCTCATGCCGATCTCGTTGGTGTACGAGCCGTCGTCCTTCTGCTTGAACACCGGGGCGCCGAAGGAGGTCTGCAGCGGGTACAGGTGGTACGCGTCGCCCTTGTCGCCCTGCTGGATCAGCACGGAGAACGGGGTGTTGGCCGTCTTGGCCTGGGTGACCAGGTCGTCGAAGGTCTTGGCGGTCGTGTCCTTGAGGAGCTTGTTGTTGCGCACCAGCGCGATGTTCTCGATGGCGTACGGCACGCCGTACTGCTGGCCGTTGTAGGCGAACGCGGAGACGGCGGACTTGCTGAAGTCCTTCGCCTTGTCGCCGAGCTGGACGGTGGCGACGACGCCGTTGTTGACGAACTCACCGGTCCAGTCGTGGGCGCCGATGATCACGTCGGGGCCCTGCCCGGTGGGGACCTGGGAGACGAAGTCGGTGCGGATGTCGCCCGACACCTTCTGCACCAGGTCGACCTTCACGCCGGTCTGCTGCTGGAACTCGTCGACGATCGGCTTCATGGAGTCGATGCGGGTCTCGTCGACCCACATGGTCAGGGTGCCGCTGAGCGTCGGCTTCGCGCTCGCGGTGGCGCTCGCGGTGGAGCCGGAACCCGACCCCGAGCCCGAACATGCGGCCAGCGCCAGGGTCACTCCGGCGATCGCCGCGAGGGGGATGCTCCGTCGCATCGTTGTGTGCTCCTCGGTGGAAGTCGTGCCGTCGGCCGACGGGACGCCCGCCGACGATGGCCTGATGGCTGGGACGGTAACGCGCTTGTGATCGCATCAGCAACTCGTTACGGTAACTTTCAGGCAACGGTTTGCAGGGCTGGGACGTCGGACGGAGACACGCCGACGACGCGCCGGGCATGATTGACCGTCGCACCCGTGATGGACGAGGAGGTCCCGTGTCTCTGCTGCCGCCGGCACGCACCCGGCTGACTGACATCGCCGAACAGGCAGGTGTCAGCACCGCCACGGTGTCGCGCGTGCTCAACGGCAAGCACGGGGTGTCCTCCCACACCCGCCAGGCGGTGCTCGCGGCCCTCGACGTGCTCGGCTACGAACGGCCCGACAGGCTGCACTCGCGGCCTGCCGGCCTCGTCGGGCTGGTGGTGCCCGAGCTGAGCAACCCCGTGTTCCCGGCGTTCGCGCAGGTGATCGAGACGATGCTGTCCGACCGCGGGTACACGCCGCTGCTGTGCACGCAGTCGCCGGGCGGCACCACCGAGGACCAGTACGTCGAGATGCTGCTCGAGCACGGGGTGGACGGCATCGTCTTCGTGTCCGGCCTGCACGCCGACACGTCCGCCAGCACCGAGCGCTACCAGCGGCTGCGCAGCCGCGGCATCCCGCTCGTGCTGGTCAACGGGTACGCCGAGGGGGTCGACGCGCCGACGGTGTCGACGGATGACGCGGCCGCGATGGAGCAGGCTGTCCGGCACCTGACCTCGCTCGGCCACCGGTCGATCGGGCTGGCCGTCGGGCCGACGCGGTTCGTGCCGGTGCGCCGCAAGATCGACGCGTTCTCCGAGCTGCTCCGACGGCAGGGCGTCGCCGAGCCCGAGCAGCACATCGTCTCGACCCTCTTCACGGTCGAGGGTGGTCAGTCCGCCGCCCTCGAGCTGATCGAGTCCGGGCACACCGCGGTGATCTGCGGGTCGGACCTGATGGCCCTCGGCGCCGTCCGTGCCGCACGCTCGCGCGGGTTCCGGGTGCCGGACGACCTCTCCGTGGTCGGCTTCGACGACTCGCCGCTGATCGCCTTCACCGACCCGCCCTTGACCACGATCCGGCAGCCGGTGGCGGCGATGGGGCACGCCGCCGTCGCGGCGCTGGTCGCGGAGATCCGCTCCACCCCGGTCTCCCGGGCGGAGCTGTTGTTCCAGCCGGAGCTGGTCGTGCGCGGTTCCACCGGCGCCGCGCCCGCCGGTGCCCTGGTGCTCCCCGGACCCGGGGCCGCCGCAGTCTGACGACGGCTCCGGCCGTCCGGTGCCGCCGGCACCTCACCGCCCGAGCCGTCGCGTCCTGCCCCGTCGCGTCCTGACGCGCCCGCGCGGCGCCCCGCCGCACCGTCCGAGAGGCCTCCATGACCAGCACCGCTCCCGACCGCGTCCGCGTGCACACCGCCCCGGCGGACGCGCAGTGGTGGCGTTCCGCCGTGATCTACCAGGTGTACCCGCGCTCGTTCGCCGACTCGGACGGTGACGGCATCGGCGACCTGCCCGGCATCACGGCCCACCTGGACCACCTGGTCGAGCTGGGCGTCGACGCCCTGTGGCTGTCGCCCTTCTACCGCTCGCCCCAGGTGGACGCGGGTTACGACGTCGCCGACTACCGGGACGTCGACCCGCTGTTCGGCACGCTGGCCGACGCCGACGCGCTGCTCGAACGGGCGCACCGGCTCGGGCTGCGGGTGATCGTCGACCTGGTGCCCAACCACACCTCGGACGAGCACGCGTGGTTCAGGGCCGCCCGTGCGGCGGCACCGGGCTCCCCGGAGCGGGCCCACTACCTGTTCCGGGACGGCCGTGGCGAGCACGGCGAGCTGCCGCCGAACAACTGGGAGTCCGTCTTCGGCGGACGTGCGTGGACGCGGGTGACCGAGGCGGACGGCACCCCCGGCCAGTGGTACCTGCACCTCTTCGACGCCGGTCAGCCGGACCTGAACTGGGAGAACGCGGAGGTCCGCGCCGAGTTCGAGGACGTGCTGCGGTTCTGGCTGGACCGCGGGGTCGACGGTTTCCGGGTCGACGTCGCGCACGGCATGGTCAAGGCGGAGGGGCTGCCGGACTGGTCGGGGCACGTCGCGATGATCGAGGGCGACGAGCAGGGCACCGTCCCCGGCGGCACCAACCCGATGTTCGACCAGGAGGGTGTGCACGAGATCTTCCGTGCGTGGCGCCGGGTGCTGGACGAGTACCCCGGCGAGCGCGTGATGGTCGCCGAGGCGTGGGTGGACCCGCTCCCCCGACTGGCCCGGTACGTGCGGCCCGACGAGCTGCACCAGGCGTTCAACTTCGACGTGCTGGTCACGGGCTGGGACGCAGCGCGGCTGCGGCGGGTGATCGACTCGTCCTTCGCCGCCAACGACGCCGTCGGCGCTCCCACCACCTGGGTGCTGTCCAACCACGACGTCGTCCGGCACGCGTCCCGGCTGGGCCTTCCCGACCCGACCAGCCGGCCCAACGGCATCGGGCCGGACGACGTCCAGCCGGACGCCGAGCTCGGGCTGCGGCGTGCGCGCGCCGCGACGCTCCTGGTGCTGGCGCTGCCCGGCTCCGCGTACCTGTACCAGGGCGAGGAGCTGGGGCTGCCGGACCACACCTCCCTCGACCCGTCCGTCCGGACGGACCCGGCCTTCTTCCGGACCGGCGGCACCGAGCTGGGTCGCGACGGCTGCCGGGTCCCGCTCCCGTGGCGCGCGGACGCACCCGCGTACGGCTTCTCACCGACCGGGGCGACCTGGCTCCCCCAGCCGGACGAGTGGGCGCGCCTCGCGGTGGACGTCCAGCGTGACCAGGCGGGCTCCACCCTCGAGCTCTACCGGGCGGCCCTGCGGCTGCGGCGGGACCACGCGTTGGGCTCGGGCGACCTCAGCTGGGCGCCGGAGGTGTCGACCGACCCGACGGTGCTCGCATTCGTCGACCGGGACGTCCTGGTGGTGGCCAACCTCGGGGAGGGCTCGGTGCAGCTGCCGGACGACGGACACGTGCTGCTGTCCTCCGCGCCGCTGGCCGCGGGGGCCGAGCGCACCGTGCCGGCCGCCACGACGGTCTGGGTCGAGCTGCGCTGACGGCCGCGCTCGGCGCGGCGACCGTCTCGCTGCGGGCGCGACCGCATCAACCTCGCCGCGCGGACACGTCCCACGCCTGCGCCGAGTGGGGCGCCACCTGGACGGCGATCTCGCCGCCCTTGACGGTCGCCGACGACCCGGTGCACCGGCCTCCGCTCACCGGCGCACCACCCGCCAGCACGTCGCAGTAGGTGCCGGCCGGCAGGTGCGTCGGGATGCTCGTCGCCACCGGGCTGTCCCCGTTGTTCACGACGACGAAGCCGAGACCGCCGCGCCCGAGGGCGACCGCGTCGCCCTCCGACCACCTGTCGGCCACGGCTGCCGAGCCGGCGACGGCACGCCACCCGACCATGCCGGCCACGGCCGGCCACGCGTGCTGGCACACCCAGTCGCGGGGCTGCAGCGCGGCGCCCGGGCCGGGAGCGGCGCCGCACGCGGCATCCAGCACGGCACCCCGGGCGTCCTGGCGCGGACCGGCGTCGCGGTCGTCGAACGCGTACCCGGAGTACACCAGCGGCGTGCCGTAGGTGCCTGCGAGCATCAGCACGTCGGCCAGCTGGTAGGTGGCGCCGTCGCGGTAGCTGAGGGTGGAGCGGTTCCGCTCGGTGTCGTGGTTGTCGACGAAGACGACCGCCTTGTCGCTCGGCGCGTACCGGCCGCCGGTCCCGAGTGCGAGGACCGGACCGATCGAGCCGGCCAGCATGCCCTTGACGTCCCGGCCCCAGGAGAACTCGAGCACCTTCCCGTTGGCCAGGTACTGCTCGGGCGTGATCGGTTCGCCGCTGCCGCGGATCACCTCCTGGACCACGCCCGTGCCGGCCGGGAGCGACGCGGTGAAGGCCGCGATGTCCTCCGGCGCCATGTGCTTGGCCGCGTCGATGCGGAAGCCGTCGACGCCGAGCGAGACGAGGTCGGCGAGGTAGGCCGCGATCTTCTGGCGCACCTGCGGCTTCTCGGTCGCGAGGTCGGCCAGGTTGGACAGCTGGCACGTGCGCACCTGGGTCGCGTCCTGGTAGCTGACGATGTCGTCGCCCGGCGTGAGCCCGCAGTGGTGGAAGTCGCCTGCGGCGTCCGAGTACAGGCCCGGGTAGTCGTAGTGCGAGTACGACGAGCCGGCCCAGCCGACGCCCGGGGCGTCCTGGCCGGTCATGTGGTTGACCACGGCGTCCGTGTAGACCTTCACGCCGGCGGCGTGGCAGGCCGTGACCATGGCGGCGAGCTGCTCGCGGGTACCGAGCCTGCTCTCCAGCCGGTAGCTGACCGGCTGGTAGGAGGTCCACCACTGGCTGCCCAGCACGTGCTCCTGCGGAGGCGAGGTCAGCACCCAGCCGTACCCGGCGGGTCCCAGCCGATCGGTGCACTCACGGCCGATCGCCGGCCAGGTCCACTGGAACAGCTGGACGCCGACGTCGCGGACGGCAGGAGCGGCCGTCGTGGAGGCGGACCGGCCGGGTGTCGAGCAGGCGGCCAGCAGCGCGAGGAGGGCGGCCAGCGTCGCGGTCCGGAGCAACCGCCGAGAGCGGGCGAAGGGCGTCGTGCGGTGCGTCATCGTCACCACCAGGTCGGGCCGCAAGGAGTTGCAGCAAGTTTCGGCGCGCCGAGTGTAGCCCGCCAACGGGGGCCGTAGGCTCCCGCCGTGCCAGCCGTCGTCGTCAACGGGCCCGCGTCGTGGAACACCCTGGTGCGGCTCGACGCACTGCCGGAGCCGCGACCCCAGACGCTCGCAGCCCGCTCCGTCGAGCACGGTCTGGGCGGTACCTCCGCCGGCAAGGCGGTGACGCTGGCCGCGCTCGGCGTCGACGTGCTGCTCTCGACCGTGCTGGGTGACGACGATCCGGGCACGCTGGTGCGCGCGGCGCTGGAGCGGCCCCGGCTCCGCGTGCTGGCCCGTCCCGCGGCCCGCGGTCGTACCGAGCAGCACCTCAACCTCGTCGCCGACGACGGCGACCGGATGTCGATCTACCTCGAGCTGCCTGAGGTGCAGGGACCCACGCCGCCCGACCTGCTCACGGCGCTGCGCGAGGCACCGGTCGCGGTCCTCGACCTGGCGGAGCACTCCCGTCCGCTGCTCGAGACCGCGCGGGCGAGCGGGGTGCCCGTGTGGTGCGACGTCCACGACGACGACGGTGCGGCGCCGTACCCACGGGCGTTCGCGGAGGCGGCGGACGTGCTGCTCGTCAGCGCGGCACGGCTCGACGACCCGACGGCGTACCTCGACGCCCGGGTCGTCGCAGGGGCCCGTCTGGCCGTGTGCACCGCAGGGTCCGCCGGCACGCTGGCCCGCGACGCGGAGGGCTGGTGGGAGGTCCCGGCCGTTCCGGTCGAGGTGGTCGACGCCGAGGGGGCCGGTGACGCCTTCCTCGCGGGGCTCCTGGCGGCGCACCTCGACGGACTGCCGACACCGGACGGCCTGGCGTTCGCCTCCGCCGTCGCGGGGCTCGCCGTCGCACAGCCCGGGCTCGGCGCCGGGTCCCTCACGCGGGCGGAGGCGACGGCGCTGGCGGCCTCGGTGCGGGTGCGTCGGCACTGAGCCGCGCCGCTACCCCGCAGGCGGCCTCTCGCGCGCGGAGGCTGATGCCAGGCGGTGGCGGATGCGCGGCGGTGGCGGATGCGCGGCGGCGTCAGCCGCCGGACACCGACAGCTCGGCCTCGCGCAGCGTCCGCCGGAAGTCCTCCGACAGCTCCCGCGAGTCGAGCCACCCGTCCGGCACGTGGGGCCGCTTCGGCGACCCGGCACGGCCCCGCTGCCCTTCGGCGGCAGCACCGGGATAGGGCTGGTCGTGGTCCAGCAGCGCGAGCAGGTCGTCCAGCTCCGCCGTCGTCGACACCATGGCCAGCCGGGCCCGCAGCTCACCGCCCACCACGTAGCCCTTGAAGTACCAGGCCATGTGCTTGCGCATCTCGCGCAGCGCCTTGGACTCGTCACCGAAGGTGTCGACCATCAGCTCGGCATGCCGCCGCACCACGGCCGCGACCTCGCCGAGTCCCGGGCGCACCCGCACGTCAGAACCGGAGAACGCCGCCGCGAGGTCGGCGAACAGCCACGGCCGTCCCTGGCACCCACGGCCGACGACCACACCGTCGACCCCGGTGCGCGCCACCATCTCCAGCGCGTCCTCCGCCGACCAGATGTCGCCGTTGCCCAGCACCGGGATGTCCGTCACGGCCGCCTTGAGCGCCGCGATGGCGTCCCAGTCCGCCGTGCCGGAGTAGTAGTCCGCCGCCGTGCGCCCGTGCAGTGCGACCGCCGCCACGCCGGCGTCCTGAGCACGCAGCCCCGCCTCGAGGTACGTCAGGTGGTCGTCATCCACGCCCTTGCGCATCTTCACCGTCACCGGCACCCCGGCCGGCGCGGCGGCCGCCACGGCCGCCTGCACGATCGACGAGAACAGGTCTCGCTTCCAGGGCAGCACCGCTCCCCCGCCCCGTCGGGTGACCTTCGGCACGGGGCAGCCGAAGTTCAGGTCGACGTGGTCGGCGCGGTCCTCCTCGACCAGCATCCGCACCGCGGCGCCGACCGTCGTCGGGTCGACCCCGTACACCTGGACGGAGCGCGGGCGCTCGTCCGGTGCGAAGTCGATGATCCGGAACGACTCCGGGCTGCGCTCCACGAGGGCCCGGCTGGTGACCATCTCGGCGACGTACAGGCCGGCGCCCGACTCGCGGCACAGCCGCCGGAAGGCCGCGTTGGTCACGCCGGCCATCGGCGCGAGCACTACGGGGGTGTCCACGACGATCGGACCGATGTGCAACGGGGGCAGCGCCGCACCGACCGTCGGGGCGGCCGGGCGTGCGTCGGCGTCGTCGAGGACCGGGGGCATGCCGTCCAGTGTCGCATCAGGCCGCGGGCGACCCACGGGGCCGGTACGTCACCGGGAGCGGGCCGTCGGCGTGCGGACGACGACCGAGCGGTCAGCGTGCCTCGGGGTCGGCCTGGTGGATGCCGAACGTGTTGCCCTCGGGGTCGAGGAAGTAGCCCTGCCACGCCATGCCGGTCAGCGCGTACTTGGGCAGCGCCACACGGCCGCCCGCGGCCTCGATCGCCGTGGCGGTGGCGTCGAAGTCGTCCACCTGGACCGTGCAGACGAACGCGTTGGGGCCCTGCTCCGCGGCCGGCGCAGGGGCGCGCCGCTTCAGCAGTCCCCCGTCGATGCCGGCCTGGTCACCCCCGCCGGTGGTGACGCCCCAGTACTCGTCGTCCGCCACGCCCGACCAGTCCTGGAACTGCCAGCCGAACACCGACCCGTAGAACTCCCGGGCCCGGGCGACGTCGTCCGCGTGGATCTCGAAGTGCACGACACGGGACACGATGGACCTCCTGCGCACGATGCGGATCTACGGCCCCACTCTGGCAGCACCGCAGGCCGCCCGCTCGGTGGGCCGAGACACTTCCACCTGCTGCGCCGCGGACCCGCGGCTCAACCCAGCAGCCACCCGTTCTCCTGGGCGAGGCGCACCGCTTCCGCCCGCGTCCGGCCACCGGTCTTGCCCATCGCCGCCGACAGGTAGTTGCGCACGGTGCCCTCGGACAGGAACGTCTCCCGCGCGATGTCCGCCACCGTCCCGCCGCGCCCGGCGACCAGGAGGACGTCCCGCTCGCGGTCGGTCAGCGGGCTCGCGCCCACCGCCAGCGACTCGACCGCGAGGTCGGGGTCCACCACGCGCAGCCCCGCGTGCACGCGGCGGACCGCGTCCGCCAGCTGCTCGGCGGGGGTGTCCTTGACCACGAACCCGCTCGCGCCCGCGTCGAGCGCGTGCCGCACGTACCCGGGCCGGCCGAACGTGGTGACCACCAAGGACCGGCAGGACGGGTAGGCGGCACGCAGAGCCGCGGCGGCGGCGATCCCGTCCATGCCCGGCATCTCGACGTCGAGGAGTGCCACCTGGGCCGCGTTGGCTCGCGCGGCGTCCACCACCAGGTCGCCGCGCCCGACCTGCGCCACGACGGTCAGGTCCACCTCGAGATCCAGCAGGGCGGCGAGGGCGCCGCGGACCAGCGCCTGGTCGTCGGCGAGGAGCAGCCGGATCGGTCGCTCGCTCATCGGCCCTCGTTCCGCGCGATCACCGCGAGCCGGTAGCCGCCCAACGGGCTCCTCGACACCTCGAGGCGAGCACGGGCGGCCCGCGCACGCTCCGTCAGCCCGTGCAACCCGTTCCCCGGCGCGGTCGGCTCCCCGCCGGCACCGCCCGAGGGTCCGTGCCCGTCGTCGTCGACGACGAGGGAGTCCGCCGTCATGGTCACCTCCACTCGGCTCGCCGCCGCATGCCGCAGCACGTTCGTCGTCCCCTCCCGCAGCGCCCAGGCGAACAGCTCACGCAGGTGCTCCGGGACGTCGTCGACGCTGCCGGGCACCTGCGCCTGGACGCCCGCGGCGTCGAACGCCTGCCGGGCGCCGGCGAGCTCGCCCGCCAGCGTCACGGCACGCGTCGCGGACACCATCCCGCGGACGTCGGCGAGAGCGCCGCGGGCGAGCGCCTGCACCTGGGCCATCTCGGCACGGGACCGCTCCGGGTCCAGCTCGAACAGCTTGCCGGCCAGCTCCGCCTTGACCGCGATCACCGTCAACGAGTGCCCCAAGATGTCGTGCATGTCGCGGGCGATCCGTTCCCGCTCCCGCTCCACGGCCAGCACCGCGACCTCGGCCTGGGCCAGCTGCAGCTGGCGGTTGCGCTGCACCAGCTGCGTGAACCCGAACACCGCGAACGACGCCAGCAGCACGGACAGCACGAGCCCGTCGATGGTGAACCAGCCCGGGACCACCCGCGGCAGGCCCACCACAACGGCGCTCGCCCCGAGGGGCACCAGCAGCGCGCGGGGCTGGCCGATCAGGAAGACCGCCGAGACGGAGAGGAAGACGAGCCCGACCAGCCCCTGCTCGGCAGCGGCCAGGGTCGACAGCCCGACCAGCACGGCCTGCCCGCCGAGCACCAGCACGACACCGCGGCTCCCCATCCGCTCACCACGGCCGCCGCCGCGCGTCACGACGGTCCAGGCGAAGCTGACCGCGAGCCCCGCGACAGCAGCGAGCGACACGTCCCGGGCGAGCCCCACGTGGCTGCGCCAGGCCGCCAACCAGGGCTGCACCAGGAAGACGACCCAGACGACGCCCATGGCGGGCCCGACCACCCGCATCACCGGTCGGTGCTGGGGCCGTGCCACGCCGTCGGACTCCGACACCGCGACCGGCTGCCTGCCCCAGCCGGGCCACCCGCGCCTCACGGCGCCCACGGTAGCGGGCGGCCGCACCGGCACCGGCCGCCCGCGGGTCACACCCGTGCGGTGTCCCGCCGGAACCGCCAGGCGGCCCCGAGCCCGAAGACCACGGCCCAGCCGACCACGTTGAGCACCGCCCACCCCGTCACGGACTCACCCGTCAACGGCGCTCGGACGATCTGCGCCACCCCGTACGTCGGGACCGCCTTGGCGATCTGCGCGAACACCCCGTCACCGAGCGGCACGAACAGCCCACCGGCGAACGCGAGCAGCGCGAGCACAGGTCCGAGGATCTGCATGACGTTCTCGGCCGGCAGCAGGTAGCCCATGAACAGGCCGAACGCGGCGAACACCACCGAGCCGACCCAGGCGAGCAGGAGCGACCAGACGAGCGCGCCGCCCTGCCCCGTCGCACCCTCGGCGAGCCCGACCGCACCGACCACGACCACGGCTGCGAGACCGAGCACCATGGCCACCAGCACCTTGGTGGTGACGTAGGTGGCGGGACGCAGCGGCGTGAGCCGCAGCTGACGGGTCCACCCCTGGGCACGCTCCACCGAGACGCTGGCGCCACCGCCGGTGGTGGCGAGCATGGCGCCGTACAGCGCCATGGACACCATGATGAAGGCGGTCACGTTGCCGTGGCCGACGGACTGGTGCCGGTAGCCGGCGTTGGCCCCGAAGATGAGGAAGAACACCGGCGGCATCACCAGCGTGAAGATCACCGTGCGGCGGTTGCGCAGCAGCCGGCGCAGCTCGACGGCGAGGAAGCGGCCGTTCAGCAGGCCCGTGCGCGGCGTCCGGTCCGGTGCCGCCGTCGGGCGCTGCGCGGTGCCGCGGGCCGCCGTGGCGGTGGTGGCGGTCTCGGTGGTGGTCATGAGGGGCTCCCTGCGGTAGCGCTCGTCAGCGCGAGGAACGCGTCCTCGAGCCCGCGTGCGGTGATCTCGATGTCGGTGGCCGTGGTGGAGGTGAGCAGCAGCCGCGCGACCCCGTCGGAGTCCGAGGTGCGCACCAGCAGCCGGTCTCCGCGCAGCTCGACGGACTGCACCCCGGGCAGCCCGCGGAGCGCGGCCTCGTCCGCCGGCGTCAGGTCGGTCAGGGTGGCCGAGACCAGCCGGCCAGACGCGAGGTTCTTCACCTGCGCGGCCGAGCCGTCGGCGACGATCCGGCCGTGGCTCACCAGCACGATGCGGTCGGCGTACGCGTCCGCCTCGTCGAGGTAGTGCGTGGCGAACAGGATGGTGCGGCCCCGCGCCGCATCCGCCCGCAGAGCCGTCCAGAACTCCCGGCGGCCCTCGACGTCCATCCCGGTGGTCGGCTCGTCCAGCACGATGAGGTCGGGGTCGGGCAGCAGCGCCAGCGCGAACCGCAGCCGCTGCTGCTGACCGCCGGAGCAGGATCCGACCTTGCGTCCCGCGATGTCGGCGATGCCGGCACGGCCGAGCACCTCGGCCGCGGACCGGGCCGACCGGAAGAACGAGGCGGTCACCTCGACCGTCTCGCCGACGGTGAGGTCCTTGAGCAGGCCGCCGGTCTGCATGACGGCCGACACGCGGCCCTCGGCGATCGCCCGCGTCGGGTCGAGGCCGAGCACCTGCACCGTCCCGGCGTCCGGGACGGACAGACCGAGCAGCAGGTCGATCGTCGTCGTCTTGCCCGCACCGTTCGGTCCGAGGAAGGCGACGACCTCGCCCGGCTCGACGGCCAGGTCGATGCCGTCGACGGCGTGCACGGAGCCGAACGACTTGTGCAGCCCGCGCAGGTCGATGGCCGGCGGGGCGTCGCCGGCCGCACGTGGCCGGAGAGAGGTCTCGGTGAAGGTCATGCACCGATCCTGGCGACGTACCAGGTCAGCGGCCCACGCCGCGCGTCACCGGCTGGACATGACGGATGTCATGTCCGGCCGGTGGCGCGAGCGACCCGGTTCAGGCGCCGATCAGCCGCTGCGCGAGGTACTCCGACACGTGACCGAGCCCGACGCGCTGCTGCGACATGTCGTCGCGGTGGCGGATGGTCACGGCGTCGTCCTCGAGGGTGTCGAAGTCGACCGTGATGCAGAACGGCGTGCCGATCTCGTCCTGGCGGCGGTAGCGGCGACCGATCGCGCCGGCGTCGTCGAAGTCGACGTTCCACGCCCGGCGCAGCTCGGCAGCCAGGTCGCGGGCCTTCGGCGACAGCTGCTCGTTGCGCGACAGGGGCAGCACCGCGGCCTTCACCGGTGCGAGGCGCGGGTCGAGCTTCAGCACGACGCGGGTGTCCACGCCGCCCTTCGTGTTGGGCGCCTCGTCCTCGGTGTACGCGTCGACCAGGAAGGCCATCAGCGACCGCGTCAGGCCGGCCGCCGGCTCGATGACGTACGGCACGTACCGCTCACCGCGGCCCTGGTCGAAGTACGACAGGTCGGCGCCGGAGTGCTGCGAGTGCGTCGACAGGTCGAAGTCGGTGCGGTTGGCGATGCCCTCCAGCTCGCCCCACTCGCTGCCCTGGAAGCCGAACCGGTACTCGATGTCGACCGTCCGCTTCGAGTAGTGCGACAGCTTCTCCTTGGGGTGCTCGTAGTGCCGCAGGTTGTCGCGGGCGATGCCCAGGCCGACGTACCAGTCGGTGCGCGTGTCGATCCAGTACTGGTGCCACGTCTCGTCGGTGCCCGGCTCGACGAAGTACTCCATCTCCATCTGCTCGAACTCGCGCGTGCGGAAGATGAAGTTGCCCGGGGTGATCTCGTTGCGGAACGACTTGCCGATCTGGCCGATGCCGAACGGAGGCTTCTTGCGGGCGGCCGTCAGCACGTTGGCGAAGTTGACGAAGATGCCCTGGGCGGTCTCGGGCCGCAGGTAGTGCAGGCCGGACTCGTCCTCGACCGGGCCGAGGTACGTCTTGAGCATCATGTTGAAGTCGCGCGGCTCGGTCCACTGACCCTTGGTGCCGCAGTTGGGGCACGGCACGGACGCGAGGCCGCCCTCGGGCTCGTGGCCCTTGCGCTCGGTGAACTCCTCGATCAGCTGGTCCTCACGGAACCGCTTGTGGCAGTGCAGGCACTCGGTGAGCGGGTCGGTGAACACGCCGACGTGACCGGAGGCGACCCACACCTGCCGGGGCAGGATCACCGAGGAGTCGAGGCCGACGATGTCCTCACGGCTGGTGACCATGAACCGCCACCACTGCCGCTTGATGTTCTCCTTCAGCTCCACGCCGAGCGGCCCGTAGTCCCACGCCGACCTGGTCCCGCCGTAGATCTCGCCGCTCGGGAACACGAAGCCGCGCCGCTTGGCGAGGGCGATGGCGTTGTCGAGGCGGGACGGTGCGGCCACGGTGAGCACTCCTGGGTCGGGGGCCCGCGGCTGGGTGCCGCGGGAACAGCCGCCCCAGGCTACCGGCCTGCGGCAACACCGCCCTCTGCCGCCTTTTGACAATGATTCTCGTCTTCGGCAAGATCCTCGCTGTGAGCAGACGACGGATCGGCGGGCTGGCGGCGGCGGTCGTCGTGGCGCTCTCCGCCCTGACCGCGTGCGGCACGGCCGGCGCCGGCGGCACCCTCGCCGGCGCACCTGCCGGGAAGGTGCGGGTGCTCGCGTCGTTCTACCCGCTCCAGTTCGTGGCGCAGCAGGTCGGTGGCGACCGGGTGCACGTCGACTCCCTGACACCTCCGGGCGCGGAGCCGCACGACGTCGAGCTGTCCCCCGCCCAGGTGTCCGCCGTCGAGACCGCGAACCTGGTGGTCTACCTCTCCGGGTTCCAGGCAGCGGTGGACGACGCGGTCCGTCAGGTGCGCCCGCGCCACGTGCTCGACGCAGCGCTGCACGCCGGCCTGATGGACCTGGGCACCGAGCAGGCCTCGGAGGGAGCCGACCCGCTCGCGGGCACCGGCGCCGGCACCGCCGCCACCCGCACGCTCGACCCGCACTTCTGGCTGGACCCGTCCCGCCTGCCCGCGCTGGCGGACGACGTCGCCACGGCACTGAGCCAGGTCGACCCGGCGGGCGCTGCGGACTACCGCGCGGCGGCGGACCGGCTCGCCGCCCGGTTCACCTCCGTGGACACGGCCTACCGCACCGGCCTGGCGGACTGCCGGCGTCAGGTGCTGGTCACCTCGCACGAGGCCTTCGGGTACCTCGCGCTCCGGTACCACCTGCAGCAGGTCGGCATCTCCGGGCTGGACCCGGAGACCGAACCGTCGCCGGCCCGGCTGGCACAGATCGGAGACGTGGTGAGACGAGAGGGTGTGACGACGATCTTCTTCGAGACGCTGGCGAGCCCGAAGGTGGCCCGCACGCTGGCCTCCGACCTGGGCGTCCAGGCGACCGTGCTGGACCCGATGGAGTCCATCACCGCACCGGGTGCCGACTACTTCTCCGTCGCGCAGGACAACCTGGCGACGCTGCGCACGGCGCTGGGCTGCGCATGAGCGCCGCGACCGCGCCGTCGGGCCCCGACACCGCACCGGTGATCGAGGCGGTGAACCTGCAGGTGACGCTCGGGGGGCTGGCGATCGTCCGGGGGGTCGACCTGGAGGTGCCGCGAGGCGAGGTGCTGGCGGTGCTCGGCGCCAACGGCTCCGGCAAGTCCACCCTGATCCGCTCCTTGCTCGGTGCCGTCCCGCTCAGCGGCGGCAGCGTCCGCCTGTTCGGCGAGCCCCTCGGGCCCGGTGTCCCGTGGCTGCGCGTCGGGTACGTCCCGCAGCGCGTGCCCGTCGCGTCCGGCATGCCGTCGACGGCCCTCGAGGTGGTGCGCTCCGGTCTGCTGTCGGGCCGGTCGCTGCGGCCGCCGCGGGACGCGCGGACCCGCGCGCTCGCCGCCCTCGACGAGGTCGGCATGGCGGCCCGTGCCGGTCAGCGCGTCCAGGAGATGTCCGGCGGGCAGCAGCAGCGCGTCCAGATCGCCCGGGCGCTGGTGCGGCGGCCCGACCTGCTGGTGCTCGACGAGCCCACCTCGGGCATCGACCTGCCGACGCAGGAGGCGTTCGTCAGCACCGTGCGGCGGATGCACGAGAGCGGCGGCACCGTCGTCGTGGTGCTCCACGAGCTCGGCGAGTTCGGACCGTTGATCCAGCGTTCCGTTGTGCTCCGGCACGGTCGCGTGGTGCACGACGGCGCCCCACCCGTCGCCCGCGTCGAGCACGCCGGACCGGCGCACGACCACGCTCATGCGCACGGCGACCCGCCGAGCGCCGCATCCGGCCTGTCGGTGGAGGTGACCCCGTGACGTTCTGGGACCAGGTGGTGGCCATGGCCACCTCGCCGCTGATGCAGCGCGCCATGCTGGCCGCCGTGCTCGTCGGCGCCGCGGCGCCCGTCGTCGGCACCTTCCTGGTGCAGCGGCGCATGGCGCTGATGGGCGATGGCATCGGGCACGTGGCGCTCACCGGCGTGGCGCTCGGCTGGCTGGTCGGCAGCTGGGCCGGGCTGGTGCCCAACGGTGCTCTCGCTGTCCCGGGCGCCGTGGTGGCGGCCGTCGTCGGCTCCGTCGTCATCGAGCTGGTCCGCGAACGCGGCCGCACCACCGGCGACCTCGCGCTGGCGCTGATGTTCTACGGCGGCATCGCCGGCGGCGTGCTGCTGATCAAGGTGGCCGGCGGCACCAACGCGAACCTGATGGCCTACCTGTTCGGCTCGATCTCCACGGTCTCCCCGAGCGACCTCGTGTGGACGGTGGCGCTGGCCGCGGTGGTGCTCGTCGTGGGCGTCGGTCTGCGGACCGCGCTGTACGCCGTGAGCCACGACGAGGAGTTCGCCCGCGCCAGCGGGCTGCCGACGCGCGCCCTGGCGATGGTGGTCGCCGTGCTGGCCGCCGTGACGGTGACCGTGGCGATGCGGGTTGTCGGCCTGCTCCTGGTCAGCGCGCTGATGATCGTGCCGGTCGCCGTCGCCCAGCTGTACGCCCGTTCCTTCGGCCGGACCATGGCGACGGCCAGCGGTGTGGGTGTGACGGTCAGCGTGGTCGGCCTGGTGCTCACCTACTGGAACGACATCCCGCCGGGGGCCACCATCGTGGTGCTGGCGATCGCCGTCTACGCGGTCTCGGCGGCGCTGCGGCCGATGGTGCGCCGGCGGGCCGCGGCCTCCGACCCGCACCCCGAGATGGCCGACGACGTGCTGCTGGCCGACTCGGACGACGAGTGCCAGGTCCCCGTACCCGCACCCCATCGGCACCCGAACGCCTCGGTGCGGGCCGATCAGGTGGGCCGCCAGTAGGCCTTCGCCGCTAGGTCGCGGCGGGGCTGTCCACCGCCCCGCCGTACCTGCGGTCACGGCGCGCGTAGGTCTCCACGGCCCGCCACAGGTGCCGCCGGTCCACGTCCGGCCACGGTTCGTCGAGGAACACCAGCTCGGCGTACGCCGCCTGCCACAGCATGAAGTTCGACGTGCGCTGCTCGCCGGACGACCGCACGAACAGGTCGACGTCCGGCAGGTCCGGCTCGTCCAGGTGCCGCTGGATCGTCTTCTCGCTGACCTTCTTCGGGTCGAGCCGGCCGGCTGCGACCTCGAGGGCGATGGCGCGGGCCGCATCGGCGATCTCCGCCCGGCCGCCGTAGTTGACGCACATCGTCAGCGTGCAGACGGTGTTGTCCCTGGTCTGCTCCTCGGCCCGCTCGAGCTCGGAGATCACCGACCGCCACAGCCGCGGCCGGCGGCCGGCCCACCGCACCCGCACGCCCCACGAGTCCATCAGGTCGCGCCGCCGGTGCAGCACGTCGCGGTTGAACCCCATGAGGAACCGCACCTCGTCGGGTGACCGCGACCAGTTCTCGGTCGAGAAGGCGTACGCAGACACGTACTCCACGCCCACCTCGATGGCGCCGGCGACCACGTCGAGCAGCGACGCCTCGCCGGCAGCGTGCCCGGCGGTCCGCGGCAGGCCGCGGGCGTTGGCCCACCGGCCGTTCCCGTCCATCACCACCGCCACATGCCGCGGCACCAGCTCGCGCGGGATCGCGGGCGGCCTGGCGCCGGACGGGTGCGGGGGCGGCGGGACGGGGGTGCGTGCGGCGGCCACTAGACGCGCTCCACCATCGGCAGCGACCGCAGCCGTCGCTCGAGGTGGAACTGGCTGAACGCCGCCACCAGCCCGTTGCCCTCGGCGCGGTGCCGCTCGGCGCTGCCGTCCGCCGTGGACCAGTCACCGACCAGCAGAGCGGCGAGCAGGGCGAACGTCTCCGGCGCAGGTGCCGCCGCACCCGCCGGCCGGCACGCGTTGCACACCGCACCGCCCATCGCCACGGCGAACGAGTGGTGCGGACCCACCGCCCCGCACCGGGCGCAGTCAGCGAAGCTGGGCGCCCAGCCCGCCACCGACAGCGCCCGCAGCAGGTAGCTGTCGAGCACCAGGCCCGGGGCGTGCTCCCGGCCGGCGAGCGCCCGCACGGCGCCCACCAGCAGCCAGTACTGCTGCACCGCCGGCTCGTGCTCCGCCTCGACCAGCCGGTCGGCCGTCTCGAGCATCACGGTGCCCGCCGTGTACAGCGCGTAGTCCTCGCACACCGGCCGCCCGTACGCACCGAGGGTCTCCACCTGGGTGACGACGTGCAGCGACCGCCCGGTGCTGAGCTGCACGTCCACGTGCATGAACGGCTCGAGCCGTGAGCCGAACCGGGACGTGGTGCGCCGCACCCCCTTGGCGACCGCACGCACCTTGCCGTTGGTGCGGGTCAGGAGGGTGACGATGCGGTCCGCCTCACCCAGCGGATGGGTGCGCAGCACGATCGCCTCGTCGCGGTAGAGGCTCACCGGCCCATTCTCCCCCGGACCACCGACGCGCCGGGGTGCGCAGGACGCGGCGCGTCGGTGGCCGGACGGTGAACCGTCAGCGCTGCTGCCGGTTCACCGCGGAGATGATCGCCTTGAGGGACGCCGTGGTGATCGACGGGTCGATGCCAACACCCCACAGGATGTCGCTCCCCACCGCGCACTCGACGTAGGCGGCCGCCGTCGCGTCACCACCGGACGACAGGGCGTGCTCGGCGTAGTCCATCACGGCGACGTCGACGCCGATGGACCGCAGCGCCGCGACGAACGCGGCGACCGGGCCGTTCCCGTTGCCGACGATGGTCCGCTCGACCCCGCGGTCGACCAGGTCCACCTCGAGGTGGTCCTCACCGCCCTCCGTGCTGGTCGCCCGGGTGCCGCGCAGCGAGAACCGACCCCACGGGTCGAGCGGCTGGCCGGACTCGTCGCCCGTCCCGGCGGTCTGCCGCGGGCGCGCCGCCGCCGCCATCTCCACCGGCAGGTACTCGTCGACGAAGATCCGCCACAGGTCGTCGGCGGTGACCTCGGTGCCGTGGGTGTCGGTGTGCCGCTGCACCACCTGCGAGAACTCGATCTGCAGCCGGCGCGGCAGGTCGAGGTCGCGCTCGGACTTCATCAGGTAGCTGATGCCGCCCTTCCCGGACTGGCTGTTCACCCGGATGATCGCGTCGTAGCTGCGGCCGACGTCCTTCGGGTCGACCGGCAGGTAGGGCACCGCCCACTCGAGCTGGTCGGTGGTGGTACCGGCCGCGGCGGCGTCCACCTCCATCGCCGTCAGGCCCTTCTTGATCGCGTCCTGGTGCGACCCGGAGAACGCGGTGAACACCAGGTCACCGCCGTACGGGTGCCGCTCGGCGACCTGCAGCTGGTTGCAGTGCTCCACCACGGACCGCACGTGCGGCAGGTCGGAGAAGTCGATCTGCGGGTCGATGCCCTGGCTGAACAGGTTCATGCCGAGCGTGACCAGGTCGACGTTGCCGGTCCGCTCGCCGTTGCCGAACAGGCAGCCCTCGATGCGGTCGGCACCGGCCAGGTAGCCCAGCTCGGCGGCCGCCACGGCGGTGCCGCGGTCGTTGTGCGGGTGCAGCGACAGCACCACGTTCTCGCGGTGGTGCAGGTGCCGGCCCATCCACTCGATCGAGTCGGCGTAGACGTTCGGGGTGGCCATCTCCACCGTCGCCGGCAGGTTGATGATCACCTTCCGGTCGGAGGTGGGCTCCAGCTCGTCGAGCACCGCGTTGCACACCCGCACGGCGTACTCGAGCTCGGTCCCGGTGTACGACTCGGGGCTGTACTCGTAGAACACCTCGGTGTCCGGGACCAGCTCCTCGTACTTCTTGCAGAACCGAGCACCGGACACCGCGATGTCGAGGATGCCGTCCTCGTCGGCGTTGAACACGACGCGCCGCTGCAGCACCGAGGTCGAGTTGTAGAAGTGCACGATCGCCTGCTTCGCGCCGGCGATCGCCTCGTACGTGCGCTCGATCAGGTGCTCGCGGCACTGCGTCAGCACCTGGATGACGACGTCGTCGGGGATGCGGTTCTCCTCGATCAGCATCCGGACGAAGTCGTAGTCGGTCTGCGAGGCGGACGGGAAGCCGACCTCGATCTCCTTGTAGCCCATCTGCACCAGCAGCTCGAACATCGCGAGCTTGCGGGCGGGGTTCATCGGCTCGATCAGCGCCTGGTTGCCGTCCCGCAGGTCCACGGCGCACCAGCGCGGGGCGCGGGTCACGTGGCGGTCGGGCCAGGTCCGGTCCGGCAGGTCCACGCGGATCTGCTCGTGGAAGGGCCGGTACTTGTGCACCGGCATCCCGGAGGGCTGCTGGGGGTTGCGCTCTGCTACGTCGGTCATCGGGGTTCCTCGTCAGTCGTCGCGGCGGGTGCTCAGCCGGCGCAGCGGACACCGCGACGAGGATCCGGCCTAGAGGGCCTCGCCGCGGCGACGAAGAAGGAGAACGCTCCGGAGCACGGTTGGCACCCTACTCCCCCGTTCGCGAGACCCGGCAACGCGTCCAGGCTCAGCCGAGCACGACGACGTCCGCCGGCCCGCGCGCGAGCAGCCGACCGCCGACCGTGTCGAGCCGGTCGGTCCCCACCGGGACGGGCACGCTCCAGGTCCGGATCCCGTCGCGCAGGCCCCGGCCCACGATGGCCAACGCCCCGCCCGACGCGACCTCGAGCCCGATGACCTGCGTGCCGTCCGTGCGCGGGACCCACGTGCGCGCGCCACCCTCCAGCCCGGCCCGCACCTGCCACAGGGAGGCCCCGGTGCGCACGTCGACCGCTCCGTACACGCCGTCCGCCGCCGTGACCAGGATGCCCGACGCGACCGCCACCGCGTCGAGGTCGGTCGGCAGCTGCCATCGCACGGTCCCGGTCACCCGGTCGACGCCGCGCAGCTGCGGGCCGGTGTCGACCACCAGCAGACCAGGAGCGGAACCGTCGTCCGCCTCCAGCTGGACCACCCTCCCACGCAGAGTCACCCACGAGTCCGAGCCGTCCCGGTAGAGCCGGCCGCCCTGGATGCCTCCGAAGGTCGCGAAGCCGCCGGGCAGGTCCACCACCTGGAGCTCCACGCCCACCGGCGCGGTGACCAGGACCGATCCGGTCGCGTCGTCCAGCACCTCGGAGCCCGCACCGCGGACGACCGTCCTGCGCGGGCCGACGAGGACCTCGGCGACACGCCCCGACGCCGCGTCGTCGACGACCCCCGCCGTGACGTGCTCCCAGCGCACCGCGCCGGTCAGCCCGTCGGAGCGCTGCACGCGCACGCGTCCGTCGGGCCGGACCGATCCGAGCACCAGGTCGTCGCCGATCCGTGCGAGCCCGATGACCGGGCCGTCCACCGCCCACCGGCCCTGCAGGCGTCCACCGACCGCGTCGAGGGCGACCACGCGGGCCGGTGCCGCCGAGTCGCGAGGTCCACCGGCGAGGCACAGCACGACACCGTCATCGGTGCCGGCGTCCCACGGGCACCGGACCGTGACGGGCCCGCCACCCGCCGTCGTGGGCGCCACCGGAACCGTCCAGCGCTGGGCGCCCGAGCGTGGCTCGAACGCCGTCACCCACCACACGGCTGCGCGCAGCGACACCAGCACCACCGAGCCGGACGCCTGCAGCACCGTGTCGGGACCCTCGGCTGCGGCTGCACGCCACAGCTCGACGGGCGCGTCCTGCAACGGCCGCACCAGACCGGGCACTGCGGCGATCCGGCCCGCCACGGCCCGCTGGCGGCTGTCGACGGCGTTCCCGGCGACCAGCAGGGCACCGAGCGCCACCAGCGCGGCCGCGCTCAACCACGGCCAGCGGCGGGTGCGAGCACCTGACTCGGAGACGCCACCGGACGTCGAACGGGCGGGCACGGCAGGTGCGGTGGGCGCACCGCTCACCGACGAGGGGCGCCACCGCCGCGGGGTGACGTCCTCGTCGAGCTCCACCGGCCGCATCCTCACGGCCGGGTGGATCCCGGTCATGCTCCGAGTCTAGGAGTGCCGTCCCGACCGCGCGGGAGGGGTGGCGGGCGCAGCCGTCGGCCCCTCGTGCGGCGGAGCGTCGCGGCGCTGACGGGGAAGCGTGTCCCGCGGCTCGGCAGCGGCAGGCTGCGTTCCGTCCGCACCGTCCGCCCGCGTGCCGCCGTCGACCACGACGACGCTGACGTTGTCGTGGCCGCCGTTCAGAAGCGCCTCGGCGACGAGTGCGCTCGCCGCCCGGCGCGCGTCCGGCTCCTGGCTGAGCAGCTCGGCGATGCGGTTGGCCGGGACGTCCCGGGTCAGGCCGTCGGTGCAGATGACGAACCGGTCGGAGGGGCCCGCCGGAAGGATCCAGAGGTCCGGGTCAGGGCGGCGGCCGGTGCCGAGCGCGCGCGTCAGCACGTTCCGCTCCGGGTGCCGGGCCACCTCGTCCGGTGTGACGCGGCCCTCGACCAGCAGCTCCTGCACCACCGAGTGGTCGGCCGTCACCTGGTGCAGCACGCCGTCGGCCCAGCGGTACACCCGCGAGTCGCCCACGTTGAACACCAGCCAGGAGGGACGTCCCTCGTCCTCCACCGTGGCGACGCCGGCGACCGTCGTACCGCCCTGGCGGTCACCGGTCAGCTCCTCACGCAGGCGTGCCCATGCGCTGTCGAGGCAGGCCAGCACGTCCGCGGTGCCGACGGAGGGCCGCCCGGCGAGGCGGGCGAACTCCTCGACCGCCACCCGGCTGGGCGATGGCGCCGGCGTCGAGCCCGCCCATCCCGTCGGCGACGAGGAACACGGGCGGGCACGCGAGCAGGGCGTCCTCGTTGACGTCGCGCACGCGACCGCGGTCGCTGGCCGAGCCCCACGACGTCCGCACCCTGCACCTCCCGTCCGCACTCTTCACGATGACATCGGCGTCGAGGGACGCCAACCTGAGCGTCGACGGTACCGGCGCCCGTGCCTATCTTGGCGGGACCTCAGACGCCCAGCTGGTAGACACCCCAGTACGCGAGCACGACGAGCAGGACCAGTCCTCCGGTGGCGACGGTCCACGACGCGGCGGTCCGCACGACGCCGGGCCCGGAGCCGGGGACCCGGCCGGCCCTCGCGCGCCGCACGGCGAGCACCCCGGCGACCACGACCAGCATCCCGGCGAGCCGGACGGCGAGCCATCCGCCCTGCACCAGCACGGAGTTGTGCTGGTAGTCCATCGCCAGCCGCGCGACCGACAGCAGGTACCACACGAGCCCCGCCACGGTCAGGATCGCGCCCCCGCCGAACGCCACCAGGTAGCGCGCGTAGCCCGACGGCCAGCGCGCTCCGGCGGGACGGTCGCGGGTCGAGCGGCGGCTCGTCCACGCCTCGCCGACCCGGTGGCCGACCACGAGCAGGCAGCCGAGCAGCACCAGGCCGCCCGCCCCCAGGACCACGAGGAGCACGACGTTCCCGTCCCGCAGCTGCTGCGGCTGCGGGACCGGCCCCGCGAGGTACAGCTGGACGGGTTGGGCGCCGGCGACCTGCGGCACGCCCGACGCGGTGGCCGGCAGGCCGAGCACCCAACCGGTCATGTCCTGCAGGAACGTGGCGGACACGATCCCGTCGACCTTGAGGCCGTGGTCCGCCCCGGCGTAGTAACGGACGGTCACCGCGTCGTTGCCGGCCCGTGCCGTGTCGGCGAGGATCTGCTGAGCGCCCTGGATGACGGGCATCGAGGCGTCGCCCGTGCCGTAGACGACCAGCACCGGCTGCGTCATCCGCTGCTGGTACGGCTGCACGTCGAAGTCGACGTACTCGAAGCCGCCCGGCAGGGTCATCCCCACCGCCCGGGGGATCGCGCGGAACACCCCGTGCGGCACGCCGGTGTTGCGCAGGTAGTTGTCCGAGGCGAAGGCGGCCTGCTGCCGCGGCGGCACCACCGGCGAGGACGCGAGGATGACGAAGGCGAGCTGGTGGTCGGTGGCCGCGATGACGGGCGCGATCCAGCCGCCCTCGCTCTCGCCGTACACCCCGACCCGGGAAGGGTCCACGCCCGCGTGCGCGCGCAGCACCTGGACCGACCGTTCGTAGTCGGCGGCCATCGCGACGTAGTCGCGGTGCGCCGTGGTGTAGGTGTCGAGCCGCTTGTCCGGGACCATCGCCACGACACCGGCGCTGGCCAGCGCGGCCGCCTGCGACCGGAACGCGACCGCGTACTTGCCCGTGCCGGCGCCGTGGATGAACACCACGCCGGGGAGCGGTCCCGGCGCCCCGACCGGCTCGCTGAGCTGAGCCTGCACGGTCGTGCCGTCCAGCTGCACCGTGACCACCTCGGTCCGCACCGGGTAGGTGTGCAGCGACGGTGCCCCGGTGACCGCGGTCGAGGAGCTCTGGACCTGGAGCGGCTGCGTCAGCGGCGCCGGGTCCCACTGCGGCCCGAGCACGGCGCCGACGACGGCAAGGACCAGCACACCCAGGACCGAGGACGCGAGAACCCGGTACACGTTGCCGGCGCGCGAGACGGCGTGCGGCGGACGCCGGTGACCGTCCTGGTTGAGCAGGTGCGGGAGAGACGCCACGGTGTGCAGGCTCACGCTCAGAACCCGAGTCGGCCGAGCTGCTTGGGATCGCGCTGCCAGTCCTTGGCCACCCGCACGTGCAGGTCCAGGAACACGCGCGCGCCGAGCAGCGCCTCGATCTCGCGCCGAGCCTGCGTACCCACGTCCCGCAGCCGACCACCGCCCTTGCCGATGACGATCGCCTTCTGCGAGTCCCGCTCGACGAACAGGTCGACGCGCACGTCGAGCAGCGGAACGTCGTCCCGGCCGGCGGTCCCTCGCGGCACGATCTCGTTCACCACCACGGCCAGCGAGTGCGGCAGCTCGTCGTGCACACCCTCGAGCGCCGCCTCGCGGACCAGCTCGGCGACCATCACCGCCTCGGGCTCGTCGGTCAGCTCGCCGTCCGGGTACAGCGCCGGTCCCTCCGGCAGGTGACCTGTCAGCACGTCGGCCAGCACGTCCATCTGGTAGCCCGAACGCGCCGACACCGGCACCACGTCGTCCCACTCACCCAGCCGGCTCATCGCCATCAGGTGCTCGGCCAGCCGGCCCTTGCCGACCAGGTCCGCCTTCGTCGCGATGGCGACCACCGGGGTCCGGCGCCTGCCCTGAGCCAGCGACGCGAGCTCGGCCGCGATGTACCGGTCGCCGGGCCCGACCTGCTGGTCGGCCGGCATGCAGAACCCGATGACGTCGACCTCGCCGAGCGTGTCCTTGACGAGGTCGTTCAGCCGTTCACCGAGGAGCGTGCGAGGGCGGTGCAGCCCCGGGGTGTCCACCAGCACCAGCTGGGCGTCCGGCCGTGTGACGATGCCGCGGACGGTGTGCCGCGTGGTCTGCGGACGGCCCGAGGTGATCGCCACCTTCTGGCCGACGAGCGCGTTGGTCAGCGTCGACTTGCCCGCGTTGGGACGGCCGATCAGGCATGCGAAGCCGGAGCGGTGGCTCATCGCTCGACCTCCGCATCGCCGGGACGCTCGGCTCCCTCGCCGACCTGGCCCTCGACGGACCGGCTCACGAGCACGGTCGCGAGGCGTCGGCGCCGTCCTTCCGCCCGGTCGGCGACCAGGTGCAGCCCGTGGATGTCCCCCGCCGAGCCCGGCAGGGGCACCATCCCCAGTGCCTTGGCCAGCAGGCCCCCAGCGGTGTCCACGTCCTCGTCCTCCACCTCGAGCCCGAACAGCTCGCCCAGCTCGTCACGGCCCATCCGCGCCGGCACCCGGAACACCCCGTCGCCGAGGTCCTGGACCGTGGGCGCGGTGCGGTCGTGCTCGTCGGTCAGCTCACCGACGATCTCCTCCAGCGCGTCCTCGATGGTCACGAGCCCGGCGATGCCGCCGTACTCGTCGACCACCATCGCCATGTGGCTCGCACCGTCGCGCAGCTCCCGCAGCAGGTCGTCCACCGGCTTGGACTCGGGAACGAACACCGCCGGTCGCACAAGCGCGCTGACGGGGACGTCCAGCTCCGCCGCGTCCCGCGGGCGGTCCGGCGCCAGGCGACTCACCACGTCCTTGAGGTACAGCACCCCGCGGACGTCGTCCACCGACTCGCCGATCACCGGCACGCGCGAGAACCCCGACCGCATGAGGAGCGCGAGAGCCTTGCGCACCGGTGTGTCCTCGTGGGTCACCACCATGTCCGTGCGCGGCACCATCACCTCGCGCGTCAGCGTGTCCCCCAGCTGCAGGACGGACCGGAACATCGCCCGCTCCGTGTCCTCGATCACCTCGGACTCCGCCACGCGCTGCACCATGTCCCGCAGCTCGTTCTCGTCCTCCTCGGCCGTGGTCCGGCCTGCCGCCGCCGCCCGGCCCAGACCGCCGAACGCCGCCGTGACCGCGGACAGCAGCCCGGCGAGCGCCGTCAGGGTCGCGACGGGCCGGCGCCGCCCGACGGTGCGCGGACTGACGCGCACCAGCACGAGCGCCATCACCACGCAGACGCCGAAAGACGTCAGCAGCACCGCCCACCACGGCCGCACCAGCTCGGAGGCGGCCAGCGTCACGCTCACGGTCGCCGTCATCTCGCCGAGCAGCCGGACGAACGCCGCCGCGGACGCGACCCGGGACGGGTGCGCCACCAGCCGCTGCACCTGCGGTGCCGCCGGGTGGTGCGCCGCGACCAGCTCGGTGACCTGCGCGCGCGTCACACGCATCACCGCGACCTCACCGGCGGACAGGAGCGCGGCGAGAGCGATGCCGAGCACCACCAGCGCGCCCAGCAGCACCAGCGGTGCTCCGGTCATCGGCCGGCCAGGAACGTGAGCAGCAGACGTCGCTGGAGCGCGAACATCTCCTTCTCCTCCTCCGGCTCCGCGTGGTCGTAGCCCAGCAGGTGCAGGATCCCGTGGGTCTCCAGCAGCAGCAGCTCCTCGATGGTCGAGTGGCCCGCGGCCCGCGCCTGGTCCGCGGCGACCTGCGGGCACAGCACCACGTCGCCGAGCAGCCCCGCGGGCGTCGGCTCGGAGTCGGTCCCGGGCCGCAGCTCGTCCATCGGGAACGACAGCACGTCGGTCGGGCCCGGCTCGTCCATCCAGCGCACGTGCAGGTCCGCCATCACGTCGGTGTCGACCAGCAGCACCGACAGGTCGGTCTGCGGGTGGACGTGCATCTCGTCGAGCACGTGGCGTGCCAGCGCGGCGAACTCGGCCTCGTCGACCTCGACGCCCGACTCGTTGTTGACCTCGATGCTCATGCGGAGTCCCAACGGGCGTAGGCGTCGATGATGTCCCCCACCAGGCGGTGACGGACCACGTCGGAGGACGTGAGGCGGCAGAACTCGACGTCCGGGACGCCCTGCAGCACCTGTTCGGCCTGCCGCAGGCCCGAGGTGGCGGCGGAGGGCAGGTCCACCTGCGTGACGTCGCCGGTCACCACGACCTTCGAGCCGAAGCCCAGCCGGGTGAGGAACATCTTCATCTGCTCCGAGGAGGTGTTCTGCGCCTCGTCGAGGATGACGAAGGCGTCGTTCAGGGTGCGGCCCCGCATGTACGCCAGGGGCGCCACCTCGATGGTGCCGGCGTCGAGCAGCCGGGGGATCGACTCCGGGTCGACCATGTCGTGCAGCGCGTCGTACAGCGGGCGCAGGTACGGGTCGATCTTCTCGGCCAGCGTCCCGGGAAGGAAGCCCAGCCGCTCCCCCGCCTCCACCGCCGGCCTGGTGAGCACGATCCGGTTCACCTGCCGCGCCTGAAGCGCCTGCACCGCCTTGGCCATGGCCAGGTACGTCTTGCCCGTGCCGGCTGGCCCGATGCCGAAGGTCAGCGTGTGGCGGTCGATCGCGTCGACGTACTCCTTCTGCCCGGCGGTCTTCGGCCGGATGGCGCGCCCTCGCGTCGACAGGATGTTGAAGGTGAGCACGTCGGCCGGCCGGGCCGAGGACGCCGCGGTCAGCATGGCGACGGAACGGTTCACCACCTCGGGGCTGAGCGGCGTCCCGGCGGAGACCGTCTCCACGAGCTCCTCCACCAGGCGCGCGACCAGCGCGACGTCGCCCACCGGACCGGTCAGCGTGACCTCGTTGCCGCGGACGTGCACGTCGACGGTGGTGAAGCCGGCCTCGATCTCGCGCAGCACCTCGTCGCGGAGCCCGAGCAGCTCGACCATCGGCACCTGCGACGGCACCGTGATGCGGTGCTCGACGCGGGCAGGGACGGCGCCGGGCCGGCCACGCTGGAGGGGGGTCGAGAGGACCGGGGCGCCCGCAGCCGGAGGCGTCGCGCCGGGGGTGCCCGACGAGGGCTGGGCGGGTGTGGGTTGAGCCATGTGCTCGGCGTGCGCCGTGCGCTCCTTCGGTCGGTCCGGCAGGCAAGCCGATCCTACCTGGCAACACCTGCAGAGCCCCGTCCAGCGGTGGGCCGATGGTCCTGTTGTTCGCCAAGGGCGAGGACGACACTGACGGGCGAGGACGCCGGGCAACGGAGCCTGGCGGCGCACGCGGAGGTGCCACCGTGGCCAAGTACGTGAAGGACTTCACCGAGGGCGACAAGGACCAGAAGGACCTGCTGGGGGGCAAGGGCGCGAACCTTGCCGAGATGACCCGGCTCGGCCTCCCGGTACCGCCTGGCTTCACCATCACCACCGAGGCCTGCCGGGCCTACATGAAGTCCGGGGACGTCCCTCCCGAGCTGCGGGTCGAGGTGACGCAGGCGCTCCGGCACCTCGAGGACACCATGGGCCGCACCCTCGGCGACGTGCACGAGCCGCTCCTGGTCTCCGTCCGCTCCGGCGCCAAGTTCTCGATGCCCGGCATGATGGAGACGGTCCTCAACGTCGGCCTCAACGACGCCTCCGTGCGCGGCCTCGCCGAGTTCGCCCACAACGAGCGGTTCGCCTGGGACTCCTACCGCCGGCTGATCCAGATGTTCGGCCGCACGGTGCTCGGCATCGAGGGCGACAAGTTCGCCGACGCCCTCGACAAGGCCAAGGCGACCCGCGGCGTCTCCAACGACGTCGACCTGACGGCCGACGACCTGCGCGAGCTGGTCGGCACGTTCAAGCAGATCGTGATCGACGAGACCGGCCGGGAGTTCCCGCAGCACCCCCGCGAGCAGCTCGACCTGGCCATCGTCGCGGTGTTCGGCTCGTGGGGCACCGAGCGCGCCCGGCTGTACCGGCGCAAGGAGCGCATCTCCGACGACCTCGGCACCGCCGTCAACGTCGTCGCGATGGTGTTCGGCAACCTCGGCCCGGACTCGGGCACCGGTGTGGCGTTCACCCGCAACCCGTCCACGGGCGAGACCGGTGACTACGGCGACTACCTGGCCAACGCCCAGGGCGAGGACGTGGTGGCGGGCATCCGCAACACCATGTCCCTGGCGGACCTCGAGCGGATCGACCCGGAGGCGCACAACGAGCTCAAGCGCGTGATGCGCCAGCTCGAGACGCACTACCGCGACCTGTGCGACATCGAGTTCACCATCGAGCACGGCAAGCTGTGGATGCTGCAGACGCGCGTCGGCAAGCGGACCGCACCCGCCGCGTTCCGGATCGCCTCGCAGCTGGTGGACGAGCACCTGATCACGATGGACGAGGCCCTGGCCCGCGTGACCGGCGCCCAGCTGACCCAGCTCCTGTTCCCGCAGTTCGCGCCGGGATCGTCCACCACCCTGCTGACCAAGGCGATGGCGGCCTCCCCTGGCGCGGCTGTCGGTGAGGCCGTCTTCGACTCCGCGACGGCCGTCGAGTGGGCCGCGAAGGGCAAGGACGTCGTCCTGGTCCGCCGCGAGACCAACCCCGACGACCTCGGCGGCATGATCGCCTCGGTCGGCATCCTGACGGCGCGCGGCGGCAAGACGTCGCACGCGGCGGTCGTGGCGCGCGGCATGGGCCGCACGGCGGTCGTCGGTGCCGAGGCGCTGGTCGTCGACCCGGTCGCTCGCCAGTTCACCTGCGGCGCGAAGGTCGTGAAGGAGGGCGACGTCATCGCCATCGACGGCACGACCGGCGAGGTGTTCCTCGGCGACGTGCCGGTCGTACCCTCCCCCGTCAGCACGTACCTCGAGCAGGGTCTCGACGCCGCGCTCGAGCAGGCGGCCGACGAGGACACCTCCGAGCTGGTGCGTGCGGTCGACCGGATCATCACGCACGCCGACGCCGCCCGTCGGCTCGGGGTGCGTGCCAACGCCGACACCCCGGAGGACGCCCGCCGTGCCCGCAGCCTCGGTGCGCAGGGCATCGGGCTGTGCCGTACCGAGCACATGTTCCTCGGCGAGCGCCGGGTGCTCGTCGAGCACGTGGTGCTGGCCGGGACGGACGACGAGCGCCAGGCGGCGCTCGACGCGCTGCTCCCCGTGCAGACGCAGGACTTCATCGAGATCTTCGAGGCGATGGACGGCCTGCCGACGACGATCCGGCTCATCGACCCGCCGCTGCACGAGTTCCTCCCCGACCTGACGGCCCTGTCCGTCAAGGTGGCCCTCGCCAAGGAGCGCGGCAAGGTCGACCAGCACGACGTCGAGCTGCTCGCGGCGGTCGAGCGGATGCACGAGGCGAACCCGATGCTCGGCCTGCGCGGCGTCAGGCTCGGACTGGTGATCCCCGGCCTGTTCGAGCTGCAGATCCGTGCGATCTGCGAGGCTCAGGCCGCACGCATCTCCGCCGGCGGTCACCCCAGGGCCGAGATCATGGTGCCGCTCATCGGCTCGGTGCAGGAGCTGCACCTGGTCCGCGACTCGGCGATCGAGATCATGGCCGAGGTCGGCGCCAAGCACGGCATCACGCTCGACCTTCCGATCGGCTGCATGATCGAGCTGCCGCGCGCGGCGCTCACGGCCGGACGCATCGCGGAGGAGGCAGCGTTCTTCTCCTTCGGCACGAACGACCTGACGCAGACGACGTGGGGCTTCTCTCGCGACGACGTCGAGGGCGCCTTCTTCGCGCAGTACACCGCGAACGGCGTGCTGTCGGTGTCCCCGTTCGAGACGATCGACGCCCAGGGCGTCGGCCGCCTCGTGAAGATCGCCGTGGAGGAGGGCCGCGCGACGCGGCCGGACCTGCACCTCGGCGTGTGCGGCGAGCACGGCGGCGACCCGGAGTCGATCCGGTTCTTCGACTCCGTCGGGCTCGACTACGTGTCCTGCTCCCCGTTCCGGGTGCCGGTGGCCCGGCTCGAGGCTGGTCGCGCGGCGATCGACAGCAGCACGAGCGACGCCCGCTGAGTCCCCGCGGGGGGTCGGGCCAGGGCTGGGCCCGGCCCCCCGCGGGCTCGTCGGAGGATCCGACGACGAGCTCACTCGCACGGGCGCGGCAGCAGCCCCACGCTCCAGCCGCCGCCGTCAGCGCTGATCAGCTCCAGCGCCCCAGGCGTTCGGCCAGCAGGGCGAGCGCCACGGGGCCCGCCGTCGACGTGCGCAGCACCCACGGCCCCAGACGCACGGGCACCGCTCCCGCCTCCACCAGACGGCCCAGCTCGTCCGGGGAGATCCCGCCCTCGGGGCCGACGACCACCAGGACCTCGACGTCCGAGCCGTCGACCGGCAGGGCGGCGGTCCGCAGCGGCACGGTGGCCTCCTCGTGAAGCACGAGTGCCCTTCCCCCCGCGGCCACCACGTCGGCGACCCGGCGGGCGAGCCCGGCCGTGTCCACGGCGAGCTCCACCGCAGGCACGCGGGAACGGCGCGCCTGCTTCGTGGCCGCCCGCACCGTGCCGAGCCAGCGCGCCCGGCTCTTCGCCGCCCGGTCCCCACGCCAGACCACGACCGACCGCGCCGCCTGCCACGGCAGCACCGCGTCGACCCCGACCTCGGTGGCCGCCTCGATCGCCAGCTCGTCCCGGTCGCCCTTGGCCAACGCCTGGGCCAGGACCAGGGCCGGCCGGGCGGGCGGCTCCTCGTTGCGGGCCAGGACCCGCAGCCGCACGCCGTCCGGGCCGGTCGAGTCGACGACGCCGACGAGCCGGACGCCGCTGCCGTCCACCACGTCGACCCGCTCACCGGGGCCGCGCCGCTGCACCACGCCGGCGTGCCGTCCCTCGGCGCCGTCCAGCAGGTACGTCCCACCGGCCACCACGCCGCGGAGGTCCCCCGGCTCGGTCAGGAAGACGGGCGCGCTCATCGGCGGTCGCGGCTCATCGTCCGGCGAGCTTGTCGCGCAGCCGCGCGAACATCCCCGTGCTGGCGGTCGCGAGCCGCGCGTCGGGGCGCTCCTCGCCGCGCAGCGCCGCGAGCCGTCGCAGCAGCTCCGCCTGCTCGTCGTCCAGCGCCACCGGCACCTGGACGTCCACGTGCACGTGGAGGTCACCCCGGCCACCGGTGTGCAGGTGCCCGACACCCAGGCCCTTGAGCACCACCTCCTGGTCGGGCTGGGTGCCCGGTCGCAGATCGACCTCCTGCGGCCCGTCGAGGGTGTCCAGCGTCAGCACCGTGCCGAGGGCCGCGGCCGTCATCGGTACGGGGAGCGTCGCGTGGAGGTCGTCGCCGCGGCGGACGAACACGTCGTGCCGGCGTTCACGCACCTCGAGGTACAGGTCGCCGGCGGGTCCCCCGGCCGGGCCGACCTCGCCCTGCGACGTGAGCTTGATCCGCGTCCCGGTGTCCACGCCGGCGGGCACGTCCACGGAGATGGTGCGACGGGAACGCACCCGACCCTCACCGGCGCACTCGGTGCACGGCTCGGGGATCACGGTGCCGAAGCCCTGGCACGCGGCGCAGGGCTGCGTCGTCATCACCTGGCCGAGGAAGGACCGGGCGACGCGCTGGACGGAACCACGGCCGCCGCACACCTCGCACGTCCGGGGAGAGGTGCCCGGCCGGCAGCAGCTGCCCTGGCACGTGGGGCAGACCACCGCGGTGTCCACCTGCACCTCGCGGTGCGACCCGAAGGTCGCCTCCGAGAGGTCGATGTCCAGCCGGACCAGCGCGTCCTGACCGCGTCGTGCGCGCGGGATCGGGCCCCGCTGCGCCGTCGCCCCCGTCGCCGCGCCGAAGAACGTCTCGAAGATGTCCTGGAAGCCGAACCCGCCACCCATGCCACCCGCAGCGCTCGGGTCGCCGCCCAGGTCGTACGCGCGGCGCTTGTCCGGGTTGCCGAGCACGTCGTAGGCGCGCGAGACGTCCTTGAAGCGCTCCTCGGACGCCGGGTCGTTGCCCGCGACGTCGGGGTGCAGCTCGCGGGCCAGCCGCCGGTAGGCCTTCTTGATCTGCTCGGGGGTCGCGTCCCGCGGCACGCCGAGGATCTCGTAGTAGTCCGTCACAAGCAGGTGTGCTCGCTTCCTTCGAGGTCGGCCGGTCAGCCGGCCAGGATCCTGGTGAGGTACCGGGCGACGGCACGCACGGCAGCCATCGTGCCCGGGTAGTCCATGCGGAGGGGTCCGACGGCGCCCACGCGGGCCACGCCGGACCCCTCTCCGCCGTAGCCGCTGGTGACGAAGCTCGTCTCGGCGAGGCCTGCGTGCTGCGTCTCGCGCCCGATCCGGACGGCGACGGCCGTGTGGTCCTCCGCCATCTCGGCGAGCAGGCGCAGCAGCACCACCTGCTCCTCCAGCGCCTCGAGCACCGGACCGATGGTGCGGCTGAAGTCGGCTCCGGCCGTCCTGGCGAGGTTGGCGGTACCGGCGACGACCACCCGCTCCTCGCTCTCCTGCGCGAGCGTCTCGGACACGGCTGCCACGACGACGCGCACCAGTGCTGCGCCGGCGGGGCTCAGCTCGGTGACGAGGCTCTCCAGCGCCTTGGAGAGCTCGGCGAGCCGCAGCCCGGACAGTGCGACGTTGAGCCGCACCCGCAGGCGAGCCACCAGCGCCTCGTCGAGGTCCTCCGTGAGCTCCAGCGTCCGCTGCTCCACCCGGCCGGTGGTCGTGATGATGACGACGAGCAGGTGACGGGCGCCGACGGGAACCAGCTCCACGTGCCGCAGCGACGAGCGCCGCAGCGACGGGTACTGCACCACCGCGACCTGCTGGGTCAGCTGGGCGAGCAGCCGCACGGCTCGGTCGATGACGTCGTCGAGGTCGACCGCTTGCTCGAGCAGAGCGCTGATCGCCCGCCGTTCGGGCAGGGAGAGCGGCTTGACCTCGGCCAGCCGGTCGACGAACTGCCGGTACCCCATGTCGGTGGGGACCCGACCGGCGGAGGTGTGCGGCTGGACGATCAGGCCGGCCTCCTCGAGGGCAGCCATGTCGTTGCGGATCGTGGCGGGCGACACCCCGAGCTGGTGCCGCTCGGACAGGGCCCGCGAACCGACCGGCTCACGGGTCGCCACGTAGTCCTCGATGATCGCGCGCAGGACGTCGAGGCGTCGGTCTTCGCTGCTCATGCGTCCCTCCCGCCCGTCACAGCCGGATCGCTGCGGATAGCACTCCACGCAGTCGAGTGCCAATTCTACGCAAGGTCGCGGGAGGGTGACGGAGGCGCCGTCCTCGTGCCCCTACAGTGCCCGGGTGACCGAGGACCGCTACGGCCGCGACGTGCTGGCCGGGACCCAGGCCGTGCCCCACCGAGCCGCGCCCCGCGCCCGGCCGTGCCCGGCGGAGCCGGGGCTCGTGGTCGAGGACGTCGAGACGGGCTGGGTCGGCGCGGTGGTGCGGGTGGAGAAGTCGGGTGGTCAGCACGTCGTCGTGCTGGAGGACCGCCGCGGCCGCACCCGCACCTTCGGGCTGGGGCCCGGCTTCTGGGTCGACGGTGAACCGGTGGTCCTCACCGCACCGGTGGGCCGACGAGCGCCGGCGGCACCGGCGCGCACGGCATCCGGCTCGCGTGCCGTCGCAGGCGCCCCCGCGCGTGTCGCCCGCGCCAGCCGGATCTGGGTCGAGGGCCGGCACGACGCCGAGCTGGTCGAGAAGGTGTGGGGCGACGACCTGCGCGTCGAGGGCGTGGTGGTCGAGCTGCTCGACGGGGTCGACAACCTGGTGGACCACCTGCGGAGCTTCGCCCCAGGTCCGGACCGTCGGGTCGGGGTGCTGGTCGATCACCTCGTCGCCGGTTCGAAAGAGGAGCGGATCGCCGTCGAGGCGAGGCGGTGCGGTCCACCCGGGAGCGTGCTGGTGCTCGGCCACCCCTATGTGGACGTGTGGCAGGCGGTCCGACCGGAACGCGTGGGTCTCGACCGGTGGCCGACGATCGAGCGGGGGACGGAGTGGAAGCTCGGCATCCTGCGCGAGCTCGGCTGGCCGGCCGACGACCAGGCCGACGTCGCACGCGCCTGGCAACGGATCCTCCGGACGGTGCGGTCGTACGCGGACCTGGAGCCGAGCCTGCTGGGACGCGTCGAGGAGCTCATCGACTTCGTCACCTCCTGACCGGCTCGCGCAACGGCGACGAACTGGTCGAAAACCGCCCTGCCAGCACCTCCACCGCGACAGTGCGCGGCGCTACTGTCGGCGCAAGGCCGCGCCCGACGCGGCTGGCGACCCCCGATGAGAGAGCTGGAACCATGACCACGAACCCTCCCGAGGGCACCCCGGATCCCGGGGCCTACCCGCCGCCGGACTCCCCCACCCCGCCCCAGACGCCCCCCGCCTACCAGGCTCCGCCCCCTGGCTACGGCCAGACGCCGCCCGTCTACGGGCAGCCGGTCTACGCGGCGCCGCTCAGCCCGAGCGACGAGCGGCTCTGGGCGACCCTCGCGCACGTCGGCGGCATCGTCCTCGGATTCATCGCGCCGCTGGTCGTCTGGCTGGTGTTCCGCGAGCGCAGCGGATTCGTGAACGACCAGGCGAAGGAGGCCCTCAACTTCCAGATCCTGATCCTGATCGCCTACATCGTCGGTGGCATCCTGACGGTGGTCCTCATCGGCGGCCTGCTCCTGGCCCTCGCATGGCTGGCGACCATCATCTTCGGGATCATGGGCGCCGTCGCCGCGAACAAGGGCGAGCTGTACCGCTACCCGTTCAACTGGCGCATCATCAAGTGAGCCGTGCAGGCTGACCGTCGCGGTCAGCCGGGACCAACGGAGGCCGGTGCCCGCGGGCGCCGGCCTCCGTCGCGTCCGGAGCGTCTCGTACGTGGTCGACGGGCCGCCGCGAGCGGTGCCCGGCCGTCAGGCGACGAGCGTGCGCACCACCGCATCGGCCAGGAGCCGCCCGCGCAGGGTGAGCACCAGGCGCCGCGCGCCCGCGCCTCCCAGCGCCGCCACCGGGTCGACCAGACCGTCGGCCACCAGCTCGGCGACGCGCCTGCGTGCCGTCGTCGAGAGCTCGTCCACGGCCAGACCCTCGGCGAGCCGCACGCGCAGCAGGACCCGCTCCATCGTGCGGGTGTCCTCGTCCAGCACCTCGCGACCGGCCGCCGGTGAGCGTCCGGCAGCCAGCCGGTCCGCGTACGCCCGCGGGTGCTTGACGTTCCACCACCGGGCCCCGCCCACGTGGGAGTGGGCGCCGGGCCCGACGCCCCACCAGTCGTCGCCGCGCCAGTAGGCGAGGTTGTGCCGACTGACGTCCTGCGGCCCGCGGGCCCAGTTGCTCACCTCGTACCAGTGCAGGCCGGCGGCCTCGAAGGCGGAGTCGGCCAGCTCGTACTTCGTCGCCTGGTCGTCCTCGTCGGGCATCGGCAGCTCACCGCGACGCACCTGCGCCCCCATGCGCGTGCCGGGTTCCACCACCAGGGCGTACGCCGACACGTGGTCGACGCCGGTGGCGAGGGCTGCGTCCAGCGACCGGCGCCAGTCGTCGACCGACTCCCCGGGCGTGCCGTAGATGAGGTCGAGGGACACCCGCAGCCCGGCGTCGCGCGCCCAGCGCACCACCTCCGGGATCCGCTTCGGGTCGTGCGTCCGGTCGAGGGTGGCCAGCACGTGCGGCACCGCGGACTGCATCCCGAAGGACACCCGCGTGTACCCCGCCTCCGCCAACGCCAGGAGCGACCGGGCGTCCACCGAGTCCGGGTTCGCCTCGGTGGTCACCTCGGCGCCCTCGGCGAGGCCCCAGCCGTCCCGGACGGCACCGAGCATCGTCCCGAGGTCGGCCACGGGCAGGACGGTCGGCGTGCCACCACCCACGAAGACGGTCGACACGGTCCGCGACGGGAGGCCGGCGTCGTGGAGCACCTGTGCCGCCAGACGGATCTCGTCGACCGCCGTCCGGGCGTACGCCACCTGGCTCGCACCCCCGCCGAGCTCGGCGGAGGTGTACGTGTTGAAGTCGCAGTACCCGCACCGCACCGTGCAGAACGGCACGTGCAGGTACACCCCGAACCGACGGTCCTCCGCACCGACGGCGGCCGATGCCGGGAGCGCGCCGTCCTCGGGTGCCGGGTCGCCGTCCGGCAGCGCCGGGCTCACTTGCGCTTCGCGTCCTTGTCCTTGGCGGTCGACGGCGCCGCCTCGGAGGACAACGCCGCGATGAAGGCCTCCTGCGGCACGTCGACCCGACCGATCGTCTTCATCCGCTTCTTGCCCTCCTTCTGCTTCTCCAGCAGCTTGCGCTTGCGGGTGATGTCACCGCCGTAGCACTTGGCCAGCACGTCCTTGCGCATCGCGCGGATGGTCTCGCGGGCGATCACCCGGGAGCCGATCGCCGCCTGGATGGGCACCTCGAACTGCTGGCGAGGGATCAGCTCCCGCAGCTTGGACGCCATCGCGACGCCGTACGCGTACGCCTTGTCCTTGTGCACGATCGCGCTGAACGCGTCCACCTGCTCGCCCTGCAGGAGGATGTCCACCTTCACCAGGTCGGCCGCCTGCTCACCGGCGGGCTCGTAGTCCAGGCTCGCGTACCCGCGGGTGCGGGACTTCAGCGCGTCGAAGAAGTCGAAGACGATCTCCGCCAGGGGAAGGCGGTACCGCAGCTCGACCCGGTCCTCGGAGAGGTAGTCCATGCCGAGCAGCTCGCCACGCCGCGACTGGCACAGCTCCATGATCGTGCCGACGAACTCGCTGGGGGCCAGCACGGTCGACGTGACCACAGGCTCGCGGACCTCGCGGATCTTGCCGCCGGGGAACTCGCTGGGGTTGGTCACCCGGATCTCGGTCCGGTCCTCCATCGTCACGTCGTACTCGACGTTGGGTGCCGTGGAGATCAGCTCGAGGTCGAACTCCCGCTCCAGCCGCTCCCGGACGATCTCCAGGTGGAGCAGCCCGAGGAACCCGACCCGGAAGCCGAACCCGAGCGCGACGGAGGTCTCGGGCTCGTAGTGCAGGGCCGCGTCGTTCAGCTTCAGCTTGTCGAGGGCGTCGCGCAGGTTCGGGTAGTCCGTCCCGTCGAGCGGGTACAGCCCCGAGAAGACCATCGGCTTGGGGTCGCGGTACTCGCCGAGCGACTCGCTCGCGGGGCGAGCGGCGTTGGTCACCGTGTCGCCCACCTTCGACTGGCGGACGTCCTTCACGCCGGTGATCAGGTAGCCGACCTCGCCGACGCCGAGGCCCTTGGTGGGAACGGGCTCCGGGGAGATCACGCCGATCTCCAGCAGCTCGTGCGTCGCCCGGGTGGACATCATCGCGATGCGCTCGCGCGGGTCCAGGTGCCCGTCGACGACGCGGACGTACGTCACGACCCCGCGGTAGGTGTCGTACACCGAGTCGAAGATCATCGCCCGCGCGGGAGCGGCGGCGTCACCCTCGGGGTGCGGCACCTGCTCGACGATCCGGTCGAGCAGCTCGCGCACGCCCTCACCGGTCTTTCCGGAGACCCGCAGGCAGTCCTCGGGCTGGCCACCGATCAGACGGGCGAGCTCCTCGGCGTACTTCTCCGGCTGTGCCGCCGGCAGGTCGATCTTGTTGAGCACCGGGATGATCGCCAGGTCGTTCTCGAGCGCCAGGTACAGGTTCGCGAGCGTCTGCGCCTCGATGCCCTGGGCGGCGTCGACCAGCAGCACCGCTCCCTCGCAGGCGGCCAGCGACCGCGACACCTCGTACGTGAAGTCCACGTGCCCCGGCGTGTCGATCATGTTCAGGGCGTACGGGGTGCCGTCCTTCTCCCACGGCATCCGGACGGCCTGCGACTTGATGGTGATGCCGCGCTCGCGCTCGATGTCCATCCGGTCGAGGTACTGCGCGCGCATCGCTCGCGCGTCCACCACGCCCGTCAGCTGCAGCATCCGGTCGGCCAGCGTGGACTTGCCGTGGTCGATGTGCGCGATGATGCAGAAGTTGCGCAGCAGCTCCGGCGGGGTCGCCGCGGGGCGGATGCGGGCCGCGGCGGCGGTGCTCGGGATCGGTGACACGGGCGGTCGGGCTCCGGACGACGGGAGGGCGGGGGCCCCTCATCGTCCCATGCCGCACGAGGCCCTCACACGACGACCTCAGGCCTGGCGGGTCACCTGCACCTGCACGCTCAGCTCCTGCGCCGCCGGCCCGGCGTAGATGCCGCGCAGGGGCGGCACGTCCTCGTACGAGCGACCACGTGCCAGGACCACGTGCTGGTCCGCCACGACGCCCAGGTTCGTGGGGTCCAGGGCGAGCCAGTCCCCCACCCAGCACTCGAGCCACGCGTGCGACTCCCCGGTCACCGGCTGTCCCGTCGGGCCGTCGGCCTTGGGGTGCAGGTATCCGGACACGTACCGCGCCGGCAGCCCGATCGCGTGCAGCGCGCCCAGCGCCAGGTGGGTCAGGTCCTGGCAGACGCCCGTGCGTGCGGCCCATGCCTCGGCCGCGGGTGTGTGCACCGTGGTGACACCCGGGACGTACTCCATCGCATCGTGCACGGCCGCGCAGACGGCCCGGGCCGCGGCTTCGGGCGCGAGACCGGCGGCCGCGGACACGGCGAGGGCGACGACCTCGTCGGGGACCTGCGTGCTCGGCGGGTCGGCGAGGTGCTCGGCGTACCGGTCGCGCACCTGCCCGGAGCGGACGACGTCCCAGTCGACCGCGACGACGTCCGGTCGCCCACCCACCTCGACGACGTGCTCGGCGGTGATGCTCAGGGTGGTGTGCGGCGTCACCACCTCGAAGGCGGTCACGGCCGTCCCCCAGTAGTCCCGGAAGGTCGTCGACCAGGTGCTCGGCTGCACGTCCAGACGTGTCGAGAGCACCCGCTGACCCGGCTCGTCCACAGGTGTCATCCGGGCCTCGTTGTGCGAGACGGCCACCGGTTGGGGGTAGCGGAACGTCGTCGTGTGCACGATGCGCAGGCGGCTCACAGCGCCTCCCCCACCCACGTGGTGACCAGCGGCGTCGGGAAGTAGCGCGCCCGCACGGCGTCGGACGCGGCCGAGCAGCCACGTTGTACGAGGGCCATCTGGCCGGGCAGGTCGTCCACCAGGTCGCCGAGCCGGCTGAACTCCAGCGCTGCGCGCACCTGGCCCACGTGCCGTCGGGCGTCCTCGACCGTCGAGCGGTCCACGACGGGCTCGAGGCCCGAGAGACAGACGTCCGCCTGCTCGAGCGCATGCACCACGGAGCGCGGGAACAGCCGGTCCCGCAGCAGGAACCCGGCCATCCGCTCGTCGGACGCCGCTCCGCGATAGGTACGGAGGAACGCCTCGTACGCCCCGCAGGACCGGAGCAGAGCGGTCCAGCTCGGCCCCGTCGAGCCGGCGAGCGCCCGGGTCGTCAGCAGCCGCGCCGTCATGTCCGCCCGTTCGATCGACCGCCCCAGCACCAGGAACTGCCACGTCTCGTCGCGGGACACGGCCGAGTCGACGATGCCCGCCACCATCGCGGACCGCTCCCGCACCCAGGTGAAGAACTCGTGGGGACCGGTGCTCGTCGTCATCGCGGGCAGGAGGCTCCACGTCGCGTTCAGGCACTCCCACAGCTCGGTGGAGATGATCTCCCGCACACGCCGTGCGTTCTCCCGGGCCGCGAGGACCGCGCCCGTGACGGACGAGGCGGACCACCGCTCGTAGGCCAGCACGGCCAGCACCTGCTCCCGGCCGACCTCGACGTCGGGCGCCGGCACCGGCCGGTCCATCACCGAGAGCAGCGACCGGCACGCCAGGTCCTCCTCGGCCCACGGGTCCTCCGCGAGCAGCTGCACGTGCACGTCGAGCAGGCGGGCGGTGTCGTCGGCACGCTCGACGTAGCGGCCGATCCAGAACAGCGCCTCGGCGATGCGGCTCAGCACGGTGCACCGCCGGTCGTCCGGGCCTGCTGCTGCTGCATCTGCTGACCGCGCAGGTCCTCCGGACCCGCGTCGATCGGCACCGACGCGTCCTTCGCCACGGCCTGCGGCGGCGTGTGCGGTGCGGCGGGACCTCGGCGTGCCATCCGACCGAGCACCCACGTGTCCTTCGAGCCGCCGCCCTGGGACGAGTTGACGACCAGCTGGCCCTCGGGCAGTGCCACGCGGGTGAGCCCACCTGGCAGCACCGAGACGTGCTCGCCGTCGTTCACGGCGAACGGCCGCAGGTCCACGTGCCGCGGCCGGAGCCCCTCCTCCACGAGGGTCGGGACGGTGGAGAGCTGGACGACCGGCTGGGCGATCCACCCGCGCGGGTCGGCCAGGAGCCGGTCGCGCAACGCGGCCAGCTCGGCGCCGCTCGCGGCGGGTCCGACGACGATGCCCTTGCCGCCCGACCCGTCGACCGGCTTGACCACCAGCTCGTCCAGCCGGTCGAGCACCTCCTCGAGCGCACCCGGCTCCTCGAGCCGCCACGTGTCGACGTTCGCCAGGATCGGTTCCTCACGCAGGAAGTACCGGATCAGGTCGGGGACGAACGTGTAGACGAGCTTGTCGTCGGCCACGCCGTTGCCGACGGCGTTGGCCAGGGTCACCGTCCCGTTGCGCGCGCACGCCAGCAGCCCGGGGCAGCCCAGCACGGAGTCCGAACGGAACACCACCGGGTCGAGGAAGTCGTCGTCCACCCGCCGGTAGATCACGTCCACCCGACGACGGCCCTGCGTGGTGCGCATCCAGACGCGACCGCCCGCGCAGAACAGGTCCCTGCCCTCGACGAGCTCGACGCCCATCATCCGCGCGAGCAACGTGTGCTCGAAGTACGCGCTGTTGTGCACACCCGGGGTGAGGACGACGACCGTCGGCTCGTCGACGCCCGCAGGCGCGGCAGCGGTCAGCGCGGCGTGCAGCCGACGCGGGTAGTCGGCGACGGGACGGATCCGCAGCGTCGCGAACAGCTCCGGGAAGGTCTGCACCATGGACCGTCGGTTGGCCAGCACGTAGCTCACGCCGCTGGGCACGCGGACGTTGTCCTCCAGCACCCGCCATCCGCCGTGCCCGTCACGAACGAGGTCGATGCCGGAGACGTGCACCCGGACCCCGTTGGGCGGTTCGATGCCTCGGGCCGCCCGGCAGAAGTGGTGCGACGACACGATCACCGAACGTGGCACGACGCCGTCCGCCACGGCCCGCTGCGGTCCGTACACGTCCGCCAGGAACGCCTCGAGGGCGCGCACGCGCTGGGCGACCCCGGGGGCGACGTGGTCCCACTCGTCCTCCGCCAGCACGCGCGGCACCACGTCCACCGGGAAGGGCCGCTCCTCACCGGCGTAGTCGAAGGTGACGCCCTGCTTGAGGTACGACCGCGCGAGGCCGTCGGCCCGGGCACGCAGCTCGTCGGCGGTGAGGCGCGCGACCGCCGCGTGCACCTGCTGGTACGCGGTCAGCACGGTCCCGTCGGGACCGAGCATCTCGTCCCACGCCCTCCCGGTGGGATAGCCGTCGAACAGGTCCGCCATGCCGGGAGGCTAGGAGCGCGATGTCTCGGCCGCGTTACGCCGTGTTACGTGCGACGACCGACCGCTACCGTTCCCCACCATGGCCGGCAGCTGGTGGCGCACCCTCCTCGACCGGTGGCGACCGTCGGGCAGTCCCGTGCCGACGTCAGTCCCACGCCCGGCCGCGAGCGCTGCGTCGCCCCCGTCGGTCGTTCGTCACCGGGCGCTCCCCGACTTCCAGGGGACCGTGCGCCCGGTCTACTCGCCTGACCTCGACGGTGCACCGGACCCCGGCGAGATCGTCTGGACCTGGGTGCCCTTCGAGGAGGACCCGAGCCAGGGCAAGGACCGGCCCGCCCTGCTCGTGGGCCGCGACGGACCGTGGCTGCTGGGACTGATGCTGACGAGCAAGGACCACATCCCTGCCGGCGAGGCGGGCGGCGTGCGTGCCGACCGTCACGGCCAGGTGTGGCTGGACCTCGGCACCGGGCCCTGGGACCCGCGCCGCCGGCCGAGCGAGGTGCGCCTCGACCGCGTGCTGCGGATCGCCCCTGCGGCGGTGCGTCGCGAGGGCGCCGTGCTTCCGCGTGCGACGTTCGACCTGGTCACGCGCGCGATGGCCGACCGCCCGGCCTGATAGCATGGTCGCTCGCGTGCCCGGCGGGCCTGCGTCGGCGGGATCCACCTCACCGACCACCTGCACGGCACGTCTGCGCTGCTTGGTCCAGCTCCTCCGCACGGGCGTCCCCACCGCCTCGGTCCCGGAGCCGGTCCGCCCTCACGACCTGTCAGACCGCTTCGGCGAACACCAGAGAGTCCACACGTGGCAAACATCAAGTCTCAGATCAAGCGCATCCGCACCAACGAGAAGGCGCGGATGCGGAACAAGGCCGTCAAGTCCGAGCTGAAGACCTACGTCCGGCGCGTCCGCGAGGCTGTCGCCGGTGGCGACAAGGCGAAGGCCGGCGAGGCGCTGGTCACCGCGTCCCGCAAGCTCGACAAGGCCGTCTCCAAGGGCGTCATCCACGCCAACCAGGCCGCCAACAAGAAGTCGGCCCTCGCGAAGTCGGTCAACGGCCTCTGACAGCGGCGGCGCGCACCGCGCCGCCAAGCCGTTCGGCCGCAGCTCCGTGAGGTAGTCCGGCAGGGCACCGCTTCGTACGACGACTGAGGCCGGTCACCGCCCTCCTGGCGACCGGCCGCCGGCACCTCTCCTCAGCGCGCCCAGACCTGCCAACCGCCGACCGGCACGGTGCTGCGGAAGCCCGCTTCCGCGAGTGCACGGTCGTACGCCTGGGCGGCGGCAGCCGAATCGCCGTGCGCCCGGTAGCGGTCCCCCAGGTCCCGCCACGCTGCCGCAGACTGTCGGGAGGCGGACATCATCCCGAGGACGTCGGCAGCCCACTGGTAGGCCCCGGCCGCTTCCTCGGTACGACCAAGGGCGTGGAGCGCGTCGCCCAGCGCGAGGTGCGCCACTGCGGACTCGAGGCGCGGTGCGGCGCCGAGGCGCTCGATCGCGTGCCGGGCCTGCTCTTCCGCCAGCTCGGGATCTCCCAGCAGCAGGTGCGCCCGCGCCGTCTCGACGTCCATCGCCGCGAGCTCGACGGTGGACCCGAGCACCTCGAGGTCGCGCGCCGCACCGCGGATGTGCTGCAGAGCCGCCGCCGGCTCCGGGGGGTCCGAGCGCAGCAGCAGCCACGCGTAGTTCAGCCGGAGCCTGGGGAGGTCGCGGTCCGGCTCGCCCTCCGACAGCAGGGCGAGCGCCCGCTCCGTGTACTGCTGGGCCAGCGTGTAGTCCCGCCGCTCCTCGGCGACCAGCGCCGCGTTCCAGTACACCGACCCGCGGCCGCGCGGTGAGCCGAGCGACTCAGCGAGCTGGATCAGCTCGGCGGCTCGATGGGTGGCGAACAGCAGGTCACCACGCTCGACGTAGGACCACAGGACCGTCGAACCGAGGCGCAGGTGCTCGTCGGTGCCGACCAGGTCCTGCTGGACCAGGTCCTCCAGCGCAGCCTCTCCGACCTCCACGCTTCGGTGCAGGTCGCCACCCTCGAGGTAGGAGACGACAAGGGCGTTCGCGAGCTTGGCCGCCTCGAGGTGGTGCCCGCGGGCGCGCTCGTCGGCGTGGAGCGGCTCGAGGATCTCGACGGCCGACTCGAGGTCACCGAGCAGCTCGTGGGTGCGAGCGAGCTCCGACAGCACCTCGACACGCAGCGCGGGCGTGACGACCGCGAGGTCGAGCGCCTCCAGGCGCCGGCGCGCTGCCTCCGTGTCCCCCGTGGTGACGTCGAGCCTGGCGTAGCTGAGCTCCAAGCGGATCCGGGCCTCGTTGGGGCCCTCTTCGCCGTGCTTGAGGTACTCGAGCGTGCTGCCCAGGCGCTCGGCGAGGACCGAGAGCGCAGCATCTGTCGGCTCTCGGTGCCCGGACTCGATGAGCGAGATGTAGCTGGGCGAGAACGCGTTGCCGGCGAGGGCGGTCTGGGACAGGCCCGCGGCCAGTCGCGCCTCCCGCACACGGTCAGCGATGGTCGTCATACCAAGTCACTCTACCTGTGACCTCGGTAGGTGACGCCTTCAACAGCGGGTCAATTCCGGCCGGGGCGGTATGGGGTCGCAACCGCCCCGGCCGGCGCGAACGCTCAGTAGGTCTTGCAGCAGCCGATCGCGCCGCCGGCGGTCGACGAACCGGGCGCGACCTGGGGTGCGCTCAGGCCGAGCAGGGCGACGAGGGCGAGGGCGGCGGTGAGGGTTTTGGCGGCGCGGGACATGACGGGCTCCTGTCATGAGGGTTGTGCGTGCGGTCATTCCCATCATCACACCTGGACCGCACGATGTCCCTACTTCTCGGTACGTTTCGGGGCGTGTCGGCACGGGAACGACGGACCGTCACAAAGGCCGCATCGCCTCGCCCCAAAATCCACCCCCGCCGAACTGCGTGCCTGGGGCACACATGTGGTGTCATGAACCGCATGACGCCCGAGAGCGACGACAGCCTGTCCTGGCTGGGCGCCGCGGTGGACGAGGCGATCCCGCCTCAGCTGCGACTGGAGTGGGACCGGCACGTCGCACGCGCGCCGGTGCTCGTCGCACGGCAGGGCATCTTCACCGAGCACGGACGGGCCTTCGCCTACCAGCTCTCGTTCCGGTCACCGGGGCACCGTCTGGAGAACCCGTCCGCGTGGAGCGCTCGGCAGCACGAAGAGGCGACCGCGCACGTCCTGGACGCGACGTTCGGCCGTGCCGACCTGGAGGACGTCGCTCAGGGACGCCTGCTGTTCGTCCGGTGCCCACGCGCCTACCTGGTCGGCGAGCTGCGGGTGCCGCACCGCCCGGACAGGCTGGTCATCGAGGTGAGCGACTCGGTGGACCCGGCCGTCATCGGCGGGATCCGGCGCCTGCGCGCTCAGGGTTTCCGGATCGCGCTGCCGAACTTCACCAACGTTCCCAGCGAACGTCAGCTGCTGCCGCTCGTCGACTTCGTCAAGATCGACGTCCGTGACCTCGACGTGGAAGGGCGGCCCGTCGTCCGCGCCGCCCGGTCGTACGGCGCGCTCGTGGTGGGCGAGTACGTGGAACGACCGGAGCAGCTGCAGCACGCGCGCGAGCTCGGCGTGAACCTCTTCCAGGGCAATCTGCTCGAGCGCGCGGGGGTGCTCGACCGGGCCGACGCGCGGCCCGTCGTCCCCTGAGGCGTCGCTCCCCCGCACCGTTCCGGGGCGCCTGCGGCGTCCCCAGGTGACCCCCAGCGGAGCTGTGTCGCGTCATGGTCGACTGGACCGAACGGGCGATGCGCCGTCACGATCCCGACGACCACCGCTCTCATCCGATGTGACCGCACAGGTGCACCGGACGCGTGGAGACGGGAGCACGCCGATGGGCGTCCCCACGCAGCGGCTTCCCGTCGCTCTCCAGCCGATCTGGGCCACGAACGGAGTACTCCTCGGGCACGAGTACCTGTACCGGTCGGTCTCCGGCCGGCCGGCCGGGGTCGACGGCTGGGTCGCGGCGCGGCAGGACGAGGCGTCCGCCTCGGTGCTGCGCACCATGTTCGGCGACGGCGGCGTGGCGGCGGGGTCAGCTCTGGCCTTCGTCAACGTCACGCGCTCGTTCCTGGTCCGCGACCGACCGCTCCCCGCACCGCGAGGCCGGCTCGTCCTCGAGGTCGTCGAGACCGTTCCGGCCCATGCCGGGGTGCTGCTCGGGCTTCGGCGGCTGCGAGCCCGCGGCTACCGCATCGCCGTCGACGACTACACCGCGTCGACGGACCAGCGGGCGATGCTGCCGTACGCCGACTTCGTCAAGGTGGACTGCCGCGACCTCGTGCGGCTGCCGGGCGATGCTCTGGAAGGGGCACGGCGGTACGGTGCGCAGCTGGTCGCCGAGCACGTGTGCGACGTCGAGATGCTGGTGCGCGCCCTCGAGCTCGGCTTCGAGTTCCTCCAGGGTGACGCCCTGGGCGCCGCGACGACGCAGGCCTGCTGAGGAACGGGAGCCGCGCGCCGTCAGCGGCGGACGGCACCCGCGACCCGCAGGACGGCACGCTCGACGGCGAACTCGGCGTCCCTGCTCTCACCCTTCACCTCGGCGTCGGCCTGCGCGACGGCGCTGATCGCGGCAGCCAGACCCTCGGGTGTCCAGCGGCGCAGCTCACCGGCGGCCCGGTCGACCTGCCACGGAGCCAGGCCGAGCTCCCGCGCGGCGGCAGCGCCCCGGCTCCGCACCGCACCGACCTTGGCCAGCATGCGGAGCCGGGCCGCGAGCGCCGCGACGATCGGCACGGGGTCGAGACCGGTGGACAGGGCGTGCCGGAGCAGGGCCACCGCGCGGCCGGCGTCACCGACCACGGCGGCGTCGGCGACCTGGAAGCCGGTCGCCTCGACACGCCCTCCGTGGTACCGCTCGACGGTCTCGGCAGCGATGAGCCCGGTGGTGTCGGCGGCGAGCTGCGAGCATGCGGCGGACAGCTCGCGCAGGTCCGCGCCGACGGCGTCCACGAGCGCACGGAGCGCCGCGGGGTCGGCGCGGCGGCCGGCACGCCGGAGCTCGGCGGCGGCGAAGGCCACCTTGTCGGCATCCGACTTCACGGGATCGGCGGCGACGGTGGGCACGCCGGCAGCCCTGCACGTGTCGAGGAGACGCTTGCCCCGGGCACCGCCCCCATGGCGGAGCACCACGACGACGGAGTCGAGCGGAGCACCGACGTACGCGACCGCGTCGGACAGCAGCTCGTCCGACGCTCGCTCGAGGCCCTCGAGGACGACCACCTTGTCGTCGGAGAACAGGCTGGGGCTGGTGAGCACGGCGAGGGCACCGGGCGTGTACTCCGCGGCATCGAGGCGCTCGACCGCCACGTCCGGGATCCGTGCCCGCACCTGCTCGACGATCCGGTCCACCGCACGCTCGGCGAGGAGCGCCTCGGCACCGGAGACGAGCACCACGGGTGCGACCGGTGCGTCCTGCCAGCCGATCCCGCTCTGCGCGGATCGGGACGTCGGACGTCGGGCGCTGGGCACGGCACCAGCCTGCCAGACAGCACGGACACGTTCGGGGTCAGCCACCGTCACGGAGGTCAGGCCGGGACGCGCGGCGGTGCTCGGCGGTGCCGGCGCCGCCGTGCCGACAGCACGAGGGCGCCGACCGCAGCCGACACGCCGGCCATCGCGACGATGCCACCGGCGCCAGGGGCCCACGCGAGCTGCGCACCAGGCGCCGCGGCCGCGACCCGTGCGACCGCGGCGACCCACCAGCACGCGGCGCCGGCGAGCTGTGCCAGCAGCAGGGCCGCGTGCGGCGACCACGGGGCGACCACAGCGGTCAGGAGGCCCAGCACGGTGGCAGGCGGCACCGCCGGCGCTGCGGCGAGGTTGGCCAGGAGCGCGTACGTGCCGACCGAGGGCCGCAGCACGAGCAGGACCGGTGCGCAGGCCAGCTGCGCGGCGAGCGGAGCGGCCACCGCGGCCGCGAGAGGACGACCGAGCCGGGGCGACCACACGCGTACCCATGCGCCGCCGAGGACGACGATCGCCGCCGTCGCCACCACGGAGAGGGCGAAGCCGATCTGGAACGCGAGCCACGGGTCGGTCAGCAGCAGCGCCGTGACCGTCGTGGCGAGGGCTGCAGGGGCTCGGGCAGGTCGGCCGGACAGGAGGCCGAGCAGGCCGACCACCCCGGTGACGGCGGCGCGGAGCACGCTGGGCTGCGGCCCGACGAGCACGAGCAGGGCCGCCCCGGTCAGCAGGACGACACCTGCACGGAGCGCCACGGGCAGTCGGCACGCCGCCGCCGCGGCCGCCGCGATCGCACCGATGAGCGCGAAGTGGGATCCCGAGACGGCGATGAGATGGGTCAGCCCGGCCGTTCGCATCGCCTCCGAGAGGTCGTCCGGGACACCCGAGCTGTCGCCGAGCGCCATGCCCACGAGCAGGGCGCCGGCGTCGGCCGGCAGCCGCTGCGCGATCCCACGCGTTGCCGCGCGCACGCGCTCCGCTGCGCGATCCGGCCAGGCGGGTGGGGTCACGAGCTCGGCCGCCGACCTCGCGGCGAGCGTCGCCACGGTGCTGTCCGTGACGTCCGTCCGCGTCAGCCGTCCGGTGACGCGGACGATGCTGCCGGGCGGCACGTCACCCGGCGCGACGACGACGACGGAAGCGGCAGCGCCTGACCGTCGCCCACGGCTCTCCACCCAGCGCACCGAGACCGTGTACCGACGGTCCGGTTCGCCGTCGCTCCACCGGGCGTCCATCGGCACAGGGGGGTCCACGACACGTCCGGTGACCGTCGCGGTCGCACCCTCTCGGAGGGCGGTGCCGAGCAGACCGCCGGTCCGGAGTGCGCGCTGCGCGGACGCGTCGAGCAGCGCCAGCGCGAGCACGAGGACCGCGAGTGCCACGGTGGCGGAGACGCGGTGCCCCGGCCGCCGAGGGCGCCGGCACCGCGGCGCGACGACGACGAACAGCACGACCACGACGGCCGCGGTCCCGATCCACCGCACCGCAGTCGGACCACCGGCGACTCCCAGCGCGGCGCCCGACCAGCACCCGACGGCCACCGGCAGCAGGCGCAGGTCGAGCACCTCCGGGGCCTCGGGCGTCCCGGCGTCGGACGCACCGTCCTGACGGGCGTCGACACCCGCAGCGGCACGCGGGGCTGCTCCCGGGCGCTGCCGTGGCGCGGTGCCGGAACGCGTCTCACGGGCACTCACACGCGCACCATCGGGCGGAGCCGCTCCAGCAGGGTGGGGCCGATGCCGCTGACCTCGCCCAGCTCGTCGACCGAGGTGAAGCGATGCTGCTGACGCCGGTCGAGGATGCGCTGCGCGAGCACCGGGCCGATGCCCGGGAGCGCGTCGAGGTCGGCGAGCGCGGCCGCGTTGAGGTCCAGGCGAGCCCCCGCGCTTCCCGGGCTCGGCGGGGCGGACGGCGGGGCGGCCTGGCCGGGACCGGGTACGACCAGCTGCTCGCCGTCGGTCACCGGCCGCGCCAGGTTCACCGCCGCGAGGTTCGCGTCGTCGGCCGCACCACCGGCCGCCTCGATGGCGTCCTGCACCCGCGCTCCGGGCCGGAGCCGTACCACGCCGGGCCGGGCCACGGCTCCGACGACGTGGATGACGAGCTGAGCGGCGTCGGTCGAGAGCGGGGACGCCGGTGCCGCGAACCCCGTGGCCGAGCTGCCGGCGGTGGCGGGCACCGGCGTGGGCAGCTCGACCGGGTCCCCCGGTGCGAGGGCGGACGCCCGGATCAGGGTGGCGCCGACCACGAGCGCGACCGCGGTCGCCGCCGAGGCGGCCAGCCGCCACGGCACGCTCCAGCGCACCCGCTGCGGGGGCTCGTCGGCGACGCTGAGGTCCGTCGCGACCCCGTACGAGTCCCGGTACTCGACCGCCGCCGCGCGCACGGCGGTCGGGACCCACCCTCCGACCCCGGCGGTCGGCCCGGCCGAACCTGGGCCGCCCGACGTGGATGGCTCGGCGGCATCGAGTCCGAGCACCGAGGGCACGCACGATGTCCGAGCCAGCAGCGCTGCGGGCTCCGGTGGCGGTGGACCGACGAGGCCGTCACCGCGGAGAGTCGGCCGCGACTCGGACGCGGCGCGTGGCTCGTCAGCCCCTGGTCGTGCGGCCACCGGTCGATCGGGCAGCGGTCGATCGGGCAGCGGTCGATCGGGCAGCGGTCGATCGGGCAGCGGTCGATCCGCGAGGGGCGGTCCGGCGGGCGGTGCATCCTCGGCCGGCGGGTGTGCCTCTGCCCGGCGGGTCAGTCGGTCCAGCCGACGGCGGGCGGCGCTGGCGTCGGCACGGAACACGCCGGGGACGCTAGGCGCGAGAGCCGGCCGCCCAGACGAGCGTCGCAGCTGAGTCCGATGGCCCGCATGACGCCACGGGCTGGGGATGGCTCGGTCAGGGCCGGGCCGGCACCTCGCCGGGAACGCCGTCCGAGACGACGACGGCGAGCAACCCGGGGCCCACGTGCGCCGTCAGCACGGCACCGGCCGGGCTCACGACGATCTCCCGCACGGTGCCGCGGGTCGCCTCGGCCAGCCGATGTGCCAGGTCCTGGGCGGCGTCGGCGCGATCGGCGTGGTGCACGGCGACCCGCGCGCCGGGACGAGCGAGCGCAGCGGCCGTGGCCACGGCGACCAGCCGCTCGACCGCTGCCCGGCGGGTGCGGATCTTCTCCGCGACGACGAGCCGACCGTCCGCGACGGTGAGCAGCGGCCGCAGCCCGAGCACGGTCCCGAGGGCGGCCGCAGCCGCGCCGATCCGACCACCACGCCGCAGGTGCTCCAGGGAGTCGACCAGGAACCACACCCTGGACGACTCCGCGGCGGCCCGCGCTGCCCGGGCGACCGCCTCGACGTCCGTGGCGGGACGGGTGTCGGAGCCGCCGCTGCGCCGGATGCGCCACCGGGAGGCGGGTCGACGCCCGCCCTCGGCCGGCGGACCGTCGACCCGGGCGCCGTCCACCGCCGTCCCACTGGCCACCCACGCCGCCGCCAGTGCCGCGAACCCCAGCCCCATCGCGGCGGTGCGGGAGTCGACGACGTGGACCGGCAACGGTGCCCGCTCGGCGGCGGACCGGGCCGCCTGCACCGTCCCGGACAGCTCACCGGACAGGTGGACGGACACCACCGCGGTCGCTCCGTCGGACGCCGCCGCGACGTACGCGTCGGCGAACGCCGCCGCCGACGGCTGGGACGTGGTGACGCGCGCACCGCGCTGGAGGGCGGAGATCGTCGCCGCGCCCAGGTCCGTACCGACGAGCGGCGCACCGTCGACGAGCACCTGGAGCGGTACGACCTGCACGCCCCAGCGTTCGGCGGCGCCGGCGGGCAGTGCCGCGGTCGAGTCCGTCACGACGGCGACGTGGGCCGCCAGCCGCGCTGAGCCGAGGCGTGACATCGGGGTGGGGGCCGGACCGCGTCAGGCCGGCACCACGTTGACGAGCTTGGGCGCGCGGACCACCACGGTGCGCACGGCCCTGCCGTCGAGCGCCCGCTGCACACCGGCATCGGCCAGCGCCAGCTCGCGCAGCTCGTCGTCGGACACCGACGGCGCCACCTCGACCCGCCCACGCACCTTGCCCGCCACCTGCAGGACGCAGGTCACCGACTCCTCGACCAGGTACGCCGGGTCGGCGACGGGGAACGGTGCGTAGGTCAGCGACTCCTCGTGACCGAGCCGGTCCCAGAGCTCCTCGGCGATGTGCGGCGCCACCGGTGCCGTCATCAGGACGAGCGGCTCGACGGCGGCCCGGGGGACGCGGTCCAGCGTGGTGAGGTGGTTGTTCAGGACGATCAGCTTGGCGATGGCGGTGTTGACCCGCATCGCCGCCATGTCGTCGCCGACCTCGGCGATGGTGCGGTGCAGCACGCGCAGCGTCTCCACCGACGGCTCGTCGTCGCTGACCACCGTCGCGCCGGTGCCCTCGTCGACCACGTTGCGCCACAGCCGCTGCAGGAAGCGCTGCGCACCCACCACCGCCCGGGTCTCCCACGGGCGCGACAGGTCGAGCGGACCCATCGACATCTCGTACACGCGCAGCGTGTCGGCGCCGTACTCGGCGTACATCTCGTCGGGCGTCACCACGTTCTTCAGGGACTTGCCCATCTTCCCGTACTCGCGGTTGACGGCCTCGCCCTGCCAGCTGTAACCGGTACCGGCCGCCGGGTCCTCGACCACCTCGGCCGCCGGCACGTGCACGCCGCGCTCGTCGGTGTAGGCGTACGCCTGGATGTAGCCCTGGTTGAACAGCGTGTAGAAGGGCTCGCCGGCACTGACGTGACCCAGGTCGTGCAGCACCTTGTGCCAGAACCGGGCGTACAGCAGGTGGAGCACGGCGTGCTCCACACCGCCGACGTACAGGTCGACGCCGCCGATGGAACCCTCCGGCTGGGACCCGTGGCCGGGGCCCATCCAGTAGCGCTCCAGCTCGGGGTCCACCAGCACCTGGTCCGAGTCCGGGTCGAGGTAGCGCAGGTAGTACCAGCACGAACCGGCCCAGTTGGGCATGGTGTTGGTGTCGCGGCGGTACTGCTTGGGACCGTCGCCCAGGTCGAGCGTGACGTTGACCCAGTCCTCGTTGCGGCCGAGCGGCGCCTCCGGGGAGGACTCCGCGTCGTGCGGGTCGAAGGTGCGCGGGGCGTAGTCCGGCACCTCCGGCAGGGTGACGGGCAGCGCCGACGTCGGCAGGGCGACCGGCTGGTCGTGCTCGTCGTACACGATCGGGAACGGCTCGCCCCAGTACCGCTGGCGGCTGAACAGCCAGTCGCGCAGGCGGTAGGTGGTGGTGCCCTCTCCGAGGCCACGCTCCTGCAGCCACGCGATCGTGCGGTCCTTGGCCGTGACGACGTCCATGCCGTTCAGGTCGAGCGAGTCGTTGGCCGAGTTGATCACCGCGCCGTCACCGGTCCGCGCGCCGTCCGGGGTGCCCACCGGCGCGGCCACCGTGTAGACGACCGGCAGCTCGAACGCCTGCGCGAAGGCGTAGTCGCGCTCGTCGCCGCCGGGCACGGCCATGATCGCGCCCGTGCCGTAGCCCATCAGCACGTAGTCGGCGGTGAACACGGGCAGCGGCGCGCCGTTGACGGGGTTGATCGCGAGGTGGCCCGTGAACACCCCGGTCTTGCGGCCCGCGTCGGCCTGCCGCTCGACCGCAGAGCGGCCCGCGGTCTCGGCGCGGTACGCGGCGACGGCAGCCGCGGGCGAGTCGAAGCCCCCGGTCCAGGCCGACCGGGTGCCGTCCGGCCACTGCACCGGCACCTCATCCAGCAGCGGGTGCTCGGGCGCGACCACCATGAACGTGGCGCCGAACAAGGTGTCCGGGCGGGTGGTGAACACCTCGAGCTCGGCACCGCCCTCGACGGCGAACCGGACGCGAGCACCGGTGGACCGACCGATCCAGTGCCGCTGCATCGACTTGACCTTCTCGGGCCAGTCGATCGCGTCCAGGTCGTCCGCCAGTCGGTCGGCGTAGGCGGTGATGCGCATGTTCCACTGCCGCAGGCTGCGCTGGAACACGGGCATGTTGCCCCGCTCGGAGCGGCCGTCGGCCGTGACCTCCTCGTTGGCCAGCACGGTACCCAGACCCGGCGCCCAGTTCACGGGCGTCTCCGAGAGGTAGGCCAGACGGTGGGCGTCCACGACCCGCCGCCGGGCCGGGTCGTCGAGGTCGGCCCATGCGGCGCCGGCCGGGACGCCGGGCACACCGTCGGGCACGGGCCGCGCGCCGGACGTCAGCTCGGCCTCCAGCTCCGCGATGGGCCGGGCGCGACCCAGCCCACCGTCCGGGTTCGGCGCGGACTCGTCGTACCAGGAGTTGTAGATCGCCAGGAAGATCCACTGCGTCCAGCGCATGTACTCGGGGTCGATCGTCGCGAACGACCGCCGCGGGTCGTGCGCCAGGCCCAGCCGTCGCAGCTGCCGCTGCATGATCGCGATGTTCGCCTCGGTGGTGACGCGCGGGTGCTGCCCCGTCTGCACCGCGTACTGCTCGGCGGGCAGCCCGAAGGCGTCGAAGCCCAGCGCGTGCAGCACGTTGTCGCCCTGCATCCGGCGGAAGCGGCCGACGACGTCCGTGGCGATGTACCCGAGCGGGTGACCGACGTGCAGCCCGGCCCCGGACGGGTACGGGAACATGTCCATCACGAAGAACGGGCGCCGACCGGGCTCGGCGTGGCGGCCCGCGCCGTCGGTGAGGTGACCGGTGGGGTTCGGCGTGAAGAAGGTCCCCCGGCGGTCCCACTCGTCCTGCCAGCGTGCCTCGATCTTCGCGGCGAGCGACGGGGTGTAGCGGTAGGGCACCTCGTCGGGGGTCGCGGCCGGTCGGGGGGCGCTGATCTCCTGCGACGTCACCTGGGCGAGTTTACCGGCGGGGGGCCGGGACCTCGGACGGCGACGGCTCCCCTGGTCGGCGCCCGACCGTGCTTCCTAGACTTCGAAGATGTCGTCGCAGACGGGTGACCAGGTCGACCCCGCACGGCTCGCGCAGCTGCAGGCGGAGGCAGCACGCGCCGCTGCCGATGCCGCGAAGGCCAGGGCCGAGGCAGCCGAGGCGGAAGCCGTCGCGGCAGCCACCGCACTGGCCGCGGCGCAGGTGTCCGGCGCGCCGGCGGCCACGACCGTTCCCGCGTCGTCCGCCCTGGCCGACCAGGTCGCTGCCGGCTACACGTTCACCGGTCCGGCACTCGCCCTGGGCGCGCTGCTGCAGGACGGCTCCCCGGACCCGGCGGCCCAGGTCCGCATCCCGCTCGGCATGCTGAACAGGCACGCGCTGGTCGCCGGTGCGACGGGCACCGGTAAGACGCGCACGCTGCAGCTGATGGCCGAGTCCCTCTCCGCCGCCGGTGTCCCCGTCCTGGTCGCGGACATCAAGGGCGACCTCACGGGCCTGACGGTGCCCGGCACCCCGAACGACAAGCTGCTGGAGCGCACGCGCGCGATCGGGCAGGACTGGACGCCGTCGTCCTTCCCGGTGGAGCTGTTCACGCTCGGCGGGACCGGTACGGGCGTGCCGATCCGCACCACCGTCAGCGAGTTCGGCCCGCTGCTGCTGTCGAAGGTGCTGGGGCTGAACCAGACGCAGGAGTCGAGCCTCGGCCTGATCTTCCACTGGGCCGACACCCAGGGCCTGGCGCTGCTCGACCTGCCCGACCTGCGGGCGACCGTCCAGTTCCTCACCTCCGACGAGGGGAAGGCCGAGCTCAAGGCGATCGGCGGGCTGTCGGCGGCGACCGCCGGAGTGATCCTGCGCGAGCTCGTGACACTCGAGTCGCAGGGGGCCGCGGCCTTCTTCGGCGAGCCGGCGTTCGCCGTCACGGACCTGCTGCGCACCGCGCCCGACGGACGCGGCGTGGTGTCGGCCCTCGAGCTGCCCGCCGTGCAGGACCGGCCGGCTCTCTTCTCCACGTTCCTGATGTGGCTGCTCGCCGAGCTGTTCGAGGTGCTCCCGGAGGTGGGCGACCCGGAGAAGCCACGGCTGGTCTTCTTCTTCGACGAGGCGCACCTGCTGTTCGACGACGCCTCGCCGCAGCTCCTCGACCAGGTGGTCCGGACCGTGCGGCTGATCCGTTCCAAGGGCGTGGGCATCGTCTTCGTCACGCAGAGCCCCAAGGACGTGCCGGCCGACGTGCTCGGTCAGCTCGGGAGCCGTGTGCAGCACGCGCTGCGTGCCTTCACGCCCGAGGACGCGGCGGCGCTCCGCGCGGCGGCTCGCACCTACCCCTCGTCGTCGTACGACCTCGAGCAGGTGCTCACGCAGCTGGGCACCGGCGAGGCGATCGTCACCGTGCTCGGGGAGACCGGTGCCCCCACACCCGTCGCGTGGACGCGGCTACGGGCGCCGCAGGCGTCGATGGGTGCCGCACCGGACGCCGCCGTTCTCGGTGTGGTCGCGGCGTCCCCCCTCGCCGCGCGCTACGGCACGCCGGTCGACCGGCAGTCGGCGTACGAGCTGCTCACCGCGCGGGCGCAGGAGGCGGCGGCACGGGTCGCGGCCCAGCAGGAGGCCGCGCAGCAGGAGAAGGACGCCGAGGCTGCGCAGCGCGAGGCGGAGCGCGACGCCCGCTCGTCGTACCGCCCCAGGGCGAGGTCCCGGACGGCGGACCCGCTGGACTCGTTCCTGCGGTCGGCCGGCACGCAGCTGGGACGCGAGCTGACCCGGACGCTGCTGGGCACGCTGCGCAGACGCTGACGCGTCAGCACGACCCGTCAGCCGTCACGGGCTCCCGACCCAGATCGCAGATGCGGCGACCTCACCGAGGTCGACCTGCTCCTGGTCACCGACGCGCGCGGACACGACGCCGGCGACGGAGTGCCGCGTCACGCTCACGGGAGCGTCGAGGCCCAGCCCCCGGGCCGCGAGGTAGCGGAGCAGCTCGGGGTCGGCGTCGGAGATGCGGACCACCCGCCACTCCCCCGGCTCGACGTCCCAGAGCGTCCTGGCGGCCGGCACGTCCATCGACCCGTCGGGACCGGGGATCGGGTCGCCGTGCGGGTCCCGGGTCGGGTGCCCCAGGTGAGCGGCGATGCGTTCGACGAACGTGTCCGAGACGGCGTGCTCGAGCACCTCGGCCTCGTCGTGCACCTCGTCCCACGCATAGCCGAGGTGGGCGACCAGGAGGGTCTCCAGCAGGCGGTGCCGCCGCACCATCGCCAGCGCGTGCGCCCGTCCCTCGGGGGTCAGCCCCACCGCGCCGTAGGGCTCGTGCGTCACCAGACCGGCGTCGGCCAGCCGCCGGACGGTCTCCGAGACCGTCGACGCGCCGACGCCCAGGCGCGCGGCCAGGGCCTTGGTGGTGACAGGCGCGTCCGACCACTCCTGGGCGGACCAGATCACCTTGAGGTAGTCCTGGCTGACAGCCGTCAGCGACTGCGGGGACTGGCTCACGACGTCCAGCGTAGGGGCCGAGCCGGTCGGTGCCGGGCGGGATCGGCGACCTCAGGGTGCCGCGGTTGCCGGCACCGTGCCGCCCGTCGCGCCCGGTCCGGGAGCGGACGACGACCCGGCGACGGACGACGGTGCGGGCGGCAGCGCCGGCCAGGGCTGTGCCGCCCCGACGGTGACCGTCCGGTCCGGGTGCACGGCGATCACGCGGTAGTCCACGAACCTGCGGGTCTCGGTGTCCCAGCGCAGCACCGTCAGCTCCGCCACCCCGTGCAGCGGCCCGATCGTCGGTTGGTTCACCTGGGCGCCCGCCGTCGTGCTGCTGATGTACCGCACCCCCTCGCCGACCACCTCGGGGTCGGTGCGCACGTGGTAGTGCCCGGAGATCTGCGCCGGCACGCAGCCGCGGTCCAGCGCCTCCTGGCCGACCGGGGGGTTGTGGATCAGCAGCAGGTCCACGCCGGTCTTGTCGGCGCAGGCGACGTCCGCGAGTCGTGCACCGGCGTCCGTGACGGTCTCGCCGGCCACCGAGGTGGTGCCGCCACCGACCCGGGTCTGGCTCGGGTCGTGGTCGCCGAGGATCCGGATGCCGTCGACCGTCACGACCGAGCCCGCGAGCACCGTGGCGCCCGAACGGGCGTACCGCTTGCTCGTGGTGTCCGAGTCGTGGTTCCCCGGAGACGTCACGAGCGCGACGCCGGCCGGGACGGCGCGCGCGAACGTGGTGTCGCAGTACTGCTCCACCGGCGTGCCGTCGAGGGTCGTGTCGCCCGCGTCGAGGACGAGCGAGGCCCGGGACAGCGTGATCACGGAGTGCAGCAGGGACGCCATCCCGACGTTGCAGTGCAGGTCGGAGACCACGACGACGGTGACCAGCTTCGCCTGGGCGCGCGTCGGCGACGGGCTGGGCGAGGCGCTCTGCGAGGACGTCGGCGACGCGGAGGCGGCGCCGCCCAGGCCGGCCGCCTGCGGCGCGAGACCGGTCGCCTGCGGCGCTAGCCCCGTCGGCGAGCCGGTGGCGCCGGCGGTCGAGCCGGCCGCGGACACGGACGGGGTGGCGGTCGGGCTCGCGGTCGGGGACGGCCGGGACCAGACGACGGGATCGGCGGGCCTGGAGCCCCACGCGGTGACGAGCGCCTGGTCGGCCGCCTGGTAGAACGCGTCGTTCTCGCGCACCGCCGACAGGACGTAGCCGCCGTAGGTGTCGATCACGCCACCGAGCCGACCGGTGACGCGGGCGCCCTGCAGCGGGGTGCCGTTGAACACGGGCGAGACCGCCGCGGTCGAGCGGCTCAGGGTCGGCCCGGTGCTCGAGGTGAGCACCGTGCCGCACACGGCGACCCCGGCGACCACGGCCACGACGAGGCGCCGGTGGACCCGCAGCGCGGTCGCCAGCTCGGCGCGTCGAGCCGGGCCCAGCAGCCACCGACCGAGGTACCACAGGCCCGCTAGGAGCAGCGCCGTGACCGCCGCCCGCACCGCGGCGTCGGCGATCAACGCCAGCGTGACGTCGTGGACCGTGGACTGCGGTGCGCTGAAGAACTGGACGTAGGACTGCAGGTCCCCGCTCAGCGCGGCCAGTGTGGTCGCCGGGTCCACCGAGGTCAGCGTGTCGGGGATCTCCTCGACCGTGGCACGCACGCCGAGCGTCAGCGGCAACGGTGAGCGCACCTGCAGCGTGCCGAGCGGACCGACGTCGATGGTGACCGTCGAGTCGGTGGTGACCTCGTACCGTGCCTCGTGCGGGCCGAACGAGCCGTGCACCGACGCGGTGGTCACCCCGACGACCACCGCGACCAGCAGGTCCAGCAGCACGAGCAGGCTCGCGCGCAGCCACCAGCGCCGGGAGCGTCGGGGGAAGCGTGGATGTCGCATCGTCACCACCCTAGGCGCGCCACCGGTCGGGGCGACCTCCGGGGCTGTCCGCCCCGGCTACCTGCCCTCGTCCCCCTCGCGCCGCGCCCGCTCGTCCCGCCACCGCACCCACTGCTGCGCGAGCGAGAGGTCGTAGTCCGGTCCGCCGGTCCCCACCGTGAACAGCGTGACGCCTGCGGCGAGCAGGTCGTCGGCGACAGCCGCCGGCGGCGCGCCGACGCCGACCGAGCGCTCGACGAGGGACGCGGTGTCCCGCCCGACGGCGGCGCCGTGCTCGTCGAGGATCGCGCTCTTGCGCCGCAGCTCGGTCACGTCACCGAACGAGTGCCACACGTCGGCGTGCTCGGCGACGACGCGCAGGGTCTTGCGCTCACCGCCCCCGCCGATCAGCACGGGGATCTCCCGCGTCGGCGCCGGGTTGCCCGCCGCCCGGCGAGCCTTGATCCGCGGCAGCGCCTGCGCCAGGTCCGCGATCCGGCTGCCGGGCGTGCCGAACTCGTACCCGAACTCGTCGTAGTCCTTCTGCTTCCAGCCGGCGCCGATCCCCAGGATCAGCCGCCCACCGCTGATGTGGTCGACGGTCCGCGCCATGTCGGCGAGCAGCTCGGGGTTCCGGTACGAGTTGCACGTGACGAGTGCGCCGAGCTGCACGCGGCTCGTCTGCTCGGCCCAGGCGCCCAGCATCGTCCAGCACTCGAAGTGCTTGCCGTCGGGGTCGCCGGACAGCGGGAAGAAGTGGTCCCAGTTGAAGATCACGTCGACGCCGAGGTCCTCCGCGCGGCGCACCGCGTCGCGGATCTGGGGGTAGTCGGCGTGCTGGGGCTGGAGCTGGACACCGATGCGTACAGGATGCGTCACGCCGTGCAGGCTACGTCCCGAGGCGCAGACGTGCTGATCAGGCCGCGGCCGCGACCCGGATCACGTTTCGCCAGGGGTCCTCGAAACGCAACGTCTGCCCGTCGTGCTCGCCCCGCACCCCGGCCCGGGCGACCCGTGCGGCGAGCGCCCCGAGGTCGTCGTCCGTCGGCACCAGGATGCGGACCTCGCCGAGGCCGAGGGACGACGCGCGCGGTCCCGCGCCGGCCGACGCCCACGTGTTCATCGCCAGATGGTGGTGGTAGCCGCCGGCGGAGACGAACAGCGCCCCGTGCCACTGCGCGGTGACGTCGAAGCCGAGCGCGTCCACGTAGAACGCCCGCCCCGAGGGCACGTCGCCGACGGACAGGTGCACGTGGCCGACGACGGTCTCCCCGTCGACCGGAGCCGGGTCGGGTGCCGCCTGCTCCAGCCGCTCGAGCTGCGCCTCCCCCAGGTGCTCGCCCATGAACTCGTTCGGGTCGAGCCGCAGGGAGTCCATCACCACGCCGCCGTCGGCGGAGTGCCGCCACTCGTCACGCGGCCGGTCCCAGTACAGCTCGACACCGTTCCCCTCGGGGTCGGTCAGGTAGAACGCCAGCGACACGAGGTGGTCGGCCGAGCCGGTGTAGGTGCCGGGGGCGTGACGTGCGACCGAGGCCAGCGTCTCGGCCAGGTCCGCACGGTCGTCGAACAGCAGGGCGGTGTGGAACAGGCCGGCCGATCCGCGGCGTGCGGGCGGCAGGTCGGGCGTGTGCCGCAGCACGACCAGGGGTGTGGTCCCCCTGCCCAGCGTCACCTGCGCCGGCCCGGTGCCGAGCCGGTCGACCGGCTGCTCGACCACCGCGAGGCGCAGGACGTCACGGTAGAAGTGCAGCTGGGTGTCCAGGTCCCCGACGAGCAGCGTGACCGCGTCCATGCCGGTGCCCGCCGCGATGGACTCGTGAGCCTGCGCGAGCGTCGGCGCGACGGCCGTCCGGGCCCCGGCCCCGGGTCGAGGAGCGGTGCCGGACGCGGACGAAGTGGTTGTCATGTCAACCACTGTAATAGTTGAAGGGTCAACTTTCAAGCAGTCACGGCTCGAGGCGCCGGTTGGTGCCCAGCTCGGAGAGGAAGACGGGTCCGTGCTCGGCGAGCTCGGCGTCGAGCTCAGCCGCCCACGTGCTGAACGGCCTCGACGCGAGGGCGTCGTTCGCGAAGCGGTGGTCGGTCGTGACCTCCGTGACGCAGAACGACGGGATGGCCAGGTCGGTGACCGGTCCCCCTCGCTCCACCTCCGCCACCACCAGGGGGGCGTTCGCGCCGGTGAACACGTCGATCACCCAGCCGTCGTCACCGAGCCAGACGGCGTGGCGGAGCTTGGCCACCCGCGCGGGTCCACGGCGGACGATCTCGATGCCCATCACGGGGTCGAGCTCCCGCTCGGCCTCGTACCGGGTGCCCGCGACCATCGGGCCCTTGACGGTCACCGAGGCGAACTCGACGCGGTCGACGTACCGCTCGAGCAGCAGGAGCTCGTCCAGCCCCGGGTCCTGCACCGCCGGGACGCCCGGCGCCTGCACCCGCACACGCACCGCATAGCCGTCGGCGGCCAGAAGGTAGCTCTGCACGATCAACGTCGGGGTCGCCTCGAGCAGCTCGGCCGGCACGTCCCGCGCGACGAACCTCCGCTCGAACTCGAAGTCACCCTCGCCGGAGTCGCTCATCGGGGCCTCCCGAGCCGTGGCCGCCACGGCGGCCGTCCCTGCGGCGGTGCGCTCACGCGCCGACCCGCCGAGCCTAGTGGCGCCTCTCCTCGTCCGGCGGCACGACGTCGGGCAGGCCGAACGCGCCGAACAGCTCGGGCGCGAACCAGACGGTGACCCGCTCCACGCCGTCCGGGCCGACGGTCACCTGCTGCAGCTGGAAGGCGTGGTGGCGACCGTCCGCCTCCCGCATGTACAGGCCGAAGGTCGGCAACCCGTTCGAGGACGTGCCCAGCAGGCGCATGCTGCCGGGGCCGGTCGCGGGGCACCAGCGGCAGATCAGGTTCCCGACCGCGTCGGGACCCTGGTACCACTCGGGGTACGGCGGCATCTCCCAGACGACGTCCGCCGCGAGCAGCGTGACGAGAGCGGGCACGTCGTACGCCTCGAAGGCCGCCACGTACCGGCGCAGCAGATGCTGCTGGTGGGGCGTGAGCTCCGCGGGTGCCGGCGGGACGTCGAGCGTGGCCATGCGGGAGTGCGCCCGCTGGAGCGTGGAGTTGACCGCCGCCACGGACAGCCGCAGCGCCTGGGCCACCTCCGCCGCCGTCCAGGCCAGCACGTCCCGCAGCAGCAGGACGGCGCGCTGCTGCGCGGTGAGGTGCTGCAGCGCCGCCACGAAGGCCAGGCGCACGGTGTCGACGTCCACCGCCCGGTCGGCCGGGTCGGCGTCCGGAGTGCTCCACAGCAGGCGGTCGGGCAGGGGTTCCAGCCACGGCACCGAGCGGTCCGGGTGCGGCTCGACGGCGGGGTCCGCCGGCGGTCCACCGAGACCCACCGGGAGCGGCCGTCGCGCCCTGCCCTCCAGGTGGGACAGGCAGACGCGCGTCGCGATGCGGTACATCCACGTCCGCAGGGAGGACCTGCCCTCGAAGTCCGGCAGCGCGCGCCACGCCCGCAGCCAGGTCTCCTGCAGGGCGTCCTCGGCATCCTGCAGCGACCCGGTCATCCGGTAGCAGTGGGCGAGCAGCTCGCGGCGCAGCGGCGCGACGAGAGCGTCGAACCCGTCCTGCACGACCGGTGCGCCGACGTCGTCCGGCGCGGCGGACGACGCGGCGGCTTCGGCTGTGGTCTGCGTCACACCAGGACGGTAACCCGCGCCTCCGACACCGCGGCAGCCCTGCCGTGGCAGCCGCTCCCCGAGGCAGCCGAGGGACCCGGTGCCAGACTGCGCGGGTGACCCAGCGCTACGCCGACGACGACCACCTGGCCGGCCGCACCCTGCTCGTCGCCGCGGCGTACCTGGTGCTGCGTCGCCCGGGACCGCAGGGCGACGAGGTGCTGCTGCAGCTGCGCCGCGGCACCGGGTACAGAGACGAGCACTGGGCGACGCTCGCCGGCCACGTGGACCCGGGCGAGTCGGTGCACGAGGCCGCCTGCCGGGAGGCCGCCGAGGAGGCCGGCGTCCAGGTGCGCATCGACGACCTGCAGCCACTCACGGTGCTGCACCGGTTCGAGCGCGGCGGCCCGGCCGTCGAGCAGCGCGTCGACGTCTTCTTCGCGGCAGACCGCTGGACGGGTGAGCCGCAGCTGCGCGAGGCGAACCGTGCCGCCGCGATGGCCTGGTACCCGCTGAACGCGCTGCCCGAACCGGTCGTCCCGCACGAGCGGACGGTCCTCGACGCGCTGGCGCACGGCGAGCCGCTGCCCGCCGTGATGTCGGTGCCGGTCAGCCCGTGTTCTGCAGACCTGCCGCCACACCGTTGACGGTGAGCAGCAGCAGCCGGCGCAGGTCCTCGACGCTCTCCTGGGACGCACCGGTCCGCAGCGCACGCAGCGCACGCAGCTGGAGCAACGACAGGGCGTCGACGTAGGGGCTGCGGAGCGCGACGGCGCGGCCGAGGATCCGCCGGCGAGACAGCATCACCTCAGAGTCCGTGATCGCCAGGACCCACTTCCGTGTGAGCGCCATCTCCTCCAGCACCAGCGCGGCGAGGTCGGCACGCTCGCCGAGGCCGAGGTAACGAGCCGCGATGCGCTCGTCCGTCTTCGCGAGCGACATCTCGACGTTGTCGATCACCGTGGCGAACAGCGGCCAGTCGCGGTAGGCGCTGCGCAGCAGGTCGACGTCGCCGACGGAGTCGAGCGCCGTGCCCAGGCCGTACCAGCCGGCGAGGTTGATCCGGGCCTGCGACCAGGAGAAGACCCACGGGATCGCGCGCAGGTCGTCCAGGGACGACACCGACAGGCCGCGTCGTGCCGGCCGGGAGCCGATCGGCAGCAGGCCGACCTCCTCCAGCGGGGTCACCTCGGCGAACCACTGCGGGAAGCCCTCGGCACGGACCAGGGCGTGGAACCGCTGGCGCGAGGCGACGTCGAGGCGCGCCGCGAGGTCGCCGAAACGCTCGGCCGCCTCGGCCGTGCGCCGCTCGACGGAGGGCGCGCCGGCGAGCAGGGTCGCCGCAGTGACCTGCTCGATGTGCCGGGCGGCGATCGTCGGGTCGCCGTAGCGGGCGAAGATCACCTCGCCCTGCTCGGTCAGCTTGAAACGACCGTCGACGCTCCCCGGTGGCTGGGCCAGCAGGGCGCGGTTCGCCGGGCCGCCGCCGCGGCCGAGAGCACCACCGCGACCGTGGAAGAGGGTCAGCCGGATGTCGTGCTCGCGCGCCCACGCGGTGATCCGCCGCTGCGCGTCGTCCAGCGCGAGGGTGGCCGAGACCGGCCCGACGTCCTTCGACGAGTCCGAGTACCCGAGCATCACCTCGAGGTGCCGGCCGGTCTGCTCCAGGCGGTGCTGCACCTGCGGGATCGCCAGCGACTCCTCGAGGATGTCGACGCTCGCCTGCAGGTCCGCGAAGGTCTCGAACAGCGGGATCGCGTCGATCACCGGTGCGTCGTCGGCACCGTCGAACGCGAGCTCCGCCAGCCGGTAGACCGCGGCGAGGTGCTCGGCGGACTGCGTGAACGACACGATGAACCGGCGCACCGCCGCGAGCCCGAACCGGCGCTGCACGCTGCCGATCGCACGGAAGGTGTCGAGCACCTCGACCGTCCGGGGCGCCAGCTCGCCACCCAGCCCGTGCTCGGCGATGTCCGCCAGGGCCTCGGCGTGCACCTGGGAGTGCTGGCGCACCTCCAGCTCGGCCATGTGGAAGCCGAAGGTCTGCACCTGCCACACGAGGCGCTGCAGGTCTCCGTAGGCCGCGCGGACGGCCCCCGCCTCCGCGAGGGACCGCTGCAGCACCAGCAGGTCGGCCTCGAGGGCCGCGGCGTCGGGGTAGGCCAGGTCGGCATCCCGCCGACGCGTCGCGGCGATCCGCTCGGCGATCAGGCGCAGCACCCTGCGGTGCGGCTCGTTCGGCGACTCGGCGGCGACCGCCGCGGTCAGCGAGTCGGACAGGGACCGCTGCCGCTGCCACAGCGCCAGCAGGCCCGCCGAGGGTGGCGTCCCGTCGGCGTCCAGCGTCAACGCCTCGGCGGTACGGCGGGCGGACGCCTCGAGTGCGGTCAGCGCGTGCTCGGACGCGAGCACCGCGGCGGCTCGCGTCACCTCGGCGGTGACGTTCGGGTTGCCGTCGCGGTCACCACCGATCCAGCTGCCGGGGTGCGACCATGGCTGGACCACCGGAGCGGTGGTGCCCGCCGCGTCCCCGAGCAGCCAGTCGTCCAGCCGGCGGTACACGGCCGGCAGCACGTCGAACAACGTGGTGTCGAAGATGTTGAGCACCGTGGCGACCTCGTCGAGCACGGTCGGCTTCTCGGCACGCAGCGGTGAGGTGCGCCAGAGCGTGTCGATCTCGGACAGCAGCCGGCGCTCGTTCTCCGCGAGGGTCGTCCCGCCGATGTTCAGCGCGTCCCGCTCGGCGACCAGGTCGGCGATCCGCCGGATCGAGCGGGCGACGGCGCGGCGCCGGGCCTCGGTCGGGTGGGCGGTGAACACCGGACGGAACTCGACGGCTCCCAGCCGGGCGCGCGCCTCATCCGGTCCCACCTCGGCAGCCAGCTGGGCGTACGCCGACCCGAGGGAGTCGTCGGGCGCGAGCTCGTCGGCCGCGATCTGCGACTCACGCTCCCGCAGCACGCGCACCCGGTGGTACTCCTCGGCCAGGTTCGCCAGGTGGAAGTAGCAGGTGAATGCCCTGGCCACGTGCTCGGCGCGGGTCAGGTCGAATCCCTCGACCAGCGCCTCGGCCTGGGCGAGGGCGTCCGACTCGGGGTCGTCGTGGGCGCGGATCGCCAGCTCCCGCAGCCGCTCGACGTCCTCGAACAGCTCGTCGCCGCCGGCCTCGCGCAGCACACGTCCCAGCAGCTCCCCGAGCAGCCGGACATCCGTCCGCAGCGGCTCCGGGACCTCGTGCCGGGCCAGGCCTCGAACGGCCTCAGGGGTGCTCTCGGATGACGTCACGGGGCCAACCGTAGGGCCAAGGTCCCATGACTGCCGTACCTGTCCGCGACGTGAGGCACGGCCCCCGTGGATACCACGACGCGGCGCCACGTACCGGTCGAGACCGGACGGGCGCCGCGTCGTGCCGCACCGGTGGACAGCGAGTGCGTCCACCGGCGCCGCCGGTCAGCGGACCGTGGCGAAACCGCCGGTCCAGGCGATCTTCTCCGCGGCCGCGAGGGTCATCTGCAGGAAGCCCAGGGCCTCCAGCTCGTGCGCCCGGCGCACGGAACCGGCGTCCACGACGGTGATCGCGGAGCCGAAGACCTCGGTGAAGGCCGCCTTCGCGGCGGCGTCGTCGCCGGCGACCAGGACCGTCGTCGGGAGCGCCCCGACGGTCCCCGAGGCGAGCGTGCCCGCGAAGTTGGTGTTGAACGCCTTGAGCACCGCGGAGGACGGCAGCTGCGCAGCGATCTGCTCGGTCGCCGAGGAGCCCGCGGGCACCACGAGGGAGTCGAAGGTGGCGAAGTCGACCGGGTTGGTGATGTCGACGACGGTGTGTCCGGCCAGCTGGCTCCCGTAGGTGCCGACCAGGTCCGCGACGGCGGGGTACGGGACCGCCAGCACGACGATGTCGCCGGTGATCGGCTCACCCACGGCGCCCGGCGTGCCCCCGATGCTCGCTGCGAGAGCCTCGGCCTTCTCCACGTGCCGGTCGAGCACCTGGACCGTGGCGCCGCCCTTGGCGGCGAGCCCGGCGATCTGCGTTCCCATGTTGCCTGTCCCGATGACGGTGACCGTGCTCATGCTGATCCTCCAGAAGTTTGTCGGTACAACCAACATACTCGAAATGGTTGACGTGTCAACTGATGCCGTAGTCTGGTCGCATGACGACCTCGACCTATGACGAGCCGGCCGCTGCGGTGGCCGCGGCGGGGCGCGCCTGTGACGTCGCCGCGTCCGCCGACCAGCAGGACGTGCCGTGGCTCACCTCGGACCAGCTGCGCGCGTGGGTCGGCCTGATCTCCGTCGCCGAGCTGCTGCCTGCTCGCCTCGACTCCCAGCTTCAGCGCGACGCCGACCTCACGCACTTCGACTACCAGGTGCTGGCGATGCTGTCCGAGGCGCCCGAGCGGACGCTGCGGATGACCGGGCTCGCGCAGCGGACCAGTGCCACCCTCCCCCGGCTGTCGCACGTGGTGAAGCGGCTCGAGGTCCGTGGGCTCGTCGAACGCCTCCCCTGTCCAGGGGATGCCCGCGCCACCAACGCGCACCTGACCGACCTGGGCTGGGACACGTTGGTCCGGACGGCGCCGGGGCACGTCCGCACCGCCCGCGAGCTGGTGATCGACGTCCTGACGGACGAGCAGGTCGCCCAGCTCGAGGCGATCACGTCCGCCCTGCTCACGCGGCTCGACCCGGAGGACCGGCTGCTGCGCCGCAACCGCTGAGCCGCGGCCGAGCGCACCGTCCCCACGAGGTCGACGTCGCTGGCAGGATCGCCGCCATGATCGTCGTCACCTCCAACGACCTGCCCGGCTACCGCGTCCTCGCCGTCCTCGGCGAGGTGATGGGTCTGACTGTCCGCTCCACCAACATCGGCGCCAGCTTCACCGCCGGCTTCCGCGCCATCGGCGGCGGGGAGATCCCCGAGTACACCAAGATCATGTACGAGAGCCGGCACGAGGTGATGCGCCGGATGGTGACCGAGGCGGAGCAGCGCGGGGCCAACGCGATCCTGGCGATGCGGTTCGACACCGACTCGATCGGGCAGTTCAGCGAGGTGTGCGCGTACGGCACCGCCGCCGTCGTCGAGCCGATCGCCGCCGGTGAGCCGGGCGCCACGCCCCAGTCGGTGCAGTTCGCGACGGGCACCCCGGACGCCGGGGTCTGACCGCCGCCTCGGGCCTGACCGCCGGCTACGCCTGCGTGCGTCCCTCGGGCGTGCCACCGGCGGCTGCCCGCCCCGCGGCGAAGCCCTCCTCGTAGGCCTCGGCGGTGCCGAGCCGGAACATGTCGTCGGGCCCCGTCCGCTGCAGCGGCCGCGCACCGGGCCCGTGCTCCGCGGTGACCCACCGGCCTGCGCCGCGCACCACGGCGAGCGGCCGGCCGGACGCCTTGCCCTTGACCAGCTCGGCCGCGGCTGCCAGCTCGTCGGCCACCGCCGTCACAGTCATCGTCAGCGGTCGCCCGAAGCTGTCCGCCTGCCCCCGCAGGTCCTCGAGGGGTGCCAGGCCGGCGACGCCGATGGCGATGTCCACCACGCCGTCGCGCCACGGCCGACCGGCGGTGTCGCTGACGATCACGCCGACCGTGACCCCGAACCTCGCGGTGACGCCGTCCCGGAGGGCCCGCGCGGAGGCATCGGGGTCGAGCGGCAGCAGCAGCACGGTGCCGGCCGGGGTGTTCGAGGCGTCCACCCCCGCGGCGGCCATCACCAGCCCCAGCCGGTTCTCCACGATCCGGGTCACCCCGGCGGCGTGCTCCCGCGTCGCGACCACCCGCACGGTCTCGTCGGTGATCGCCTGCTCGCGGTCCTCGGCCGCGACCACCCGTCCCTCGGCCTTGGACACCACCTTGCTGGTCAGCACCAGGACGTCGCCGTCGGCCGGACGGTGGTCCGGGTCGTCGTCGGCCGCGAGGGCGTCGAGCAGGAGGGTGACGAGGTCGTCGCCGGTGCGCACCTCGCCGACGCCGCCCGGTGCCCAGACCCGCATCTCGGACGGCTCGCGGTCGGCACCCGTCATCGGCTCAGCGCCGGCAGCACGTCCCGCCCGAACACCTCGAGCCACTCCCGCTGGTTGCGCCCGACGTTGTGCAGGTAGATCCGGTCGAACCCGAGGTCGACGTACCGCTGGATCTCCGCCCTGTGCAGGTCCGGGTCGGCCGAGATCACCATCCGGCCGGCGAAGTCCTCCGGTCGGACCATCCGGGCCATCTGCTCGAAGTCGAACGGCGAGCGGACGTCGCCCTTGGGGAACTTCATCCCGCCGTTGGGCCACTCGTGCATCGCGTTGGCCATCGCCTCCTCGTCCGTCGCCGCCCAGGACAGGTGCAGCTGCAGCACCTTCGGCATGGCGTCCGGGTCCTTGCCGGCCTCGCGCGCGCCCTCGGCGAACCGGGTGAACAGGCCGCCGATCTTCTCCAGGGGCGCACCGACGGTGATCAGTCCGTCCGCGTGCCGGCCGGCGCGCTTGGCCGTGACCGGACCAGCGGTGGCGACCAGGATCTCCGGCGGCACCTCCGGCATGGTCCACAGGCGCGTCGACTCGAGCTTGTAGAACGGCCCGGCGTGCTTGGTGTCCTTGCCCGCCAGCGAGGACGTGAAGAGCTTGCGGATGATCTCGATCGCCTCGAACATCCGGTTGATCCGCTCGGGTGCCTCGGGCCAGTACCCGGCGATGACGTGCTCGTTCAGTGCCTCGCCGGAGCCGAGGCCCAGCCAGTGCCGACCGGGGTACATGGCGGCGAGCGTGGCCGAGGCCTGAGCGACCATCGCGGGGTGCCAGCGGAAGGTCGGCGCCGTGACACCGGGGCCGAAGTCACCGGTCGTCCGCTCGCCGACGGCCGTCAGCACGTTCCAGACGAAGGCCGACTGTCCCTGGGCGGGGACCCACGGCTGGAAGTGGTCCGCCGCCATTACCCCGGAGAACCCGTGCTGCTCGGCGACCGCCGACAGCTCGACCGCCTCGGTCGGGTGGAACTGCTCGAGGCTCGCCGCGTAGCCGACCGTCAGACCGTTCGCCGTCACTGCCACATCGTCTCCGTCCGCCCGGCGCGGAGGCCAGGTCGTCCCGCGCGCACGACGACGAGCCTAGGACGCCCCTGTCAGACAGCCAGCGGCTGCGGCTCCCGCAGGTCTGCGTCCGGCGGCGGCGCGTCCGACGTGGGCAGCAGCAGGACGTCGGCGTCCGCCGGCTCGACCAGCAGGGCCGCCGACTCGTCCGTCGCACCACGGCGGACCAGCGCCACACCGCCCACCACCAGCACCGCGCCGACCAGCTGGACGCCGGCGGGAGCCTCGCCGAGCAGCGCCCAGGCGAGCACCACGGCGAACAGCACCTCGGCGAGGGCGAGGAACGACGCCGTGCGCTCCCCGAGGATGCGCACCGAGACCGTGCTGACGCCGTAGGCGAACGCGGTGGGGAGCGCTCCGAGCACCAGGGCGAGCACCAGCCACGACGTGCTGGTGCCGGCGACGTGCACCGGCACCGCGGGAGTGCGGAGCGGGAGGACGCCGACCACCAGCAGCAGCCCGATCACCAGGGCGCCGACCACCAGCCCCGAGCCGGCCACCGCCACGGGGGGCAGCGGCGACGGGCGCGCCGTCATCGCGAAGTACGCGGCGTTCCCCACCGCGGCGGCGAACGCGAACAGCAGGCCCACGGGGTCGAGGTGGATGCGGCCCGTCAGGTCGAGCACCAGCACCAGACCGCCCATCGCCAGCGCGGCGCCGACCAGCGTGAGCCGAGAGGGCGTTCGCCGGGTCCGGGCCCACGCCCAGCCGAGCAGCAGCAGCGGTGCCGTGTACTCGACGAGCAGGGCGACGGCGATCGGCAGCCGGTCGACGGCGAGGTAGTACAGGGACGTCGACCCGGCGACGCCGACGAGGCCGAACAGCAGCAGGGTCCGGCGCTCCGTCACCAGCAGGCGGTACCGGCCGCGCAGCGCCCACAGCGCGGGGCCGAGCAGGAGCAGTGCGCCGAACGAGAGGCGGAACAGGATCGCGCCGCCCGGCGTCCACCCCGCCTCGAGCAACGGCTTGGCCACCGGCCCCGAGGTCGCGAACGCGGCGGCCGCCACGAGCCCGGCCACCACACCGCCCCCGCGGGATCCCGCAGTGCGCACGACTACCCCCTCCAACGCCCCGATGTCAGGGGTGAACGCGATTTATGCTCGTGACAGTACCCAGACACGCCGACAGGAGTCAAAGTGACGTTCGCCCCTGACACTGAGGTGTCGCTCACCGCGGCCGCCTGGCTCGTCAACACAGGCCTGCGCCGGGACGGCGTGGACACCCTGACGTCGGTGGCGGACCTCGACCGCTTCTACGCCGACTTCGGCTACGCCGGCCGGCACGACAGGGACGACGACGAGGTCGCCGCGGTGCGCACCGTGCGGGAACGCCTGCACCGCCTGTGGGAGGTCGACCGCGACGAGGCGGCGGGGCTCGTCAACGAGATGCTGCGGGAGGCCGGCGCCCTGCCCTACCTCGTCCGCCACGACGGCTGGGACTGGCACCTGCACGCCACCGACATGGAGGCCCCGCTGCCGGTGCGGATCATGGTCGAGGCCGCGATGGCCGTGGTCGACGTCATCCGGTCCGACGAGTACGCGCGGATGGCGCTCTGCGAGGCGCCGGACTGCCAGGCGGTGCTCGTCGATCTGTCCCGCAACCGGTCCCGGCGCTTCTGCGACGTGAACAACTGCGCCAACCGCGCCCACGTCGCCGCCTACCGCGCCCGCCGAGCAGCCGCGGACCCGGTGTAGCGCAGCCGGCCCACCGGCTGGGTGAACACTGAGCGAATGCTGAGTGGGCACGTCGTGAAGATGTTCTCGATGGACGTCGGGCAACCGCAGAACTCCCCTCGGTGAGCGCCGAGCGGTTCTAGCATCCGGGCGTGACCAGGCCTGACAGTCTCGCTGTCGTCATCGCCGCGGCGGTGGTCCTCCTGGTCGCGATGGCGGCGGCCGTCGTCCTCTGGAACCGGGTGCGCGGCGCGCGGCCGTTGCGAACCGCTCAACGCATCGGGCTGCTGCTGCTGTGCCAGCTGCTGGCGGTCGCGACCGCCGCCGCGGCGGTCAACCACGTCAACCAGTTCTTCACGTCCTGGAGCGACCTCGGCGGCGCGCTGGCTCCCAGCGATGCCGCAGGTGCCGCGCTGTCTCCGGACCAGCCCGGCGCGACCGGCGCGGCCCCGACGCCGTCCGGTACGCCGGCGCCGCTCCCGCCCGGCTTCTCGCGGTCGGCCGACGGCTTCGTCCGGGGCCACCTGACCGGCACGGCCTCCGGTGTCGAGGGTGACGTCGTCGTCGCCCTGCCCCCGGGATGGGAACCCGGCCACCACCCGCGGTACCGGGTGATCCTGGGGCTGGCCGGCTACCCCGGCAACCCGGTCGACGCGATCATCGGCCTGCACCTCGCCTCGGAGGTGGACAGCCGGATGCAGGCAGGGACGTTGCCGCCGACCATCGTCGTCGCGGCCACCACCAACTTCGGCGGCAAGAACTGGGACTGCGCCGACGTGACCGGCGGCCCCCAGGTCGCCACCTGGCTGACCCGGGACGTCCGGGAGCTGATGGTGCGCGAGTTCGGTGCCGACCCGAGCGCCCGGTGGACTGCGGTGGGCCTGTCGAGCGGGGGCTACTGCGCCGCACGGCTGCTGCTGACGGACCCCACCCGCTTCGGCACGGCGATCAGCATGTCCGGCAGCAACGCCCCGGACGCCCCGGCGCTGTCCGGCACGGCCGCCGACCGGACCGCGGCCGACCTGCGGACCCTGGCCGCTCACGGCACGAACCCGCCGGTCGCCCTGCTGCTCACGGCGACGGCACAGGACGGCGCCACGGTGAAGGATGCGCAGGCTCTGAAGGCGGCCGTGGGGCCGGGGGTCTCGGTGGACGTGCAGGTGCTGCCCAAGGGCGGCCACAACTGGTCCGTCTGGGGCGAGATGGCGGCACCGGCCTTCGACTGGCTCACCTCTCACCAGCCGCACTGACACCCCGCGGTGCGCAGCACCACCTGCGCTTCTGGGAGAATGGCGGTCATGGCCGAGCTGAACCCCCTGTCGCCCCGTGTCCCGGCAACCCGTGCCGTGCGCGAGGTACCGGACCGGGTCTCGCTCGACGGTGTCGAGCAGCGCTGGGACGCCTCGTGGTCGCAGCAGGGGCTGTACGCGTTCGACCGCACGGCGGCGCGTGAGCAGGTCTACTCGATCGACACCCCGCCCCCCACGGTCTCCGGCTCGCTGCACGTGGGTCACGTCTTCTCCTACACGCACACCGACGTGGTGGCCCGGTACCGCCGGATGCGCGGCGCCGAGGTGTTCTACCCGATGGGCTGGGACGACAACGGCCTGCCCACCGAGCGCCGGGTGCAGAACTACTACGGCGTCCGCTGCGACCCCTCGCTGCCGTACGTCGAGGGTTTCGTGCCGCCGCACCAGGGCGATGCGGGCTCAGGCGGGAAGTCCGCCAAGGACCAGGTGCCGGTGTCCCGGCGCAACTTCATCGAGCTGTGCGTGCGCCTGTCGGCGGAGGACGAGCAGCAGTTCGAGGCGCTCTGGCGCCGGCTCGGCCTGTCGGTCGACTGGTCGCGGACCTACCAGACCATCGGCGAGCGGGCCCGAGCCGTCGCGCAGGCGGCCTTCCTGCGGAACCTCGCCCGCGGCGAGGCCTACCAGGCCGAGGCGCCCGGCCTCTGGGACGTCACGTTCCAGACGGCGGTGGCGCAGGCAGAGCTCGAGGCCCGGGACTACCCCGGCGCCTACCACCGCGTCGCGTTCCACCGCACCGACGGCGGCGGTGACGTGCACATCGAGACGACCCGTCCCGAGCTGCTCCCGGCATGCGTCGCACTGATCGCCCACCCGGACGACGAGCGCTACCAGCACCTGTTCGGCAGCACCGTGACCAGCCCGCTGTTCGGCGTGGAGCTGCCGGTGCTGGCCCACCCGGCCGCCGAGCCGGACAAGGGTGCCGGCATCGCGATGTGCTGCACGTTCGGCGACCTGACCGACGTGCAGTGGTGGCGCGAGCTGCGCCTGCCGACCCGGTCCGTGGTCGGTCGCGACGGCCGGCTGCTGCGCGAGACGCCCGACTGGATCACCTCCGACGGCGGCCGCGCGCTGTACGCGGACCTGGCGGGGAAGACGACGTTCTCGGCGCGGGAGGCCGTGGTCGCCGGCCTGCGCGACTCGGGCGAGCTGGACGGCGAGCCGGTGGCGACCCAGCGCAAGGCGAACTTCTACGAGAAGGGCGACAAGCCCCTCGAGATCGTCACCAGCCGGCAGTGGTACATCCGCAACGGCGGCCGGGACGAGGAGCTGCGCGCCGCGCTGCTCACGCGCGGTGCGGAGCTCGGCTTCCACCCCGAGTTCATGCGGGTGCGCTACGAGAACTGGGTCAACGGCCTCAACGGCGACTGGCTCGTGTCGCGGCAGCGCTTCTTCGGCGTGCCGTTCCCGGTCTGGTACCGACTCGACGAGGACGGCAACCCCGACCACGGCAACCCGCTGGTGCCGGCGGAGAGCGCCCTGCCCATCGACCCCTCCACCGACTGCCCGGAGGGCTTCACCGAGGACCAGCGCGGCGTGCCGGGCGGGTTCGCTGCGGACCCCGACGTGATGGACACCTGGGCGACCAGCTCGCTGAGCCCGCTGATCGTCGGCGGCTGGCTGTCCGACGACGACCTGTTCTCCCGCGTGTACCCGATGGACCTGCGTCCCCAGGGCCAGGACATCATCCGCACCTGGCTGTTCTCCACGGTGGTGCGCTCGCACCTGGAGTTCGGGGCGCTGCCGTGGTCCGATGCCGCGATCAGCGGGTGGATCCTCGACCCCGACCGCAAGAAGATGAGCAAGTCCAAGGGCAACGTCGTCACACCGATGGGTCTGCTCGAGGAGCACGGCTCCGACGCGGTCCGGTACTGGGCGGCCTCGGCGAAGCTCGGTACGGACGCGGCCTTCGAGGTCGGCCAGATGAAGATCGGCCGCCGCCTGGCGATCAAGGTGCTCAACGCCAGCAAGTTCGCGCTGTCGTTCGGCGCCGCCGACGAGCCCGTCTCGCTCGACCCCGCACACGTGACACGGCCGATCGACCGGGCGATGCTCGCCGGCCTGGCCGACGTGGTCGAGGCGGCCACCGCGTCGCTCGAGGCCTACGACCACACCCGCGCCCTCGAGGTGACCGAGACGTTCTTCTGGACGTTCTGCGACGACTACCTCGAGCTGGTCAAGGACCGCGCCTACGCCGCGGAGGACGACCCGGAGGGTGCCGCCTCGGCGCGCGCAGCGCTGGGCATCGCCCTCGACACGCTGCTGCGCCTGTTCGCGCCGGTGCTGCCGTTCGCCACCGAGGAGGTCTGGTCCTGGTGGCGTGAGGGCTCGGTGCACCGCGCCGCCTGGCCGACGGCCGAGCCGCTGCGCGTCGCGGCCGGCGACGCGGACGCCGGTGTGGTCGCCGCTGCCGGTGCGGCCCTCGCGGCCCTCCGCAAGGTGAAGTCCGAGGCGAAGGTGTCCATGCGCACGCCCATCACGGCGGTGACGCTCACGGTGCCGTCCCCGGCCCGCGCCTCGGTGGAGCTCGCCCTGGGCGACGTGCGCGCAGCCGGACGCGTGACCGGAGCGCTGAGGCTGGTCAGCGGGGAGGACGGCACGTCCGTCGCCCGCGACGCCGAGCTGGGCGTGGCCGAGCAGCGCGCCTGACCGTCCCCGTGCGCCGGGAGGGTCCCGACGACCTTCCGGCGCGCGGCCGCACCCGGCCGGGCGTGACCTTCCAGCCACTAGGGTCGGTCCGTCATCACGGCACCTGGAGCACCCATGGTCGAGTTCACATCCCCCGCGCAGGTCGAGGACGATCCCGCGCTGTCCATCCCCGGCATGCTGGCCGCACGCCTGGCCCGCGACCCCGACGACGTCTTCGCCGAGCGCTCCGGCGGTCCTGACGGCAGCTGGACCACCGTGACGGTGCGGGAGTTCGTCGACCAGGTCAACGCGGTCGCCAAGGGCCTGGTCGCCTCAGGCATCCAGCCCGGGGACCGGGTCGCCATCATGTCTCGGACGCGCTACGAGTGGACCGTCGTCGACTTCGCGTGCTGGGCCGCGGGTGCGCTCGGGGTCCCGGTGTACGAGACGTCCTCGCCGGAGCAGGTGCGCTGGATCGTCTCGGACTCCGGCGCCCGGCTCGCCGTCGTCGAGACGCCCGACCACGCGGCGGCCGTCGCCCAGGTGCGCGACGACCTTCCGGGCCTGACCGAGGTGCTGGTGCTCGACGAGGGCGCGATCGACACCCTGGTCACCCGCGGCGCCGACGTCCCGGACGACGAGATCGCCCGGCGCAGCGCCCTGGCGGACGGCGCGTCGCTGGCGACCATCATCTACACGTCCGGCACCACCGGCCGGCCCAAGGGCGTCGAGCTGACCCACGGCAACTTCGTCTCGATCACGCGTGAGGGCGTCGCCGGACTCGGTGAGGTCTGCGCGAAGCCGTACTCGCGCACCCTGCTGTTCCTGCCGCTCGCGCACGTGTTCGCGCGGTTCATCGAGGTGCTCTGCGTGCCGTCGGGTGCCGTGATGGGCCATGCACCCAACGCCCGCAACCTGATCGCGGACCTGGCGGCGTTCCAGCCGACCTTCGTGCTGGCCGTCCCGCGGGTGTTCGAGAAGGTCTACAACTCCGCCGAGCAGAAGGCGGGCGACGGCGCCTCGCTGCGCATCTTCCGGTGGGCCGCGAAGGTGGCCATCACCTACTCACGGGCTCTCGACACCCCCTCCGGGCCGAACCCCGTGCTGCGGGCGCAGCACGGCATCGCCGATCGGCTCGTGCACCGCAAGCTGCGGGCGGCGCTCGGCGGCCGGGCGGAGTTCGCGGTGTCCGGGGGCGCGCCCCTCGGCGAGCGTCTGGGCCACTTCTACCGCGGCATCGGGGTGCGGGTGCTCGAGGGCTACGGCCTGACGGAGACGACCGCCCCGACGGCGGTGAACCGTCCCGGGCTGACGAAGGTCGGCACCGTCGGCCCGGCGTTCCCCGGCACCAGCGTGCGGGTGGACGACGACGGCGCCATCTGGGTCGCCGGGCCGCACGTGTTCCGTGGCTACCGGCACCTGCCGGAGCAGACCGCCGAGGTGCTGGTGGACGGCTGGTTCAAGACGGGCGACCTCGGCTCGCTCGACGACGACGGCTACTTGCGGATCACCGGCCGGTCGAAGGAGATCATCGTCACCGCCGGCGGCAAGAACGTCGCCCCTGCGCTCCTCGAGGACCGCCTGCGCGGGCACCCGCTCGTCAGCCAGGTGGTGGTGGTCGGCGACCAGCGACCCTTCATCGGTGCGCTGGTCACCCTCGACGCCGAGATGCTGCCGGGCTGGCTCGCGATGCACGGCCTGCCGTCGATGGACGTCGAGACCGCCGCGACCAACCCCGCCGTCCTCGAGGCCCTCGACCGCGCGGTCGCCCGCACCAACGAGGCGGTGTCCCGTGCGGAGTCCATCCGCAAGATCCACGTGCTGAGCACCGACTTCACCGAGGCGAACGGGTACCTGACCCCGTCGCTGAAGGTGAAGCGCGCGCAGGTGCTCAAGGACTTCGCGGCGCAGATCGACGAGCTGTACGAGGACACCCGCCAGAACGACTGACACGTCCCACCGGCGCGGCCGCCGGCAGCCCGAGGGTGCCGACGGCCGCGCCGTGGACGGTTCGTCCCCGCGGGCGTCAGACGAGCGTGCGCAGCCGCGCCGTGTCGGCGGACTGGGACAGCAGCCCACCGCTCGGCGTCGATCCGTCGGACCAGCGCAGCAGCGCACCGACACCCTCGACCAGCTCCGCCTCACCCTCGCCCGCGAACGTCACCCCCGCGTCCTGGCCCAGGGCCGCCCGCAGCAGCGCGACGTCGCACGGCATCGAACGCGCCTCGCCGGACGTGACGCCGATCGCCGCCAGGTCCCCCGCGCTGGTCGCCAGCTGAAGTGGGTCCGGACCCACCCACAGGGTCCGCTGCGTCAGCGCGGCGGCCCCGTCGCCCAGCACCAGCTCGGCGACCTGACCGCGCCGCAGCACCTCCACCACGGAGTCCAGGGCCGTCACGGCGGCGTTCCCCTGACCCAGCGCCTGCCGGAACCGGTCCAGCGTCGCAGCACGGCGCCGTGCGCGGTACGCGTCCACCGCCTCGACCTTCTTGGTGTGGAAGGCCTCCTCGTGCACGCCCTCGCCGCGGCCACCCCCCGGCACCTCGACCATGAGGTCACGCACCGGCTGCCCGACGGCGTCACGGACCAGCGCGACCGCCCGCACGTCGCCGGTCAGCACGACGAGGTCCGGCGGGTCGTCGGCGACGCGGTGGTCGAGCGCCGAGGCGACCGCCTCCGCGTTGCGCTGCCAGGAGTCCTCGGCACGGGTCTGGGACCGGCGGTCCAGGCCACCGCCGCGAGTCTTGTGCACCTCGTCGTGACCGCCCTGCACCACCTCGGTGGTCGGCTTGGCGTCCCGCTCCCCGGCCTGCATGCGTTGCAGGTCGGCACCGTTGCGGTCCACCGCGACGACGAGCAGGTCCACGGTCTCGTCGGCGGCGTGGATCGCCTGCAGCAGCGCAGGAGCCGGCCCGAACATGCCCTGCGACTGCGCCGGTGGTGTGGACAGCAGCCGGTCGACCACGAGCCCGTAGGCGTCCGCCACCAGCACGCGGCCGTGCGGGGTGCGACGACCGTCGGGCACCTGGAGGCGCTCACCGATCTGATCCAGCACCGCGGCCGGTGCCCCGTCACGCTCGAGCGCTCGACGCACCGCCTTCCACCGGTCCGCCGCCTCCGCCTCAGCGGACAGCTGGGACGGGGTCGCATCCAGGTACACGGTGGTGAAGGGAGCGGGACGCCCGAGAAGGGGCTTGAGCCAGTGCAGATCCATCGAGAGGACTCCTCGGTGCTCGACGGTCCCCGGCGACCACGGCGGGGCCGAAGGCCCCGGGGCTGACCCCTCTACCTTCCGCCACCCGCACGGCCGAGCGCCACCCCGGATGCGATCGCCTCGTGGTGGCGGATCACCTCCTCCACGATGAACGCGAGGAACTTCTCCGCGAACACCGGGTCGAGGTCCGCCTCACGGGCGAGGTCGCGCAGGCGGGCGACCTGGACGGCCTCGCGGCCGGGGTCGGACGCGGGCAGCCCGAGCTCGGCCTTCAGCACCCCGACGCGCTGGGTGGCCTTGAAGCGCTCCGCCAGGATGTGGATCAGCGCCGCATCGATGTTGTCGATGCTGTGCCGCAGGCGGGCGAGCTCGGCCGGCACCACGGGGCCGGTCGGGCTGCTGTCGCTCACGCGCTCTTCTCGCGCGGCGGGCGCTTGTCCCGCGGAGCCTCGCGCGGCACCAGCGTCGGGTACACGTTCGCCAGCACGACGTCCCGGGTGATCACCACGCGGGCGACGTCGTCACGGCTCGGTACCTCGAACATCACCTGCTGGAGGACCTCTTCCATGATCGCGCGCAGCCCGCGAGCCCCGGTGCCCCGGAGGAGCGCCTGGTCGGCGATCGCCGCCACCGCGTCGTCGTCGAACTCGAGCTCGACGCCGTCGATCTGGAACATCCGCTGGTACTGCTTGACCAGGGCGTTGCGCGGTTCGGTGAGGATCCGCACCAGGGCCTCGCGGTCCAGGGGGGACACCGTGGTGATCACCGGCACGCGGCCGATGAACTCGGGGATCAGGCCGAACTTCAGCAGGTCCTCCGGCATGACCTCGCCGTAGACGTCGATGTCGTCGGCGGTGTGCAGCGGCGCCCCGAAGCCGATGCCCCGACGGCCGGCGCGCGACGTGATGATCTCGTCCAGGCCGGCGAAGGCACCCGCCACGATGAACAGCACGTTGGTGGTGTCGATCTGGATGAACTCCTGGTGCGGGTGCTTGCGGCCACCCTGCGGGGGCACCGACGCCGTCGTGCCCTCGAGGATCTTCAGCAGCGCCTGCTGCACGCCCTCGCCGGACACGTCCCGCGTGATCGACGGGTTCTCGCTCTTGCGGGCGATCTTGTCGACCTCGTCGATGTAGATGATGCCGGTCTCGGCCTTCTTGACGTCGTAGTCCGCAGCCTGGATCAGCTTGAGGAGGATGTTCTCCACGTCCTCGCCGACGTACCCGGCCTCGGTGAGCGCGGTGGCGTCCGCGATGGCGAACGGCACGTTGAGCATCTTCGCGAGGGTCTGCGCGAGGTACGTCTTCCCGCAGCCCGTCGGGCCGATCAGCAGGATGTTCGACTTCGCGATCTCGACGTGGTCCTCGGCGGGACCGACACGGCCGGTCTCGCCGGCCTGGATGCGCTTGTAGTGGTTGTAGACGGCGACGGCCAGCGACCGCTTCGCGGCGTCCTGGCCGATCACGTACTGCTCGAGGAACTCGAAGATCTCCTTCGGCTTGGGCAGCTCGACCATGCCCGCCTCGGTGCTCTCCGCCAGCTCCTCCTCGATGATCTCGTTGCAGAGGTCGATGCACTCGTCGCAGATGTACACGCCCGGTCCGGCGATCAGCTTCTTGACCTGCTTCTGCGACTTTCCGCAGAAGGAGCACTTGAGGAGGTCGGCCCCGTCCCCGATCCGAGCCACAGAATCCCCTTCCTCGAGTGCACCCGCGGTGCGTTCCGTGCATCGTCCCGCAGCACGGCTCCGGCGGCGGTGCGCGTCTTCCCATTGGACACCACGGCAGGCGTCGTGTCAGCCGTACCCCCCGCAACGGACGGCGTGTCCTGCTGGGCCGATCCGCCGGCGCCCGGTCACGACTGGGACGCAGGTCCCGGTGCGCGAAAGGGAGCCGACAGATCGGCCCTTCCCGTCAGGACGGCTGGACGGTCGTCGGGACGACGCCCTTGCGGCTGGCCAGCACCTGGTCGACCAGGCCGTACTCGGCGGCCTGCTGGGCGGTGAGGATCTTGTCCCGCTCGATGTCCTGGCGCACCTGCTCCAGCGGCTGGCCGGTGTGGTGCGCGAGGGCCTGCTCCAGCCACTCGCGGATGCGGATCAGCTCGTTCGCCTGGATCTCGATGTCCGACGCCTGGGCGTAGCCGCCGCCCTCGATCGCCGGCTGGTGGATCAGCACGCGGGCGTTGGGCAGCGCCAGCCGCTTGCCGGGCGAGCCCGCCGCGAGCAGCACGGCCGCCGCCGATGCGGCCTGCCCGAGGCACACCGTCTGGATCTGCGGCTTGATGTACTGCATCGTGTCGTAGATCGCGGTCAGCGCGGTGAACGAGCCGCCGGGCGAGTTGATGTAGATGGTGATCAGGCCGTCGGGGTCGGTGCTCTCCAGCACCAGCAGCTGGGCCATCACGTCGTCCGCGGACGCGTCGTCCACCTGGACACCCAGGAAGATGATCCGGTCCTCGAACAGCTTGGTGTAGGGGTCCTGCCGCTTGAACCCGTACGCGGTGCGCTCCTCGAACTGAGGCAGCACGTACCGGCCGGACGGCGAGGTGGGTGCGAGGCCGCCGGGGCCGGCCAGGCGGCCGGCGGCGGCGACGAACTGGGACTCGATGCTCATCAAGGTCTCCTCTTCAGGTCGTCGGGCGTCAGGCCGTGCCGCCGCGGCCGGTGACCGCGTGGGCCGTCTCGACGACGTGGTCGACGAAGCCGTACTCGAGCGCCTCGGGCGCCGTGAACCAGCGGTCCCGGTCGGCGTCGGAGTTGATCTGCTCGATCGTCTTGCCCGTCTGCTGGGCCGTCAGCTCGGCCAGCACGGTCTTCATGTGCAGGATCAGCTGGGCGTTGATCCGCACGTCGGTCGCGGTGCCGGCGATGCCGCCGGACGGCTGGTGCATCATCACGCGGGCGTGCGGCGTGGCGTAGCGCTTGCCCTTGGCGCCCGACGAGAGCAGGAACTGCCCCATCGAGGCGGCCATGCCGATGCCGATGGTCGCGACGTCCGGCTGGACGAACTGCATGGTGTCGTAGATCGCCATGCCGGCCGTGATCGACCCGCCCGGCGAGTTGATGTACAGCCAGATGTCCTTGTCGGGGTCCTCCGCGGCGAGCATCAGCATCTGGGCGCAGATGGCGTTCGCGTTCTCGTCGCGCACCTCCGAGCCGAGCCAGATGATGCGCTCGCGCAGCAGACGGTTGTAGATGGAGTCGTTGAGACCGAACCCCGGGGAATCGGCCCGGGCGATCGCCGGCACCTGCTCGTTCACGGATGGGCTCCCTCGTCGAGTGCTGGTGGATCACCGTGCCGCCCGGTCCGGGTCCCGCGAGGGACCGTGCTGGGCGGCGACGCTGCAGCGACCCTAACGCCCTGCCAGGTGGGGCCATGTCCGGCGCGGGGGCCGTTTCGCTGACGGCGCACGGGGCGCGCACCCCGGCTTCGAGCGGCTGCGGCAGCCCGGCCGGTGCGGCCGGACGTGCGACGGGCCCGGGCCGGCGTGGTGCCGACCCGGGCCCGTCGTGACGGTTGCGAGCTCAGTCGCGGATGATCGCCGAGATGTCGGTCGCGGCGTCCGTGGCGACCGGGGAGGCCTGCTCCGTGGTCTCGCCGGCCTCGTCGGACTCGGCAGCCTGCGCCTCCGCCTCCTCCTCGTCCGTGCCGATGAACTCAGACAGGTCGACGGTGGCGCCGGCCGGGTCCGTGACGGTCACGCGGCGCAGCGCGACGGCGAGCGCCTTGGACCGGGCGACCTCGGCGACCATCGAGGGGATCTGCCCCTGCTGGTCGATCGTCTGGATGAAGGTGTTCGGGTCCATGCCGTACTGCCGCGAGGCGTTGATCAGGTAGTCGACCAGCTCGGGCTGGCTGACCTTGACCTGCAGGTCCTCGGCGAGGGTGTCGAGCAGGATCTGGTTGCGCAGAGCGGTGGTGGCCTGCTCGGTGACCTCGGCGCGGTGGACGTCGTCCTCGAGGCGACCCTCGGACTCGAGGTGGCGCACCACCTCGGCCTCGACGACACCGGCCGGGACCGGGATGTCGAGGTCGGCCAGCAGCTGCTCGAGCAGCCGGTCCCGGGCCTGCACGGCACGGTTCTGGGTCTTGATGCGGCCGACCTGCTCGCGCAGGTCCACGAGCAGCTCCTCGAGCGTGTCGAACTCGCTGGCGAGCTGGGCGAAGTCGTCGTCGGCCTCGGGCAGCTGACGCTCCTTGACGGTGGAGGCCGTCACGGTGACCTGCGAGGTCTGGCCGGCGTGCTCGCCACCGACCAGGGCGCTCTCGAACGTGGTGGTCTCCCCCGCCGACAGGTCGGTGAGCGCCTCGTCCAGACCCTCGAGCATGTTGCCGGAGCCGATCTGGTAGCTGACGCCGCTGACCTTGTCGACCTCCTCGCCGTCGATCGTCGCGACGAGGTCGATCTGCACGAAGTCGCCGTCCGCGGCCGGCCGGTCGACGCCGACCAGGGTGCCGAAGCGCTCGCGCAGCCCGTCCAGACGCGCCTGCACGTCCTCGTCCGTCACCTCGATGTCGTCGACCGCGACGCTGACGCCGTCGAGCTCCGGCACGGTGATCTCCGGACGCACCTCCACCTCGGCGGTGAAGTGCAGCTCGCCCTCCTCGCCCGGCTTGGTGCTCGTCAGGCCCGGGACCTGGGTCACCTCGACGTTCGGCTGGCCGAGCGGGCGCAGCTTGTTGTCGCGCACGGCCTCCGCGTAGAACTCCCCGAGCCCCTCGTTGACCGCGTGCTCGATGACGGCGGGGCGGCCCACACGCTGGTCGATGATGCGCGGCGGCACCTTGCCCTTGCGGAAGCCCGGCACGGTGACCTGCTCGGCGATGTGCTGGTACGCGTGCTCGATGCTCGGCTTGAGCTCGTCGTACGTCACCTCGACGGTCAGCTTGACCTTCGTGGGCTCCAGGGTCTCGACGGCGCTCTTCACTTCGGGTGCTCTCCAACTGGTTCGGCGGGCGCCGGTGCTCCGGCGGGGGCGCGTGCGTCGCGCGTACCGCCCGGAATTGAGCAGGGCGGCGTCGACCTCGCGCTGGCGACCCTCGATCGTACGTCACCGGCCCCGGGCCCCCCAATCGCGGGGGTGTCCGGCAGACTTTCCCTGATGAGCTTCTACGGCGAGACCGAGGTGGGCGGCCCCAACGGGCTGACCTACGCCGTGCTGGTGACCCGGCTGGCGCACGACGAGCTGCTGGAGATCCTCACCTCGGAGCGGTTCTCCGGCTGGGTCGCGCCGACGGAGGACGGGTGGACGGTCGCCGTGCCCGAGTCGCCGGTCGGCCACGTCGCCTCGCGCCGACGGCGGCTGCCCGAGCTCGCGGAGGCGATCAGCGACCGCACCGATGCCGTGGTGGCCTCGGTCGTCGTGGTCAAGGACGAGCTGCTGCGGCTGTGGGCGGGCCGGGGAGGCGCGCAGCTGGTCGACTACGTCAGCGACCCGAGCGTCGGCGCGGAGGACGCGCCGCTCGAGCTCGACCCGTTCGGCAACCCGGTGGGGATCTCCGACGGGCCGGTCGGGGCGCACGGGGCCTCGGCCCTCGCGCGTGCTGCGGACCGGGCGCAGGCCGCCGACGAGCTGCAGGAGCTGCTGTCCGAGCGGCTCGGCGAGAGCGAGAACGAGTCGGAGCGGCTGCAGGCCGCGGCGCGGCTGCTCGGCTGGCCGAGCTGGCTGGTCGCCGTCGACTCGCTGCCGCGGCGCGTACCCGGCGGACCGGAGGCGTCAGCCTTCACGCGGCTGCGGGCGGGACGCGGGGGCATCGGCGGGATCGCCGCCGCGCAGGCGGCTCGGGTGGTGCGCCGGAAGGCCTGATCCGCCCGGTACCCTGAGGGCCGCGGTTCGCCCTGGCGGACCTGTGCGGACGTAGCTCAATGGTAGAGCCCCAGTCTTCCAAACTGGCTACGCGGGTTCGATTCCCGTCGTCCGCTCCCAGTGTTTACGCAGGTCAGATACCATATCGACCTCGACCCAGGCACATCACCGTCTCTGGTCAGGGGCCCGTCCGGCCAGCGAAGCGACTACTCGGGCGCGACGACGGCGACGCCGTTGCCTCGGGCGGCGTCGGCCAGCCGCTCGTCGTAGGTAACGAGACCCTCGAGGTCGTCCCCGAGGCTCAGTGCGGCGGCGAGGTGGATCGCGTCGAGGCTGCGGACCACAGCCGGATCGAGGCGACCCGCCTCCTCAAAGACCGCGGTGGTCACCTCGAGCAGCGTCAGCGCGTCGAGCACGGCACGGGCCTGCACCACGCGGTCAGGGGCTGAGCGACGGACTGCACGCATCAGCTCGGTCCGGGCGAGATCGCACGACACCGGGTCGCGGTCCGCTTCCCCCAGCCAGTCGCGCAGCGCCGCCGTCTCCTGCTCGGCGACGACGAGCTTCACCAGCGCGGCGGTGTCGAGGTAGAACGCCACGTCAGTACCGCTCGGCGCCGCGCATGCTCGCGAGCTCGTCGGACAGCGCACTGCCGGGCTGCGGCGCTGGGAGCTCGGCGATCGAGCGACGCGCCGACCTGGCTACGCCGGCTGCGATCAACCGGTGCAGGGGCGAGCTCGGGATCGGGGACAGCTGCGCGACCGGACGGCCGCGGTCGGTGATGGTCACGGTCTCCCCTGCCACCACCTCGGCGACGACTGCCGAGGCGTTCTGCTTCAGCGCCCTGATCCCCACCTGGCTCACGTGCTTCAGTGTAGAACATCTGTCGCCTGATATGCCCCGACTCCCGTCCCAAAGTGCGGCGGAACTGCCCTGCAGCGCCCGAAGGGCCACGAGGAGCGACGCACACGAACCGACAGATGGGGGCGCGCCCTGGCCGAGTCCGGAAGAACCTAGTCAGCGAGTTGGTCGAGCTCAGCGGCGAGTGCGGGACTGGGCGGCAGTGGCCGGCCAGGCTCCCGAACCCCTGCCGCGCCGCCGTCGTCGCCGGCTGCGGAGACAACTTCCCAACCGCCGTGATGCCACATCCAGATGTGCGCGTACCGGTCAATGAAGGGAGTTCGGTACAAGACCCGGACCCACGTCGGCATCAGGTCGAGACGCGGTCGTACTCCGCCCGGCGGCAACCACCTCCATCCGGGCGCCGAGCGCGCGGGAGCGGGCCAGCCGCCTGGCGAGCGCACCCAGGAAGGGTGACTCGGCGTCCCCTCTATCTCGCTCACAGACCGATCATGGGGCCGGACGCCGGTAACACCACCTGGCGAGCTGCGCGATGCCTCCGTCGCCCTCCACTGGCAGCGGCGCGGAGCGCGGTGCAAGAAGAGTGCTCCGATCAATCAGCCCTCTCCGGTGCCCTGCCCATCACGTCGGAGACCGGGCGGATGGCAACGCGCCGATCCCTAAGAGGCGGACGCCGGTGCGACGCGACAGCGCTTGTTGCGCCCTAGTGCCAGAGGAGTGCTGCGTACGCGCTTCCCACTCGGCAGCCCGCCGGACCCCTCCGGCCGGCCGTCGGGGGCGGGTGTGTGCTCGGTCGAAGATGAGCGGCAGAGTGGCTCCCACTACGGCGACACGGTCTCTACGCGGTCGCTCACCGGTCTGGTCGCGCTGCGCCTCAGCTGCCACGAGGCGAAGCACGCCGCTCACGCCAACGCCAACGTCACCCGGGCTTCGAACGCGCGGCGACGCCGAGCAGTGGCCAACCCCCGGAGCATCGATCAGATCGACGCCCACGTCGCCGCAGAGCTGGCCATCCGGACGCGCCAATCTGCTGCGCCGCGGTCGCTGGACCTGACCTCACTGAAGACGATTCACGTCCCCGTCCCCATGCAGCCCGACCCTGAATGGCCACACTCCTCGGCGGCGGCGCCGTCCGGGAAAGCGCGTCAGTTGCGAGCCTACGTGGGTGAACCGGGGCATCACCTGTCGGGTGTCACAAGAACTATCGAGCCGCGCCGCGCTCCTCAATCGCTGATCAACTACCGAGACACCTTCGCCCCCGCGGCGGCGCGGACCGGCAATCGCGCCCCCCACACCTGAAGCTCGCCACCGACACCAACTATCGATCCCCTAGCTGAGTTCAGAAGCGTGTCTAGTAGGCGGACGGGCATTGTCGATGCCCTCCACGCAGACTCGTAAGCCGTCTGAGTCATATGAGGCTGCACCACAATGACGCGTCCGACTGCCCGCGGCGAGCGAACCTTGAGGAAGTCAAGCATGTCAGAACGATCGGCAACTCGGACCCCGTCAAGCCAGGCCGCAGAATTGGACGCTCGACTTCCACTGAGGGCCGATCTTAGGTTCTCGCCATCAAGGTAAACTGCATTCTTCACAGCCTGTCCGACGACGACCTCAAAGCGTTGCACGGCCACGCTTCGCTGCGCGCTCGATGAAGAAGCTGCTTTCACATGTATTAGGCTCAATGTCTCGTCATGTGCCAAGTGCACGAAATCTGCGACTTCGCCAGCGCCATCGTCGCATGTAAGCAAACCGCTACGAAAGGTGTGCGCAACCCACGAGAAGAGTGACCGGTCGCCGGCAGTCCCGGCCAAGGCGTGCACCTCTGCCGGCTTCGTGCTGGGCTTCTCGGCAGTGACGTCGTATCCGGCAAAGTCAGCCCACCGCCATTCCGGAAAGGCGGCACTCGCTAGTGAGCTCTCCCAAACGGCATCACTCGTAAGGGCATGCCCGGACTCGTAGTAGACGGTAACGAGTTCCGTATATTTGAGAGCGTCAAGTACGGGCCGGACGAGCGTGATGTCAGTTGGCGCCCCATGTATCCCGAAGGCGAGCCGAACCTTGCCTTCCTGCAGCGAAACTACGCACTTCAGGACGCCTCCAACCCTTCCGCCGAGTCCGACCTCAAGGTAGAAATCGGGCCCCGAGGCGGGGCGTACATTGAGTTCGGCGTCTTCTAGGAGGGCGGCGGCATTGCGCGCATCGTCGCTGGAGCCAGTTCCGCCGCCGACTTCATCGGCGGAGCAAGTAACGAGAGCGTAGGCCGCTCCAACACCGGAAAGTGTTGTGAGACGAGTAGCGAGCCACGGAAGTGCCGGAGGCATCGAGCCGGCGGCAACCGCCGACGCCACCAACACGAGAATTTCACGGGTGAGTTTGAGAAAGTCTTGAAAGTCGGCGCTCTGCTTTACCCAAACGGTAGATTTGCTCGGAGTGCAGCCTATTGGCTCGGTATCATCGGGGCTCGCGTCATCTAGAGCAATTTCGCCCCGCCCGGCGCCGAGTGCGAACGATGAGTCGGTGTTTGGGTTCAACGCATCACGGAGTCCAGGGCCGCTAAGGTATTTCGTGTCCGCCATCGTCCTCCGGCGGGTGTGGACACCTCGGAGCCAAAGGTTTGTAACTTCGCCGCTCCGGAACACAACATTTTCGAGTATATCTGCCGGAATCCGGCGAAACATCGGTTTCGGCTCCCTGTCGAGCCATCGCTGCAGCGCGTCTGCGAGATAGCCATCTGCTCGCACGGCGACGAAGCGACCGTGCGAGCACCAGAGGGCAAGGTGATGGCTGACGTCAAACAGCCCACTGTCCTTTACCCATGCCGGCTCGGAGCGTTCAGTGTAGACAAGGGCATGAACTTCCGGGTCCGTGTCATCTGTGCTGCCGACTGACTGCTCGGGCTGCGGTGGATTTCCGTTCTCCGTCAGTGCGTACACCGATCGGGAAACTCGCCCCCTAGAGGCAACGAGAGCAACGATTCGCTCACGAAGGCGAGCTATTTCGGTGCTGGCCTCCTCAGCGACGCATTCAATTATGGTCAGTGTGACATACGGTCGGAGCACGTCAAGCGGCAATGGCGCGGCGCCTTCCCGCGTTAGTGCCCTCGCCTTCGTCATTTGCCCCCCAGGGTCGCTTGTTGTCCCCACGATAGGCCATCAGGGCCGTTCTGTTGGCGGTTTAGTGGGTGAAGGGCCCTTGGGGCTTTCCTCGGGCGACAGCACGTCTCATGGCAGGACCAATTGGGTTCGGCGTACCGAAGCGATACATAGCTTCGCACTTGCCGAAGTCACGAGACTCGGGAACGTTCGATCGAGAAGCTACGTCACGAGTACGTCCTTCCGAGGACCCAGCCCTGCGCGTAGTACGTCTCGTCGTCGGCTGGCCCGTCGATCGGCATGGTCATTGGCCGACCACGTGCCCACCTACCCGCGATGTCGGCGCGCCGAGCTGGCCGCTGCACCGACCTCGGCCGCCAACGACGCGTTGCATGCACTCTGGGCAGCCGCTACACGACCCGAAGGTTCGCCGTACTCCGGGCGCGGTTGATGGCGTCGCCCTCCATGGCAAAAGTGACCAGGCCGAGCATGAGATCGCGGATGTCCTGGGCGCGCACGTCGAGCGCTCTCGCGATCTCGACGAAACCTTGTCCATGTGAGCGCAGGTCGGTCATGACCTGCGTCAGCAGGCTTGAACTCTCGATGAGGAGATCCGAGCCGGGTTCCCCGCGCCGAAATCCCGCCATGGAAAGCTGCTTGGCAAGGGTGCTGTAGGTCCATTCAGAGATAACCCCGAGCCGATGGGCGCGCAGGTTGAGTGCCATGGCGCTGACCCGCCAGCGCCGCTTCAACACCAGCACGTCCTCGAGCATGAGGTTTCCGCGTATGGCTCCGAGGACGTCCGCGCGCGGCATTAAGAACGCGCTCGCGAAGTCGTTGGCTGCCTGCTCCTTCTCCTTGCCGGGGGCAACGTGTAGTGACCCTCCATGCATGACCAGGTGCCCGAGTTCGTGCGCAAGATCGAACCGGAGTCGCTCGGCGGACTTATGGACATTCAGGAAGATGACTGGCGTCGCGCCCTGGCGGAACGAGAAAGCATCGATCGCCTGCAGAGGCCCACCCGCCGAGAACACCTTCGTACCCTTGGACTCCAGGAGTTGCAGCAGGTTCTTGATCGGAGCGACGCCCAACCCCCATGCGCCCCGCAGCGCTTCCGCCGCCTGCTCGGGTGGCAGCCAGTCGTCAGAATCGAGCAGATCTTGCAACTCTGGCACGGCCGGGGCCGGCGCAAGGTAGGTCGCCTCGATCCAGTCGGACAGTTCGATGGCGAGCATCGACAGACTCCGAGCTGTCGCCTCGTCCTTCTTCGCAAGCCGCGACGTCGCTCTGAAGTGGAATGCGTCCGAGGGTGGCAGGCTCATCACGGGCCGGTAGAAGAACTCGACGGGGAAATGGAGCACCCTCGCGAACTCGCGAATCAGCTCCGGGCTGGGAGTCTTCTTCGTATTCTCCGCTTGGGATACCCAGGGCGCGGTCGTTCCTGATGCGGCAGCCAGGTCGGTCGCAGTCATCTGCCGAATGGAGCGCGCCATTTCCAGGCGCGCAGGAATGAAGGTGGTGCTCATGGCGGCGTCCCTCAGCGCCGTGCGACGGTAAACCCGAAGCCCTCGTCCTCTGCGCCACCCTCGTCGAACGTGAAGCCACCGAGCGCGAGATCGAACGGTGGGAAGATGATCCGCTCCGCCCAGCTGTCGATGCGCTTGCGCGCCATCGTGCTCGGTCGCGACAGCTCCAGATGCACCATGCCGTCACGCTCGTTGTAGAGCAGGATCCACAGGAACTTGACGTCGATCTCGCCGCCATCGGTCGGCTGGCCGAATAACGTCCCTTGGCCGTTCTCCTCAACGCGGCGGGCGAACGCGGAACCCTTCGGGTTCTTCGTGCTGGGGGTCCCCCAAGCCACCCCGGTAAACTCGTCGCCGCTACTCGTGATGAGTCCAAGATTCAGGTCGGCTTGCGAGAAGTAGGGCAGGTTCTGCGGGTCCGATCGCTTCCAGTCCAGCTGCAGCGACATGAGTTGCTCGTGCATGACCTCGACGGTGCGGAACCAGCGCGTCATGTTTGGAGCAGACTTTGGGGCGCCCATCGAGAAGGTGCGACTCTCTGCCGCTCCGACTGAGACCGCACGCTCGAAGGCGGTCGCATGCAGACGCATCGGAGCCAGGAGTTGTGCGAGGTCCTCGCGGGTCTTCGGGGTGTGGATCGTCATGCGCGGATTCCTCCCAGGGCTGGCCGACGGGAGACAGACTAGCAGCACCAGTGAAAGAACAGGTACATCGAATTAGGCGGCGCGTCGTGGCGAGCGGGGTGCCCCAGCGGCGACGACGGGGTCATCTCGCGGCTCGCGACGCCGACCGCCGCACCAGCTCCTTCTGAAAGACCTGGTCCGCGGCGGCCGGATGCACTCTCGGAGGTAGCGGTGGTGCCACCAGCCCCCGGTGATCCGCGCTTCCGGCTCGTCGCTGGAGGTGAACTACACCTGGTTCAACACACCGGTCGGTTCCAGCTCGGTTCCATCTGGCGATCAAGTGAGGGCATACACGCAGGTCAGCGCGTTATCCGCGTGAGTCTTCCAAACTGGCTACGCGGGTTCGATTCCCGTCGTCCGCTCCACCCCACGTATGCGCAGGTCAGAGGTGCGATCAGCCCGTTGCGCCGACGGTCAGGGAGCCTGGCGCTGGTTGCCCGGCGAGCCTGCGGCGCAGCGCGTCCTGGGCGGGGACCGGCAGCAGGCGGGCGATCGTCGCCATGCGCCGCGCGTTCTTGCCGGACAGGTAGGAGGACCGAGGACGAGAGGCGCGCAGCGCGCGCTCGACGGTCGTCGCCACGACCTCGGGTGGGCTGCCCTTCTCGTGCAGGTCGGCGAAGAAGTCCACCAGGTGGCCGAACGCGTCGCGGTACAGCGCCCGGCCCTGCGCGGTCGCCTCGTCCAGCACCCGCTGGGCGTCGCTCTCGAGCTTGTCCACCGCCCCGCTGCGGATGCTGCCCGGCTCCACCACCGTCACGTGGATGCCCCACGGCGCGAGCTCCTGCCGCAGCGCGGTGCTCATCGTGGCCAGCGCGCTCTTGGTGGCGGCCAGCGGCCCGACGAACGGCGGCGTGAAGCGCGCGCCGATCGAGCCGATCATCACGATCCGGCCGCGAGCGCGCCGCAGCAGCGGGAGGGCGGCCTGGGTGATGGCGAGCTGGCCGGTGACGTTGACCTCGAGCTGGCGGCGGAACTGCTCGACCGGGATCAGCTCCAGCGGCCCGAACACCCCGATCCCCGCGTTGTTCACCAGGCCGGTGAGGCCTGCGTCGCCGACATGGCCGGAGACGAGCTCGACGGCCGACGCGACCTGCTGCGGGTCGGTGACGTCCAGGATCACCGGAGTCACGTCACCGCCGGCCGCCTCGGCCAGAGCCGCGCCGTCCGCAGGCTTCCTGACCCCGGCGAACACGTGGTAGCCGCTCTTTGCCAGGCGCAGCGCCGTGGCGCGACCGATGCCGGACGAGGCTCCGGTGACCAGCACGTGGGAGTGCGCACAGGTGGTCATGTCTCCCCCTTCAGGAGATGCGGGTGCCGGTGAGGTAGGACTGGACGACCGGGGCGACCCACGGGATCAGGTCCTCGGTGCCCGCTGCCGTCAGTGCGTCGAGGCGGACCGCGTAGCGGGCCACGGCCAGGCCGACGAGCTGGCTGGCGGCCAGCGCCGCACCGAGCTCGGCGTTCTCGGAGCGGAACGACGTCGCGAGCTCGCCGAGCACGCGGTCGGCGAGCAGACGGCGCAGCAGCGCCGCCGCGTGCTCGCTGTCGACGGCGGACCGGATGAGCCCGAAGAAGGGCCCCGGCTGCGACACGTCCCCCAACAAGGACAGGAAGTACCTGACCAGCCGCTCCCCGGCGGCATCCGGTGCGCCGGCCGCGACCGCCGCGAGGGCCCGCTCGGGAACGATCAGAGCGGTCGCCACCTCGGTGAACAGCTGCTCCTTGGTGCCGAAGAAGCGGCGGACCAGGGCGGAGTCGACGCCGGCGGCGGCCGCGACGCCTCGCATGCTCGTCCCGTCGAACCCCTGGGTCGCGAAGCACTCGGCCGCCGCGGCGACGATCGACTCCCGCGTGCTCGTCGGTCCGGGACGCCTACCGGTCCGTGCCATCGATCTCTCCTAAGTCCTCGTTTGGAGACTTATTAAGTCTGCACCCGGGGACTTGCTGACGGCAAGCACCTGGAGCGGCCTCATCCGGTCGATGGCTCGGTGGCCGGCGGGCACGGCCGGATGCACCATGAGCCCGGATGCACCATGTGCAGGGTGCTGTCGGGCGCGGAGGTGCGAGATGGCGGCGGTGGACGAGGTGCTGGTCGCCCTGAAGGACCAGCTCGGCGGCCTGCGGGAGCTGTACCGCGACCTGCACCGGCATCCCGAGCTGAGCATGCGTGAGCACCGCACGGCCGAGCTGCTCGAGCAGCGGCTGAGCGGCCTCGGCTACGCGGTGCAGCGGATCGGCGGGACGGGTATGGTCGGAGTGCTGGCCAACGGGCCCGGACCCGTGGTGCTGGCCCGGGCGGACATCGACGCGCTGCCCGTGCGCGAGGCCACGGGGCTGGACTACGCGTCGACCGAGACGGTCCAGGACGAGTCGGGACCCGTACCGGTGATGCACGCCTGCGGGCACGACATGCACGCCGCGGCGCTGCTGGGGGCCGCCACGCTCATGGCCGGTCGACGCGCGGCGTGGTCAGGGACGTACGTGGTGCTGCTCCAGCCCGGCGAGGAGATCGGCGCGGGTGCGCAGGCGATGCTGGACGACGGTCTGACGACGAAGATCCCGCGACCCGACGTCGCCGTGGGCCAGCACGTGCTGCCGTTCGAGGCCGGCACGATCGGCACCACCCCTGGTCCGGTGCTGTCCGCCGGGGACTCCGTCAAGGTCACCGTCTACGGCAAGGGCGCGCACGGCTCGATGCCGCACAACTCGGTCGACCCGGTGGTGCTGGCGGCCAGCATCGTGCTGCGGCTGCAGACCATCGTCTCCCGCGAGACCCCGCCGGGGGCCTTCGCCGTGGTGACCGTCGGCGCCCTGAACGCGGGCACGAAGTCGAACATCATCCCGGACCGGGCGACGCTGCTGCTGAACCTGCGGACGTACGACGCCGCCCTGCGCGCGCGGGTGGTCGCCTCGATCGAGCGGATGGTCCGCGCGGAGTGCGAGGCGTCCGGCAGTCCCCGCGAGCCGGACATCGAGTACTACGACCAGTTCCCGCTGACGTCCAACGACCCCGGCGTGAACGAGCAGGTCACCCGCGCGTTCGTCGCCCACTTCGGCGCCGACCGGGTGCACCACCAGGAGCCCGTCACCGCCTCGGAGGACTTCTCCCGCATCCCCGACGCGTTCGGCATCCCGTACGCCTACTGGACGGTCGGCGGGCACGACGCGGCCGAGTACCGCGCCGCCGTCGCGGCCGGCCGTGTCGCGCAGGACATCCCGGCCAACCACTCCCCCCTCTTCGCGCCCGTCATCGACCCCACCCTGGCCACCATGGTGCAGACGCAGGTGGTCGCCGCCCTCGCGTACCTCGCGCCGACGTCCTGACGGCACCGGAGCGCGAGGCGGCACGGACCGGGCGGCCTGATGATGGAGACCGTCTGCCTTCTGCTGCCGTCTGCCGTCCACCCGTGAAGGAGCCCCGTGACCGCCTCGCCGCGCCCTGTCGTCGACCTCTGGTTCGACCCCGCCTGCCCGTGGGCCTGGATGACCTCCCGGTGGGTGACCGAGGTGAGCCGGCACCGCGACATCGACCTGCGCTGGCACGTGATGAGCCTGTCGGTGCTGAACGAGGGCCGGGACCTGCCCGAGGACTACCGGCGGCTGATGGACGACTCGTGGGCCGCGGTGCGCGTGGCGATCGCCGCCGCGCGGGACCACGGGGACGAGGTGCTGGCACCGCTGTACACGGCCCTGGGCACCCGGCGGCACCCGCAGGGCCGGACCGACACCGACGCGATCATCGCCGAGTCGCTCGCGGAGGTCGGCCTGCCGGCCCCGCTCGCGGAGGTCGGCGGCACCACCGAGGTGGACGACCTGCTGCGCGCCTCCCACCAGCGTGCGATCGACCTGGTCGGGGACGACGTCGGCACGCCCGTGATGGCCGTCGACGGCGTCGGGTACTTCGGGCCGGTGGTGACGCCCGCGCCGACCGGCCAGGCCGCGCTGGACCTGTTCGACGGTCTGGTGCTGATGACCCGCGTGCCGGGCTTCTACGAGCTGAAGCGGACGCGGACGGCCGGCCCCCAGCTCTGACCGGCGCCCGCCGCCGGGTCCGTCCGTCGCCACGTCACCACGGCACCGTGCCGGAGTCGTCGAAGAACGTGCCGGTCGGTCCGTCAGGGCCGAGCAGGGCAGCGCGCACGATCGCCCGAGCGCCCTCCTCCACCGTCTGCACCCCGCGGTGGCCGTTGAAGTCGGTGGCGGTGAACCCCGGGTCGACGCAGTTGACGCGCAGCTGCGGGAACGCCTTGGCGTACTGCACCGTCACCATGTTCACGGCCGCCTTCGCCGAGCTGTAGGCGACGAGCTGGTACCGGCTCGCGATCGAGCCGGGGTCGGTGGCCAGCGTCAACGAGCCCAACCCGCTGCTCACGTTGACCAGCGTCGCGGCGGTGGACCGCAGCAGCGCCGGCAGGAAGGCCCGCGTCACGCGCACGAGGCCGAAGACGTTGGTGTCGAACACCGTGCGCATCAGGTCCGCCGTCACGTCGGCCGGTGCCGCGAGCCCGCCGGACACCCCGGCGTTGTTCACGAGCACGTCGAGATCGCCGACCGTGGCCACCGCCGCGGCCACGGAGGCGTCGTCGGTCACGTCGAGCTGAACGAGCCGGGCGCCCAGCTCGTCGCCCGCTCGCCGGCCGCGCTCGGCGTCCCGGGCGCCGATCCACACGTCGTGCCCGTGGGCGAGGAGCTGGCGGGCGGTCTCGCGGCCGAGGCCCTTGTTGCCACCCGTGATCAAGGTCGTGGTCATGCGAGCAGCCTGTGCCGGTCCCCCGTGCGCCGGCAGGTACCCGCGGTACCAGGGTGCGGAGCGGCCGGTCGGCGGAGCGAGACTGGGTCCATGCCGTCCGACCTGGGAACCGTCCTGCGCACGTGGCGGGAACGCGTGGCACCCGCGGACGTCGGTCTGCCGCCCGGGTTCCGCCGGCGGACCCCCGGGCTGCGCCGCGACGAGCTCGCGCTGCTCGCCGGCATCTCGGTCGACTACCTCACCCAGCTGGAGCAGGGGCGCGCCACCGCGCCGTCCGCGCGAGTGGTCGAGGCACTGGCGGGGGCCCTGGGGCTCGGCACGGCCGAGCGCGACCACCTCTTCCTGTCCGCCGGGCTGCGCCCGCCGGGCACCGGCACCGTGTCCCGGTACGTCACGCCCGGGGTCCGTCGCCTGGTCGACCGGCTCTCGGGCACGCCTGTGAGCGTGTGGGACGCGACGTGGACGATGCTGCTGGCGAACGACGAGTGGATGGCGCTGCTCGGCCCGCTCCGCGACGAGACGGAGCGCAACCTGCTCTGGCGGCACTTCGTGCTGGGGGTCAGCGCGGTGCGCCACGGGTCGGCCGCCGACCTCGACCGCTTCGAGACGGCGCTGGTCGCCGACCTGCGGGCGGCTGCGGCCGACCGTCCCGCCGACCGGTCGGTGGACGCCCTGGTCAGCGGCCTGCGGGCGCGCAGCGAGCGGTTCGCGCAGCTGTGGGACGCCGGAGTGGTGGGACGGCACGCCTCGGAGCGCAAGACGGTGGTGCACCCGTCTGTCGGCGAGGTCGTGGTGGACTGCGACGTGCTGACCGTCCCGGGAGCCGGTGACCTGCGCGTCGTGCTGTACACCGCGGACCCGGGCAGCGAGGCGGCGGGTGCGCTGGCGCTGCTCTCGACGACCGGTCCGCAGGCCCTCTGACGACACCCCCGACAGGACGGACGACGATGGACCACGACCCGGCCGGCACGACGGACGCCGGACCCGTCGGCCTGGTGGAGTGCACCCGCGGCGAGCTCGTCGAGAGCGTGCACCGCGGCTCGTTCTGCATCGCGGACGCCGGGGGCCGCGCCCTGGTCGACGCCGGTCCCGTCGACGCGCCCGTCTTCCCGAGGTCGACGCTGAAGCCGCTGCAGCTCGCCGCCATGCTGCGCAGCGGCCTCGAGCTCCCCGAGGAGCTGCTCGCGCTCGGCGCGTCGAGCCACTCGGGGGCCGCGGTCCACCGGGACGGTGTGCGTCGGATCCTCGCGCTGCACGGGCACGACGAGACGGCGCTGCGCAACGTCGCGGCACTGCCGCTCGGCGAGCCGGAGCGCGAGGAGTGGCTGCGCGCCGGCCACGGACCGGTGCCGGTGTGCCAGGACTGCTCCGGCAAGCACGCCGCGATGGTGGCGACGTGCGTGGTCAACGGCTGGTCGGTCGACGACTACCTGTCGCTCGACCACCCGCTGCAGCAGGCGATCGAGCGGACCGTCACCGAGCTGACCGGCGAGCAGCCCGCCAGCGTCTCCGTGGACGGCTGCGGCGCCCCGCTGTTCGCGGTCAGCCTGCGTGGCGTCGCCACGGCGTACGCGCGGCTCGCGACGGCGGCCGAGGGCACGGCTGAGGGCCGGGTGGCCGCGGCGATGCGTCGGTTCCCCGAGCTGGTGGGCGGCGAGGGTCGGGACGTCACCCAGCTGATGCGTGCCGTGCCTGGCCTGGTCGCCAAGGACGGCGCGGAGGGGGTGGAGGCGCTGGCACTGCCGAACGGGACCGGCGTGGCGATCAAGGTCGCCGACGGGTCCGACCGGGCGCGGTTGCCGGTCGCGCTCGCGGTGCTGGAGAGCCTCGGTGTCGACCAGGCCGCGCTCCGCACCGTGCCCGTACCGCCGGTGCTCGGCGGTGGGGTGCCGGTCGGGCGCCTGCAGGTGCCGAGCTCGGTGCGGCGGCTGCTGGCCGCCGGCTGAGGGCGCCGACGCTCAGAGCCGGCCGGAGGCCGCCGTCGCGCGCGCCCACGTCTCCCAGTCCACGCCCCTGACCAGCGCGTTCGGTCCGGGCAGCACGGAGCCGGCCGTCATGCTGGGCGATGCCGGCACCGGCTCGATCCGCACCCGCTCGCCGCGCAGCTCGACCAGCTGGCGGACCAGGTCCACGAGGTCCTCCCGCCGGGGACCCGCCACCTCGACGTCGCCGTCCGTCCGGTCGGTCGCGAGCTCGACGAGGAGCCGCGCGACCTCCCGCGACGCCACCGGCTGGGTCGGCATCTGCATCACCTCTGCCGTGTCGCCGTGCCGGCCCCGGTCCAGCACCTGCCCGGGGAACTCGTGGAACTGCGTGGCGCGCAGCACCCGGGGTCCCGGCGCGTGCTCACGGGTCGCGCGCTCGTGGGCCAGCGTGGCGACGTACCAGGGGTAGTCCTGGCTCCGGTCGACGCCCACGATCGACAGCACGACCGTGCGACGCACACCGGCGGCGTGCGCCGCGGCGCCGAGGTTGGCCGCCACCCGGGTGAAGAAGTCGACGGCCCCGGCCTGGTCCATCGCGGGCGAGCGTGTCGTGTCGATCACCGCGTCCACGCCCTCGAGGCGGCCACCCACCGATCCCGGGACGGTGAGGTCGACGCCGGTCGCGCGGCTCAGCGGCACCACCTCGTGGCCGGCGGCCTGCGCCAGCTCCACCACCTGCGAGCCGACCAGGCCCGTGGCACCGGCCACCGCCAGCCTCTGCCCGTCCGTCACCTCACCGATGCTAGGCGGGCGGTCACCGGGTGAATCAGCACCCCGTGAGCCGCACCACCCGGTGGAGTCCTTCCGGTGCGCCGGTGCAGGCCGATAGGGGGGATGCCACCCGCGCGCGATACGGCGCTCGCCGGGCGACGGAGTGGGCAGAGAGCGCGAGGCCTGGATGACGGCGATGCATCGAACCCCGTCTCCGTTCGTGGTGGCCGCCGGTGTGTCGGTCGTCGGGGTCGTCGCCTTCGCCCTGGCCGGTGCCCACGTGCGGCTGTGGCTGCTGGTCGTCGCTCCGCTGGCCGCAGCGGTGACCGTCATCCTGTCCGTCGGGTTGCGCGGTCCGGCACGCCCACGGGCGTGGCTGCTGCTGGCCTTCGCGCTCGTCTCGGCCGCGATCGGCTCCGCGGTGCAGGTGCACGAGCAGGCCATCACGTCGGCCGTGTCTGTCGCCTTCGACATCGGCTCGCTGGCTGTCGGCGTGGCGATCCTCGGCTTCACGCCCCCCGTGCCGGCTGAACGGGACCGGTTCGCCTGGCTGGAGAGCGCGATCGGTCTCGTGTCGCTCGCCACCGTCGGCTACCAGTTCCTGGTCCAGCCGTACGTCGACGCAGGCGCCACGACGGCGGCGGTGACGTCCGCGGCGGCGCTGCCGACCCTCGACCTCGGGCTGTTCGCGCTGCTGCTGCGCCTGCGCGACCACCGTCCACGCCGCAGCACGTCGCTCGTGGTGCTGGTGGGTGCCCTGTGCTGCGCGGTCGCGTCCGACACGGTCGTCGGGCTTGCCACCATCGGCGGTCAGTACCACCCCGGCTCCCGGTGGGACGGCTTCTCCTACATCTCCTACCTGGCGCTGGGCGTCGCGGCGGCGCACCCGTCGATGACCAAGGTGGGCCTCCCCTCCGCGGGCGTCGCGCCGTCGCGTGTCCCCGGCCTCATGCTGCTGCTGCCCGCAGGGGCCGTCGTGCCGGCGCTGTGCCTGGGGGCGGTGCTTGGCCGGCTGCACCTGGACCTCTGGCTGGCCGCGGTTGCAGGCCTCGTGCTCTTCCTGCTGGCGATGTCCCGCGCGATCGACCTGCTGGCGCGCAGCGAGCGCGCCAGCCTGCACGACGCCCTGACCGGCCTGGCCAACCTCCGGCGGTTCCGCAACGAGCTGGCCCGGTCGGCGCACCTGCCGCACGGTGTGACGGCGCTGCTCGCGCTGCTCGACCTGGACGACTTCAAGGCGATCAACGACACCTACGGGCACACGGTGGGCGACGCGCTGCTGGTCCAGGTGGCCGACCGGCTGACCGCGACGCTTCCTGCCGGGCTGCTGGTCGCCCGGTTCGGCGGCGACGAGTTCGGCGTCCTGGCCGTCGGGACCGACGCCGACGCGACGGCGCAGGCCGACCGCATCGGCGGCCAAATCCTCTCGGTGTTCGCCGAGCCCTTCGTCCTGGAGGGCCTCCCGCTGCGGGTGTCGGCGAGCGTCGGTGTCGTGATCTCCCCCGACGTCCAGACCCTCGAACGGCTGCAGGTGGACGCGGACATCGCGATGTACGCCGCCAAGGACGCGGGCCGAGCGACCTACCGGGTCTACAGCCGGGAGCTGCGCGACCAGATGCTCGGGCAGCGCGAGCTCGCCGGTCAGCTGGACCACGCACTGCGCCACCCGGGGTCCGGCGGGCTGTGGGTCGCCTACCAGCCGGTCGTGGCGGTCGGCGGCGCCGGCCTGCGGTCCGTCGAGGCGCTGGTGCGGTGGCGGCACCCCAGCCGAGGTCCGCTGCTGCCGGGTCAGTTCCTCCCCGCCGCTGAGCACGCGGGCCTCTCCGCGGACCTCGACGAGCTGGTTCTCGCCACGGCGCTGCGTCAGCTGGCCACCTGGTGCGACGCCGACCCCGCGTTCCGGTCCATCCGGGTCGCCGTCAACATGACGGCGGCCTCGCTCAGCCGCTCCGACCTGGTCACGCACGTGCTCGACCACGTCGCGAACGCCGGTCTGCTGCCCAGCCAGCTGACCATCGAGATCACCGAGCAGACCGCGGTGCCCGGCGGTGCCGAGCTGACCGCTGCGCTCAAGGAGCTGACGGCAGCGGGCGTGGAGCTGGCGATCGACGACTTCGGCACCGGCTACTCCGCCCTGAACTACCTGGAGCGGTTCCCCGTCTCGGTGCTCAAGCTCGACAGCAGCCTGATCAACTCCGTCGACACGCAGCCGTCACCCCTGCTGGCGGCGGTCACGGCGCTCGCCCGCTCCCTGGGGCTCGTGCTCGTCGCCGAGGGTGTCGAGCGGGCCGGGCAGCTGGTGGCGCTCCAGCAGCTCGACATCCCCTACGTGCAGGGTTTCCTGTTCGCCCGGGCGCAGCCGGCCCACGCCGTGGAGGACTACCTGCGCAGCCACGGCGTGCACACCGTCGGGCGCACGACCGCGTCGTCCGGACCACCGGCCGGGCGCAGCCTCCGCGTACCCTCGCCGGGCCGCCCGACGCCCTAGCAGCGGGCCACCCCGGCCCGGCTCAGCGCCAGGACGGGTCGACCCGTCCTGGCGGCTCCACGTCGTGCAGCGCACCGTCACGCGCCCGGGCCGTCATGAACGTCGCGAACGGCTGACGCCGCCGGTCCGTCGGTGAGCCGGGGTTGAGCAGCCGCATCCCGGCAGGTGTGCGCGAGTCCCACGGGATGTGGCTGTGGCCGAAGACGAGCACGTCCAGGCCGGGGTGGTCCCGGTCGCAGCGCGCCTCGCGGCCGGTCGCCGGGCCGGTCTGGTGCACCACGCCGAGACGGACGCCGTCCAGCTCGACCGTCGCGACCGTCGGCAGCAGCCTGGTCAGCGCCGCCGAGTCGTTGTTGCCCGCGGAGCCGACCAGCTGCGCGGCCCGCGAGGCGAGCGCGGCGTAGAGCTCCTCGGAGATCCAGTCGCCGGCGTGGACCACCACGTCCGCCGCGTCGACCGCTGCCCACACGACGGGCGGCAGGTCGCGCGCCCGGGCCGGGACGTGGGTGTCCGCGAGCAGCACCAGTCGCATCGCCCGATCCTGCCGCCGTCTGCGACGAGCCGCACGGCTGCCGCGCTCAGCGGCGTGCGCCGCTCCGCGGCCGTTCCACCCGCTCCCACCCGCGCCGCGGCGGCTCCGCCCCGAGCCGGGGGCTGCGCGAGCGGTAGACGACGTACGGCCGCCACAGGTACCAGACGGGCGCGCTGAACACGTGCACCAGCCGGGTGAACGGCCACAGCGCGAACAGGCCGAACGCGAGCAGCCCGTGCAGCTGGAAGCCGATCGGCGCGTGCGCCATCAGCTCCGGGTGCAGGTGTCCGTAGAAGATGCCGCGGAACCAGACCGACACCCCCAGGCGGTAGTCGTACTCGCCGCCGAGCTTGAGCGCCGACCCGGCGGCCGTGTTCCACAGCCCCAGCAGGACCACCGCGGCGAGCCAGGCGTACATCAGCTTGTCCATCTTGGTGGTCGCGCTGAACACGGGCCCGACGGTGCGCCGGCGGTAGATCAGCAGCACCATCCCGACCAGCGTGCAGACCCCCGCGATGCCGCCGATCCCCACGGCCATCACGTGGTACGCCGTCTCGCTGATGCCCACCGCCGACGTCCACGACTCCGGGATGCCGAGACCCATCACGTGCCCGAGGAAGACGAACAGGATGCCGAAGTGGAACAGGGGGCTGGCCCAGCGCAGCAGCCGGGACTCGTAGAGCTGCGACGAGCGGGTGGTCCAGCCGAACTTGTCGTACCGGTACCGCCAGACGTGGCCCAGCACGAACACCGCAAGGCAGACGTACGGGACCACCACCCACAGCAGCAGGTCCTTGGTGCTCATCGGCGGGCTCCCATCGGCGTCGGCGGCGGCATGAACGGCTCGAGACCGACCTCCTCCCCCGGCGGCCCCTCGGCCGCGAGGCGCGCGACCGCGTCCCGCTCGTCCCCCGCGAGCGGAGGCAGCGTGGCGCACACGGCGCCCACCACCCCCGCGTAGGGCGACCGCGAGTCCTCGAGCGCCAGCCGCAGCAGCTCGAGACCCGCCCGGTGCGCCAGCAGCAGGCCGATGCCCGCCTCCGCGTCGGTGGTCGCTGCGAACTCCAGCAGGATGCACAGGTGGTCCGGCAGCTCCTCGCCGTCCACCTCGGCCCCGGCCGCCCGGTACGCCTGCTTGAGCTCGACCAGCGCGACGCCCCGCTTCCGGGTGTCTCCGTAGGCGTAGTAGGTGAGGTACAGGCTGCAGCGTCGGCGCAGGTCGAAGGTCTCGACGTAGTCGGCCTGCAGCTGCGACAGCGGCGTGACCAGGAGGTGGTCGGCCAGCCGGCGCACCGGGGCCGCCACGGTGTCGGGCAGCTCCTGCGCGGCGGCCTCGATCTGCGGCAGCAGCGCGAGCAGCTCGGGCGTGGGGTACTCCAGCAGGAGCGCCGCCAGCCGGTGCACCACCGCCGTCTGCCGGGTGGCGAGCCGGTGGGCGGCGGCGGCGCGGGCGACCCGGTTCATCGGGGCTCCGTCCCCGACCCCGTCGGACCGGGCTCGCTTCCACCCGCGGGCAGGGGCTGCGTCTCGCCGGACGGCCCCTCGGGCTCGTGCGGCCGCGCCTCGTCCGGGCGTGGCGGGAACATCCCCTCGGGGGCCCCCTTGCCGTCCCAGTTCAGCAGGTTGACCCGTGCCTTGCGGGTGGCCGGGTCGGCGACCGTGTCGGTGGTCTGCCGCTGCTGCAGCATGTGGAAGTTCTCCACCGCGATCGGTGTCGTGCCGCCCGAGCCCTCGCCGAACGGGCCCCACTCGTTCATCCCCGGGCCGCCCTCGTAGTCCAGGCTGCACTCGGTGGCCAGCTCCTCCAGGCCGTGCGCCTGCTCCTCGTGGGCGGTGGGGATCACGTACCGCTCGTCGTACTTGGCGATCGCCAGCAGCCGGTACATCTCGCGCATCGTGCCCTCGTCCATGCCGACGGACGCCGGGATCGACGCGTCGCTCTCGCGGCCCATCGACAGGTCGCGCATGTACGACCGCATCGCCGCGAGCTTGCGCAGCACCGCGGTGACGGGTGCGGTGTCGCCGGCGGTGAACAGGCCGGCCAGGTACTCCACCGGGATGCGCAGCGCCTCGATGGCCGCGAACAGGTTGCCCCGCTCCTCGGCGTCCTCCCCCGTGTCCCGCACCACATCCACCACCGGCGACAGCGGCGGGATGTACCAGACCATCGGCATGGTCCTGTACTCCGGGTGCAGCGGCAGCGCCACCTCGTAGGTGCTGATCAGCTTCCAGATCGGCGACCGCTGCGCGGCGTCGATCCAGTCGCGCGGGATGCCCGACCGCTCCGCCTCCCGGATCACCTCGGCGTCGAACGGGTCGAGGAACACGCTGCGCTGCGCCGCCAGCAGTTTGGTCTCGTCCGGCTCGCTGGCCGCCGCGAGGACGCGGTCGGCGTCGTACAGCACCAGGCCGATGTAGCGCAGCCGGCCGACGCACGTCTCCGAGCACACCGTCGGGATGCCCACCTCGATGCGAGGGAAGCAGAACGTGCACTTCTCCGCCTTGCCCGTGCGGTGGTTGAAGTAGACCTTCTTGTACGGGCAGCCGGTGACGCACTTGCGCCAGCCGCGGCAGCGGTCCTGGTCCACCAGCACGATGCCGTCCTCGGACCGCTTGTAGATCGCGCCCGACGGGCACGACGCGGCGCACGACGGGTTCAGGCAGTGCTCGCAGATGCGGGGCAGGTAGAACATGAACGTCTTCTCGAACTCGAGCTTGACGTCCGCCGAGACCTTGGCCAGCACCGGGTCGTCCTTGGTCAGCTCCGGGGCGCCGCCCAGGTCGTCGTCCCAGTTCGCGCTCCAGCGCACCTTGGTCGGCTCACCGGTGATCAGCGACAACGGCCGGGCGACGGGTGTGTGCTCCTGCAGCGGGGCGCTGGTCAGGTTCTCGTAGTCGTAGGTCCACGGCTCGTAGTACTGGTCCATCGACGGCATCTTGGGGCTGGCGAAGATGGTGAGCAGGTTCTTCGCCCGGCTGCCCGCCTTCAGCTGGAGCCGGCCGCGACGGTTCAGCGTCCAGCCGCCCTGCCAGCGTTCCTGGTCCTCGTACGTGCGCGGGTAGCCCTGACCCGGTCGCGTCTCGACGTTGTTGAACCAGACGTACTCCATGCCCGTGCGGTTGGTCCACGCCTGCTTGCAGGTGACCGAGCACGTGTGGCAGCCGATGCACTTGTCGAGGTTCATCACCATCGACATCTGAGCCATGACCTTCATCGCGCTTCCCCTTCGCTCGTTCCTCGCTCCGGAGTGCGCCGCGCAGTGCCCGTCATCGCGCTTCCCCTTCGCTCGTTCCTCGCTCCGGAGTGCGCCGCTCAGCGACCTTCATCAGTACTGCACCTCCTGCGAGCGCCGGCGGATGACCGTGACCTCGTCGCGCTGGTTGCCGGTGGGACCGAGGTAGTTGAACGCGTAGGACAGCTGCGCGTACCCGCCGATCAGGTGGCTCGGCTTGATGAGAAGCCTGGTCAGCGAGTTGTGGATGCCGCCGCGGCGGCCGGTGGTCTCCGTCAGCGGGACGTCGATCAGGCGGTCCTGGGCGTGGTACATGTACACGGTCCCCTTGGGCATCCGGTGCGAGACCACCGCCCGTGCGACGACGACGCCGTTGCGGTTGACCGCCTCGACCCAGTCGTTGTCCCGCACGCCGACCGTGGCGGCGTCCAGGTCGCTCATCCAGATGGTCGGGCCGCCGCGGGACAGCGTCAGCATGAACAGGTTGTCCTGGTACTCGGAGTGGATCGACCACTTGTTGTGCGGGGTCAGGTACCGCAGCGTGACGCCGAGCTCGCCGGTGGACCCGAGCTCCGGCTCGCCGAACAGCTGCGCCATGTCCAGCGGCGGCCGGAACACCGGCAGCTGCTCGCCGAGCTCGGCCATCCAGTCGTGGTCCAGGTAGAAGTGCTGCCGACCGGTCAGCGTGTGCCACGGCTTGAGCCGCTCGACGTTGACCGTGAACGGGGAGTACCGCCGCCCGTGCGCCTCGGTGCCGGACCACTCGGGTGAGGTGATCACCGTCGCCGGCCTGCTCTGGGTGTCGGCGAAGGTGACCCGCTTGCCCTCGTGCTCGGCCGCGAGGTCGGCGATCGTCGTCCCGGTGCGCTTCTCGAGGGTGTGGAAGCCCTGGACCGCGAGGCGCCCGTTGGTGGTCCCGGACAGCGCGAGGATCGCCTCGCAGGCGTGCACGTCCCGGGTCAGCAGCGGTCGCCCCTCGAGCACGTCGCTGCCCGTGTTCCGCGCCACGCCGTTCTTCTGGCCGAGGTAGGCGACCTCCTCGCGCACGTCGAAGGTGACGCCCTTGGTGGTCGCGCCCAGGGTGTCGACGAGGGGCCCGAGGGTCGCCATCTTCGCGGCGACCGCCCCGTAGTCCCGTTCGACGACGACGAGCTTCGGCATGGTGACCCCGGGCACCGGGTCGCACTCGCCCTGCGCCCAGTCCAGCGCGACACCGCCCGGGTTGAGCATCTCGTCGGGCGTGTCGTGCGTGAAGGGCACGGCCACGACGTCCCGGCGCACCCCGAGGTGCGTGCGCGCCAGCGTGCTGAACGTGCGCGCCAGCGTCTGGAAGATGTCGAAGTCGGTCCGGGACTGCCACGGCGGCGCGATCGCAGGGCTGAACGAGTTGACGAACGGGTGCATGTCCGTCGTGTTGAGGTCGTGCTTCTCGTACCAGGTCGCCGCGGGCAGCACCACGTCGGAGAACACCGTGGTGCTGGTCATCCGGAAGTCGAGCGACAGCAGCAGGTCGAGCTTGCCGGTGGGGGCCTCGTCGCGCCAGACGACGTCGCGCGGCCGCCGGTCCGGCGGCGCCTCCTCCGCCCGGAGGTTGGACTCGGTGCCGAGCAGGTGCTTGAGGAAGTACTCGTTGCCCTTGGCGGAGCTGCCGAGCAGGTTGGCCCGCCACACCGTCAGCACCCGCGGGAAGTTCTCGGGGGCGTCCGGGTCCTCGCCTGCGAAGCGCAACCGGCCGGCGGTGAGCTCCTGCGGCACGTACTCGTCGACCGGCAGGCCGGCCGCCTCCGCGTCGTCCGCGAGCGCCAGCGGGCTCCGGTCGAACGTGGGGTAGGACGGCATCCACCCCATCCGCGCCGTCTTGGCGATCACGTCCGCCGTGGTCAGCCCCGCCAGCAGGCCGGTGCCGGTGGCCGCCGAGAGCGCGTCGGCCGAGAAGGGGTCGTACCGGAACTGGTCGGTGTGCAGGTACCAGTACGCCGTCTGGATCATGGTGCGCGGGGGTCGCGCCCAGTCCAGCGCCATCGCGTAGGTGGTGTAGCCGGTGATCGGCCGCACCTTCTCCTGGCCGACGTAGTGGGCCCAGCCACCGCCGTTCACGCCCTGGCAGCCGGTCAGCATCGTCAGCGTGAGGAACGTGCGGTAGATCGTGTCGGAGTGGAACCAGTGGTTGGTGCCCGCGCCCATGATGATCATCGAGCGGCCGCGCGACTCCTCGGCGTTCGCCGCGAACTCCCGCCCGATCCGCGCGGCGGCCGCCGCGGGGACGCCCGTGAACTCCTCCTGCCAGGCAGGTGTGCCGGGCTGCGTCGCGTCGTCGTACCCGGTGGGCCACTCGCCGGGCACCCCAGGGCGTCCGACGCCGTACCGCGCGAGCAGCAGGTCGAACACCGTGGTGACCAGGTGACCCGCCACCCGGCGCGCCGGCACGCCGCGCCGGATCGTCCCGGCGGACCCGTCCAGGGCGTCGAACCGCGGCAGGTCCACCTCGACGCCCTGCACGCCGTCCACCCCGGCCGCCCGGCCGGGTGCCGCTCCGAGCGGCGCCTCCCCGGACAGGCTCAGCAGCGGGTCGACGTCCCCGAGGTCGAGGTTCCACCGCCCCTCACCGGACTTCCCGTACCGGAAGCCGAGCGACCCGCCCGGTACCACCGGCAGGCCGGTCGCCCGGTCGAGCAGCACCGTCTTGAACGCGGCGTTCTCGCTGGTCGCCTCGGCACCGGGCAGGTCCGCGGCGGTGAGGAACTTGCCCGGCACGTACGCGCCGTCCCGTTCGTCGAGCCGCACCAGGAACGGCAGGTCCGTGTACCGCTTGACGTAGGAGTCGAAGTACGGCGTCTGCCGGTCGACGAAGAACTCCTTGAGGATCACGTGGCCCATCGCCATGGCCAGCGCCCCGTCGGTGCCGGGCTGCGCCGCGAGCCAGTCGTCGGCGAACTTCACGTTGTCCGCGTAGTCCGGTGAGACGACCACCACCTTCTGCCCGCGGTAGCGCGCCTCCGTCATCCAGTGCGCGTCCGGCGTGCGCGTCACCGGGACGTTCGAGCCCCACATGATCAGGTAGCCGGCGTCCCACCAGTCCCCCGACTCCGGCACGTCCGTCTGGTCGCCGAACACCTGGGGCGACGCGACCGGCAGGTCCGCGTACCAGTCGTAGAACGAGAGCATCGGCGCGCCGATCAGCTCGTGGAACCGGGCGCCGACGCCGTGCGACACCTGCGACATCGCGGGGATGGGCGAGAACCCGGCGACGCGGTCCGGCCCGTAGGTCTTGATCGTGTAGACCTGCGCGGCGGCGACGATCTCCACCGCCTCGTCCCAGCTCGCCCGCACCAGGCCGCCCCGGCCCCGCGCGCTCTTGTACCGGCGGGCCTTGTCCGGGTCCTCGACGATCGCCGCCCACGCCGCCACCGGGTCACCGGTGCGGCGCCGCTCCTCGCGGTACAGGTCGAGCAGCACCCCGCGCACGTACGGGTAGCGGATCCGGGTCGGCGAGTACGTGTACCAGCTGAACGCCGCGCCCCGCGGGCAGCCACGCGGCTCGTACTCGGGCCGGTCCGGACCGACACTCGGGTAGTCGGTCTGCTGCGACTCCCACGTGATGATCCCGTCCTTGACGTAGACCTTCCACGAGCACGACCCGGTGCAGTTGACGCCATGGGTGGAGCGGACCACCTTGTCGTGGCTCCAGCGGTCCCGGTAGAACTCGTCGGCGTCCCGCCCGCCCACCTTGCTGAGGGTCCGCAGGTCCGCCGAGACCTCCCCGCGCCGCAGATGGCGCCCGAGCCGGAGCAGCGCCTCCGACACCGGGCCGTCGAGACCCGGTTCGGCAGGGGTGCGCGGTGTGGTGCTCGGGTTCATCTGTGCTCCTTCGATCGACACACGCTCGTGCGGAGGTAGCGGGAACGGGCTCAGCTGGGCCGGGGTGACCCCGGGGCGGGTGCGGGCGCAAAGGGTGCCGGTGCGAACGGTGCCGGTGCGAAGGGTGCGGGCGCAAAGGGTGCCGGTGCGAAGGGTGCGGGTGCGAAGGGTGCGGGTGCCGCGACGGCGCGGCGGGCGAGGTCGTTCTCCCTCGGCTGGACCACCCTCGGTTCCTCCCGGACTCGGCTGCCGTCAGTGTTGCTCAGGGAAGGCGCGGTTAAAAGCGGAGACACCCGTGGAAATTCAACTTTCCTCTCGCCGTGCCGCTCCAGCGGTCCGTGGTTAGCGTGCGGGAGGGCTCCATCGGGCCCTCGGCCGCCCGCCGGCCCTCATGCGGACCCGGCCCCCCGGAGAAGGAGCGACCATGCGCGCGCTGACCACCATCCCGCTGCACGGCGGCACCCTGCAGGTCAGCGACGTCCCGGACGCCACGGCGCCGGACGGTCACCTGCTGGTCGACGCCCTCGCCGTCGGCGTGTGCGGGACCGACCGGGAGATCGCCGACGGGGACTACGGGTGGGCTCCGCCGGGCAGGGAGCGGCTGGTGATCGGCCACGAGTCCCTGGGGCGCGTGCGCACCGCGCCCGACGGCAGCGGCTTCTCGGCCGGCGACCTGGTGGTCGGAGTCGTGCGCCGGCCGGACCCGGTGCCGTGCGGCGCCTGCGCGCACGGGCAGTTCGACATGTGCCGCAACGGGCAGTACACCGAGCGCGGCATCAAGCAGCTGGACGGTTACGCGAGCGAGCACTGGTCGGTGGAACCGGACTTCGCCGTGAAGCTGGACCCGCGGCTGCACCAGGTCGGCGTGCTGATGGAGCCGACGACGGTGGTCGCCAAGGCGTGGGACCAGGTGGAGCACGTCGGGCGGCGCGCCTGGTTCGAGCCGCGCACGGTGCTGGTCACCGGCGCCGGACCCATCGGGCTGCTGGCGGCCATGCTGGGCGTCCAGCGCGGGCTCGAGGTGCACGTGCTCGACCAGGTGACCGACGGGCCCAAGCCCGCGCTGGTCTCCGACCTCGGCGCGACCTACCACCACGGCGACATCGACGAGGTCGCGACGGCGATCAAGCCGGACGTCGTCATCGAGGCGACCGGCGTCGGCCCGCTGATCTTCGGCGCGATCGCCGCAACCTCGTCGTACGGCATCGTCTGCCTGACCGGCGTGTCACCGACCAGGCGCCGGCTGACCATCGACGCCGGCGGGCTCAACCGCGAGATCGTCCTGGAGAACGAGGCTGTCGTCGGCTCGGTCAACGCGAACCTGCACCACTACCAGCTCGCGGCGCAGGCCCTCGCCAAGGCGGACGTGGACTGGCTCGCACGGCTGATCACGCGCCGGATCCCGGTCGAGCGGTTCGCCGACGCGTTCGTGGACCAGGACGACGACGTGAAGGTGGTGCTGACGTTCGACGGGTCCGGCAGCTGACCCTCAGCGGTCCACCCGCGCGCTCCCGCCGCCGGCCAGCTTGAGCACCTCCGCCTTGGAGGCCATCGTCGTGTCGCCCGGCGTGGTCATCGCCAGCGCGCCGTGCGCGGCGCCGTACTCGACGGCCGTCGCCAGCGGCTGACCGTCGAGCAGCCCGAACACCAGGCCGGAGGCGAACGAGTCGCCGCCGCCCACGCGGTCGAGGATCTCCAGCCCCGGCCGGTGCGTGGCGCGCACCAGCCCCTCCTCGCGGGACCACGCGATCGCGCCCCAGTCGTTCACCGTGGCGGACCGCACGGTGCGCAGCGTCGTGGCGATGACGGCGAAGTTCGGGTACTCGGCACCGACCCGGTCGATCATCGCGCCGAACGCGTCGACGTCCAGCGCGGACAGGTTCTCGTCCACCCCCTCCACCTCGAACCCGAGGGCCGCGGTGAAGTCCTCCTCGTTGCCGATCATCACGTCGACGTGCCGGGCGATCTCGCGGTTGACCTGCTGCGCGCGCTCCTTGCCACCGATCGCCTTCCAGAGGCTGGGCCGGTAGTTCAGGTCGTAGGAGACGACGGTGCCGTGCCGGTGCGCCGCCTCGACGGCCGCCAGCGTGGTCGCCGCGCTCGTCTCGCTCAGCGCCGCGTAGATGCCGCCGGTGTGGAACCACCGCACGCCCAGCTCGCCGAACAGGTGGTCCCAGTCGACGTCCTCGGCGCGCAGCTGGCTGGCCGCGGTCAGGCCCCGGTCGGAGACGCCGACGGCGCCGCGCACTCCGAACCCGCGCTCGGTGAAGTTCAGCCCGTTCCGCACCGTGCGGCCCACGCCGTCGTACGGCATCCAGCGGATGAACGAGGTGTCGACGCCGCCCTGCAGGATCAGGTCCTCGACCAGCCGCCCGACCTCGTTGTCCGCGAGCGCCGTCACGACCGCGGCGCGCAGCCCGAAGGCACGCCGCAGGCCCCGGGCGACGTTGTACTCGCCGCCGCCCTCCCACACCCGGAACTCACGGGCCGTGCGGATGCGCCCCTCGCCCGGGTCGAGCCGCAGCATCACCTCGCCCAGGCTGACGGCGTCGTACCGGGTCTGCTCGGCGGGGCGGATGGTCAGGGCGGGCACGGGCACTCCTGCGGCTGGGTCGGGACGGTGCACTGGTTCGGGCTGCGGGGCAGGCGGTCGGGTGCGGTCAGGGGCGCAGGCTCGACGCGAGCCGGACCGCTTCGGCGACGAGGTCGCGCACCCCCGCGAGGTCACCCGCGGCGACCCGGTCGCGCGGCACCATCCACGAGCCGCCGACGGCCTTGACCGACGGCAGCGCCAGGTACTCGCCGAGGTTCTTCGGCCCGACGCCACCGGTGGGGACGAAGCCGACGCCGCCGAACGGCGCCGCCAGCGCGGCGATCGCCGCGGCACCGCCGGACGTGCCGGCCGGGAAGAACTTCACCGTGGTGAGCCCCAGCGCGAGCGCAGCCTGCACCTCCGTCGCCGTGACGGCTCCGGGCAGGGCCAGCACACCGTGCTCCTGCGCGCGCTCGACGACGGCGCGGTCCGTGCCGGGCGAGACGACGTAGTGCGCGCCGGCGGCGACCGCGGCGTCCACCTGTGCCGGTGTCAGCACGGTCCCGGCGCCGACGAGCACGTCACCGCGGTCGGCCATCGCGCGGATCGCGTCGGCGGCGGCCGCGGTGCGGAAGGTCACCTCGGCGACGGGCAGACCGCCGTCGACCAGGGCCTGCGCGAGCGGGCCGGCCTGGGCGGAGTCGTCGATGACGACGACGGGCACCAGACGGTGGGCGGAGAGCTGGTCGAGGACGGTCGGCACCGGGAGTCCGTTTCGCTAGTCGCAATGCCCATCGCGGGCAGCGAAACGAGTATGTCATAGCCATGCGCGGGAGCACACCGCTGTCCCCCGGCTCAGCCGAGGGGCAGCGTCAGGCCGGCCGGCAGGAGCGGCGGGAGCACCTCGCGGATCGTCGTGTACAGCTGCTCCACCCGCCGCTGGTCCATCCGCTCGCTGGGCACGGTGAGGCTGACGGCGCCGACGACCGCGCCCCGCGGACCGGCGCCGGCGGACGAGCTCGCGGCACCACGGACCAGCGGCACGGCCACGCAGGAGATGCCGGCCTCGTTCTCCTCCGACTCGACGGCGTAGCCGCGCGCGCGAGCACGCTCGAGCTCGTCCCACACGTGGTCGGCCTCGACCGCCCGCTCGCCGGACCGGCCGTCGCCCCCGGTCGGCCGCACGTACCCGTCCAGCGCCTCCCGGGACGTCCCGGAGTAGGCCAGCATCGCCCTGCCCAGGGCCGTGGTGACCGCCCACCGCCGGCGGCCGACCGCGGACCACACCCGCACCGGCCGGTCCGGCTCGACCTTGTCCAGGTACAGCACCTGCGCGCCGGACAGCACCCCGAGGTGCACCAGCTCGTCGGTGGCCGAGCACAACGCCACCAGCGCGCCGTGCAGCAGGGACGGCAGGTTCCCCTCGTCGAGGAACCGGTCGGCGAGGGCGACCGCCCCCCGCCCGAGCCGGTACCGCCCCGTCTGGCCGTCCTGGTCGACGAACTGCCGGTGCCGGAGCGCGCCGAGGGTGCGGTGGGCGGTGGTCTTGTGCATACCGGTCGCCGTGGCGAGCTCCGCGAGCGTGGCGCCGTCGGCACCGTGCGAGGCGAGCGCCTCCAGCAGCCGCAGCGCGCGATCGACGCTCTCGAGGGGAGATGCCGCTCCGGCGTCCACGGCGGTGACCACGCGGTCAGCGTACGGGCGCGCCGGCACCCGGCGTCCTCACCGCACGGGCATCGGGTGCCCACCGCTGGACAGGAACAGCGCCAGGACCACGGTGACCAGCGTCAGCCAGCGCGTCATCCGGTTGCGCGGCACCTGGCTCAGCGCCGCCCACGCCACCGCCGTGTACCAGGCGAACACCCACGGGGCCACGAGGATCCAGGCGAACACCAGCACGAAGGGCCCGACGACCTCGCGCGGCTGGTCCCTCGCGATCCGCTGGTTGAGCAGCCACGCCACCACCAGGAGCGCCAGCGGCCACAGCAGGCTGATGCCGTGCATCATCGCCGCCTCGCTCACGCCGAGCGCCCGCCCGGTGATCTCGACCAGCCGCCACGGGGACGGCCAGGTCACCAGCTGCAGCCCGTGCAGCAGGGGGCCGAGCGCACTGGTGCCGTAGAACGTGTACGGCACCACCAGCGCGGCGGCAGCGGCTGCGGACATCCGCAGCAGGCGGCCCCACTGCCGCCGCGCCACCAGGGGCCACGCGAGGCCAAGACCGATCAGCACCGCGGAGATCTTCACGCCGCTCCCGAGGCCCACCAGGACGCCGGCGAGCACGTCACCCCAGCCGGACCGCAGCTTGCGCGCGACCTGGATCGCGCCGACGGCCGCGGCGGCGACCAGGGTGTCCAGGTGGCCGCCGCCGACCAGCGCGAGGATCAGCACCGGGTTCGCGGTCCAGAACAGCGTGGCGCGCACGGGGTCGTCGGACGTCCGCAGCAGGAGCACGCCGACGCCGAGGAAGACGAGCCCGTTCAGCACCATCCACACCAGGACGGTCGTCGCGACGTGGCTGCCGCCGACCCAGGCGGCGAACGACTGCAGCAGGGTGGCGACCGGGCCGTACACCGACGGCTGGTCCTTCCACATCATGCCGACCGGGTCGAGGTACGCCGCCTCACCCCACGCGAGCGGGCTGGTGACGTACGGGTTGCCGCCCTGCGCGGCGATGCGTCCGTACACCGCGTAGCTCGCCACGTCGGACGAGCCGACCGGCGTCAGGCTCACCATGACGGCCACCACCACCGCCGAGGCGACGAGCAGGTGCCGCGGGTCGGGCCGCCAGCCCTTGCTGTTCGCCCAGATCATCCCGGCGAGCCCCAGCCCGGCGAGGATCTCCGCGGCGTAGAGCATCAGGCTGGCCAGGACGGTGTGCCCAGACAGCGACGGCAGCAGGGAGAGCGGCAGGTGCACGCCGATCGCCTCGGCGTTGGGGGCGGTGGCGCCGAGCAGCATCCCGAGCAGAAGGCCCGCGCCGGCGAGCGACACCGCCACGCGCGGGTCGGACACCCAGCTGCCGGCCAGCGCCCGGACCAGCGTGTTCATCCGGCGTGCGACCGGACCCGGCGGGCGGTCCAGCGGACCGGGTGCGCCGGACCGCCCGCCGTCGGCCGCGAGACCGACGCGGCGCGGGCGGTGGGTGGACGTGCTGGTCACCACGCGGAACCTCCACGAGCGAGCGCCCGGACCCGGCTCGACGCCCGCCGCAGACCCGGCACCCTGCGAGGCGCCAGCCGGGTGAGCTGGCCACGAGCGACGGGGCGCGCTGGTGCGCCACGTCGATGCCGCAGACCCTACGCGGTGGACCCGTGACCCTGGGCCGAATCGGCGCTCGCCGCCGGCACCGGTTCAGCCCCCGGTGACCGTGTACCAGATGCCGTACGCACCGGCCGCGCACATCAGCACCGTCGTCGTCCAGCCGAGCACCGCCGCCAGCCGACCGTTGGCGTACTCCCGCATGATCCGGCGGTCCCGGGAGATCAGCATCATCACCACCAGGAACGGGCCGGCCGCGATCCCGTTGAGGATGGCGCTGAGCACCAGCAGGCCGATCGGGTCGGAGCTGAGCACGCTCATCAGCGTGCCGCCGACGATGCCGGCGCTCAGCACGACGTAGAACAACGGCGCTCGTCGCGGGCTCCGCTCCAGGCCCCACTCCTTGTTCGCCAGGCCCGCGATGCCGGCGGCACCCGAGGCGGCCAGCACCGGGATCGCAAGCACCGCCGAGCCGATGAACCCGACGGCGAACAGCACGGTGGAGCTGGCCCCGGCGATCGGTGCGAGGGCCTTGGCCGCGTCGGCCGCGGTGCTGACCTGCGTGCCGGCCTTGCCGAGGGTGGCCGCGGTCGCGGTGATGATCGCGAACATGATCAGCTGCGAGAACGCCATCCCCGCGATGACGTCGATCCGGCCGTTGCGCAGCTTGCGCCGGGCCGCGCTCGGCGTGCGGTCGGCGAGCCGCGGCGCCTTGTCGCCGCCGAGGTCCTCGGCGCGCAGCTGCTCGACGCGCTGGGCGGTCTGCCAGAAGAACATGTACGGCGAGATCGTGGTGCCGAGCACGGCGACCGTCAGGCCGAGGTAGTCCGGCGTCAGCTGGATGGACAGGCCGGCGAAGCCCCGCAGCACCTGCCCCCAGTCCACGTCGGCCACGAAGAGCACGCCGATGTAGACCAGCAGCACCAGGCACAACCACTTGAACACCCGGCCGATCAGCTCGAACGAGCCGGCCACCACGGCGCCCAGGATCGCGACGCCGGCCACCGCGCTCCAGACCGGCGCGGGACCCGCGTGCAGCAGCTGCATCCCCTGGCCGATCGCCATCAGGTCCGCCGCCACGTTGACGACGTTCGCGACGATCAGAGCCACCAGCAGCACGCCGATCACGAGCCGGAGGGAGTGCGGGAACTTGCGCCGGATCAGCTTGCCGAAGCTGTCCCCCGTGGCCTGCGCCATCCGGTCGCAGATCTCCTGCGTGGCCGTCATCAGGGGGAACGTCACGATCGCCGTCCACAGCATGCTGTAGCGGAACGTCGCACCGGCCTGGGCGTAGGTGGCGATGCCGGACGGGTCGTCGTCGGCCGCACCCGTGACCAGCCCCGGACCGAGCACCCCGAAGAACCGCGCGAGGGGGGACCGACGCTTGCCGTGGCTTCCCGGCTCCTCGGGCGTGCCCACGTCGAGCTGGGGCGGCACGTCCTGCGAGTGTGGACGGGTCTGGCTCACTGTTGCCTCCGCGGTCGGCCGGTCACCCCCTTGGGGCTCGATGCTAAGTCGGCACCACCGAGGGCGCTCGTCGAGGAGATGCGCAGGTCAGAGCACATATGCGTGCCCAGTCCAGGCTCCCGGCGCCCCGCCTCGGCGGGGCGGACGTGCGCCAGCAGGTACGCTGGGGCCACCCGGCGCACTCCTGCGCCTCGCGTCGACGAACGCTCCCTGCGGCACCCGGTGCCCAGACGCGGATCGACGGCGAACCGCCTCCGGCTCCTGCCGGGGTGCGTGTGTCCCGCACGGTCCCCTTCAGCGCGTCGCAGCGCCCCTCTCGCGAAAGCAGTCCATGTCCTCCTCCTTCGACGCCCTCGGCGTCCCCGCCCGCCTCGTCTCCGTCCTGCACGCGCAGGGCATCGACGAGCCGTTCCCCATCCAGCGCGACACCCTCCCCGACACGCTCGCCGGCCGGGACGTGCTCGGCCGCGGCCGCACCGGCAGCGGCAAGACGCTCGCCTTCGCCCTTCCCGTGGTCGCGCGCCTGGCGTCCGCAGGGACGAGGGCGAGGGCGGGCCACCCGACCGCGCTCGTGCTCGCGCCCACCCGTGAGCTCGCCACCCAGATCGCCGCGACGTTCGAGCCGCTGCTCGCCGCGACCGGGCACAGCGTGACCACCGTCTTCGGCGGCGTCTCGCAGAACCGGCAGGTGCAGGCCCTGCAGGCCGGCGTCGACGTGGTGGTCGCGTGCCCCGGGCGCCTCGAGGACTTGATGAAGCAGGGCCACGTCCGGCTCAGCGCCGTCCGCGTCACCGTGCTCGACGAGGCGGACCACATGGCCGACCTCGGCTTCCTGCCTGCGGTCACGCGCATCCTCGCGGCCACACCGGCCGGCGGTCAGCGGCTGCTGTTCTCCGCGACGCTGGACAACGGCGTGGACAAGCTCGTCCGTCGCTTCCTGTCCTCCCCCACCACCCACTCGGTCGACGACGCGACCAACGCGGTCGAGCTGCTGGAGCACGCGGTGTTCGGCGTGGCCGACGCCGATGCGAAGAAGCGGCTCGTCGAGGCGCTGGCCTCCGGCGAGGAGCGCACCATCCTGTTCGTGCGGACCAAGCACGTCGCCAAGCGCCTGGCCAAGCAGCTGACCGCGGACGGCATCCCGGCCGTCGACCTGCAGGGCAACCTCTCCCAGGCGGCCCGCGACCGGAACCTGGCGGCCTTCCGCAGCGGCGAGGTGCGCGTGCTGGTGGCCACCGACGTGGCCGCCCGCGGGGTGCACGTCGACGACGTGCCGCTGGTGGTGCACGTCGACCCGCCGACGGAGCACAAGGCCTACCTGCACCGGTCCGGACGTACGGCGCGCGCCGGTGCGGCCGGCACGGTGGTGACCGTGACGCTGCCCGAGCAGCGGCACGACGTCGCCACGCTGCTGCGCCGGGCCGCCGTGCACGCCCCGCTGCAGGCCGTGACCGCCGAGTCGCCGCAGGTGCGCGCGCTGGTCGGACAGCCGGCCGCGCGGGTGCACCGTGCGGCCCCGGCCGTCCAGCCGGCCGCACCGCGTTCCGGCGCAGCGCCGGCGGGTCGCGGTTCCCGACGACGCCGCGGCTCCGCCGCACCGGGTGCGGCCCCGCGCGGCGGCCGGACGACCGCTTCGGGTGCCGGCGCGCAGGACCGACCGGTCGGTGGCGCGACCGCCACGGGCCGTCCGGCGCCGCGCGCGGCCGGCACCGGCGGAGCGGCAGCGTTCTCGGCCGGCGGTGCGGCAGCGTTCTCGGCCGGCGGAGCGCGGCGCGGGCGGCGCAGCGGCAGCCGCTGAGCACCAGCAGGCGCCTGCATCGTTCAGGTACCTGAGCGCCGTGCCGATGAGAAGGGTGTCGCCAGCCCCGACCCCCAGGAGCACACCGTGCGCCGTACCCGCGTGACAGCCGTCCTCACCGCCGCCCTGGGTCTGCTGACCGCCGCCGGACTGACGTTCTCGGCCGGGGCCGCGGCCGCGGCCCCCTCACCGACCGGTGCCGCGCACTCGCAGAAGCGGGTCTGCGCGGTGGCGCCGGCAGGAGCCGCGGCGTGCGAGGCCCACGTGGTGACCGATGCGCGGACCGGCCGACCCGCCGCGACCACCAGCTACGCGGCCGGCTACAGCCCCGCGCAGCTGACCGGCGTCTACGGACCCTTCGGCTCCGGTGCGCCGACCGTCGCCGTCGTCGACGCCTACGCCAACCCGAACGCCGCCGGGGACCTGGCCGCCTACCGCACCCAGTTCGGGCTCGGCACCGCCCGGCTCACGCAGGTGAACCAGACGGGCGGCTCGATCTCCACCGTGGCCGGCGACACCGGCTGGGGCCAGGAGGAGGACCTGGACCTCCAGATGGTGTCCGCCATCTGCCCCGCCTGCGGGATCCTCTACGTCGGTGCGAGCTCGGCGTCATTCTCGGACCTGGCAGCGGCCGTCACGACGGCGAAGAACCTGGGCGCGGCCGTGATCTCCAACTCCTACGGCGGGGCGGAGTTCAAGGGTGAGACGAGCTGGTCGAACTGGAACATCCCCGGGGTGGCCGTCACGGTGGCCGCCGGTGACAACGGGTACGGCGTCCAGTTCCCCGCGGCATCGGCCGGTGCGATCGCCGTCGGCGGCACCACGCTGACGCTGACGTCCACCGGCGCCCGGGCGTCCGAGACGGTGTGGTCCGGCACCGGTTCCGGCTGCTCCGCGTACGTCGGCAAGCCGTCGTGGCAGCACGACACCGCGTGCACCCGCCGCACGGTGACCGACGTCGCCGCGGTCGCGGACCCGTCCACCGGTGTCGCGGTCTACGACTCGTACGGCTCCACCGGCGGCGCGAACTGGCTCGTCTTCGGCGGCACCTCGGTCGCCGCGCCGATCGTCGGAGCCGTGTTCGCCCGCGACGGCGTCCCCACCACCGGCTACGCGGCGGCGAACCTGTACGCCAACGCCACGAGCCTGTACGACGTCACCAGCGGCTCCAACGGGACGTGCACCTCGAAGCGGTCCACCGCCACGGCGTACCTGTGCACCGCCCGCACCGGCTACGACGGCCCGACGGGCAACGGCACGCCGAAGGGCCTGGCCCTGCCGTTCTGACGCCGGACGGCCTGCCCGGCGGGGTCAGCTCAGAGCTCTCCGCCGGGCCGGCGGTCCACCAGCGCCTCGAGGATCTGCACCGCCACGTCGCTCAGGTCGGACCGGCCGTCCCGAGCCGCCGCGATCAGCATGGCGAAGGCCGCCGACGCGTCGCAGTGCTTCGTCGCCATGATCGCGCCGACCGCCTGGTCGATGGACGCCTGCGCGGCGAGGGCGTCCTCGAGGGCGTGCCGCTGACCGTTCGCCTCGCGCAGGTCCAGGCAGAGGTCGACGACCCTGCCGAGCTGCTGCGCGTAGACGTCGGCGCGGACCAGGCTGTCCCGGTCCCAGGGCCCGGGCCCCGGCCGGTAGACGTTCACCGCGACGGCCGCCTCGCTGCGCAGGTGCACCGGGAAGCCCCCGGAGGACCGGAACCCCGCGGCACGAGCGGTGCGCGTCCAGGCCGGCCACCGGTCCTCGGTGTCGAGGTCGTCCACCAGCATGACGAGCCCGGTCTCGAGGGCGTCGAGGCACGGCCCCTCGTCGACGGCGAGCTCGACCTCGTCGCACGCGGCCGCGAGCGGGTCGCTGCTCGCCGAGCGGCGCACGCCCCCGTCGAGCCGCAGCATCACACTGCAGGACGCCCGGTCCCCCAGCACCACGGCGGCGCCGGAGGTGAACTCCGTCAGCTGCTCGTCGAGCAGGTCGAGCAGCTGCTGGTCAGCCGGTCCGCGCTGGTTCTCCACGCGCCTACCTCCGTCCTGGGGGAAGTCAGACGCCGAGACGTCACATCGTCGGGGTGGTCGGATTCGAACCGGCGACCTTCCGCTCCCAAAGCGGACGCGCTACCAACCTGCGCCACACCCCGTGGGCTCACGCCCGCGGCCCAAGCCTACGGTCCCCGCCGGCGGGCATGACGCGAGGCCGTGGCCGACCCGGTCGCCCACGGCCCCGCGCAGAGGCGTCTGAACAGCAGAGGCGTCAGAACACCCGGATGGCGATCTCCGCCGGTGCCGTCAGCAGCTGCTTGATCTCGTCGTCCACCTTGACCAGCGTCAGGGACGCGCCGGCCATCTCCAGCGAGGTGCAGTACTCGCCCACGTAGCTGCGCCACACGGTGATGCCCTTGGCGGCCAGCTTCTCGTGGGCGATGCCGTACAGCAGGTACAGCTCGCTGATCGGGGTGCCGCCCAGCCCGTTGATCATCAGGGCGACCTCGTCCCCCGACCCGTACGGCAGGTCGGGCACCACCGCGTCGAGCAGCGTGTCGACGATCGCGTTCGCGTCCCGGATCTTCTCGCGGCGCCGGCCCGGCTCGCCGTGGATGCCGATGCCGATCTCGATCTCGTCGTCGCCGAGCTGGAACAGGGGCTCGCCCTTCGCCGGCGGCGTGCACGCCGACAGCGCGATGCCCATGGTGCGGGTGACGGAGTTGACCTTCTCGCCGATCCGGGCGACCTCGTCCAGGTCGGCCCCGGCCTCGGAGGCTGCGCCCACGGCCTTCATGACGAAGAAGTTCCCGGCCACGCCCCGGCGTCCGATCGTGTACAGCGAGTCCTGCACCGCGACGTCGTCGTTGATGAACAGCGTGCGCACCTTCAGGCCCTCCGCCTCGGCGAGCTCGGAGGCCATCTCGAACGCCATCTTGTCGCCGGTGTAGTTGTTGACCAGCAGCAGCACGCCCTTGTCCGAGCGCAGCAGCTTGGTGGTCTCCAGCACGTACTCCATCGGCGGCGCCGAGAACACGTCGCCCGGGCACGCCGCGTCGAGCATCCCCTTGCCGACGGTCATCACGTGAGCCGGCTCGTGACCGGAGCCCGACCCCTGCACGATCGACACCTTGTCGTCCCGCGGGGCGTCGGCCCGCATGATCAGGTTGTACTCCGGCACGTACCGGAGGGTCTGCGGGTTCGCCAGGGCGATGCCCTTGAGCATCTCGGGGACGAAGTTCTTCGGGTCGTTGACGAACTTCTTCATTGCCGTCTCCACATCGTCGTGTTGTCCAGCCCGTGCCGCGGGGCGCACGGTCCCCACCCCGCCGTTCCCGGACCGCTGGTGGCGGCCGGACGATCAGCGCCTCACCAGGTCTGCGCGACCCTCTCGGCGAGCACCGCGACCGCGATCGCGCCCGGGTCGACCGACCCGATGGACCGCTCACCCGTGTAGGACGCCCGCCCTCGCTTCGCCTCGAGGTCCTTGGTCGCCTCGGCCGCGGTGCGGGCCGTCACGGCGGCGGCCTTGACCACCTCGGCAGTCGGATCACCCGCCGCCAGCCGCTCCTCGATCGTGTCGGTCATCGGCGCCAAGGCGTCCAGCAGCGTCTTCTCCCCGAGCGACGCTCCACCGCGGGCCTTGATCCCCTCGATCGCCGCCCGCAGCATCGCGACGACGTCCTCGCCGGTCAGGTCGAGCTTGCCCTTGGCCACGCCGCCGGCCCGCAGGAACGCCGTGCCCCAGATCGGCCCCGACGTGCCGCCCACCCGCCCGGTGATGACGACGGCGAGCTTCTGCAGGAAGGTGCCGATGTCCGTGCGGTCGAGGCTGTCCCACTGTGCCTTGACGTTCTCGAAGCCCCGGGCGAGCGAGAAGCCGAAGTCACCGTCGCCCACCACGGAGTCGAGGTCGCCGAAGTACTTCTCGTTCTCCAGGCAGGTGTCGGCCACCACACCGATCACGGACTCCACGCGGGCCAGGTCGTTCGTCACAGTGCAGCTCCCTTGCTCGTCGTCCCCGGGGCATCCCCTGCGGCCGTCCGCAGGCGCTCGATGTCGTCCAGCCGGACCTCGCCGCGGACACCCAGCCCGTACGGGTCCGCGAGCACGGTGGCCGGCTCGTCGGGCAGGTCGCCCAGGGACGTCACCACCAGCGCGGCGCCGGTGAAGTCCTCGTCCGCGGTGTAGCTGCTCACCGTGACGAGCGTCGCCAGGCCTGCCGCCCGCGCCGCCCGCAGGCCGTTGCCGCTGTCCTCGACGACGACCACGTCGGCCGGTGCGACCCCGAGCTCGTGCAGCGCCAGCAGGTAGATGTCCGGGGCCGGCTTCTTGTGCGGCACCACGTCGCCGGCGAACACGGAGAAGGTCCCCGCGAGCTCCGACCCGACCGCGTGCTCGAGCACGGCCTGCACGGACGCCTCCGCAGACGTCGACGCGACGGCCAGCAGCCACCCCGCCGCCAACGCCTCGGCGGCGATCCGGGCGATGCCGGGCCGGGCCGGCAGGACCCCCGAGGCGATCAGGGCCGTGTACCGCTCCGTCTTGTCCTTGTGCCAGCGCGCGATCAGCGCCTTCTGCTCGTCGGGGTCTGCGGGCAGCCCGTAGGCCGCGACGTTCTCGGGCGTGAACAGCGTCGCCAGCCGTTCCTTGCCCCCGCCGATCGCCAGCAGCCGCCCGTACTCCTCGACGCTCCACCGCACCGGCAGCCCGAACTGCGCGAATGTGGCGTTGAACGCCGGCAGGTGACCGTCGCGCTCGGTGTCCGCGAGCACGCCGTCGCAGTCGAACACCAGCGCGGGCGTCACCGCTCCACCCCGGTCGCGCGGCCAGCGAGCCCGACGCCGGAGGCCATGGCGTCGGCGGCGTGGCCGGCGGCGCCGAACCAGTCGATGTGCGTCGCGATGGCCGCGGTCACGGCCCCCTGGATCTCGCGGAACATGGTGGGCGGGTCCCACTTGTCCTTGGCGCGCGCCGTGTCCAGGTGGGCCGCGGCGGCCTTCATGTACGCCATCTTCACGGCCGTGGAGATGTTGATCTTGGAGACCCCGGCGTCGATGAACGCCCGGAAGTCCTCGGGTGCCAGGCCGGTCCCCCCGTGCAGCACGATGGGACGGTCGGTGAGCGCCGCGAGCGCGCGCACCCGGTCCGGGCGCAGCACGGGGCGGGCGGTGTACTGGCCGTGGGCGGTTCCCAGCTGCGGCGCGAGCAGGTCGACGCCCGTGCGGTCGGCCACGGCCGCGAGCTCCTCCACGGAGTAGGCGTGCAGCGCGACGTCGGAGCCGACGCCGTCCTCTACACCCACGATGTTCTCGATCTCCGACTCCACGTCCAGCCCGCGGGCGTGCGCCTCGGCGACGACCTCGCCGGTCTCACGCTCGGCCTGCGCCAGGTCGCGGTCCGAGGCGTCGAACAGCACGGACGACCAGCCGGCGGCGACCACGTCGGAGATCACCGCCCGGTCGGGGCAGTGGTCGAGGTGCAGCGCGACGGGCACCGGCACGTCCTGCGCCACGAGGCGGAACGTGGTGGTCATCAGCTCGATGCCGAGCTGCTTCACGGTCTTCACCGACGCCTGGACGATCAGCGGGGCCGACGCGTGCACCGCCGCGGCGACCACGGCCCGCAGGCTGATGTCGTCGAGCACGTTGACCGCCGGGACCGCGTAGCCGTGCTCCCGGCCGTGCCGTGCGAGTGCCACCGTCGACGCGATCATCCTCGACCTCCCCCGTTGCCCGCATGCTGCGCTCCCGCCGGGATGGCGGGCAGTCTAGACAGGTCTACTCATGGCTGGCCAGAGCCGGCGCGGTGGGCGGCGGCCCGGGCGGCCCGGGTGTGCTCGGCGGCCCGCAGGAAGCGGCGCTGGTAGGACACGACCTGGTTGGTCGAGGTGAACCGGGCGAGGTACCCGGGCTCCGCCGTGACGACGACGCGGTGCACCATGTCAGCCAGCTCGGGCTCGGCGAGCATGCGGTCGATGTCGGGGTAGTTCCGGTCCCCCTCCATCGAGCAGATGATCAGCCGCGTGTCCGGGAGGTTGGCGTCGCGCAGCACCCGCAAGGCGTGGCGGGCGTGGTCGAGGCCGTCGGCACCCTCCGGCTCGCGGATCCGGCGGTAGGCCACCACCCGCTCCGCGATCCGCCGGCACTCGCCGAGGTCGAGGTCCGCGTCCGCCGTGGACAGGTAGTCGTTGTCCAGCAGGTACGCCCGCAGCGCCAGCAGGGGCTCGTCGTCCCGCGTCTGCGCGTGCTGGTCGAGCAGCTCGGCCATCCGTTGCGACTGGAACATCCGGTGCCGGACGAAGGCGTTGACGAAGTACGGCCGGGCCTGCAGGGCCAGACGCACCTGGTGCGGCTCGAACATCAGCGTGAAGTTCACCCGGAAGCCCCGGTCCCGCAGCGTCAGCGCCAGGTTGTGGCCCCGGAACGCATCGGCCGTCGTCGGGGCGTCGTAGCGCCGGTCCAGGTGGCCCGCGCCCTCCAGCAGCTGCCGGTAGTTGTCCGCGTCGACCGGTCCGGTGTGCGGCACCTTGATCACCACGCGGTACTCCGAGACGAGGTCCCGCAGGTGCTCCGCCTCCTCGACGGCCTTGCCCACGTCCTCGAACGGGTTCTCCAGCTCGACGCTCATGTCCGCACCGGGCCCGAGGATCCGCGCGATCTCCACCAGCACCTCGTCGCGGTCCCGGAACGCGCCGCCGACGTTCTTCGTCGGGTCGGACAGGAACAGGTCCCAGATGATCGACGGGTTGCAGGTCAGGTTCGCCACCAGCGGGGCGACCGGCGCGATCTCGTACGGGTTGGCGCTGTCCACCGAGAACAGCTGGCCGGTCGGCCGCAGCGCACCGTCGGCGTCGTAGGAGATGTCCCGGCGCAGGTCGAACCGCAGCGTGCCGTCCCCGTCGAGCTGGCACTCCACGCGGAACCCCGGCGGCGTGTGACCCGCCGGGGTGCCGAACAGGCCGACGATGCGTACCAGCTCGTCGCTCACCCCGATCGCGCGGGCGGACCGGCGCAGCTCCTCGACGCTGCCGGGTGCCAGCTGCCGGTCCAGCACGCGGTCGACGGCGTCCTCCTGGCCCCGGACCGCCGGCAGGCCGAGGCTGCGGACCTTGTGCACAGGCTCGAGCGGCGGGGCGAGCGTCGCAGTCTGCATGAGCGGACTCCTTCGCCTCGGCGGTGCGGCGAACGACGGTGTGGCGAATGCACCCAAAAGCAGTAGACCGGACTATACAGGTATAGGTGAGAGGTGGCGAGGAGCCGACCGGTCGGCATCCCACCCCTCGCTACGATGCCGGGGCAGGAGAGGAGGTCCCATGACCGAGGTGCTCGAGCGCGACTCGGCGGTGCCGCTCTACGTCCAGCTCGAGCAGATCCTGTCCGGCAAGATCACCGGCGGTGAGTGGCTGCCCAACCAGCGCATCCCGTCGGAGAACGAGCTGAACCGCATGTACGGGCTCAGCCGCATGACCGTCCGCGGCGTGCTGACCAAGCTGGTCAACGACGGTCTGCTGCTCCGCGTCCCGGGGAAGGGCACCTACGTCGCCCCGACCAAGATCAGCGCCGTCTCCCCCGCCTACCGCGGCATCCGCGAACAGCTGGAAGCCCTGGGCTACTCGACCACCACGCGACTCGTCTCGTTCGACCGGGAGGCGGCCACCTCGGTGGTGCGGGACCGGCTGCGCCTGGCCCGGGGAGACGAGGTCTACGTGATCGTCCGCGTGCGGTCCGTGCAGGGCGAGCCGATCAGCCTGCACCGGTCCCACATCCCGGCCGCGCTCGCGCCGGACCTCGACCAGCACGACGTCGTCTCCGAACAGCTGTGCGTCGTGCTCGAGAAGAGCTACGGGCTGCCCATGCGGCACGTGCACGAACAGCTGGAGGCCGTCGCGGTGAGCGCGAACGAGGCCAAGCAGCTGGACATGCACCGCGGCGACCCCGCGCTGCTGCTGCACGACGTCAACGCCGACGCGGACGAGCGCCCGTTCGAGTACTCCTCGATCGTGTTCCGCGGCGACCGGCTCCGGCTGACGTTCGACTACGACCTCTGACCCACCACGCCCTCGTCGCCGATGGCGGCCGACCGCCTCACCGGTCGGGAATCTTTGCGCCGGTCTCGCGGTTGCGGCTACCGTCATGGCGTCGCGGACCAGGAGGACCACCCGTCGGTGGTCAGCCGTCCGCCGGACGAGGGAGGGGCATGAGCGTGCAGCACGCACCCGGCGCCCTCGTCTTGCGCCCGTCCGGGCGCACCAGCGCGGCCTCGTCGGCCCGCACCTGTCGCTGTCGGTAGAGCGCTGGCTGCCTCCTGCCCGACGGCGGGAACCCGGACCACCCGGTCGGCCAGCGCTCGCCTCGTCGGACGACCCCGCCCCCCGCTGCCGTGGCCGACGCCGCGTGCACCGGGCAGGCTCGAGGTGAACGTCCTGCCCGGCCCGTGCCTCCACCAGACCGACGAAGAGGAACCATGTCCCGCATCTACGACGACGCCACGCAGCTCATCGGCAACACCCCGCTGGTCCGCATCACCAAGATCACGGACGGCGCGCCCGCGCAGATCGTCGGCAAGCTCGAGTTCTACAACCCCGCGAGCTCGGTGAAGGACCGCATCGGCGTGGCCATCGTCGACGCCGCCGAGGAGTCCGGAGAGCTGCAGCCCGGCGGCACGATCGTCGAGGCGACCAGCGGCAACACCGGCATCGCGCTGGCGTTCGTCGGCGCGGCCCGCGGCTACAAGGTCGTGCTGACGATGCCCGAGACCATGTCCAAGGAGCGCCGCGCGCTGCTGCGCGCCTACGGTGCCGAGCTGATCCTGACGCCCGGCTCCGAGGGGATGAAGGGCGCCGTGAACAAGGCGAACGAGATCGCCGCCGAGCGCCCCGGCGCGGTGCTGGCGCGCCAGTTCGCCAACGCGGCCAACCCGGCCATCCACCGCCGCACCACCGCCGAGGAGATCTGGGCGGACACCGACGGCGAGGTCGACATCTTCGTCGCCGGCATCGGCACGGGCGGCACCATCACCGGCGTCGGCCAGGTGCTCAAGGAGCGCAAGCCCGGCGTGCAGATCATCGGAGTGGAGCCCAAGGAGTCCCCGATCCTCAACGGTGGCGAGCCCGGTCCGCACAAGATCCAGGGCCTGGGCGCCAACTTCGTGCCCGAGGTGCTCGACACCTCGGTGTACGACGAGGTGATCGACATCGACGGCGACACGGCGATCGCCTACGCCCGTCGTGCGGCGAAGGAGGAGGGCCTGCTGGTCGGCATCTCCTCCGGTGCCGCGATCGCCGCGGCGATCCAGGTGGCCAACCGTCCGGAGAACAAGGGGAAGCTGATCGTGACGATCATCCCCAGCTTCGGCGAGCGGTACCTGTCCACCGTGCTGTACGCCGACCTGCTCGACTGAGCCGGGTCGCCGGCTCGCTGCTCGTCCCCACCCGTCCGACCGATCCACCGGGAGCCTGTCCATGACCGCACTGCTCGGCAGCCACGGCGCACCGGCGCGCGGACGGGTCGTCGGTGGTGCGCGGCCGTCCACCGCCGCGCACCACCGACCGCTGCTCGAGGTCCTCCGGGAGGACCTCGAGGCCGCCCACCACCACGACCCCGCGGCCCGCAGCCGGCTCGAGGTGGCGCTCGGCTACCCCGGCGTGCACGCCGTCTGGGTCTACCGCGTCGCGCACCGGATGTGGCAGGAGCCCGGGCTCCGGCTCGCCGCGCGGCTGCTGTCCCAGGCCGCTCGGGCGGCGACGGGGGTGGAGATCCACCCCGGCGCCCGGATCGGACGCCGGCTGTTCATCGACCACGGCATGGGCGTGGTGGTCGGCGAGACGGCCGAGGTCGGCGACGACGTGGTGCTGTTCCACGGCTCCACGCTGGGCGGCAAGACGATGCGGCACGGCAAGCGGCACCCCACGCTGGGTGACGGCGTGGTGGTCGGGGCGGGCGCCAAGGTGCTCGGACCGGTGTGGATCGGCGACGGCGCCCAGATCGGCGCCAACGCCGTGGTGGTGCACGACGTGCCGGCCGGAGCGATCGCGGTGGGCGTGCCGGCGCAGATCCGGCTGCCCAAGGTGGCGCACAGCTTCGACCCCGAGGTCGACGACCCGGCGATCTACATCTGACGGAGCACCGCGCCGAACGCCGGGCGGGCCGGTGCGGGCCGTAGCCTGACCGGCACGGACGCCGCGACGGCGCGGCAACGTCGGACCATCGGAGGTTCCCGTGCGGCTCGGCTACCACACCGGCTACTGGTCCGCGGGACCTCCGCAGGGCGCGCAGCAGGCGGTGCTGACCGCCGAGCGGCTGGGCTTCGACTCGGTGTGGACGGCAGAGGCCTACGGGTCGGACGCGTTCACGCCGCTCGCCTGGTGGGGTGCCGCGACCACGCGGGTCCGGCTCGGCACGGCCGTCGCGCAGATCTCCGCCCGCACCCCGACCGCCACGGCGATGGCCGCCCTCACGCTCGACCACCTGTCCGGCGGGCGGTTCGTGCTGGGGCTCGGCGTGTCCGGGCCCCAGGTGGTGGAGGGCTGGTACGGGCAGCCCTACCCCAAGCCGCTGGCCCGGACCCGCGAGTTCGTCGCCGTGGTGCGCCAGGTGCTCGCCCGTGAGGCGCCGGTGACGTTCGACGGCGAGTTCTACCGCCTGCCCCTGCCGGCGGACCAGGGCATGGGCCTCGGCAAGTCGCTGCGCTCGACGGTGCACCCGCTGCGCGCCGACCTGCCCATCCACCTCGCGGCGGAGGGCCCCCGCAACATCGCGCTCACCGCGGAGATCGCCGACGGCTGGCTGCCGCTGTTCTACGCCCCGCGGCTCGACGGCGAGTTCCGCCAGCTGCTCGACGACGGCTTCGGGCACCGCACCGCCGGCTCCAGTCCCCGCGAGCGCTTCGAGGTGACGGCGACCGTGCCGGCGGTGCTCGGTGCTGACGTCGAGCAGGCGGCCGACGCCGTGCGGCCCTTCATCGCGCTGTACGCGGGCGGCATGGGCGCACGCGGCGCCAACTACCACCGGGACGCGCTGGCACGGCTCGGGTACGCCGAGGCGCTCGACGAGATCGCGGCGCACTTCCTCGCCGGAGACCGCGCCCGTGCCGCCGCTGCGGTGCCGACGGAGCTGGTGCGGGACGTCGCGCTGGTGGGCACCGCGGACGACCTGCGCGACCAGCTCGGGGCCTGGCAGCAGACCGCGGTGACGACGATGCTGCTGCAGACCGATCCACGAGACCTTCCGTGGGTCGCCGAGGCTCTCGGGGCGACGGCGGGCGCCGCTGTCGACGACTCCCGGGACGCGTAGCGCGGCTCGGGGCGACCCGGCTCCCCTCAGCGCGGCTCCGCCGCGTCGTCGAACGCGTCGTCGTCGGGCCACCACAGCGCGCGGCGCAGCGCGACCCGCGTACCGTCCGCGACCAGCGGGGTGCCCTCGGCGCGCAGCCGGTCGAGCGCCTCGGTGGCGTGCCGGGCGGGCGGCGACCCGGCGGCGTTGACGACGCGCCACCACGGCACTCCCCCGCCCGCGTGCGCGAGCACCTGACCGACCTGCCGGGGGCCGCCGCGGCCCAACCGGTCCCGCAGCACCTCGGCCACGCTGCCGTAGGTGACCGCCCGGCCCGCCGGCACGGCGGCGACCAGGTCGAGCACCTGCTCGAGGTAGTCGTCGTCCATCGCTCAGGCCCGCTGCACCAGCACCAGCGCCCGGTCGTCGTCCTCCTGGCGGCGCGCCGCCGCGAGCACCGCATCGGCCCCGCCACGTCCCGTGGACACCAGCTGCTCCAGGACGCCGAGCAGCCGGTCGATGCCTTGGTCCAGGTCGCCGCCGCGGGTCTCCACCAGGCCGTCCGTGTACAGCAGCAGCGCGTCACCGGGCTGCAGGGTGCCGGTGCGGGCCTGGCACCGGAAGTCCGGCGTCACACCGAGGACCGGTGCACCGACGGTGTCGACCACGCTGACCCGCCCTGACCCGGCGTGCAGCTGCACCGGGGGCAGGTGGCCGGCGGTGGCCACCTGGTAGGCCCCGGTGCGCAGGTCCAGCGCCAGGTGGGCAGCGGTGGCGAACCCGTCGTCCCAGCCCTGCCCCAGCAGGTAGGAGTTCGCCGCGGGCAGGAAGTCGGCCGGCGCCATCGCGCCGAGCAGCCCGGCCAGTGCGCCCGACAGCTGCAGCGACCGCACCCCGACGGCCTGACCCTTGCCCGAGACGTCGACCAGCACCACCTCGAGGACGTCGTCGGCGGGCGCCCGGGCGACGACGAAGTCCCCGGAGAACGCGTCCTGGTGGGCCGACCGCACCACGGCGTCGACCCGCCAGCCGGCCGGCAGCGGCGGGATGTGGCCGTTCGCCTCGAGCCGGTCCCGCAGGTCGACCAGCATCAGGCCGCTCGGCGCCCCCTGCAGACCGAGCCGCTCGCGGCTGCGCCCGAAGATCAGCACCGCACCCACCGCCGCGGCGAGCACCACGATCGTCCCCGGCGTCATCGTCCCCGACCCCATCGCCCACAGGGTCAGGGCCAGCACGCTGACCAGGGCGGCGATCACCACCAGGGCGAGCCAGCGCAGCACGAACACGGCGACCAGCAGCAGGAGCAGGAAGGCCGAGGGCGCCACCCACTCCGGTCGGTCCCACATGCCGAGGGCCAGCAGCACCGCGAGCGCCGCCAGCACCACCCCGGGGACGGCCTGCGGCCGCCGCGCCCACCGACCGAGGCTGTGCTCCAGCCCACCGGCTCCGCCGGAGGCGGCCCGGCCGCGCGCGGCTCGGCCGGAGACGCGAGCGGCCGGCCCACCCGGCACGTCGGCGCCGGCGCGCCGGTCGGGGCTGCTCGTCATGCGCGAAGGCTAACCGGGCGCACCGACGGTGGCCCGACGATCCGCCGGTCGACCAGCAAAGACGGAGCCGCGGCACCGGGGCGCCCGGCAGCATGGGCACCATGACGACGCTGCCCGACGGCTACAGGACGATCGAGATCGGCGAGGACCGCCAGGAGGAGTTCCAGGCGGTGGACCGGTTGGCCTTCGCCTGGCCCCCCGACCCCGACGTCGACGCCGAGGTGCCGTTCACCGTTCCCTTCGACCGCGCGATGGCGGTGGAGGGGCCGGGCGGCCGGCTCGCGGCCGTGCACGGCTCGTACCCCTTCACGCTGCCGGTGCCGGGCGGCGTGGTGCCCTGCGCGGGCCTGACGTGGGTCGGGGTACGTCCCGACGAGCGCAGGCGGGGACTGCTCACGTCGATGATCGCCACCCACGTCGAGAGGTCCCTGGCCCGCCGCGAGCCCGTGTCGGCGCTCTTCGCGGCCGAGCAGGGCATCTACGGCCGGTTCGGCTACGGCTGTGCGGCGGACGCGGTCCGGCTGACCCTGCCCCGCCGGGCCGCGCTGCGTCCCGTCCCCGGATCGGACGCCCTGACGGTCGAGCTCGCGACGGCGGACGCCGACCTGCACGAGGACCTCGTCGACCGGCTGCACGTCGCGGCAGGCGCCGGCAGGCCGGGCTGGGTGGCGCGCACCACGCCCGCCCTGCGCCGGCGCATCCTGGTCGACCCGCCGCAGTGGCGCGCCGGGGGCGAGCCGATGCAGCTGGCGACCGTGCGGGGGTCCGGCGGGGGACCGCGCGCCTTCGCGCTGCTGCGCCGGACATCCCGGTGGACCGAGGCGGGACCCGAGTTCCCGGTGGACGTGCTCGCCGCCGTCGCGCTGGACGCACCGGCGACGCACCGGCTGTGGTCGTTCCTCCTGGACCTGGACCTCACCTCGACCGTCAGCACGCCGAAGCTGGCCCTCGACGACCCTCTGCTCTCGCTGCTCGTCGACCAGCGGCCCGGGCGCCCTCGGCTGGAGGACAACCTGTGGGTGCGGCTCCTCGACCTGCCTGCCGCGCTGGCCGGACGCCGCTACCTGTCGCCCCTCGACACCGTCCTCGAGGTGACCGACGCCCTGGTCCCCGCGAACGCGGGCAGGTGGCGGCTGCGGTCGCACAGCCCCGACGACCAGGGGACGTGGGCGCTCGCCGTCGAGCGCACCGACCAGGACGCGCAGCTGCGGGTCGACGTCCGTGAGCTGGGCGCCGCCTACCTCGGCGGCAGGTCGCTGGCCGGCCTGGTCACCGCCGGGCTGGTCGAGGAGCGCACGCCCGGTGCCGGCGCGCGCGCCGCCGCGGCGTTCGGGTGGCCGGTCGCGCCGTTGTGCAGCTGGACCTTCTGAGCGGCGGTCAGTCGCGGTCGCGCTCGTACTGCGCGAGCTGGTCGATGCGGCGCTGGTGGCGCGGGTCGTGCGAGAACGGCTCGTCGACGAACACCGTGACCAGCGCGAGGGCGTCGTCCACGGAGTGCTGACGGGCACCGATCGCGACCACGTTGGCGTCGTTGTGCTGCCGCGCCAGGCGGGCGGTGTCGTCGTTCCAGGCCAGGGCCGCGCGGACGCCCGTCACCTTGTTGGCGGCGATCTGCTCACCGTTGCCCGAGCCGCCGATCACCACGCCGAGCGAACCGGGGTCGGCGACGACGGCCTCACCGGCGTCGAAGCAGAACGACGGGTAGTCGTCCTGCGGGTCGTACGTGTGCGCGCCGTGGTCCACGACCTCGTGGCCGGCCGCGCTCAGGTGCTCGACGACCGCGTTCTTCAGCTCGAAGCCGGCGTGGTCGGAGGCGACGTGGATGCGCATGGCGTCATCCTGCCAGCCCGGTGCGCCGCCCGACCGACCGCGTCCGCCGTCCCGTCGGTGCCGGTCCGTAGGCTGGCGCCCATGACCCGTAGCGGCATCGACGTCACCGCCCTCGACCCGGCCACCCGTCCCGCGGACGACCTGTTCGCCCACGTGAACGGACTCTGGATCGCCTCCCACACCATCCCGGCCGACCGGGCGTCCGACGGCGTGCTGCGCGCGCTGCGCGACCGCTCCGAGGAGCAGGTCCGCGACATCATCACCGAGCTGGGCGAGCAGGTCGCCGCCGGGCAGCAGCAGGACGAGGACGCCGCGAAGGTCGGCGCCGCCTTCGCCAGCTTCATGGACACGGAGGCGATCGAGGCCGCCGGGCTGGCCCCGCTGCGCACCGACCTGGCGCTGATCGAGCAGGCGAGCACGCAGGCGGAGCTGACCGGCGCGCTCGGCGCCCTGCAGCGCACCGGCGCGGGCGGCGCGGTGGCGTTCTTCGTCGACAACGACGCTAGGAACCCCGACCGCTACGTCGTGCACCTGACGCAGTCCGGGCTCGGCCTGCCGGACGAGGCGTACTACCGCGACCCCCAGTACGCCACCTTCCTCGAGGCGTACCGCCCGCACGTCGCCCGCATGCTGCTGCTCGGCGGCGTCGCCTCCGACCAGGCGGACGCGGACGAGCGCGCCGGCCGGGTGGTCGCTCTCGAGATGGCGCTCGCCGCGCACCACTGGGACGTCGTCAAGGACCGTGACGCGGAGCTGACCTACAACGCGACGACGCTCGCCGACCTCGCCGACGAGGCTCCCGAGTTCGACTGGCACGCCTGGGCGCGCGCGCTCGGGGCGCCGGAGGGCTCGATGGACGACCTGGTGATCCGGGAGCCGGACTTCGCCCGCGGTTTCGCCGGGCTGTGGGACACGGAGCCGCTGGCGGACTGGAAGGACTGGATGGCGTTCCACGCGGTCAGCGGCCGCGCCGCCTTCCTCACCGACGAGCTGAGCCAGGCGAACTTCGACTTCTACGGCCGCACCCTGACCGGCGCCCAGGAGCAGCGCGAGCGCTGGAAGCGCGGCGTCTCGTTCGTCGAGGGCGTGCTGGGCGAGGCCGTCGGCAAGCAGTACGTCGCCCGGCACTTCCCGCCCGAGCACAAGGCGCGGATGGACGCCCTGGTGGGCCACCTGGTCGAGGCGTACCGGGAGTCCATCTCGGGCCTGGAGTGGATGGGGGCGGAGACCCGCGCGAAGGCGCTGGCCAAGCTCGACGCGTTCACCCCGAAGATCGGCTACCCGGTGCGGTGGCGGGACTACTCGGACCTGGTGGTGCGCGCGGACGACCTGGTCGGCAACGTCCGCCGGGCGTCCGCCTTCGAGCAGGACTGGGAGCTGGCCAAGATCGGCAAGCCGATCGACCGCGACGAGTGGTTCATGACGCCGCAGACGGTCAACGCCTACTACAACCCCGGGATGAACGAGATCGTCTTCCCCGCCGCCATCCTGCAGCCGCCGTTCTTCGACGCGGACGCGGACGACGCGGTGAACTACGGCGGCATCGGCGCGGTGATCGGCCACGAGATCGGGCACGGGTTCGACGACCAGGGCAGCAAGTACGACGGCACCGGCCGGCTCGCCGACTGGTGGGCCGCCGAGGACCGCGCCGAGTTCGAGGCCCGCACCAAGGCCCTGGTCGACCAGTACGACGGGTACTCCCCCGCCCAGCTGGACGGCAGCCACCACGTCAACGGCGCCCTGACGATCGGCGAGAACATCGGCGACCTCGGCGGCATGGCGATCGCGCTGAAGGCGTACCGGATCGCGCTCGGTCGGCCGCTGGAGGAGTCGCCGGTCATCGACGGGCTCACCGGCGTGCAGCGGGTGCTGATCGGCTGGGCGCAGGCGTGGCGGTCCAAGGGCCGCGACGCCGAGGTGATCCGGCGCCTGGCCGTCGACCCGCACAGCCCCGAGCAGTTCCGCTGCAACGGCGTCGTCCGCAACCTCGACGCGTTCTACGAGGCGTTCGACGTCCAGCCGGGCGACGGCCTGTACCTGCCGCCTGAGGAGCGCGTCAGCATCTGGTGACGGGACCTGGTGACGGGCGGGGCCGGTCCGCGGACTAGCCCTTGCCCTTGCCCTTCCCCTTGCCGCCCGTCGGACCGGACCCGCTCGTCACGTTGGACGCGGTGGTCGCGGACGGCGCGGGGGTCGCGGACGGTGCGGTGCCCTGCGGGAGGAGCGTGAGGGACTCGCGTGCCAGCCGGAAGCCGACGCCCCGCGCGTCGGTGCACGTGACCCCGTCCGTCGCGCTGGTGCACGTCCGTCCGCCGAGCGTGCTCGAGCTCCCGTACGGCAGCGCCGGGACGTCCGCGCCCGCGGGTCCCGGGGCGGGCCCCGTCTCGCAGGGTGTGGTGACACCGTGGGCGTCGAGCACCACCGTGTGCCCGACGGTGCCGGTGCACCCGGCGACCGGCGGCACGGTGAAGGTCGCGTTGGCTATGGTGCACGTCGCGGAGTCGGCGGTCAGCGTGCAGGCGATGTTGCCGCTCGGCAGCCGGAAGTGGGCCGGGCCCGACGACGCCGAGCCGCTGGGGGCAGCCGAGGCCGAACCGCCCACCGAGCTGCCCGTGGTGGCAGCGGTGCCGGTCCGGGTCCCCCGGTTGACCCCCGTGACCACCAGGGCGATGACCAGGGCACCGACCAGCACCGCGTCCACGGCCACGAGGATGCGGATCAGCCGGTTCTGGTCCGGACGCCCGGCGCTCACTGCACGCACCTGGTCCGGGTACGGACGCTCCTGGTCCGGGCACCGACGGGCGTCTTCTCGGCACGAGCGGGCACACGGGCTCCGATCTGTCGCAATTGGCCTGACTCGGCTCGAGTCTGCCTGCCCGCAGGGGCCCGGCGCACCTCGGCACGGCCCGCGGGCCGTGTGCACGGGTCGCGTGCCATGATCGTCGGCGGCCGCCACCCGCGGCCTCCGCGCCGGCCCGATCGGTCGGCACATCCCGCAGGAGTCGCACGTGCCCGGACAGAACCTGACCCGTGACGAGGCGCGCCAGCGCGCCTCCCTCGTCCAGACCGCCAGCTACGAGGTGGCTCTCGACCTGACCACGGGCCCGAGCACGTTCCTGTCCCGCAGCACGGTGCGGTTCACGGCCACCGAGGGTGCGTCGACCTTCATCGACCTGATCGCGCCGACGGTGCGCGAGGTGGTGCTCAACGGCCGCGGCCTCGATCCGGCCGACGTGGTGGCGGACTCGCGGATCCGGCTGGACGGGCTGGCGGCCGAGAACGAGCTGGTGGTCGTGGCGGACTGCGCCTACATGAACACCGGTGAGGGCCTCCACCGGTTCGTCGACCCGGTGGACGACGAGATCTACCTGTACAGCCAGTTCGAGGTGGCCGACAGCCGGCGGGTGTTCGCGGTGTTCGAGCAGCCGGACCTCAAGGCGACGTTCACGTTCACCGTCACGGCGCCGGCGCACTGGACCGTCGTCTCCAACGGGCCCGCGGTCGGCCAGCCGGTACGCATCGAGGGCGGCGTGAACCGCAACGGCGGCACCGACCACGGCATCGCGGTGTGGCAGTTCGAGACGACACCGCGCATCTCGTCGTACATCACGGCGGTCGTGGCCGGCCCGTACCACGGTGAGCACCGCGAGCTGACCAGCATCGACGGGCGCACCATCCCGCTCGGGGTCTACTGCCGCGCCTCGCTGGCCGAGCACCTGGACACCGACAACATCGTCGACATCACGCGTGCCGGGTTCGCGTTCTACGAGAAGACGTTCGGCACGCCGTACCCGTTCGCCAAGTATGACCAGCTCTTCGTGCCCGAGTTCAACGCCGGGGCGATGGAGAACGCCGGCTGCGTCACCTTCGTCGAGACCTACGTGTTCCGCTCCAAGGTGCCGGACGCGACCGTCGAGCGCCGCGCCGTGACGATCCTGCACGAGCTGGCCCACATGTGGTTCGGCGACCTCGTCACCATGCAGTGGTGGGACGACCTGTGGCTGAACGAGTCGTTCGCCGAGTTCCAGTCCACCCGCGCGACCGCCACCGTCACGCCGTGGACCAGCGCCTGGACCACCTTCTCCTCGTTGGAGAAGAGCTGGGCGTACCGGCAGGACCAGCTGCCGTCCACGCACCCGATCGCCGCGGACATCCGTGACCTCGAGGACGTCGAGGTGAACTTCGACGGCATCACGTACGCCAAGGGCGCGAGCGTGCTGCGCCAGCTGGTGGCCTGGGTGGGCGAGGAGGAGTTCGACGCCGGTGTACGGGCCTACTTCGCGAAGCACGCCTACGGCAACACCCGGCTGCGCGACCTGCTGAGCGAGCTGGAGGTCACCAGCGGCCGGGACCTGAGCGCCTGGTCACGGCTGTGGCTGGAGCAGGCCGGGGTCACGCTGGTGCGGCCGGCGATCGAGGTGGACGACGACGGGGTAATCACCTCGTTCGAGGTGCTCCAGGAGGTGCCGGACACCCACCCGGTGCAGCGTCCCCACCGCCTGGCGGTCGGCGGCTACGACCTCGACCCGTCCGGCCGTCTGGTGCGCACCACCCGGATCGAGCTCGACGTCGACGGCCCGAGCACCCCGGTCCCCGAGCTGGTCGGCACGCACCGCCCCGACCTGCTGCTGGTGAACGACGACGACCTCGCCTACGCCAAGACGCGTCTGGACCCCGTGTCGCTCGCCTTCGCCACGGACCACCTCGCCGCGTTCGACGCCTCGCTGCCGCGCACGCTCGTCTGGGCGGCAGCCTGGGACGCGACCCGCGACGGCGAGCCGCCAGCACGCGCCTACGTCGAGCTGGTGCTCGGCAACATCGCCCACGAGACGGACTCGTCCGTGGTGCTGGTGCTGCTGCGTCAGCTGACCACGGCGCTCGACCTGTACGTCGCCCCGGAGCACCGCGACGCGACGGCGGCCGCTGCGGCCGACCGGCTGCTCGAGCTCGCGCGCGCCGCCGCCGCCGGCTCCGACCTGCAGCTGCAGCTGGTCAAGGCGTTCGCGGCCCGCGCCGTCACGGAGCCGCAGCTGAGCCTGGTGACGGATCTGCTCGACGGCCGGCTGCACCTGCCGGGCCTGTCGGTGGACACCGACCTGCGCTGGGAGCTGCTCAGCTCGCTCGTCACCGGTGGGCGTGCCGGCGAGCCCGACATCGCCGCGCAGCTGGCCGCCGACCCGACGGCCACGGGGCAGCGCGCCGCCGCGGCGGCCCGGTCGGCGGTGCCGACCGCCGAGGCGAAGGAGACCGCCTGGGCATCGGTCGTCGACCGTGACGACCTGCCGAACGCCGTGCAGGCCGCCACGATCGCCGGCTTCGGCCGGGTGCACGACGTGGACCTGCTGGTGCCGTTCGTCGACCGCTACTTCGAGGCGATCGAGGAGGTGTGGCGCACGCGGACCAACGAGATCGCGCAGACGATCGTGTTCGGCCTCTACCCGGTGGAGCTCGTCGGCCACGCGCACGTCGACCTGCTGGCCCGCACCGACGCCTGGCTCGGCGCCCACCCGGACGCCGCCCCGGCGCTCCGCCGGATCGTGTCGGAGAACCGCGACGGCGTGCGCCGCGCCCTGGCGGCGCAGGAGGCGGACCGCCGCAGCTGACGCCCAGCGCCCGTGGCCGTCCCGCCGTCCGCGGTGGGCCGGCCACGGGCCGAGCTCGTCCGTGGCCGGTCAGCGGCCGCTCACTGGCCGCTCAGTGGTCGTTCATCACGGCGGCGAGCGAGAGCAGGCGCTGGTTGTCGAACAGATCGTCGACCAGCACGACGGCCCCGGAGCTGTCCGTCAGCGGGATCTTCCAGTTCGGGTACTCCGTGTCGGTGCCCGGCTGGTTCTGCGCCCGCCGCTCCCCGACCGCGTCCGCCAGGGACACCCCGATCAGCGCCGCCGGCGTGGCCAGCACCCAGCGGTGCAGGGCCTCGACGATCTCCCGCTCGGACGGGTCGTCGCCCAGCATGCCGCGCTGCCGGAGGGCGGTCAGCATCCGGTTGCGCTCCGCCTCGGCCTCGGCGCGGACCTGCTCCACCGGCGCCGTCAGCAGGCCCAGCCGGTTGCGCAGCGTCACGTGCTCGCCCGCGAGGTAGCCGGCGGTGGGCGGGAGGTCGTGGGTGGTCACCGTGGCCAGCGCCAGCCGGCGGTAGTGCTCCGGGGGCACCGGGTTGCCGTGCATGTCCTGCTCGAACCACAGCACCGAGGTGCCGAGGATCCCGCGCTCGGACAGGTAGTCGCGGACCCACGGCTCCACCGTGCCGAGGTCCTCACCGATCACGAGCGCGCCGGCGCGGTGCGCCTCGAGCGCCAGGATGCCGACCAGCGCCTCGTGGTCGTAGCGGACGTACGCGCCCTCCGCGGCCGACATGCCGGTGGGCACCCACCACAGCCGGAACAGGCCGATCACGTGGTCGATCCGCAGCGCCCCGGCGTGCCGGAGGATGGTGCGCAGCATGTCGCGGTAGGGCCGGTAGGCCGCACGGGCCAGGGCGTCCGGCCGCCACGGCGGCTGCGACCAGTCCTGCCCCTGCTGGTTGTACATGTCCGGGGGCGCCCCGACGGTCGCGCCGGACGACAGCACGTCGCCGAGCGCCCAGACGTCCGCCCCCTCCGGGTGCACGCCGACCGCGAGGTCGTGCATCACACCGATCGCCATCCCGCCGGACCGGGCGGCGCGGTGGGCCTCCGCCAGCTGGGTGTCGGCCACCCACTGCAGCCACTCGTGGAAGACGATCCGCTCGGCGAGCTCGGTCCGCGCCGCCTTCACCAGCTCGGACGACGGGTCGAGCGCCTCGGCCGGCCACCGCGGCTGGTCGGCGTACCGCTCGCACAGCGCGCACCACAGCGCGAACGTCTCGAGGCCTGCGCCCTGCTCCGCGACGAAGTCGTCGAACGCCTCCTGCCGGGCGGCGGACCGCGGCGCGGCGAACACCACCTCGAGAGCGGCCTTCTTCGCGGTCCAGGCCGCGTCCCGGTCGATCGGGCCCGGATCGGCGTCGAGCGCCAGCACCGGCTCGGCGGCCCACTCGACGAGCGCGCGGTCGGCGGCCGACAGGTAGGCCGTCTCCCGCACGTCCTCGACGCGGATGTACACCGGGTTGATGAAGCGCCGGGAGGTCGGCAGGTACGGGCTCGGTGTCATGTGCCCGGCCGGCTCGGCGGCGTGCAGCGGGTTGACCAGGACGAAGTCGGCACCGCACCGCTTCGCCGCGAGCCAGCCGATCTCCGCCAGGTCGCCGAGGTCGCCGATGCCCCACGACGCCGCCGAGCGCACGGAGTACAGCTGCGCCATGTAGCCCCAGGTGTGCCGACCGGCCAGTGCGGCGGGCGGCTCCAGGCGGTCCGGGGTGACCACCACGGCGCAGTGCGCACCCGCGCTCGGTCCCTCGGCGTGCAGCTCGTGCCAGCCCAGCGGGAGGTCGGCGGGCAGGGTGAACGTCGCCCGTCCGACGCGCCGACCGTCCACCACCCGCGGCTCGACGTAGACGTCGACCTGGGTCAGCTCGAGCCGGCCCCCGCCGGCCTCCTCGTCCAGCGCCAGCCAGACGCGGACCGGGTCGCCGTCCGTCACGTGCACGGGCACGTGCGCCTGGCGCCCGCTGCGGGTGACCACGACGGGCGGCACCACGCGGCGCCACGGCATGTCCTCGACGTGCGCGACGGCGAGCGCCACCCGCTCCGGCGAGGACGCGTCGACGCCCAGGGCCGCGAGCACACCGCGGAGGGTCGCCTCGGAGGCCCAGTGGTGCAGCCCGTCGTGCCCGCGGTAGTCGGGGACCACCCCGTAGGCCGCCGCGAGGCGCAGCAGCGGCTCGGCTGGGCGGTCGGTCTCGTCTGGCACGGCACCGATCCTGCCAGAGCCGGTGCGGCGCGACCCGGCCACACGCGGCGCCCGTCCCGGCCTGCGTAGCCTGTCGGGTCATGGCCTCCTCGATCCGCCTGCGCTACCCGGCCGCCCGCGTGGACGACGTCGTCGACCTGCTGCACGGGCGGCCGGTGGCGGACCCGTACCGCTGGCTGGAGGACCCGAACGACGCGGCGACGCGGGAGTGGTCGGCCGCGCAGGACGCCGTGTACGCCGCCTACCGCACCGAGCTGGTGGAGCGCGCAGCCGGCACGGCCTTCGCCGCCGGCACGCTGGACCAGCGGATGCGGTCCCTGCTGGGTGCGGGCCACGTCGGCACCCCGGTCTGGCGGGGCGACCTGCGGTTCCAGACCCGCCGGGAGCCCGGGGCGGAGCACGCCGTGGTGGTCGTGGCGGAGCCGGCGCCGGACGGCGGCGTCCGCGAGCGCGTGCTGGTGGACCCGATGGCGCTGGACCCGGAGGGCACGACGACGCTGGACGCCTGGCAGCCGTCGACGGACGGACGGCTCCTCGCGTACCAGATCTCGTCCGGCGGCACGGAGGAGAGCGTCCTGTTCGTCCTGGACGTGCAGAGCGGCGAGCTGGTGGACGGCCCCGTCGACCGGGCGCGGTACTCGCCGGTCGCCTGGGTCCCCGACCCGGACGGCGACGCGGCGTTCTACTACGTCCGCCGGCTGGCGCCCGGCCTGGTGCCGGCGGACGAGCGGGCGTTCCACCGGAGGGTGTGGCTGCACCGCGTCGGCACGGACGCCGACCAGGACGTCGAGGTGTTCGGGGCCGGCCTGGAACCGACCAACTACTACGGCGTGTCGGTGTCCCGCGACGGACGGTGGCTGCTGGTCTCCGCGTCGGCGGGCACGGCTCCGCGCACCGACGTCTGGATCGCCGACCTGTCGGCTGGCCCGGTGCCGGAGCTGCGGGAGGTGGCCGTCGGGCACGACGCGCAGGTCGGCGCCTGGGTGGGCCGGGACGGTCTGCTCTACGTCCTGACGGACCTGGACGCCCCGCGCGGCCGCCTGGCCGTGACACGACCGGAGGACCCCGGCGTCGGCACGTGGCGGACGCTCCTCGCGCAGGACGACGAGGCGGTGCTCGAGGACGTCGCGCTGCTCGACGGAGGCGGCGACCAGACGGTGCCGACCGCCCTGCTCGCGTCGTGGCGGCGCCACGCCGTCTCCGAGGTCAGCCGGCACGACCCGGTGACCGGCGCCCGGCTCGGTGAGGTCCCGCTGCCGGGGCTCGGGTCGGTGTCCGGGCTCGTCGCCCGGCGCGACGGCGGCCCCGAGATCTGGTTCTCCTACACCGACCACACCACGGTGCCGAGCGTGCAGGTGTACGACGGCCGCACCGGTGCCACGAGCCTGTGGGCCGCCCCACCGGGCACTCCCCCGGACCTGCCGGCGGTGCACGTCGGACGCCTCGAGGTGCCCAGCCGGGACGGCACGGTGGTGCGCGCCTTCGTCGTGACCCGCGCCGACGCGGTCGACGAGGCGGGCCGGCCCCGCACGCCCGCGCCGACCGTCCTGTACGGGTACGGCGGCTTCCAGGTCAGCCTCGACCCGGCGTACTCGGCCACCACTCTGGCGTGGGTCGAGGCCGGCGGCACCTACGTCGTCGCCAACCTGCGCGGCGGCGGTGAGGAGGGCGAGGACTGGCACCGCGCCGGCATGCGGCAGCACAAGCAGAACGTGTTCGACGACTTCCACGCCGTGGCGGAGCACCTGGTCGCGACGGGCTGGACGACGGCCGCACAGCTGGCGTGCTGGGGCGGCTCCAACGGCGGCCTCCTCGTCGGCGCCGCGGTCACCCAACGGCCCGACCTGTTCGCCGCGGCCGTGTGCTCGGCGCCGCTGCTCGACATGGTGCGGTACCAGCTGTTCGGGCTCGGCCGCACGTGGACCGAGGAGTACGGGGACGCGGAGGTGCCGGAGGAGCTCGACTGGCTGCTCGGGTACTCCCCCTACCACCGCGTGGTCCCAGGTACCCGCTACCCGGCCACCCTCTTCACCGTCTTCGAAGGAGACAGCCGCGTGGACCCGTTGCACGCCCGCAAGCTCGCCGCCGCCCTGCAGGCTGCGACCAGCGCCGCGCCCGACGAGGCGCCGGTGCTGGTCCGCCGCGAGACGGGCGTGGGGCACGGCGGCAGGTCGCTGTCGCGCAGCATCGGACTGACCACGGAAGAGCTGCAGTTCGTCGCGGACCGGACGGGGCTGCTCGCATGAGCCCGCTCGTCGAGCGCCTGGCGACCGGCCCCTGGCTCGCGGCCGCCACCCCGGCACCGCACCCGAGCCAGAGCACCGAGCCCGCGCTGCTGCCGACCAACCCGACCTCGGCACGCAGCTGGTGGCACTGGTTCACCGGCGTCCCCCTGCGGATCCTGCTGATCCTGGTGATCTCCGGCGTGGTGCTCGTGGTCCTGCGCGTGCTGATCAACACGCTGACCGACCACATCGCCAAGGGCATCCCCACGCTGCGGTCGCTCGGCGAGTCGGAACGGGCCGCCGCGCTGCTCGGCACCAACCCGGTCGCGGGAGCCCGGCGCGCGCAGCGCGCGCGCACCATCGGCTCGGTGCTGCGCTCCACGGCCGGGCTCGTCGTCGGCGCCATGGCGGTGTTCCTGGTGCTGGACGCGCTCGGCGTGAACCTCGCACCCTTCATCGCCTCGGCGGGGATCGTCGGCGTGGCGGTCGGCTTCGGTGCGCAGAGCCTGGTGAAGGACACGCTGACGGGGCTGTTCATGCTGGTCGAGGACCAGTACGGCGTCGGCGACGTGGTCGACGTCGGCCCGGCGACCGGGACCGTCGAGGCGGTCGGGCTGCGCGTGACGCGGCTGCGCGATGCCGAGGGCACGCTCTGGTACGTCCCGAACGGCTCGATGGTCCGCGTGGGCAACAAGACGCAGGGCTGGGCCACCGCCACGGTGGAGATCGACGTCGACTACTTCCAGGACCTGGACCAGGTCCGCTCGCTGCTGCAGCAGGCCGCCGCACAGGTGGTCGCCGATCCCCACGTCCGGGACTGGGTGGAGGGCGAGCCCTCCGTGCGCGGGATCGAGCGGCTCAGCGCCGACGCGGTCACCCTCCAGCTGACGGTGCGCACCGCGCCCGCCCGCCAGTGGGAGGTCGCCCGGCGGCTGCGACGCGCGGCACGCGACGTGCTGCAGCGGAACGACGTGCCGCTCGGTGGTCAGCGCGACGCGATGGCCGCACGGCTCGCGGCGCGGAACGCGGCCACCGGGCCCGGAGCCACGGACCCGGCAGGCGACGCGGGCAACCCCTCCGCCGCGGCCGACCGGCAGCCGTCACCCGCCGGGGCGGACGCCGACGCGACGGCCCGGGACCCGCACCGCACGCCGGTGGAGGAAGCCGTCGAACCGCACCCGACCGGGTCGACGTCAGACGCCGCCCAGCAGCCGCCGGAGGGCCCGACGCGCTGAGCGGACGGGCCGCGTCAGCGCAGGCTGTCCAGCTCCGCGGCGAGCGAGTCCGCCTCGGGGCCGACGATCACCTGGACCACCTTGCCGGACCGCACGACGCCGAACGCCCCGCTGGCCCGCAGACCGGCCTCGTCCACCTGCTGGGTGTCCGTGACCTCGACACGCAGCCGGGTGATGCACGGCTCCAGGTCCACCACGTTGGCGCTGCCACCGAGTGCCGCCAGGATCTGCTCCGCCTTGCTCATCGGTCTCCCTCAGTCGCTCCGCCGCATCCGTCACGGCGAGGGCCGGCGTCGGACCAGCGTATCGCCGCACGTGCGAGCGGTCCCTGTCGTCATGGGTCGTGACGGGTCGTGTGAGGATGGCGCGGTGCGGTCCGACTCCTTCTACACCGCCGTCGGCGGGCACCAGACGTTCGTGCGGCTGGTCGACGCCTTCTACGCGGGGGTGGCCGACGACCCGGTGCTCCGGCCGATGTACCCCGAGGACGACCTGGGGCCCGCCGCACAGCGTCTGACGATGTTCCTGGAGCAGTACTGGGGCGGCCCCACGACGTACTCCGAGACGCGGGGCCACCCGCGGCTGCGGATGCGGCACGCCGAGTTCCGGGTGGACCCGGAGGCTCGCGACCGGTGGCTGGGGCACATGCGGGCGGCGCTCGACACCCTGGACCTGGCACCGCTGCACAAGGGCGAGCTGTGGGACTACCTGGAGCGGGCCGCCCACTCGCTGCTCAACACCTTCGAGGAGGCACGATGACGGACCGGTCGCGCACGGTGGATCCCGAGCCGGTCGGACCGACCGCGCCGTCCCCGACGGGATCCTCGGTCGACGCCGCCCAGGTGGAGGCGAGCGACGAGGCCGGTGCCGCAGCCCTCGGCACGGTGCTCCGCACGCTCGACCTCGACGCCGGCGACGCCCCAGACACGTTCGTCGGGACGAGCCTGGCGCACCCCAACGGGCGCGTCTTCGGCGGCCAGGTGCTGGCCCAGGCCCTCCTCGCCGCCGGCCGGACCCTCGTCGACGACCCCGACGCGGGCCCGCGGCTGCCGCACTCGCTCCACGGGTACTTCCTGCGGGCGGGCGAGATCGACGTCCCGATCGAGTTCGGGGTCGAGCGCCTGCGTGACGGCCGGTCCTTCAGCGCCCGCCGCACGCACGCGGCCCAGCACGGCGCGCCGATCCTGTCCATGACGGCGTCCTTCCAGCAGGAGCAGCCCGGCATCGACTACGCCGAGCGGATGCCGCACGGGGTGCCCGGTCCGGAGGAGGTGCCGACGGCACTGGATCACCTGGCACGGATCGACCACCCGTTCGCGCGGTTCTGGGCCGACGGTGCGTTCGACGTGCGGCACGTCAACGGCTCGATCTACCTGCGCCCGGACCGGGAGCGCACCGGTCGGCAGCTGGCGTGGGTCAAGGCCCGGGCCGCGGTGCCGGACGACCAGCTGCTGCACCGGGCGCTGCTGGCGTACGCGTGCGACCAGGTGATGCTCGAGCCGGTGCTCCGCCACGCAGGGCTGTCCTGGGCCACGCCGCAGCTGTCCATCGCCTCGCTGGACCACGCGATGTGGTGGCACCGCGACGTGCACGTCGACGAGTGGCTGCTGTACGTGCAGTCCTCCCCCAGCGGTCAGGGCGGGCGGGGGCTCGGCGCAGCGCGGGTGTTCGACCAGGACGGGGCGCTGGTGGCGTCCATCGCCCAGGAGGGCATGGTGCGGGTGCCGCTGGGCTGAGCCCGGGCTCGACGAGCCGCGGCGGCCTCGACGAACGGGGCTGCCTCGGTGGGCGTGGCGGCCTCGGCGGGCGAGGTGGCAGCCGCCAGGTGACACTGCCTGCCATGGTTCGTCTGCGCCGCTCCCGCCTGGACGCCCCGGGCTGGACACGGCGCCGGGCCGGCCGCGGCTTCGTCTACCTCGACGAGGCCGGGCGCCGCATCGACGACCCCGAGGTACGGGCCGCGATCGCCGCCCTCGCCATCCCGCCCGCGTGGCACGACGTGTGGATCTGCCCACGGCCGAACGGTCACGTGCAGGCGACGGGGGTGGACGCCGCGGGGCGCCGCCAGTACCTGTACCACCCGCAGTGGCGCCGCCGGCGCGACCGGCTCAAGCACGACCACGTGCTCGAGGTGGCCCGCCGCCTGCCTGCCGCGCGCCGGGCCGTCCGTGCCGACGTGCGGCTCGACGGGATGCCGAGGCAGAAGGCGCTCGCGCTGGCGTTCCTGCTGCTCGACCTGGCCTACCTGCGCGTCGGCGGCGAGGGCTACGCGGTCACCAACGGCTCGTTCGGGCTCGCGACGCTGCGGCGCGAGCACGTGCGGGTGCATGCCGACGACACCGTGCACCTCACGTTCCCCGCCAAGTCCGGCCAGGTGCGGGACACGCTGGTGGACGACGCCGAGGTGGCGCCGGGCGTCCGCACGCTGGTGCGGCGGCACGACGACAACCCGGAGCTGCTCGCCTGGCGGGACGAGGCCGGCTGGCACGACGTGACGAGCTCTGACGTGGCGGCCTACGTGCGGGAGCGGCTCGGCGGCGAGGCGACGCCCAAGGACTTCCGGACGTGGCACGCGACGGTGCTCGCGGCGCGTGCCCTGGCGGACGCGGGCCCGGCACCCGCGTCCGACCGGGCCCGTCGACGTGCCGTCACCCAGGCCGTACGCGACGTCGCCGCGGAGCTGGGCAACACCCCCGCCGTCTGCCGGGCGTCCTACGTCGACCCGCGGGTGATCGACCTGTGGGAGCGAGGCGAGCACATCGGGCCCGTCCGGACGCAGGCCGCCGCCGAGCGGGCCACCCTGGCGCTGCTCGAGACGTCGCCGTGACTCTGCGCGGCGCGGACCGGGGACGACGGCCGAGACCGACGAGCGGCGGGCCGCCCGGGGTCAGCGCAGGGGTCAGCGGCGCCGGCGGAAGCTGATCGGACCCTCCACGTAGGGCTGCCACGCGACCCGCTCGGCCTCGCTGATGCGCCGCGGGCTGCCCGTCGAGGTGTCCACCAGCACGAGCGTCGCCACCGCACGCGCATACACCGTCGGCTCCGGGGCGTCGTCGCGCACCTCGTAGCAGACGTCGATGCTGGCCCCGCCCAGGTAGCCGAGCCACATCTCGACGATCACCGGACGACGGCGGTACGGCAGCGGGTGCAGGTACTCGATCTCCTGCCTCGCCACGAGCGTCGACACGTCGGCGCCAGGCCCTGCGTCGAGCACCGCCGTCGGCCACTGCACGGCCGGCGCGGCGTCGGCCGCCTGGTCGGACACGGGGTGCCGCCAGAACGCCTGGATCCGCGCCTCCTCGAGGAGCCGCAGCATCGCCACGTTGTTGACGTGCGCGTACGCGTCCATGTCGGCCCAGCGCAGCTGCACGGGCACCTCGAGCCTGGCCATGCGGCACCTCCTTCGTCGGACGCATCCTGCCCTGCCGCCCGTCGCGGCGCCGCCACGTTCGCGGGCGCGCCGGCCCTACCGCGGTCGGTCGGCGCAGCTCCCGCGGTCCGTGAGCGGTGTCAACCAGCTGCCCGGGCCGCCAGCTGACGGCACGTGCGCAGGTCGTCGAGGGCAGCTGCGAGGGGTGCCACCACCAACCGGGCCGCGACGCCCCCGACGGCCTCGCGCAGCCGACGCCCCGCCGCGCGGGCCCGCCGACGGGCGGACACCCGCGCGAGCACCGAACCGAGGCCGGCGACCAGCAGCCCGCAGAGGACGCCGCCGAGCAGCAGCGCGGTGGGCACCGGGAACGGTCCCCACTGCGGCGTCCGCGGTTCCGGGAGCCGGAGGTACCCCATGCCGGCGAGCGCGCCGAGCCAGAGCAGACCGGCCAGCGCCGCGGCGAGCAGCAGCCACTGGACCGCACCGAGGGCGCGGGTCCAGACCGGTACGCGCTCGGGCAGCAGCGGCGTTGCCGCGACCGCGCGGTCCAGCTCGTCGGGGAGGTCGGCGATGCGCAGCTGGTCCCGGCCGGCGAGCACCCAGGCGTCCGGGAGGCCCGCGAGCGCGGCGTCGGTGTAGTCACGGACGGCGGTGGCGGCAGCCGAGCGGGCCGCGGGGCTCGCCGGGGGCAGGGACGTCGTGGTCAGGTCGTCCGCCGTGGAGGCCGTGGCCAGGCGCAGCCGGCGCAGCGGGTCGGGCCGCAGGCGTGCGACCCAGCGCACGGGCGGCCAGCCGGTGCGGGCGCCCATGCGGCGGACGGCCGACCGACGCACCGCCTCGGTCACCACGGGCACGCCGGCCGCGGTCGCCAGCGCGTCGACCAGCCGGTCGGTCGCCGCCGGACGCGACGGCCCGGCCGGCGGTCCGCACGCGGCCAGGACGTGGGCGGCGGCCGAGCGCAGGTCCGCGGTCGAGCGGTCGTTCGCCGCACGGCGACGTGCCGCCGCCTCGTCCAGCAGCCGGCGCAGCGGCTCGATGCCGGCACCCGTCCGCGCCGAGACGGCCACGATCCGGGCCTTGTCCAGCCCGTCCTCCACGGCGAGCCGGTGCAGGTCGGCCTGCACGGCGCGCACCTGGTCGGCGGGCAGCCGGTCGGCCTGGTTCAGCACCAGCACCACGACGGCGGCATGCCCGGCGAGCGGTCGCAGGTAGCCCTCGTGCAGAGCGGCGTCGGCGTACTTCTGCGGGTCGACCACCCACACCAGCAGGTCGGCACGCTGCACCAACCGGTCGGCACGCAGGCGGTGCTCGGTGACCACGGAGTCGTGGTCGGGCAGGTCGAGCAGCACCAGCCCGCCCTGAGACCCCGGGTCCGCCGCCAGCCGGTACCGCCGCTGCACCCCGAGCCAGTCGAGCAGCGTCTGCGCGCCGTCTCCACGGACGGCCGCCATCGCCTCCGCGGTCGTCGGTCGCTGCACCCCCACCGCGGCGAGGTCCGCGCCGGCCAGAGCGTTGAACAGGGACGACTTGCCGGAGCCCGTCGCCCCCGCCAACGCCACGACGGTGTGCTCGGCGGACAGTCCCCCGCGCTCGCGCGCCCTCGCCACGACCTCACGGCACCGGCCGACCAGTGTGTCCGGCAGCCGACCGGCGCCGGCATCCAGCGCGGCGTCCAGCGACTGGAGGCGATCCTGCACGGTCAGGCTCATGCGGGCGCGTCCCGGCCGAGCAGGCGACGCCAGAAACCTCGTCGGGGCCGCGGGGCCGCCTCGTCCACCACCGTCCCGGCACCGCGCAGCGGACGGCTGTCACCGGCGGGACCGGGCGGCACGGGCGACCTGTGCGCGCGCTCCGCGAGGGCGGCCGCGACCACGTCGTCGACCACCTCGCGCAGGGGGCCGCCGTCCGCCTGCATCGCTCCGAGCGCGTCGAGCTGTCCGGTGAACCGGGTCGCCTCGCCGTCGAGCAGCGAGGCGACCCGCACGTCCAGCCGCTCGCGAGCCTCGACCGTGAGCCGGCGCACCGCGTCGTCGCCGAACACCGCCTCGAGCAGCTTCTGCGCCAGCACCGCCGTGCCGCCGGCGATGCCGACCTCCACCCCCGTCAGGCCACCGGTCGAGGCGAACGCGAGGACCATCAGGCTCACCCCGAGGGCGTTGACGCCGAAGGACAGGTACCGCGCGGTGCCGCGCCGACCGGCCCCCTGCTCGCGCACCAGCCCCAGGACGTCCGCCTGCCAGCCGCGTACCTGGCGGTCCACCTCGTCGCGCAGACCGCGAGAGGCGCGCGACAGCTCGAGACCTCCTAGCAGCGCCGCGCCTGCGGGGTCCGCACGCCAAGCGGCGTGGGCGCGGCCCGCCGCCTCGTCGGCGGCATCGAGCAGCACGGCCTGCAGACCGTGCGCGAGGGCCGTCTCCACCCCGGGCGCCACCGCCGGACGGCCGCGGAAGAAGCCGGTCAGCGAGTCACGCAGCCGCCCGACGCCCTGCTCGACCGACCGGAACAGGTCACCCGTCCCGACGAAGTCCTGCCACCGCGCCAGCACCTCCCCGCGCAGCAGTGCACCGTCGGACGTCACGGCCCGCACGTGCGCCGCCGCATCTGCATAGGCGCTGCGCACCCGCTCGCGCAGCCGGGCGTCCGCCTCACGCTGGGCGTCCGCGGCCGCCGCGAGCTCCCGTGCGCGGCCCACCAGGTCGTCCACCACCCCGTCGCGCGTCGCGAGCGCGACGTCGGCCCGCGCGGCCGCATCCGCACCGAGGTCCGTCAGCCAGCGGGAGACCGCGGCGACCGCCGGCTCGGGCAGCAGCCCGTCGACCAGCACCGTCTCCGGCACCACGAACAGCGGGGAGTCGCCTAGCCCCTCGCGCCCCATCATCCGGCGGAGGTCGTCCACCACCGCCTCGGCGCCGCGGTCCACCCGGTCGACGACCAGGGCCGCTCGGGCGCGCCGACGGGCCGCACCGCGCAGCAGCTCCCACGGCACCGCGTCGGCGTAACGGGCAGCGGTGGTGACGAACAGCCAGAGGTCCGCCGCCGCGAGCAGCTCGCCGGCGAGCGCGCGGTTCGCCACGTCGACCGAGTCGATGTCCGGGGCGTCGAGGAGGGCGAGACCCTGGGGCAGCGTGGCGCTGGGGACCAGACGCAGCTCCCGGCCGACACCGGCGGGTGCGGCTGACGACGTCCGGGCCAGCGCGGGCAGCACGCGGTCCGTGCTGAACCACCGGGCGTCCAGCGGATGGTGCACCAGCACCGGCGAGCGCGTGGTCGGTCGGAGCACGCCGGGAGCGGAGACGACCTCGCCGAGCAGCGAGTTGACCAGGGTGGACTTGCCTGCACCCGTCGATCCGCCGACCACCACCAGCAGCGGGGCGCTGTGCGCCCGCAGCCGCGGCAGCAGGTAGTCGTCCAGCTGCGCGATGGCGGCATCGCGCTCGGCGCGGACAGCGTCGACCCCTGAGGTGCGCAGCGGGAGCGGGAGCGCGACCAGCCGGCTGCGCAGCCGTTCCAGCGCGTCGAGCAGCGGTACGTGCACCGCCGCCTCGAGCCGGCCGCTCGCGGCCGGGCGCGGGTACGGCTCCGGCACACTCATCCGGTCAGTGTGCCGGAACCGCCCCGTGCGGGCCCGTCAGTCGCGATGTCGCTCGCCGCGACAGGCACGCCCTCGATCGAGGTGCACCCCGCCGCGCACGCAGGTCATCGGTCAGTCGCGACGCAGCTTGCGGTACGTGACGCGGTGCGGGCGAGCGGCGTCGGCACCGAGCCGAGCGACCTTGTTCTCCTCGTACGAGGCGAAGTTGCCCTCGAACCAGTACCAGCGCGACGGGTCCTCCTCGGTGCCCTCGTAGGCCAGGATGTGCGTCGCCACCCGATCGAGGAACCACCGGTCGTGCGAGACGACGACCGCGCAGCCCGGGAACTCCAGCAGGGCGTTCTCCAGCGAACCGAGCGTCTCGACGTCCAGGTCGTTGGTCGGCTCGTCGAGCAGCAGCAGGTTGCCGCCCTGCTTGAGCGTCAGCGCCAGGTTCAGTCGGTTGCGCTCACCACCGGACAGCACGCCGGCCGGCTTCTGCTGGTCGGGACCCTTGAACCCGAACGCGGCGACGTAGGCGCGGGACGGCATCTCGACCTGGCCGACCTTGATGAAGTCGAGCCCGTCGGAGACGACCTCCCACAGCGTCTTGGCGGGGTCGATGCCGCCACGGCCCTGGTCGACGTAGCTGACGGAGACCGTCTCGCCCACCTTCAACGTGCCGGCGTCCAGCGGCTCGAGGCCCACGATCGTCTTGAACAACGTCGTCTTGCCGACACCGTTCGGGCCGATCACGCCGACGATGCCGTTGCGCGGCAGCGTGAAGCTCAGGTCGTCGATCAGCACCCGGTCGCCGAAGCCCTTGCGCAGGTCGCTCGCCTCGATGACCACCGAGCCCAGCCGCGGGCCCGGCGGGATCTGGATCTCCTCGAAGTCGAGCTTGCGGGTGCGGTCGGCCTCGGCCGCCATCTCCTCGTAGCGGGCCAGCCGCGCCTTGCTCTTGGTCTGCCGGCCCTTGGCGTTCATCCGGACCCACTCGAGCTCGTCCTTCAGCCGCTTGGCGAGCTTGGCGTCGCGCTTGCCCTGAACCTGCAGGCGCTCCTGCTTCTTCTCCAGGTAGGTGGAGTAGTTGCCCTCGTACGGGTAGAGCCGACCGCGGTCGACCTCGCAGATCCACTCCGCGACGTGGTCGAGGAAGTACCGGTCGTGGGTCACGGCGAGGACGGCGCCGTGGTAGCTGGCGAGGTGCTGCTCGAGCCACAGCACGGACTCGGCGTCCAGGTGGTTGGTCGGCTCGTCCAGCAGCAGCAGGTCCGGCTTCTCGAGCAGGAGCTTGCACAGGGCGACGCGGCGACGCTCACCGCCGGAGAGCACCTTGACGTCCGCGTCCGGCGGCGGGCAGCGCAGCGCGTCCATCGCCTGCTCGAGCTGGGCGTCCAGGTCCCACGCGTCGGCGGCGTCGATCGCCTCCTGCAGGTGGCCCATCTCGGCCAGCAGGGCGTCGAAGTCGGCGTCGGGGTCCGCCATCAGCGTCGAGATCTCGTTGTAGCGGTCGAGCTTGCCCTTGATGTCGGCGACGCCCTCCTCGACGTTGCCGAGCACCGTCTTGTCCTCGTTGAGCGGTGGCTCCTGCTGCAGGATCCCGACGGTGTAGCCGGGAGACAGCCGCGCCTCGCCGTTGGACGGGTGGTCCAGACCGGCCATGATCCGCAGGATCGTCGACTTCCCGGCCCCGTTCGGGCCGACGACGCCGATCTTGGCGCCGGGGAGGAAGTTGAGCGAGACGTCGTCGAGGATGACCTTGTCGCCGTGCGCCTTGCGCGCCTTGTACATGGTGTAGATGAACTCAGCCACTGGCCTGCTGTCCGCTCCGCTGCTCGGGTGGCCGGCGCGGGATCTCGCCGCCGGCGGTGGCTCCCCGGGCCGTCGCCCGCGCAGGTGCTCCGCGCGGGTCGCAGCAGGCCGGCCACGCTGTGAGCGGGCCGGCGCCGCTGCGTCGTCGCCGGGTGCCGGTGCACCAGCCTAGGCGATCACCTGCTCCCGGCCAGCGTGAGGGCGGCCATCGACAGGTCCTCGTCGGGCTCGTCGGCCCCGTCCGCTGGTTCGTGCTCCACGGAGGACGCGCGACCCAGCGCCCCCGCCGCGCCGTCCGGCCCCGCCGGCGCGGCGTCCGGCTGCGCCTCGTCGTCGAGCTCGGCCAACCCGCTCAGGTCGGCGGGTGCTCCCTCCGGCGTCTGGTCACGGCCGGGGCTGACGGTCCGTGCGAAGTGGGAGCTGCCGAAGGTCAGGTCCGGACCCAGCGCATCGGCCTCGATGACCAGCGTCGTCCGCGGTCCGTCCGGACCGGTCCACTCGTCCGTGGCGAACCTGCCGTGCACCAGCACCGGGTCACCCTTGCGCAGCGACTGCGCGACGTTCGCCGCGACGTGGCGCCACACCTTGACCGTGAACCACTGGGTCGCGGCGTCCCGCCACTCCCCCGACGCCCGGTCGTAGAACCGGCGCGTCGCGCCGAGCCGGAACCAGGCGTACGGGACGGCTCCGTCGCCGCCGGGCGAGTACTTCACGTCCGATCCCAGCCAGCCGGTGATCGTCAGGGTCGACTGCGTGCTCATCGGTACCTCCATCGCCGAGGCCCCGACGGTGGCGGGGCGCGTGGCGGCAGGCTGCCCTCGGCGCGCCGCGCCCGTAGCCGATGGGAACGGAGGGCGACGACGACGGGCGGCAGACCGGGACTGTGGGCGGTTCAGTCGTCGAGCGACCGCGCCGAGGCGACCAGCTCACGGGTGCGCCGGTGCTCGGCGATCACCTGCTGGGCCGGGACCACCAGCCGGGCGCGCGCGGTGCCCTCGATGGACGCCCGTCCGTCGGCCACGACGGCGGCCGCGCGTCGGCCGGCCGCGGCGCGGCGCACGGCCGTCGCTCCCAACCTGGCCAGCACGGCTGCCAGGGCCGTCGCGGCGGCCGAGGGAAGCGCCCAGCCGTCGACGGACCTGCCACCGAGCCACTCCCCGAGGCCCACGGCCGCCGCGATCACGGCGGCGAGGCCGAGCAGCACGGCCAGGGCGGTGAGAGCGGCCGCCCAGCGGGAACGTCGAGCGGTCACGGTGACCCCCGCCAGGGCGTCCGTCAGCGCGAGGCCGAGCTCGGCGTCCGTCGCCACCCGCTCGTGCACGTCGCGGGCCCACCGCGCCGGCAGTCCCGCCGTGGCGTGCTCGATCCACCCGGAGCGCGCCTGGGCGACCGAGTCCAGGGGCACGGGACCGAACGTCGGTGCTGACCAAGTCGCGCCGCGGACGAGGGCCGCGACGGCATCGGCGACCGCGTCGAGCCCCACCGCGGCTGCGAGCGTCTCGACCACCGGGGCGACGGCGAGCCGAGCAGGTTCGGGCTCGGCGGGCGCGAGCTGTCCGGACAGCAGCCTGGCGGCACCGTCGAGCTCGGCGTCCGCGCGCCGCGCCGCCAACGAGCGCTGCGCGACCGTGCGGGCGAGCTCCGTGCGGACCTCCTGCACGCCCTCGCCGGTGCGGGCCGACACCTGGCGCACCGGTACGCCGCGCAGCCCGTCCTCGACCAGCAGGCGTTCGACGTCGGCGGCGAGGCCGTCGCGGAGCGCGGGCTGGACGGTGTCCACCTGGTTGAGCAGCACCGCCATCGCGGCCTCGTGACCGACGAGCCGGCGCAGGTAACCGGCGTGCAGGGCGTCGTCCGCGTACTTCTGCGGGTCCACCACCCACACCAGCATGTCGGCCTGGGGCAGCACCCGGTCGACGACGGCGCGGTGCTCCGGGGAGACCGAGTCGTGGTCCGGCAGGTCCAGCAGCACCAGGCCGCGCAGGGCCGCCTCGTGCTCGCCGTCGAGCAGGCTCTCGCGCTCGATGCGGTCGTCCGGGTCCACCCCCAGCCACTGCAGCAGCGGACCGCTGCCCATCCCCCAGACGCAGGCGGTCACCCGGGACGTCGTCGGGCGACGTACGCCGACCTCGGCGAACTGCAGGCCGGCGACCGCGTTGAACAGGCTCGACTTGCCCGAACCGGTGCCGCCTGCGAGCGCCACCACCGTGTGGTCGACGCCGAGCAGCAGCCGCTCCCGCACCCGGCCGAGCACCGCCAGCACCTGCTCCGCGACCTCCGGGTCCACCCGCTCACCGGCCCGCCGGACGGCCTCCTCCAGCGCGTCCGCCCGCCGACGCAGGGCTGCGGTCTGCTCACCCTGCAGCGTCGACGTGGCGTCCGGGCTCACCGCAGGTCCGGCCGGTGCGGGAAGCGGCTGGTCCGGAAGGGCGGGGGTGCCGTTCACGTCAACGCCTTGAGCACGGCGAGCCGCAGCCGCAACGTGCTGGCGGCGTCGGCCGCGAGGTCACGCTGCCGCAGCACCGCGTCCACCGCGGCGCGCTCGAGGTCCACCTGGTTCGCGGCGAGCACCGACAGCTGCCCGCGCAGGTTCTCCACGACGGCCGCGCCGGTGCCGCCCAGCAGAGTGCTCAGGAGCTCCTCGGCTCCACCGACGCCGGCCGCTCCCGTCAGCGCCACGGCGGCCAGCACCGGATCTCCGACGACGCGGCGGACGCGCCGACGACGCCGCGACGCGCCGGCGCCCTGATGAGCCTCGGCAGCCAGGGCTGCGTGCAGGGCGCGCTCGCCCTGGGCCACCCAGCCGCGCGCGGCCTGCTGCGCCGCAGCGATGCGCTCGTCGACGCCGTCGTCACCGCCCAGGACCGCCGCCACGGAGGCCGAGCCGGCAGGCGCGTGCTCGTCCACCAGCGCGGCGTGGACGGCGTCCTGACCTCGTTCACCCGCGGCGACCAGGACGGACGTGACCGTCGTGACGAGGTCACGCAGCAGCGGCGCGACGGCGGCCTCCCGAGCGCGCGCCGTCCGCGACGAGCCGCGCACCCGGCCGGAGCGCCTGACGACGCCCGCGAGGGGTGCCCCGGAGGCGGTCAGCTCGGCCCAGCGTGCCCGGACGGCGCCGTCGGCCACCGCACCGGCGGCCACGTGCTCGCGGGCTCGACGGCCGGGGGCCACGACGGCGTCGTCGAGCCGTGCACCGATGGCCGCCGCGGCGTCCGCCTGCTCCTGCACGGCGTCGGCGAGCTCGTCGACCCACGGCCGGAGGGCCTCCAGCGCCCCGCGCAGGGTGCGGGCGACCACCGTGCGCGCGCGGTCGGGGCCCGCGAGCATCGTCAACCACCGGCGGATCGGCGCCACGACGGCCGGTGGCAGGACGCCCTCGTGCGGGCCGACGTCCGGCACGACGAAGAGTGGTGCCCCCTGCAGTCCGTGGGCCCTGAGGCGCTCCAGCAGGTCCCCGCGCACCTCCGGCAAGGACTCGGGGGCGACCCGGTTGAGGACCATCGCGATGGTGGTCTGCCGTTCGACCGCGTCCTGCAGCACCCGCCAGGGCAGCGCGTCGCCGTAACGGGCGGCGGTGGTGACGAACAGCCACAGGTCCGCGGCCTCGAGCAGGCGGTGGGCCGACTCCCGGTTCGACTCGAGCACCGAGTCGAGGTCCGGGGCGTCCAGCACGGCGATGCCGCGGGGCACCGACTCGTGCGCGACGACCTCGACCGACTCCAGCACCGGGTGGTGGGACAGCAGGTCGGCGTCGTCCGGGTTGTGCACCAGCACGGGGCGTCTGGTGGTCGGCCGCAGCACGCCGGCCGCGCTGACCTCGGTGCCGACCAGCGAGTTCACCAGCGTCGACTTGCCGGCGCCGGTCGACCCGGACACCACGACCACCGCGGGTGCCGAGAGCTCCGTCAGCCGAGGGACCAGGTGCTCACCCAGCTGGTCCACCAGCCTCGTGCGCGACGTCCGCGCCGGCTCCGCACCCGGCAGGTCGAGCGGGAAGGACGTCGCCTCGACGTCGCGATGCAGGTCCCGGACGGCGTCCAGCAGCGACGTCGCCGCCAGCGGACGGGCCAGCATCGAGCGCGGATCGTCGCCGGCATGCCGGCCTCCCCCGTACGACGAGGGGTGCGCCGGCGCGGTGCCGGGCTGCGCGCTCACGGCCCCATTCTCGTGTCCCACTGATGACCTGCACAAACGCGGCGCGCGGGTGAACGAGCAGCAGCCCACCCGGCCGCTCCGGAGCCACCTCCGGGCCTCGTACGATGGCTGCGCCGGACGACCGGCCCGCCCCCGTAGCTCAACGGACAGAGCAACGGCCTTCTAATCCGTCGGTTCCCGGTTCGAATCCGGGCGGGGGCACCGCAGGACGAGCACGTCAGCCACCCGTCGGGTGCCGCTGGTGGGTGCCGAAAATGCCGTGACCGCGCGAGGGCGCCGTGGTGTCGTAGATCACGTCCACCTCACCGGTCGCCCCCTCGCACGGGGCTGCCTCGTCGCGCCCAGGAGGCGTCCATGCTGCCCGAGACCACCTACCAGCTGATCTGCTTCGACCACGCCGAGCGCATCGCGCGCGCCGCCGCGGCGCGCCGCGCCCGCACGGTGCCCAGACGTGCACAAGGCGGCGGGAGGCCCGGTCGTCGCACCGGCCACCCGCCGACCGTGGCGTCTCGCTGACGGCACCGCACGACGAGGCAGCGCACGAGGGGCGCGGTCCTTCCCGACGAGGGCAGGGACCGCGCCCTTCGTCGTGCAGGGCTCCCCACGGCCCGGGACGTGCGACCGTCCGCGGCGTGCCACCATGGCGCCTGGCCGCGCCGTCGACTCGCCTCGCACAGGTGGCACCGCGGCCGACGAGTCCCGGGAAGGACGGCACGGATGGGTCGGCACGGCGCGCCTCCGCCCCACGCGTCCCTCCCGACCGGCCGCCACCTGCGCACCGTGCTCACCACCTGGGCCGAGCGCGCCGCGCTGGGGCTCGCCGCGGGCGGCGGCACCTGGGGCGTGCTGCAGTGGGCCGGCACCACCTCCGGCGCTGCCGCGTGGGCCGCGGCCGGCGTCGCGCTCGTCGTGCCGTGCGCCGCGTGGGCGGCGTCCACGCTCCCGGGTCACGACGCGGAGAGGCACAGCGCCGAGGAGCCCCACCGGCACCGCTAGCCGGGCCGGCGCGCGTGGGCGCAGCGTCGCCGCCCTGCACCGTCGCGCGACGGTGCTGGTGGGCGGCCCGATCTAGGCTGGCCCCCGTGACCAGCACCCCCGCCAACGGCAGCTCCGACCGGATCGTCTGGATCGACTGCGAGATGACCGGCCTCGACCTTCGACAGGACGCCTTGGTCGAGGTGGCGGCGGTGGTGACGGACTCCGAGCTGCACGTGCTCGGCGAGGGCGTGGACGTGGTGATCGCACCGCCGCCGGAGTCGGTCGAGGCGATGGGCGACTTCGTGCGCGCGATGCACACGACGTCCGGGCTGCTCGAGGCGCTGAGCACCGGGGTGACCCTCCAGCAGGCGCAGGACATCGTCATGGACTACGTGCGCACGTGGGTGCCGGAGGCCGGCAAGGCTCCGCTGGCGGGCAACTCCGTCGGGACCGACAAGACGTTCCTCGACCGGGACATGCCGGAGCTCGTCGGGCACCTGCACTACCGGGTGATCGACGTGTCGTCGATCAAGGAGCTCGCCCGCCGGTGGTACCCGCGGGTGTACTTCGCCTCGCCCGCCAAGCAGGGCGGCCACCGTGCGCTGGCCGACATCCTCGAGAGCATCGACGAGCTGCGCTACTACCGGTCGGCGCTCCTGCCCGCCGCGCCGGGGCCCGACTCGACCACGGCGCGACGCATCGCCGCCGAGGTGCTGGCCAGCCCGTCCGTGGCGGGTGGGACCAGCGCCTGACCTCTCGGGCACCGGGCACCATGCCCCGACCCGCGCCGCACGGGACGACGAAGGGCGCCGACCTCGCAGGTCGGCGCCCTTCGCGCTGGGGTGGCTAACGGGACTTGAACCCGCGACCCCCTGGACCACAACCAGGTGCTCTACCAACTGAGCTATAGCCACCACGGTCTCCGCGCCGCCGCAGCGGCGAGGACCGACGGAAAGTGTAGCGGGTGCCGGACGGCGGTCCGCCCCGGCGGACCGCGCGACGGTTCCGCCCCGGCCGACGCGGCCCAGCCCTCAGCAGCCGAGGGCGGACGGCCTCACAGACGTGCCTCCACCGCCGCAGCCAGCAGCTCCGCGGACCCGGGCGCGTGCTCGAGGAAGAGCGACGGCTCGATCAGCTCGACCTCGAGGATCACCGGCTTGCCCTCGTCGTCCGGGATCAGGTCCACCCGGGCATAGAGCAGCGGACGGTCCAGGCCGGGGAAGACTTCCGGGATGGTCGCCATCACCCGGTCGGCCACGGCACGCTCCGCCTCGGAGGCGTCGCGCGGCGCCATCCGCTCGCGTCGGTACAGCACACCCTCCGTCTCGTCACGGCGGTACGGCCCCGCGAGCAGGGCGCTCTTGCGCACGGCGTGGCTGAACTGCCCGTCGACGTACACCAGGGCGGTCTCTCCGACGGTGTCGACCTGGCGCAGGTAGCGCTGCAGCATCACGTGCCGACCGACCCCGAGCAGGTTCTTCGCATGGGTGATCGCCAGCATCCGCGACGGCGTGTCGCCGGCCTCGTAGCGACCGGTGTCGCGCGAGCCGGCGCTGACGGTCGGCTTGATGACGAAGTCACCGAACGCCGGGAACCGGGTGTGGATGGCGCGGGCGTCCATGTTGCGCTCGGGGTCCAGCCAGATGGTCGGGACGATGGGCAGGCCACGCTGCTCGAGGTCGCGCAGGTAGGTCTTGTCGATGTTCCACGCCACCACCTCGGCGGGGTTCAGCAGCGCCGACGAGTGCTCCACCCGGCGGGTCCAGTCGGCGAACTGACGCGCGCGGTCGGTGTAGTCCCACGTCGAGCGGATGAGCACGGTGGGGTACGCCGACCAGTCGACCGTCGGGTCGTCCCAGACGACGGCCGCCGTCGCCACACCTCGCGCCTCGAGGGCGTCGCGCAGCAGGCGATCGTCCTGGTCCAGCTCGGGGAGCTCGGCGCACGTGGCGATCGCGAGGCGAGCCGGAGCGGAGCTGGGGGGCACGGTGGTCACTCCGGCAGCGTACCGACGGGTGAGAGGGCGGTGAGCCGGTGCAGGGCGCGCTGGACCGAGGCCGGTCCGGCCCGGCCGACCACGGTGTCCCCGTCGAGGACGGTGAGGGACGGCGCCTGCCCGTCGCCGCCCGGCGGGAGCGCGACCAGCGCACCGAGCACCTCGTCGAGGCCCGCGCCGAGGGGCACGACACCCGCGGCGGTACCGCCCGCGGCCGGCGCGGCGCCGCCCACGGACCGCTCGTCACCTCGCCCGGCAGCGCCGTCCGTCGCCCCGGCGGGTACCGGCTCGTCGAGGTCCGCCCCCTCCAGGGTGCCGAGCGACAGGAGGCTCGCCGTGCGTCCGCGGCCGACCAGGTCGGCGACCGCCGCCGTGGCGGGGCGCGCCACCACCTCCAGCGGTGGGGCGAGCTGCTCCACGTGCGCACCGGTGCTGAGCACCACCATCCGGTCCGCCATCCGCACCGCCTCGTCGACGTCGTGCGTGACCATGACCACGGTGGTGCCGAGCTCGGCGTGCAGCCGCAGGAACTCGCTCTGCAGGCGCGCCCGGCCCACCGGGTCCACCGCACCGAACGGTTCGTCCATCAGCAGCACGGGCGGGTCGGCGGCGAGAGCACGGGCGACGCCGACGCGCTGGCGTTCCCCGCCGGACAGCTCGTGCGGGTAGCGGCGCGCGTACCGGGCGGGGTCCAGCCCCACCAGGGCCAGCAGCTGCTCGGCCCGGTCCTGCGTGCGACGACGGTCCCAGCCGAGCAGCGCGGGCACGGTCGCGACGTTCTGCGCGACGGTCCGGTGCGGGAACAGCCCGACGCCCTGGATCACGTACCCGATGCGCCGGCGCAGCTGCACCGGGTCCACGTGCGTCACGTCCTCCCCCGCCAGCTCGATGCGGCCGGACGTGGGCTCCACCAGACGGTTCGCCATCCGCAGCGTGGTCGACTTGCCGCAGCCGGACGGGCCGACCAGCACCAGCAGCTCGTGCTCACGCACCTCGAGCGTGAGGTCGTCGACCGCGACCTCACCGCCGTACTCCTTGCGCACGTGCTCGAACCGGATCGCCGGTGTGCTGGTCATGGGCTCGGACGGTAGCGGAGGCCTCCGACAGCCGCAGCGGCTGCGCGTGTCAGTGGCCCTGGCTAGGTTCGGCGCATGCTCCTGCTCGTCCCCGAGCTGGTCCCCTCGCTCGTGCCCGCCCTCGCGTCGGACGCCGCGCCGAACCCGTGGCTGTCCTGGACGTACCTGCAGCGCAACAGCGGCGACGTCCTGGCGGCGACCGGGCAGCACGTGACGCTGACCCTGCAGGCGGTGGCCATCGCACTGGTGATCGCCCTCCCGCTCGGCGCGCTCGCCCACCTGCGACCACGGCTCGCCGGTCCGGTCCTCGGCGTCACCGGGGTGCTGTACACGATCCCGTCCCTCGCGCTGTTCGCCGTGCTGGCGCCGTGGACCGGGATCGGTCGGGTCACGGTGCTGATCGGCCTGGTGTCCTACGCGCTGCTGGTGATCGTGCGGAACGTGCTGGTCGGCCTCCGCGGCGTCGACCCGGCGATCGTCGACGCGGCGCGCGGCATGGGGTACGGGCGGCTCCGGATGCTGACGCAGGTGGAGCTGCCACAGGCGCTGCCCAGCATCGTGGCGGGGGTCCGGCTGGCGACCGTCACCACCGTCGCGCTGACCACCGTCGGCGTGGTGGTCGGCTTCGGCGGCCTCGGACAGCTGATGTTCCGTGGCTTCCGCAGCAACTACCACGCCGAGATCATGACGGCCACGCTGCTGTGCCTGCTGCTGGCGCTCGTGGTCGACCTGCTGCTCGCCGGCATCGGGCGGCTGCTCACGCCGTGGGCGGTCCGGGGGGTGCAGCCGGCATGAACGTGCTGCTCGAGGCGCTGCGGTGGCTCAACGACCCCTTGAACTGGACCGGGCCGTCCGGCGTGCTGGCGCTGACCCGGCAGCACCTGGTGGTCACCGGCCTGGCGGTGCTGCTCGGAGCGTTCGTCGCCGTACCGACCGGCCTCTACCTCGGCCACCGCGGGCGGGGGGCCACCGTCGGAGTGGTCGTGTCGAACACGTCCCGGGCCCTCCCGACCCTGGCGATGCTGACGCTGTTCGGCGCCACCGGCCTGTTCGGCAACACAGCGACCGCCCTGGCGTGCGCGGTGTTCGCCGTGCCGCCGCTGCTGTCCGGTGCCGTCACCGGGCTCGGCGGCGTGGACGCCGACGTCCGGGACGCCGCACGCGGGATGGGGATGTCCGGCGCACGGCGGCTGTGGACGGTCGAGGTGCCGCTCGCCGTCCCGCAGCTCGCTGCCGGGCTGCGCACCGCGGTGGTCCAGGTGGTGGCCACCGTGCCCCTCGCGGCCCTCGTCGGCGGCCGCAGCCTGGGCACGATCGTCGTCACCGGCTTCGGCGTGCAGCGGTACGGGCAGGTCGTCGCCGGCGCCGTGCTGGTCGCGGCGCTGTCCCTCGTCGCCGAGGGGTTGCTGGCGCTGCTGCAACGCGCGGTGACCCCCGCCGGCATCCGGGCACTGGCCCGCTCGGCGCCGGTCGAGAGCGAGTCCGGGCATACGCCGCCCGGCACGCAAGTTGCCCATGTCGTCCGGACCGGGTCGAACGACCCCGCCCGCGATGTCTGAGTCGTCCGAACCCCGATCTGCGAGGAGCACATCAATGCCCGCCAGACGCACCACCCTGCTCACGAGCGTGGCTGTCGCCGTGCTCGCCCTGAGCGCCTGCGGCGCCCCGGGCTCCGGCGGCGGCACGACGCAGGCTCCGGCCGCCGCGGCCTCCGGCACGGCAGCCGCCTGTGCACCCGTCGCCGGCGACAAGCTCGTCCTGCTGAAGGACGACAAGGGCCTGCAGAACGCCGACAACGTGCTGCCCGCCATCAACACCAAGGCGGCGACGGACCACCCGAGCCTCGTGACGCTGCTGAACTCCGTGTCCGCCAAGCTGGACACCCCGACGCTCGTCTCGCTGAACAAGTCGGTGGACGTCGACCGGCGGACCTCGTCCGACGTCGCCAAGGAGTTCGTGCAGAAGCAGGGGCTCGCGGCGACCGACCAGTCCGGGGCGGGGGCCACCGTCGTGGTCGGAGCCGCGGGCTTCTCGGAGAGCGCCACCCTCGCGGAGATCTACGCCGAGGTGCTCCGGACCGCCGGCTACCAGGCGAGCACCCGGACCATCGGCTCCCGGGAGACCTACCTCCCGGCCCTCGAGTCCGGCCAGCTCACGGCCGTCCCCGAGTACGCGGCCTCGCTGGCGACCTACCTGAACTCCCAGGCCAACGGCGCGAGCGCGGCGCCGGTCGCCTCCTCCGACGTGGACAAGACGGTGGCGGCTCTGACGCCGCTGGCCGCCAAGGCGGGTCTGACGATCGGCACGGCGTCCAAGGCGCAGGACCAGAACGGCTTCGCCGTCACCCAGGCCTTCGCCGACAAGCACAAGGTCAGCACGCTGAGCGATCTCGCCTCGGCGTGCGGCGGCGTGGTGCTCGCCGGCCCGGCCGAGTGCCCGCAGCGGCCGTTCTGCCAGATCGGTCTCGAGCAGACCTACGGCCTGAAGGTCTCCGAGTTCAAGTCGTACGACTTCGGCGCGATCGGCCAGGCGATCCGCAAGGGCGACGCGACGATCGGCCTGGTGCTGACGTCGGACGGCAGCCTCGGCTGACCCGGCGATGCGTGCTCGGGACGGCCGGCAGCCCTACAGGCCGGCCGTCTCGAGCAGCCGCAGCCACACCTCGCTGACCGTCGGGTAGGACGGCACCGCGTGCCACAGCCGATCGAGCGGCACCTCGCCCACGACGGCGATCGTGGCGGCATGCAGCATCTCCCCGACGTCGGGGCCGACGAAGGTCGCGCCGACGATCACGTCGCGTGAGGTGTCCACCACGATCTGCGCCCGTCCGGAGTAGTCCGGCGACGTGACCGTCGCACCGGCCAGGTTCTGCAGGTCGTACCCGTGGACCACCACGTCGAGGCCGGCACGTCTCGCCTCGGCCTCCGTCATACCGACCCACGCGACCTGGGGTCGGGAGAAGACGACCTGCGGGACGGCAGCCACATCGGCGGACGCCCGGTAGCGGCTCCACGGCCGCGCCTCCTGCTCGGCGGACCGGCTCAGGCCCCGCGGCACCGATCCCGCTCCCTGGTCCGCCGAGACGTCCGCGTCCTGTCGCGGGTCGAACCGCGCGGCGATGACGTCCCCGCACACCCGCGCGTCGTACTTGCCCTGGTGGGTGGTGCCCGTCCGGCCCGTGACGTCGCCGACGGCGAACAACCAGCCGCCCTCCACACCGACGGCCTGCAGCGCGTCGTCCACCGTGACGGCACGGCCCGGCTCGAGCCCGATCGTCTCCAGGCCCAGGTCGCCCGTGCTCGGCCGGCGGCCCGTCGCCGCGAGCACCTCGTCCACCACCAGGTCCTCCGGACGGGTGGCGGCCGAGCCGTCGCGCGTCCGGGCACCCTCGTGCTGGTGGTGCTGCACCACGAGCTGCACCCCGCCGGGCTCGCGCCGGGCCGACACCACCTCGGCACCGAGCACCACGCGGACGCCGCGCTGCGTGAGCGCCCTGGCGACGGCCTTGCCGGCGAACGGCTCGGCCCGCTCGAGCAGCCGGTCGCCGCGGACCAGGACGGTCACGGCGGACCCGAGGTCGGCGTAGGCCGTCGCCATCTCGACGGCGACCACCCCACCGCCGATGACGGCCAGCCGCTCCGGCACCTCGTGCGCCGACGTGGCCTCCCGGCTGGTCCACGGACGCACGTCCGCGAGCCCCGGCACCGGCGGCACGACGGCCGTGGAGCCGGTCGCCACCACGACGGCGCAGCGGGCTCGGAGGTCGACGTCTCCGTCGACCTGCTCCAGGCGTAGGGCCCGGGGGCCGGTGAACCGGGCGTGGCCCCGCAGCACGGTCAGGCCGGCACCCTCGGCCCACTCGACCTGGCCGGTGTCGTCCCAGTGATGGGTGACCTCGTCGCGCCGGGCCAGCACCTCGTGGACGTCCAGCGGGCCCGGGTCGCCGACGCCCCGGACCTCACGGGCCTGCTGCACCACGTCGCCCGGTCGCAGCAGGGCCTTGGACGGCATGCAGGCCCAGTACGAGCACTCCCCGCCGACCAGGGCCTCCTCCACGAGAGCCACGGACAGGCCGGTGCGGGACGCCCTGTCGGCCGCGTTCTCCCCTACCGCCCCGCCACCCAGCACCACGACGTCGAACTCGCGCTCGGTCATGGCGCCATGGTGTCCTGCAGCCCGCCCGTGCGCAGCGCGACGCCCCGCAGCACGCGCCTGCACCGCCATGTCCGGCCTCCCGCCGCGAGCCACCGCCGCGGTTCGCTGCCGCCGACGCGTCAGGCCAGCGCCTGCACCCCCGCCCGCAGCCGTCGGCAGCCCGCCTCGAACGTGGCGGGCTCCGGAAGCAGGCTCAGGGCCAGCGTCCCGGGGGTCGGCAGGTCGTAGAAGTACCCCGGGTGGACCGCCAGGTGCGCCTCTGCCAGGAGGGTGAGCACCAGCTGCTCGTCGGGCAGGTACCGCGGCACGTCCACCAGCACGGTCCAGCCGCCTCCGCACCGGCGGACCCGGAAGCCGTCGTCGTCGAGCAGCGCGTGCGCCACGGCGAGGTTCGCGGCGAGCCGCGCCCGCGTGGCGGTGACCGAGGCGTCCGCCCGATCGAGGATCTCCGGCAGGGCGAGCGCGACCGGGGACGAGACCGAGAGGTAGGTGTCGGCCACGGTCTCGAGGGCGCGATGCACGGCGGACAGCTCGCCGGGAGGGCCCTCGACGCGCAACCAGCTCAGCTTGAGCTGGGGGGCGCAGACGAGCTTGGACAGGCCGTCCAGCGTGAAGGTGGTGCAGAGGCGTTCCGGGTCGGACGACGGCGCGGCGACCGTGTCGCCGGGCGCGGCCTCCAGCCGGAAGGGTGCGAACACCTCGTCCAGCACCAGGGCGGCGCCACCGTCACGGCATGCCGCTTCCATCAGCGCCCGCTCCTCGGCACGCAGGTAGGCGCCCGTCGGGTTCCCGGGGCTCACCGCCACCACCGCCCGCACCTCGGGCCGGGCCGCCAGGTCAGCGACCTGACCCGTATCCACCGACCAGCCGTACGGGTGCAGGTAGTGCACGGCGTACGGCACCGTCCGCACCCCGGCCAGTCGTGCGAGCGGTTCGACCAGCGGATAGCCGGGGGCCGGGACAGCCACCGCGTCGCCGGGGTCGCAGAGCAGCTGGAGCAGCCAGGCGTACGCCTCCGAGGTGCTCGCCGTGAGGTAGTAGTCCTCCGGCACGCCGCCGTACCGGCCCGCGAGCGCGAGGCGAGCCGCGCGGGGGCCGTGAGGATCCGGCTCGTAGGACGCCGCCGCGGGGACGGCCCGGGACACCGCCTCGAGCACGCCGGGGTCGGTCAGGCGGTGACGGGTGGGGTTCGAGTCGGACAGGTCCAGCACCGGCACCCCGTCGGCCGCCAGACGGGCCCGGAGACGGGCCATCTCGTTGGGTTGCTCGTCGGGCGCCGAACGCTCCGCCAGGTGCACGCCGGGATGGTAGTCCGGGGACGGCGGGGCGTCCGGCCCCCGGCGGCCCGAGAGCTCAGTGACCGGCCGGCGACGTCGAGCCTCGACGCTCCTAGCATCGAGTCAGGTGGCAACGGAGCCACCAGGGTCGAAGGAGAAGCCATGGCTCGCACGTACGTGATCACGGGAGCGGCCTCCGGCATCGGGAAGGCCACGAAGGAGCTGCTCGAGTCCCGCGACAACAAGGTGATCGGCGTCGACCTGCACGACGCCGACGTGACGGTGGACCTCACGACGGCTGAGGGACGGACCGCCCTGGTCGACGAGGTCACCAGGCTCAGCGGGGGCGCGGTCGATGCGGTCCTCGCCATCGCCGGGCTGGCGATCCCGGCCCCGAAGACCGTCTCGGTGAACTTCTTCGGCATGGTGGCCACGCTCGAGGGCCTGCGTCCGCTGCTGCTCGGCTCCGGGGCGCCCCGCGCCGTCGGTGTCTCGTCGATGGCCAGCCTGCACCCGCTGGACGACGAGCTGGTGGCGCACATGACGGCCGGCGACGAGACCGCCGCGCTGGCGCGTGCCGAGGTCCTGGCCAAGGACCCGGAGCTGCGCAACCTCATCTACAGCTCCACGAAGAAGGCCTTCGCCCAGTGGGTGCGCCGCAGCGCACCGACCCCGGAGTGGGCGGGAGCCTCGATCCCGCTCAACGCCGTGGCGCCGGGTGTCATCGAGACGCCGATGACCAGCGGGATGCTCACGACCGAGCAGGCCCGCACCGACCTGCTGCAGCTGGTCCCCATGCCCCTGAACGGCATCGCCCAGCCGATCGTCGTGGCGCGGCTCCTCGCCTGGCTCACCAGTGAGGAGAACACGCACCTGTGCGGTCAGGTGGTGTTCGTGGACGGTGGCAGCGACGCGGTGATCCGCGGCGACACCACCTGGTGACCCGCTGAAGGGCGTGCCGGCATCGCGGACGCCGACATGCCAGAGGGCCCCTGACGGCGTCTCCGCCGTCAGGGGCCCTCGTCTGTGCGCCATCAGGGACTCGAACCCCGAACCCGCTGGTTTGGAGCCTCCGCCCTCGAACGGGTGATGGAGCTGCTGGGTCGTCGGGGTTATCGGTTTGAGCCGATATCGACTGAGGTGGTTTCGCTCGCGGCGTACCGCGTCGAGCGTTCGGCGGTGTCGGCATGAGCGACACCGCCAGGACCGAGGCGGCGGTGTACCTCGCCACTGCGCGTCTCGAGCGATCGCAGGCCAGCAAGAGGAGCAAGGGGAAGGCCTCGGGTTGCCTCTACTCCGCCATGACGATGGCGATGCGGGACTGCACTCGGATGATCTTCGAGGACGAATCACCGTCGCTGTTCGAAGCCAGGCGTGCCGCCGCGGCGTTCATGCTCCTGTGTGTGCGCTGGCAGCGCTCTTTTCGCCGCGTCACGTTGGACTTCGTCGTCGTCTGCGGCGTGTGTGGCCAGATCGGTCGCTACCCGCTGCAGTGGGTCGCCGACGACCGTCGCGAACGTCACGCCGTGGATCACAACCATCCGCGGGGCTGGGTTATCGACGCCGAGGCGTCGGACCGGTCCAGCTACCCCGATCCGCTTGAGAGCTGGAACCGATGATCGCGCTCGCGCTGGCTGCTCTGTTGTACGTGACTCCGTCGCCGAGCTGGACACCGGGTCCGGACGACCCGGTGTGCGAGCCGGGGCAGAGCGTCCAGGTCGACCACTGTGCGCAGGGGCAGCTGCCGACGGAGACGACGGGCCGCGAGTACGACCCGGCCCCCGCGCCCTCGCCGGCGGCGATCGCGCTGCCGCACCTTCCAGCCGCGGCCCCTGGGGCGCCGTCGCCGGCGCGTCCGTCGGTACGCGTGCTGGCGCAGACGGGGGTCCCCCTCGCCCCGTACGCCGCGGTGGGCGCTCTGCTGGTCGGGTCGGGCGCAATGCTGGTGCGCGTCTCGCGGCGCGCGTCACGCTGAGGGCATAACGGCTGGTCAGGGTAGGTCGGCGCGTCGATGAGCCGGTCTGTGAGCACACCACTAACCCCCGCGTGGGGTATCGAGATTGAGGCCTGGCGGCTGGCCCTGGCGGCTGCTGGGCGCCCGAAGACGACGATCGAGCTGCGCACGTACCACCTGCGCCGGCTCGCGAGCTGGGCGGCGCCGCGCGGCCCGTGGGATCTGACGCTGGACGACCTGATCGGCTGGACCGGCGCGATGCTGTGGGAGGCCGAGACGCGCCGATCGGTGCGGTCAAGCCTGCGCGGGTTCTGGCGGTGGGCGGTCCTGACGGGCCGCGCCCGGGTGGACGTGGCGATCGGGTTGCCGCCGATCACGCCGAAGGAGCCGCGGCCGCGGCCCGCTCCCCCGGCGGCGGTGCATGACGCGATCGCGACGGCGGACCCGCGGTTGCGGCTGATGCTGCGGCTGGCGAACGAGCTGGGGATGCGTCGCGGTGAGGTGGCCCAGGTCCACACCGACGATCTGCTGGCGGACCTGGTCGGCTGGTCGCTGCGGGTGCATGGAAAGGGCGCCCGGGAGCGGGTCGTGCCCTTGCCGGACGACCTGGCCGCGGTGATCCGCCGGTGCTCGGGCTTCGTGTTCCCCGGGGCTTGCGAGGGGCACCTGTCGGCCCGGTGGGTCGGCCGGCTGGTGTCCCGGTCGCTGCCGCAGGAGGTGACGATGCACCAGCTGCGCCACCTGGCCGCGACCGAGCTGCACGACGAGACGCACAACCTGCGCCTGGTCCAGCGCCTCCTCGGTCACGCGTCGCTGACGACCACCCAGCGCTACGTGCTCGTGCGGGACAACGAGCTGCGCGCCGCCGTCGGCCAGCGCTCGGCGGAGTGGGCCGGCGTGCGCCGGCGGGCGTCCTAGTTCAGCTGGGCCTCGTCGACGCGGCCGCCGGTCAGCAGCAGCGCGGAGACGCGCGAGACAGCGACGTGTGCGGCCGCGGCGACGGCCCGCTGGCTCATCCCGTGGTCGACCGCGGCCACCACGAGGTAGTTGCGCAGCTCCAGCGAGGCCCGGTACTTCTCCCGGGCGTCGTCCAGGTCGGCCGCGGCGGCCTCCAGGCGGGGATTCATGTCGGTGAGCACCGGTTCCGGCACGTCTGACCTGCACTTTCGCGGAAACGTTCACCAGGGTGAACAGCCCCGCTCATAGCGGTGAAGCGGCTGTACATGTTGGTGAACTCACCCCGCTGTTCACTTCCGTGAACACCCGGCCCCGGGTGCACGGTACCGCCCGTGAGCACACCCAAACCGCAGGTACGCGTCCGGGGCACCTGCGCCGCCGGGCACGTCACGGAGGCCAAGTCCGACCCGGGCCGGCTGACGTGGGAGGGCACGTGCTCGCACGAGGGCTGCGAGCTGCGCGTGAAGGCCCGGCGGATCCCCGCCGACACCCCGGCTGCGGCCGTGGCTGCTCCCCCGACCGCCGGCGAGGACGTCGACGGCGACCAGTACCGCGTGCGAGAGGTGACCTCCTATGGCCCGTCAGCCCGTCCCCACCGTCGACCAGCTGCGCCCGTCCAGCAGCAGCCTGGCGTTCCTGCAGCCGACGGAGCCGGCGGAGGTGAGCCCGAGCGACCTGCCGGACCCGACGGCACTGGGGGACCCGTGGAGTTCGATCAGCGAGACGAGCGACAGCGCCGGCGAGCCCGACCCGTCGCCCGCCCCGACTTCCTCGCCGGCATCCTCGGCTGAGCCGCTGCTGTCCAAGGGCACGATCGAGGACCTCGCGCAGGAGCTGGTGATCGGCGCCGGCGAGATGCTCAACCAGACGTTCGCACGCGACGGCGCCTCCCAGCAGGTCGGCATGTGGCTGACCGACGACCACGACGCGGAGAACATCGGGACCCCGCTAGCGCGGATCGTCAACCGGCACGAGACCCTAGGCGCCGTCGGCAACCCCGACGTGGCCGACGCGATCGCCGCCGGCGTGGGCGTGGGCGTCTACCTGTGGCGCCAGCTGCAGCGGTGGAACGCCGCCCGCCAGCTGCGCCGCGCCGGCCAGCTCGCGGCTGACCAGGCCGCGGCCGCGGCTGGCGAGAGCGAGCACGTCGACGACACCGCCACCGCGCCGCCCGCGGCGTGGCCGGCGATGCGCTGATGGTCGAGCGCACACCGCTGGCCGCGCCGACGGTCGAGTTGGGCGACGAGCTGCCGCCGATCGATCCGTCCAAGCCGGCGATCATCTCTGCCTGGGGTCGCAAGGGCTCGGGCAAGTCGGTGTTCAACCGGCGGCTGTTCGACTCGTGGCCGTGGGACAAGCTCGCGATCGACGTGAACGGCGACGCGGACCCCGGCCCGGACGCGACGAAGGTCACCACCCCGCTGCCGGGCCGGTTCCCCGCCCCACCGGAGCCGGTCCCGGGCGGGCCGCGCCCGGGGCCGCGCACGCTGGTGTTCCGGGCCGATCCGGGTGCACCGACGTACGCCGACGACCTAGACCGCGCGGTGGGCATGGCCCTGTTCCCCCAGGCGCACAAGACGCTGGTGTGGTGTGGGGAGATCGGCGAGTTCATGCCGACCGCGCAGCGCACCGGCCCGCACATGCGCCGGCTGCTGATGCAGAACCGGCACTACCACACCACGGCCCTGTTCGACGGGCCGCGGCCGATGAACGTGAACCCGCTGGTGCTCGCCCAGTCGGACCTGGTGGCGATCTTCCACCTGCCGAACCCGGCCGACCAGGAGCGGGTCGCGGACACCATCGGCTATCCGCCCGCTCGGTTCCACGAGGAGTGCGAGACGACCTGGCGGCGCGGCAAGTACTGGTTCCTGCTGTGGCACGCCGAGGCGCACGCTCTCTATCGGTGCGCCCCGCTGCCACCGCTGGAGCGCTGAACCGGCCTATGGCTACCTCGAGCGACTGTAGAGTCACCTCCACAGTTCCTCGAGGGAGGCTCCGATGGCTACGCGCGCACGGTTCGAGCTAGAGCGCTCGTGGGGGTCAGCGCCGCCCGTCGTCGTTGACAAGCGCTCATGGTCGTGGCCACGCACCGAGCCGGACGCGGTCAAGGAACTGCGCCGGCTCGTGGACGCCCGGGCGAACCTGGGCGGCCAGATCGCGGTGGGCGTGCAGGAGCTGCGCGCGGCGGGTGCCTCGTGGTCGGTGATCGGGCACGTACTGGGGGTGACGCGGTCGGCGGCGCAGAAGCGCTACGGCCGCGACGAGCTGCTGCCGCGCTGAGGCGCCGCCAGACGCGACGAACGGGCCGGTCCGCGGGTGATCACCCCGGGCCGGCCCGTTCGTCGCGTCAGAGCGCCGTCTACGCGCTCGCGCCCTTCGTGATCGCGGCGCCGAGCTGCAGGACCAGCGGCGTGCCGAGCTGCGCGGCCAGGGACGCCGCCAGGGCCTCGACGTCGACAGTGCCGCCGGCGGTGTGCTGCTCGGCCAGGCTCTGAACGGCGGCCAGGCGTGCCTCCGCGGTGCCGCCGTTGTCGATCTGCTTGGACCACACCGCGACGGGGATGGTGGCGATCGCCGCGAGGGCCTGACCAGCCATCACACGCACGTCGTGCAGCAGCGTCCAGGCGGGCTCGACGACGTCGCTCCCGTCGGGGTTGTGGTCGCCGTTCGGCATCTCCTGGTTCCAGCTCATGGTGTCCTCCGGGGGTGTGGGTGGGTTGTCCGGGTCGAGCTGGTCGACCCAGTGCCAGGGCTCACCGATGGCGCGGCCTTCGGTGTTGGTGAACCCGAGCGGGACCGCGACGGCGGCCAGCTGGGCGTACGTGGGGGTGTCGAACGCGGCGAGGCCGTCGACGTCGACGGCGGTCCCCCAGCCGTGGTTCGACGTGCCGGGGACGGCCGCGGGTGCGCCGGAGGTGCGCACGTACCGGGTGCCGGCCCACGCGCGCACGTCGCCGAAGGGCCCGGCGCCGGTGGGTGCGGGGCTGTAGCGGGCGGTGAAGATCGCGACCTGGTCGGCCAGGGGCCGGTACGCCCCGCCGGCGATGATCGCCGGCGTCCAGCCGTACCGGGCGGCGACCTGCGCGCAGATCGTGGCCCACCGGGAGGCGGTGCCGGACCGTAGCCGGCCTGCAGCTGCAGCGTGGGCCGCGGGCACCAGCAGGGTGTCGGAGATCGCTCCGTTGGTCGGCGTCACTAGTTCCCCCAGGCGATGTAGTTGATCCGGACAGGTGTCGAGCCGATGCCGTTCCCGGCGGCGTTCAGTACCCGGCAGCGGAACCGGTCGGGGTAGAGGTTGGTGATCTGCACCGTGGTGAAGCTCGGAGAGAACGTGCCGTCCCCGTTGATCGCCACGACGTTGATCGTGGAGTTGGGGAACGGCGTGCCGTAGGGAACGTCGACGTTCCCGGCGACGTCTGTGGTGACGACGGGGGACGCCTGGCGGATCCGGTAGCCGTTCAAGATCGGGTCGCTGAGGGTCGGGGCGATCACCGTGCCGATGAGGTACAGGTTGGTGGCGGTCAGGGACGCCCGGGTGGGGGTGAGGTTGTCCCGGCTGGAGGAGTACAGGCGCAGCTCGGCGGCGCCGGAGCCGCTGCCGATCTTGTTCGCGCGCAGCAGCAGCCGGCCCTGGTCGCCTGGCGGGTTCGCCGGTACCGCCAGCTCGACGTCGGCGAGCATCCCCCCCGATGCGGTCTCCTGGGAGTCGCCGGAGAACGCCTCGATGGCCAGGGGGTTGGTCTGCGGAGCGGTGATCTGGACCCGCCGACCGCTCAGGGCCGTCTCGATGGTCGACCCCACGAGCGTGCCGGCCAGGACCTGGTCGGCGGCGATCTTCACCCCGGTCGGCAGCACCCCGGGGGTGATCTGGGTGGCCGACAGCGACGTGATCGGGTCGCGGAATCCCATCACAGCCGCCGGAGCCGGCGGGCCTGCAGGGTGCAGGTGCCGATGGCGCCGGCGCTGGCCCCGGACCACTGCACGAGCAGCGACGCGCCAGGCTGGACCTGCAACGACTGGGGCCAGTCGGCCACGTCGAAGTTGCCGGAGTTGGACCCGTCCAGCAGCCGGCGGGGGTCGACGCTGTCGCGGTACCACCGCACCGACGTCGCCGTGCTCGACGTGCACGAGACCACGGCATGGTCGACCAGCCACAGCTCGGAGGTGTCCAGCTGGGCGAACTGCGCGGTGGCTACCCCACCGGCGGCTGCCGCCGTCACGGCGTTCAGCTCGATGAAGTCGACCAGCGTCCAGCCGGCGGCCGAGCCGCCGACCTGCACGGGCATGATCACCGACACGTCAGGCCCCGGGCAGGAACCGGACCCAGAACGGGCGCACGCGGCCGCGGGCCTCATACGCCTGCCAGATCATCCACGAGCCGACGCCGAGCAGCACGCACCCGGTCATCAGCGCGGTGCGCCGGTCGGTGACGACGGGTGCGCCCATCACTGCCCCACGGGGTACGTGGAGGTGACCCCGCCGGCGCTGATCACCACAGCGGCAGGGGCGGCCACCTCGGGTGCCGGCGCGGCCGTCACGGCCGTGCGCGGGTAGCCGGCCAGGGCTGTCACAGCGGTGCTCGCAACCGGCGCCGGCACGACCGGTGCGGGGTCCGGCATCGCCGGCTGGGTGGCGGTGGTGGTGGTGGTGGCCACGATCGCCGCGGTCTGCGCGGCCTGGGGCAGGGCGATGCCGACGGCTCCGCCGGCGGCCACCAGGGAGATGGTCTCCAGCACCGACGGGACGGCCACGTGCAGGGCGGCCAGGACGGCGATCGCGATCACGCACAGGGCGACCAGGGCGAGGGTGGCGATGTCGGGACGGGTCTTCATGATCAGCTCCAGTCGGTGCGTGCGGAGGGGGCGGGGACAGAGACGAGCCTGGGCAGGGGGACGCCGGCGGAGACCATCGCGGAGGTGGCGTCCTGCTTCCACGCCTCCAGCAGCTCCAGGCGTCGCTCGAGCGAGCGGGTGTAGTCCGACATCCGCCGGTCGGTGCGCCGGTCGCCCACCAGGACCTTGATCAGCAGCACGAGGGCGATCGCCGTTGCGGCACCACCCTGGGACAGCAGTCCGGACAGCAGCTGGTCCATCAGTCGACCGCCCCGAGCCAGATGGATCCGGTGAACACCGACCCGATGGCGGCGTCGACGAACAGCCCTTCGCCGAAGCTGACGCCGCCGGGCCCCATCCACAGCTGCGCGGACCCGCCGGCGGCGATCGCGATAGAGGCGATCGCGTCGCCGGTGGTGTCGCGCGAGTCGCGCAGGGTGATGGTGGTCGTGGCGGTGGCGGTCAGGGCCCACCCGACGAGCCGGCCGGCGCCGGCCCACAGCAGGGGCCGGCCGCCGATGCCGGCGGGCAGGGGCCGGGCCGCGCGCAGCCGGTTGCCGTTGTTGGTCTGCACCAGCGCGGCGGCGATCTTCTCGTGGTCGGTCTCGACCAGCTCGATCACGTGTGCGAGGTGCTGCGCCAGCTGCTCTTGCAGGCTCATGCGAGTGCTCCGATCACCTTCTGGACGGGGGCCGCGGCCGCGCGGGACGCGCCGAGCAGGACCAGGCCGACGCCGGCGCCGACGAAGGCGATCTGCAGCGCGATCTTGCGCATGTCGGTGGCCAGCGACCCGAGCCCCAGGGCGTTGCCCAGGGCGCCGAGCGCGCCGGAGGCCAGCCCGTTGGCGACGTCGACGGCCGCACCGACGACCGGGATCGGGGACCCTGCGGTGCCGCCGTCGCCGGCGACACGGCGGGCGGTCATGAAGCCCCACATGGGCCGCTCCACGACGTTCTCGCCGGCGCGGGGTGCCTCCACCTGGTTGCCGCCGCCGGTGTAGAGCTGCACGTGCCCGGGGTCGGGGAACACCAGGTCGCCGGGGGCCAGGTCGGCCTTGGCAACGGGCTTGCCGACGGTGAGCATCAGGGTGGTGGTCCGCGGCAGGTTCACCCCGGCGGACTTGTAGGCCGCCTGGACCAGGCCGGAGCAGTCGTAGGCGTCCGGGCCGGTGCCGCCCCACCGGTACGGCTTGCCGATCTGCGCACGGGCGAACGCGATCGCCACACCGACCGGGTCGGTCGGTGCGCTGGCCGTCGGGACGGCGACGGCGGGGGCGATCGTGAACGGGGTGCTCACTTGGCGCCCTGCGCCTCTTGCGACTGGCCGATCAGGGCGTGGATGTCGGACAGGTTCCGCCCGCCGGTGTCCCAGAAGTTCACCTCAGAGCGCGAGGGGTCGCGCCCGAGCATCGACTGGTAGTCGGTGATGATCTCGGTCCGGCGCGGATCGGTCTCGCTGGCCGTCCAGCTCGTCGGTGTGGCCGGTGTGGTCGACCCGGCGACAGGGATCTGCCGGGCCAGCTGCTGCAGCTGCTCGATCTGCGGCTGCAGGGCGTTGTAGACGTCCGTGCCGGTGGAGTCGTAGACCGCCGGCTGGCCGCTGGCCGAGTACGTCGACGTGGTCGCCGCCGGCCCCGAGCTGGTGCCCGTCGAGCTGGTCGACGTCGAGCCCATCGCGGCGCGCCGGCGGGCGACCAGCGCGAACCCGCCGACGGCCACCGCGCCGAGGATCGCGGCGGTCCTCTTGTTGCGCTCGAACAGCGCCCGCCAACGGTTCACCGCCGGCCCCGCTGCATCCGCTCGTAGAACAGCGTGGACGCCGCGGCGTTCAGCGGGGAGGCCTCCTTCTCCGCCGTCAGGGTCGAGGAGCGGGCAGCGATCGGCCGGGGCGTGCCCAGGCGCGCCGCACCGGTGAAGTTCTGCGGGGAGCGGGCGTAGCCGTGGAACGAGGCACCGGGGGCGTAGACGTGCTGCCCGGTGCGCCCGTTGATCACGTCCCCGATGGAGCCGGCCAGCCGACGCACGAACGAGGCCCCGCGGGGGTCCAGGTGGTACGTGACGACCGGGTCGATCGTGGCGTTGACCGCGGCCGACAGGTCGGTGCGGGGCACAGCTCAGCGCCCCTGCAGCGTGGTGATGATCTTCGATCCACCGGTGCTGACGTTGCCGAACAGCGTGCCCATCCCCGAGGAGTGGGCGACGACCAGGTACAGGGCGATCAGCCCCGTGCCGTACTTGAGCGCCTGACGGAACATCGGTCTCTCCCTAGGTGGTGCTGGCTGCAGCGCTCGCGCGCAGGTCGGGGATGGCGGGCAGGTTCGGGTTCAGGGCCCGGTCGACGGCCTTCTGCGCGCCGGCGAAGATCCCCGAGACTCGGGCCGGGGCCGACGGGCTGGTCAGCGCCTGCAGCGCGATCAGCGACAGCGCGGCGGACAGCGCCCAGCCGACGGTGCCCACCTCAGATCACCTTCAGCCGGCCGAGGGCGTCGCCGGCGAGCACCTGGGTCAGGACCCAGACGCCGGCGATCATCAGGACGACCGCACCGGGCTTCATGCGGACCACGTCCTTCCCGAGCTGGTGGTGGCCGGCGCCGGGGTCGGTGCCGAGGTGGTGCGAGGTGCCGCCCCGCCGTAGGGGGCCAGCCGGTAGCCGGCCGTGACGGTCGACGGGGCGACCTGCTCGGTCGCCGCGCCGGTGGACACCGACCCGGTCCGGTTGAGGAACTTCGCGGCCAGCCAGGACTTCACGGCCGGGGTGCCGCCGCGCAGGTAGACCAGGAACAGCACGTAGGCCAAAGCGCCCAGGACGAACCCGCCCGAGGCGTTCAGCCCGTTGCCGACCGAGCGGCCCAGCTGCCCGCCGATCGCCCCACCGAGCTGCGAGCTACTCGAGGAGCGCCGGCGGGCCGGCTCGTCGGCTGGCTCGTCGGCCGGCTGGTCCGCCGCGGCCGCGTCCAGCAGGTCGTCGGCCTGGCCCGAGGTCGCGCCGAGCTCGTCGCGCAGCGCCCGGCGTGCCTTGTAGCGGGGCTGGCCGGCGAGCTCGCCGGCGCGGGCCTTGGCGGTCTTGACGGCACGACGGCCGCCCACGCCCGCGCTCGCGCCGGCGGTCTCAGCCGCGCCGGCACCCGCGGCGGCCCCTCCGGCCGCCGCGGTGCCAGCTGCACCCTCCACCAGGGCGGGAGCTGCGAACGCCACGGGTCACTTCCCGAGCGAGACCGACGCGCGCGCCGGACCGACCCGCACCGACGTGGACACCGCGGCCAGGCCGAGCGTCAGCGCCGCCAGGGCCCCGAACCAGAACAGCGGGTTCGACGGCGACCACGGGGCCGACGCCGCGGCCGCACCCTCGGAGGGTGTGGCCACCGCGTTCAGCTCGGTCGGTGCCGCGACGTTCGCCGTGCCGGCGTCCAGGTGGAACCGCCCGAAGCCCGAGGGCTGGAAGTAGGAGGTGTCCATGCCGACCGCCGCCTCAGGCCGCGGTGCCGGCGAGGAACACGACCTCGGTCACGTACTCCAGGGCCGGGTTGGTCAGCACGAAGCCGTTCTGCAGCGTGGTGACCAGCCGCAGCTCGGAGGTCGTGCCCATGTCGACGACGTCGCGGAACACGTTCTCCTCCGCGAAGTCGTGGCAGCCGAACCCGAAGACCGCGCCGATGTCGGAGTTGTAGGACCGCTCCATGTGCTTGCGCAGGTAGGAGCCGTCGTTGTAGACCTCCGGCGTCTCGTTGTTGCCGAAGCGCCACGACTGCGGGCCGAACGCGGTCCGGGTCATCGGGACCGGCGCCGGCGTGGCGCCGTTCCACAGCTGGTAGTACATGCGCAGCAGCGACTTGTTCGCGCCCTGGCCGACCAGCCGGATCTCGTTCTCCCCCGTCTGCAGCGCGGTGTAGCGGCTCTGGATCAGGGAGTGGAACGTGCTCAGGTCCGGCACGACGATCTGGCCGTTGGGGCCGACCGGGACCGAGAACTTCGTGGTCGACACCTTGAACGTGCCCGTGAGGGTGGCCGTGGCCGGCGCACCGAGGGAGAACAGGTCGGCCTGCGAGGAGTACTCCAGGGTGACCGTGATGTCCGAGGTGGACGTGGCCAGGAAGATCGCACCGACCAGGTCGGTCTCGTCCTCGCTGATCGGCACGTGCCACTGCAGGTCCACGTTGTAGTTGCCGTCCGCGATGTTCGCGGTCTGCGAGCCCACGCCCCACGACTCCGAGGAGCCCGCCAGGGTGCCGGCGGAGACGTTGACGCCGTTGACGGTCTGGGTGATGCCGCGGTCCGACAGGTCGGAGTTCTTCATCAGGTCCCGGACCTTCAGCTTCGCGCCGGAGACGTTGATGAGGTTGGACTGCCCGTTCGCGGAGACCTTCACGGCCTTGATCAGGTCGTAGGGCCAGCGGCCGGTGGTGCCCACCGTGCCGGCGCCCTTGGCGGTGACCAGGTTGCCCACGAACTCGATGTCGATTCCGGCGAGGATGTCGGACTTGCGCAGCTCGACGACGTCCTGGCTCTGGCCGTTGTAGGTGAACGTCTTCTCCTGCAGCGTCTTGCGGCGCGTCAGGGCGAAGAACGCCTTCGGGTTCACCGACTCGGCGGCGATCGCCAGGCCCTGCATCGTGCGCTGCGGTGCGGCCGGCGCGGTGGTCGTGGTCATGGGTCAGCTCTCCTTGCCGGTGCGGTAGTTGTTCAGCGTCCGCAGCGCAGGGAACCGGCCCCCGAGCTTGTCGGCGCCGATGTTCACGACGACGTCGGCGACGATCGCCATGCCGCCGACGGCGAGCCAGAACGTCAGCTGGCGCGGGACCTTCATCAGGCGCCGAACCGGGCCGTGGCCGAGGCGGGCAGCTTGCCCTTGGACTTCTCGAACGCGACCACGACCACCAGGGCGATGCCGGCGGTCAGGAGGATCGACTTCACGCTCATCGCGGGTTCTCCAGGCTCGATGACGGGGGCCCGGTGGGCGCCTGGAGCGTCGACGTCAGACGGCACCGTGGGGCCGGGCGACCAACGTCGACACTCCAGGCCCCACCGGTGTGCACCACCGGTCTAGGGGCCCGCCGCCTGCGCGTTCAATGCCCTGGGATGAATACACACCGGTGTATTCGCCCGTTCACCAGGGTGAACACGCACCCGCCCGTCACGGAGTCGGGGCGCCGATCGCCGTGTCAGACGTGCTGGTGCGAGCCACCGACACTCCGTTGAGCGCGACCTGCACTGGCTCGCTCGACGCGGCGCCAGCGGCCAGCGCGAACGTCACGAACTCCTGCAGCTGGCCCAACGTGATCGCCTTCGACGGGTCCACCTGCATCGCGATCCGCCGGGTGGTGATCGTCGTGGTCGTCGTGTCGTTGAAGAACTGCGGGTACGTCGGGGTGGTCGACACGCTCATCGGGTCCTCCTGGGCAGGCCGGCCAGGTGCGCGCGGATCGCGACCAGCGCCGGGGACTTCGGGTGCTCGGAGGCGGCCCACGCGGCGTCCGCCTCACGCTCGACACGCGCCCGTGCCAGCCGCTCGGCGGCCGCGAGCTGCGCCAGCCGGCCCGGGGACTGACGGACCGTGCCGCCGGCCTCGCGCCAGGCGTCCAGCCGGTGCGCCAGCCACGCGCCGACGTTCCGCACGCCGACCGCGTCGGTGTGGTGCCAGGTGGTGCCGTCGGGCCGGTGGTCGATCGCCATCGCGAGCTCGCCGGTCGTCCAGCCCGCCAGCGCGAACTCCCGGATGATCGAGCGCACGTGTCGGTCGCTGATCGATTGCAGCGCCGACACTCGCTTGCGCAGCTCGACAGCCTGCGCTAGGCGCTCGTCAGGGCGCCGTGGCTCTTGCGGAGTGTCCGTAGGCCGCCCTGGGACGTCGTCCCGCTCGGCTGGCGCGCCCGGCGCGGCGAAAGCGCCGGGCTGAGGGCCCCGAAGGGGCACCGATGAGCCGTCGCTCTCGCGCGCGTGCGGGGGGAGAGATTCCTCTCCCGACCGGAGGTCGGAGAGTGTGTCATCTTCGTCCACAGGCGAAACGGTCGCTGGGACGCACAGCACGTAGACCGCGGCGTCGTTGAGCCCGGCGTCGCACTTCGCGGGCTGGTGCGCACCGTCGCGACCGGTCTTGACGACACCTACCAGGCCGGCGTCGCGGAGCCGCTTGATCGCGCGGGCGACCGTCGACCAGGACCGGCCCGTCTTGTCCACCAGGAGCGCCCACGTCGGGCGCGTCGTCATGGTCTCCCAGTCGGCGCAGAACGCGAGCTGCTGGGCCACAGCCCACAGCGAGGCGGCAGAGTCTGACCGGAGCGACGCGAACGCCTCAGAGGCCCGCACAGCGTCCAGGAAGGCCTTCTGCGACGGGGCCCGCATCGAGCCGTGTGGCACCGCGCGCATGTAGACCGACCGCCGCGTGGCCGTCCGGCGTGACGGACGGGTGTGCCGGCGGCGCGACGAGCGCCAGTGTCCGGGCACGACGAAAGGCCGCCCGGGGGCGGCTGAGACGTCGTTCAGGAGTGCGGCGAGAGGGGCCGGCGTCACCGGGCCCGTCGGGTGTCGGGGATGGTGCCCAGGCAGTGCCCGTGCCGATGCGCAGCGACGTAGAGCTCACTCTCCGCGCGCGTCGAGCTGGTCGACGTCAGGGTCCAGTCACAGTGCGCGCACTCTGCACGGTGCCGACCGTCGTTGAGCTTGCGTACCGGCACCCGCGGCCGCGCGATACCGACGCTCACCGGAGCACCAGCCAGGCCACGCAACCGCCGGCGATACCCGCCACGACACCGACCGCCACGGCGGCCAGAAGACGGCGGAGGCCCGCGAACACCCGGTCGCGGTCCGCCGCGGCGCGTGCGGCCATCTGGTCGAGCACGAACGCGCGCACGACCCGGTCGACCTGGTCCTCGCTCACCGGTTCACGACCGAACCGCCCCAGCGGCAGACCGTTCCCGCGGCCGCGGCGTACTCCCACGTGTCGCGGCACATCAGGCTCACCTGGTCGCCGGCCTTCAGCCCGGCACCGCGGGTGTCGTCCACGCGGTAGTCGTGGCCGGCGATCTGCACCAGGAACACCTGGTTGGTGCTCTTGTCCTCCCCGATCAGCCGGGAGGTCACCTGCTGCACCGTCCCGGACACCGGGCGCCACTGATGGAACCGCGCCTCGTAGGGGTAGAAGGCGAGCAGCGTCGCCACGACCACGACGAACGACACCGCCCACAGGGCGATCGCGAACCCCGTGAACTCGTCCTCGTCCCGGTTCCGCCACAGGTAGCCGGACCAGACGAGCAGCCCGACGACGACGAGTGCGACCAGCGGCGGAACGACAAGAACGGTCAGGTCCCAGTACGTGCTCACGAGTGCTTCACCAGCCAATCGGCAGCCAGGAGGTAGACGGGGACCGAGCACGCCAGGGCGCTCCAGAACAGGGCGCGCACGACCGTGCGGACCACGAGCCGGGGGCTCACGCGAGGACCAGGCGCAGCACGCCGTCCTCGTCAGGCACGAGCCGGGCGAGGCTCCGCAGCGAGGGCACGCCGTCGTCGAGCTGCGCGCGCCGTTCGCGGGTGTAGACGTCGCCGTTGCACACCTGCGCGACGAGCATCCGGCTCGTCACGACCCGGTACACCGCGCCCAGCAGGAGGAGACCGGTGAGGGGGTTCACGCGACACCGTCCGGGTCGAACAGCGGCACCATGAAGTCCTCCGGCGCCTGGTCCGAGCGGCGACCGAGACGGCCCGCGCACGCCAGGCACTCGTGGCGGATCAGCGGGGTCGTGTTGCCCAGCCGCTCGAAGTGCGCCGGCGCCCGGTGCTCGAGATAGACCGCGCCGGCGGCGATCCGCTCACCACAGCCGTCGCACGTGTGGGACTTGCGGGCCCGCCGCTCGGTGGAGACCACGCGCCGCGGCGTGGTCGACGTCGACGCGCTCATCGCCTGACCCAGCCCAGCCCGACCAGGGCGTCCGCCAGGGCGCGTGCGCCCAACGGGCCCCGAGCGGTCAGCCGGCGGATGTCGTCGCGCATGACCGTGGCTAGGACGACCGGGGCGTTCCTCCAGATGATCGGGTCCGGGGCCGGGGCCGGGTCGGGGTCCAGGACCGGGTCGATGGCGGGGGCATCCACCGACCCGGCCTGCTCAGGAAGTCGCTGTGGCCACCGCCACGTGCCCGGCGCATCGCCCTCGACGCGGCAGTGGACGTAGGCGGTCGCCGTGTCGGGGAGGAACACGAAGAGGCTGGCCTCACCTGGTCCACCGAGGCCCACCACGATCGCCGGGAAGATTAGGCCGATGAGTCCGTACCCAGGAGCCCCGGTCTCGATGTCTCCAGCAGCCATGCGGTAGTGGACGATCCGGCCAACCGTCGGACGATCGCTCACCGGTCGGCCGCCTCGTCGTGCTCGACCCACGACTCTTCGACTGCGCCGGTGAGGCCCACCGTGTCCCACAGCGTGATGTACCCGCCGTCCAGCGTGCGGAAGCCGAACTGCGAGCCGTCTCTGGTCACCAGCGGCAGCCGCTGGACGGCCAGCCACCAGTTCTGCTCGCTGACGGCGTAGCGAACCCCGTTGTAGGCGAACCAGCACTCGACCTTGCGCTCACGCCAGCTGCTCATCGGTCGGCCGCCTCGTCGTCGACCACCGACAGCTCGTCGCTAGTCTCGGCGCTGTGGTGAGGAAGATGTCCACGCGGATCCCGGCTTCGAACGCGCGAGCGGTCGCCGCGCACGTCTACGCCGGTCCCCCGAAGTTCAAGGGCATCTGCACCAACTGCGGGGACACCCGGAACAAGCACTGCGGGCGTTGCCACGCCTGCGCCGGCTACCACCTCGGGGACTGCGTGCAGCTCCACGGGCTGGGGTCGACCTTCGGAGGCCTCTGAGCGTCTCGCTCGGTTCGCCTCCGGCGCGTCGTCGACCACTGACGCCGGAGCCTCCAACAGTTCCGCCATCGGAACCCCGAGATACGCAGCGATGCGATCCAGGTCAGCGAGCGTGAAGGGCGTGCGGCCGCGGAGACGGTCAGACACGGCCTGCTGCGAAAGATCCAGCACGACGGCTAGGTCCTGTTGGCGTAGACCCCGAGCGTGCAGTGCCTCGCGCACAGCAGCAGAGGCGTGCGTAGTCAGATCCGGCATGCGAGGTTTTTACTGCGGATCGCAGTATCCGTAGTCACGACACGCCGCAGTCGTGTACTACGAATCGCTCATGTCGTACCGCGTCACGCGGTACGTTGCGGGAATGACAACACAGAGCGTCATCCCGTTCCCCGAGCGCGACTACACCAACCTCGGTGATGTCGCGCAGGCCAACCTCCGCGCGGCGCTGGCGCGGCGCCAGGTTCCTCAGGAAGCCGTGGCGTCTCTGCTGGGGCTCTCACAGCAGGCTGTGTCTGACCGTCTTCGTGGCCGGGTGAAGTTGACCGTAGACGACCTCGGCCGGCTCGCAGACCTTCTTGGTCTGGAGCCGGCCGAGTTGTTGGTGCGCCATCAGGGACTCGAACCCCGAACCCGCTGATTAAGAGTCAGCTGCTCTGCCAGTTGAGCTAATGGCGCGCGGGGCGAAACGTTAGCAGGGGTGGGCCGCGGATGCGAAACCGGAGGTCAGTGCTGCACTGTCGCGCCGGGACACGGTGACCGGGTCAGGCACCGGGCGTCTCGGGCTCCGCCTCCCACCACGTCTCCTCCGGCAGACCCTCCGTCTCAAGGATCTCCTCGGACGAGACGACCGGTGCGACGAGGTCGACCAGCAGGGCGAGCGGCACGTGCTCGGCGAGCAGCTCCTGCGCGACGCGGGACTGCTCCTCGCCGGTCGGCTGCACGGGGAGCACCGGGCTCGCCTGGGGCTGGTCGGCCGTGGTCTCGTCGTCCTGCGCCATGGGGCTCCGTCCGATCGTGGGTCCTCCATGGTGACCCACGGATCCGGATTCGCCCAGCCGCCATCCGTGCGAACCTGCGAGGCGACCGTGCCGCCCCGGTGGGCACCGTCGGGTGCTGCCGGGGCCGGCCGTCCTGGCCGGACGTGGGTCGCAGACCCGTCCGGCTAGAGGTAGAGACCCGTCCCCTGACCCTCGCCGCGGGGCTCCGCGACGGCGTGCACGTCCTTCTCCCGCAGCAGCACGTAGGTGGCACCGGCGAGCTCCACCTCGGCACGGTCCTCCGGGTCGAACAGCACCCGGTCGCCGACCGCCACCTGCCGCACGTGCTGGCCGACCGCGACCACGCGTGCCCATGCCAGCCGCTTCGCCACCGTCGCCGTGGCGGGGATGACGATGCCGGCCGCCGAGCGGCGCTCGGAGCTGTCCTGGTCCAGGGCGACCAGCACCCGGTCGTTGAGCATCCGGATCGGCAGGTCGGCGGAGCTCGTCTCGTCCCGGGCGGTCACGACGGGCACGGTACCCGCCGACATAGGGTGGGCAGAAACGACCCCGGGAGGACCCCGTGCCTCGACTGTCCGCCGGCGACCCGGCTCCCGACTTCACGCTGCCCACCGCCGACGGTGGCACCGTGACGCTCTCCGACCTGCGCGGCTCGCACGTGATCGTGTACTTCTACCCGGCGGCCATGACGCCGGGCTGCACGACCCAGGCGTGCGACTTCCGCGACTCGCTCGGCTCGCTGCAGAGCGCCGGCTACCGGGTGGTCGGCGTCTCGCCCGACACGCCCGAGCGGCTGGCGCAGTTCGCCGAGGCGGAGCACCTGACCTACCCGTTGGCGTCCGACCCGCAGCACCAGGTGCTCGAGGCGTGGGGCGCCTGGGGCGAGAAGACGCTGTACGGCAAGACGGTGGTCGGCGTGATCCGCTCGACCGTGGTGGTCGACCCGGACGGCATCGTCGAGCTGGCGCAGTACAACGTCAAGGCGACCGGCCACGTCGCCAAGCTGCGCCGGGACCTGCAGCTCGCCTGACCCCGGCGCTGGCTCCGCCGGTCATCCCGATGGGGCTCCCGCGCCGGCCGCCTCGCCCGTGCCGCCCTGTGCGAGGATCGGCGACGCGCGGCGGTGCCGCTCGCGCGGGAGTGGTGAAACGGCAGCCACGCCAGGTTTAGGTCCTGGTGCCCTCACGGGCGTGCGGGTTCAAGTCCCGCCTCCCGCACGTCCGCTCGTCGGTCTCGGCAGGCCGACGACGCGCCCGACATGACGAAGGCCCGCTCACCGTCGAGGTGAGCGGGCCTTCGGTTCGTTCAGGGTGCCGACCGGCGGCGCGGGCGACGGCGGCAGCCGTGGCCCGGCGCGGTCGGCGAGCCGTCAGGCGTTCGCGGTCTCGCGCTGGCTGATCTTCTCGCGCACCTCGTCCATGTCCAGGTCCTTCACCGCGGTGATGACCTGCTCCAGGGTCGGCGCGGGCAGCGCCCCGGCCTGGTTGAACACGAGGATGCCGTCGCGGAAGGCCATCAGCGTCGGGATCGAGGTGATCTGCAGCTCGGCGGCCAGGTCCTGCTCGGCCTCGGTGTCGACCTTGCCGAACACGATGTCCGTGTGCTCCTGCGAGGCGGCGTCGAAGATCGGGGCGAACATGCGGCACGGTCCGCACCAGGACGCCCAGAAGTCGACTAGCACGATGCCGTTGTCGCGGACGGTGTCGCCGATGGTGGCACCGGTGAGGGTGGTGGTGGCCATGAGTGGTGATCCTCTCGTCGTCGGTCCTGCCCCTTCAGCGTGCGGCGCCCCGCAGGTATTCCGCACCCGGTCTGCGGGCGCACGCGCAGCCGGTGTGCCGCCCGCCGGAGCGTACGGCCGCGTGAGCGCTCCCGTACGGGGTAGAACAGGGCGGTGACCGACACCGCCGAGTTCCCGCCCGAGTCCGAGCGCCCCGCCGGCTGGCTGCGTGCCGACCAGATCGCGTCCGCCCGGCAGTGGCTGCCGATCCTGTACGTGGACGCCGTGCCGGTGCGGGTGGACGACTCCGGCGACGTGGTGGCCGTGGGCCTGCTGCTGCGCGTCACACCGGAGGGTGTGATGTCCCGGGCGCTCGTCTCGGGACGCGTGATGTTCCACGAGCGGGTGCGGGACGCCCTCGTCCGGCACATCGAGAAGGACCTGGGCCCGATGGCCCTGCCGCAGATCCCGGCGAGCCCGCAGCCGTTCACCGTGGCCGAGTACCTGCCGACGCCCGGCGTGACGCCGTACCACGACCCGCGCCAGCACGCGGTGTCCCTGGCCTACGTGGTCCCCGTCGCGGGCGACTGCCGCCCGCAGCAGGACGCCCTGGACCTCGCCTGGATCACGCCCGAGCAGGCCTGCGAGCAGGACGTGCAGCTGGAGATGAACGGCGGCCAGGGGCTGCTGCTGCGCCAGGCGATGGCGCACGTGGGGCGCATGCCCTGACCGGGCGGCTCCGTCAGGACAGGTCCAGACGGGGCCAGTCGGCGAGGTCGGCGAGCATCTGCCGGTCGTGGGTCGCGACGACCACGGCGGCCGACGTGGCGCGCAGGGCCGCCGTCAGCTCGTCGACCAGCCCGACGGACAGGTGGTTGGTCGGCTCGTCGAGCACCAGCACGTGCGGCGCCGCCAGCAGGGCCTTGGCGAGCTCGAACCGGCGGCGCTGACCGACGGACAGCTCCGCCAGCGGCCGGTCCAGGTCCTGCTCGGTCAGCAGGCCGAGCGCGGCGACCGGCACCAGCTGCGCGGGGTCGAGGCTGCCGGAGGCGAGCAGGCCGAGCGCGTGCTCGGCGTAGGCCTCGAACGCCGTCGGGGCGCTGCCGTCCGGCCGACCGGGCCGGGCAGCCGCTCGGGCGGTCCCGTCTGCGTCGGCCGTCACGTCGTCCGACTCCTGCGCCAGCACCCCGAGCCGTGTACCCGGTGCGAGCACCCGCGCGCCGCGGTCCGTCCCGAGGGTGCCGGCCAGCACGGCGAGCAGCGTCGACTTGCCGGACCCGTTGGGCCCGGTGACCAGCAAGCGGCTGCACGGGGCCACCTCGATGCGCCGGCCGGGCAGGTCCAGCCGGCCAGCCACGAGGGGGGCGCGGACGTCCAGCAGCGGACCGCCGGCGTAGGTGCTCGGGGTGGACGGCAGGTCGGGGAACGTCAGGGCCGGTGGCGGTACGGGGACCTCGACGGACTGCTCGGCGAGGCGCTGCATCAACCGGTCGACGGTGGTCACCTTGCTGCGCGCGCGGGTGGCCCGACGGTGCGCCTGGCTGCCCTTGGGCGGGCGCCACTCGTCCGACAGCTGCTCGTAGGACTGGTCGAGCCGGTCGGCCAGCGCCGCGGCGCGCTTGCGCTCGGCGCGGTACCGCGCGCGCCACCGGCGCAGCATCTGGTCGCGGGCGTACCGGTAGTCGGCGTACCGCGCGGCCCCGTACAGCGCGGGCCGGCCGTCCATGGACGGGTCGAGGTCGAGGATCCCGGTCATCACGTCGTCCAGCAGCCGCCGGTCGTGGGTCACGACGACGAGCGCACCGCGCCACTGCCGCAGCTGAGCCGTCAGGTACTCCACGCCCGCGGCGTCGAGGTGGTTGGTCGGCTCGTCCAGCAGCAGCAGGTCGGACCGCTCCGCGAGCCGCGCGGCCAGCCGCACGCGGTACCGCTCCCCCACCGACAGCTCCGCCAGCGGACGCCGGGGGTCGCGCGGTGCACCGAACCGGCTCAGCGCCTCGTCCACCCGGCGGTCGGCGTCCCAGGCCGCCAGGTGCTCCATCGCCTCGACCGCCTCGGTCAGCGTGGCGAGCTCACCGCTGGTGTGGTCGAACGCCGCGATGGCGTGCTCGAGCGCCGCCGCAGCTGCCCGAGCAGCACGCAGCGACGTCCGGACGACGTCGCCGACGGTCGCATCGGTCGGGGCCCGCAGCTCCTGCTCCACCACAGCGAGGGTTCCCGAACGGCGCACCGAGCCGCCCAGCGGAGGGAGCTCACCGGCCAGCAACCGCAGCAGGGTCGTCTTGCCGGTGCCGTTCTCCCCCACCAGGCCGAGCCGGTCGCCCGCGGAGACGACGAGCGACACCCGGTCGAGCACCGGGTGTGCGGGATAGCCGAACGTCACCTCGTCCGCCACCAGCTGCACCCGGGCGGCGTCCGTCACGCTCAGCCGCCCAGGGCGTGGACCACGAGCGGGGCGAGCGCGCGGAACGCCTTGCCGCGGTGGCTGATGGCGTTCTTCTCCGCCGGCGTCAGCTCCGCGCACGTCCGCGTCTCGCCGAGCGGCACCAGCACGGGGTCGTAGCCGAAGCCGTGCGCGCCCCGCGGCTCGGTGGCGAGCACGCCGTCCAGCGCCCCGGTCCGCACCTCCTCGCGCCCGTCCGGTGTCACCAGCGCCGCGGCGCACATGAACCGGGCGGTGCGGTGCTCCGGGGCGATGTCCGCCAGCTGCGCGAGCAGGAGCTCGAGGTTGGCCGCATCGTCACCGTGCCGGCCGCTCCACCGCGCGGAGAAGATGCCCGGCGCACCGCCGAGCACGTCCACCGCGAGGCCGGAGTCGTCCGCCACGGTGGGCAGCCCGGTGAAGGCCGCGATCGCACGGGCCTTGATCAGGGCGTTCTCGGCGAACGTCAGCCCGTCCTCCACCGGCTCCGTGGCGCCCACGTCGCCCGCGCCCACGATGCTCGCCGCGTCCAGCCCCGGCAGCGCCGGCACGAGGATCTCGCGCAGCTCGCGGACCTTGTGGGCGTTGTGGGTGGCGAGGACGAGCCGGACAGGTGCGGTCGCGCCGGGCGCAGCCGTCACGAGGCCACCTCGACGCCGGCCGTCACCCGGGTGCCGGGCGCGGCGGCGAGCGCCTGCTGCTGCAGCGCCGTGAGCCGCCCCGTGCCCACCAGCGCCAGGTCCAGCAGCGTGTCGAGCTCCGCGCGGTCGAACGTCGCGTGCTCGGCAGTTCCCTGCACCTCGACGAACTTCCCGCTGCCGGTCACCACGACGTTCATGTCCGTCTCGGCGCGGACGTCCTCGACGTACGGCAGGTCGAGCATGGGCGCACCGTCGATGATGCCGACGCTGACGGCGCTGACCGAGTCGGTGAGCACGGTGCGACCGGCGGGGACCAGTCCCTGCTCACGGGCCCACGCCACCGCGTCCGCCAGCGCGACGTACGCACCGGTGATCGCCGCGGTGCGGGTGCCGCCGTCCGCCTGCAGCACGTCGCAGTCCAGCACGACCGTGTTCTCGCCGAGGGCCGCGACGTCGATGATGGCCCGCAGGGAGCGACCGACGAGCCGCGAGATCTCGTGCGTGCGGCCACCGACACGGCCCTTGACCGACTCGCGGTCCGACCGCGTGCTCGTCGCGCGCGGCAGCATCGCGTACTCCGCGGTGACCCAGCCCTGGCCCGAACCCTTGCGCCAGCGCGGCACGCCCTCGGTGAACGAGGCGACGCACAGCACCTTCGTCTGCCCGAACTCGACGAGGACGCTGCCCTCACCGGTCTGCAGGAAGCGGCGGGTCAGGGCGACGGGGCGCAGCTCGTCGAGCGCGCGCCCGTCGGCGCGGGCGGGCACGCCGGTGGAGGGCGTCGAAGGGGGGACGGTCATGGGCGCGAGCCTATCCGGGCACCCCGACACGCTCCTGGGCTGACCGGGACACGGCCCGCGAGCTCGGCCGGGCGGCGCTCAGAGCGCGTGCACCGCGCCCGGTGCGGCCAGGTGCACGGGACCGTCGAACACGGCCCGGGCCTCGGCGAGGGACACCTCGGCGTCGTTCCACGCGGGCACGTGCGTGAGCACCAGCCGGCCGGCGCCACCGCGGGCTGCCGCCTCGCCCGCCCGTCGGCCCGTCAGGTGCACGCCGCGGAACCTGTCGTCGCGACCCTCGAGGTAGCTCGCCTCGGCGAGCAGCAGGTCCACCCCGGCCGCCAGCGCGTCCAGACCGGGACCGGAGTCCGTGTCGCCCGTGTACGCGAGCGCGACGGAACGGGACGCGTCGCCCTCCGCGGGCCCGGCGACGCGCACCCCGAAGGTCGGCAGCGAGTGGTTCATCGCCACCGGCGAGAGCGTGAGCGGACCGACGGTCACGGGCGCCGCCGGGTCCCACACCCGCACGTCGAACTGGTCGCTGCAGTCGGCCGCCGGGTCCTTGCCCGCCAGCTGGGCCAGCCGCTCCGCCGTGCCCTCCGGGCCGTGCACCGGCACCGGCGGCAGGGGCGCGCCGCCTGGACGGTAGCGGCGCAGCACGTTGAGCACCACCATGTCGGCGACGTGGTCCGCGTGCAGGTGGGAGATGCCGATCGCGTCCAGCGTCGTCGGGTCGGCGTACCGCTGCAGCGGGCCGAGAGCGCCGTTGCCGAGGTCGAGCAGCACCGTCCAGGTCCGGCCGTCGGCGTCCTCCGCCTGCACCAGGTACGCCGCGCAGGCCGCGTCGGGGCCGGGGTACGAGCCGGCGCAGCCGACGACGACGAGCCTCATCGCAGGGCCAGCGGTGACTCGACGGCGGTCACCTCGGGTCCGAGGAACCGCCGAGCGAGCCGCGCGAACTGCTCGGGGTCACCGGTCGCGACGAAGCGGTGCTCGGGCGGCGGCCCGTCCGTCGAGCGCAGCAGGTCGTGCGCGACGAGCGTCCGGTACACGTCCTTGGCGGTCTCCTCGGCGCTCGAGACGAGGGTGACGTCCTCGCCCATCACGTAGCTGATCGCGCCGGTGAGCAGGGGGTAGTGCGTGCACCCCAGCACCAAGGTGTCCACCCCGGCCTCACGGATCGGGTCGAGGTACTCGTGCGCCACCTCGAGCACCCGCGGTCCGGAGGTGACGCCGGCCTCGACCAGCGGGACGAACTCGGGGCACGCGGCCGTTGTCAGGCGGACGCCCGGCGCCACCGCCAGCGCGTCGTCGTACGCCCGCGACTCGATGGTCGCCCGCGTGCCGATCACGCCGATGTGCCCGTTCCGGGTCGCCGCCACCGCGCGCCGGGCCGCCGGCAGGATGACCTCCACCACCGGGATGCCGCGGCGCAGCGTGTACCGCTCCCGCGCATCGCGCAGCATCGCCGCCGAGGCGGTGTTGCACGCGATGACCAGCATCTTCACGCCCGCGTCGACCAGGTCGTCGAGCGCTGCGAGGGCGAAGGCACGGACCACGGCGAGCGGCTTGGGCCCGTACGGCGTGTTGAGCGTGTCGCCGATGTAGAGCGTCGACTCGTGGGGCAGCTGGTCGAGGATCGCGCGCGACACCGTCAGTCCCCCGACGCCGGAGTCGAAGATCCCGATCGGCGCGTCGTCCACGCTGCGAGCCTAGTCGCCCGGCCCGACACGGCCCGGCGGACCCAGGTCCCCGCGGGCCAGCATCGCCTGGACCAGGGACTCCTGCAGCCAGGTCAGCGCGTCGTACACGGTGACGAGGTACGTGCGGACGTCGTCGGCGCCGTGGCGACGTCGGCGACCCACCGCGCGCCCCAGGCGGTCGGCGTCCTCGTCCGTCCGGATCCCCAGCCGCTCCGCCAGCACCAGGCGCAGGTCGGTCAGCGTGGCGGCGACGGCGGGTGCCTGCGGCGCGGGGACCACCGGTCCGTCGTCCTGCAGCGCGGTCCACAGCCAGCGCAGCCGTGCCAGCTTGGCCGTCCGCAGGTCGTCCTCGGTCAGCCGCCGGAACTCGGCCGCGACGGCCGGGTCGTCCTGCGACGCGTCGGGCAGCAGGCGGTGCACGGCGGGGTCGTCGGGGGGCGGCACGGGCTCCGTGCGGAGCCGCCAGACGGGCGCGACGGACGGGTCGGAGCGCCCTGCCGCCTCCGCAGCCCCGTCCGGTGACCCGTCGGCCAGGTCCGGCAGCTCGCCACCGAGCAGCTCGACGACGTTGGCGACGACGGACGCCACCACCTCCCGCTCACCGGCGTCGAGCTCGGCCCGGTAGGCGCCGGACTCGTAGCGGAAGCCGCGCATCAGGCGTCCTCGCGCTGCAGCGTGGCCCACAGGCCGAACCCGTGCATCGCCTGCACGTCGACCTCCATCGCCTCGCGGCTGCCGGTCGCGACGACCGCGCGGCCCTCCTGGTGCACCTGCAGCATCAGCCGCTCCGCCTTCTGCTCGGAGTAGCCGAAGTACGACCGGAAGACGTAGGCCACGTAGCTCATCAGGTTGACCGGGTCGTTCCACACGATGGTGACCCAGGGCCGGGCGACCACGGCCTCCTCGTCGGACCGTACGTCCTGCTCAGGCACGGTCTCGGTGGGCATCGCCCCACTGTAGAGAACTAGGTTGGCCGGATGACCGCCAGCACGGCCCTGCTGACCGACCGCTACGAGCTGACCATGCTGCAGGCCGCGCTGGCCGACGGCACGGCCGACCGCCGCTGCGTCTTCGAGGTGTTCACCCGTCGGCTTCCCCCCGGCCGCCGGTACGGCGTGGTGGCCGGTACGGGTCGGGTGCTGGACGCGGTGCGGGACTTCCGGTTCGACGAGGAGCAGCTCGGGTGGCTCGCCGCCGAGCGGGTGGTGGACGAGCGGACGCTGGACTACCTGCGCGACTACCGGTTCACCGGTGACGTCGTCGGGTACGCCGAGGGCGAGGTCTTCTTCCCCCTGTCGCCGCTGATGGTCGTCGAGGGCACGTTCGCCGAGGCGGTGCTGCTGGAGACCGTGGTCCTGTCGATCCTCAACTACGACTCGGCGATCGCCTCGGCCGCGTCGCGGATGACCAGCGCGGCCGTGGACCGCCCGTGCCTGGAGATGGGCGCGCGGCGCGCGCAGGAGGAGGCGGCCGTCGCGGCCGCACGTGCCGCCGTGATCGCCGGTTTCGCCGGCACGTCGAACCTCGAGGCGGGACGCCGGTACGGGCTGCCGACGATCGGCACCGCCGCTCACGCCTTCACCCTGCTGCACGACGACGAGGAGTCGGCGTTCGCGGCGCAGGTCGCGTCGCAGGGACGCGGGACGACGCTCCTGGTGGACACCTACGACGTGCGCCGCGGCGTGGAGCGGGCGCTCGCGGCGGCCGGCACGGAGCTCGGTGCGGTCCGGCTCGACTCCGGCGACCTCGCGGCGCTCGCGCAGGAGGTACGGGCCCAGCTGGACGCGGCCGGCGCCCGCCGGACGAAGATCGTCGTGACGTCCGACCTGGACGAGTACGCGATCGCGGCGCTGGCCGTCGCGCCGGTCGACTCCTACGGCGTCGGCACGTCGGTGGTGACCGGCTCCGGGGCGCCGACCTGCGGGATGGTCTACAAGATGGTCAGCCGCGAACGGGCCGACGGTTCCATGGAGGCCGTCGCGAAGGTGTCGCGGTCCAAGGCCAGCGTCGGTGGGCGCAAGGCGGCGGCGCGGCGGCTCGGCCCGGACGGTCGAGCGGTCGAGGAGGTGCTGGTCAGCGGACCTCCGGAGCGGGTGCTCGCCTGGCAGGACGCCCAGTGGAGCAGCCCCGAGCCCACGTTGCGGCCGTTGCACGTGCCGCTGATCACGGGTGGCGTGTCGGACGAGCGCTGGACGGGTGCCGCCGGCGTACGGCTGGCGCAGGCGCGTCACACCGCCTCACGCGAGGAGCTGCCCCGGGGTGCGCGCCGGCTGTCCGCCGACGAGGCGGCGGTACCGACCGTCACCGTGCGCCTGGAGGCCTAGGCCCTCGACGGCGGACCGGGGCGCGGCGGGTACGAGACGCCGGTGCGCAGGTGCGGCGTGGGCGCTCAGCGGCCGACGAACCAGCGCCGCACCAGCTCCACCCGCGCGGTCAGCTGGTCGACGTCCGCCAGCGCCACCTCGGGACCACCCGCGCGCCGGCGCAGCTCGGCGTGCACCTGCGCATGGGTCTGCCCGCTGCGGCGTGCCCACGCCGAGACGAGCCGAGACAGCTCCCGCCGCAGCTCCGACCGCTGCCGGTGGTCGCCGAGCGGCGGTGCCGCGGCGTCGGCGGCCCGGCGGGCGCTGAGCTGGTCGGCCTGCCGCTGGGCCAGCAGCGCGGACACCTGGTCGGGGTCCAGCAGACCGGGCAGACCGAGGAAGTCCAGCTCCTCGTCGGACCCGACCTCGGCGCCGGTCCCGAACTCGCCGCCGTCGAACAGCACGCGGTCGAACGAGGCCTGTGCCTCCAGCGCCTGGAACGTGCCGGCCAGACCGTCCGGACCGACGGCGTCCGGCGTGCTGCGCTCCGTCTCGGCCGCGAGCAGCAGTGCGGCCTCCGGGTCGTCCGCCGCCGAGGTCGGGCGGTCCAGGGCGTGGTCCCGCTCCACCTCCAGCTGCGCGGCGAGCGCCAGCAGCTGCGGCACGCTCGGGAGGAACACCGAGGCGGTCTCCCCGCGGCGGCGGGCCCGCACGAACCGGCCCACGGCCTGGGCGAAGAACAGCGGCGTCGCGGTGCTGGTCGCGTAGACGCCGACGGCGAGCCGCGGCACGTCGACGCCCTCGGACACCATCCGCACGGCGACGAGCCACCGGGACGTGCCTGCGGAGAACTCGTCGATGCGGTCGCCCGAGCCCGCGTCGTCGGACAGCACGACGGTCGGCGACTCACCGGTCAGCCGCGCCAGGTGGCCGGCGTACGCGCGGGCGTCGTCCTGGTCGGTGGCGATCACCATCGCCCCGGCGTCCGGCACGGTCCGCCGGACCTCCGTCAGCCGTGTGTCCGCGGCGGCCAGCACGCTGCCGATCCACTCGCCGTTCGGGTCGAGGGCCGTGCGCCATGCCTGCGCGGTGATGTCCTTGGTCAGCGGCTCGCCGAGCCGGGCGCTGACCTCGTCGCCCATCCGCGTCCGCCACCGCATCGACCCGCTGTACGACAGGAAGATGACGGGCCGCACCACGTGGTCGCGCAGCGCCTCGGCGTAGCCGTAGGTGTAGTCGGCACTGCTGCGTCGGATGCCGTCCGGGTCGCGCTCGTAGGTGACGAACGGGATCGCCGCGGTGTCCGAGCGGAACGGTGTCCCGGTCAGCGCCAGCCGCCGGGCCGCCGGCTCGAACGCCTCGCGGACCGCGTCACCCCAGGACAGGGCGTCGCCGCCGTGGTGCACCTCGTCGAGGATCACCAGCGTCGGCGCCGCGTGGGTGCGAGCGGCGTGCAGCGCCGGGCGGCTGGCCACCTGGGCGTAGGTGACCGCCACCCCGTCGAAGGAGGCGCCGTGCCGACCTTGGGCGTTGGAGAACGTCGGGTCGATCGCGATGCCGACCCGCGCCGCGGCGTCGGCCCACTGCCGCTTGAGGTGCTCCGTCGGCGTCACCACGGTGACGCGCCGCACCACCCGGGCATGGAGCAGCTCGGTGGCCACCCGCAGCGCGAACGTCGTCTTGCCGGCGCCCGGCGTCGCCACGGCGAGGAAGTCCCGCGGGGACCGCTCCCGGTACGCCTCGAGCGCCTCGGCCTGCCACGCACGCAACCGTCCCGCCGTGCCCCACGGCGCGCGGCCGGGGAACGCCGGCGGCAGGTTGGACGCCGCCGACGGCGAGACGTGCGGGCTGTGCGGGGACGGCTCCGTCCCCGCCGTCACTTGCCGGAGCCCCGACCGAAGCCCCACCGGCGCCCGGAGCCGCCGGACCCGCCGGACTCGCCGCCGGAGGACCCGCCGCCGGGACCGTCCTGCGGCGCGCGCAGCCCGTCGTAGATCTCCTTGCAGACCGGGCACACCGGGAACTTGTTCGGGTCACGCCCGGGCACCCAGACCTTGCCGCAGAGGGCGATCACCGGGCTGCCGGACACCGCCGACTCGAGGATCTTCTCCTTGCGCACGTAGTGCGCGAACCGCTCGTGGTCCCCCGGCTCGAGCTCCTCGGCGTGCTCGGTGCGCTCCAGCACCGAGGTGCCGGCCGCCGGCTCTCCGACCGGTCCGGGCCCGAACGGGTCGTCGGGACCGGTGGGAGGCAGCGGCTCGCTCATGGGGGCCATCGTACGTTCCGGGTGCGACACCGCCCGGGCTCGGACCGGCCGCACCGGCGCTCCCGAGCCGTGCCCGCGTGGTGCGACCGCGCCGGTCGGCAGGCGTCAGGTGCGGGCGTCAGGTGCGGGCGTCAGATCCCCTGCCACGCGGGCTTGCCGGCATAGGTCTGGCGGTAGTAGTCGGTGAGCTGCAGCCGGCTGGCCGCCGCGTCGTCGACCAGCACGGTCACCCGGGGGTGCAGCTGCAGGACGGTTCCCGGCCACAGGGCGCTGACCGCGCCCTCGACCAGCTGGTGCACGGCCTCCGCCTTGCCCCTGCCGGTGGCCAGCAGGACCAGGTGCCGGGCGGACATGATCGTGGCCAACCCCTGGGTCAGGCAGTGCGTCGGCACGGCGTCGACGTCGCCGCCGAAGAAGCGCGCGTTGTCGACACGGGTCTGCCGGGTCAGCGTCTTGATCCGGGTGCGCGAGGCGAGCGACGAGCCGGGCTCGTTGAAGCCGACGTGGCCGTCGGTGCCGATCCCGAGCAGCTGCAGGTCCACGCCGCCGGCCTCCACGATCGCCCGCTCGTACGCCGCACAGGCGGCCGGCACGTCGTCCGCGGAGCCGTTCGGACCGCGCACCGCGGCCGGGTCGAGGTCCACGCGGGACACCAGCTCCCGTTCGATCACCGCCCGGTAGCCCTCCGCGTGCCCCGGCGGCAGCCCGACGTACTCGTCGAGCAGGAAGCCGCGGGCGTGCGCCAACGACAGGCCCTCCTCGGCGTGCCGCCGGGCCAGCTCGTCGTACACGGCGAGCGGGCTCGAGCCGGTCGCCAGGCCGAGCACGGGACGCGGCGTGCCCTCGAGCAGGCGCTGCACCGCGTCCGCCGCCAGCCGTGCCAGCGCGTCCGGCGCGCCGATCACCACCTCCATCAGAACGCCCTCCGCCCGCCGGCGGCCGGTACCGCGGCGGCGCCGTCGTGCGCCCGTGCCACCAGCGCCGCGCCGAGCGCCCCGGCCGGGACATCCGCCGGCGCGAGGCGCACCCGCTGGGCGAGGCCGACCGACGCGAGGAACGGCGAGGCGGCCGCCTGTCGGTCCAGCGTCCGGGTGACCGCCTCCAGCAGCGGCGCGCCCACCCGGCTGACCCCGCCGCCCAGCACCACGACGTCCACGTCGCACGTGAGCACCAGCACCCGCACCGCCGCCGCCACCCCCGCGGCGACCTCGTCCCGCACCTCGACGGCGGCTGGGTCCCCCGCCGCGGCGGCCTCGAACAGCTCGGCAGGCGCCGGTCGACCGTGCCGCGACGGCCACGCCGCCTCGATCGCACTGCCGGACGCGTACTGCTCCAGGCAGCCCAGCTGACCGCACTTGCACGGCCGGCCGCCCGGCACCAGCGTCAGGTGCCCGATCTCACCGGCCACCCGGTGGGAGCCGCGGCGCAGCGTGCCGTCCAGCAGCAGACCGGCCGCCACGCCCGTGCCCAGGGCGACGTAGGCGACGTCCTGGACGTCCGACCCGGCCGACGTGCGGCCCAGCGCGTGCGCGGCGCCGACCACCGCGGCGTTGAGGTCGTTCTCCACGCGGACCGGGACGTCGCCACCGAGCGCCGTCGCGACCAGCGCGCCCAGCGGCAGCGGCGCCTCGAGGCCGAGGTTGACGGCGTGCGCCACCGTGCCGCCCTGCGGGTCCACGACACCGGGCAGCCCGATGCCGACGCCCGCCACGTCCGCGACGGTCAGGTCACGGTCGGCCAGCAGGCCGCGCACCAGGGCGACGATCCCGGCGACCACCCCCGACGGCCCCGGCACCGTGCGGGCGTGCCGTTCGGCCAGCACCGTTCCGGCGTCGTCCACCAGGACGCCCTGCACCTTGGTGCCGCCCACGTCGACACCGACCGTCGGCCCCCTGCGAACGGCCGGCGGTGCTGCCGCGGCCATCAGCCCTTCACCGCCCCGGACACCAGACCGGACGTCATCCGACCCTGCACGAACAGGAAGAAGATGATCACCGGCACGGCGATCAGCGACGACGCCGCCATCACCTGCCCCCAGTCGGTGTCCCGGCTGGCGCTCGCCTGCACGAAGCTGCGCAGCCAGATCGGCAGCGTCTTGGCCGTGTCGGACTGCAGCACCACGAGGGCCACGGTGAACTCGTTCCACGCCTGCAGGAAGGCGTACACGCCGGACGCGACCAGCCCCGGGGCGAGCAGCGGGAACGTGATCCGCAGGAACGCCTTGGTGCGGGACAGGCCGTCGACCATCGCGGCCTCCTCCAGCTCCACGGGCACGCCGGCGACGAACCCGCGCAGCATCCAGATGGTGAACGGCACCACGGCCGCCACGTAGATGATCGAGATGCCCAGCACCGTGTTGAGCAGGTGCAGCGAGCCGATCAGGCGGTACTGGGCGATGAACAGGCCCTCGGCCGGCAGCATCTGGATCAGCAGCACGGCCAGCACGAAGCTGCGCCGTCCCCGGAACCGGTACCGGCTGATCGCCAGTGCGGCGAGGAACGCGAACACCAGCGTGCACACGATCGTCAGGCCGGTCACCAGCAGCGACATGCGCAGCGCCGGCAGGAACGAGCCGGAGCCCCACACGGCGGCGTAGTTGTCCATCGAGGCGTTCACCGGCCAGAACGTCGGGGCGCCCGACTGCAGGCGGATGTTCGACATCAGCGAGGAGATGGTCATCCAGTAGACGGGGAACGCCCAGAGCGCTGCGACCAGCAGGGCGACGAGGCCGAGCAGCAGCCGGCCGGGGCGGATGCGACGACGACGGGTGGTCACCGCTCGTCCTCCTCTCGCAGCAACGTGCGCACGTACGCCCAGCTGAGGGCGACGGTGAGCAGCAGGACGAAGATCGACACCGCCGAGGCCGCCCCGAAGTCACCGGAGCCCACACCCAGCTGGTAGATGTACGTGCCGAGCAGGTTGGTCTCGCTCGGCGTGCCGCCGGCGTCCTGCAGCAGCCGGATCTGGGCGAACACCCGCAGGTCCCAGATGATCTGCAGCAGCAGCACGATGGACAGCACCGGCCGGATCATCGGCAGCACGATCCAGCGGAACCGCCGCACGCCGTCGGCACCGTCGATCGCGGCGGCCTCCATCACCTCGTCCGGCACCTGGCTCAGGCCCGCGTAGACGGAGAACGCGACGAACGGCACGGACATCCAGACGATGATCACGGTGGCGACGAAGAAGAAGGACAGCGGGTTGGCCAGCCAGCTGTGCCCCGTGAAGTGGAAGCCCATCGCGGTCAGCACGTAGTTCACGACGCCGCGGCGGTAGTCGAACAGCCACCGCCACACGGTCATCGACGCGACCACCGGCATCGCCCACGCGAGCAGCATCGCGATCTGCACCGCGAGCCGCGGCACGGTCCCGACGGCCTTCATCAGCAGCGCCACCAGCACGCCGACCAGCACCGTCACACCCGCGTTGACCAGGCAGAACGCGATCGACCGCGCCACCACGGTCCACAGGTAGGAGTCGGCGGCCAGGTCGAGGTAGTTGCGCAGGCCGACGAACTGCGGCGGCTTGCCGAACTGCTGGGCCAGGCCGAACTTCTGCAGCGACGTGACCACCTGCCAGCCGAGCGGGTAGCCGAGGGCGAGCACGAGGATCCCGATCGAGGGGACCAGCAGCGCGTACGGGAGGCGGGGGCCGCGGCGGCGGGGTGCGGGACGCTGCGCGTCCGGGTCGACGGTCACGACGGCGGTCCGCCGCGCGGACCGGGTCGACCGCTGCACGGCGTCGTGCGGGGGCCGGGCGGCCGGTTGCTCCGGCACCGGGACCGGACCTGCCGGCGCGGGGGACGCCGAGGCGTCGGGGCGTGACATCGGGGCTCCTGCGGTCGAACGGGAGGGACGGTGCCCCGCGGTGCCGGCCGGACGACGTGCCGGCACCGCGGGGAGCAGGACGTCAGCCCTTGCCGTTGAGGATGGGCGTTGCGGCGTCGTCGAACGCCTTGGCGGTCGACGCGATGTCCGCGCCCTGGGAGATCTTCTGGAAGAACTCCTCGAGCTTCTTGCTGTTCTCCAGCGCGGCCCAGCCCGGTGCGGCCGGGGTGAGCTTGGCGTTGAGCGCCGACTCGGTCAGCGCCTTGGCGAACTGGTCGGTGCCGAGCGAGCTGACGTAGTCGGTGTTCGCCGGGCCCAGGCCGTTCTTGCCCAGCATCTGCTGGTACTCCGGCGAGAAGATGATCTTCATCAGGGACTTCGCCAGCTCGGGGTGCTGCGTCTTGGCCGAGATGCCGATGTTGGAGCCACCGGCGAACACCGGTGCGGCACCGCCGCTGACACCCGGGAGCGGGAACACGCCGAACGTCTGGTCGTTCCAGTTGCGGACGTCCTTGCCGTCCTTCTTGGCCAGGTCGCCGATGGACCAGTGCGCCCAGCCGGGCGCCATGATCGTCGCCGCGTCGAGCGAGTAGCTCGTCGTGGAGCCGTCCGCCGCCTTGACCGAGTCGGAGTCGTTCAGGTGGTTGTAGGTGTTGGCGTCGGTGGCGTCATGCGGCGCCTTCGAGGCGTTCTTCCACAGGTCCTGCAGCTGCTGCAGGCCGACGATCGTCTTCGGGTCGGACATCGTCGACTTCCACTGGCTGCCGTCCTTGACGGCGAGCTCGCCGCCGTTGGCGAAGATCCAGGAGATCGCGTTGCGCCAGTCCTGGCCGCCGATCCACAGGCCGGACAGGTTGGCGATGCCCTTCGGGTCCGCCGCGGCGATCTTCTTCACGTCGTCGTTGAACTCCGACAGTACGGCAGCGTGTAGTTCTTGCCGTCGACCTTGCCGGCCTCGACGAACCCGGGCAGCAGCTTCGAGCCGCCCAGGTCGTTGTACATGCTCGAGATGTCCATGAAGGCGCCGACGTTGGTGAACGTCGAGGACTGCGTGTTGCCCAGCTCGGCGACGTCGGGGGTGTTCGCGGCGTCCGGCAGCGCGGTGGTCAGCTTGGTGACCAGGTCGCCCCAGTCCTGCTGCTCGATCACCAGCGTCGAGCCGGGGTTCTGCTTGGCGAACTCCGTCTTGAGGTAGGTGCGCAGCTCGTCGGGCGTGTCGGCGCCGGCCAGCCACAGCTTGATCGTCGCCGGCGCGGGCGTGCCGCCACCGGCCGCCGTCGTCGTGCCGCTCGAGCCGCTGCCGGAGCTGCAGGCCGCGAGCGCGAGCGTCGCCGCGAGGCCGACGGCCGCGAAACGTAGGATCTTCACGTTGGAGCTCCTCCTGTGAGCAAGGCGTTCGTCGACGACGACGCCGGGTGGTGCTGCGACCTGCTGGACGGTCGGCTCGGGGTCGTCACGTGACCCCGAGCTGACCCGACAGGACCAGGACCGCCGCGCCCGTCAGCGAGGCGTCCTCGTCCAGCGTTGCCATCCGGATGTCGAGCTCCTGCCCGATGACGGGCATGGTCCGCTCGCGCACGGTGGCGAGCGCCGCCTCCCGCAGAGGGCCGTCCAGCAGCTCCGGCGGGCCGGAGAGCAGGACCTCCGCGAGGTTCAGCGCACTCGCGACGGGTGCCAGGGTCACTCCCAGCAGCCGTCCGACCGACGCCAGCGCGGCGTCGGCAGCTTCACGGTCGAGACCGGCGACGCGGCGGCGCAGGGCCGGCGCGCTCAGCACGGTCTCCAGGCAGCCGCGGCGCCCGCAGGCGCACGGCAGGGGCTCCTCGGACGACGAGTCGTCCACCACGGTCACGTGGCCGATCTCGCCGGCAGCCCAGCGCCGGCCGCGCACCAGCGCACCGTCCACCAGCAGGCCGGCGCCGACGCCCTGGCCGACGGTGAGCACCATCGCGGCGTCCTGCGCACCGCCGTAGGTGAACTCGCCCAGCGCGCGGGTGTTGGCGTCGTTGGCGACGTGCACCGGCACGCCGAGCGTCTGTGCCAGCCGCGCCGCCAGCGGCAGCCCGTACCAGCCGCGGTTGGGTGCCTCGACGACCACCCCGTCGGCGTCGACCACGCCCGGGGAGGCGATGCCGATGCCGAGCACCGGCGCGGGTGCGGCGGCAAGGAGGTCGCGGCACAGGTCGGTGAGCAGGTCGGCCGCCTCGTCGCCCCGGCGGCCGTCGAGCGGCACCTCGCGGCGGGCGACGACGTCTCCGGTCAGGGTCATGACGGCGCCCAGCATCCGCGCGTCGTCGGTCAGGTCGACCGCGACGACGACGAAGTCCTCCGTCCGCATCCCGACGAGAGTGGCCGGCTTGCCGACCTTGCCCGCCGACCGGACACCGAGGTCGGCCACCAGCCCCTCGTCGATCAGGTCCCCCACCAGGTCGGACACCGTCACGCGGGTCAGGCCGGTGCTCCGGGCGATGTCGGCCCGGGACGACGGGCCGGAGTGGAACAGGTGGCCGAGCACCAGGGACCGGTTGTGCGCGCGGGCGTGCTCGGGGAGCACCTTGCCCGTCGGTCGCAGCGCCCGGCTGATCCGGCGGGCGCCCACCTGCGTCGTCACGTTTGTTAGTAGACCTTCCTTACTAATCGACGTCAAGCGGTTCCCGTGACCGTGATCACATCGTGACGAGCCGTTCACCTGCACGACTCATGGGATGTCTGCGCAGGTCAGGGCGTCACACGACCGAAACAGGCCCGGCGTGGACGCGTACCGGTCGACGGACGCGGGCACCGGCGCGACAGGGCGCGGCCGACCCGGCCCGCGGTCAGCGCGACGAGGTGCGGGCGCTCAGTGGCGAGCCGAGGACGGGACCCAGCCGAGCGCGCCGGCGTGCCGGCACGACTCGGTGGCGACCGGAACCGCCTCGCGCAGCGCTGTGAGCGGGTCACGGCCACGGGCCAGCGCGGCGCCCATCGCCCCGTGCAGCACGTCGCCGGCGCCGAGCGTGTCGACGAGCTCGCCGGGCGCCAGCGGCGGCGGTACCACCTCGTCGTACCGAGCGCCCAGACGCACCCTGACCGCTCCCCCGCCGGCCGACCGGGCGACCACGGACGGGCCGAGGGCGGCGACGGCCTCGAGCAGCCGGTCCGGCCCGTCGTCGGCCGCGCCCGGCAGCCGGAAGTCGCCCGACAGCACCGCGACGTCCACGTGGGCGAGCAGGGACGCCAGGCCTGGCTTCCAGCTGCCGCCGTCGAGGAGCACCGGGACACCCTGGCGGCCGGCCTCGGCGGCCAGGACCACAGCAGCAGCGAGGTGGTGCCCGTCGACCAGGAGCGCGGTGGCGCCGGAGAGCACGTCGAGCGCGGCCCGCGCCGCCGGACCCAGGTCGTCCGGACGGCCCGTCGCGTTGGTGGACGCCACCGCACGCTGGCCGGTCGAGGCCGTCACCAGCACGGTCGACACCGGCGGGTCGGCGGGCCGGCCGGCGAGCAGGTCCACCACCTCGACGCCGGCATCGCGCAGCCCGGCCCGGACCAGGTCCGCGACCGGCCCATCCCCCAGCGCCGTGACCAGGGTGGTCCGCACGCCGAGCGCAACCGCCGTCGCCGCGGCGTTCGCCGCCGGACCACCGAAGGCGACGTGCAGGTCCCGCGCCACCACCTTCTGGTCCGGACCGGGGACGGCGTCGACCACCTGGACCACGTCGAGGGTGGTGAGCCCGCAGCACACCAGCGACGGTGGAGGCGGGGTGCGGTCGTCGGCCACGCCGGTCACCCTAGGCGCGCTACTGCGCCCAGGGTGGCGCGAACGTCGCGCCGTCCACCGTCGCGCGCATGCCGCGGCTGGTGCAGGCGATCAGCCGGACTGGACCGCCGTCGCCGGCGTTCCACAGCTGCAGCACGGCACCGGCGGGGACGGTCAGCGCGTCACCCGTACCGGCGCGCAGCTGCGCACCGTCCACCGTCGCGCCGAGCACCCCCTCGGCGACAACGAACACCTCCTCGCGGTCCATCGAGTGCACGGAGCTGCGCGCACCGGGCTGGCCGGTGACCTGCCAGACGGCGATCTCGGTGCTGCCGCGGGACGGGGCCGCGAGCGGCTGGAAGACGAAGCCGTCGGCGGCGAAGGTCGGTGCGTCGGACAGGGTGCTCAGCGGCACGGGGACTCCTCTGTGGGTGCGCGATCGGTACGGTTGGTCAAGACGCTAGACCATCTGGTCAAGTGGCTTGACGATCAAGGAGCGCTGACAGTGCCACCAGGACACCGGACCGCGGCCACCGCGACCCACGCCGTGCCGCTCCGGGCCGAGCCGACGGACCCGCTGCCGACCGAGCTGCCGCTGCTGCTCGCGATGGGCTTCCGGCACCTCGTCGACCGCCTGCACGACCGCCTGCGCGAGGAGGGCCGGGAGGCGCTGCGCCCGGCGCACGGCTACGTGTTCCGGCTGCTGACCCGCACGGGCGGCTCGAACGTGGTCGAGATCGCCGCGCACCTCGAGGTGACCAAGCAGGCGGCCTCCCAGGTGGTCGCCGAGCTCGAGCAGTGGGGGTACGTGGAGCGCCGTCCCGATGCGCACGACCGGCGCGCGGTCACCGTCACCCTGACGGACAAGGGCGTCGACTACGTGCGGCACGTCGACTCGATCTACGCCGAGCTGGAACGCGACTGGGCGGCGCAGGTCGGTGCGGAGCGGGTGGAGCAGCTGCGCGCGGACCTGCGCACGCTGCTCAGCCCGGTGCCGGAGGGAGGGACCCGCGGCGCCCGTCCGCTGTGGTGAGCGCCCGGCCCCGTCGCGCCGCAGGCACGAGGGTCCCGGTAGCCCGGTCACCGGGAGGCAATACGGTGGGACGGTCCACACCACGTCCTTGCCGGGAGCAGCCGTGTCCTCGTCGCCGATCGACCCCACCACCACCGACGCCTGGCAGGCGCTGTCGGACCACGAGAGCACGCTGCGCCCGGACCTGCGGGCGTGGTTCGCGCAGGACCCGCAGCGTGCCCGTCGGCTCACGTTCGAGCTGGGCGACCTCACCGTCGACCTGTCCAAGAACCTGGTCACGGACGAGACGCTGGCGCTGCTGACGCGGCTGGCGGACGAGGTGGGCGTCGCGGACCGGTTCGGCGCCATGCTGCGCGGCGAGCACATCAACGTGACCGAGAACCGGGCGGTGCTGCACACGGCGCTGCGGCGCCCGGCGGGGTCGTCGCCGCGGCTCGTCGTCGACGGGCAGGACGTCGACGCGGACGTGCAGGACGTGCTGACCAAGGTCTACGCGTTCGCCGACAAGGTGCGCACCGGCGCCTGGACCGGCGTGACCGGCGAGCGGGTGCGCACGGTCGTCAACATCGGCATCGGCGGCTCCGACCTGGGCCCGGCGATGGCGTACGAGGCGCTCAAGCCCTACGTGCTGGACGGGCTGAGCGTGCGGTTCGTCTCCAACATCGACCCCACGGACCTGGCCGAGAAGGTCAAGGACCTCGACCCGGCGACGACGCTGTTCATCGTCGCGTCCAAGACGTTCGGCACGCTGGAGACGCTGACCAACGCGCGGCTGGCGCGGGCCTGGCTCTGGGAGCGGCTGGTGGCCGAGGGTCGGATCGAGGACACCGACGAGGCCCGCACCGGTGCCGTGGCCCGGCACTTCGTCGCCGTGTCGACCGCCCTGGACAAGGTCGCGGCGTTCGGCATCGACCCGGCCAACGCGTTCGGGTTCTGGGACTGGGTGGGCGGCCGCTACTCGATGGACTCGGCGATCGGCCTCTCGCTGGCGATCGCGATCGGCGAGGACGGCTTCACCGACCTGCTGCACGGCTTCCACGTGGTGGACGAGCACGTCGCGCGGACGCCGTTCGCGCAGAACGTGCCTGTGCTCATGGGTCTGCTCAACGTCTGGTACGTCAACTTCCTGGGCGCGCACACCCACGCGGTGCTGCCCTACGCGCAGTACCTGTCCCGGTTCCCGGCGTACCTGCAGCAGCTGACGATGGAGTCCAACGGCAAGTCGGTGCGCTGGGACGGCTCCCCCGTCACCACGCAGACCGGCGAGGTGTTCTGGGGCGAGCCCGGCACCAACGGTCAGCACGCCTTCTACCAGCTGATCCACCAGGGCACCCGCATCATCCCGGCGGACTTCATCGCGGTGGCCAACCCGGCGCACCCGCTGAAGGACGGCGACACCGACGTGCACGCCCTGTTCCTGGCGAACTACTTCGCGCAGACCAAGGCGCTGGCCTTCGGCAAGACGGCCGACGAGGTCCGTGCCGAGGGGACGGACGAGGCGATCGTGCCGGCCCGGGTGTTCTCGGGGAACCGGCCGACGACGTCGATCCTGGCGCCGGCGCTGACCCCGTCGGTGCTGGGCCAGCTGATCGCGCTCTACGAGCACATCACCTTCGTCGAGGGCGTCGTGTGGGGCATCGACTCGTTCGACCAGTGGGGCGTCGAGCTGGGCAAGAAGCTCGCGATGGAGATCGCCCCGGCCGTCGAGGGCGACCGCGCGGCGCTCGAGGCGCAGGACCCGTCGACCAAGGGCCTGATCGAGAAGTACCTCGAGCTGCGGCACTGACGCCTCGCGCGCAGGGTGACCGGCACGGGCCGGGCGGGGATGGCTCCCGCCCGGCCCGTGGCACGCTGGGGCGATGCCGGCTGAGCAGGTGCGCGCACGGGTCGACGCGTGGACGTGGGCCGTGCGGCTGTTCCCGACCAGGTCGGCGGCCGGTGCTGCCTGTCGCGGCGGGCACGTGCGCGTCAACGGTGAGCGCGCCAAGCCGGCGACGATCGTCGTGCCGGGCGACGAGGTGCACGTCCGGGGTGCCGAGCGGGACCGCGTGGTGATCGTCGAGCGGACCATCGTCAAGCGCGTGTCCGCGGCGGTCGCGGTGACGTGCTACCTCGACCGCTCCCCCGCACCGGTGCCGAAGGAGCACGTCGCGGCGCTGGGCGTGCGGGACCGTGGCGCCGGGCGACCGACCAAGCGGGAGCGGCGGGAGATCGACCGGCTGCGCGGGCGCTGACCGGCCGCGCGGACCGCGGGGTCAGTCGGTGGCCGGCGGGCCGACGCCCAGCAGGTCCGCGAGCGCCATCGCGTCGAACGGCGCCCGGACCTTCACGTCGTTGTCGAAGTAGACGACCACGTCGTGCCCCTCGTCGGCCCACCGCCGGATGCGGTCCGCCCACAGGGTCAGCGCCGGTGGGTCGTAGCCGCTGACGTACAGCTCGGTGTCGCCGTGCAGCCGGACGTACACCAGCGGCGCGGTCGGCTCGAGGAGCAGGGGCCACTTCCCCGCGGTGTCCGCGACCACGACCGCGACGCCGTACGCCCTGGCCAGCGCGGTGAACCGGGGGTCCACGAACCCCGCGTGACGCACCTCGAGGGCGTGCCGCAGCGGCCGGTCCGCATCCGTCGTGGTCCACGCCCGGCCGTCGAGCCGCTCGTCGTGCCGCTCGGCCAGCGTCGCCGCCTCCGCGGTGCTGCGCGGCAGCTGCGCGAAGAAGGCCTCGACCAGGTCCGGCTCGAAGGCGAGCCGCTCCGGCAGCTGCCACAGCACGGGCCCGAGCAGAGGGCCGAGCGCGAGCGGTCCGCTGGCGAAGAAGTTGGCGAGCGGCGCGGCGACGTCCCGCAGCCGCTTCATATGGGTGATGAACCGTCCGCCCTTGACGGCGAACAGGAAGTCGGTCGGCACGGCGGCCGCCCAGGCGAGGTAGCTCTCGGGCCGCTGCAACGAGTAGAAGGAACCGTTCAGCTCGACCGTGCGCAGGCGCCGCGAGGCGTACTCCAGCTCCCGGCGCTGCGGCAGCCCGGGCGGGTAGAACACGCCACGCCACGGCCGGTACCGCCAGCCCGAGATGCCGATGCGCACGTCCACGTCCGTCATGCTGGTCCCGTGCCGCAGACCTCGCCCGACGACGTCGCGGGCGCCGCGGCGCCGGTGGCCGTGGACGTCTACCGGCCGGCACGGCCGCTCGACCTGGTGCACACCCTGGTCCCGCTGCGGCACGGCGGCGGCGATCCCGTGTGGCGGTGGACGCGCGACGGCGCGGTCTGGTGGGCGACGCGGACGGCGGACGGCCCGGCGACGCTGCGCCTGGAACCACGCTCCGGTGCCGTGCACGCCGCGGCGTGGGGTCCCGGCGCGGAGCGCGTGGTGGCCGGCGTGCCGGCGCTGCTCGGCGCGGACGACGACGACTCGACCTTCCCCGCCCACCTGCACCCGCTGGTGGACCGCGCGCACCGCGCGCTGCCCGGGCTGCGCATCGGTCGCACCGGGCAGGTCTGGGAGCAGCTGGTCCCCGCCGTGCTCGAGCAGCGGGTGGTGGGCCTGGACGCGCAGGCGTCGTGGCGGGTGCTGGTCCGGCGGCACGGCACGCCCGCACCCGGCCCGGCACCGGAGGGCCTGACGGTCGCGCCGCCCGCGTCGGTGTGGCGCGACCTTCCGGTCTGGGTGTGGCGGCGTGCCGGGGTGGACGCCCAGCGGCACGGCACCGTCGTCCGGGCAGCGGCGGTTGCTCACGCGCTGGGCGCGGACCTGGGCGCCACCGAGCTGACGCGGCGGTTGCGCACGGTTCCCGGCATCGGGCCCTGGACCGCGGCAGAGGTGACGTCCCGTGCGCTCGGGGACGTCGACGCCGTCAGCGTCGGCGACCTGCACCTGCCGAACCTGGTCGGGTGGTCGCTGGCCGGCCGGCGGACGGACGACGCCGGGATGCTGGAGCTGCTCGAGCCGTTCCGGCCGCAGCGGCTGCGCGCCGTGCGGCTGCTCGAGGTGGCCGGCAGCCGGCCGCCTGCACGCGGGCCGCGCGCGCCGCGGGCGCGTGCGCTCGTCTGACCCCGCCCTCGTCCGACCCTGCCCCCGCCGACCACCGGCTGTCCGACCGGTGCCCTCGCCGGGCAGCCGGCCCCCTTCTGTGGCGATACTGCGAGGGATCACCACTGGAGGGAGCACCCGATGAGCTACGGATACGCAGACCGGTCCGACGAGGACCCGCTCTACGTCGACGACGAGCCCCCGCGCGAGGCGCGCCTCGCGGGCCGTGCGGCGAGCACCGTGCTGGCCTTCGTGATGCTGGCCCTGGCCTTCGTGCTGTTCGGGCTGTCCGGCAGCGTGTCCGGCGGCGCGCAGCCCTGGCTGTTCTGCGGTGCGATCGCCTCGTTCGCGCTCGCGTACGCGATCCCTACCGCGATCATGCCGGCCCTCGAGGACCGTTGAGCGGTACCGGTCCCACCGAGCTGGTGCTGGTGCGGCACGGCGAGTCGGTGGGCAACGTCGCCGCCGCCGAGGCGGAACGGACGGGGGCGGACACGATCGCCGTCCAGACGCGCGACGCCGACACCCCGCTCTCCGTGCGGGGCGAGGACCAGGCGCGGGCTCTCGGCGCCTGGCTCGGCGCGCTGCCGCCCGACCGGGCACCGCAGTCGGTGTGGTGCTCCCCGTACGTGCGCGCCGCGCAGACCGCGACATCGGCGCTCGACGCGTCCGGCCTCACGGTGCAGGTGCGGTACGACGAGCGGCTGCGCGACCGCGAGCTGGGCATCATCGACCGGCTGACGCGCGCCGGGGTGCAGCGGCGCTTCCCCGAGGAGGACGCCCGCCGGCACCTGCTCGGGAAGATGTACTACCGACCGCCGGGCGGCGAGTCGTGGGCGGACGTGGCGCAGCGGCTGCGCTCGGTGCTGGGCGACCTGATGCGGCTCGAGGACGGCCGCCGCGTCCTGGTGGTCACCCACGACGCCACGGTGATGCTGCTGCGGTACGTGCTCGAGGGCATGACGGAGGCGCAGCTGATGGCCGAGGTGCGCCGGCGCGGTGTGCGGAACGCCTCGGTCACGCAGCTGACCAGGCACGACGACCTGTGGCGGCTCGACACCTTCGACGTCGTGGACCACCTCGAGGTGCTCGAGGCGCCGGTGACCAGCCATCCCGGGACGGACCCTCGTGGCGAGTGAGCCGATCACCCCGGAGCTGCTGCGCGGCTGGCCGTTGCCGGACCGCACCGGCACCAAGGACGCCCGGGGCAGCGCGCTGGTGGTCGGCGGCGCGCGTGCCACCCCGGGCGCGGCCCTGCTGGCCGGGCTCGCGGCACTCCGGGTCGGCGCCGGGCGGCTGACGCTGGCGGTCGCGGAGTCCGTGGCCGGGCCGCTGGCCGTCGCGGTGCCCGAGTCGGGGGTCGTCGGGCTTCCCGAGGACGGCAACGGCTCGGTCCACGGGCCCAACGACGCGCTGGACGGCCAGCTGGAGCGAGCCGACGCCGTGGTGGTGGGTCCCGGGCTCGACGAGCCGGTGGGCACCCGACGGCTGGTGGAGCACCTGCTGCGCGCGCTGCCGCGGCACGTCCCGCTGGTGCTGGACGCGTTCGCCCTCGGCGTGCTGCGGGACCTGCCCGACGACGTCCGGGAGCTCCTCGGCGGCCGCAGCGTGCTGACCCCCAACCTGCGCGAGGCGCAGTTCCTGCTGCCCGACGGCGGCGCGGCGGGGACGGACGACGAGCCGGACCCGGCGGAGGCTGCCGCGGCGGCGGCGCGCCGGTACGGGGCCGTCGTCGCGTACGGTGGTCAGCTCGCAGCACCCGACGGCCGCACGTGGCGCTCCGGCACCGGTGCGTCCGGGCTGGGCACCTCCGGCAGCGGCGACGTGCTGGCCGGGGCGATCGCCGGGCTCCTCGCCGGCGGCGCCGAGCCGGCGCAGGCCGCGTGCTGGGGTGTGTGGCTGCACGGGTCCGCCGGTGACCGGCTGGCCGCGCGCGTCGGGCTGACCGGGTACCTGGCGCGCGAGCTGCTCGACGGCCTGCCCGCGGTGCTCGTCGAGCTGTCCACCAGCTGACGCTCGACCCCGGGACGGCTCCGGCCCGGCACCGCCACCGTGAGGTGTGCGGGCCGGGCCGGGACCGTGCTGCGTGCTACCTGCCGGTCAGTCGTGCTGCGGCGTGGTGACCTTGACCGACGCGACGGATCCGTCGGTGTTCAGCAGCACCTGCCGGCCGACCGGACGGTGGAAGTTGAACAGCCCGTCCAGCGACCCCGCCTTGGCGTCGGCGGAGAAGTCGCCGATGCGGCCGGTGCCCCAGTTGGTCTCGACGAACGACAGGATCGACGCCTGGTCGGTCTGCGTGTGGTCGACGTAGTTCGTCTTCGAGAAGGGCGAGATCACCAGCAGCGGCTGGCGCGTGCCGGGGCCGCAGCGGTCGGCGTAGCCGCCTGCGACGCCCACAGTGGCTGCAGCCGAGGTGCAGATAGCCGAGTCCCTGGCCGGGTCGTTCGAGCCGTTGGTGATCACCGCGGACTGGTGGTCGTACCAGCCGTCGGAGTCGTCGTAGGCGACGACCACCGCGGTGCTCGACCAGTCCGGCGACTTCTGCAGCGCGTTGATCTCCTTGACCAGGAAGTGCTGCTCGTCGATCGGGTCGGAGTAGCCGGCGTGGCCGTCCTGGTACTCGGGCGCCTTGACGAAGCTGACCGCCGGCAGGTTGCCCGCGGCGAGCGCGGCGTCGAAGTCGCTCACGTCGTAGTTGTGGTTCGCCTGGTCCGTGTGCCCGATCGCGGCCACCGAGCTCGGGGCCAGGTGGTGCGGGTTGGACGTCGAGGCGTAGTACTCGAACGGCGAGTGGTGCGGGCTGTAGTCGAGCGACGCGCCGCCACCGATGTTGGTGCTCTTCGCGCCGCACACGGCCTTGGTGCCGGGACCGGCGTAGGGCGTGGTCGGCTTGAAGCCGCCCTGGAACCAGCCCCACGTCACGCCCTTGGCGTTCAGCAGGTCACCGACGTTCTTGCCGCTGGCCACCGCGAGGTTGTTCGACCTGGTCGCGTTGGAGTTGGAGCAGTCGTCGTAGTACGGGTCCGGGTCGTTGATGACCGTGCCGACGCCGTTGGCGTCCGGCGAGGCGACGACGTAGGAGTCGGTGGTCGGCGTGCCGGTGGGCGTGACGGCGTGGATGCCGTGCGTCTGGCCGCTGATCAGGTTGATCGCGCCCGGCGTGGACGGCCCGAACGTCGTCGAGTACGAGTTGTCGCTCATCGCGTAGTGCTGCGCGTAGTTCCACAGCCCCGTCACGGTGTTGCCGTCGTAGTAGTCCATGACCAGCCCGGGCTCGGTGAACAGGCCGGGGGTGCAGGTCTCCACGTCGGTGTTCTGCACGTACAGGTCGTTGCGGCCGCCGTCGGCCGCCTTCTGCTCGGCGCTGTACCCGTGGTTCTGGTCGCAGGTCAGCGCCTGCGAGGACGACAGACGCTGCGGCAGCGCCGAGTTCGGGTTGCTGGTGAGCAGACCGGCCGTCTGCAGGGTGTTGGCGCGGGGGGTGGCGTGCGCGGCGGTGAACCGGGTGCCGTCGGTGTTGGCGGCGTTCGGGTACGTGGCGAAGTAGTGGTCGAACGAGACGTTCTCGTTGAAGATCACCACGAGGTGCTTGATCGGCGTGGCGGTGGCGCCCCGACGGGCGTCGTCCCGCTGGTCGTGCGCGGACGACGCCGTGGCCGAGGCGACCACGAGGCCCGCGACGGCGAGGCTCGCGGCCCCGACGGCGGTGAACCGATGCATGCGGTGCACGTGCTGCTCCTTGGATGTCGGATTGGGACGAACGTCCCGTACCGAACTCTCACCCGCTCGGGCGGAGACCGCCTTCCGACGTGGTGAACGGCCGATGAACACGCCGGGAACCGTGCGCGTCGGACGCGCGGATGGCGGCCGCTACGACGGCGGTCGCGCTCGCTGCCGCACACTGGACGCGTGGAGACGAGCCAGCCCCGGATGAACGTCGAGTCCTTCAACCTCGACCACCGCACCGTCAGCGCCCCCTACGTGCGCCTCGCCGACCGGAAGGTGCTCCCGCACGGCGACGTGCTGGTCAAGTACGACGTCCGGTTCACCCAGCCGAACCGCGCCCACCTGGAGATGGACACCGTCCACTCGATCGAGCACCTGTTCGCCGAGAAGTCCCGGAACCACTCCGACAAGGTGGTCGACTTCTCCCCCATGGGCTGCCAGACGGGCTTCTACCTGATCCTGGCGGGCGACTGGGCGTACGACGACGTGCTGGCCCTGGTGCAGGCCACGCTGGAGGACGTGCTCACGGCCACCGAGGTCCCGGCCGCCAACGAGGTGCAGTGCGGCTGGGGCGCCCACCACACCCTCGAGGGTGCCCAGCAGGCCGCCCGCGAGTTCCTCGCGCAGCGCGCGGTGTGGAGCCAGGTGACCGCGTGATCGCCGTCGACGCGGTCGTCGTGACCGCCATGGCGGAGGAGGCCGAGCCGTTCCTGGCCCGTGCCGACTTCGTCGGCGCGCCCACGCAGGTCGGCCGGGCCGTGCACCGGGTGGTCACCCTCGGCGGGCACGGTGTGCTGCTGGTGGTGTGCGGCATCGGGCTGGTCAACGCCGCGGCCGCCGCGGCGGTCGCGGTCACCAGCACCGCGCCGCGGACCCTGATCAGCGCCGGGAGCGCCGGTGGCCTGGGTGCCGAGGTGCGCGTGCGGGACGTCGTCGTCGGCACCTCGTACGTCTACTCGGGCGCTGATGCGCGCGCCTTCGGGTACGAGCTGGGCCAGGTGCCGGGCATGCCCGCCGTGTTCGACGCGGACCCGCAGCTGGTCGAGGCGATGCTCGCCGTGCGCCCCGAGAGCCAGCGCGTGCTCGCGGGGACCATGCTGTCCGGCGACGCGTTCATCGACCCGTCCGGCGTCGACCGCGTGCGGACCGCCTTCCCCCACGCGCTGTCGACCGACATGGAGTCGGCAGCGCTCGCGCACGTCGCGCACCTGTACGACGTCCCGTTCGTCTCGGTGCGCGGCATCTCCGACCTGTGCGGACCTGCCGACGAGTTCAACCAGCACGTGGACGACGCGGCGGACCGGTCGGCCGCGGTGGTCGTCGGCGCGCTGCAGCGGATCGCCGCGCTGGTCTAGCGCCTGCGCCGCTCGCGCCAGGCGGCGACCTCGGCCTCGACGTCGCGCAGCGGCGTGACGACCGGCGGTCCGCCGAGCAGCTGCCGCCGCGCCTCGACGATGCGGCGGTTGAGCTCCGCGAGCGCGTCGCGGACCCGGGCCTCCGACCGCATCTCGTCCAGGCGGTCGTGCAGCCGCTCGGCGTCGGCGCGCAGCTGGAGGGCCTCCGGAAGCACGCCGGACACGTGCTCGCGCTCGACGTAGGCCTTGAGCCACCAGTCCGGGTCGTGCCGGGTCAGGTTCGGCAGCGGCTTGCCGGCGAGCGGCAGGTGGTCGAACTCACCGCGGGCGATCGCCTGGTCCACCAGCACGTCGACCCAGCAGGCGCGCTGGTCCATCCGTCCGACGGCGCGCGGCGGACCGGCAGGGTCCGGGCGTGCGGAGCCGCCGGTCCCCTCCGCCGCGGCCGCGGGCACGTCGGGACGTCCACCGCCGGCCCCGGCCGTCGCTGCGTCGTCGGCCTCCACGCGCTCCGTCCGGTAGCGGCTCGCGCGACGGACCGGGTCGTCGCCCGCGGCACGGCGTCGGTGCACGGCGTTCCCCCTCGTCAGCGCGTCCGGCGGCCCGGCAGCCGCGTCGACGACCACGCTACGACGGGTCGGCAAGTTGCGATCTCGATACCCCCGGGGGTATCTTCCTCCCGTGACCCCCAGCGCGAGTCCCTCATCGTCCACGCCGTCGGCCAGCACGCGCATCGTCGTCGTCGGCGGCGTCGCAGGCGGCATGAGCGCCGCCGCCCGCGCCCGCCGTCTCGACGAGCACGCCAGCATCGTCGTCCTCGAGCGCGGCGCCTACGTCTCCTTCGCCAACTGCGGCCTGCCCTACCACCTCGCCGGTGAGATCGGCCGCGAGGAGAGCCTGCTGGTGCAGACGCCCCAGTCGCTGGCCGAGGCGCTGGCGCTCGACGTGCGCACCGGCAGCACCGTCACGGCGATCGACCGCGACGCCCGCACGGTGCACGTCCGCACCGCCGCGTCCGAGTACGACCTGCCCTACGACTCGCTGCTGCTGGCCCCCGGCGCCGTGGCCGTCCGACCGCCGATCGACGGCCTGGACGACCCGGCGGTGCACGCGCTGCGCACCATCGACGACGTGCAGCGGCTGCGCGGCACCGTGGACCACGTGCTGGCCACCCGGCCGGAGGGTGAGGCGCGGGCGGTCGTCGTCGGCGCGGGCTTCATCGGGCTTGAGGCCGTCGAGGCCCTGGTCACGCGCGGGCTGAGCGTCGACGTCGTCGAGCTGGCGGACCACGTGCTGCCCCCGCTGGACGCCGAGCTGGCCACGCTGGTGTCCGACGAGCTGGTGCACCACGGCGTGCGGCTGCACGTCGGTGTGTCCGCGACGCAGGTGTCCGACGAGCCCGACGGCTCCGTCGTCGTCACCCTCTCCGACGGGTCCCAGCTGCCCGCCGACCTGGTGCTGGTCAACGTCGGCGTGCGGCCCGAGAGCTCGCTGGCGCGCGACGCCGGCCTCGACCTCGGCCCGACCGGTGCCATCCGGGTCGACGCCGACCACCGCACGTCGGACCCGCACGTGTGGGCCGTCGGCGACGCGATCGAGGTCCGCCAGGCCGTCACCGGCGCCGTCGGCCCCGTGCCGCTGGCCGGCCCGGCCAACCGGCAGGGCCGCCGCGCCGCCGACTCGATGCTCGGCCACCGCACCACGCCGCAGGCCGACGTGCTGGGCACCGCGATCGTGCGCGTGTTCCGCCTGACCGCCGCGATGACCGGTGCCAGCCAGCGCGTGCTGGACCGTGCGGGCATCGACCACGAGGTGGTGCGGGTGCACCCCGGGCACCACGCCGGCTACTACCCCGGTGCCCAGCAGGTGCACATCGTCGCGAGCTTCGCTCCGGACGGGCGCCTGCTCGGCGCCCAGGCCGTCGGCCGCGCCGGGGTCGACAAGCGGATGGACGTGCTGGCCACGGCGCTGCGCGCCGGCATGACGGCCGACGACCTCGCCGAGCTCGAGCTGTCCTACGCGCCGCCGTTCGGCTCTGCGAAGGACCCGGTCAACATGGTCGGCTTCGTCGCGCAGAACGCGCTGGACGGCACCGCCCCGCAGTGGCACCCGGACGAGCTGGACGAGGTGCGGCGGGACACGCTGGTGCTCGACGTGCGGACCCACGGCGAGTTCAGCCGCGGCCACCTGCCGGGCGCGATGCACGTGCCGCACATCCAGGTGCGGGACCACCTCGAGAAGATCCGCGCGGCGGCCGCCGGCCGCCCGATCAGCGTGCACTGCCAGAGCGGGGTGCGGTCGTACCTGGCCACCCGCATGCTGATCGGTGCCGGGATGGACGCGCGGAACCTGTCCGGCGGCTGGCTCAGCCTGCTCGCCTCCCGTCCCGAGCTGCGCACCAGCGCAGTGCCCACCCAGCCCAAGGAGCCCGCGACCGTATGAGCACCAACCCGTTCCTGCGACTGCTGGGTCTCGGCAAGGACGACGGCAGGCTGCCGTCCAGTGTGCGCGCCGACCGCGCCGTCGAGCTGGTCCGCGACGGCGCCGCCCTGGTGGACGTGCGCGAGAACCACGAGTGGAAGACCGGGCACGCGCCCCAGGCGTTGCACATCCCGCTCGCCCAGATCTCCGGCGCACCGCGCCGGCTGAAGGCCGACCAGCAGGTGGTGGTGATGTGCCACAGCGGGATGCGCTCGCGCACCGCCGCCACGCAGCTGCGCAAGCTCGGCTTCGACGCCACCAGCGTGTCCGGTGGCATCGGCGCCTGGCAGGCCGCCGGCGGCGCCGTCCGGCGCTGACCCCACCCCCAACCCCCGAGGAGACACCCCTATGTGCAGCCCCATCCGTTGTTCCCGTTGCGGCAAGGTCACCTGGACCGGCTGCGGTCAGCACGTCGACGCCGTGATGGCGAACGTGCCGGCCGAGCAGCAGTGCACCTGCCGCCGCTGACCACCTTGCGCCCACCCACCGCCACGACCGTCCGGAAGGACTGACATGAGCACCATCGCCGTCGGCGAGGAGACCTTCGCCGACACCGTCCGCGACAACGACATCGTGCTGGTCGACTTCTGGGCCGACTGGTGCGCGCCGTGCCGCATGTTCGCGCCCGTGTTCGAGCAGGCGTCGACCACCCACCCCGACGTCGTGTTCGCCAAGGTGGACACCGAGGCGGAGCAGGGCCTGGCCGCCCAGGCGGGCATCACCTCGATCCCCACCCTGATGGCGTTCCGCGAGGGCGTGCTGGTGTTCGCCCAGCCCGGTGCGCTGCGCGCCCCGGACCTCGAGCGGGTGATCGCAGGCGTCAAGGACCTCGACATGGACGACGTGCGCCGGCAGATCGCCGAGCACGAGGCGAGCCATGACCGGGCCTGACAGGCCCCGACGTCCGGCTGCGGCGGCACCGTCCGACGCAGCCCCGACGGTCACCGCGGACGCCTCTGCCTCCGCGGTGGCCGTCGACCCCGCCCCCGCGGCACCGGACCCGGTGGCGGTGGCGAAGGTGTCCGCGCGCCTACGGCGGGCGCACGGGCAGCTGGCCGGGGTGATCCGGATGCTCGACGACGGGCGCGACTGCCAGGACGTCGTCACGCAGCTCGCCGCTGTCTCCCGTGCGATCGAACGAGCGGGCTTCGCCCTGGTCGCCGCCAACCTGCGCAGCTGCCTGCGCGACCCTCAGGGTCCCGACGACGTCGCCGCGGACCGGCTCGAGCAGCTCTTCCTCTCCCTCGCCTGACCGCGCCGCTCGCTCGACCCGGACCAGCCCCCGGACCCAGGTCCCAGCTCATCCCATGATCGGTCGCCTAGCGTCTCTGCATACCACCCGGGGTATGTGAGGAGACAGCTCGTGAAGATCGTCGTCGTCGGTGGAGTGGCAGCGGGAGCGTCGGTCGCGGCACGTGCGCGACGACTCGACGAGTTCGCCGAGATCGTGGTGCTCGAGCGCGGCCACCACGTCTCGTTCGCCAACTGCGGGCTGCCGTACCACATCGGCCAGGTGATCGCCGACCGCAGCCGGCTGCTGCTGCAGACCCCCGCCAGCCTGCGCGAGTCGCTGGACATCGACGTGCGGGTCGGCGCGGAGGTCCTCTCGATCGACCGCTCCGCCCGTACCGTCACCGTCCGCGAGCTCGACTCCGGCCGCGAGTACACCGAGAGCTACGACGCCCTCGCGCTGTGCCCCGGCGCGAACCCGGTGCGTCCGCCGCTGCCCGGCATCGACCACCCGGCCGTGCACGTGCTGCGCCGGCTCGGCGACATGGACCAGATCAAGGCGCGCCTCGACGCCCTGGTCACCGCTGCCGCGAAGGGTGAGCGCGGCCCGGCTCGCACGGTGGTGATCGGCGCCGGCTACATCGGCCTGGAGATGGCCGAGAACTTCCAGCACCGGGGCGCCCAGGTGCACGTCGTCGAGCTGGCGGACCAGATCCTGCCGCCGCTGGACCACGAGATGTCGGTGCCCGTCGAGCAGCACCTGCGCTCGCGCGGCGTCCAGCTGCACCTGTCGACCGGGGCCGCCGCGTTCACGCCCCGGCCCGACGGTGCGGTCAACGTCGAGCTGACCAGCGGCGAGCTGCTGCCGGCCGACCTGGTGATCCTGGCGGCGGGCGTACGGCCCGCCACGGGTCTGGCCGTCGAGGCGGGGCTGGCGCTCGGCCCGCACGGTGGGATCGCGGTCGACGAGCACATGCGGACGTCGGATCCGGCCATCTGGGCCGCCGGCGACGCCGTCGAGACGCCGCACACCGTCCTGCCCGGCACTGCGCTGGCCCCGCTGGCCGGCCCGGCCAACCGGCAGGCGCGGGTGGCAGCCGAGAACATCTGCGGACGGGACACCGTCTACCGGTCGACGCAGGGCACCTCGGTGGTCAAGGTGTTCGACATGGTGGCCGGCGGGACCGGTGCCACCGAGCGGCAGCTCGTCGCCGCCCAGGTGCCGTACCGCGCGGTGCACGTGCACCCGTCGGGCCACGCCGGGTACTACCCCGGCACCGCGATGATGAGCCTGAAGCTGCTGTTCTCCCCCGGCACGGGACGGATCCTCGGCGCCCAGGCCGCCGGGTTCGACGGTGTGGACAAGCGGCTGGACGTGCTGGCCGCCGCGCTGCGCGCCGAGCAGACGGTGTACGACCTCGAGGAGCTCGAGCTCGCGTACGCCCCGCCGTTCGGGTCCGCCAAGGACCCGGTGAACATGGCGGGCTTCGTCGCGTCGAACGTGCTGCGCGGCGACATCGCGCTCTGGTACGCCCAGGACTGGGAGACGGCGACGCGGGGCGCCCGGCTGGTCGACGTGCGCACCCCCGAGGAGTACGAGATCTGGCACCTGCCCGGCGCGGAGAACCTCCCGCTGGCCGTGCTGCGCGAGCGGTGCGTCGACTGGGACCGTTCGGTGCCGGTGCGGCTGTACTGCGCCGTCGGCTTCCGCAGCTACCTGGCGCACCGCGCCCTGGTGCAGCGCGGGTTCGCGGACGTGTCCGTCCTGTCCGGCGGCACCGCGACGTTCCGCGCCTGGCGCGAGCTGATGCCCGAGTCCGACGAGCCGCCGGCGCCGGTCATCGCGTACGCCGAGCCGCCGGAGCTGGCCGCGCAGGTCCGTCGGCAGGCGGCGCAGCCGGTGGTCAGCGGTGTCAGCGTCGACCTCGACTGCTCCGGCCTGGCCTGCCCCGGCCCGATCATGAAGCTCGCCGAGACGATGCGCGGGCTGGGCACCGGCGACGAGGTGGTGGTCACCGTCTCCGACCCCGGCTTCGCCAACGACGGCCCCGCCTGGGCCCGCCGCAACGGGCACGAGCTGGTCGAGCTGGCCCCGTCGGGCCCGGGCTACGTCGGACGCTTCCGCAAGGGCGGCACGTCGGCCCCCGCCCCGACGGCCGCGCTGAGCGCCCTGGCCGGCGTCGCGGCCCCGGCGGCGAAGAACTCCTTCGTCGTGTTCTCCGGCGACCTGGACAAGGTGCTCGCCGCGTTCATCATCGCCAACGGCGCGCTCGCGATGGGCGAGGAGGTGTCGATGTTCTTCACCTTCTGGGGACTGAGCTCGCTGCGCCGCACCGACGCTCCCGCCCGCGACCGCAGCGCGATGGACCGGATGTTCGGGGCGATGATGCCGCAGGGAGCGGACAAGCTCGCGCTGTCCCAGATGCACCTGGCGGGCGCCGGCACGGCGATGATCAAGAAGGTCATGAAGGACAAGGCGGTGCCGTCTCTCCCGGAGCTGATCGCCTCCGCCCAGGCCGGCGGGGCCCGGCTGATCGCCTGCACGATGACCATGGACCTGCTCGGCATCGCGCACGAGGACCTGATCGACGGCGTCGAGCTCGGCGGGGTCGCCACCTTCCTCGGCGAGGCCCACGACTCCGGCACGACGCTGTTCATCTGACCCGGCCGGCCGACCCGTCGGTGGGAACGGGTCGGCCGGTCCGGCACCGGATCACCCGCACATTCATCCGGTCGCCCATCGCCACGGGTGCCCGAGCAGGCCGATGCTCGGGGCCATGGACACGCTCAGCCCCGACGGCATGGCATCGGCGATCGAACGCGCTCGCTACTCGGGTCTGCGCAAGGAGCCCTGGGAGGACCTGCGCGACACCGAGCGCGACACCCGCGTGGAGGTGATGCGGGCCGCCCTCGAGGAGTCCGGGGTGACGGCCGCCGTCGCGGTCGTGGTGGCACGGGGCGCTCAGGCGGACGGGCTGGCGGAGCAGGTCGCGGCCCGCGACGCGGAACTCCGCGCGCGCCAGGCGGAGCACGACGCGGACCTGGTGCGGCTGACCGGCCGGATCTCCGAGCTGGAGGACGAGCTGGCCGACGCGCGTGCGGCCCACGCCGCCGAGCTGGCCGCCACGAGCGCCGAGTACGAGTCCGAGCTCGCCGAGGCGCGCTCCGGTGAGCAGCGGGCGGTGCACCGTGCGCAGCAGGCCGAACGCGCTCTGGACGCCGTGCGGAACGCGCTCGCCGGCGTCGCGGTCGCGGAGCCGCTGCCGGTCGCCCACGAGGCGGTGGCCGACGACGAGGGGACGGTCGCCGGTGCCGTGCCGGCCGCCGTGTCGGCGGGGACAGCGGCGGAGTCGGCGGCACAGCGGGGGCTGTTCGGACGCAGGGCGCGCTGGGCGCACTGAGTGTCGGCGGGCGCCCGCGCAGCCGTCGCCGACGGGACGCCGCGAGGAATGTCAGTGACGGGTGAGAGGTTGCTCACACAGACTGGACGGCGGCCGCCGCGCGCGGTCCCGCGCGGCTAGCCGTACGTCGCCGTCCTGACCGACCTCGCCCTGCCTTGCTTCGGGGCCCGACCTCGCCTGGAGAGTCCTGTGACCGACCGGCCCAGCCCCGAGCTGCTCGAACCCGGCTCGCCCCTCAGCGAGGGGCCGCTCCCGGCAGCCACCCCGGAACGGATGGCGCCGCGCGACCGTCTCGCCGTCGTGCTGCTCCTGGTCTCCACGTTCGTCGTGATCCTCAACGAGACGATCATGGGCGTCGCGCTACCCCGCCTGATGACGGACCTGTCGGTCACGCCGGCGACTGCGCAGTGGTTGAGCACCGCGTTCATGCTCACCATGGCCGTGGTGATCCCCGTGACGGGCTTCGTCCTGCAGCGGATCACGACGCGGGCCGCCTTCCTGACTGCGATGGGCCTGTTCAGCCTGGGCACGGCGGTGTGCACGCTCGCCCCCGGCTTCCCCGTGCTGCTCGCGGGCCGCGTGGTGCAGGCGACCGGCACCGCCGTGATGCTGCCCCTGCTGATGACCACGGTGATGACCGTGACGCCGCCCGCATCGCGTGGCCGCACGATGGGCAACATCTCGGTGGTGATCTCCGTCGCCCCGGCGATCGGGCCGACCATCTCGGGTCTGATCCTGTCCGTGCTGCAGTGGCGCTGGATGTTCGGTCTGGTGCTGCCGATCGCGCTGGGTGCGCTGGCGCTCGGCGCGGCACGGGTGCCCAACATCGGCGTGACCCGCACGGCACGGGTGGACGTCGGCTCGGTGGTGCTGTCGGCGTTCGCGTTCGGCGGGATCGTGTACGGGCTGTCGACGCTCGGCAGCGCGACCGGCGGCGTGCCGGTGACGGCCTGGGTGAGCCTGGTGGTGGGGCTGACGGCGCTGTCGCTGTTCGTCGCCCGGCAGCTGTGGCTGCAGCGGGCGGACGACGCGCTGCTGGACCTGCGGGTGTTCGGCTCCCGCACCTTCACGGTGAGCGTCGCACTGATGGCCGTGGTGATGATGGCGATGTTCGGGACGATCATCATGGTGCCGATCTACGCGCAGCAGGTGCTGCACCTGACCACCCTGTCCACCGGCCTGCTGCTGCTTCCCGGTGGGCTGCTGATGGGCCTGCTCGCCCCCGCGGTCGGCCGCGCCTACGACCGGTTCGGGCCCAGGCCGCTGCTGGTGCCCGGCGCGGTGCTGCTGAGCGCGGCGCTGTGGGGCATGACGACGCTCGACCAGCACAGCTCCCCGGGGCTGCTGCTCGCGGCCCACGTGACGCTGTCTGCCGGCCTGGCGGCGATGTTCACGCCGCTGTTCACGTCCGCCCTCGGCTCGCTGCCGGGACACCGGTACTCGCACGGCAGCGCGATGGTCGGCACCGTGCAGCAGGTGGCAGGTGCCGCCGGCACCGCGCTGTTCGTCACGGTGCTCACCGCCCAGGCGGGTCGGCTGGCCGAGCACGGCGCCGACGGCGCGGCGGCGACCGCGGGCGCCGTGCAGGCCGCCTTCCTGGTGGGGGCCCTGGTGTCGCTCCTGGCCATCCCCGCGGCCTGGCTGGTGCGCCGACCGTCCGACGACCCCTCCCCGGCCGTGCCGGAGGGCGTCCCGAGCCCCGCGGTCGCCGCTGAGGAGAGCTGACCGGTCCGCCTCGGACGCCGGTCAGCCGGGCCCCGGCGCTGGCCCCGGCGCTGTCCCGTCCGCCCGGAGGCCGGCGGCCCGTCGCGTCCGCGCGTTGGCGTGCACCGACCACCGCGGCACGGTGACCGCCAGTACGGCGGCCGCCACTCCCCCGACCCCGGCCACGGCCAGCACGCCGGCCGCCAGGCTGCCGAGCGCGGCCCCGGCGGACACGACCAGGGGTCCGGCCGCGAGCCCGGCGTCCTGGAACAGCCGCCACACCCCGAGGAACTGCGAGCGGACGGCCGCAGGCGCCACGTCGGCGCCCAACGTCATCAGCAGCCCGGAGCCCACCCCGTTGGCCAGCCCCATCACCATCGCGACGACCGACAGGGTGCCGACGGACCGCGACAGGGGCAGCGCTGCGATCGACAGGCCCAGCAGCACCATCGACGGCACGGCGACCCACAGCCGCCCCCGGCGGTCCATCACCTTCCCGGCCGGGTAGAACACCAGCATGTCGAGCGCGCCCGAGACGCCGTAGACCAGGCTGGTCGTGGCCGGCGCCAGCCCGAGGTGCTCGCCCCACAGCGGCAGCACCACCTGTCGCGCCCCTCGCGTCGCGCCGACGAGCAGCACGGCGACACCCAGGGTGGCGAACACGCTCCCGTGCTCCCGCAGCACACGCACCAGCGGCACGCGGGGCGCCTCGCGCCGGGCGGCGGTCGCCTCGGCGGCCACGTCCGGGACGGCGGCGACGATGACGAAAGTCACGACCGTGACGCCCACCGCGAGCCAGTAGGCACCGGGCGTCCCGGCCAGGTGCACCACACCGGCACCGAGGAACGGTCCGAGGAACACCCCCATCCGGCCGACCCCACCCAGCGTGGACAGCGCCCGCGCCCGGTACAGCGGTGGCGTGATCTCGGTCAGGTACGCCTGCCTGGCCAGAAGGAACACGGCATTGGCAGCGCCGGTGACCAGCACCGCCACGCCGAGCACCAGCAGGCTGTGCGCGGTCGCGCACCCCACCAGCGCCACGATGGCGAGCACGGCGGCGGCCAGCATGGCCCGCCGGTCACCCCATCGGGCCGCCAGGGCACCGGCCGGCACGTCCGCGAGGATCTGACCGATGCCGAGGAACGCCGCCAGCAGGCCGGCGACCGCGAGCGAGGCGCCCAGCTGCGAGGCCGACACCGCCACCATCGGCGTCACCGCGCCGATGCCCACCTCGAACGCGAGCGCCGGGCCGAACACGCCGGCGACGGCCGACCGGGAGAGGAAGCCACCCATCGCGTTCTGCTGAGCGCGGGCGGGGCTGGACATCGGCCCCATTCTCCTCCCCGCCCGAGGTCACGGCCCACACGGCCGGCGGCACGGCTCACGCGCCAGCGCGGTCCGGACCTTCCGACGGGGCCGACGGCAGCAGCACCACCGCCGCCAGACCGCCCAGCTGGCTGCCGGCGAGAGTCACGTCGCCGCCCTGCTCGCGGGCGAGCTCCCGCGCGATCGCCAGGCCGAGCCCCGCACCGCCCGCCTCCCGCTCGCGCGCCTCGTCGAGCCGGACGAACCGCTCGAACACCCGCTCCCGGTCCGCCACCGGCACGCCGCGGCCGTCGTCCTCCACCACCACCCGGCAGGTGTCGGCCCGCTGGTCGATCACCACCCGCACCCGGTTGCTCGCGTGACGGGTGGCGTTGTCCACCAGGTTGCGCAGCACGCGGGTGACCCGTTCCGCGTCCGCGACGGCGTGCCCGCTGCCGATCACCTCGACCGGCACCCGAGCCGCGGTCGCGGCGAGGCCGTCCGCCACCGCCCGCAGGTCCACCGGGGCCGGATGAGCGGGCCGCGCGCCGACCCGCGCGAGCAGCAGCAGGTCGTCCACCAGGGACTGCATCCGCAGGGCCTCCGGCTCCAGCTCGGCGGCGAGCTCCGCCACCGTCCACGTGCCGGGGTGCGACCGTGCGACGTCGACCGTCGCCCGCAGCGCCGCGAGGGGCGACCGCAGCTCGTGCGCGGCGTCGGCGACGAACGTCCGCTGCCGCGACGCCGCCCGGTCCAGCCGCTCGAGCATCTCGTTGAGGGTGCGCGCGAGCGCCGCGAGCTCGTCGTCCGCCGCGGGGACGGGCAGCCCGCCACCTCCGCCCGCCGCGGCGACCTGCGCCGCTCCCCGGCGCAGCTGCTCGACCGGGTGCAGCGCCCGACCGACGGCGAGCCACAGGGCCAGCGCCACCAGCACGGTCAGCAGCGGGACGACGATCAGCAGCGCCACGCGCAGGGCGCCGAGCAGCCCCTGCACCTCGCCGAGCGGCAGGCTGACCACCACCGTCGCCGGCGACCCCCGGTACGTGACGGCGTGCAGCGCCACGCGGCCCGGTCTGCTGTACGCGTCGTCGGCGGTGCTCAGCACCAGCACACCGGTGCCGGCACTCGAGCGGAGCGCCGCCAACGGCCCGGCGGGCAGCACCGGCAGCGTCCGGCTGGCGTTCGGGGAGGACGCGAGCACGCCGCCCTGCTCGTCCAGCAGCTGGGCGACCTCGCCCGCCTCGACGGTCGGCAGCGTGGCGGGCACCGTGTCGCTCTCCACGAGCCCGGTCACCACGCCGACCCGGTCCCGGAGCAGCCCGTCCAGCGCCGCCAGCCGGCTGCGCGACAGGACCGCCGTCAGCGCGAAGGCGCCGGCGACCAGCGCCACCGCGACGGCCGCCGCCGTCAGCACGGTCAGCCGCAGCCGCAGCGACAGGCCGCGCCAGCGCCGTCCGCCGCCGCGCCGCTCCGTGGTCATCCCGCCATCCGGTACCCGGCACCGCGGACGGTGAGCACCGCGTCGCGGCCGAGCTTGCGGCGCAGGTAGCCGACGTACACCTCCACCACGTTCAGGTCCTCGCCGGGGGCGTCCCACACGTGGTCGCGCAGCTCGACCTTGCCGACCACCCGGTCGGCGTGCCGCATCAGGTACTCGAGCAGTGCGAGCTCGCGCACCGTGAGCGCCACGGTCTCACCGCCGCGGGTCAGCGAGCGGGTGGCCGGGTCGAGCTCGAGGTCGCCGACGCGCAGCACCGCCGGCCGCTCGGCGACGGGCCGGCGCAGCAGCGCGCGGATCCGGGCGACGAGCACGACGAACGAGAACGGCTTGGTCAGGTAGTCGTCCGCACCGACGTCGAGGCCGTCGGCCACGTCGTGCTCCCCATCCTTGGCCGACAGCAGCAGCACCGGCGTCCACACGTCCCGCGCCCGCAGCTCGCGCACCACGTCGTACCCGTGCCGGCGCGGCAGCATGATGTCCAGCACGATCGCGTCGTAGTCGCGATCGGTCGCCAGCTCCAGGCCGTGCTCGCCGTCGTAGGCGACGTCGACCGCGAACCCCTCCGCCGTCAGCCCCCGCTGCAGCGCACGGACCAGGCCGCGCTCGTCGTCCACCACCAGCACGCGCACGCGGTCAGCATCCCATCGCCGTCCGACGGTACGCCGCGACGGCGCGGACGCCGCGCCCGCCGGCTCTCAGCAGCCCCTCAGAGGCGGGGGTGCACCCTGGTGCCATGACGAGCGATGTGACGACCGTCCCCTCGGACGCTCCGCGTCCCCCACGCCGCGGCCTGTCCGCACGAGCGCGGTGGGCGGTGCCCGTCGCGGTCGGTGCGGTGGTGGTGGCAGGGTTCGCCGCGGCACCGCTGCTGGCGGACGCCGGTTCGGCGGGGCTCCCCGACATCACGGCCCAGCAGCTGGTGACCAAGGTGCTCGAGGCGAAGCCGGTGCCGATGTCCGGCACCGTGGTCTACACGGCGCGGCTCGGCCTGCCGGACATCTCCTCGCTCGGTGCCGTCAGCGGCACCGTCAGCCCGGCGGACCCGATCAACCTCCTGTCCGGCAGCTCGACGCTGCGGATGTGGACGGACGGCGCCGGCCGCTCGCGCGTGTCGCTGCTGGGTGCGACCTCGGAGTACTCGGTGGTGCACGACACGACGCAGGCGTGGACCTACTCCTCCAAGCAGGACGCCGTCACCCACTACACGCTCTCCGCCGCCGACGCCGCGAAGCTCAAGGCTGAGCAGCAGAAGCACGCGCAGACGCCGGTCCCCGGCGCCTCCGAGCTGCCGACGCCGTCCCAGGCCGCCGACCAGGCACTGAGCCAGGCGCAGCAGTACTCGACGGTCACGCTGGACAGCCAGACGACCGTGGCCGGCCGCGGCGCCTACCAGCTGGTGGTGACGCCGAAGACGAGCGGCACGCTGGTGGCGCACATCGTCGTGACGGTCGACGCGGCCACCTCCACGCCGCTGCGCGTGCAGGTGTGGAGCACCGACAACGCGAAGGCGCCCGCGCTCGAGGTCGGCTTCACCGACGTGTCGTTCGCTAAGCCGTCCGACGCGGTGCTGTCGTTCTCGGCCCCGCCCGGCGCCAAGGTGACCGAGAAGACCATCGCGCTGCCGCAGCACACGGACGCCACCAAGCCGACGCCGTCGCCCACCGCGGGAGCCCTGCCGCAGAACGTGACCGTCAGCGGGACAGGCTGGGCCAGCGTGGTCGAGGTGCGCGGCGTGAAGGTCTCGGCGCTGCTGTCCGGGAACGCCGCGGCAGCTGCGGCAGCCGCCCGCAATCTGCCGCACCCGCCGACCGCCCAGGGTCAGGACGTGGTCAGCCAGTTCATGGGCGGCGACGGCACCGACCCGTCGAAGTCCGGGTCGGGCCTGAGCGCCAGCACGCTGTACGACGGCCTGACCAAGGCGGTCCCCGGCGGCCGGCTGCTCTCCTCCGCCCTGGTGTCGGTGCTGATCCTGGACGACGGCCGGGTGCTGGCCGGTGCCGTGCCGGGTACCACGCTGCAGCAGCTCGCCGGATGACCGGGCTGCCGACAGGGGTCAGGGGCTCCGCTCCCGGCACCCCACCTGAGGGTTCCTCGGTACCCGGCGCTGCGGCGCCGGGTACGGGCACGTCCGCCGCCAGGACCACCACCACCGCCACCGCGATCCGTCCCGCCGCCGAACCCGCGGTCGGCGGCACGTCCGCCATCCGCACCAGCGGGCTGACCAAGCGCTTCCGGTCCGGCCAGGTGGCCGTCGACCACCTGGACCTGGAGGTGCCCCGCGGCGCGGTGTTCGGCTTCCTCGGCCCCAACGGCTCGGGCAAGACGACGACGATCCGCATGCTGCTGGGCCTGGTGCGCCCGACGAGCGGCCAGGCCTGGCTGCTCGGCGAGCCGATGCCCGACGCGGCTGCCGGGGTGCTGCCCCGCGTCGGCGCGCTCGTCGAGGGTCCTGCCTTCCAGCCGTACCTGTCCGGGCGGGCGAACCTGCACCGCCTCGAGGCGGTCGACGCGACGGCGGACCCCCGCACCGCCGCCGACCGGATCGACGCGGCACTGGACCGGGTCGGTCTGACCGCGGCGGGGTCCAAGAAGTACCGCCAGTACTCCCTCGGCATGAAGCAGCGGCTCGGCCTCGCCGCGGCGATGCTGCGCCCGCGCGAGCTGCTGCTGCTCGACGAGCCGACCAACGGCCTCGACCCGCAGGGCACCCGCGAGGTGCGGCACCTGATCCGGGAGCTGTCCGCGGCCGGCACCACGGTGCTGGTCAGCTCGCACCTGCTCGCCGAGATCGAGCAGGTGTGCACCCACGTCGGCATCATGAGCCGCGGCCGGCTGGTGCTGTCCGGCGCCCGCTCGGAGCTGACGGACTCGCGGACCACCCGGGCGACCGTGACGACCACCGCCACGGACGCACCCGCCGCAGCCCGGGTGCTCACCGGCCTGGGCCTCTCGGACGTGTCGGTGACGGGCGACCGCGTGGACGGTCTGCTGGGCGAGGTCCCACCCGACCGGGTCTCCGCCGCGCTGGTCGGTGCCGACGTCCCCCTGCTGGGGCTGGACGTGCGCAGACCGAGCCTGGAACAGGTGTTCGTCGAGCTGACCGGGGAGGGTTTCGATGTCGCACGCTGAGCCTGTGGTGGTCGCGCCCGGCCCGGCGCCCGCACCCGCCGGCGCACCCCTCGACCCACCGTCGCCGCAGCGGGGCGCCACCGGCCGGCTGGTCCGCAGCGAGCTGCGGCTGGTGTTCGGCCGTCGCCGCAACCAGGTGCTGCTGGCCGGACTGGCGATGGTGCCGCTGCTGATCGGCCTGATGATCTGGCTGACCCAGGACACCTCGACCAGGGGCGAGGGCCCCGGGTTCATCGGCCGGGTGTCCCAGAACGGCCTGTTCCTCGTCGTCGCCGCCCTGTTCCTCTGCCTGCCCTTCCTGCTGCCGCTGACCGTCGGCATCGCCTCGGGCGACTCGTTGGCCGGTGAGGCCAACGCCGGCACCCTGCGCTACCTGCTCGTGGTGCCGGTCGCACGAGCCCGGCTGCTGGCCGTCAAGGCGCTCGGCGCCCTGGCGTTCGTGGCCGCGGCGGTGCTGGCGATCGCCGTCGTGGGACTGATCGTCGGCGCCGCGCTGTTCGGCGTGCACGACATCGCGCTGATCTCCGGCGGGTCCGTGCCCATCGGCAACTCGGTGCTCCGGGTGGCGGGCATCGTGCTCTACGTCGGGGTGTCCATGACGGGGCTGGTCGCCGTCGGGCTGTTCTTCTCCACGCTGACCGAGGTGCCGATCGGCGCGATGGCGGCCACCGTGGTGACCGCGGTGGTCAGCGCCGTGCTCGACACGCTGCCGGCCCTGGCCAGCATCCACCCGTACCTGCTGACCCACCACTGGCTCGACTTCGCCGAGTTCCTGCGGATCGCGCCCGACTCCCACGTGCTCTGGACCGGCGTCGGCGTCCAGGCCGCCTGGGTGGCGGTGTTCGGCGCGCTCGCGTGGAGCCGCTTCACCACCGCCGACGTCTCGTCCTGACGTCGGCGGCCCGCGTCGGTCGAGGCGGCCGGTCCGACGACCGCGTCAGTCGAACAGCGTCGGACCGTCCCCGAGCGCGACGGCCAGCCGGCCGTGCATCTCCGGGTCCAGCGCCGGCAGCGCGCCGAGCTCGAACCAGGCCGCCTCGGTGTTCTCGCCGTCGGCCGGGTAGGGGTCGCCGCTGACGTGCCGGAACCGGAAGGTCAGGTCGAGGTACTGGGACCGGTCGCCGTTGGCATAGGTCATGGGCGGCAGCGCCCGCACCCGGGCGAGCCGCTCCGGGACGGCCACCACACCGGCCTCCTCGAGCACCTCCCGGGCGGCTGCCGCGGCCGGCTGCTCACCGGGGTCGATGATGCCCGTCACGGGTGTCCAGCGGCCGTCGTCGGAGCGCCGCACCAGCAGCACGCGGTCCCCGGAGGTGTCGAGCACCACGGCGGTCACCCCGGAGAGCCACAGCAGGTCGTGGTCCACCTTGGCGCGCAGGGCGAGGACGAAGTCGGGGGTGGCCACGGGTCCGCATGCTACGTCGAGCGCGAGGCGCCAGGGCGCAGCGGCTGCGGCTCCACGACGACGCGGTCTACGGCTCGACGACGAAGCGCGTCGACCCGGTCGGCGTGGCGTCCTCGACGTCCACCCCGCTGACCGCGGCGTGCCGCGGGCCGCTGGCCAGCTCGTCGACCATCGTCTGCACCGGCTCGGGCTCCCCCTCCACCAGCGCCTCCACGGCCCCGTCGGGGCGATTGCGCACCCAGCCGGTCACCCCGAGCCGGTCCGCCTCGCGTGCCGCCCACCAGCGGAAACCCACGCCCTGGACCTGTCCGTGCACCACGACGTGCTGTGCGATCACGTCTCCATAGTGGTCCAGACGGCGCCGGTCGGCTGCCCGGACGACGGGTCGGCGCCGTCCCGTCTTGCATGGCGGGCAGCCGCCGTGCACGACGGGACGGCCGCGACGCGGACCGTCACGGCGCCCTGCTGCGCCCGGGACCGGGGAAGATGGCCCGGTGAGCACCGACACCCTGGCCCGCACGGACGGTGGCCGCCGCGTGCGGTGCGCCCTGTTCGTGGACTTCGACAACGTCTACATCGGGCTGCGCCGCCTCGACCCCGCCGCGGCCGAGGCCTTCGCCACCGACCCCGGGCACTGGCTGGCGGAACTGGAGACGGGCAGCGACTCGCAGGGCGAGTTCAGCCGGCGGTTCCTGATCCGCGCCTGCTACCTGAACCCGTCGGTGTTCTCCGTCTACCGGCCCAACTTCACGCGCGCCGGCTTCCAGGTGGTCGACTGCCCGTCGCTGACCCAGCAGGGCAAGTCGAGCGCGGACATCAACCTGGTGCTGGACGCGGTGGACGCCCTCGCGGCGCCGACCCGGTACGAGGAGTTCGTCATCGTCTCGGCCGATGCGGACTTCACACCGCTGGCCCTGCGGTGCCGTGCCGCCGACCGCATGGTCACCATCATCACCGCGAGCCCCGCCGCCAGCGCCTACCGAGCCGTCGCCGACAACGTGATCACGGCCGACGCCCTGGCCGAGCTGGTCACCACCACCACGTCCCTCTCGGAGGAGCCGCCCACCGCCACCACGCCGGAGCCCGTCACGCCGGAGCCCGCCGCAGCCGAGCAGCCCCCGGGTGCCGAGGAGAAGGCCACGGGGCGGGGCGCGGCATCCGGTCGCACGACGACCGGCTCCCCCAGCACCGGCACGCCGGCCGCCGCCTCTGCGTCGGCTGCCCCGGCGCCGGCCACGCAGGCGCACCCGTCGCCGGCCGCCCGCCGTGCCGTGCTGCACCGGGTCCGCACCGCCGACCGTCCGGTGCCGCTGGGCGCCGTGGCGCAGGCCGCGCAGCAGGCCGACCCGGCGCTGCCAGGCTCCGGCTGGGGCGGCGCCGGCAGCTTCGCGGCGTGGCTGGGCCGCGTGCTGCCGGAGCTCGGCATGACCAGCCGGCCGCCGGGGTACGTCTGGGACCCGCAGCGGTTCGACGAGGCGGACCTGCCGGGCGTGGTCGCCGACACCGACCCCAGCGCGCTGACCCGCCAGGTGATCGCCGTGACGGACACACCGGGCCTGCCCGCCTCGGGCTACCGGAAGCTGCTGGAGGGCCTCGCGACGGACATCTCGGCCCACCCGTTCGAGCGCGCCGAGACGTCCCGACGCGTCCGGGACGCCTGCCAGAAGGCGGGGGCCCAGGTGGGCCGCGCGACGGTGAACACCGTCATCTCGGGCATCCTCTACACCGGCCTCGAGCTGACCACCGCCCACCCGGCCGAGAAGCTGGCGCAGGCGTGGGCGGACAACGTCATCGGCCTGTGCCGGGGCGCCCGGATGGACCTGAGCAAGGGTGACGTCGCCGCGATCCGCGCCTGGGTGGGCGGCGGGCTGCTCGAGGGCTGAAGATCGAGGCGGCCGGTGCGATGAGCCCGACACCGCCGGCCGGTCTGTTGATGAGGGGACGTCCGCGCCGGTCGTGGTGCGGCACCGTCCCGCCGTCCCAGCTCCGGAGGTCACCATGCTCGGTCAGTCACCCGCGTTCAGCGGCTTCTCCGTCGACGACGTCGACAAGGCAGCCGAGTTCTACCGCGACCTGCTCGGCCTGACGGTCAGCGTGGACAACGGCATGCTGACGCTCCGGCTCGGGACGGGCGCCAGCGTGCTGGTCTACCCGAAGGGCGCCGACCACACCCCGGCGTCGTTCACGGTGCTGAACTTCCCGGTGCGCGACATCGACAGCACCGTCGCGACCCTGACGGAGCGCGGCGTGGTGTTCGAGCGCTACCCGTCGATGGCGGAGGCGACCGACGAGGCCGGGGTGGTCCGGGGCGCGGGCGGGCCGCCGATCGCGTGGTTCACCGACCCCGCGGGCAACGTGCTGTCCGTCCTCGAGGACTCCTCGGTCCCTGCCTGAGCCCTGTCTCACCTGCCTCGCCGCCGGCCCGACCGGAGCCGGCGCCCGCGGGCACGGTCAGCCGCGGGAGCGGTCCACCAGCCCACGCAGGTAGGCGGCCTGCCCGGCGTGCTCCGTGGCGTCCACCACGATGCTGACCAGCCGCACCCCGAGTGTGACGGGCGGCTGCCAGCGGCGGTCCACCACCCGGTCCAGCTCGGCATGGTTCAGGCCGCCGACGTAGTCGGCCGCGAACGCCGCGACGGCGTCGACGTAGCCGAGCAGGTCCTGGGCGGGGGCCACCACCTGGGCGACCTGTGCCGAGGTGTGCCCGTAGCCGGTGTCGCCCGCGTCGAGCGGCAGCCCGAGCGTCTGGACCCACCCCTCGGACGTCCACACCTGCTCGAGGCCGGCGACGTCCGCCAGCTGGGCGTCCTGCACGCGCGCCGCATGCCACACCAACCAGGCGATCGAGTTCGCGTCTGCGTCCGGACGGAACGCGAGGCCCTCGGCGTCCAGTCCTCCGGCGGCGCGGTGCAGCACCTCGGGGATCCTGCTGAACAGCTCCGTGAGCAGTGTCGACACGTCCATGACCCACCTCCTGCCGGGGACGTTACGCCGGACGTCCGACACCCGCCCGCGAGGAGGAGAGCGGTCGTCGACAGGTCAGTCCGAGTCAGGAGCGCCCAGGAAGTCCTCGACGAGGGCCGCCAGCTCGGCGGGACGGCGCACGGGCACCATGTGGCCGACGCCGGGCATCACGACCAGCCGCGAGTCGGGCAGGCTCGACACGATCAGGCGTGTGTGGGCGGGCAGGATGACGTCACGCTCGCCCACGACGACGAGCACGGGCGCAGTCACCGCCCCGAGGTCCGACGGGGCGATCTGCGGGTCCAGGAGCATGAGGTCCATCAGCTCGACCCGCCGCCTCGCCCAGGGTGACCACGCGGCGACGGGCGCACAGGCGGCACGGACCACCGCGAAGGTCCGCAGGAGGCTGGGCCGCAGACCGCTCGGGTCGAGGTTGGCGCCGCTGATCACGATGCGGCGCACCCGCTCCGGGTGACGCAGGGCCAGCTCGAGCGCGATGTTGCCTCCGTCGGAGTGACCGAGCACGTCCACCGTCGGCCCCCCGAGCGAACCGAGCACCTCGTCGACGTCGTCCGCCAGGCGTGCGATCGTCAGCGGCCCTTCGCCGCGCAGGGAGCGCCCCTGCGCCCGGGAGTCGATGCCGATGAGGCTGCGGCCGGGCGCGAGCCGCCGGACCAGCCGGTCGAACTCGCGGTGGCTCGCACCGTTGCCGTGCAGGAGCACCAACGGGCGGCCCGTTCCCCGCCTGACCACCCACAGGTCGCCGACCAGGGACCCTGCCGACCTTGTGCGCATGGCCCCGTCCTACCACCGACCGGTCGCGACGCGCGTCGAAGCCGAGCCAAGCACCCGGGGAGACGGACGGGCGACGACGGGGTGGCAGCGTGCCCGGCTCCGCCGGGACGCTGTCGGGGGTGCTCGATAGCGTCATGGGCGTGACCGAGGACGTCGATCCCGCAGCTCGTCGTGCCCACCTGCACGCCGTGGCCATGGGGCTGGAGTGGGCCGAGCTCACGCACCCGTTCGACGCGACCACCGCGGTGTACAAGGTGGCCGGCCGGATGTTCGCCCTGGTCGGGGCGTCGGCGCCCTACCGGCTCAACGTCAAGGTGGACCCGGAGGACGGCGCCGCGCTGCGCCGCGAGTTCCCCACGCTGCTGCCCGGCTGGCACATGGACCACCGGCACTGGCTGACGGCACGGCTGGACGACGACGAGGTGCCGGACCAGCTGCTCGAGGAGCTCCTCGTGGACTCGTACCGGACGGTGCACGCCAACCTGTCCCGCCGGACCCGGGGCCTGCTCGCGGCGGGTCTCTGGCGGCCGGAGCCGGCGAGGGTCCGACGGCCGCGCGAGCCGCGGCAGCCGGGCGGCACCACGCGCCGCTGAGCTCCCCGCACCGGTCGTCCGGTCAGCCCTCGCGCCCGAGCAGCACCAGCACCTCGGCGTGCGTGGTCTGGGGGAACATGTCCAGCAGCCGCGCACGGCGGGGCCGCCACGACGGCATCGCGGCCAGGTCCCGCGCCAGGGAGTCCGGGTTGCAGCTGGAGTACAGCACCGACCGGACGGACGACGCCTCGAGCCAGCCGGCCAGCTCCGAACCCAGCCCCCGTCGGGGCGGGTTCACCACCACCAGGTCGGGCGCCCGTGCCGCGGTCCGGGCGAACGACGTCGCGTCGCCGGCGAGGAAGCGCACGCCGTCGAGACCCAGCTCCGCAGCACTCGCCTCGGCGCTGGCCACCGCCTCCGCGCTCACCTCCACGCCGGTCACCTCGCGTCCCGGCGCCGCGGCGTGCAGGGCGAACCCGCCCACCCCGCAGTACAGGTCCCACACCGTGGCCGGCGCCACCTCGTCGATCCACGCGGCAGCCTGCCGGTAGAGCGCGGCCGCCACGGCCGTGTTCGTCTGGAAGAAGCTGCGCGGCCGCAGGTGCAGGTCCACCTCGTTGACCCGCATGCGCAGCGTCTGCCGCTCGGTGAGCGGGATCTCCCGCTCACCCTCGAGCACCGCGGCGTGGGCGGGCTGCACGTTGACGGAGGCCACCCCGAGCGCGGGCAGCGTCTGCTGCAGCGCCGGCAGGTGCTTGCGGATCCGGGCCAGCGCCTCGGTGGACCGCAGCACCAGCCGCAGCATCAGCTCACCGTCGGGTGACGCCGTCAGCAGCACGTGCTTCAGCTCGCCGACGCGCGACGGCACGTCGTAAGGCACCAGGCGGGCGGCCGCGATCCACCGGGCCAACGGCTCCAGCACGTCGCTGATCGCCGGCTCGTACAGCCCGCAGTCACGCAGGTCGACGCCGCGACCCGCACCGTCGAGGATCCCGAGGGTCGGGGCGTCGACGGTGCCGCCCACCACGAGCTTCGCCTTGTTGCGGAACCGCTCCTGCGGCCCCGTCACCGGCGGCAGCCACACCAGCCCGTCAGGGTCGCCGAGCGCCCGGACGCACGCGTCCTGCCTGGCCCGCACCTGCTCGTCGTACGGCTGCTCCAGCAGGGTGCAGGACCTGCAGACCCCCGCCTCGAAGTAGCCGCACCGCACGAGCGGACCGGTCAGCGAGCCAGATCGGCCGCGAACGCCTCGGGGATGGCCACGCGGACCTTGGCCGGGGTGTCCTCCCAGCCCGTCACCGCGATGCAGGGCACTCCCGTGGCGATCACCGGGTAGTCGTTGCCGCCCTCGTCGAGACGGTCACCGAAGAACACCGCCTGGTCGGGGCGCAGACCGAGGCGGTCGAGCAGCCGGTTGACGCCGTACGCCTTGTCGATGCCCTTGCGGGTGATGTCCACGGAGGTCGACCCACCGGAGCGCACCTCGAGGTCCGGAAGCTTGTCGGCCACGTACGCGCGCAGCGACTCCTTCTTCCGCCCGTCCGGGTCCCACGCCGCCTTGGCGTCCACCGGGGCCGCCTGGCCGAGCGCCGAGAACGTCACCTGGCTGCCGCGCAGCTCGATGCGGTCGCCCCAGGTGCTCTCCTCCCACAGACCGAGCGCCTTGGCGCCCTCCTCCAGGGCGGCCGTCGCGCGGTCCGCCTCGTCCGCGGTCAGCGGCTCGGAGTACACCTCGGTCCAGTCGCCGCCCTGGTGCACCAGGTAGCGGGTGCCGCAGGTCGGCAGCACGTGGATCTGGCCGAGCGCCGCGTCGTCGTGGATGGACGAGAGCAGCTGGGCGTCGAACTGCTCGAACCGGCCGCCGGAGATCACACCGACCTGCACCACCTTGGTGAGGGCGACGATCATGTCGATCACCTCGTCGCCGACCTTGCTCTTGGAGGGCGCGAGCGTGTCGTCCAGGTCGAACAGGGCCAGTGCTGCGGTCACGGGGACGTCCTTCGGTGCGGCGTACGGATGGCGGCCGACGAGCCGGTGGAGGGCCGCCGGGAGGGCGTCACCGGCGGGCCGCGCGAGGGGGCCGGCGCCGGGAACGACCCACCACGGTACCGTGCCGCGCCGCGCGGACGGGATCCGTGCACCTCGGCGGCACCTCCGCGGCACCTCCGCGGGCAGGTGGGTCGCGGGTCGGCGGCAGGTGGGCGGCGGGTGGGCGGCCGGTGGCGCGCACGACGGCCCGACATACGCTCGCGCGGTGACCGAGTCGCGGTGGGACGTCCTGGACTGGCGCCGGCAGGTGGCCGACCTGTACCGCGCGGTGCGCGCGGAGCAGGACGTCGCCGAGGCGCACCGCCGCTGGGTCGCCGGCCGGGAGCGGCTGCTCCGCACGCACCCCGCGTCGCCTGTGCCGGTCGGCGAACGGGCCAGCTACGACGGTCCCCGGGTGGCGCCGTACGACGAGGCGTTCCGCTTCGTCGTCCCCGTGGACCGGTCGGTACCGCCGCAGCGTCGCGAGGCGCGCACCGCGACCGACGGCGTGGTTCCGCTCGAGCGGGTGGGACGGCTGGAGCTGCCGGGCCTCGGCGGCCTGGACGTGTGGTGGGTGGCCGTGTACGGCGGCGGCATCTTCGTCCCCCTGAAGGACGCGACCAGCGGCCGGCAGACGTACGGCGGTGGGCGCTACGTGCTCGACACGGTCAAGGGTGCCGACCTCGGTGGCACGCCCGACGCGCTGGTCGTCGACCTGAACTTCGCCTACCCGCCGTCGTGCGCGTACGACGAGGCGTGGGCCTGCCCGCTGCCGGGACCGGGCAACACGCTGACCGGCGCGGTCCCCGTGGGCGAGCTCTCCCCCGCCTGACCGCCGCGGGAGGCCGTCGGCACACGGCCGTCAGGTGCTGGACCGCACCACCAGCGAGGTCGGCAGCGTGATCGCCGCCGGCGTCTCGCCGTCCACAACCTCGAGCAGCAACCGCACCATCTCCTGGCTGATCCGCGCGAACGGCTGCCGCATCGTCGTCAGCGGCGGGTCGAGCGTCTCGGCCAGGCCGGAGTCGTCGAACCCGCCCACCGCCACGTCGTCCGGCACCGAGCGTCCCGCCTCGCGCAGCGCCTGCATCGCGCCCACGGCCATGAGGTCCGAGCCGACGAACACGGCGTCGAGGTCCGGCCGCCGCTCGAGCAGCGCCCGCATCGCCGCGACGCCGCTCTCGCGCGTGTAGTCGCCGTTCTCCACCAGCGTCTCGTCGAAGTCGTCCCCCAGCTCGGCGCGGTACCCGTCGAGCCGCATCCGACCGCCGGGAGTGTCCAGCGGGCCGGTGATCATCGCGATGGTCCGACGGCCGCGCTCGCGCAGGTGCCGCGTCATCAGCCGCCCACCGCCCAGGTCGTCGGCCGCCACGTACCCCACGGCACCCTCGTGCCCCAGCGGGACGCCGCACGCGATGGTCGGCACCCGCTGCGCGACCAGCGCGTCGACCACCGGGTTGCCGGCGTGGGTGGAGATCAGCAGCACCCCGTCGACGTGCCCGGCGCCGACGTAGCGCAGCACCTGCTGCTGCTCGTCACGGGTGCCGGCCACCATCAGCAGCAGCGGCATGCCCTTGGCCGCGAGCGCCTGCGCGGCACCCCGCAGCAGGATCGAGAAGTTGGGGTCCTCGAACAGCAGGTGCTGCGGCTCGGTCAGCAGGAACGCCACCGAGTTGGCCCGGCCGGTCACCAGGCTGCGCGCGTACTGGTTGGCCTGGAAGCCGGTCTCCTTGATGGCCCGCTCGACGGCCGCCGCCGCCTCCGGCGACACCCAGTGGCCTCCGTTGAGCACCCGGGAGACGGTGCCGCGGGACACGCCGGCCGCAGCCGCGACGTCCACGATCGTCGGCCGCCTGCGTGCGCCCCCTGTCGACTCCATCGGTCCGAACTCTAGGGGGCGTCTGCGGCCCATCAGGCCTTCACCGCACCGGCCGCCAGGTCCACCTGCCAGTACCGCTGCAGGGTGAGGAACAGGGCGCCGAGCGGCAGGATCGACAGCAGCGCGCCGGTGATCACCGACGTGTACATCGCGGGCTGCGACGCGCCCTGGTTCAGCAGCCCGGACAGGCCCACCGTGATGGGGAACAGCCGGTCGTTGCCCAGCATGATGTAGGGCAGCATGAAGTTGTTCCAGATGGCGACGAACTGGAACAGGAACACCGTGACCAGGCCGGGCATCATCATCGGCACCGAGATCGAGCCGAACACCCGCCACTCCCGGGCGCCGTCGGTGCGCGCCGCCTCGATCACGTCGTCCGGCACCGACGCCGCCGCGTAGATCCGGGCCAGGTAGATGCCGTAGGGGCTGATCATGCTGGGCAGCAGCACCGACCAGTAGGTGTTGGTCAGCCCCACCTTGGCCAGCAGCAGGTACTGCGGGATCGCCAGCACCACGCCCGGCACCAGCACGCCGGCCAGGATGACGTTGAACACCGCTCTCTTGCCGGGGAACACGAACTTGGCCAACCCGTACCCCGCCATCGCGGAGACGAGGGTCGACGCCAGCGCGCCGACGCCGGCGTACAGGGCGGTGTTCGCCATCCACCGCCAGTACAGCCCGCCGCGGTACGCCGACAGCTCGCGGATGTTGTCCCACAGGTGCGTGGACGGCACGAAGGTCAGCGTGGAGAACAGCTCGTTGGCGCTCTTGGTGGAGGCCGTCAGCACCCACACCACCGGCATCAGGCAGTAGAGGGCGCCGATCAGCAGCACCACGGTGCCGATGCGGTTGGGTCGTCGTGCCGACGAGCTGACGCGCCGGCTCGGGGCTGCGGGGCGGGCGGAGGCGACCTGCGGGCCGCTGACGACGGTGGCCATATCAGCTGTTCTCCTGGCTGAACGCGCGGCGCTGCACCAGGCGCAGGAAGCCGAACGAGAGGACGAAGGTGGCGAGCGCGATCACCACGGACGTGGCGGCGGCCGAGTAGATGTCGTTGCGGGTGAAGGCGTCCCGGTACACCTTCATCAGCGGGCTCCACGTGGAGGAGATCGTGTTGGTCAGGGGTCGCAGCGTCATCGGCTCGGCGAACACCTGCAGCGTCGCGATCATCGAGAACAGGAACGTGAGGATCAGCGACGGTGCCACCACCGGCACCTTGATCCGCCAGGCGATCGCCGCCTCGGAGGCGCCGTCCAACCGGGCCGCCTCGTACAGCTCGCTCGGGATCGCCTTGAGCGCCGTGTAGATCACGATCATGTTGAAGCCGACGCCGCCCCACAGGCCGATGTTGGCGATCGCGAACGTGACCCACTGCTGCGACAGCACGTCGGGCTGCGGCCAACCGAGCCGGCCGGCGACGTACAGGAACGGGCTGACGCGCGGCAGGTAGAGGAAGCCCCACAGCAGCGAGGCGATCACCGCGGGGACGGCGTACGGCAGGAAGATCGACACCCGGGAGAAGCCCCGCGCGCGGGCACCCCGGGCGTCCAGCAGCAGCGCGAACAGCAGCGCAAGGCCGAGCATCGTCGGCACCAGCACCAGGCCGTACAGCGCCACCCGGCCCACCGAGCCGAGGAAGTCCGGGTCGCCGACCAGCGCGTGCCGGTAGTTGCTCAGCCCGGCCCACACCTCGGTGCGCGCACCCCTTCCCAGGCCGAGGCCCTTCACCTTGACGGTGCGGAGGCTCAGGTAGAGCGCGTAGACGATCGGCAGTGCCAGGAACAGGGTGAACAGCACCGCGGCCGGGGCGAGGTAGCCGTAGGCCCTCAGCCCCGTGTGGCGGCGCACCCCACGGTTGGGCGTGGCGACGGTGGCACGGTTCACAGGTCACTCCAGTGGGACGACGAGCCGGACGACGACGAGCGGACGACGAGGGGTCCGCGAGGGACGGGACGCCCGTGGCCGCCCGGCGCAGGTGCCGGGCGGCCACGGGGCCAGGGTCACTGCTTGACGGTGAAGCCGCCGTTCTTCAGGTCGGCGACGGTCGCGTCCTGCATCGTCTTGACCGCGGCGACGAACGCCGCAGACGACTTCGCCTGCGTCGCCTTGCCGAAGGCGTCGTTGTACGAGGAGAACGCCACGTTGACGTTCGGCCCGTAGGTGAACGGCTTCACCGACTTCGCGATGTCAGCGGCGGTCTTGTAGAAGTCCGTCTGCTGCGGGAAGAAGGCCGGCGGTGCCGACAGCGCCTCCGACTGGCCCGGCAGGTCGGCCGGGTACAGGCCGCCCTGCTTGGCCAGGATGTCGACGCCCTCCTGGCTCGAGTTCATCCACGCGATGAACTTGGCGGCCTCCGCCTTGTGCTTGGACTGCGACGTGACCGACGAGGCGGAACCGCCCCAGTTGCCCGTGGCGTTGTCGCCCGCGTTCCACTGCGGCAGCGGCGCCATGGCCCACTTGCCCTTGGTGTCGGCCGCGTTGCCCTGCAGCACGCCCGGTGCCCAGATCGCCGAGACCCAGCCGGCCTGCGTGCCGTCGTTCAGCGCCGCGTTCCACTCGGGGGTGTACATCGGCTTGTTGTCGATCACACCCTGCTCCACCAGGTCGCCCCAGTACTTGGCGACCTTCTGCGTGGCCGCGGAGTCGATGTTCACCGACCACGCGGTGCCGTCCACGCCCCACCACGAGGCGCCGGCCTGCTGCGCGAGGCCGGTGAACCAGCCGGCGTCCGTCGCGGAGAACGTGCCGAGGTACTTGGTGGGGTCGGCGGCGTGCAGCTTGGCCGCGACCTGCGCGTACTCGTCCCACGTCTTGGGGACGGTCAGGCCGTACTGCTGGAAGATGTCCGTGCGGTAGTAGAACTCCATCGGGCCGGAGTCCTGCGGCACGCCGTACACCTGGTCACCGCCCAGCGTGACCGCCTGCCAGGTGCCGTCGGAGTAGTGGCTCTTGAGGTCCTTCGGCAGGTCGCCGGAGATGTCCGCGAGCGCGTCCGACGAGACCAGCGTCGGGATCTTCTGGTACTCGGTCTGCATCACGTCCGGCGCGCCCGAGCCCGCCTTGATCGCGGTGAGCAGCTTGGTGACGGCCGGGTCGCCGCCGTCCTGCTTGTTCACCGTCACCTGGATGTTCGGGTTCTCCGCGTTCCACTTGGCGACGATGGCGTCCATCCCCGGTGCCCACGTCCAGAACGTCAGATCGACCTTGCCTCCCGCGGCCGTGGACCCGCCCGTCGAACCCGCGGTGGAGCCGCCGGCCGAGCCGCCGCCGCCGGAGCAGGCGGTGACCAGCAGGGCGGACGCGGCCAGGACCGCGCCGATCCGGATGCCTGAGTGCAGGCGCATGTGACCTCCTCGTCAAGGCCGTCGCGGCAGCGCGACGGATGCGCCGGTGCGGCGCGGGTGCCTGTGCACGCTCACAGTAAGGGCAGTCCCGAGGTGCTTGTCAACTGCTCGCGACGTGGTGTTTCCTGTTGCACGGTGTGCCGCTGACGGCTGTGATCGTGCACACCGATTGATCCCACGAGCTCGACGGAGAGTCATGTCTTCCCACCCCACGGGGCCAGTGGCCCCGCGTCCCGGCAGCCTGCGAGCCGTCGGCCCCACCACGCCGCGCTGGCCGCTGGGACCCGACGGGATCGCCTACGGCGGGGACTACAACCCCGAGCAGTGGCCCGAGGAGGTGTGGCAGCAGGACGTCGAGCTGATGGCGCAGGCCGGGGTGAACCTGGTCAGCGTCGGCATCTTCTCCTGGGCGCTGCTGGAACCGCGCGAGGGTGAGCTGGACCTCGGCTGGCTCGACCGGCTGATCGAGCTGCTGCACGCGCACGGCATCGCCGTCGACCTCGGCACCCCGACCGCGTCTCCCCCCGCCTGGTTCTTCGCCGCCCACCCCGAGGCACGGGTCGTCACGCGGGACGGGACCGTGCTGGGCTTCGGCTCGCGCGGCATGGCGGGTCCCAGCTCACCGGCGTACCGGCAGGCCGCCGTGCGCATCACCACGGCCCTCGCCGAGCGCTACGGCCGCCACCCCGCCGTGGTGCTGTGGCACGTGCACAACGAGTACGGGGCGCCGGTCTCCGAGGACTACTCGGAGTCGTCCGCGGCGGGCTTCCGAGTCTGGCTGCGCGAGCGGTACGGGAGCCTCGACGCGCTGAACGCCGCGTGGGGCACCGCCTTCTGGGGGCAGCGGTACGGCGAGTGGGAGCACGTCGGCGTGCCGTCCGTCGCGCCCAGCGTGGTCAACCCGGCCCAGCGCCTCGACTTCGCCCGCTTCAGCGACCACGCGCTGCGCGAGTGCTTCCGCGCCGAGCGGGACGCGATCCGCGCGCACTCCGACCGGCCGGTGACCACCAACTTCATGGCGACGGCGTGCCCCTCCACCGACCTGTGGGAGTGGGCGCGGGAGGTCGACGTGGTCTCGGACGACCACTACCTCGACGCCGCCGACCCGCGCGGGTACGTCGGCCTGGCGATGGCGGCGGACCTGACCCGCTCGGTCGCCGGGGGCCGGCCGTGGATCCTGATGGAGCACTCCACGTCGGCGGTCAACTGGCAGCCGCGCAACGTGGCGAAGCGCCCCGGCGAGATGGCGCGCAACGCGCTGACCCATCTGGGCCGCGGCGCCGACGCCGTGCTCTTCTTCCAGTGGCGCGCCTCTCGCTCCGGCGCCGAGAAGTTCCACTCGGCGATGCTTCCGCACGCCGGCACGTCGTCGCGCGTGTGGCGCGAGGTGTGCGAGCTCGGCGCGGAGGTCGGTCGGCTGGGCGAGGTGCGCGGGTCGCGGGTCCGCGCCGACGCCGCGATCCTGTGGGACTGGGAGTCGTTCTGGGCGCAGGACCTGGAGTGGCGTCCGAGCGTGGACCTCGGCCACCGCGAGCGGACGCGGGCGGTGTACGACCGGCTGTGGCGCGACGGTCTGACGGTGGACTTCGCGCACCCCGAGGCGGACCTGTCGGCCTACCCGCTGGTGGTCGCTCCCGCGTCGTACCTGCTCAGCGACGTGGCGGCCCGCAACCTCACGGCCTACGTCGAGGCGGGCGGCACGCTCGTGGTGATGTGCTTCTCCGGCATCGTCGACGAGCACGACGCCGTGCACCCGGGTGGTTACCTGGCACCGCTGGTCGACGCGCTGGGCGTGACCGTCGAGGAGTTCCTGCCGTTGCGCACCGGCGAGCGCGTGCGGCTGGCCTGGGTCGACGGCGCCGACCACGTCGTGTCCGACGTGTGGGCGGACCACCTGGTGCTGCGCGGCGCGCAGGTGCTGGCGCACTACGTCGACGGGCCCGCGGCGGGCGGCGCGGCGGTCACCCGTCACGTGCGGGGTGACGGCACGGGCTGGTACGTGTCCACGCACCTGACCGGTGACGGCCTCGCCGCGGTGCTGCACCGGGCCTACGCCGACGCCGGCCTCGCGGCCTCCGAGCTGCCGGACGACGTCGAGGTGGTGGTCCGCCACGGCAGCGAGGCGGACTACCTGGTGGCGGTCAACCACGGCGAGGAGTCCGTCGCGGTGCCGGCCGAGGGCACGGAGCTGCTGTCCGGGGAACAGGTGTCCGGTGCGGTCAAGGTGCCCGCCGGCGGCGTGGTGGTGGTCCGCGGCCGGGTGCGCTAACGTACAACCCGATGGTTGTAGAACTTCTGGACCCGGACACCGTTGACCGCATGTTCGCCGCACTGGCGGACCGGACCCGGCGGGACATCGTCACGCGCGTGCTGCACCACGAGGAGTCCGTCTCCAACCTGGCGCAGCGCTACGAGATGAGCTTCGCCGCGGTCCAGAAGCACGTCGCGGTGCTGGAACGCGCGGGCCTGGTCACCAAGCAGGTGCACGGGCGCGAGCGGCTGGTGCGCGGCAACGTCGAGACGGTCCGCGCCGCGGCCCGTCTCCTCGAGCAGTACCAGGAGATCTGGCACGGGCGCCTCGACCGCATCGACGCCCTGCTGGCCGAGCCGACCCCCGACCGGCCACCAGCCCAAGGAGGACCCGCATGACCGTGCTCACGTCCGTCACCGACCCGACGGCCCTCACCCTCACCGTCACCGCGCAGTACGCCGCGCCCCCGGCGCAGGTGTGGACCGTCTTCTCCGACCCGCGCCGGCTCGAGCGGTGGTGGGGACCGCCGACGTGGCCGGCCACCTTCGTCGACCACGACTTCCGCCCCGGCGGCCGCGCCACCTACTACATGACGGGACCCGACGGCGAGAAGGCGTGGGGCTGGTGGCGGTTCGTCAGCCTGGAGGAGCCGCGGGCGCTGACGTTCGACGACGGGTTCGCCGACGACTCGGGCACGCCGAACCTCGAGATGCCGACCGCGCACGCGAGCGTGGCGCTCGAGCCGGTGGACGAGGGGACGCTGCTGACGATCGTGTCGCGGTTCGACTCCGCGGAGGACCTGCAGAAGGTGCTCGGCATGGGCATGGAGCCGGGCATGAAGCAGGCGCTCGGGCAGATCGACGACCTGCTCGCCGCGAGCTGACGCGCCCGCTAGAGCGCGGCGACCACCGTCAGCACCGCGACGGCGTCCTCCAGCGCCGTCAGCCCGTGCCGGGACGGCGGGATGGTGACCAGCTCCCCGGCACGGCCCTCCCAGGACAGCTCACCCGCCGTGAGCCGCATCCGGCCGCGCACCACCTGCAACGTCGCGTCACCGGGACTGTCGTGCTCCGCCAGCGCACGGCCGGCGACCAGCGCGAGGACCGTCTGCCGCAGCGGGTGACCCGTGCCGCCGTGCACGGTGCGGGACGCGCGGCCGGAGTCGGCGGCGTGCGCCGCGGCGATCAGCTCGTCCGCCAGCGTCTCGAGGTTCGTCGAGTCCATGAGATCTCCTTCGTCGTCCGGGTGCGACCCATCGTGCGCCCGTCCGGCCCGGCATCAGCCGGACACCACCGCCGCCAGGTGCGCCACGCACAGGTCGGGCTGAGCGAACGGGTCCAGCCGGTCCACCGTCACCGGTGCGGACCAGACCTCCATGGCGCCCTGCATGAGCCCGAGGTGCACCGGGCACACCACCGCCGAGCTCGCGCCGGCCACCTCGAGGAAGGGGCACCGCCGCAGTCCGATGCGGACCGCGTCGCCGGCAGGCGCGTCGGCCGGCTGCCGCACGCCGTTGCCAGCAGAGTCCGACGCGGGGACCACCACGGGGTCGAAGTCCAGGTCGTCCAGCAGCGCGACCAGCCGGTCGACCCCGGCGGCTCGCCCGGGGACCTCCGCTCGCCCACCGCGGCTGCCGGACGACGCCGCGGGGGTGTCGACGCCCGCAGCCACCTCCCGACCCCAGACCCGGCCCTGCTCGAGCGCCCGCGCGGGGCCGTCCGGCACGCCGTCCAAGGCGGCGGTCAGCACCCGGGCCAGCTGCCCGTACCGCCGCGGACCGGTCCCGTCCATGGCCGCGACCGGGGCGAACAGCTGCGCCGGGCGACCGGGTGCGCGCCGCACGCTGTCCGCACGCCGCACAAGCCCGGCCGCCAGCAGAGCCTCGAGATGGAACCGCACCGTGTTGGGGTGCACGTCCAGGGCGGTCGCCAGCTCGGCGATCCCCAGCGGTCGCGCCGCCGCGCGCAGCCGGGTCAGCACCGCCAGGCGGCGGCCGGAGACGCCCGTCCGTGCACCGGCACCCGGACCCACCGGGTCGGCACCGGTCCCGGGCTGGTCCCGCCGCACGGCCCTCAGGCGCCGGGGTCGGTGGTCGGCAGGCCGGCGACGAGCGGTGTGTCCACGCCGAGGGCGCCGAGCTTTCCCGCCCCGCCCGGCGAGCCGAGCGGTGCCGGGCGGCCGGGCAGCGTGTCGGCGAAGAACGCCGCGTTGTCCGCCAGGTACGCCCGCTCGGCGTCCGGCAGGTCGTCCTCGTAGTAGATCGCCTCGGTGGGGCACACCGGTTCGCAGGCGCCGCAGTCCACGCACTCGTCGGGGTGGATGTACAGCGTGCGAGCGCCCTCGTAGATGCAGTCGACGGGGCACTCGTCCACGCAGGCGCGGTCCTTGACGTCCACGCACGGCGATCCGATCACGTAGGTCATGCGACGGAGTTTACACAAAACTTGGTTGTGAAAACGCGTCGCGACCCGGAGGAGTCAGACGCGAACCAGACCGCCGTCGGTGGTCACCAGGTCGGCGTCCGCGTCGTCGAACCAGCGGCCGTGCTCGCCGAGGTAGCGGAACCGCACGTCGGTCCCGGCCGGCACGGTGACCGAGGCGCTGGCGGTGCCGTTGGAGCGCCGGCGCAGCACGTGCACACCCGGCGTCCAGTCGTTGAAGGTCCCGACGACGCTGACCGACCCGACGAGCTGCGCGACGGGCAGCGCGAACGTGAGCGTGCAGGTGGCGGACTTGGCGCAGCGTGACTTCTTCAGCATGGGTGATCGATCCCTCGTCAGGCCGTGCGACCGCGGGGCGACGGTCGCGGGCCGAGGGTGGCGTGCCGGCGGCTCGTCGGGGAACCGGACACGCCGCCGCCGGTGAGGATGCGACACGGATCACACCCGTGTCGGTGCGGACGGGTGGAGGATCGGAGCACCGACGTCGCAAGGGAGCAACCATGGGAAGCAACCGGGAGCACGGCCGCCGCGGCCCCTCGATCGGCCGGCTCGTCGTCCTCGGCCTGGCCGCCGCAGCCGTCGTCAAGGAGCTGCGCACCCCGGAGGACCAGCGCACCTGGCACGGCGAGGTCGTCGGGTTCGTGCCCTACGACTTCCGGCCGCCGACCGTCGCGCGGTTCAAGGAGCGGGTCTGGGACCCGAAGGGCGACCACCTGCTCAGCCCGCAGGTGTTCGGTGTCGGGTGGACGGTCAACGTCGGACGCGTCGTCGAGCTGGTCCGGCGGAAGATCGAGGCCTGAGACGCGTTGAGGCGGACATGAAGACCATCGGCTTCCTGTCCTTCGGGCACTGGACCCCGTCACCCGCCTCGCAGACCAGGTCCGCCTCCGACGCGCTCCTGCAGTCGATCGACCTGGCCGTCGCCGCCGAGGAGCTGGGCGCCGACGGCGCCTACTTCCGGGTGCACCACTTCGCCCGGCAGCTCGGCTCGCCGTTCCCGCTGCTCGCCGCCGTCGGCGCCCGCACCAGCCGCATCGAGATCGGCACCGCCGTGATCGACATGCGGTACGAGAACCCGATGTACATGGCCGAGGACGCGGGGGCTGCCGACCTGATCGCCGGCGGTCGGCTGCAGCTCGGTATCAGCCGAGGGTCGCCCGAGCAGGTGCTCGACGGGTTCCGGTACTTCGGCTACGAGCCACCGGAGGGCAGCACGGACGCCGACATGGCGCGCGCCCGTTCCGAGACGTTCCTGCGCGTGGTCGAGGGCGCGGCGTTCGCGCAGCCGAACCCGAGCCCGATGTTCCCCAACCCGCCAGGCTTACTGCGCGTCGAGCCGTACTCCCCCGGCCTTCGCGACCGGATCTGGTGGGGTGCCGGGTCCAACGCCACCGCGCAGTGGGCGGCGCAGGCCGGGATGAACCTGATGAGCTCCACGCTGAAGAACGACGAGAGCGGCCAGCCGTTCCACGTGCAGCAGGCCGACCAGATCCGCCTGTTCCGCGAGGCGTGGACGGCGGCGGGCCACGAGCGACAGCCCCGGGTGTCGGTCAGCCGCAGCATCTTCGCGCTGGTGGACGACCGGGACCGGATGTACTTCGGGCACGGGTCGGAGGACGAGGACCAGATCGGCAACATCGACGCCACCACGCGGGCGATCTTCGGCCGCAGCTACGCCGCCGAGCCTGACGTGCTGATCGAGCAGCTGCGGGGCGACGAGGCGATCGCCGACGCCGACACCCTGCTGCTGACGGTGCCCAACCAGCTCGGTGTCGACTACAACGCGCACGTGATCGAGTCGCTCCTCACGCACGTCGCACCGGCGCTCGGCTGGCGCTGACAGCGCGCCGCCGGGCGCTCGTCAGGGCTGGACGACGACGCGGTCCCGTCCCCGCCACTTGGCCTGCAGCAGCATGCTGTCCGCCCGTGCCAGCAGGGACAGCGGCACGTCGTCGGAGCGCACCAGCGTGCCACCGCCCGAGACCGTCACGGGTTCGTCACGGCCGAACCGCTCCATCCGGATGCTGGCCACCATGGCGCGCATCTGCTCCCCCACCGCCTCGAGGTCGGTGACGTCGTCGCACGGCACCACGGCGACGAACTCCTCGCCGCCGAAGCGCGCCAGGTCGCACCCGTCGGGTGCGGCCAGCCGCAGGCTGACGGCGACGGCGCGCAGCACCTCGTCGCCGGCCAGGTGCCCGAGCGCGTCGTTCACCTGCTTGAACCGGTCCAGGTCCAGCAGCAGCACGCCGAAGGCGGCCGTCGGGTCCTGGCGCCACTCCGACAGGCGGAGCTCCAGCTGACGGTCCAGGTACCGGCGGTTGCCGAGACCGGTGAGCGCATCGTGGCTCGCCGTCTGGTCCAGCTCGTCGATGCGCTGCCGGTCGGCGCGGTGCTCGGAGTCGTCGCTGAACACCTCGACGGCACCGATCACGTCGCCGTCGAGGTCGCGCAGCACGGTCGCGCGCACCCGCACCGGCACCAGATGACCGTCGCGGTGGTGCAGCTGGACCCGGCACGCGCGCGGCTCGCCGTCCCGCATGGTGAGCGCGAGCGGGCACCGCCCGGGCCCGCACATCGAGACACCGGCGTCGTCGACGTGGTTGAGCAGGCCGTCGCCGCACCAGCGGCCCATGGCCTCGGCGGCCGTGCGGCCGGTCAGCGCCTCGGCCGCATCGTTCCAGTACTGGATGCGCCGCTCGCGGTCCACGACGTAGACCGCCTCGGACAGCTGCTGGAGCACCTGGGTGTGCAACCCGGTGGGGAGCCCGGCGGGGACGCCGGACGCCCTCCGCGACGCACCGCCCGTACCCTCCGGCAACCCGCACCACCTCTGACGTCCGCAGCGGACCAGGACGGAGGAACCGTGCCGGCTTTAGCGTCACTACATCGGCATCTGCGCGCTCGCTGCGCCGGACCTAGGTCCCGGACGGGGGGTCTGACGATTTCTCACCCGCCCCGCGGGCGACGTAGACCCACGACGCCACGACCAGCACCACGGTCGACGCGACGACGGCGGTGAGCACGGGACCGACCCACGTCACGGGGATGAGGAAGAAGACGTCTCGGTCGGTGAGAGCGGCCGGCCAGCCGTCGAGCACGCGCAGGAACAGGTAGTACGTCAGGTCCCACACCGCGAAGGCGATGAAGAAGGCGGCCACCCGGCGCCGCAGCGTGTCCGCGGCGATCACCGCGACCGCGAGCAGCATCAGCAGCGTGGCCGCCTCCCGTGCGACCTCCACCTGGGTGAGCACCGGGTCGACCAGCACGGTGTGCTCCGGCCGCACGAAGGCGATCACCCGCAGGTCGAGGTAGACGTGCTGCGCGGCCACCTCGTAGCCGGCGTGGTAGCCGATCACCCGGCGGAGGTAGTGCACCACGGCCGCCTCGACGTACCCGAAGCCGGTGCCGAACAGCAGCAGCGCCGTCCACCGGACCCAGACGGATCCGTACGAGCCCCGCCGGTGCGCAGCCACGAGACCACCTCCGATCGTCGTCCCGCCCATCGTGCCGCCCTCCGCCCCTCGGGTGCGGCACCTCCGTCGGGCGCGGCAGCCCCGTCAGACGGCCGGCGCCCAGGGCCGCCGCGCCGGCGCCGGCCGGTCGTGCGTCGCCCACGCCTCCGCGATCCGCTGGACCGCGGTCACCAGCACGGGTTCCGGCTCACCGAAGGTCAGCCGCAGCCGGTCGTCGAAGGTGCCGTCGGTGCCGAAGGCCGTGCCCGGCACCAGATGGACGCCGCACGCCGGGCCTCGCAGCGCGAGCGCCGTGGACGCCGGTGCACCGAGGTCCACCCACAGGCTCAGACCGCCCGCCGGGGGCCGCGCGCTCCAGCCCGGCAGGTGGGTGCCGAGCAGCCCCAGCAGCACGTCGCGCTGGCGCCGCAGCTCCGCACGACGACGGGCGAGGATCGTGTGCCGCTCGGCGAGCAGGCGCACCAGCACCAGCTGGTCGAGCACCGACGTGCCGACGTCCATGCTCGCCCGGCGGGCGGCGAGCCGGGCGACGAGCTCGGGGTGGGCGCGCACCCAGCCGACGCGGAGGCCGCCCCAGTACGCCTTGGAGCTGGAGCCGATGCCGATCACGGCGCGGCCGTCACCGGCCACCAGCGACGGCGCCGGCTCGCCGAACGCGAGCTCACTGAACGCCTCGTCGACCACGAGCGGCACGCCGGCCCGGGCCAGCACGCTCCGGACCGCGGACCGGCTCTCCGGGTCCAGCACGGTGCCGGTGGGGTTCTGGAAGTCGGGGATCAGGTAGGCCAGGCGGGGGTCGGTCCGGGCGACGGTGGCGCGCAGCAGCTCGACGTCGACCCCGGCTGCGCCGACGGGCACCGGCACGGGTCGGGCACCTGCGGAGCGGACCGCCTCGATGGCCAGCGGGTAGGTCGGGTGCTCCAGCGCCACGCGGTCCCCACGGCCGGCGAACAGGCCCATGAGCAGGTGGATCGCGTGCTGGGCGCCGGTGGTGACCAGGATCTGCTCGCTCGTCGTCGGCACGCCGCGCTCGTCGTACCAGTCCGCGAGCGCCGCGCGCAGGCTCGGCAGGCCGAAGGAGCTGTACCCGCGGCCGGCGACGTGGCGCAGGTCGTCGACGGCGGCCTCGCACGCGGCGGCGAGCTCGGGGGGCTGACCGGGCGCCGCTTTGGTCAGGTCCAGCAGGTCCGCACCCGGCAGGTCGGAGAACCGGGGCGAGAGTCGCACCCCGCCGGGCAGCGCGGTGACGGTGCCGGAGCCCTGCCTGCTGACCAGGTACCCCTCGCCCCGCAGCACGTCGTAGGCGGTGGACACGGTGGTCCGGGAGATTCCGAGCGCGGCCGCGAGCTCGCGCTCTCCCGGCAGGCGGGTGCGCGGCGGCAACGCTCCGGCGAGCACGGCGGACCGCAGCCCGTCGGCCAGCGCCGCGTACGCCGCCCCCGAGCCGGCGCAGCCGTCCATCAGCGCCGCCACCCGGTCCGGACCGACCCGACGGTCGCTGCTCACGCGCACCAGGCCACTGTCGGGCAAGTGGCCCTGGAGCACAAGGCCACTTGTGTCGCAGGATCGCCGTCGTGACCACCGCGATCAGCCCCGCCGACGGCCGGCGCACCACCACCGGCCGGCTCCACCTGCGCCGCGGCGCCCAGCTCGCCGTCGGCCTGGCCCTCTACCCCGTGTCGATGGCCCTGCTGGTGCACGCCCGGCTCGGCGCGATGCCGTGGGACGTGCTGACGCTCGGCATCCGCCGCCACACGCCGCTCTCGTTCGGGCAGATCACCCTCGTCGTCTCCGTGCTCGTGCTCGCCGCGTGGTGGCCGCTGCGGCAGCGGCCCGGCATCGGCACCATCGCGAACGTCGTGGTGATCGGCGTGCTCGTCGACCCGGTGCTGAGGCTCCTGGACCTGCTGCCGCACCTGTCCCTGACGTGGCGCGCAGCGATGCTCGTGGCCGGGGTGGCGCTGAACGCCCTGGCGACGGCGCTGTACATCGGGGCCCGCCTGGGTCCGGGGCCGCGCGACGGTCTGATGACCGGGCTCGTCGCCCGTACGGGCTGGTCCGTACGGGTGGTCCGGACGTCCATCGAGGTCAGCGTGGTGCTGGTCGGCTGGCTGCTGGGAGGTGCCCTGGGCGTCGGCACGCTGGTGTACGCGGTCGGCGTGGGCCCCCTGGTGCACCCGCTGCTGGCCCGGCTGACGGTGCGCCAGCGCGTCTGACCGCCCGCCGCGGCTGACCGCCGCGCTACTCGATGACGGCGAACAGCAGGCCGCCCAGCATCGCCATGTTCTTCTGGAACTGGAGCTTCTGAGCGGCACGCTTGGCCGGGTCGTCGATCCGCCAGTAGGGGTGGCCGGCGACCGACGTCGGCAGCAACGAGGCCGCGAGCACGGCGGCCGAGGTACGGGGCAGGATGCCGAGGGCGAGCGTCGCACCCGCCACCAGCTGGGCCGCGCCGTTGGCCTTCACCAGGGCTTCGTCGTCCGCGGGCAGCGGGACCACCTTGCGCAGGGTGCCCAGGGTGCCGGCCGCCAGGTCCACGCGGCCGCCCGGCTCCTTCACCACCGCGTACCCGGCCTCGACGAACAGCCAGCCGGTCAGTCCGCGGGCGGCGGTCCGCAGCACCGCGCGTCCCGCCGTACCCAGCACCGACCGATCTCCGCGAGCACCCGACATCTGGCCGACCTCCGCTCCGGCGCCGCCGGTCGGCGGCCCACGACCATCGTCCCCCCGCGCTCCGGGTCGGCGCACGACGGGCGGTCGCGGCGCCGACGGGCGGTACGGATCCGTCCGACGGGTCGACGTGGGACCTGCGGGGCACACTGGCGAGATGGACGACGCCGCGCTCGACGACGCGGCGCGCACCACCTACCGGTACCTCCGCGTCTCCGTGGTGGCGCTCACCCTGCTGCTGGCTGTCTCGCTGACCCTGGAGGTCGCCCGCGGTGGGGAGCGGTTCGGCTCGATCAGCGGGTACTACTACTCCCCCGTCCGCAGCGTGCTGGTGGGCACCCTGATGGCGATCGGCCCGGCACTGATCGCGATCAAGGGCCGCCCCGGCTGGGAGGACACGCTGCTCGACCTCGCCGGCATGGCGGTGCCGCTGGTCGCGTTCGTCCCGACGCCGCGCGAGCTGGGCCCCGAGGTCTGCGGCCCGGGCACGGCCAGCTGCGTGCCGCCGGAGTACGTGCCGGCCGTTCGCAACAACGTGACGGCCCTGCTGGTGGTGGGCGCCCTCGCGCTCGGCGTGGCGTGGTGGGGTGCCCGACGTCGTGGCCGTCCGGCCGCCATCGGCCTCACGGCCGCCAGTGCGGCGTGGCTGACGGTCGCGGTGGTGTTCGTCGTCGCACCGCACCTCTTCCTGCGGGTGGGTCACTACGCGGCCGCGCTCGTGTTCTTCCTGCTCACGGCTGCCGTCGCGTGGCTCGCCGGTCGACGAGCCGGCGAGCGGACGGACCTGCGGCTGATGTCGCCGGACCGGTACGGCCGGGCATACCGCACCATCGCCACCCTGATCCTCGTGACGCTCGTCTTCGGCGCGGGCGTGGTGGGCGGCGCCCGGCTGCTCGGCCTCCGGCCCTGGTTCGGCACGGTGTTCGTGGTCGAGTCGGTCCTGCTGGTGCTCTTCGTCGCGTTCTGGGTGCTGCAGACCGCGGAGAACTGGGACGACGAGGCCGTCGAGCACTGCCCGCCGACGGCTCTGTGATCGTGGGGCGTCGACCGGCCCGGTGAGGGGATCCCACCGGGCCGGTCGCGTGCCGTCAGGGCCGCGCGGACGAGATCAGCCGTCGCCCCCCGCCGTGGGGGCGGCTGCCGGGGACGCCGGCGCCGCACCCGTGCCTGCCCCGGCGTCGGTGTCCGGGCCCGCGTCGGCGCCGGGTACCTCGTCCGGCATCAGCACCTTGGCGTCACCCGGGTACGGCGTGGTGAAGCCGTTGCCGGAGTACCAGACGTCGCGGTTGCCCTGGGCCATGTTGACCATGTCCTCCGACTTCCAGTCCTGCTTGGCGGACCACTGGGCCCAGGCCGTCTGCAGCGCGGACGTGGTGGACCCCTTCGCCGCGGTGGTGGTCGCCGTCGGCGCCGGCGCCGCACCGGGCTGCGGGTTCGTCTCGGTCAGGGAGACGTTGCTCGGCAGCGCGGTGAACGGCGTCAGGTCCGGCTTGTCGGTGAAGGCGTCGAACATCGGCTCCGCCGTCAGGTCCTCCTGGTTCATCGGCGGCAGGCCGAGGATCTGCTCGATGGTGCGCATCACGTTCAGCTGGCTGTAGTACGTGTGCACCACGGCGCCCCGCTTGGCGTACGGGCTCACCACCAGCGTCGGGTTGCGGTGGCCGTCGACGTGGTCGACCCCGTTCTGGGAGTCGTCCTCGACGACGAAGATCGCGCTGTTCTTCCAGTACGGGCTGTGCGAGATGGTGTCGACGATGCGCCCGACCGCCAGGTCGTTGTCGGCCACGTGGGCCTCGGGCGTGATGCCGCCCGGGGTGGTGCCGGCCGTGTGGTCGTTCATCACCCACAGCATGTTCAGCGCCGGCAGGTTGCCGTTCTTCACGTACCCGGCGAAGTCGTTGCCGAACATCGCGGCGCGGTACTGGTCGGGGATGTTGAGGTCGAAGTTGGGGAAGTTCGGCTTGGTGACCGCGGCCAGCGACGGGATGTCGGTCTTGGCGGTGTAGGTGCCCAGCGGGTAGTTCAGCGAGCCGGTCGCCGAGCCGTCGAGCACGTGGGAGTCGGCCAGCCACTTGGTCCAGCTGTCGGAGGTGGTGCCCTTGCCGCTCGCGTCGGTGTAGCTGTCGATCTGCTCGCCCCAGTTGGTCACCGACTTCCCGTGCGAGACGGCGTCGTCCCAGATCCAGCCCGTCTTCACGTCGGAGAGCGGGTCACCGGTCTGGTAGGAGCGGGTGTAGTTGCCGTACATCTGCTGCATGTAGCTGTTGACGAACGCCTGGTCGAGCCAGTGGTGCCCCTCGGCCGAGTTGGTGCCGTCCGAGTAGAGGTTGTCGATCAGCGGGAACGTGGTCGCCAGCGAGTGGATGTTCGGGGTAATCCGCTGCCCGAACTGGGCCAGGCTCGCGTCGCCGTTGCCCTTGGCCACGTCGCCCAGCACCTGGTCGTAGGTGCGGTTCTCCTTCACGATGAGGAACACGTGCTGGATGGTCGACGGATCGCCGATCCGCACGGGGACGGCGACGGGTGCCGCCTTCTTCTTGTCGGCCGCCTCGTTGCGCTTGTCGAGCTCGTTCCACTGGTTGTTGCGGAACACCTGCTCGGTGTCGGTGGCCATCTGCGCGGGGGTCGGCGTCGCGATCGTCTGCACCGTGCCGACGAAGTTGTAGCCGAGGTGCGACGTAGCCGGCGTGGTGTCGACCCCCTCGGCGACCGTCCCGTCCGGCCCGACCGAGCCGATGCCCTGCTCGCTGGCCACCACCAGCTTGCCGAGCGCGGCGTCCTGGGCGATGCCGGTCGGGAACGACCCGGTGGGGATCAGGCCCTCGAAGGTGGGCTGCGCGTACGCGTCCTGGTAGCCGTACACGGCCACTGCGTTGTCCCGGCCCAGGCTGACCGCCAGGTGCGTCGGGTCGAGCATGGTCAGGCCGTTCGGCTGCGCGCCGAACGGTGCCCCGGGTGCCGGGTTGGCGCTGAACGTGCGGGCGACCTGCTGCTTCAGGGTGTCGATGCTGGTCACCGAGTCGTCGTCGGTGTTCGCGACGAGCACGGTAGGACCGACGGCGAGCAGCGCGCTCGGCTCGAGCCCCACGGCGAAGGTCTTGACCTGGGCGCCCGAGCCGAGGTCGACCTCCGAGACCGTGCCGGTGGTCGGCGCCGCGTTGTGGTCCGTGACGATCGCCGTGCCGTACGACGTGTCGGTCTGGTCGCCCGGCTGGGCGGGGCGCCCGCCCTGGTTGCTCACGTACGCCTTGCCGCCGACGACGACGACGCCGTTCGGCACGTTGCCGACCGGGATCTGCTTGACGAGCGTGTTGCTGACCGGGTCGACCACGCCCAGCGTGCCGTTGGCGCTCAACGTGACGAGCAGCGTGCCGTCCGGCGCCCACGCGAGGCCGGCCGGCACCGCCTTGCGACCGCCGGTACCGGGCAGGGCGACCGTGACGGGCGTGCCGAGCGTGCCGTCGGCGTTGACCGGGAACCGCTGCAGGTCGCCAGGGCGGGCCGCCCACAGGTACTTGCCGTCAGGCGAGTAGACGATCCCGCCGTCGGAGATCTTCCCGCCGCCCGTCTGCTGCAGCACCTTGCCGCTCACCAGGTCGAACACCGTGACGATGCCGGTGGTGGCACCCCCCGTGTTGAGGGCGGCGGCCGTCTTGCCGTCCGGGCGCAGCGCCAGGCCGAAGGGCCGGCCGTTCTCCTTGATCACGTCGCCGACCGGCGTGACGAACTGGTTGGTCTGGGTCAGGTACGACCCGTCGGCCTGCTTGCCGACCGTGCGGTGCGCGAGCGGCGAGTTGCCGAACGCTCCGTCCGCATAGGCGGCGCCGGTGCCGACCGCGGCGGCCAGGAGTGCCGCGGTCACCACCGTCGCCGGTCGGATGAGCTTGCGCTCGAACATGGGTGCTCCCGTCGTCAGGGCTGTGGGTGCTCGCCGCGGCATCGAGGCCGGCGACACAGCGACGCTAGGAATGGGACCTAGGTCCCCACCACTGACGGCACGTGGCCACCTGGTGAACCCGCCTGACCTGCACCGATGTGCACGCCGAGCCGTGAACTCGCTGGTCAGCCCCTGGCACAACCCTGTGAACGGGTGAAACTACGGGTGAACTCCCGGTGACCGGGCCCCAGAGCTGGGCGCCGGTCCCGTTCCCAGCCCTGGCCCGGGCCCGGCCCCGAGCCAACCCCCTACAGGCTCTCGGCGATCTGCTTGATCGTCGCCAGCCGCCGCTCCCACTGCGCCCCGACCTGCTCGAGCGTCCGGGCGGTCTCGCCGAGCCGGGCACCGAGCACGCGGTAGCGGATCTCCCGGCCCACCCGCACAGGCTCCACCAGCCCGACCTGCTCGAGCAGCTGGAGGTGCTTGGCGATCGCCTGGCGGCTGACCGGCAGACGCCCGGCGAGGGCGGACGCGGACGCGTCGCCCTCGCCGAGCGCGGCCAGGATGCTCCACCGCGTGTCGTCGCCGAGCGCGGCCAGCACCGGGACCAGGGTGCTGGTTCTCACGCGATGCTCTCGACGTAGGCGACCAGCTCGTCGAGCTCGGCCGTCCACCCGCCGCGGTTGCTCTCCAGGGCCGCCTGCGGGTCCGTCAGCGTGCCGAAGCCCCGCTCGACCACCGTCAGGACGGTGCCGGCCCCGGCGCGCTCGAGGGTGAACCGGAACACGGTCGAGTGCTCCAGGTCCACGTCGGTGCCGTTCAGCGCCCGGGCGTTGTCGTTGCTCCACCGGTAGGCGATCACCCGCAGCGGCTCGAGCTCCTCGATCAGCACCGGGAAGTCGCCGTAGCCGTCGAAGGAGAAGACGCCGCGGGCGCCGAGCGCCAGCTCGTCGAGCACCGCGCGCTGCCCGAACCACCGGGAGATGTGCTCCGGCTCGGTGATCGCGGCCCAGACCTTCTCCACGGGGGCGTCGATGGTCACGGCGCGCGTGACGGTCAAGCCCTCGAGGTCGCTGACGGCAGGCGGGTTGGTGGTCATGGTCATGAGTCTGTCCTCTCAGGTCGGTTTAGTGCAACCACAGAGTTGCACTCGTCCAGTGGAAGTGCAATAGAGAGATTGCAGTTGTAGATCAGGGTCCGACCCCGGGCGGCGACGGCCCCCATCCGGCGTACCGTCTGCCCATGACCGCCGAGTACGACGCGTTCGGGCCGTGGGTCTACCAGGTCCGCACGCCCGAGGAGGTCCCGCGGCTGTTCCGGGACGGGCCGCTCGACCTCGACGGCAGCGAGCTGGTCCTCAAGGTGCCGCGCAACATCGCCCGCCGGGACGCGACCCCGCAGATGGACCTGTACGACCACCTGCTCGCCGCCGGTCCCGACCAGCTGACCGTGCTGAGCCGGCAGCCGGGGGGCTACACCACCGCCACCGTCCCCTACGCGGGCATCGCGGCGATCGAGTCCGGCACCGACCTCCTGGACGGGCAGCTCACCTTGCACCTGACCACGGGTGAGCCGGCGCTGACGGTCCGGTACAACGGGTCGTCGCAGGCGATGGTCGACCGCCTGGTCGGCGTGGTGCGCACGCGGTACCTCGCCGGGTCGACGGCGGACGTGCGGCTGCCCAGCGACGCCCGGGACGGCGACGTCGAGTTCGAGCACTTCGCCGCCGACCTCGCCCTGGTCAGCGAGTACGGCGCCGTGCTGCGCAGCGAGCCGGCCGTGACCTTCCTCGCCGCCCACCAGCGACGCGTGGTGACGCCCCGAGACTCCCGCGGGCTCGTGGGGGCCGTCTCCCGGCTGGTCCACTTCGCGTGGCCGATGACGCTCCAGGCGGCGATCCTGTGCGCCGAGCCCCGCGAGCTGACGGTGATCCACCGACGCGCGTGGTGGGTGCGCGGTCACGTCCCGGTGCACTCCGTGTGCCGGACGACGATCCCCCTGGACCGCGTCGACCAGCTCACGGTGCGTCCGCACCCGACCTACGCCGGCGTCGTCGTCGCGGCGCTCCGGCTGGGCCGGACGGTGCTGGAGCTGCCCGTGCCCGAGACGTCCGACGCGGCGTCCGTGCTGCGCCGGGCGCCGCTGCCGCACGCCTGAGCGACGCGCCGCCGCCCCGCCGGCCGGGGCTCAGAGCTCCTTGCGCCGGAACACCAGCGCGGCCGCCGCGACCAGCAGCACCGACAGCACCAGCGACGTGACCACGGGCCACAGCGCCGACGCCTCGGTCCCCGCGGCCAGGGCGGTCGCCTGGGTCGGCAGGCCGGCGGGTGAGTACCGGGCGAGCGGCTTCCAGATCGAGGCGATCGACAGCAGCACGTAGACGCCGAGGCCCGCGCCCGCGGCGCCCGCCGCCGAGCCGATCACGACCGACAGCAGCGTCATCAGGGCGATGAACTGCACGGCGAGCACGAGCCACACCAGCGCCGACCCCCACAGCCCCGACCCCGGGGCCGTGCCGAAGAAGGCGGCCGTCAGGCCCCACGTCACCAGCGTCCCGCCCACCAGCAGCACGGCGACGAACCCGGCGTTCACCAGCGCCTTGCCCAGCACGAACGCGCTGCGGGACACCGGCTTGGTCAGCACCAGCACCGCCGTGCCGCTGCGGCTCTCCGCCGAGACCAGGCCGCCGTAGATGATCACCAGCGCGAACAGCGCGATCTGGGTGAGGTTCTTCGCCCACTGCCCGTACGAGTCGAGGTAGGTCGGCTCCGGGACGGTGAACCCCGCGAGCTGGCTGCCGGCGACCGCCTGGACGATCTGAGGCGTGTACCGGGCCAGCGGCGGACCGGTCAGCGCGAAGAACGTGAGGATCCCGGGCAGCACCCACAGCCGCCACGTGCGCAGGATCTCGGACGCCTCCTTGCGCGCGAACACCGAGAACCCGGTCACCGCCGCTCCCCTCCCACCAGCTCGACGAACACGTCCTCCAGCCCCAGCTCCCCCGCGTCCAGCCGGGACAGCCCGCTGCCGCGCGCCGCCACCATCGCCGGGATCTCGTGCTGCGCCGCGGCCAGGTCGACCACCGTCACCTCGATCGACCCGTTGGTGCCCCGCTGGACTGCCGACGCCCATGGGCGCCCGGCCAGCTCGACGGCCAGGCCGTCGGCGTCGTCCGTGACGTCGAGCACCACCTTGCGTGCGCCGTACGTCGCCTTGAGCTCGGCGATGGGCGCCTGGGCGACGACGCGCCCGAGGTCGAGGATCGCCACGGCGTCGCAGACCCGTTCGACGTCACCGAGGATGTGCGTCGAGAAGAACACCGTCGTGCGGCCGCGCAACGACGCGATCATCTCCAGCAGGTCCTTGCGGCCCATCGGGTCCAGGGCGCTGGTCGGCTCGTCGAGCAGCAGCAGGCGGGGCGCGTTCACCAGCGCCTGCGCGACGCCCAGCCGCTGCTTCATGCCGCGCGAGTAGCCGCCGATCCGCGTGCCGACCCCGGTGAGGCCGGCGAGGTCCAGCAGCATGACGACGCGCTCGTCCAGCGCGTCGCCGTGCAGGCCGAACAGCCGCCCGGCGAAGCGGAGGAAGTCCTCGGCCGTCATCCAGTCGTAGAACCCCGGGACGTCCGGCAGGAAGCCGATCTGCGCACGGACGGCGTTGCCCGCCGTCGCGACGTCGTGGCCGAGCACCTCCACGCGACCGCTGGTGGGTCGCGCCAGACCGGTGAGCAGGCGCAGCATCGTCGTCTTGCCCGCGCCGTTGGGGCCGAGGAAGCCGAAGATCGAGCCCTCCTCGACGGTGAGGTCCACGGCGTCGAGCGCGCGCTTGGCGCCGTAGGCCTTGGTGAGCGCGGTCGTGCGGATCGCCGCGGTGGCGGGGGTGGTCGCGGTCATCTCGGGTCGACGTCGTCTCGGCGGGAGTCCGTGCCGTGGTCACCGGGGCGGGGCTGGACGTCCGGACCGGGGAGGCCGGGCCCGACCTGTCCACCGAGCGCCGGGGGCCGAGGCCCGTAGAGCGACTCCGCGACGCTGCCGGCCCGGGGGGTGAAGCCGGCGGGTGCCTGCACCTCGGCGACGGGTGCCGGCCGGCGCCCCACGAGGAGGTAGAGGATCGCCCCCAGCAGGTTGACCAGCAGGATGATCGCCACCCACACCCACTTGTTGCCCAGCGCGACGCGGTCCACGGGCCGGCGGACCAGGTCGACGAGGGCGATGACGTCCAGGGTCAGCTGGATCACCCCGAGCACGATCACGACGACCAGCAGGGGGCCGGGGAGGCTGGTCAGCTGCGTATTCACCACGACTGTCCTTTCGAGGAGGAGAGGTCGCGCCGCTGCTCCGCGGCACGGCCGAGACGCGAGACGCCGACGAGCAGGGCCAACGGCAGCACCACGAAGCCGACGATCCCGAGCCAGGTGATCCAGGGCCGCGTGCCGCCACCGGCGCTGACGAGGGTCTGCACGGCGATCGCCAGCGCCACCGTGCCGAGGCCGAGGCTCAGCGCCGAGGCGACCACCCGGTTGACGGCGCTCCGGCGGCGCAGGTGCACCCCGATCGCGAAGAGCAGCGGCACGACCGCGATCAGCCCGACCAGGACGAGCGCGGCGCCGCGGCTCGAGTAGCCGTTGGCGTGGCCCACCGCGTCCCAGTGCGTGGGGACGGTGGCCGGCAGCGTGCGCCAGCGGGTGGCGACGAGCGCGCCGAGGACGACGACCACGGCGATCGGCGCGGCGAGCGTGCCGGTCACCACGCCGGGCGGTGCCGACGCGAACGGTGCGTCCTCGTCGTCGGGGCGCACCAGGTGCAGCGCCACCGCCAGCGCACCGAAGTTGACCGTCCAGCCGACGCCGAGCGCCTTGGGCACCAGGACGTGCGGGTTCGACGGGTCCCACATGCGCGTGGCGTACCGGTCCGAGCTCGGGTTCCGCAGGTCGTACGGCATGCCGAGCACCCGTCCGACCAGGGAACCACCCCCGGGCGACCCCTCGCCGCCGTCCTCACGAGCGGCGGCGAACTCGCGCGCCAGCCGCGCCGGGTCGCCCAGCTCGGCGAGCACCCGCTCGGCGTCCTGCGCCGTGCCGGCGGTCGAGGCCAGCCGCTCCGCGACGTGCGCCCGCAGCTCCGCGACCTCGTCGGGGCCGATGGGCGCACCGCTTCGCTCCGCTGCCGCCGCGAGCGCCGCGAAGTACCCGTCCACCACGGCCTGCGCGGCCGGAGACCGCCCGCTCATGGCGCCACGTCCGTGCCCAGCAGCTGGTCCATGTCGTTCTTCATCCCGTTCCATGCCCTCGCAAGGTCGGCGAACGACTCCTCGCCGTCGGCCGTCAGCCGGTAGTACTTGCGCGGCGGGCCCACCGGCGACTCCCGCCACACCGACGCGATCAGCCCCGACCGCTTGAGCCGCGACAGCAGCGGGTACGCCGTGCCCGCGCTGATCGCCAGCCCCGGGAACGCCGCCAGCCGGTCGACGATCTCGCCGCCGTAGGCCTCCTCCCGGTGCAGCAGCGCCAGGATGGCCAGCTCGACCACGCCCTTGCGGAACTGCGACGGGATGCCCTCGCGTCCGTCTGCCACGCGGGGCCTCCCGTCTACCGTGTCGCGCCTAGTTCTATGCAATGCAAGGTAGACGGTAGTGCCAGCGTCCGGCTGGGACAAGGGACCGAGGTCCACGATGAGTCCGCGCCGCCACAGCGGTCTGCACGACGACGGGGCGGGAGCCCACGCTGGTCACCGCCCGACGATCACCGCCCGACGACAGGAGCGCCGCCATGACGGACACGATCTCGACGCAGCACCTGGAGCTGCCGACCGCCACGCTCGCCTACGACGTGCACGGTCCCCTGCCGACGTCGGACGGCCGGCCACCCCTGCTGATGATCGGGCAGCCGATGGACGCCCGCGGGTTCGCGACGCTCGCCTCCCTGCTCCCCGAGCGCACCGTCGTCACGTACGACCCGCGGGGCCTCGCCCGCAGCACCCGCCGGGACGGCTCCACCCGCAACAGCCCCACCCAGCAGGCGGACGACCTGCACCACCTGGTGGCGCACCTCGGCGCCGGACCGGTGGACCTGTTCGCCAGCAGCGGCGGGGCCGTCACGGCGCTCGCCCTGGTCAGCGGGCACCCCGAGGACGTCCGCACGCTCGTCGCGCACGAGCCACCGCTGCTGTTGGTGCTCCCGGACGCCGAGCGGGCGTTCGCCGCCGAGCGCCGGGTGCAGCAGGAGTACGCCGCCCACGGCTGGGGTGCCGGCATGGCCATGTTCATCGCGTTCACCTCGGTGCGCGGCGAGATCGGCGACGACTTCGGCGTGCAGCCGCCGGACCCTGCCGTGTTCGGGCTGCCGACGCAGGACGACGGGTCGCGCGAGGACCCGCTGCTGTCCGGCGTGTCCGACGACGTCACGGCCTACCGCCCGGACATCGCCGCGCTCCGGGCGGCACCGACCCGGGTGGTCGTCGCCGCCGGCATCGAGAGCCAGGACCTGGTCACCTGGCGTGCCTCCGAGGCCCTCGCCGCGGCGCTCGGCACCGAGCTGACCGTGTTCCCCAGCCACCACGCCGGCTTCGTCGGTCCCGGCTTCGGCCAGCCCGGCCAGCCGGAGGCCTTCGCCGCCCGTCTGCGCGAGGTGCTCGGCGACGCGGCCGGCCGCTGAGGGGCCGACCGCCCGGGAGACGTCACCCTGACGGACGAGCCCGACAGGGTGACCGCTCGGTAACATCGGCACGAGCGGCCGGCCCGTTCGGTGCGGGCCCCGCGCGGGAGGCTCGCCGTGAGCAACGTCGCCGTGAACCAGGCTCCCACCCCGGGTGAGCGCAAGGCTCGTGAGGTCGCGGAGGCGGCCCGTGAGACGCAGTGGACCCGGCCCAGCTTCGCCAAGGGGCTGTACCTCGGCTCCTTCGACGTCGGTCTGATCCACCCGTACCCCACGTCCGACCCGGACGCCGAGGCGCGGGGCGCGGCGTTCCGCGCGGCGTTGCTCGAGGTGTGCCGCACGATCGACGGGCCGGCCATCGAGCGCGAGGACCACATCCCCGACCACGTGATCGACGCCCTGCGCCGGGTGGGCGCCTTCGGCATGAAGATCCCGCAGCGGTACGGCGGCCTCGGGCTGTCGCTGGTCGACTACGGCCGGGCGTTGATGCTGGTCAGCACCGTGCACCCAAGCCTGGGGGCGCTGCTGTCCGCGCACCAGTCGATCGGCGTGCCCGAGCCCGTCCACCAGTTCGGCAGCCCCGCGCAGAAGCAGGAGTACCTACCTCGCTGCGCCGCGGGCGCCATCTCGGCCTTCCTGCTCACCGAGCCCGACGTCGGCTCGGACCCCGCGCGGCTCGGCACCACGGCCACCCCCACGGAGGGCGGTGCCGCGTACCTGCTGGACGGCACCAAGCTGTGGACCACCAACGGCCCGATCGCCGAGCTGCTGGTCGTCATGGCCGTCGTGCCCGCGCACGACGGCGAGCGCGGCGGCATCAGCGCCTTCGTCGTCGAGGCGGACACCCCGGGCATCACCGTCGAGCACCGCAACCGGTTCATGGGGCTGCGCGGCATGGAGAACGGGGTCACCCGGTTCCGGCAGGTGCGCGTCCCCGCGGAGAACCGTTTGGGCCGCGAGGGACAGGGCCTGAAGATCGCGCTGACCACGCTGAACACCGGTCGGCTGTCGATCCCGGCGATCTGCGCGGGCGGCGGCAAGTGGGCCCTGTCCATCGCGCGGCAGTGGTCCACGGAGCGGGTGCAGTGGGGCCGGCCCGTCGGCGAGCACGAGGCGATCGCCTCGAAGCTGGCCTTCATCGCCGCGACGACGTTCGCGCTGGAGTCGGTGTTCGACCTGTCCGCCCGCCTCGCGGACGCGGGCCAGAAGGACGTCCGCATCGAGGCGGCGCTCGCGAAGCTGTGGGCCAGCGAGATGGGGTACCGGGTGGCCGACGAGCTGGTGCAGATCCGCGGGGGGCGTGGGTACGAGAGCGCGGACTCCCTCGCGGCCCGTGGTGAACGGGCCGTCGGAGCCGAGCAGCTGCTGCGGGACATGCGCATCAACCGGATCTTCGAGGGGTCGTCGGAAATCATGCGGCTGCTGATCGCCCGCGAGGCGGTGGACGCGCACCTCGCGGCGGCCGGCGAGCTGGCGTCGCGGGACGCCTCTCTGGTGGCCAAGGCGCGGTCGGCGGTCGGTGCGAGCAAGTTCTACGCCCGCTGGTTCCCCGGCCTGCTGGCCGGTGAGGGCTCACGTCCCGGCACGTACGCGGATTTCGGCCGGCTGGCCCGGCACGTCAGGTTCGTCGAGCGGTCGTCGCGCGCCCTGGCCCGGCGCACGTTCTACGCGATGGCCCGCTACCAGGCGCGGCTGGACCGCCGGCAGGTGCTGCTCGGCCACATCGTCGACATCGGGGCCGAGCTGTTCGCGATGTCCGCGGTCTGCACCCGCGCCGTCGCGATGCGCCGGTCGGACCCGGCGGCTGGGGCCGACGCCGTCCGCCTGGCCGACGCGTTCTGCGAGCAGTCCCGGGTTCGGGTCGACGCGCTGTTCCGAGGTCTGGGCGGCTCGACGGGCCCGACGGACAACCGGCTCGCACGCGCCGTCATGGCGGGGCGGATGACCTGGGTGGAGGACGGCATCCTCGACCCGTCCGAGGGCACCGGACCCTGGATCGCCCCGCGCGGCTGACGGGCGGCTAGCCGGCAGCCGGACGACGGCGCAGGGCGCGCTGCGGGAGCACCACCAGCACCGTCGCCGCCGTGATCATGGCGACGGCCAGGTACGTCCACCCGCGAGCGCCCACGCCCCAGATCAGGTCGACGCCGACCGCTGCGACCATCTGACCGGCGAGCACGCCCAGCGTGAGGGCGAACGTGCCCAGGTGCCGGATGGACCATGCCGCCAGCACCGTGATGGCGGCGCCCAGCGGACCGCCGAGGTACAGGTACCACTGGTCCGGACGGCTCGGCAGCGCGACCCCGTGCAGCCCACCGGCTGCCGCGACCGCGGCGACCAGCACGCTGACGCCCACCGTGCCGCCCGCCGACGAGGTGAGCGCCGGCAGCACCGCGTCGCGCGTCAGCAGGTTCACCCGTCCGTTGCCCGCCTGCTGACCGGCGAGCACCGCACCGGAGACGAACATCAGCGCGCCGAGCACCATCACGCGACCGAGGTCCGAGGACGGCGCCGAGCCGACGGCGACGACGAGCCCCGCCACCGCGACCACCGCGGCGACCAGCCGCCGCCCGGTGAGGCGCAGGGCTGCGGGGATGCCGACGCCGCGGGCGTCCAGCACCAGCCCGGCGACGGTCTGGCCGGCCACCGAGCACACGGACGCGATCGCCACGCCGACCACCGGGATGCCCACCGCGAACATCACGACGATCGGCACCCCGCACAACCCGACGGCGTACCACCACCAGCGCGCCTGGTGACGCAGGATCCGCACCGTCGGTCCGGCCCGTCCCTGGATCAGGATCACCAAAACCACGGTGACCAACGTGCCGACGTAGGACAGCCAGGCGGACAGCAGCGCCCCGGCACCGGCCGTGGCCAGGTCCCCGTTCAGCCGCCCCTGCGTGGCGACGAAGGCACCGGCCAGCGCGGCCAGCAGCACGGCGGGGACGACGAGCGCCCGGCCCGTCGTCGTCCTGGTCGCCGTCACGCTCGGGACCCTACCGGCGCGGCGCCGTCGGGCACCGGACCGCCGGCCGCAGCGGCTGCCGCACCCCTACCGCACCCCTACCGCGCGGCTTCGACCGCCTCGGGAGCCCGCCCCGGCTCCGCGGAGTCCAGCGCCCAGCGGATCGTCGCCGTGACGGCCCGGCCACCCGCGCGGCGCAGCGGGTCCAGCACCGGTGCGGCGTGCACGCCGAGCTCCCGCCGCGCCCAGGGCGGCAGCAGCGCCAGCGCGCCGGACGTGATCAGCGCGTACCCGGGACGCGCGGCGCGCGGCAGCGGCGGGGTGTGCAGCAGGAACGTGGCGACGTCACGAGCGGCCGGGGTGGCGGCGAGCTCGCCACGGAAGTCGGCGAGCTGCGCGCGCAGGCCGGCGTACGTCACGGGCGGGTCGACGACGCCCAGGGCCCGCGCCACCACCGCCGTCTGCGCGACGTACTCGTCGCAGCCGGCCCGGTCGAGCGGCCGCCGGCCGAGGTGCTGGTGCGCCAGCAGGAAGCTCTCCGCCTCGCCGAGGTGCACCCAGGACAGCAGGTGCGGGTCACCGGCGGCATAGGGCGTGCCGTCGGGCATGGTGCCGACCACCCGCTTGTGCACCGCCTTGACGATCGCGATCGCGCGCTCCGCTGCGGCGCTGGTGCCGAACGTCGTCGCCGCGATGAACGTCGCGGTGTTCTGCAGCCGTCCCCACGGGTCCTGGCGGTAGCCGGAGTGGTCGGCGACCGCCGTCATCACCAGCGGGTGCAACGACTGCAGCAGCAGCGCCCGCACCCCGCCGACGAACATCGAGGCGTCCCCGTGCACCCGTCCGATCGGGCTGTCCGGGTCGAACCACCGCGGGCCCGGCGTCAGGTGGATGCGGTCCCGCGCCTCGTCCGGCTCCGGTCCGGCGACGCGCGTGAGCAGGGCGTGCGCCAGGGCGGCTCGCGGGTTCACGACGGGGCTCACCCTCTGATCGTCACACGCGCGCGCCGGCACGTCGCAGCCGTCGAGACGCTCGGGCCGGGGCCGCGGTCGGACGCCCGGCACGAGGCCTTGAAATTCGCCGCACCCGCGGTGTCGGATCGGGGCGCACCCGTTCGTAGCAGGGGTGAGAGGCGGCCCACCGCCGCACCGAGCACCGAAGGAGACGACGAGATGCCCAAGTACCTTCTGTCCGTCTACGGCCCCGCCGAGCGCAACCAGTTCGGCGACTACCCCGACAAGGAGTCGATGCTCCAGGCGTTCGCGGACACCGGAGCGTTCAACGACAAGCTGGTCGCCGACGGCTACTTCGTGTTCGCCGACGGCCTGGAGCAGGCGACGACGGCGACGGTCGTCGACGGCCGCGGCGAGCAGCCGGTGATCACCGACGGCCCGTACCTGGAGGCCAAGGAGCACCTCGGTGGGTTCTGGATCATCGAGGCGCCGGACCTGGACGTCGCGCTGCGCCTCGCAGCGGAGGGCTCCAAGGCGTGCCGCGGCAAGGTCGAGGTGCGGCCGTTCCAGACGGAGGAGTCGTTCAAGGCGCTGCTCGAGCCGTGACGCGGCTCGACCCGACCCGCCTCGACCCGGTCGAGGAGGCGATCACCCGGGCCCACCGTGAGGAGTGGGCCCGGGTGGTCGCCACCCTCACCCGACGGCTCGGCGACCTGGGTGCCGCCGAGGACGCCGCCGCCGACGCGTTCGCGACCGCCGTCGAGCGCTGGCCGCACGACGGCGTCCCGCCCAACCCCGGCGGCTGGCTGACCACCACCGCGACCCGCAAGGCGATCGACCGCCTGCGCCGCGAGCTGCGCCGTGACGAGAAGCACCAGGAGGCCGCGTTGCTGCACGACGACGACCCTCCGCTGGACCGCGGCGCCGTCGAGGACGACCGGCTGCGGCTCGTGTTCACGTGCTGCCACCCGGCGCTGTCGCCGGAGGCGCGGGTCGCGCTGACGCTGCGGATGGTCGGCGGCCTGACGATGCCGCAGATCGCGCGGGCGTTCCTGGTGCCCGAGGCGACGATGGGCCAACGGCTGACCAGGGCGAAGGCGAAGATCCGGGCCGCGCACGTGCCGTACCGGGTGCCGACGGCGCAGGACCTGCCGGCGCGGCTCGACGCGGTGCTCACGGTGCTCTTCCTCGTCTTCAACGAGGGCTACCTCGCCACCGGTGGCGACACCGAGCCCGTCCGTGCCGACCTGACCGCCGAGGCGATCCGGCTGACCCGGCTGGTCCGCGAGCTGCTGCCGGACGACTCCGGCGAGGTGACCGGGCTGCTCGCGCTGATGCTGCTGACCGAGGCGCGCCGGCCGGCCCGCGTGTCGTCCACCGGCGAGCTGGTGACGCTCGGCGAGCAGGACCGCAGCCGCTGGGACTCCGAGCTGGTCGACGAGGGGCACCACCTGGTGCGGGAACGCCTCGCGGCCGTGGCCGCCGGTGGTCCGCCTCCGGGCCGTTACCAGCTGCTGGCGGCGATCAACGCGGTGCACACGGCGGCCCGCGACGCACGGGACACCGACTGGTCCCAGGTGGTGACGCTGTACGACCGGCTGGTGCGCGTCGACCCGTCACCGCTGGTGGCGCTCGACCGCGCGATCGCGGTTGCCGAGCTGGACGGCCCCGACGTCGCGCTCGCCCTGGTCGACCGGCTGCCGCTGGCCGGCCATCACGCGTTCCACGTGACGCGCGCGGAGCTGCTGCGCCGGCTGGGCAGGCGTGCCGAGGCGCGGGAGGCCTACGACCGCGCCCTGGCCCTCACCGCAAACACGGCCGAGACGGCCTACCTGGCCCGCCGGCGCAGCCAGCTCGACTGAGCTGGCTCAGCCGGCCGCCAGCACCGCGATCATCCAGAAGCCGTAGCCGAGCGTCACCGCGCCGAGCGCGCTGAGCCCGACGGTGACCCGCCGCCGGACGCGCGGACCCAGGCCGAGGTCGAAAAGGATCGAGCGGACGCCGAGCAGGGCGTGCCACGTCACCGTCAGCATGAAGGCCGACTCGATCACCACGATCACCGGGTTGCCCAGGTAGGCGAGCACCGAAGCCCGGTCCCGCAGGCCGCCCGGCGCGGAGACGACGAAGTGCTGGGCGACCAGGTGCACGACGACGAGCACCAGGAGCGCGGCGCCGGTGACCACCTGCAGGATCCAGCCCCAGCCGCCGCCCCGGCGACCCGGCTCCACATCGGTACGGGGTCGCTCGTCGGTGTCCGCGGGGGCAGACGGCCGGGAACGGTGACGCAGATCGACGCTCATCGCTCACTCCCTCGCCAGCAGCAGCACCGCGGCTGTCGCGGTCACCAGCACGGTGACCACGAGCACACCGACGAGTAGCGCGCGCTGCCGCCGCACGGCCACGCCGGTCCCGACCAGCGCCACCCGCACGCCGTTCGCGGCGTGCCACACCACCGCGGCGAACAGCACCACGTCGACCGCCACGAACGCCCGCGTACCGGCGATCGCCAGGAACGAGTCCCAGCTGGCCGAGCCACGCAGCAGCATCGACAGCACCACCAGGTGCAGGTACAGGTACCCGACCAGGATCAGCGCCGACACCCGGTTGGCCACGAACGCCCACGTCGGGGTGCCGGCGCCGGGGTGCGTCATCCACCCCCGCAGGCCGCGGCGGCCGGTGCCGCGCGTCGTGCCCGGTTCGCTCGTCATCGCGCTGCCGTCCTCTCCTCGTCGGCCGGCCGGTCCGCACCGCGGTGCCCGTCGGACCGCCACCTCAGGTGCTCCCGCGTGAGGGCCCCGCGCAGCGCCATGATCCCGGCCGCCGGGTCCGCGCCCGTCGGGCACACCTCGCTGCACGCGAAGCTGAGGTGGCAGCGCCAGCAGCCGTCGTGGTCGTCCACCCAGGTGAGCACCGACCGCACGTCCTTGCCGCGCGGCTCGGCGACCACCCGGGCGGCCGCGCCGAGCACCGCGGGGCCGAGATACGCCTGGTCGGTCCCGGTGATCGGGCAGGCGGAGACGCACAGCCCGCACTCGACGCAGTCCTCGAGCCGCACCGACGCCGGGCTCGTCCCGGACCTGTGGACCTTCGCCCTGGGCGTCCGCCCCGTCGTCTCGACCTGCCGCACCAACGGACGCCCGGACCGTTCGAGCCCGTCGTACAGCCGGGTCATGTCGACCACCAGGTCGCTGAGCACCGGCGCGTTGGCCATCGGCTCGACCGTCACCGGGCCCGCCGGCAGGTCCGCCAGCGCGGTGACGCAGCCGAGCACCTCCGCCCCGTTCACCCGCACGCCGCACGTGCCGCACGACGAGTGGCAGCAGGAATGCCGCACGGTCAGCGACGCGTCGCCGTGCCACCTGATGTTGCGCAGCGCGTCGAGCACGGTGGTGCGCGGCTCGACGGGGACGACGTACTCGAGCTGAGCCGGGGCGGGCCAGCCGGGCTTCCAGCGGGAGACGCGCAGCACGCGGTTCGACGTGGCCGTCGTGCCGCCCGTGCTGGTCGTGGCCGTGCCGCCGGTCGTGGCGGTCCGGCTCGTCGTGACGGTGCGGGCCACCGCTCCGGGCCTGGCCGTCGGCGCCGGCGTCGCATCGGCGTTGGGGGTGACGGTCGCCGTCGGCGCCCGTCGCGTCGTCGACCGCATCGACTCGTGCGACGTGTAGTACGCGGTGTGCGGCAGCAGCACCTGCTCGCGGGTGCGGCACGGCGCCTCGACGCCGAGCCGGCGGCAGACGACGTCGGCCGTCGCCTCCGCCATCGCCCGCAGCGTGGTCGCCTTGCCGCCGGAGATGGTGACGAACCCCTCGACGCCGTCCCGCTCCGCGTGGTCGAAGCACTTGAACGTGCGGGACAGCTCCCGTCCGGTCGTGCTGCCGCCGTCGCCGATCAGCGGCCGCACCGCGGACCAGGCCGCCCGGATCTCGGCGTGCGCCACCGCCGGCACCAGCCTCGAGCCCTCCGTGACCATCGTGCGGATGTGGTCCTCCGGGAGGTGCAGCTCGTCCGGGTCGTCCACCACCCACGAGCTGGTGCCGATCACGCTGAGACCACGCTGCGGGAGCACGATGTCGCCGTCGCCGGACCGGTGCAGGCGGTTGACCACCATGTCGCACCACCGGCCGCGGACGGCGACCAGGACGCCGGGCGAGCACCGGATGGGCACGTCGACACCGGCCATCTCGGCGATGCGCTGCGCCCAGGGCCCGGCGGCGTTCACCACCAGGTCGGCAGCCAGCAGCCCCTCCTCGCCGGTCACGTCGTCGCGGTACGCGACACCGGTCACGGCGCCGTCCTGCCGCCGCAGCCCGACCACCTCGGTGAAGGTCCTGATCACGGCGCCGTTCGACTGTGCCGTCGCGAAGAACCGCAGCGGCAGCCGCATCGCGTCCATCGTGCCGTCCGGCACCTGCACGGCGGCCCTGACCTCCGGGCCCAGGCCGGGCTCGCGACGCAGCGCCTCGGCCCTGTCGAGCACCTCCGCCGGGATGTCGCAGGCACGGCACGCCTCGACGAACCCCGGCAGGTACGCCAGGTCCTCGTCGGTCAGCGCGACGAACAGCCCGTCGTTCTCCTCGAAGGACCCGGGTGCGATCCGCCGCAGGATCCGGTTCTCGGCGATGCACTCGACGGCGGACGTCGCGTCCGCCACCGCGTACCGGGCACCGCTGTGCAGCAACCCGTGGTGCCGACCGGTGGTCCCGGACGTCACCTCTCCCCGCTCGAGCACCGTGACGCGCAGCCCGCGCAACGCCAGGTCGTGCGCGACGGCACCGCCGGTCCCACCACCACCCACCACGACGACGTGCGGCATGGCTGACCGGGCAGCTGTGGGCACTGTCTCCACCTCCTCGACGAGGCGCGCAGCACATCCACGCTATTGCCGAGGCCAGCCTGGGCGGCAGGGCCCATCGTCCTTCCCGCACGAACGTGCACGGCGACGGGTCCGACCGCGCGACCGAGCCCGACTGCGACGGTGCGGACCACGCCCGCTGACGGCACGCACCGGCTGACGACGCCTGGGCTACGCCGCCGATCGGTCGCCGGCCTGACGCCGTCGCAAGGAGCGGTCGCTCACCTCGGGCCCGCGGTAGACCATGTCCATCGCCCCGACGCTCTCCCCCGGCGGCACGATCGCGTCGATGCGGTCGAGGATCTCGTCGCTCAGGGCCACGTCGACCCCGGCGAGGGTGTCCTCGAGCTGCTCCATGGTGCGCGGACCGGCGATCGCCGACGTCACACCCGGGTGCGCGATGACGAACGCCATCGCGAGATGGGTCAGCTTGATCCCGGTCTCCTCGGCGAGCGCGACTAGCTGCTCGACGGCCGCGAGCCGGCGCTCGTCCCGGAAGTGCCGCATCCCGGTGCGCGTCGAGCGGAAGTTGTCGTTGTCCTGACCGGCTCGGTACCGGCCGGTCAGCATGCCGCCGGCGAGCGGGCTGTAGACCAGCGTGCCCATGCCGTAGCGCTGCGCGACCGGCAGGATCTCCCGCTCGATCTCGCGGTCGAGGATCGAGTAGTTGGGCTGCTCGGTACGGAACCGCTCGAAGCCGCGTCGTTCCGAGGTCCACTGCGCCTCGACGATCTCCGAGCCGCGCATCGACGACGACCCGATGGCGCGCACCTTGCCCTGCCTGACCAGGTCGGTGAGGGCCGAGAGGGTCTCGTCGATGTCCGTCTCGGGGTCGGGGCGGTGCAGCTGGTACAGGTCGATGTGGTCGGTCTGGAGGCGGCGGAGGGAGCGCTCGACCGCCTGCATGATCCAGCGGCGCGAGGCGCCGCGGTGGTTCAGGTCGTCGTCGACGGGGCCCCAGAACTTGGTCGCGAGCACCACGTCGTCGCGTCGCCCCTTGAGCGCCTCCCCCACCACCTCCTCGGAGTCGCCGTAGCGGTCGGCGGTGTCGACGAAGTTGATGCCGGCGTCGAGCGCCCGGTGGACGATGCGGATCCCCTCGGAGCGGTCCGGGTTGCCGAGCGATCCGAGCATCATCGCGCCGAGCGCGTAGGGGCTGACCTTGATGCCGGTCCGGCCGAGCGTGCGGTACTGCATGGTGACTCCCTGCTGGCACCCGAGCGGACGCCGTACGATGAGGCAGAAGCGGAACAATGTCCCGCTACTCGACTATACGGAACGCTGTCCCGTTTATCAACGACGGGTCCACCGACGACGACGGAGAGACCGATGCCTCGCGCGGACGCCCGACGCAACCTCGACGCCCTGCTGGAGGCGGCCAAGCAGGAGTTCGCCGCCCACGGCGTCGACGTGCCGGTGCGCGCCATCGCCGCTCGCGCCGGGGTCGGCACCGCGACGCTGTACCGCCACTTCCCGCTGCGCTCGGACCTGATCGCCGCGGTGTTCCGCCGCGAGATCGACGACGTGACCGCGCAGGCGACCCTGCTCGCGCAGGAGTACGACCCCGGTGAGGCGCTCGAGCTCTGGGCCCGGCGCTACACGCAGTTCGTCGCTACCAAGCACGGTCTCGGCGCGGCACTGCACTCGGGCGACCCCGCGTACAGCGGCCTGCGCGAGTACTTCGAGGCCAACGCCGCGCCGGCCCTGCAGCACCTGCTCGATGCCGCGGCGGAAGCGGGGACCATCCGCGACGACGTCGACCCGCTCGAGCTCATCAGCGCGATCGCGAACCTGTCGCTGCCGGCACCGGGCGGCGGCACGGATCGCGCCGACCGGATGGTCGGGCTGCTGCTGGACGGTCTGCGCTACGGCGCCCGGGCCAACGCCCGCTGAACGGCCGGTTGCCGCCGCTCCGGCACGGCGGTTCGGCCCCTTCGCCGACCTGCCTCAGCGGCGACGGAGGAACCGCACCAGCGCGATGACACCCATCGCGACGAGACCGCCGACCAGCAGGACCGGTGCACCGACCACGCCCATGAAGATGACCAGCCCGACGTTCGGGGGCGGCACGCACCCGAAACCGATGCCCTCGCACTGGCCGGAGGCATTGTGGTGGGGCAGGAACAGGTAGCCCAGGACCGTGAGGACCGCGGGAAGCACCCAGAACAGCCCGGCCACCCACATGTAGGGCCGCATCGACGGGCCACGCGCGTCGGGTGTCTCAGTCATCGCAGGCCAGCGTGCAGCACGGGCGCGCCCAGGGTCGAGAGGCGCCGGCGAGAACCACTCGGACGCGCCCCTGCCGCCGAGGAACTGCCGGCCAGGGTTCGGAGGGTGAGCCACGCTCGGCGGACCTGCGGTGACGTCGGGCTCGACGCGTTTACGGTGGTGACGGACGGGTTCAGTGGACGGAGGGTTCATGGGGAAGGTCCACGACTGCATCGACGAGCGTCTGCGCGCGTTCATCGCACACCAGCACGTGTTCTTCGTCGCGACGGCGCCGACTGGGCCGGACGGACGAGTGAACCTGTCGCCGAAGGGCATCGACGGGTCCTTCGCGGTGCTCGACGACCACACCGTCGCATGGGTCGACCTGACGGCGAGCGGTGCCGAGACGATCGCGCACCTGCGTGACAACGGCCGGATCACGGTCATGTTCTGCGCCTTCGACGGACCGCCGAACGTCGTCCGGCTGCACGGGCACGGCCGGTTCGTCACGCTCTACGACGACGGGTTCGCGGAGCTGGTCAGCCGGTTCCCCGAGACGCGCGGCGCGCGCGCCGTCGTGGTCGTCGACGTCGAACGGGTCTCCGACTCGTGCGGCTACGGCGTACCGCTCATGGACTACGTCGGCGAGCGGCACCTGTTGCCCGAGTACATGGAGCGCAAGGGCGCCGAGGGGCAGGCGGCCTACCGGCGGCAGAAGAACCGGACCAGCATCGACGGGCTGCCTGCCTTCGACATGGATCCGAAGCCGTCACCGACGCCGCTCTGACGATTGCCGACCGACGGGGCGAGTCTCGGCGGGCCGACGCGGCTGCGGAGACTTCCTCGTACGTTCGCGGGGGTACCTGTTTGTGCCACCAGACAGCACGACGGCGGCCGCTCCCAAAGGGAACCGACCGTCGTCGTGGCAGAACATTCGTGGAGGTGGCGGGAATCGAAGTGTCCGGATGGTGAGACGCAACGGGCCGACCTGCGGTGACGTCGCGATCGAGAAGGTCCCCAGCGGTCACCTCGTGGACGCCTCGTTGACAGAGCGTTGACATGGGACCGCGAGCCCTCGAAGCGCACTGCCTCACCGGCCCTCCGGCACACGCGGGAGCCTGGGACGCCGCGGACGTTCTACGAAGGATCGTCGCCCGCGGTGTAGACGTGCGCACTGGCTTCGGTTGACATCCGGGATGGGGCGCTCGCACGAGCGGCAGGAAGTGCCACGATCACTGACGGGTCGACAAGGGGGACCAAGATGGCCGGCAGGGGTGGCGTCGCGATCGCCTTCGACGTGTGGGGGCAGCGCGGTTGGTATGGGGTCGACGTTGCCGGGGAGAGTTTCCACACCAAGGACATCGAGCGGCTCTTTCGCGGGAAGGTGCCGGCCGGCGGCGCGACGCTCGACGTGGTTGCTCAGTTGATCCCTGAGCCGACGAACCGTCACGATCGCAACGCGATCAAGGTCGCGGTCGGCTCGTCGCACGTCGGCTACCTGCCCAAGGAGATCGCGGGCGACTACCAGCCCGTGCTGCGCCAGCTCCTCACTGCGGGATACGCACCGCAGTGCGGCGCTCAGATTCGCGCGTGGCCGGATTTCGATTACTCCTTCGACTCGCGTGGCCGCACTCAAGAGCGACGCCGCGGAATCTCGGCGAGCGTCCGCCTCGACCTCGCCGAACCGCACATGCTGGTACCGCTCAACGCCGCGCCCGGGCCGGCACACGCGGTGCTTCCGGTCGGTAACGCCGTTCACGTGACCGGCGAGGAGGGCCACATGGGGACTCTTCGAGCGTGGACCAGACCGCAGGGCGAAGAGTGGGTTCACGTGACCCTCCACCGCGTGACGGAACAGTTGGCGAGATCAACACGGACCGTCGTGGAAGTACGTCTCGACGGAGAGCCGGTCGGTCAGCTCACTCCCAAAATGAGTGGGGAGTACTCCCCTGTGATCGAGCTGCTGGACGAGTCGGGCGTTCTGACTGCCGCGAGAGCGGTGGTCAAGGGCAACGCACTCAAAGCGGACGTGGTCCTGTACGCAGCGAAGGCTGGCCAGCTCGGTGAAGACTGGATCCGAGCAGCCGTCGGTGCAGCGCCCGCGGCCGCCCGGCCCGCACCACGCGAACAGGCCGCCGCGTCCGCTCCAGTAGCTCAACCGAGCCCGAGTGACCGGGGCGGGCGGTCCGAGCCAGCGGCGCCGGCTGCACCGCAACTTCCGCCGGCGGGTTGGTTCCCCGACCCGGCGGGAGGCGCCGCACTGCGTTGGTGGGATGGCCGGAACTGGACCGAGCACCAAGCACCTGCCCAGAACGTCACGCAAGCGGCCGCGCCCGCGAATGCAGTGGTCGTTGGCGCGCCCGCGGCGAGCGCAGGGTACGAGTCGTTGCCCGCACAGTCCGAGATCGAGGGGTACGGGATCACGGTTATCTACGATCACCAGACACTTCGCGTTCGAGGGACGAACGGGCTGGCTCGGCTCGCCCTGGCAGGAGCGGAGCACGGCCAGGGCGACGTGGTGATTCCCAGAGACGCGATCGTCAGCGCGAAGCTCCAGGGGGCGAATCCACTAGTCAACGGCAACCTCGTCATCACGACGTCCGAGGGACGCACCTACCAGCTTCACTTCCGACGGAAGCAGCAGACGGACTTCGAACGGCTGACCCACGAGTTGGGCATCTGACGGAGAAGGGGTAACGAAGGGATGCCGCGCTAGACCTGTCCCGCGGACACATGGGCCCATTTCGGTCTTGCCGATCCGCCTCACTGAGCTGGTCGACCGCCTCGCTTCGCATTCCTGCCGTACAGCCCGCTAGATCACGGCATGATGCACTCCGTGCACCTCTTCCGTGGCTGGTGGCCCGAGCAGATCGACCTAACCTTCCCGACCTCAGTGGACGCCACCGTGGCGATCCTGGCCGCCGGTGTGGTCCCACGGCGTGAACTCCGCGGGCTACGCACCACACAGGACCGTGTTCTCACCGGCGCGGTGCAGAACGGCCGCCTGGCCGTCACGTGCACCCGCCCGCGGGTCCGCAACTCATGGGAATTCATCCTGCGCGGACGCCTAGTCCCGAACGGGACCGGCTGCCGGCTCGAGGGAAGCCTTGGATGGCACCCGCTCGCCCGACTCATGACACTTCTGCTGCTGCTCGTCGTGGTCGCCACCGTCCTCGGCAGCTTCGAGGCCGGTCACACCACGGCGGGGTCCCTGCTGCCCGCAGTGGCCTTCCCGGTCATTTACCTCATCGGCATCACCGTCGCTGGCCGATCAGCCGACAGCGACACCGCGCTCATCCGTCAGTGGCTGACCGACGCGCAGCGCGAGCAGGCTCGATCCTGACCCGCCGCCTGTGTGCTCCCGGACGAGGGCTGCGATCGTCGGGCCGCCGGTGGGCGCGACCGCAACGGCGGCCGGCAGGGAATGAACGCCACCCAAGGACGACGACGTATTTGCGGCGGCGGCGGCGCCGGATTGCGGGGGCAAAGAAATGGACGCGGCAATCTCTGCCGCGACCTTCGCGTGTCCGTGGGCCGCCTCGAGCAGCTCCATCGCCACCCGCGCCTCGTTGCGCGAGGCGTAGGTCATGGAGGATTGACGCCCGGTTCGAGGGTCGCGCCAGAGCACCGCATAGGCGGTGCTGCCGTCGGCACGACGACGCTCACGAAGGGACGCCATGGGCGTGAGAGTCCGCCCGCACGACCATCCGTCTCAACAAAGCCGGGGCCCGTGTCAACGAAATCAGCGTCGTGCGGGACGAACCCGCAGATCAAGCATGGTGGAGGTGGCGGGAATCGAACCCGCGTCCGATGACACAGAACCAGGGCTTCTCCGGGCGCATTCTGCTGCGCTTTTCTCAGCCCCCACGATCACGCAGACAAGTCGTGGACAGGCTCAGTCAGCTGAAAGTCCCCACAACGTCACTGACGAACGCTGTGAGCAGTGGCTCCCTAGATGACGCCAGGAACCGAGTCGGAAGCTAGCTCGGGCTGACGGACTTCACAGCTCGCTCAGGCGGCGAGGGCGAAGTCGGTGCGCGATGTATTGGCACCTATGGGTTTGCGCGGATCGTTAACGAGATAACCGTGCGTCCTCGGCCCGCTTCCCCTGGATCGGCGACCACCGTCGAAACCGATCACCCCCATGTTGAGTTGTCAAGCGCCGCCCGCGGGCGGCTGGTCGATCGTACTGGAGAACGCCGGGCGGGTCCCGCTCATTCCCGCGGGCCCGCCCGGCGCCCGGCTGCCGGCCCGGTCAGGCGACCGGACCCGTCGCCAGCGTCACGGTGGCCGTGTGGCTGGCGCCCGTGCTGGCGGAGGTCCAGGTGATGGTCACCTTGTCGCCCGGCTTGTGGCCGGCCAGGACGGTGGACAGCTGGTCGGACGAGGTGATGGCGGTGCCGCCGACCTTGGTGATGGTGTCGCCGGCCACCAGCCCGGCGTCGGCGGCCGGCGTCCCGGTGATCACGCCGGCGATGGTCGCGCCGCTCGTCGTGCCGGTCGCTCCGGTGGTGTCGCCCGGCACGCCGCGCGTCTGCGCCGACGAGCCGATGGACACGCCGAGGAACGCCGGGTATCCGATCACGACGTCGGACGAGCCCTGGCCTGCCTCGATCTGCTTGGCGATCGCCGTCGCGTCCTGGATGTCGATCGCGTAGGCGACGGTCGAGCCGGGGCCGCTCGAGGCGGCCGTGGTGATGCCGACCACCTGGCCGTTCGAGTCGAGCACGGGACCGCCCGAGTCGCCGCTGACCACTGAGGCGGAGAACTCGATCAGCCCGGACAGCGTCTCGGCCGTGGCGGAGTCGGTCGACGCCGTCATCGTCTGGTCGGTCGCCGTGACAGAGCCGGCCGCGGCCACCAGCGTGCCCGTGCCCTCCGCGTTGCCGATCGCCGTCACCGCCTCGCCGCTGGTCACGCCCGCGGTGTCGAGGGTGACCGGCGTGAGGCCGCTGGCGCCCTGCAGCTTGAGCACGGCCACGTCGGCCTTCTTGTCGGTGCCGAGCACCGTCGCCGTGTAGCTCGTGCCCGTGCTCTCCACGGTCACCCGGATCGCCGTGGCGTTCTCCACCACGTGGTTGTTGGTCAGCACCACGCCGTCGGCCGTGAGGATCATGCCGGTGCCGGCAGAGGTCGCGTTCTCGTAGCCCAGCTGGCTGGTGATCGTCACCACGCCCACCTGCTGCGTGGCGGTCGCGGTCGTGGCACCCGAGGTGGTGGTGCCGTCCGACGGCGCCACGCCCGACCCGTCGGACGACCCGCCGTCCGACGAGGAGCCGGGGGCGCTCGGGACGAACCCGCCGCGTCCGGAGTGGCCGTACCCGTCGTGCGACCAGCTCCACGGGGCACGCTCGTCGGTCGCGGTCGCCGCGGTGCCGGTCGGAGCGGCGCCGGGGTGCACGGCTGCGCCGACGACGAGGGCGGCGGCGATCACGGCGGCGGCGGAGCTCCCGACGATCGCCCGACGACGACGCGTGCGCCGCCGCGGGTCGACCGCGAGCGGCACGTCCCCGACCGCAGGGGCCACCGGGTAGCCACCGTCGGCCGGGACGGCGTACGGGTCGCGGACGACCGGCGGCACGGGCTCGCCGTGCACCGCGTCGTCGTCGACCGGGGGCGTGGCAGCGGGCGGCGCGGCGATCGGCTGCACCACCGGCTCCGCGACCGGTCCACCGGCCGGCTGCGCCTGCACGGCGTCGTCCCCTGCACCCACCTGCTGCGGTTCCTGCTCGGACATCCCGTCCACCTCCCCCGCCGCCGTCACCGTGACGTCGACGGTGACCATCAGACCTCGGCAGTCCGGAAGAGCGCTGGACGACCGATGTGGGCTTCCTGTGCACCGGCGACCCAACCTGGGAAGCACCTGGATCGGAGTACTGGTGGACCCCGGACCGTGCCCTCAGCCCTCGGCGAGCAGCCGCTGCACCAGCCGGTCGGCGGCACCGGCCACCTCGTCAGCATCACCCAGCAGCGGCCCTGCCACCACCGCGAGCAGGTGCACGGCGGCCAGTCCCAGAGCGGTGTCCCGGTCTCCGCGGGTCGGTTCGCCCGGTGCGCCGGTCCGCGCGGTGTGCACCAACCGCGCCAGCACGTCCATCGACCCACGCGCCAGCGGGGCCAGCTCGGTCTGCGCCTCCGGGTGCCGCACGGCGTAGGTGTACAGCTCCAGGGTCAGCAGCATGCGGGTCAGCAGGTCGTCGTCGGGCACCCGCACCGCGAGGTGGCGCCGCAGGTCCGCCGGCGTCCAGCCCGACGTCTCCACCGCCTCCTGCTCCGTGAGCTCGCGGGCGATCTCGAGGAAGATCGCCTCCTTCGACTCGAAGTTCGAGTACAGCGCCCCCTTGGTGTAGCCCGCCTCCGCGGCGATGTCCCCCACCGCGGCACCCTCGTAGCCCTTGGCGGCGAACACCCGGCGCGCGGCGGCCAGCAGGTCGGCACGGGTCCGCTCCACCTTCGCGCGGCGCCGACGCTCACCCGCGTGGCGCCCCAGCTGTGCGGACGCCTCCGCCAGCTCGCGGGAGGCGTCCTTCAGCGTTCGGGAGAGCGTGTCGCTGACCTGCTCCCCCGCAGCGGCGGCGCCGAGGCTCATCGCGCGGGTCAGCACGGCCGCGGCATCGACGAGGGCGCGCGAGGCCGCGCTCACCGTCTCGTCGTCGTCCCAGTCCCGCGGGTCCCGTGAGCGCGCCATGCACGCAGAGTACATCCCGTCCGGAATCTCTGTTCCATACCGTTCGGTATCTGCTACGTTCCGACGCGAAGCAGATCGGTATCTAAGGAGGCGTGATGGACGCGGTGTTGGAGGTGCACGGGCTGCGCAAGCGGTTCGTGCGGAGGGGGCACGTGGTGCAGGCGAACGCCGGGGTGGACCTCCGCGTCGCGCCGGGCCAGGTGGTCGGCCTCCTGGGCCACAACGGCGCCGGCAAGACGACGCTCGTCAACCAGGTCGTCGGGCTCACCCGGCCCGACTCCGGCACCGTGCGGGTGTGCGGTGCCGACGCGGTGGCCCGGCCGGACCTCGCGCGACGGCTGGTCAGCGTCCAGGCGCAGGCCAACGTGCCCATCACGGGGCTGACCCCGGCCCGCGCGGTCGAGCTGGTCGGCCGCATCCGCGGCGCCCGGCCCGCCGTCGCCCGGCACCGCACGTCCGAGCTGCTCGAGTCCCTGGACCTGATGCCGTGGGCACGCACGCCGGCCGAGAAGGTGTCCGGAGGCGTGGCGCGGCTGACGGCGTTCGCCATGACGGCCGTGGCGCCCGGTCGCCTCGTGGTGCTCGACGAGCCGACCAACGACGTCGACCCCGTCCGGCGCCGCCTGCTCTGGGCCCAGATCCGGCGGCTGGCCGACGAGGGGTCCGGCGTGCTGCTGGTCACCCACAACGTCCGGGAGGCAGAGCGCGTGGTCGACCGGCTGGTGGTGCTGGACCAGGGACGGGTTCTCGCCGACGAGACGCCGGCGGCCATCACCGCCCGCCGCGGCGGCACCCTGACCCTGGAGCTGGACCTCGCACCGGGCCGGCACCCGATGACGCCGGACGGGCTCGTGCTGGTGGACCGCGGACGTCTGCGCGCCACCGCGGCCGTCCCGGCGGCGCACGCCGCCGCGGCCGTCCAGTGGGCGTCCGACGAGCTCGCCGCCGGACGTCTCGAGCGGTACGCCCTGGCACCGGCCTCGCTGGAGGACGTCTACGTGGAGCTGGTGGGAGAGGGCTCCGGCGACGGGGCCGCCGCGTCCGCCGCGGGTGCCGCCGACGAGGCGACGGAGGTGGCGGCATGACGACGACGACCGCGGCACCCGCCACCTTGTCGACCGCACTGACGACGCCTCGCGTCTCGGCACTGCGGCAGCTGCCCCTGCTGCTGCGCTGGCAGGCCCGCCGGATGGCCTCCGCGCTCCCCCTGCTGGTACTGGTGCAGATCCTGCTGTCTGTCGCGACGGTGATCGGCTACGGGCTGCTCGTCGGCCAGCCGGCACCCGCTGAGGCGTTGTACCTGGCCACCGGTGCGCCGACCGTCTCGCTGGTCATGGTCGGGCTGGTGATGACGCCCCAGCTGGTGGTGCAGTCCCGCACGGAGGGTAGCGCCGACTGGATGCGCACGCTCCCGGTTCCGCGCGAGCTGTTCCTGGCGGCGGACCTGCTGGTGTGGACGCTGATCGCGCTGCCCGGCGTGGTGCTCGGCGTGCTCGCCGGGGTGCTGCGTTTCCACGTGCACCTCGCACCGAGCTGGTGGCTGCTGCCGACGGCGCTCGTGGTCTCGCTGACGGCCGCAGCGGTCGGCTACGCCATGGCGTGGCTGCTGCCGGGCACCATCGCGCAGCTGATGTCGCAGGTGCTCGTCTTCGTGGTGCTGCTGTTCTCGCCCGTCAGCTTCCCGGCGGACCGGATGCCGGTCTGGCTGCAGCACGCCCATCACTGGCTGCCGATCGAGCCGATGGCCGAGGCGGTCCGGGCCGGCCTGGCGCCCGGGTCGTTCACGGTGCCCGGCCGGTCGGTCGCGGTGCTGCTGACCTGGTGCGTCGTCTGCGTCGCCGGCGCCGCGTTCGCCCTGCGGCGACGCGCCTGACGGTCGCGCCCGCACCGGCGGCCTTGACCGCCCGGCGCGCACCGGCCAGGCCGGCGGTCACCGCAGCCGGGTCAGCGCCCGGCCAGCACGTCCGCCAGGTCGTAGGTGACCGGCTCCTCCAGCTGCGCATAGGTGCAGCTGGAGGGGTCACGGTCCGGCCGCCACCGCCGGAACTGCGCGGTGTGCCGGAACCGGTCGCCCTCCAGGTGGTCGTACGCCACCTCGACCACCCGCTCCGGACGCAGCGGGACGAACGAGAGGTCACGGTCCCGCGCCCACCGGCTGTGCTCGGCCTCCCGCGGCGTGCGACCCGTCGCCATCGCCCCCCACGGGTGGTCCTCGAGGGTGGTGACCAGGGGTGCGAGCTCGGTGAGCAGCTCCCGTCGACGCGCCATCGAGAACGCGCCGACCACGCCGACCGACGCCAGCACCCCGTCCGGCCGGTACAGCCCCAGCAGCAGCGACCCGACGGCGTCCGTGCCGGACGTGTGCAGCCGGTACCCGGCCACCACGCAGTCGGCCGTCCGCTCGTGCTTGATCTTGGTCATCGTGCGCTTGGCCGGTTGGTAGGTGCCGGCGGCGTCCTTGGCCACCACGCCGTCCAGCCCGGCGCCCTCGAACTGCTCGAACCACCGCTGGGCCTGCGTGAGGTCGTCGGTCTGCGGCGTGACGGACACCACCTCGCCCGGCCCGACCAGCGTCTCGAGGACAGCACGACGCTCGGCGAACGGCCGCTCCCGCAGGTCGTCGTCCCCCACCGCGAGCACGTCGAACAGCACCAGCCGTGCGGGGGTCTCCGCTGCGAGCAGCCGCACGCGGGACTCAGCGGGGTGCACGCGCTGCAGCAGGGCCTCGAAGTCGAGGCCGGTGTGCCGGGTCGAGGGGACGACGATCTCTCCGTCGACCACCACCCGCTCCGGCAGCTGCGCCAGGATCCCGGCGACCACCTCGGGGAAGTACCGCTGCATCGGCTTGGTGTTGCGCGAGCCGATCTCCACCGCGTCGCCGTCCCGGAACACGATCGAGCGGAAGCCGTCCCACTTCGGCTCGTACAGCAGCCCGGGTGGGATCGACGGCGAGACCTTGGCCAGCATCGGGTCGATCGGCGGCATCACCGGCAGGTCCATCGCGCCAGTGTCCCCGAGCCCACCGACACGGACCAGCGCTGGGGCGGCGCTCCCCCGCACCCGGCGGAGCGGACCTACCAGCCCCCGCCGCCCCCGCCGCCGACGCCCCCGCCGGAGAACCCGCCGCCACCGAACCCGGACCCGCCGGACGACCCCGGCGTCGGCGCGGACAGCGACTGCGTCGCGATCGTCGAGAACCGGTCCATCGCCCCCGCGAAGCTCTGCGCCCAGAACATGCCGGCGCCGACGTTGTAGTACCCCGTGTACCAGGTCGGCTGCGGGACCGCTCGGCCGCGGGCCGCCAGCTCGGCGAACACCCGGGCCCAGCGGTCGGCCAGCCCGAACACGATGGCGTAGGGCAGGTACCGGCTGAAGATGTCCTGGCCCTCCTCGAACCGGATCTGGTTCGCCTCGGCCGTGGCCAGGTACTGCCGGAAGCCGAGCGCCTGCGCCAGCACGGCCGTCCCGTCCGCGGTCCGCGCCGGCGCACGTCGCGCCAGCACCAGCGTCAGGAGGCCGACCAGCAGGATCGCGACGCCGATCAGCGAGACGCCCCGCACCTGGACCCGCGCGGTAAGCGGCGCGACCAGCGCTATGATGCCGCCCGCCGACAGCAGCCCGCCGCCCACCCGCCACCGGTTCCGCACCGCCTGCGGGTCGCTGCGGAACCAGCCGCGCTCCGTGACGTGCTGGTAGAGGCTGCTCTGCACCGCCGCCATCGACGCGGCGAACGTCGTGCGCAGCTCCGACAGCCGGACCTGCCGGCGGCCGGCGAACACGGAGCCGAGCAGCGCGGTCTCGAACGGCAGCAGCTCGGGGCCCGCATCACGCAGCTGCACCAGCGTCCAGTCCTTCGGCTTCTTGTTCGGGTCGCGGCGCGGCACCTCCTCGATGCGCAGGTAGCCGCGGACGGCGAGGTCCACCAGCGTCGCGGTGACGTCCACCGCGTTCGCCCGCTCGTCCACGAGGGTCCCGACCGCGCCGGGGCCGGTGCCCTCCGGCGGTGTGAACTGCACCGCGACGGCCTGCCTGCCCCGCAGCCCGGTCGCCACCTGCTGGCCGGACGCCGGCCGCAGCCCCGGCGTCAGCCCGAGGTACGCCTGGTCCCGGCCCGTCCGCAGCACGCGCCGCACCACCACCACGGCACCGAGCACCAGCACCACCAGCGCAGCTCCGCCGGCCACGCTGAACGGTTCGAGGGCTGCGGTCGGGTCGTACCGCGGCCCCAGGATCGGCTGGGAACGGAACGTGCCGGCCGGCCACCCGGTCACCACCGACCACTGCTGGCCGACGTCCACCACGTCCTGCGTGAACCGGCCGCCGGTGCCCTGCACCGCGGCCGACGTGCACGGGTCGGAGCTGCCGTAGCTGCCGACGTAGCAGGCGGCGCCCACCGCCGACGCAGGCCCGGTCACCACCAGCGACAGGTGCGAGATCGGCACCACCCACCCAGACCCGATCACGTTCCAGTACAGCTCGTCACCGGCGTGCTGGCTGTTCGCCGGGTTCACCCAACCGTCCACCGTGTAGGCGATCCGGTAGGTCTGCACGCCCTGCACGTCGCCGTTCTTCGGGTCGCCGATCCGCAGGACGATCGCGTCCCGGTCGTTCTCCTTGTTCACGTGGGCCGGTGCCCCGGTCGGGCTCGACGCGGTGATGTCGGAGTACTGGTACAGGCGGTCGTGGGAGTCGTCGTACCGCTGCCGCGTCGTCAGCGTCAGGTACGGGCCGTGCCCGGGATCGTTGCCGAAGTCGAAGTCCAGGTCGATGGTCACCCGGGTGCGACCGTCCGCGCCGACGTCCGCCCGGACGTCGTACCGCGTCACCTCCCGGCCGGCGGTCATGTCCCCGGGCCTGTGCGAGAGCCCCGTGGAGGCGGTCTGGATTCCCGTCGGCGCCGTGGTGGCCAGCCCCGTGGTCACCGCCGCGTGCGGCGCTGCTGTGGCAGGCCGGGCGCTCGCGACGAGGCCCCCGGTGACGGCGGCGACGAGCCCGACTCCCGTCAGCGCGGCCGCCGCGGCACGCCTCAGGCCCCTGCTCCTGCTCACCGGTCCCGTCGCTCCCGGATGGCCCGCTGCGACTCCAGGTTGTCCTGACGCTCGCGGAGCGCCTGACGCTTGTCCCAGTCCTTCTTGCCGCGGGCCAGGGCGATCTCCACCTTGGCGCGCCCGTTCAGGAAGTACAGGGCCAGCGGAACGATCGTCTGACCCTTCTCCCTGGTGCCGGCAGCGAGGCGCTCGATCTCGTCGTGGTGCAGCAGCAGCTTGCGCTTGCGCCGCGGAGCGTGGTTGGTCCAGGTGCCCTGGGAGTACTCGGGGATGTGGACGCCGTGCAGCCACGCCTCGCCGCCGTCGACCTCGCACCAGCCGTCCACCAGGGACGCCCGCCCGGCCCGCAGGGCCTTGACCTCGGTGCCGGTGAGGACGACGCCGGCCTCGTAGACGTCCTCGATCGTGTAGTCGTGGCGGGCCTTGCGGTTGGCCGCGACGAGGCTGCGCCCGGTCGGCTTGACCACCGTGCCGCCTCCCCTCGATCAGCCCACCGTCCCGGCGGGCCCGTGGAAGCCTACACAGGCAGCGGACCCGGACGCAGGCCGATTCAGAGGCCGAGGTACGGGCGGGGGTTCACGGTGCCGCCGTTGATGTACACCTCGAAGTGCAGGTGGCAGCCGGTCGACACGCCACCGGTCATGCCGGCGTACCCGACCACCTGACCGGCGGTGACGTGCTGACCGGCCGAGACGGCGAAGCTGTTCAGGTGGTTGTAGCTGGACATCAGCGACGCGCCGTTCACCCACCCGTGGTCGACCATCACCTGGTTGCCCAGGCCGGTGCGGTACATGGCCCACTGCACGATCCCGTCGCGCCCCGCGTACACCGGCTGGTCGCAGTGGTCCATCAGGTCGATGCCGGCGTGCAGCCGCCAGATGTGTAGGATCGGCTGCAGGCGCATGCCGTACTCGGACGTCACGACGATCGGGTTGTTCGCCGTGGGGTTGACGAACCAGGCACCGGCCGCGGCCTGTGCGGGCCGCCCGCTGGCCGCCGCCGCGCGAGCGGCAGCCGCGGCCTGCGCCGCCTGCTGCGCCACGATCTGCGCCAGCTGCTGGTCGAGCTGGGTGCGCGCCGCGTCGAGGGCGGCCTGGTCGGCCTGCGCCTGTGCGATCTGCCCCTGGAGCGCCGCCTGCTTCTGGGCCTGCTGAGCCAGCAGCTGGTCGAGCTGCGCCTTCGCCGCCGCCGCGGCCTTGCTGGCCTGGTCGGCGATCACCACCTGCTGGTCGGCGGCCTTCTTCAGCTCGTCGATCCGCTGCCGGACCGCCGTCAGGCGGGCCTGCGAGTTGCGGTCCTGCGCCTCGAGCTGCTGCATCTGGCCCAGCACCTGCTCCTGCGTGCGCTGCGCGGTCGAGGCGAGGGCGAAGCGCGCGACGAAGTCCTGGGCGTCGCTCGCGCTGAGCACCGCCGAGAGTCCCGATGTGTCAGCCGCAGCGCCGCCCTGGTACGCCTGACGCGCCATCTGCCCGATCGCGGTCCGGACCTGGGCGGCCTGCGCCTGGTCCTTGGCGACCGCGTCGGTGATCGCCGACTCCTGCGACTTGGCGTCCGCCAGCTCGTCGGCGATCCGCTGCGCCTCGCGCTGGGCGGCCTGCAACGTCGCGTTGGCCTGGTCCAGCTTCTGCTGCGCCCCCGGCAGCTGCGCCTGCACGTTCTGCAGGTCGGACACGACCTGGGCCAGGTTGGCCGAGAGGTCCTCGAGCGAGGCCTGCAGAGCATCCTGCTGGGCCTGGTTCGCCTGGATCTGGGCCTGCGTCTGCTTGCGCTTGTTCGACAGGTCGTCGGCGCCGGCCGGTGACGCGGTCGCCACCAGGGCGAGCAGCAGGGCGGACAGCACCGCGGCCAGCCCTCGGCGCAGATCTCGGGAGCGTCGGCGGCGAAGGGTCGTCTGAGGGTTCATGTCACACCTTCGTGTAGCGGCTCAGAGTGACGACGGACGAGACACCGGCCAGCAGGATCGCCACCGCGACGAGGATCGGCGCCACCGTCATGACGTCGCCGGTCCCGACGTACGGGATCCAGCCGACGGACGAGCCGAGCCAGTCGGTGACCAGGTACCGCACGCCCAGCCACAGGGCGCCGACGGCCAGGGCGGCACCGATGGTCGCCGCGATCGCACCCTCGAGCATGAACGGCAGCTGGATGAACACCGTGCTCGCGCCGACCAGCCGCATGATGCCCGTCTCCCGGCGCCTGCTCAGTGCCGAGAGCCGGATGGTGGTCGTGATCAGCAGCACCGCGGCGAGCAGCATCACCGCCGCGAGGCCTCCGGCGAGCAGGGTGGCGCGGTCGAGCACCAGGAACAGCTTGTCGAACAGCGCCCGCTGGTCCTGCACCTGCTCCACGCCCTGCCGACCGGACAGCACGTCGGCGACCACCTGGTACTTGGTGGGGTCGGTCAGCTTGATGCGGTAGGAGGAGTTCATGTCGTCGACCGTCGCGGCGCTGGCCCAGAACTGGCCGGCGAACTGCTTCTGGAACGACGCGAAGGCCTCCTGCTTCGTCTCGAAGTAGACCTTCTGGATGTACGGCTTGACCTCGGGCGCGTCCAGCGCCGACTGGATGTCCGCCTTCTGCGCGTCGGTCACCTCGCCAGACGAGCACGTCGTGGCCGACGAGTTGGCCGGGCAGAGGAACACCGACACCTCGACCTTGTCGTACCACTGGTCCTTCATCTTGCCGATCTGCGTCTGCAGCAGCCCGGCGACGCCGACGAAGGTCAGCGACACGAAGGTGACGAGGATGACGGAGATGGTCATCGAGAGGTTGCGGCGGAGACCGATGCCGATCTCGGAGAGGATGAACTGCAGTCGCACGGTCCCGGTCCCCTCAGCGGTCCGAGCCGTACACGCCGCGCGACTGGTCGCGCACCATGGCCCCGGTGTTCAGCTCGACCACCCGCTTGCGCATCTGGTCGACGATCTCGTCGTCGTGCGTGGCCATCACCACGGTGGTGCCGGTGCGGTTGATGCGGTCGAGCAGGCGCATGATCCCCAGTGACGTGGTCGGGTCGAGGTTTCCGGTCGGCTCGTCGGCCAGCAGGATCGACGGGCGGTTGACGAAGGCACGGGCGATGGCGACGCGCTGCTGCTCGCCACCGGACAGCTCGTGCGGGCGGCGCTTCTCCTTGCCGGCCAGCCCGACCATCTCGAGCACGTCCGGCACGGTGGTGAGGATGTGGTGGCGCGGCTTGCCGATCACCTGCAGCGCGAAGGCGACGTTCTCGAAGACCGTCTTGTTGGGCAGCAGGCGGAAGTCCTGGAACACGGCGCCGATCTGGCGGCGCATCTGCGGCACCTTCCACGACGAGAGGGTGCTCAGTTCCTTGCCGGCGACGAACACCTTGCCCGCGGAGGCGCGCTCCTCGCGCAGCACGAGCCGCAGGAAGGTCGACTTCCCCGAGCCGGACGAGCCGACGAGGAAGACGAACTCACCGCGCTCGACGTCGAGGCTCACCCGGTCGAGCGCGGGCCTCGCACCGCGTGCATAGACCTTGGTGACGTTCTCGAACCGGATCACGTGCCTGCCCATGCCTCGTCGTGCCCCGAGCATCGACTCACGCCGACGTCCGGACGGCCCACTCCTCGCGAGCCTCCTCGAGGCTACGAACGGCCGACGACCCCTCCGGGCAGGACACGCCGCCCCGGGTGCTGTGAATCGGCACCCGGTGTCCGGTATGCCCGATACGTCCCGGACGGGCGTCCGACTTCACCGGTCGGCAGCAGGCGCGCCGGTCCGACAGCGGCCGTCGGACGCGGCAGCGTGCCCGTGGAGCAGCACGCGTCGCGGATCAGGCGGTGCCGTTCTCCTGGCCGCGGCGCCAGCGGATCCCCGCCTCGATGAAGCCGTCGATGTCACCGTCGAACACGGCCATCGGGTTGCCCACCTCGTAGTCGGTGCGCAGGTCCTTGACCATCTGGTACGGGTGCAGCACGTAGCTGCGCATCTGGTCGCCCCAGCTGGCCTTGATGTCGCCGGCCAGCTCCTTCTTCTTCGCGTCCTCCTGCTGCTGCCGCAGCACCAGCAGACGCGACTGCAGCACGCGCATGGCGGCCGCTCGGTTCTGGATCTGGCTCTTCTCGTCCTGCATCGACACCACGAGACCGGTTGGCAGGTGGGTGATCCGCACCGCCGAGTCGGTGGTGTTGACCGACTGGCCGCCGGGGCCGGAGGACCGGAACACGTCCACCCGGATGTCCGACTCCGGCACGTCGATGTGGTCGGTCTGCTCGATCAGCGGGATCACCTCGACCGCCGCGAAGCTCGTCTGACGACGTCCCTGGTTGTCGAACGGCGAGATGCGCACCAGCCGGTGGGTGCCCGCCTCCACCGACAGGTTCCCGTAGGCGTACGGCACCTTCACCTCGAAGGTGGCGCTCTTCAGCCCCGCCTCCTCCGCGTAGCTGGTGTCCAGCACCTTGGTGGGGTACCCGTGCCGCTCCGCCCACCGCAGGTACATCCGCATCAGCATCTCGGCGAAGTCGGCCGCGTCCACGCCGCCGGCACCGGACCGGATCGTCACCACGGCCTCGCGCTGGTCGTACTCCCCCGACAGCAGCGTGCGGACCTCGAGCTCACCCATCGCCTTGCGGACGGCGCCGAGCTCCGTCTCGGCCTCGGCCGCGCTGTCGGCGTCGTCCTCCTCCGTGGCGAGCTCCACCAGCGTCTCGAGGTCGTCGATGCGCGCGTTCAGCTTCGCCAGCCGCTCGAGCTCGGACTGAGCCGCGGACAGCTGGCTCGTCACCTGCTGCGCCGACTCCGGGTCGTCCCACAGGTTCGGCGCGGACGCCTTGCTCGACAGGTCCGCGATCTTCTCCCGGAGCGCCGCCGGGTCGATCACAGCCTCGATCGACTCGAGGGTGCTGCGCAGCGCGCGGATCTCGGCGGGGAAGTCGGTGGCCACGACCGTCCAGGCTACCGGTTCACCGCTGACCACCTGCCGGGCCTGCCGGTCAGGCACCGGACCGGGACCGCCACCGCCGCGTGGCCGACCCGGTGGCTCACCAGGCGCGAGCCGTGGCGGTCGCCTCGATGCGGACCCCGTCGGACCATGGCGCCAGCAGCGGTCCGACCAGGGCCAGCCGGCTCACCGCACCCAGTCGCACGACGACGGTACGGCCGTCCGCGGTCCGGGCCTCGAGCACCTGCACCGTCGACCACCGAGCGAACCGGTCCGGGTGGTCGCGGACGTACCGCTCGACCGCGGCACGGACCGCGTCGGAGCTCAGCGGCACCTCACGAGCACCCGACGCCGCACCGTTCGTGAAGTACCCGTCGTCCGTGACGGAGTCCGCCGCGGCGAGGCTCGCCAGGTCCGAGAGGTCCAGCAGGCGCTTGCGGTCGAGGTGCACTCCGGTCGCCGCCACCACCACCGTGATCAGGGCGACGGCGAGCAGCACGAAGCCGAGGACGAGCAGGGTGACCTGCCCCTCGTCGTCGCCGGCCACCGCTCGGCGCGTCCACCGTGCGTGCGGGGCGAGCCCTGAGCGGCTCACGGTGCCGCCCGGTAGTCGTCCACCATCGCCGCGTGCTCCGCGGACACCGCGATCTCGAGCGGGACCGCGGAGCGGACGAAGGGCGGCACGAACGGCAGCGGCACCCTCACCTGGACGACGGCGTGCACCTCGCTGCCGGGCGCGAGGCACTCTGCGGAGCACGTCAGCCGCAGGACGTCCCCCGGTGCGGCATCGAAGCCCTGGTCGTCCAGCGCCACGCCGACGGCGGCAAGGGCTCGGGCAGCACCGGCATCGGCTGTCTGCGCGCCGGCATACGCACGTGCCGCGTCACGGGACGCCGCGTCCGCGGCGAACGTGCCGGCCTGCAGCCTGCCCAGCACGAGGACGAGGTACACCAGCGGGACGAGCAGCGTCACGGCGAGGCCGAGGAACTCGACGACGGCGTTGCCCGAGTCGTCGCTCCACCGGGACGGCACTCGCACGTCCCGACGGCCTGGGCGACCGGTCACCGGCCGCCGGCTCATCCGCCCTCCACGAGCGCATGGCCACGCACGACCAGCTCCCCGCTCGGCCCGACCAGGCCGACCACCGGGAACGGTGCTCGGACCGTCACCTCGACCAGGTCCACCCCGTCGACGACGGTCCGGACCGCCGTGACGTCGCCCGCGTAGCCGGACGACACCGCCTGGCTCGCCAGCAGCCGGGTGCGCTCGACGCCGTCGGCCGGACGGTGCCCCGCCTGGGCGGCGTACCGCGCACCCTCGCCGGCGCAGTCCACGAGCGTCGCCCGCACGTGCAGCACGAGCGCGAGCTGCAGCACGGCGACACCGAGCACCGCGACCAGCGCCCCGACCAGGACGAAGTCCACGACCGCCGAACCGCGCTCCGACGCAAGGCGCCCACCGCACCAGACGCGCCGGATCAGGGCGCGACGTGACTGATCGCCGTCTCGAACAGGTTCACCAGCGCCTTGCCCGCCACCAGCCACAGGGCCGAGACCAGTCCCGCCGTCATCAGGGTGACCAGCACCCACCCCGGGACGTCTCCCCGGTCTGCGGGCACGCTCGCCGCCACGGAGTCCTCGTCCGTCCCGGTCGCGGACGTCGCGGTCCCGACCGCGGTGGCGTCCGGACGGCCGCCGGTGGGGCCGACCACGCGGGAGACCAGGCTGCGGAACCGCCTCAGGATCCGTCCACGGGATGTCGTCATGCTCGTCCTCCTTGTCCCGCCGGTCCTCCGCCGGCGACGTGTCGGTCACAGGCCCACCCGCAGCACCACGAGGCTGGGGAACACGGCGAACAGGACGGTCACCGGGAGGATCAGGAACACCACCGGGACCATCATCAGCACCTCCTTGCGGCCGCCCGCCTCCATCAGTGCGCGGCGGGACTCCTCCCGGACGTCCTGCGCCTGCGCTCGCAGGACGTCGGCCAGCGGCGTGCCGCGATCGAGCGCGACGGCGACCCCCTCGGCGAACCGGGTCAGCGCCGGCAGACCGGTACGCCCGGCCAGCGCATCGAGCGCCTCGGTGAGCGGGGCGCCCGCCCGCGCGTCGGAGAGCGTCGCGCGCAGCTCCTCCGTCAGCGCTCCGCTGGTGGACCGCACCACGCGCTCGAGCGCTCCGGCGGCACCCTCGCCGGCGCCGACCGCGAGCGCGAGCAGCTCCGCGACGGTGGGCATCTCGGTGAGGATCCGTTGCTCCCGCTCTCTGACCTGCCGGCTCAGCAGCCAGTCGCGCAGCAGGACGCCGCTCATGCCGCTGACCGCCACGAGGACGGCGAGCGCCAGGGGCGAGCCGCCGCGGACCGTGCCCACCAGCAGGGCGGCGGCGAGCCCGCCCGCCAGGCCGAGCACTCCCCACACGACCTGACCGGCGCGGAACTGCTCCACCGACTCCGTCCGGCCCGCGCGAGCAAGCCTGCGCCGCAGCTCTCGAGCGGGTGAGCCGAGCCGGCCGACCAGGCGCGTCGCGTCCGCCATGAAGGGTGCCGCCAGACGCTCCGCCACACCGAAGGGCGACGTCGCGACGGGCGTGCGGAGCAGCGCGGACTCGGTGCGACGCCCGCGCAGGTACGGCGCCAGCCGCGAGTCGAGGGGCGGCCGTCGCGTGGGCCACCGGAGCACGACGAGGAGGAGCCCCACACCGCCGAGGAGGCCGATGGCGCCGCCGAGCGTCACCGCGGTCATCGCAGCACCCTCGGATCGTCGGGCAGGCGCGCGGCTCGCAGCATCAGCAGGTACGCCCCGACCGTGCACCCGGCCCCCAGCAGCAGGACGAGCGCACCGGCAGGGGTGCCGAACGCCTGCACCGCCTCGTGACGTGATGCCAGGGTCGCCAGCACGATCCACGGCGCCGCGGCGGCGAGGCGTGCCGAGTTGACGGTCCAGCTCTGGCGCGCCTCGAGCTCGCCTCGGGTGCGTAGGTCGTCACGGAGGAAGGCGGACAGCGTGCGCAGCAGACGGCCGAGGTCCGTCCCACCGACGTCCCGTGTGAGCCGGAGCGCCTCGACGATCCGGTCCGCCACCGGGTCCGCCAGCCGGTCCTTCAGCGCGTCCAGGCTCTCGCCGAACCGACCGGACGCCCGGTAGTCCGCTGCGAACGCCGCGAACGGTTCCCGAAGCTCCGCAGGGCCGCGGTCGGCGAGCTGCGCGAGCGCCTCCGGGAGGGACAGGCCCGCACGGACGCCCGAGGCGAGGTGGTCGACCACGTCGGGCCACAGCTGCCGCAGGCGACCGAGGCGCCGTCGCGCCCGGCCCCGGAGCAGCAGCCACGGCGCGCCCGCGCCGAAGCAGGTGAACGCCACCACGATCGGCGCGACCGGGACCACGGCGAACGCGACGACCGCCACGACGAGGCCGGCCAGGGCGCTCGCGCCCACCACGGCCGCGGGCTCCACCCCACTGACACCGGCCTGGGCCAGCGTGTCCCGCATGGTCTCGACCCACCGAGCACGCTGCCGCGGGACGGTCGAGGACGGCCAGCACGACCACCAGATGCAGGCGAGCCCGCCACCGAGCAGCAGCCCGAGCAGAACACCCACGCCGTCAGTCCCGCCCGCGCAGCAGAGCCGCGAGGTCGACGCCCGCGCGCGAGAACCGCTCGGCGTGCGGCGGGAAGCCGTCCGCGCGGACGAGCCGCCGGTCACGGGTGACGAACAGCTCCGCCGTCTCCACGACGCCGGCCTCGACGCGCCCGGGCACTGCCAGCACCTCGCGCACCGACCGCCGGCCCGACGGGTCCAGGTCGAGGTGGACGACCAGGTCGACGGCGGACGCGACGGTCGGCACGACGAACCGGTCGGAGACGTTCTCACCGGCGAGCAGCGGCAGCGTGCACAGCTTGGTCAGCGCCTCCCGCGCGGAGTTGGCGTGCAGGGTGCACATCGCCGGTACGCCGGCGTTGAGAGCGATCAGCAGGTCGAGCGCCTCGGCCTCGCGCACCTCACCGACCACCAGGCGGCTCGGACGCATCCGCAGCGCCTCCTTGACCAGCCGCCGCAGCGGGATCTCGCCGGTGCCCTCGAGGTTGGGCTGTCGGCACTGCATCGCCACCCAGTCGCGCGCCGCCAGGCGCAGCTCGAAGACCTCTTCGCAGGTGATGACGCGCTCCCGCGGAGGGATCGAGCCGCACAGGGCGTTCAGCATGGTCGTCTTCCCGCTCTGCGTGCTGCCCGAGACGACCACGTTGAGGCCCACGCGCACGGCCGCGTGCAGGAACGCGGCGACGGCCGGTGGGACGCTGCCCAGCGTCACGAGGTCGTCCAGACCGGCGGCACGCACGACGTACTTGCGGATGTTCACGGACCAGTGGCGACGCGTGACGTCCGGGATCACCGCATGGAGCCGCTCACCGCCGGGCAGCGATGCGTCGACGAAGGGGCTGCTGAGGTCGAGCCGCCGGCCGGAGACCTTGAGCATCTGCTCAACGAGGTCCCGCACCTGGCTGTCGGTGAGGATCGTCGTGGTCAGCTCGGGCTCCCCGCCGCGGGCGACGAACACCTGGTGCGGGGAGTTGATCCAGATCTCCTCCACCGTGTCGTCGTCGAGGTACCGCTGCAGCGGCCCGAGCCCGGCCACCGAGTCGACCACCTGCTTGTGGACGGCGCCAGGATCCGCGAGCGGAGGCAGCGCACCGAGCACCGAGCGCTCGTCGTAGTCGGCGATCGCCGCCGCGACGAGGGCGTCCACACCGGCTCGGTCGCGGGCCGGGTCGACGCCACGGCGACGGATCAGCTCGCGCACCTCGCGCTCGACGATCGCGACGCCGTCCACGGCATTTCTCCGTTCTGCCCGAAGTGTCCGGTTCTTCGGCAGCGCGACGCTAGGGCACACCGCGGTGCGCCGGGGGCGGTTCCGCACAAGTCACGTCACCCCGCACTCCCTCGGGTGCGCGCCGTGACGGCGTCCGTCGGCCATGGGTGGGCCTTCGGTCCCAGGCCGCGCAGCCGCTGCACGTCGTCGCCGGACGAGATGCCGCTCGGACAGCCGCCCGCTCCACGGCCCCGCGCGGCGGGCCTCGGGCGACGCCCGCTAGCGTGTGCGGGTGATCACACCGCTGCCCTCCGGCACCCAGCACCACCTGCACCACGGCGACCAGGAGGCGGTGATCGCCGAGGTCGGCGCGAGCCTGCGGCTGTACCGCGTCGGCGGCCGCGAAGTCGTCCGGCCCTACGACGAGGACGTCCTGACACCGGCGTTCTCGGGCGCCCTGCTCGCACCGTGGCCCAACCGCCTGGCGGACGGCCGCTACGGGTTCGCGGGTGCCGTCTACCAGGTCCCGGTCACCGAGGTCGACCGGATGACCGCGCTGCACGGGCTCGTCGGCCACGAGCGCTTCACGGCGGTCGGCCCGCGGGACGACGAGGCCTCGGTGACGCTGCAGCACGACCTCGTCCCCACCGGTGGCTACCCGTGGCCCCTGCTGATCACCGTGACCTTTACCCTCTCCGACACCGGGCTCGAGTGCACCGTCACCGCGCTCAACCAGGGTTCGAGCACCGCCCCCTACGGGGTCGGCGTGCACCCGTGGCTGTCGACCGGCGGAGCCGCCGTCGACGACTGCTCGCTGAGCGTGGGCGCCTCCCGGCACGTCACCGTGGACAACCGCCTCCTCCCGACGGGCACCGAGCCGGTGGCCAACCAGTTCGACCTGCGCCAGGCGCAGTCGCTCGCCGGACTGGCGCTCGACGACGCGTGGGTGGACGTGCTGCGGGACGAGGACGAGCGGACGTGGGCGACCCTGGGCCGGCCCGACGGCAGCACCGTCGCCATGTGGGGCGACGCGGCGACGACCGCGTGGCAGGTGTGCACCGGCGACCAGGTGGAGAGGATCGGGCGCACCGCCGTCGCGGTCGAGCCGATGAGCTGCGTCGCGGACGCGTTCCGCACCGGCGACGACCTGGTCCGGCTCGAGCCGGGTCAGGAGCACGTGCTGCGCTGGGGCCTCGAGCTGCGCTGACGACGGACGGGGTCCGGTGCCCTCACGGGCGCCGGACCAGGCCGTGGGCCGGTCAGTTGAAGCCGGACTCCGCGACCGCCTTGGTCAGCTCCCAGTGCCACCGCTCGTACGGTCCGCTGCCGCCGGGCTGGGCCCACGCCGGGTTGCCGAAGCCGTAGATGGCGGCGTTCTTCTGCAGCCAGGTCCAGCGCGCCCCGGAGGTCTCCTCGGAGCAGAAGTCGATCGCGAGGCCCCAGCCGTGGTTGCTGCGTCCTGGGTCGGCCGCGAGGCTGCCGCGGGTGGCCTTCACCGCCCGCTGCTCGGCCAGCGAGCGGTAGCCGGATGACAGGCACAGATCGGCGCCGAACCGCTGGACGAACGCCTCGTTCATCTGGGCCAGAGCGACGGCCGCGTCGGCACGCAGGCGGGTGTGACCGTCGAACAGCGTGCACAGCCAGGCGTCCGGGATCGTGCCGTTCTCACCCCCGGGATGCGGCTGCCCGTCGCAGTCCGGCAGCGGGCTGCGGTCGGCGGAACGGGACACCGCTGCGGCGGAACGCAGCGAGAGGGCGGCATCGGCCGTGACCAGGGAGGCGGGCGGCAGCTGGGTGGCGGGCGTCGAGGTCAGTGCCTGGACGGTCGACGGCAGCGCGGCGTCGGACACGGTCGCATAGCCCGAGCCCGCATCGGCGAGCGCGCCCTGGGTGACGGGCACCACGACGGTCACCGCGACGAGCGCGCCGAGCACGCCGACCCGCCCGAAGGCGCGGGTCGCTCCACGGCGCCGCCGTCCGGAGGTGGCGGCAGCGGCGCTGCTCACCGGTGCCGGGACGGCGTGGTCGCGACCGGTCGCACCGTGGTGCACGCGTGCGGCACGAGGCAGGGTCCGGGTCGCCGGCTCTGCACGGTGCGAACCCACGACACCTCCTGCTCTGGCACGACCCGGGACGAGACCGCGAAGGGGCCGGCCATCCGGCCCGGGCGTCGCGGTCACGAAACCATAACGGGGTGGCCCCCACCGTTCCAAGCCCCCTGGACGGTCGTCCGACGTCGATCCCGCGCGCGAACGGCCGTCGCCCAGCACGACACGCGGGTGCGGTGGGACGAAGGTCACACCCCGGACGGCCGACGGCGGCCCGGCGGGATCCGCTCGCGTGCAGGCGACGGGCGCCCGAGGCGTGCAAGCGCGGGGTCCCTGCGCGTGCACCGGCCGTCGACAGGCGCCTGTGCCACGCTGACCCCATGGCGCTCTCGCAAGGACCCGCCGGGCCGGGCGGGTCGACGACCGTCCTCGTCGTGGAGGACGAACCGGCCATCGCGCAGGCGATCGTGCACCGGCTCTCGGCCGAGGGATGGCAGGTGCACGCCGTCGGCGACGGGCTCCTCGCGGTCGACACGGCGGCGCGGCTGCACCCCGACGTGGTGCTGCTCGACGTGATGCTGCCGGGCATCGACGGCCTGGAGGTGTGCCGGCGGATCCAGGCGGAGCGACCCGTCCCCGTGCTGATGCTCACCGCCCGCGACGACGAGACGGACATGCTCGTCGGGCTCGGCGTCGGGGCGGACGACTACATGACCAAGCCGTTCTCGATGCGCGAGCTGGTCGCACGCACCAAGGCGCTGCTGCGCCGGCAGCAGCGGGCGTCGCAGGCGGCCGAGCTGAGCACCGTGCACCAGCCGGAGCCCCCGCTGGTCGTGGGCGACGTGACGGTCGACCGCGCGCAGCGACGGGTGCTGCGTGGTGCCGACGAGGTGCACCTGACGCCGACCGAGTTCGACCTGCTCGTCGCGCTGGCCACCCGGCCGCGCACCGTGCTGAGCCGCGAGCGTCTCCTGGCCGAGGTGTGGGACTGGGTGGACGCCAGCGGGACGCGCACCGTCGACTCCCACATCAAGGCGTTGCGCCGCAAGCTCGGCCCCGACCTGGTCCGCACCGTGCACGGCGTGGGCTACGCCTTCGAGCCCGCCGAGCCCACGACCCCGGCCGAGCACGCCGCGCCGGCAGGCACGTGACGGCGGACCGCACCACCGACCCGGGTCCCACCCCGGGTGGTCAGCCGGCGCGCGCGCCGTGGTGGGACTTCGTCCACGGCCAGGACGCGGGCGACGACCGGGACGCGGGTCCGGTGGCGCGGCACCGGCGGCCCATCGGTGACCGGCTGCCCGACATCCGCCCGCTGGACCGGGTCACCTCGATCAAGATCAAGCTGGGCGTGCTGGTGGCGGCGACGGTCACCCTGGCCGCGTTCATCACCTGGATCGGTCTGTACCGGCACCTGGGACCGACCCGCACGCTGCCGCTGGCGATCGTGCTCTCCCTGGTGCTGACCCAGCTCCTGGCGCGCGGGATGACCTCTCCGCTGCGCGAGATGACCGCGGCGGCGCAGGCGATGGCGGCCGGCGACTACACGCAGCGGGTGCACGCCTCCAGCCACGACGAGGTCGGTCAGCTCGCTGCGGCCTTCAACACGATGGCCGACGACCTCGAGCAGTCCGACAGCTTTCGCCGCGAGCTGGTGGCCAACGTCTCCCACGAGCTGCGCACACCGGTGGCGGCGCTGCGCGCGCAGCTGGAGAACATGGTGGACGGGATCAGCGAGCCGGACGAGGCGACGCTGGCTGCCGCGCTGTCCCAGACCGAACGCCTCGGCAGGCTGGTCACCTACCTCCTCGACCTGTCCCGCCTCGAGGCCGGGGACGCGGCGCTCGACCTCGAGGAGGTGCGGCTGGCGGACTTCCTCCAGGAGGCCGCCGACGGGTCCGCCCTCGTCGCCGCTGCGCGCCAGGTCCGGTTCGAGGTGTCCGTGGCACCGCCGGGCCTGACCGTCCCCGCCGACCCGGAGCGGCTGCACCAGGTGGTGGCCAACTTGCTGCACAACGCGGTGCGGGCATCCCCCACCGGCGACGTGGTGCGGCTGGTGGGACGGCGGTCCGGGCGCGACGTGCAGATCGACGTGGTGGACAACGGTCCCGGCATCGCGGTGGACCAGCGGGCCCACGTGTTCGAACGGTTCGTGCGCGGCAACTCCCCTGCCGTCACCGGCCAGGGCTCCACGGGAGGGACCGGCCTCGGGCTGGCGATCGTCCGCTGGGCGGTGCAGCTGCACGGCGGCGCGATCGAGGTGGCCGACACGCCCTCGGGGTGCACGATGCGGGTCACCCTGCCGGGACGCCCGGCCCCGGGTACCGGCGCCGTGCCGCGCGTCCCCGAGCCGTAGCGCACCGGCCGTTGAGGGCCCGCGAACCGACCGCTTGCCCGGTCTTGACCTGCTCATTCACGTTCGGGCAGCACGTCGGTCGGAGCGGGTGAAGACGGTGTGCGGATCGGCACCTGGACCTGCGCCCGAGGCGGGACCTAAGACCCTCAGGCCGTAGTGTTGTCATCAACAGATCAGTCAACGACGCGGTCGACTGGCCGCAGCGGAAGTGGGCGAGTTTCGCGTGGCGCAGAAGGCCGAGATCGATTCGAGGCGCGCCGACTTCGGCGCCAACGAATGGCTCGTGGACGAGCTGTACGAGCAGTACCTCCGAGACCCCAGCACGGTCGACCCCGCCTGGTGGGACTTCTTCGAGGGGTACCGGCCGCTCGCCCCGGGGTCCGAGGCAACCGGCGGCGCCGAGCCGACCGCACCTCCGTCCGACGGCGCGCCGACGGCCCCCGCGCCCGTCCCCGCGGCGCCGGCCCCCGCCGCCGCTCCGCGCCCGTCCGGCGACGGCGCCGGCGGCCAGGCGAAGCTGCTGCCGACCGGTCCCGTCCCCGTCGCCCGCGCCCTGCCCGCCACCGCGCCGTACGCAGCGGCCGCGGCCCTCGGCCACGAGCACACCGAGCAGGACCAGGCCGCCGACGAGGTGCAGAAGCTGCGCGGCCCCGCGGCCCGCGTGGTGACCAACATGGAGTCCTCGCTGGAGGTCCCCACCGCCACCAGCGTGCGTGCCGTCCCGGCCACGCTGATGGTGGACAACCGCATCGTCGTCAACAACCACCTCGCTCGCGGCCGCGGCGGCAAGGTGTCGTTCACGCACCTCATCGGCTTCGCGATGGTCGAGGCGCTGACGCAGATGCCGGCGATGAACTCGTCGTACACGCAGCAGGACGGCAAGCCGGCGGTGCTGACGCCGGCCCACGTCAACCTCGGCATCGCCATCGACCTGTCCAAGCCGGACGGGACGCGGCAGCTGCTGGTGCCGTCGGTGAAGAAGGCGGACACGCTCGACTTCGCCCAGTTCTGGGCCGCCTACGAGGACGTGGTCCGCCGGGCCCGGCAGAACAAGCTCGGGGTGGACGACTTCGCCGGGACCACGGTGTCGCTGACCAACCCCGGCACGATCGGGACGGTGCACTCCGTGCCGCGCCTGATGCAGGGCCAGGGCACCATCGTCGGCGTCGGTGCGATGGACTACCCGGCGGAGTTCGCCGGCACGTCCGTCGAGCGGCTGAACCAGATGGGCATCTCCAAGGTGCTCACGCTGACCTCGACGTACGACCACCGGATCATCCAGGGCGCCCAGTCCGGCGACTTCCTGCGGATCATCGCGGAGAAGCTGACCGGTCAGGACGGCTTCTACGACCGGATCTTCACGTCGCTGCGCGTGCCCTACGAGCCGGTGCGCTGGGTGCGGGACAACACGGCCGACCCGGACGACGAGGCGATCAAGCCGGCGCGCATCGCCGAGCTGATCCACGCCTACCGCTCGCGCGGACACCTGATGGCGGACACGGACCCCCTGGCCTTCCGCCTGCGGAAGCATCCCGACCTGGACGTGCAGAACCACGGCCTGACGCTGTGGGACCTCGACCGCACGTTCCCCACGGGTGGCTTCACCGGCAAGTCCCGCGCCACCCTGCGGGAGATCCTCGGCCTGCTGCGCGACTCGTACTGCCGCACCGTGGGGATCGAGTACATGCACCTGCAGGACCCCCGGCAGCGGCGGTGGCTGCAGGAGCGGCTGGAGTCCGGCTACGCCCGGACGCCTCGTGAGGACCAGCTGCGCATCCTGCGGCGGCTGAACGCGGCGGAGGCGTTCGAGACCTTCCTGCAGACCAAGTACGTCGGCCAGAAGCGGTTCTCGCTGGAGGGCGGCGAGTCGCTGATCCCGCTGCTGGACGCGATCCTCTCGAAGGCGGCGGACGCGGGCCTCGACGAGGTCGGCATCGGCATGGCGCACCGCGGCCGGCTCAACGTGCTGGCCAACATCGCCGGCAAGTCGTACGGGCAGATCTTCAGCGAGTTCGAGGGCAACCAGGACCCGAAGAGCGTCCAGGGCTCCGGCGACGTGAAGTACCACCTCGGCACCGAGGGTCGGTTCACCGCCGAGTCGGGTGCGACCACGCGGGTGCACCTGGCGGCGAACCCGTCGCACCTGGAGGCCGTCGACCCGGTGCTCGAGGGCATCGTGCGGGCCAAGCAGGACCGCATCGACCTGGGCGGTGACGGCTTCTCCGTGCTGCCGATCCTGGTGCACGGCGACGCCGCGTTCGCCGGTCAGGGCGTCGTCTTCGAGACGCTGAACCTGTCGCAGCTGCGCGGGTACCGCACCGGCGGCACCATCCACGTGGTCATCAACAACCAGGTCGGCTTCACCACCGGCCCGTCGTCGTCCCGGTCGTCGCAGTACGCGACCGACGTGGTCAAGGGCCTGCAGGTGCCGGTGTTCCACGTCAACGGGGACGACCCGGAGGCCGTGGTGCGCGTCGCCGAGCTCGCCTTCGAGTACCGCGAGCAGTTCGACCGCGACGTCGTGGTCGACATGCTGTGCTACCGCCGCCGCGGCCACAACGAGGGCGACGACCCGTCGATGACCCAGCCGCTGATGTACAACCTGATCGAGGCCAAGCGCTCGGTGCGCAAGCTCTACACCGAGACGCTGGTCGGGCGGGGCGACATCACGCTCGAGGAGGCGGAGCACGCGCTGCGCGACTACCAGTCGCAGCTGGAGCGGGTGTTCGCGGAGACGCGCGAGGACGGCTGGACGCCGACGAAGGCACCGGAGACGGTCGCCGGGCTGGAGCGTCCGGAGGCGCAGCACGAGGACGCCGGCGTGATGGTCGGCTGGCGCACCGCTGTGCCGGCGGAGGTGCTGGAGCGCATCGGCGCCGCGCACGTGCAGGCCCCGGAGGGCTTCACCGTGCACCCCAAGCTGGCGACCCTGCTCACCCGTCGCGAGGCGATGAGCCGCGAGGGCGGCATCGACTGGGCGTTCGGCGAGCTGCTCGCGTTCGGCTCGCTGCTGGTCGAGGGCACGCCCGTGCGGCTCGCCGGTCAGGACAGCCGGCGCGGCACGTTCGCCCAGCGGCACGCGGTGCTGCACGACCGCGAGACGGGCGCCGAGTGGACGCCGCTGAGCTACCTGTCGGCCAACCAGGCGAAGTTCTGGACCTACGACTCGTCGCTGTCCGAGTACGCCGCGCTCGGGTTCGAGTACGGCTACTCCGTCGAGCGTCCCGACGCCCTCGTGGTGTGGGAGGCCCAGTTCGGCGACTTCGTCAACGGGGCGCAGACGATCCTCGACGAGTTCGTCAGCTCGGCCGGCCAGAAGTGGGCGCAGCAGTCCTCCGTGACGCTGCTGCTGCCGCACGGCTACGAGGGCCAGGGGCCGGACCACTCGTCGGCGCGGATCGAGCGGTTCCTGCAGCTGGCCGCCGAGGACAACATGACCATCGCGCAGCCGTCGACCCCGGCGTCGCACTTCCACCTGCTGCGCCGGCAGGCCTACGACCGGCCGCGCCGGCCGCTCGTCGTCTTCACCCCGAAGTCGATGCTGCGCCTGAAGTCGGCGACCTCCGACGTCGCGGACTTCACGTCCGGCACCTTCCGCCCGGTGATCGGCGACGAGCTCGCCGCGGCACAGGCCGACCAGGTGACGCGCGTGCTGCTGTGCAGCGGCAAGGTCTACTGGGACCTGCTGGCGCACCGGGTGTCCTCGGGCGACCGGCACACGGCGATCGTCCGCCTCGAGCAGCTGTACCCCTTCGACGCCGAGGCCGCCCGAGAGGCGCTGGCGCCGTACGGGGACGCCGAGCTGGTCTGGGTGCAGGACGAGCCGCAGAACCAGGGCGCGTGGTCCTACCTGTCGCTGCACGTGCCTCCGGTGCTGGGCCGCCAGCTCCGCGTCGTGTCGCGTGCCGAGTCGGCCGCCACTGCCACGGGCTCCGCGAAGAAGCACGCGGTGCAGCAGACCGAGCTGATCGCCGAGGCGTTCGCCCGCTGACGCGCGACCCGGCCGCCGCCTCCCCGGGCTGGCGGCCGGGCGCTGCCAGACTGGCCCCCGTGCGGCGCGCCGGTCGGCGCACGGAAGGCGGTGAGGGGCGTGGCTGACCTGCCGGTCAGGCTGGTGGTGGTCGGGGACGAGCTCGCGGCAGGCGCAGGTGACCCACGGGCGCTCGGATGGGTGGGACGCGTCGCGGCCCGCACCAGCACGCCTGGACCGCTGGCCGTGCTGACCCTCGCGGTGCCGGGCGAGAACAGCACCCAGCTCGGCGCCCGGTGGGACCTCGAGGCATCCCGTCGCTGGGTCCCCGAGGCGGACAACCGGCTGGTGGTCGCGCTGGGACGGGCCGATGCGGACGCCGGCCTCTCGTTGGCGCGCAGCCGGCTGAACCTGGCCAACATCCTCGACGTCGCCGAACAGCGCCACGTCCCCGCCTTCGTCGTCGGGCCGCCGCCCGGCTCACCCGACCAGGCGCATCACCTCGCCGAGCTGTCCGCGGCCTACGCCGACGTGGCGGGGCGGCGGCGCGTGCCGTACGTCGACACGTACACCCCGCTGGTCGCCCACGACCAGTGGCTGGCGGACCTCGCCGCGGGCGACGGGCAGCTGCCCGGCCAGGCCGGGTACGGGCTGATCGCCTGGCTGGTGCTGCACACCGGCTGGCACACCTGGCTCGGTCTGCCGGACGACGCCTGACCGCTTCCGCTAGCGCGGCAGCGTGCCCCGCACCGCCCGCAGCGCCTGGTCGAGGACCGTCCGGACGGTGTCCACGGTCAGCGGGGCCACCCCCGGCCCCGCGTCCGCTCGCCGCAGGTCCGCACGCAGCTCGTCGGCGAACCGCCGCACCAGGGCATCGGCCTCCATCCGGTTGACGTGGGATGCCGTCCGCGCCTCGTCGGCAGGGGCGGGCGGCGCCGGCACCGCATGGGCACGGGCCTGCTGGGCGGCCGACGCGAGGTCCGCGCGCAGCCCCCGCATCGCGTCCCGCACGTCGTCCCGCAGCTGCACGGCCCGGTCGCGGACCGTCTCGGCGATGCCGGCCTCCAGGTCCGCGAGGTCGTCCCGACGGTCCTCGAGCTCGGCGCGGCCCGCCGGCGTCAGCGCGTAGGTCGTCTTGCGACCCTCGTCCGTCCGCGCGACGAGCCCCTCCTCCTCGAGCCGGGCGAGCCGCGGGTACACCGTGCCCGCGCTGGGTCGGTACGTGCCGCCGAACCGGTCCGAGAGCGCCGTGATCAGCTCGTACCCGTGCCGGGGACCGTCCTCGAGCAGCGCGAGCAGGTACAGGCGCAGCTGACCGTGGGCGAACACCGAGGCCATCATGCGGTGGCCGCGACGCCGCGCAGCACGGTGACGTGCCCGGACACCGTGTTGGCCGTCAGGTAGCAGCTGCCGTCGCCGGAGCTGAGGTCCACCGACTTCTGGCCCGGCGACGTGCCCTTGTACTCCTGCCCGTCCACCACCAGCCGTCCCGAGACGGTGTGCGCCGTCGCCCGCAGCCCCTTGTCGAGCGGCAGCCGGACGGTGACGTCGCCCGAGACCGAGCTGACGGTGAACGACGACGCCTCGGCGGCGGTGTCGAGCGTCAGGGCGCCGGACACCGTCGTCCCCTGCACCACGACGAGCTGGCCGGACGCCGCCACGTCGCCGGACACGCTGGTGATCCGCAGGTCGCCACGGTGGTCCCGCACGGCGATCTCGCCGGACACCGTGTTGGCGCTCAGCCGTCCACGCGTGCCGTCCACGACGACCGACCCGGACACCGTCGAGACCGCGCAGTCCTGCTGCACGCCCGCGAGCAGGCCGTCGGCGCTCACCGTGCCCAGCCGCACCGCGATCTCCCGCGGGACCGCCACGTGCACGTCGGCCCGGTCCCGGCCACGGAAGTTGCGCACCGTCTCCAGGAAGCCCTCCCAGCCGCCGAGCGTGAACGCGTACCCGACGCGCAGCTCGCCGTCGGACAGCGTCACCTCGAGCGGACGGCCGTCGACGGAGTGCACCTCGAGCCGCACGCCTGGCTCGTCGTGCGCGACGACGTCGACCCGTCCCGCCACCAGCCCGACCCGGACGGCGGTGACCTGCTCCAGCTCGATCACGCGCGGCCCGTCGACCACCCAGGACTCCGTGGGCATGACCCCTCCTCAGATCGCGATATATCTTGTTGCCGTTCACGATATATCGCGTCTTGCGCGCGGGCAAGGGGTCTCGAGAACGGGCTGTGCACGCGGAAGAGCCCGCCGCGACGCGGTGTCGGGGCGGGCTCTCCGCAGGCAGGTCAGGCGGCGATCGACCTCAGACGACGACGCCGGCGGCCTTCAGCTCCACCGTGAGGTCGTGCGGGTTCGACGAGGCGGCGAGCGCCTCCTCGTAGGTGATGACGTCGTCACGGACCAGGCTGAACAGGTGCCGGTCGAAGGTCTGCATCTTGTAGAACTCACCGTCGCGGATCAGGTCGATCAGCGGCGGGTTGTCCAGTGGCTCGACGATCGCCTCGGCCGTGCGGCCGGTGTTGACCATCACCTCGACGGCAGGACGCCGGCCGGTGCCGTCCGCCTTGCGGACGAGCCGCTGCGAGACGATCCCGCGCAGGGACTGGGACAGGGCGATGCGGATCTGCTTCTGCTCGTGCGGCGGGAAGAAGTCGACGATCCGGTTGATCGTCTCCGGCGCGTCGATCGTGTGCAGCGTCGACATGACGAGGTGGCCGGTCTCCGCGGCGGACAATGCGGCGCGGACCGTCTCCTGGTCGCGCATCTCGCCCACCAGGATCACGTCGGGGTCCTGCCGCATCGCGGCGCGCAGCGCCACCCCGAAGTCGGCCGTGTCCTGGCGCACCTCACGCTGGGAGACGATCGCCTTCTTGTCCGAGTGCAGGATCTCGATCGGGTCCTCGATGGTGATGATGTTCACCTCGCGGTACGAGTTCACCAGGTCGACCATCGACGCCAGCGTCGTCGTCTTGCCGGACCCCGTCGGGCCGGTCACCAGCACCAGGCCGCGGGGCTCGAGCGCGAGCTCCCCCACCACCTCGGGCAGCCCCAGCTCGCTCAGCGACTGGGCCCCCACCGCGACCCGCCGGAAGACGAGCCCGTACGTGCCGCGGGCCTGGTAGGCGTTGACGCGGAACCGCCCCACCCCGGGCAGCGAGTAGGCGAAGTCGGCCTCGCGGGAGCGCCGGAACACCTCGACGAGGTCGTCCGGCAGCACCTCCTCGAGCATCCGCTCGGTGTCCGCGGGGGTGAGCTCGGGCGCCTGCAGCTTGCGCAGCCGGCCGTCCACGCGGACGCGCGGCGCCGAGCCGACCTTGCAGTGCAGGTCGGAGCCGCCCGTGCTGGCCAGCGCGTGCAGGAACGGGATGACGGACTGGATCTGCGCGCTCACCCTGCGGTCATCGGCTGGCGGGCTCCCCGACTTGAGCCTCCGCCGCCGGCGCAGGCACCCGACCCTCGCCGCGAACGAGCCTCCTCGTCCGGTGTGGGACCATGGACGACGACGTCGCGCACCGCCGTGCGCCGCAGCCGTACCCCCAGCCGAGGAGAGAACCCGATGAGCAAGCGTGGTCGCAAGCGCAAGTCCCGCGCCGGCAGCGCCGCCAACCACGGCAAGCGCCCCAACGCCTGAGCCGTGATGCACGCGAGGCCCCGACCGTCCGGTCGGGGCCTTCGTCGTCTGTGCTCCCGCTGACCGTCCGCGGACCAGGCGCGCCGCAGCGCCCTGGCGCGGAAGCGTCAGGCCGTGGCGTCAGACCTGCGGCTCGGCCTCGCCGCGCAGCAGCGTCTGGTGGATCCGGACGCGCAGCGTCTCCGGCGCCGACTCCTGGCAGCCGCGACGCACGACCGTCTTGAGCACCACGTCGATCCCGTACTCCTCGAGGCACGGCGTGCACTCGGCGAGGTGCTCGCGCAGCTCGTCGGCCTCGCTGACGTCGAGCTCGTGGTCGACGTACGACCAGAGGCGCTCGACGGCCGCCGCGCAGGGGTCGTCCTCGGCGTGCGTGTGCTGACCGAGCTCGGGCCGGGCCTCGTCGTCCGGCTGCAGGTGCGTCATCGTCATGCCTCCGGTGCGGCGGGGCCGCTCGGCACCAGCCCGCGGTCGCGGGCGTAGTCGTGCAGCAGCTCCCGCAGCTGTGCCCGGCCACGGTGCAGCCGGGACATCACTGTTCCGATGGGAGTGCCCATGATCTCGGCGATCTCCTTGTACGCGAAGCCCTCGACGTCCGCGTAGTACACGGCCATCCGGAAGTCCTCGGGCAGGCGCTGGAGGGCGTCCTTCACGTCCGAGTCGGGCAGGTGGTCGAGCGCCTCGGCCTCGGCCGAGCGCAGCCCGGTCGAGGTGTGCGACTCCGCGCGCGCCAGCTGCCAGTCCTCGACCTCCTCGGCGTGGGACTGCTGCGGCTCCCGCTGCTTCTTGCGGTAGGAGTTGATGTAGGTGTTGGTGAGGATGCGGTACAGCCACGCCTTGAGGTTGGTCCCGGGGCGGTACTGGTGGAACGCCGCGAACGCCTTGGCGAACGTCTCCTGCACCAGGTCCTCGGCGTCCGCCGGGTTGCGCGTCATCCGCAGGGCAGCGCCGTACAGCTGGTCGAGGTAGACCAGAGCCTCGGCCTCGAACCGCTCGGCGCGCGCGGAGTCGCCCTCGCCCTGGGGGGCCCGCGTGGTGTCGTCGCTCATCGGCGCCGAGCCTAGCCGTCGCACCTGGACGTCCGCCGAGTACGGGGCCCACACGGCCGTCGTCGCGACCGGTGGGATGCCGAGCACCTCGTCCGTGGAGCGGTCTGCCGCACGGGGGCGGTCGAGCACACAGGTCATGGTGGCTGCAACACCGGCGCCCGGCGGGGTCATTCCCCCGGCGCTAGCGTGGACGTACGCACCGGCGTCGGTGCCCGGTCCCGAGGAGGTCTGCCGTGCTGCTGCGCCGCGTCGCCCGTCCGATGTTCGCCTCGTGGTTCCTGGTCGAGGGGCTCGACGCCGTGCGGCATCCCTCTTCCCACGCGGCCGCGGCGCGCGAGGGCGTCACGGCACTGCGGGCACGCCTGGCGCGGTACGCGCACCTCAGCGGCGCCGAGCGCGTGCTCGACGACCGGTACGGCGTCGACGTGCAGGCCGTGCTCGACCAGGCGCTCGGCCGTGAGCTGAGCGACCGGCAGCTGACCACTGCGGTGCGGCTGCACGGGGCCGCGATGCTGGTCGCGGCCGGGATGCTGGCGACCGGGCGGGCGCCGCGGACCTCCGCGCTGGCGCTCGCCGCCCTCGCGGCACCGGTGGCCCTGGTCAACGCCCCGGCGGGCCGCGGCGTGACGGTCGCGACCCTCGACCAGCCGAGCGCGCGTGCCGTGCGGCGACGCCGGTTCTGGTCCGCGGTGTCCGCCACCGGCGGTGCGCTGCTGGCGGCGGCGGACCACGAGGGCCGCCCGGGGCTGGCGTGGCGCTGGCAGAACGCCTGGGACACCCGCGCGGCCGTCAAGGACGCGGTGCGCGAGGCGACGGCCGACGACTGACGGGCGGCGCGGACCGGCCGCTGAGGTGGACGACCCCGCCGGTACCCTGCAGCCATGACCGACGCCCCCCGGCCAGCGCCCTGGCCTGCACCGTCCGCCGTCGGTCCGCTCGACGCGGTCGTCGAGGTCCCCGGCTCCAAGTCCTTGTCCAACCGGTACCTGGTCCTCGCCGCGCTCGCCTCCGGGCCCAGCCGCCTGCACGGTGTGCTGCAGTCGCGCGACACCCGCCTGATGGCGGCGGCCCTGGGTGCCCTGGGCAGCCGCGTGGTCGAGGAGGACGGCGACTGGCTGGTGGACCCCAGGCCCGTGCTGGGCGGCGTGACGGTGGACTGCGGGCTGGCCGGCACGGTGATGCGGTTCCTGCCTCCCGTTGCCGCGCTGGCCGACGGAACCGTGCACTTCGACGGTGACGCGCAGGCGCGCGTGCGGCCGATGGGGCCCGTGCTGGACGCCCTGCGGGCGCTCGGCGTGCACGTCGAGCAGCAGGGTGAGCCGGGGCGGCTCCCGTTCACGGTGCGGGGGCACGGCGCAGTGGACGGCGGTCAGGTGGACGTCGACGCCAGCGGCTCCAGCCAGTTCGTCTCCGGGCTGCTGCTGGCCGGCGCACGCTACCGGGACGGCCTGACGGTCCGGCACACCGGACCGACGCTGCCGTCCCTGCCGCACATCGAGATGACGGTCGAGGTGCTGCGCGCCGCGGGCGTGCAGGTGGACGACTCCCGGCCGGCGATCTGGCAGGTGCTGCCGGGAACGATCGAGGGTCGGGACGTCCGGGTCGAGCCGGACCTGTCGAACGCCGCACCGTTCCTGGCTGCCGCGCTGGTGACCGGCGGGACGGTGTCCGTGCCGGGCTGGCCTGCGAACACCACCCAGCCCGGAGCCCTGCTGCCGGACATCCTGACGAGCATGGGCGGCACCGCGACCCTGGTGGGCGACGTGCTGACGGTCGGCGGCACGGGTGCCGTGCACGGCGTCGACCTCGACCTGCGTGCGGCGTCCGAGCTCGCCACGACGGTGGCCGCGCTGGCGGTCCTCGCCGACTCCCCCACGCGGCTGCGCGGGATCGGGCACATGCGCGGTCACGAGACGGACCGTCTGGCGGCGCTGGCCGCCGAGATCACGGGCCTCGGCGGACGGGCCGAGCAGACGTCGGACGGACTGGTCATCACCCCGCGCCCGCTGACGGGCGGGGCCTGGCACAGCTACGCCGACCACCGGATGGCGACCGCGGGTGCGCTGATCGGGCTGGCGGTCCCGGGCGTCGAGGTGGACGACGTCGCGACCACCGCCAAGACGATCCCCGACTTCGTCGGGATGTGGACCGCGATGCTGGCCGGGAACGGGACCCCTGCCTGATGGCCGTCCGGCGGTACGACGAGTCGGACGTCCGGGTGCGCCCCGGCCGCGGCTCTCGGCCGCGGACCAAGCAGCGGCCCGAGCACGCCGACGCACGGGTCGGCATGGTCACCGGCGTGGACCGCGGTCGGTACGCGGTGCTGGTGGACCCGGGCGGTCCTGACGAGCAGCCCGTGGTGGCGATGAAGGCACGCGAGCTCGGCCGCGAGCGCGTGGTGCCGGGCGACCTGGTCGACGTCGTCGGCGACACGTCCGGCGACGCGGGCACGCTGGGCCGCATCGTGCGGATCGGGGAGCGCCGGACGGTGCTGCGCCGGACGGCCGACGACACCGACCCCGTCGAGCGGGTCATCGTCGCGAACGCGGACCAGCTGGTGATCGTCACGGCGCTCGCCGACCCCGAGCCCCGCCCGCGGATGATCGACCGGTGCGTCGTGGCGGCGTACGACGCCGGCATGTCGGCGGTGCTGATGCTGACGAAGGCCGACCTGGCCGACCCGGCGCCCCTCAGCGCGATGTACACGCCCGTGGGCGTCCGCGTGCTGGTGACCGGCATGGACGGCGACCGGCTGGTGTCCGGCCTCGAGGACGTCCGAGCGGCGCTCGCGGGCAAGGTGTCGGTGCTCGTCGGCCACTCGGGCGTGGGCAAGTCCACGCTGGTGAACGCCCTGGTGCCCGGGGCGTACCGCGCGACGGGCGCGGTGAACGACACCACGGGACGCGGCCGGCACACCTCCTCCTCGGCGATCGCGCTGCGGGTCCCGGGCGACGGGCCCGTGACGTGGGTGGTCGACACGCCCGGGGTGCGCTCGTTCGGCCTCGCCCACGTGGAACCGGCCCACCTGCTCGCCGCGTTCGCCGACCTGGCCGAGGTGGCGCAGGCCTGTCCGCGCGGGTGCACGCACGCCGCCGACGCCCCGGACTGCGCACTGGACGACTGGGTGTCCGCCGCGCCGGACGACACCGCACGTGCCGCCCGTGCCGCGCGGCTCGACTCGTTCCGCCGCCTGCTCGCGGCGCGTACCGGCACCGCTGACCCGGACGACCGCACCGAACGCTGACACGCCGCGCCGGACCGGCGCCCTGGGCCCCCCACCCGGCGCGCTAGCGTGACGGCGACGCGGCCGACCGGCGCCGCCGACCGGAGGGACTCCACGATGGGCTCGCGCCCCGGGTACGACGACGACCTGCGACTGGCCCACGTGATCGCCGACCAGGTGGACGCGCTGACCATGGAGCGGTTCCGCGCCCAGGACCTGCACGTCGAGACGAAGCCCGACCTGACGCCGGTCACGGATGCGGACCGATCGGCGGAGGAGCTGGTCCGCTCCCAGCTGTCGCGGACGCGGCCCCGGGACGCCGTGCACGGCGAGGAGCTGGCGGACACCGGCCACGGGCCGCGGCGCTGGGTGGTGGACCCGATCGACGGCACCAAGAACTTCGTGCGGGGTGTCCCGGTGTGGGCGACGCTGCTCGCCCTGATGGAGGGCGACGACGTGGTGGTGGGCGTGGTCAGCGCCCCCGCACTGAACCGGCGCTGGTGGGCAGCCACCGGCTCCGGCGCCTGGACGGGACGGTCGCTGGCCGCCGCGCGGCAGATCCACGTCTCCGCCGTCGACCGGCTCGCCGACGCCTCGCTCTCCTACTCCAGCCTCTCGGGCTGGGAGGAGCACGGCCGGCTGCCCGCGTTCCTCGACCTGACCCGGAAGGTGTGGCGCACCCGTGCCTACGGCGACTTCTGGTCGCACGTGCTCGTCGCGGAGGGCGCCGTGGACGTCTCGGCGGAGCCCGAGCTGGCGCTGCACGACATGGCGGCCCTGGTGCCGATCGTCACCGAGGCGGGCGGGCGGTTCACCTCCGTGCGCGGCGTGCCCGGTCCGCTCGGCGGCTCCGCGCTGGTGACCAACGGACGCCTGCACGACGAGGTGCTCGAGCTGCTGGACCCGCTGCCCGGTCGCTGACCGGCGGCTGCCGCGCCGCTGACCGGTCCGCTCAGACGCCGAGCGCCTCGGGCAGCTCCGCAAGGCTGTGGATCACCAGCACGTCCGCGTCGGCGATCTGCTGCTCGGACACCGGGACGCGCCGCCCACCCGGGCGGTCCACCCAGACGCCGAGCAGGCCCGCCTCGGCGGCCGCCACCGCGTCGACGTCGAGCTCGTCGCCCACGTAGGCGGTGCGCGCAGGCTCGGTGCCGAGCAGCCGGCAGGCCTCGAGGAACACCGACGGGTCAGGCTTCCCGACGCCGAGCGTGTCGATCCCCACCAGCATCGGGACCCGGTCGAGGAAGCCCGTCCGCGCCAGCTTGTCGGTCTGGTAGGCGACGTGCGCGTTCGACAGGGCGCCGACCTGCAGTCCCGCCACCAGCAGGTGGTCGATCACCGCGGACGCCTCCGGGTGGGCGGCCCAGGCCGCGGTGAAGCCGCCCTCGAACACCTGGTCCCAGGCCTCGAAGGCGGCGTCGTCCAGCTCCGGGCCGCCGAACAGCGCGTGCAGCTCGTTCGCCCGCGCCATGCGCTGCTCGCGGTGACCGGTCTCCCCGCGGGTGTACGCCCGGTAGTGGCCGCTGGCGTCGGCCCGCCAGGTCGCCAGCACCTCCGGCAGCCGTTCGGGCGGCAGCTCCGGCAGGTAGCGGTGGGCGATCACCTCGAACGCGGCGCGGAACGCGCCGCGGGTGTCCACCAGGGTGTCGTCGATGTCGAACAGCACGCCGTCCAGCCGTGCGCCCGCGCGCGGCGCGGCAGCCGTCACAGCGCCGCCCGCAGCGCCGCCAGACGCGCCAGCGTGGCGTCGCGGCCGAGGATCTCCATCGACTCGAACAGCGGCGGCGACACCCGCCGACCGGTCAGCGCGACGCGCAGCGGTGTGTAGGCCAGCCGGGGCTTGAGCCCGAGGCCGTCGATCAGCGCCGCCTGCAGCGCGTCCTGCGTGGCCGCCGTCGTGAACCCGTCGGCCGCCAGCTGCTGCAGCGCGGCGGTCGCCGCGTCCAGGATCGTCGCCGCGTCGTCCTTGAGCCCGCCGCGAGCGTCGTCCTCCACCACCACCGCGTCGTCCGCGACGAAGAGGAAGCCGAGCATGCCGACGGCCTCGCCGAGGAGCGTCATGCGCGTCTGCACCAGCGGCGCCGCGGCGGTCAGCACGCCCTGCTGATCCGCGGGCAGCTCGGCGAAGCCGGCCGCAGCCACCAGCCCGGCGGCGTGCAGGTAGGGAACCAGCCGGTCGCGGAAGTCCTCGGGCTCCAGCAGCCGCACGTGCGCGGCGTTGATCGCCTCGGCCTTCTTCAGGTCGAACCGGGCGGGGTTCGGGTTGACGTTCGCGATGTCGAAGGCCTCGACCATCTCCTGCACGCTGAACACGTCGTGGTCCGGAGAGATGGACCAGCCGAGCAGCGCCAGGTAGTTGAGAAGGCCCTCCGGGGTGAACCCGCGCTCGCGGTGCAGGAAGAGGTTCGACTCGGGGTCACGCTTCGACAGCTTGCGGTTGCCCTCGCCCATCACGTACGGCAGGTGGCCGAACTGCGGCATGACGGTGGCGATGCCCAGGTCGAGCAGCGCCCGGTAGAGGACCACCTGCCGGGGGGTGGAGGACAGCAGGTCCTCGCCGCGCAGCACGTGCGTGATGCCCATCAGCGCGTCGTCCACCGGGTTGACCAGCGGGTATAGCGGGAAGCCGTTGGCCCGCACGATCACGTAGTCCGGCACCGAACCCGCGCGGAACGTCACCTCGCCGCGGATCAGGTCGTCGAACGTCACGTCCTCGTCCGGCATGCGCAGGCGCAGCACCGGCTCGCGGCCCTCGGCGCGGTACGCGGCCTTCTGCTCGTCGGACAGGTCCCGGTCGAACCCGTCGTACCCGAGCTTGGGGTCGCGCCCTGCCGCCCGGTGCCGCGCCTCGATCTCCTCCGGCGTCGAGAACGACTCGTAGGCGTACCCGCCCTCGAGGAGCCGCCGCGCGACGTCCGCGTAGACGTCCATCCGCTGCGACTGCCGGTAGGGCTCGTAGGGGCCACCGACCTCGACGCCCTCGTCCCAGTCCAGGCCCAGCCAGCGCAGCGCCTCGAGCAGCTGCTGGTAGCTCTCCTCCGAGTCGCGCGCCGGGTCCGTGTCCTCGATGCGGAAGACGAACGTGCCGCCGACGTGCCGCGCGTACGCCCAGTTGAACAGCGCGGTGCGGATCAGGCCCACGTGCGGGGTTCCGGTCGGTGACGGGCAGAAACGGACGCGGATCGGGCTCGTGGGGGTCACCGGACAAGCCTATCGAGGCCCCCGCGCACGCCCTGACGCCGGTCAGGCCGCCGGGACGCCCTTGTTCGCCAGCTGGTCGGCTCGCTCGTTGCCGGGGTCTCCGCGGTGGCCGTGCACCCACGTCCAGCTGACCTGGTGCCGGGCGAGCTCGGCGTCCAGCTCCTGCCACAGGTCCTGGTTCTTCACCGGCTGCTTGGCACCGGTCTTCCAGCCGTTGCGCTTCCAGCCGGCGATCCACCTGGTCACGCCGTTCATCACGTACTGCGAGTCCACGTGCAGCGTCACCGTGCAGGGCCGGGTCAGCACCCGCAGACCCTCGATCACCGCGGTGAGCTCCATGCGGTTGTTGGTGGTCAGCACCTCGCCGCCGAACAGCTCGCGCTCGTGGTCGCCGTAGCGCATCAGCACGCCCCAGCCACCGCGTCCCGGGTTGCCCTTGCAGGCGCCGTCGGTCCACATCTCGACGGTGGTCGGCACGGCCGCCGCGCCGGCAGGCGGCTCGGCGACGGTTCGCTCGCTCACCGGCGCAGCACCGGGTTGCGCAGCACGCCGATCTCCTCGATCTCGACCTCGACCACGTCGCGGTGGTTCAGCGGTCCCACACCCGCCGGCGTGCCGGTGAGGATCACGTCGCCCGGCAGCAGCGTGAACACCTCGGAGACGTAGCTGACCAGGTACGCGACGTCGAACACCATCTGCGACGTCCGGCCCGACTGGCGGGTCTCACCGTTGACGCGGGCGCTGACGGCCAGGTCGTCCACGTCGAGCCCGGGCACGATCCATGGCCCCAGGGGGCAGGACGAGTCGAACCCCTTGGCCCGGGCCCACTGCGAGTCGGTGCGCTGGATGTCGCGCGCCGTCACGTCGTTGGCGACCGTGAAGCCGAACACCTTCTCCAGCGCGTGCTCGGGGCTGACGTCCTTGGTGACCTTGCCGATCACGACGGCGAGCTCGGCCTCGTGCTCCACCTGCTGCGACCAGTCGGGCAGCACGATCGGGTCGTCCGGGCCGATCACCGCGGTGTTCGGCTTGAGGAACAGCAGGGGCGAGGTCGGCACCTCCACCCCGTGCTCGGCGGCGTGCTCGGCGTAGTTGCGGCCGACGCCGACGATCTTGGACCGCGGGATCACCGGTGCGAGCAGGCGCACCCCCTCGTCGGCGAGCGGGACGCGCTCACCGGTGGCCTGGACCGGGGTGAAGATCGGGTCGCCGGCGATGACGACGAGCTCCTCGTCACCGGGAGCCCCTTCGACGAGGGCGAAGCGGGGATCCCCGCCGGTGGTGAACCTGGCGATGCGCACGGGGCAACCCTAACCAGGCCGACGAGCCCGGGCCGACGGCACCTGCGCCGCTCAGGCGCGGGCGAGCACCTCGCCGTGCAGCACGGCGAACCAGCCGTCCTCCTGCTCGCCCCAGTCCCGCCAGGCGTCGGCCAGCAGCTCCAGCCCGACCTCGTCCGCGAGCCCGTGCTGCACCGCCTGTGCGGCGAAGTTCGACGTCACGCACCGCTCCGCCCACAGGCCGGCCCACCAGCGCCGGTCGTGCGGCGTCGCGTACGACCAGACGCCGGCACCGGGCGCGATGCCGTCGGGGTCGAACCCGGCCTCCCGCACCCAGGCGAGCAGGTGCCGCCCGGCGTCCGCCTCCGCGCCGAGCGCCGAGGTGACCTCGTGGTAGAGCGCCTGCCACTCGTCCAGCCCGGCCGACGGCGGGAACCACGTCATGCCCGCGTAGTCGGAGTCCCGCACGGCGACCAGGCCGCCCGGACGTGCCACCCGCCGCATCTCGCGCAGTGCGGCGACCGGGTCCGTGAGGTGCTGCAGCAGCTGGTGGGCGTGCACCACGTCGAACGAGTCGTCCTCGAACGGCAGCTCGTAGGCGTCGGCGCTGCGGAACTCGACGTTGGTGGTGCCGCGCTCGCGCGCCGCCTCGCGGGCGATGTCGACCACGGCGGCCGAGGAGTCGACGCCGACCACCGCGCCCGGCGCCAGCCGGTCGGCGAGGTCGAGCGTGATGGTGCCCGGCCCGCACCCGACGTCGAGCAGGCTCATGCCCGGCTCGAGCGACGGCAGGAGGTAGCCCGCGGAGTTCTCGGCGGTGCGCCAGCGGTGCGACCGCAGGACGCTCTCCTGGTGGCCGTGGACGTACACATCCGGGTGCGTGGAGGTGGACACACGCCATCGTAGGCGTCGACGACCCTTTCGTTTCAAGAGACGGAACAGTACGTACCACCATCTGGGATCCGGCCCGCCGTGGGAGACTGGACGGGTGACCGTCGCAGCACCGGGTCAGCGCCTCGTCGACCGGGTGCCCGCGGATCCCCATGACCCGGACGCCCTCTACGCGGCGTTCAGCGGCTGGGCGGCGGACCAGGGCCTGGCCCTGTACCCGCACCAGGAGGAGGCGCTGCTCGCCCTCGTCAGCGGCGAGCACGTGATCGTCTCCACACCGACCGGGTCGGGCAAGTCGCTCATCGCCGCCGCTGCGCACTTCGTCGCGTTCGCGGCCGGCCGCCGCAGCGTCTACACCGCGCCGCTCAAGGCGCTGGTCAGCGAGAAGTTCTTCGCGCTGGTGCACATGTTCGGCTCGGCCAACGTCGGGATGATGACCGGCGACTCGGCGGTGAACCCGACGGCACCGATCCTGTGCTGCACGGCCGAGATCCTGGCCAACCTCGCGCTGCGCGACGGTCCCGACGCCGACGTGGCCCAGGTCGTGATGGACGAGTTCCACTTCTACGCCGACCCGCAGCGCGGCTGGGCGTGGCAGGTGCCGCTGCTCGAGCTGACCCGTGCCCAGCACGTCCTGATGTCGGCGACCCTCGGCGACGTCTCGTTCTTCGCAGAGGACCTGGCGCGTCGCACCGGCCGGTCGGTGGCCGTGGTCACCAGCGTCGAGCGGCCGGTCCCCCTCACCTACTCCTACGCCGTCGAGCCGCTGCACGAGCTCCTCGACGAGCTGGTGCACACCCACCGCGCCCCCGTCTACGTCGTGCACTTCACACAGAAGGAGGCCGTCGAGCGCGCCCAGGCGCTGCTGTCCACGCCGTTGGCCTCCCGCGAGCAGCGCGACCGCATCGCCGACGAGCTGGGCGGCTTCCGGTTCGGACCCGGCTTCGGACGCACGCTGTCACGCCTGTTGCGGCACGGCGTCGGCGTGCACCACGCCGGCATGCTGCCCAAGTACCGGCGGGTCGTCGAGCGGCTGACCCAGCAGGGGCTGCTGCCGGTGGTCTGCGGCACGGACACCCTCGGCGTGGGCATCAACGTGCCGATCCGCACGGTGGTGCTCACCTCGCTGGTGAAGTACGACGGCGTGCGGATGCGGCACCTGTCGGCGCGGGAGTTCCACCAGATCGCCGGACGGGCCGGCCGGGCGGGCTTCGACACGGTGGGCGAGGTCGTGGTCATGGCCCCCGAGCACGTGATCGAGAACCGCAAGGCGCTGGCGAAGGCCGGTGACGACCCGCGCAAGGTGCGCAAGATCGTCCGCAAGCAGGCGCCGCCCGGTCACGTGAACTGGACGGACAAGACGTTCGAACGGTTGCGGGACGCGCCGCCCGAGCCGCTGACCTCGTCCTTCGCCGTGACGCACGCCATGGTGCTCAACGTGCTGGGCCGCCCCGGTGACCCGGTGGCGGCGATGACCCACCTCCTGGCGGACAACCACGAGCCCGTGGGGGCCCGCGGTCGCCACGTCCGCCGCGCCGTCGAGGTGTACCGGTCGCTGCGCGCGGCCGGTGTGCTGCAGCGCGAGTGGGTCGACGACCCGTCGGCACCCAAGGGCCGTCGCCGTGCCGTTCGCCTCACCCACGACCTGCCGCACGGCTTCGCCCTCAACCAGGCGCTGTCCCCCTTCGCCTACGCCGCCCTCGACCTGCTCGACCGCGACGACCCCGGGTACGCGCACGACGTCGTCTCGGTGATCGAGTCCACGCTGGACGACCCCCGCCAGGTGCTCGCCGCCCAGGAGAACAAGGCGCGCGGGGAGGCGGTCGCGGCGATGAAGGCGGACGGTCTGGAGTACGACGAGCGGATGGCCCTGCTCGAGGACGTGACGTACCCGCGGCCGCTGGCGGACCTGCTCGCGGCGGCCTTCGCGACCTATCGGCAGACCAACCCGTGGGTGGCCGACCTGTCCCCCGCACCGAAGTCCGTCGTCCGCGACCTGCACGAGCGCGCGATGACGTTCGCCGAGTACGTGTCGTTCTACAAGCTCGACCGCACCGAGGGCGTGCTGCTCCGCTACCTCGCCGACGCGTACCGCGCCCTGCGCCAGACCGTCCCGGAGGAGCGCCGCACCGAGGAGCTCGAGGAGATCGTCGAGTGGCTCGGCGACCTGGTGCGCCGCACCGACTCCAGCCTGCTGGACGAGTGGGAGCGGCTGGCGCACCCGGACGAGGCCGACGAGCCGGCGCCGACGACGGCCGAGGAGGCGACCCCGCCGATCACCGGCAACCCCCGCGTGTTCCGCGCCCTGGTCCGCGGCGCGCTGTTCCGTCGCGTCGAGCTGGCCGCCCGGGACGACGTCCACGGCCTGGCCGCGCTCGGCGACGTGGACGACGAGGGCCGCCCCTGGGACGTCGATCGCTGGGCGGACGCGCTCGAGCCCTACTGGCAGGACCACGACGAGATGCTCACCGGTGCCGCGGCACGGGGGCCGGCCCTGTTCCAGGTCACCCCGGGCGCCACCACCTGGCGCGTGCGGCAGCTGATCGACGACCCGGCGGGCGATCACGACTGGCGCATCGACGCCGTCGTCGATCTGGCGGCGAGCGACGAGGCCGGCGAGGTACGCCTGGTGGTCGAGGCCGTCGGGGCCCTGTGACGCCGCTCTACCCTGGCTGACCGTGGCACGCGCGAAGAGCGGCGGCACCGGCACCCCGGCCCTGCTGCTGCTCACCGAGACAGGGACCCCGCACACCGTGCACTCCTACGACCACGACCCCCGCACCGACCTGGGCTACGGCCTCGAGGCGGCGACCGTGCTCGGTCTCGACCCCGGCCAGGTGTTCAAGACCCTGATGGCCGAGGTGGACGGCACGCTCACCGTGGCCGTGGTGCCTGTCACCGGCATGCTCGACCTCAAGGCGCTGGCGCACGCGGTGGGTGGCAAGCGCGCGGCGATGGCCGACAGGTCCGACGCCGAGCGCGCCACCGGGTACGTGGCGGGAGGCATCTCCCCGCTCGGCCAGAAGACGCCTCACCCGACGGTGCTCGACGAGACGGTGTGGCTCTACGACCAGGTGTACGTGTCCGGCGGTCGGCGCGGCCTCGACGTCGGCCTGGCGCCGGACGACCTGGTGCGGCTGACGGACGCACGCGTAGCCCCGATCGCCGCCGGCTGACCTAAGTGCGACGGACCGTCGGGACGTGGCGCCGCCGGTCTGGGTACCGTGCGTGATCGTGGACGACGACCTGCGCGCACGCCTGCTGAGGGTCCGGGAGCGGATCGCGGCGGCTGCGGAGGCCGCCGGTCGTCGTCCGGACGACGTCGTGCTGCTCCTGGCCACCAAGACGCAACCGGTCGACGCGGTCCGTGCGGCCGTCCTCGCCGACCGTGCGGCGGGCGGCGGCCCTCTGCTGCTCGGTGAGAACCGCGTGCAGGAGCTGGTCGCCAAGGCGCCCGCCCTGACCGACCTCGACGTCCCGTACCACCTGATCGGGCCCTTGCAGACGAACAAGGTGAACGCCGCGCTGCGCGTCGCGGACTCGGTGGACTCGGTCGAGTCGGTGGACCTCGCGCAGCGGCTGTCCGACCGCTGCGCCGACCGGGGACGACCGCTGGACGTGATGGTGCAGGTCAACGTGTCGGGCGAGCCCAGCAAGCACGGCGTCGAGCCGGCCGTGGCCGTCGACGTCGCGCTCGCGGTCGCCGCCCTGCCGGGGTTGCGGCTCACCGGCCTGCAGACCGTCGGGGCGAACTCCTCCGACGAGGCCGAGGTCCGGGCGGGGTACGCGCTGCTGGCCCGGCTGCGCGACGAGCTGGTCGCGTCGCAGTCACCCGGGACGTCCGGGGCCGTGCAGCTCTCCATGGGCATGAGCGGCGACCTCGAGGCCGCGATCGCCGAGGGCGCGACGGTCGTCCGGGTGGGCACGGCCGTGTTCGGCGCCCGCCGTCCGCCGCAGGCCTGAGCCGCGGTGTTGACACGCGGCACCGCTTCCTCCGATAGTGGGTGCACGGATAATCTCTGCACCTATGGAGGCATCATGTGGACGCACGAGTGCACGACGGAGACGGACGTCCCGGTCGACCGGATCTGGCAGACCTTCGTCGACATCCACTCCGGGCGGCTCCGGCTGCCCGGCGGAGACGTGTTCCGACCCGAGGGTGACCTGGCGGTCGGCACGCGGATCGCGGTCACACCGGCAGGTCAGAACACGATGACGTCCGTCGTCACCGAGCTCGAGCCGGGCGCCGCCTACGCCGACGAGACCCGGTACGGGGACCTGGTCCTCACCTTCCGGCACCGCTTCCAGCCGCTCGAGGGCACCACCCGCATCACGCACGCCCTGACCATCACGGGGCCCGGGTCGGACGAGGCCGGACCGGTCGTGGGCCCGCAGATCAGCGCCGACTTCCCGGAGCAGCTCGACGCCCTGGTCGACGCGGCGCGCCGTGCCTGACAGCAGCGCGGCCAGCCGCTTCGCCGACCCCGGCGCCGACAGCCCGGGCTTCGTCCTGTGGCAGGTGACGTTGGCGTGGCAGCGCGACGTCGCCGAGGCGCTGCGCCCGCTCGACCTGACCCACGTCCAGTTCGTGCTCCTCGCCTGCACGTGGTGGCTGGGCAGGTCGGCGACGCTGCCCAGCCAGCTGGACGTCGGCCGGCAGGCAGGGACCGACCCGAAGATGACGTCCGAGGTGCTGCGCAGGCTGGAGGCCAAGGAGCTGCTGGTGCGCACGGTGGACCCGGCGGACACGCGGGTCCGACGCGTGGAGGTCACGGCCGCCGGCGCCGAGCTCGCGCAGCAGGCCGTCCGCGTCGTGGAGGCCGCGGACGCCGAGTTCTTCGGTGCGCACGGTCCCGCGGTCCTCGACTCGCTCCGACCGCTGGGAACGCGGCGGGGCGCTCCGGGCGGCAGCTGAAGTGCGGGACGGTCAGCCGAGCCGACGGCTCCCCGCACTGTGCGCCCGGCGTCTCAAGGGAGACGACGCGTCCAGAGCGGGTTCTCGAACTTCTCGTGCTGCAGCTGGGCGGCCCGGTGCAGCTCGTCCGGACGGAGCTCGCCGTCGACGGTGGGGTACCGCGAGCGGAAGTGCTCGGTGAACGCCGTGATCACCGCCTCGCGCGGCAGCCGGGTCTGGGACCGCACCGGGTCGACCCGCTTGACGGCGCTGACCGTGCCCTTGTCCGAGAGCTTCTCGCGGCCGATCCGCAGCACCTCGTTCATCTTCTCCGCGTCGATGTCGTAGGCCATCGTCACGTGGTGCAGCACCGCCCCGCCGACCATCCGCTTCTGCGCGGAGCCGGCGATCTTGCCGGCGGGTGAGGAGATGTCGTTGAGACCGGACAGCCCTGCCTCGACGCCCACGTCCGCGAGGGCCCCCAGCACCCACTGGTTGAGGAAGGCGTACGACTCCTCGAACGAGAGGCCGTCCACCAGGGACTCGGGCACCACCAGGGAGAACGTGATGCAGTTGCCCGCCTCCATGAACATCGCGCCGCCGCCGCTGATCCGCCGGATCACCTGCACGCCGTACCGCTCCGCCGCCTCGGCGTCCACCTCGTTGCGCACGGACTGGAACGAGCCGATGATCACCGCCGGCGTCTGCCACTCCCAGAACCGCAGGGTCGCTCCACGGCGTCCGGCGGCGAGCTCCTCGGTGAGCACCTGGTCGAGCGCCGTGTGCATCGCCGGGGGCAGCGGGCCCGGGTCCAGCAGCTCGAACGTGTGCTCCTGCCACGTCGTCGACAGGCCGAGCGCCCGGCGCACCGCCACCGCGACGTCCCGGGTGGTGAACCCGATCATCGCGGGGGCGGACGGCAGGCGTGCGTCGTCCAGCGCCTCGTCCATCGCGTGCGTCAGGCGCGTCACCGCGCTCTCGGCCGGCATCGCCTCGAGCGCGTCGCGAAGCACGTCGAGCACCTCGTCGGGCTCGACGAAGAAGTCCCCGCTGAGCTCGACGTCGGTCAGGCGGCCGTCGACCACGTCCAGGTCGACGACGACGAGCTTGCCCCCGGGAACCTTGTACGCACCGTGCACCCCGCCACTCTAGGCACGCGACGAGGCAGGTCAGGCGACCGTCGACCCTCGCTCAGCGGGCGGGGACGCCGACCTTGTACAAGCCCCAGATCACCGAGTCGGTCAGGGCCTCCCACGACGCCTCGATCAGGTTGGGGCCCACCCCGACGGTGCTCCACGACGAGCTGCCGTCCGTGGTCTCGATCAGCACCCGCGTGACGGCGTCGGTGCCGAGCTGCGAGTCGAGGATCCGGACCTTGAAGTCGATCAGCACGAACGGCTCGAGCTCGGGGTAGACACCGAGCAGCGCGTGCCGGAGCGCATGGTTCAGGGCGTCGACGGGACCGTTCCCCTCCCCTGTGCTGACGAGCCGCTCGCCGCCGGCGTGCAGCTTGACCGTGGCCTCGGCCGTCGCCGGGGTGCCCCGCCCGCCCCGGCGCTCGATGATCGTGCGCCAGGACTCGACCGTGAAGTAGGCGGGCTTGCCGGCACCCGCCTCCTCCAGCAGCAGCAGCTCGAACGACGCGTCGGCCGCCTCGTACGTGTACCCGTTCGCCTCGGCGTCCTTCACCCGGTTGGTCACCGCGGAGAGCACCTCCGGGCGGTTCGAGAGGTCGAAACCGAGCTCTCGGCCCTTGAGCTCGATCGACGCCCGCCCGGCCATGTCGGAGACCAGCATGCGCATGTCGTTGCCCACCGCCGCCGGGTCGGCGTGCTGGTAGAGGTCGGGGTCCACCCGGATCGCGGAGGCGTGCAGACCCGCCTTGTGCGCGAAGGCGCTCGCACCGACGTAGGGCGACCGGGCGAACGGGGAGATGTTGGTGATCTCGCTGATCGCGTGGGCGATCCGGGTCAGCTCACGCAGCCCACCGCCGTCGACCGGTGTCAGGACGGTCCGTCCGAGCTTGAGCTCGAGGTCGGCCACCACCGTGAGCAGGTCGGCGTTGCCGGTGCGCTCGCCGTAGCCGTTGACGGTGCCCTGCACGTGCTCGCACCCCGCCTCGACGGCGGCCAACGTGTTGGCCACGGCGCAGCCGGAGTCGTTGTGCGCGTGCATGCCCAGGATGCCGGCGGGGCCGACCGCCTCGCGCAGCTCGGTGACGATGCGCGTCACCCAGGCCGGCAGCATGCCGCCGTTCGTGTCGCACAGCGTCACCACCTCGGCGCCCGCCTCGAACGCCGTCAGCACCGCCGAGCGCGAGTACCCGGGGTCGTAGCGGTAGCCGTCGAACAGGTGCTCGGCGTCCACCACCACCCGCCGCCCCTCACGGACCAGGAACCGTACGGTGTCGGCGATCATCGCCAGACCCTCGTCGGGCGTCGTCCGCAGCGCCCGCTCCACGTGCCGGACGTCGCTCTTGGCGACCACCGTCACCACCGGCGTCTCGGCGTCCACCAGCGCCCGGACCTGCGGGTCGTCGACGGCACGGGCGTCGGCCCGGCGCGTCGCGCCGAACGCCGCGAGCACCGCGTGCCGCAGGTCCAGCTCCTTGGCCGCGCGCTTGAAGAACTCGGTGTCCTTGGGCACCGCGCCCGGCCAGCCGCCCTCGATGTAGCCGACGCCGAGCTCGTCGAGCAGCGGGACGATGGCCAGCTTGTCGGCGACCGACAGGGCGATGCCCTCCTGCTGGGCGCCGTCGCGCAACGTCGTGTCGTACACCTGGAAGCCAGTGCTCACGGGGCTCTCCTGCTCGTGCGGTGCGGGACCGGCGGGGGTGGTGCCGGGGACGACGTACCGGGCGGGGGTGGTGCCCGGGAACCGTCGGTGACAACAAAAAGACCCCCCGAAGGTCGGGAGGTCTGCGCGTCGGCGGGGGTGGGTGCCGACGCGCTATCCAATGATGAGGTGGAACCGGGTCACGCCGCCATGGTGGCACAGGTCACGTCCGGTGGACACCCCGTCCGGCCTGTGGACGACGCTGCGGCTGACGTGCAGCGTCGTCCACGGCCGGTCGGGACCAGCGGGTGAGCGACGAGGGACCGGTGCGACAGGACGCCGGTCGGCGCCCCGTGCGGTCAGGCGATCCGGTGCAGCCAGCCGTACCGGTCCTCGGCGCGGCCGTACTGGATGTCGGTCAGCTGCTGCCGGACCAGGGTGGTGACGGGGCCGGCCTCGCCGGTGCCGACCGTCAGGTCGAAGTCGTCGGAGGCGAGCCGGCCGATCGGCGTCATCACGGCGGCGGTGCCGCACGCGAACACCTCGGTCACGGACCCGTCGGTCAGGCCGGCCTGGAGGTCGGTCAGCAGCACGGGCTCCTCGCTGACCGGGTGCCCCGCGTCGGCGAGCAGCTGGATGATCGAGGACCGGGTGACGCCCTCGAGGATCGACCCGGACAGCGGCGGCGTGCTGACGTGCCCGTCGGCGTGCACCACCATCACGTTCATCCCGCCGAGCTCCTCCAGCTGCGTGCCGGTGGTCGCGTCGAGGAAGCACACCTGCTCGAAGCCCTTGGCGTAGGCCTCCTGCTGCGGCAGCAGGCTGGCGGCGTAGTTGCCGCCACACTTGGCGGCACCAGTGCCGCCGGGGCCGGCGCGGTGGTACTGGCGGTCCACCCAGATCGACACGGGCTTCACGCCGCCGGCGAAGTACGGGCCGACGGGCGAGGCGATGACCAGGAACTCCACGGCGCCGGCGGGCCGCACGCCGAGGAAGGACTCCGAGGCGTACATGAAGGGCCGCAGGTACAGGCTCATCTCCTCGCCGGCCGGCACCCAGGCCCGGTCGACGCCGACGAGCGCCCCGATCGCGCCGAGGAAGTCCTCGGTCGACAGCTCCGGCAGGGCCAGCCGGCGTGCCGAGCGCGCGAACCGGGCGGCGTTCACCTCCGGACGGAACGTCCACACGGAGCCGTCGGCGTGCCGGTACGCCTTCAGGCCCTCGAAGATCTCCTGCGCGTAGTGCAGCACCGCCGTGGCCGGGTCCAGCTGCAGCGGCCCGTACGGCTCGACGCGGCGGTCGTGCCAGCCGTCGGCCGTGGACCAGCTGATCCGCGCCATGTGGTCGGTGAACACCGTGCCGAACCGGGGCGACGCCAGCGCGGCCTCACGGTCGGCATCGGTCACCGGATGGGCGCTGGGTCGGATCTCGAACAGGTCCGGCGTGGTGCTGCTCATGTCCGTGCTCATATCGGGGCCTTTCACCAGGGTCGGGACGACGGTACCGGTGACGACGGCCGAGCGGCAGGACGGGTCGCGACGCGACCCGTAGGTCAGCCGACGATGCGGGAGACGAGGTCCTGGCCCACCTCGGCCGTCGACCGTACTCGCGCGGCCCCGGCGCGGTCCGCCAGATCGGCCGCGACGGCGCGCTCGACGCGCGCAGCGGCGTCCGGCAGCCCGAGGTGGTCGAGCAGCATCGCGACGGAGAGGACGGTGGCGGTCGGGTCCGCCTTGCCCTGACCGGCGATGTCCGGCGCCGAGCCGTGGACGGGCTCGAACATGCTCGGCGACGTGCGGTCCGGGTTGACGTTCCCCGAGGCGGCGAGGCCGATGCCGCCCGTGATCGCGGCGGCGAGGTCCGTGAGGATGTCGCCGAACAGGTTGTCGGTCACCACGACGTCGAACCGCGACGGGTTGGTCACCAGGTAGATCGTGGCGGCGTCGACGTGCGAGTAGTCGACCGTCACGTCGGGGAACTCGGCGTTCACCGCGTCGACCGTGCGGCGCCACAGGTGACCGGCGTGGACCAGCACGTTGTGCTTGTGCACCAGCGTCAGCTTCTTGCGGGGCCGGCGGGAGGCGACCTCGAACGCGTAGCGGACCACCCGCTCGACGCCGAAGGCGGTGTTCAGGCTCACCTCTGTGGCGACCTCGTGCGGCGTGCCGGCGCGCAGCGCACCACCGTTGCCGACGTAGGGGCCCTCGGTACCCTCGCGGACCACGACGAAGTCGACCTCGCCCGGGTCGGCCAGCGGGGACCGCACGCCCGGGTAGAGGCGGCCGGGGCGGAGGTTGACGTAGTGGTCCAGCGCGAACCGGAGCCGCAGCAGCAGGCCGCGCTCGAGCACGCCGGACGGCACCGTCGGGTCGCCGACGGCGCCGAGCAGGATCGCGTCGTGGGTGCGGATGGCGGCGAGGTCGTCGTCCGTCAGGGTCTCCCCCGTCGCGTGCCAGCGGCGCGCCCCGAGGTCGAACTGCGTGGTGCGCAGCGCCGGGCCACCACCCGCGAGCGCCGCCTCGAGGGCGAGGAGGCCCTGCTCCACCACCTCGATGCCGATGCCGTCCCCCGGCACGACGGCCAGGTCGATCACGGTCGGGTCGGCGAGGGCGGGCACCTGCGGTGCGGCGTCGGACATGGGGGCAACGCTAGCGGGCCGTCCCATCCTTCGGGATGGTGGTCTCACCTAGTGGTCGCGATGCCCTACTCCGCGGGCGTGGGACCCAGCGTCGGGTACACGACCTCGAACTGCTCGAGCACCATCGGCATCCGCGGGTCGAACGGCTCGGCCGGCAGCCTACGTCGCCACACCGCCTCGTGGTCCCGTCGCCACTGCTCCAGCGACCGGTCGCCCTCTCCCTCGAGGGCGGCGTGCTCCGGCCCCACCTCGTCGAACGGCACCACGTCCACCTGCGTGGCGCGCAGCACCACGCGGGGCGTCCCCGACCCGTCGGTGACGATCGAGACGTCACCGACCTGCGGGAGCGCCTCCCCCACCGCCTCGTAGTCACCGAGGGCGCCGGCCGTCGCCGTCTTCCGGCCGGCCAGCACCAGCTCGAGCAGCTCGTCCGCGAGCTCCGGGCTGTCCCCGAACGACCACACCGGCGGAGCGACGAGGTCCCGGTCGCCCGGGCCCATCACCACGTCCATCCGGCCCAGGCCCAGGTGCCCCTGGGCCGCCTGCCAGAACGCCACCAGGGCGTCCTCCTCCTCGACGTCACCGCCCACGGCAGGCACGTCCGACAGGCCGTCACCGTCCACGTCCCCCGGAACGGCCGACCCACCCGCTTCCGGCACCAGCTGCTCGTCCGTCTCGTCGGTCTCGTCCGTCATGGGGACATCGTGGCGGGCCGGGGCCGGACGTGCGAGGTGGGGGCCGCCCGAAGGACGACCCCCACCTGCACGACTGCGGTCAACGTGCCGCCGAACCCGCTCTACCTGTGGTCGGGTTCGGCTCTGCGTTGCCCTCCGGCGGGTGCCGCCCGCGGGCGACCCCACCTCCGATCAACGCGCCGCCGAACCCTCCGTGTAGTCGGCGTCCGACGGCTTGACCCACGCGAACAGCTTGCGCAGCTCGCGGCCGACCGGCTCGATCGGGTGGTTCTGGCCCTTCTCGCGCAGCGCCTTGAACTCCGGTGCACCGGCGTCCTGGTCGGCGATGAACCGCTCGGCGAAGGCGCCCGACTGGATGTCGCCCAGCACCGCCTTCATGTTCTCCTTCACGTGCGGGTCGATCACGCGGGGACCCGAGACGTAGTCGCCGTACTCGGCGGTGTCCGAGACCGACCAGCGCTGCTTGGTGATGCCGCCCTCGTAGATGAGATCGACGATCAGCTTCAGCTCGTGCAGCACCTCGAAGTAGGCGATCTCCGGCTGGTAGCCGGCCTCGGTCAGCGTCTCGAAGCCGTACTGGATCAGCTGCGAGACGCCGCCGCAGAGGACGGCCTGCTCACCGAACAGGTCGGTCTCGGTCTCCTCGGTGAACGTCGTCTTGATCCCCGCCGCCTTCAGGCCGCCGATCGCCTTGGCGTAGGACAGCGCGAGCGGCCACGCCTGGCCGGACGCGTCCTTCTCCACGGCGATGGCGACCGGCACACCGCGGCCCGCGACGTACTCGCGGCGAACCAGGTGCCCCGGGCCCTTCGGGGCGACCATGAACACGTCGGCGTCGGCCTTGGGCGTGATGTAGCCGAAGCGGATGTTGAAGCCGTGCCCGAACACGAGCGCGGTGCCCGGGTTGAGGTTCGGCTCGATCTCCTCGGCGTACAGCTTCCGCTGCGCCTGGTCCGGCGCCAGGATCACGACGACGTCGGCCTCCTTGACCGCGTCGGCCACCTCGAGGACCCGCAGGCCCTGCTGCTCGGCCTTGGCCCGGGACGCCGAACCGGCGCGCAGGCCGATCCGGACGTCGACGCCGGAGTCGCGCATGTTCAGCGCGTGCGCGTGCCCCTGGCTGCCGTAGCCGATGACGGCGACCTTCTTGGACTGGATGACGGCCAGGTCGGCGTCGTCGTCGTAGAACAGCTCAGCCACGGTGGAACTCTCCTCGGTTGTCGGTTGTGCAGAGTGCGGGGGAAGGCGGCGGGAGATCGGCCGGTCAGGCCGACCGGTTCACCCGCTCGAGGGCTCGGTCGGTGATGGAGCGCGGGCCGCGGCCGATGGCGACGGTGCCCGATTGGACGATCTCACGGATGCCGAATGGCTCCAGGGCCGCCAGCAGTGCGGTCAGCTTGGTGGGGCTGCCGATGGCCTCCACGACCACGGACTCCGTGCCGACGTCCACGACGTGGGCACGGAACAGGTCCACCACCTCCAGCACGCCGGTGCGCTGGGACTGGTCGGCCTTCACCTTGACCAGCAGCAGCTCGCGGCGGACGGAGGCTTCGTCCTCGAGCTCGACGATCTTGATGACGTTGACCAGCTTGTTCAGCTGCTTTGTCACCTGCTCGAGCGGGTTCGCGTCGACGTCGACGACGACGGTGATGCGGCTGATCTCCTCGTGCTCGGTGGGGCCCACCGCGAGGGAGTGGATGTTGAACGAGCGCCGCGCGAACAGGCCGGCGACGCGCGTGAGCACGCCGGGCTTGTTCTCGACGAGCACCGAGAGGGTGTGCCGGGTCATGGTCGGATCTCCTCAGTCTTCCCGGTCCCACGCCGGGGTCAGGTGCCGGGCGTACTGGATGTCGTCGTTGCTCACACCGGCGGCCACCATCGGCCACACCATCGCGTCGCGGGAGACCGTGAAGTCGACCACCACCGGCTGGTCGTCGATCTCCATCGCCCGCTTGATCGTCGCGTCCACGTCTGCCTTCGTCTCGCAGCGCAGGCCGACGGCGCCGTACGCGTCGGCCAGCTTGACGAAGTCGGGGATCCGCACGGTGCCGTGGCCGGTGTGCAGGTCGGTGTTGGAGTACCGCGACTCGTAGAACAGGGTCTGCCACTGGCGGACCATGCCGAGCGAGGAGTTGTTGATCACCGCCACCTTGATCGGGATGTCGTTGATCGTGCAGGTGGCCAGCTCCTGGTTGGTCATCTGGAAGCAGCCGTCACCGTCGATCGCCCACACCGTGCGGTCCGGCTGGCCGACCTTGGCGCCCATGGCCGCCGGAACGGCGTAGCCCATGGTGCCGAGACCGCCGGAGTTCAGCCACGACTTGGGCCGTGCGTACTTGATGAACTGCGCGGCCCACATCTGGTGCTGACCCACGCCCGCCACGAAGATCGACTCCGGCCCGGAGATCTCCCCGATCCGGCTGATCACGTGCTGCGGCGCCAGGTGGCCGTCCGACGGCTCGTCGTACCCGAGCGGGAACGTCTCGCGCCAGGCGTCCAGCTGCCGCCACCAGGCCTCGAGGTCCGGCTTGCCGTGGTGCGCCTGCTCGCGCTCCAGCTCCGGCAGCAGGTCGGCGATGACCTCCTTGAGGTCGCCGACGATCGGCACGTCGACCCGCACGTTCTTGCCGATCTCCGCCGGGTCGATGTCCGCGTGCACGACGGCGGCGTTCGGCGCGAAGCTCGACAGCAGGCCGGTGACGCGGTCGTCGAACCGGGCGCCGAGCGCCACGATCAGGTCCGCGCGCTGCAGGGCCGCCACCGCGGGCACCGTCCCGTGCATGCCCGGCATGCCGAGGTGCTGCGGGTGGTCGTCGGGCAGCGCGCCGCGGGCCATCAGCGTGGTGGTCACCGCCGCACCGGAGGCGTCCACCAGCCGGCGCAGCAGGGCGGTGGCGTCGGCGCGGATCACGCCACCACCGACCAGCAGCACCGGCCGCCGCGCGGTCGCCAGCAGGCGGGCCGCCTCGCGCACCTGCTTGGCGTGCGGCTTGGTCACCGGGTGGTACCCGGGCAGCTGGATCTCCTGCGGCCAGGAGAACGTGGTGCGCGCCTGCATCGCCGACTTGGCGATGTCGACCAGCACCGGCCCGGGCCGTCCGGTCGAGGCGATGTGGAAAGCCTCGGCGATCACCCGCGGGATCTCGTCCGCATCGGTCACCAGGTAGTTGTGCTTGCTCACCGGCAGCGTGATGCCGACGATGTCGGCCTCCTGGAACGCGTCGGTGCCGATCAGCGCCGCGCCGACCTGGCCCGTGATCGCCACCATCGGGATCGAGTCCATGTTGGCGTCGGCGATCGCCGTGACGAGGTTGGTCGCACCCGGGCCCGACGTCGCCATCGTCACGCCGACCTTGCCGGTGGCGTGCGCGTAGCCGGAGGCCGCGTGGCCGCCGCCCTGCTCGTGGCGCACCAGGATGTGCCGGACCTTCGCCGAGTCCATCAGCGGGTCGTAGGTGGGCAGGATGGCGCCGCCGGGGATGCCGAATACGACCTCGACGCCGACCTCCTCGAGCGACCGGACGATCGACTGCGCGCCGGTGACCTGCTCGGGCCCGATCGTCGAGCCGTGCTGCGGTGCGGCGGGCGGCCGCGCGGCGGCCGTGGGCCGCGGCGTCGCGGGTGGTGCCGGGTGAGGACCCTGGACCATCGGTGTCTCCTCGGGGTCGGACTGCGGGACTGCTGGACTTCGGACTGCGGTGCTGCAGGTCCCCGAACACGAAAAAACCCCTCGGCCCGGGGACGGGCTGGTCGAGGGGTGCGCGCGGACGAAGACCGGAGCGGGAGGTCGTCGCCGGCGCTCAGGTAAGTACTACGAGGAGGTTCGTCTGCACCCGCCGGACACTACGCCACGGGCCCACGCGCTGTCACGCGTGGGCCCGTTCGTCTCACATCGCGGTGCACGGTCTCGGATCGCGGGACGTCACGCGTGCAGCCTGCGGTAGACGCGTGCCTCCCACGGGCGCAGGGCCGTGTCGGGCCCGGGGGTCTCGCCCGGGTACGAGCCGATCAGCACCTCCGCGTCGGCGGGCCACGGGTCGTCGAGCGCCACCGGCTGCGGGTCCCCCGTGAAGTTGCCGAGCACCAGGAGCTCCTCGGCGCCGAGGCGGCGCGTGAACGCGTACACGTGCTCGTCGTCCGGCAGCACCATGGTGAAGTCGCCCAGCGCCACCACCGAGTGGTCGTGGCGCAGCGCGATCAGCCGGCGGTAGTGGGCGAACACCGAGTCCGGGTCGGCCCGGTCCTCGCGCGCGTTGATCGTCGTGCGGTTCACGTTGACCGGCAGCCACGGCTGGCCGGTGGTGAACCCCGCCTGCCGCGAGTCGTCCCACTGCATCGGGGTGCGGGCGTTGTCCCGGCTCATCGCCGCGAGCGCCGTGAGCAGCTGCTGGTCGGTCAGCGTCCCGGCGGCGCGCATCTCCTCGACGTACCGGAGCGACTCGATGTCCCGGTAGTGGTCGAACGTGTCCCAGTGGGCGTTCGTCATGCCCAGCTCCTCGCCCTGGTACACGTACGGCGTGCCGCGGTGCAGGTGCAGGACGGTGGCGAGCATCCGGGCGGACTCCCGGCGGTAGCGCCCGTCGTCACCCCACCGCGAGACGATCCGCGGCTGGTCGTGGTTGTCCCAGTAGAGCGAGTTCCAGCCCCGCTCGGCGAGCCCGACCTGCCACCGGCCCAGCACCGCCTTGAGGTCCGTCAGCTTCAGCGGCCGGACGTCGAACTTGCCGCCCGGACCGTGGTCGAGGTCGACGTGCTCGAAGGTGAACACCATGTCGAGCTCGTGCCGCGCGGGGTCGGTGTAGCGCTCGCCGTCGGCCACCGTGGCACCGGGGGTCTCCCCCACGGTGATCAGCTTGTCGGCCCGTCCGGCGAACACCTCCCGGTACATCTCCGCGAGGAACTCGTGCACCCGCGGGCCGTTGGCCACCAGCGGACCGGCGTGGGCACCGTGCTGCGCCTCACCGTCCGGCAGCCGCGGGTCCTTGGAGATTAGGTTGATGACGTCCATCCGGAAGCCGTCGACCCCGCGGTCGAGCCACCAGCGCATCATCGAGTAGACGGCCGCGCGGACGCCGGGGTTCTCCCAGTTCAGGTCCGGCTGGCGGCTGGAGAACAGGTGCAGGTAGTACTCGCCCGTCGCCTCGTCGTACTGCCATGCCGGACCCGAGAAGAAGGAGCCCCAGTTGTTCGGCTCGGCGCCGGCCGTGCCCGGCTCCATGCCGGCGCGCGCCGGCCGCCACCAGTACCAGTCCCGCTTGGGGTCGTCCTTCGACGAGCGCGAGGCGACGAACCACGGGTGCGCGTCGGACGTGTGGTTGACGACGAGGTCCATCACCAGCCGGATGCCGTGGCCGTGCAGCGTGTCGATCAGCTCGTCCAGGTCCGCCAAGGTGCCGAACATCGGGTCGACGTCCTGGTAGTCGCTGATGTCGTAGCCGTTGTCGTCCTGCGGGCTGCGGTACACCGGCGACAGCCAGACGACGTCCACGCCGAGGTCGACCAGGTGGTCGACGTGCTCGAGGATGCCGCGCAGGTCGCCCATGCCGTCGCCGTCGGAGTCGGCGAAGGAGCGGGGGTAGATCTGGTAGACGACGGCACGCGTCCACCAGGGCGCGTCGGCGGGGGTGAAGGTCACCCGTCCATCAAACCCGACCGAGGGGGCACCGCCAGCCGGGCCGCCGGCAACCGCCCGCGAGCGCCCCGGACAGAGTCAGCCGAGCACGGCTCCGCGGGACGCCGAGCCGACCAGCTTCTGGTACTTGCCGAGCACGCCGGTGGTGAAGCGGGGGGCGATCGGCGTCCAGCCGTCGCGCCGCGCGGCCAGCTCCTCGGCGTCCACCAGCAGGTCGAGGCGGGCGTTCGCGACGTCGAGGCGGATCCGGTCGCCGTCCTGAACGAACGCGATGGGGCCGCCGTCGACGGCCTCGGGGGCGATGTGGCCGACGCACAGGCCGGTGGTGCCGCCGGAGAAGCGGCCGTCGGTGACCAGCAGCACGTCCTTGCCGAGCCCGGCACCCTTGATCGCTCCGGTGATGGCGAGCATCTCGCGCATGCCCGGACCGCCCTTCGGGCCCTCGTAACGGATCACCACCACGTCGCCGGACTGGATGGTGCCGTCCTCGAGCGCGTCCAGCGCCGCGCGCTCGCGCTCGAACACCCGCGCGGTGCCCTCGAACACGTCCGAGTCGAAGCCGGCGGACTTCACCACGGCACCCTCGGGCACCAGGCTGCCGCCCAGGATGGTGATGCCTCCCGTGCGGTGGATGGGGTTGTCCAGCGCCCGCAGGATCACCCCGTCCGGGTCCGGCGGGTCGATGTCCGCCAGGTTCTCCGCGACGGTCCGGCCGGTGACCGTCGGGCAGTCGCCGTGCAGCAGACCCGCGTCGAGCAGGGCCTTCATCACGACGGGAACGCCACCGACCCGGTCGACGTCGTACATGACGTAGCGGCCGAACGGCTTGAGGTCGCCGAGGTGCGGCACCCGGGCGGCGACCCGCGAGAAGTCGTCGAGCGTGAGGTCCACCTGCGCCTCGTGCGCGATCGCCAGCAGGTGCAGCACCGCGTTGGTGGAGCCGCCGAACGCCATCACCACGGCGATGGCGTTCTCGAACGCCTCCTTCGTCATGATCTGCCGCGCCGTGATGCCCTGCCGCAGCAGGTTGACGACGGCCTCGCCGGAGCGGTGCGCGTACGAGTCGCGGCGACGGTCCGCCGACGGCGGGGCTGCCGAACCGGGCAGCGACATGCCGAGCGCCTCGGCCACCGACGCCATCGTGTTGGCGGTGTACATGCCGCCGCAGGCGCCCTCACCAGGGCAGATGGCCCGCTCGATCCGGTCGAGGTCGCCGCGGCTCATCAGGCCGCGGGCGCACGCCCCGACCGCCTCGAAGGCGTCGATGATCGTGACGTCCTTCTCGGTGCCGTCCTCGAGCTTCACCCAGCCCGGCATGATCGTGCCCGCGTAGAGGAACACGCTGGCCAGGTCCAGCCGAGCGGCCGCCATCAGCATGCCGGGCAGGGACTTGTCGCAGCCGGCCAGCAGCACCGAGCCGTCGAGCCGCTCCGCCATCATCACGGTCTCCACCGAGTCGGCGATCAGGTCGCGGCTGACCAGCGAGAAGTGCATCCCCTCGTGGCCCATCGAGATGCCGTCGGACACCGAGATGGTGCCGAACTCCAACGGGTAGCCGCCCGCGGCGTGCACCCCGCCCTTCACCGCCTGCGCCAGCCGCTGCAGCGACAGGTTGCACGGCGTGATCTCGTTCCACGAGCTGGCGACGCCGATCTGCGGCTTGGCGAAGTCCTCGTCGCCCAGGCCGACCGCGCGCAGCATGCCGCGCGCCGCCGTCGCCTCGATCCCGTCCGTCACCTGCCGCGAGCGCGGCTTGAGGTCGATCCCGTCGCTGCCTGCACCTGCGGTGGCCGTCATGCCCTCGGAGTGTAGGTCGCCCTTATCTCGCCGGCCCGGGCCGCGCCGCCGGCCGAGCGCGACGCGTCAGCCGCGCCGGATCCGCGACAGGTCCCGCACCGCCCCGCGGTCGGCCGACGTCGCCATCGCCGCGTACGCCTGCAGCGCCTGGGACACGTACCGCTCGCGGTCCACCGGCTGCCACGGCCGCTCGGACGCCTCCATCTTGGCGCGGCGCGCCGCGAGCACGTCGTCCGGCACGTTCAGCCTGATCAGCCGCGTCTCGACGTCGATCTCGATCTCGTCACCGTCCTCGACCAGGCCGATCGTGCCGCCCGCGGCCGCCTCCGGGGACACGTGGCCCACCGAGATGCCGCTCGACCCGCCGGAGAACCGGCCGTCGGTGATCAGCGCGCACACCTTGCCCAGCCCGCGGCCCTTGATGAACGACGTCGGGTAGAGCATCTCCTGCATGCCGGGGCCACCCGACGGGCCCTCGTACCGCACGACGACGACGTCACCGGGCTTCACCTGCTTGGAGAGGATCTTGTCGACCGCCTCCTCCTGCGACTCGCAGACGACGGCCGTGCCGACGAAGTGGAACAGCTCGGGGTCGATGCCGGCGGTCTTGATGATCGCGCCGTCGTCGGCGAGGTTGCCGCGCAGCACGGCGAGGCCACCCTCGACGGTGTAGGCGTGCTCGACGTCCCGGATGCAGCCGTTCGCGGCGTCGGTGTCGAGGTGGTCCCAGCGGTTGGCGGTGGAGAACGCCTGGGTGGTGCGAACCCCGCCAGGGGCGGCGTGGAACAGCTCGAGCGCCCGGTCGGTCGCCTTGCCGCCGCGCACGTCCCAGTCGTCGAGCCAGGCGCGCAGCGTCGGGGTGTGCACGCTGGTCACGTCGTGGTCCAGCAGGCCGGCGCGGTCCAGCTCACCGAGCAGGGCGGGGATGCCACCGGCGCGGTGCACGTCCTCCATGTGGAAGTCGGGGTGGTTCGGCGCCACCTTGCTGAGGCAGGGGACGCGGCGGGAGAGCCCGTCGATGTCGGCCAGCGTGAAGTCGACGCCCGCCTCCTGCGCCGCGGCGAGGATGTGCAGCACCGTGTTGGTGGAGCCGCCCATGGCGACGTCGAGCGTCATCGCGTTGGCGAACGCCGCCTTGGTCGCGATGCCGCGGGGCGTGACGGTGTCGTCGTCGTCCTCGTAGTACCGCTTGGCCAGCTCCACCACGGTGCGCCCCGCCTCGAGGAACAGCTCGCGACGGGCCACGTGCGTGGCCAGTGTGGAGCCGTTGCCGGGCAGGGATAGGCCGAGCGCCTCTGTGAGGCAGTTCATCGAGTTGGCCGTGAACATGCCGGAGCAGGACCCGCAGGTGGGGCACGCGTTCGCCTCGACCAGGCCGAGGGCGTCGTCCGACACGTTGTCGTCCGCCGAGTAGTTGATCGCGTTGATCAGGTTGAGGTGGGTGCTGGCGACGCCGTCGGCGACGACGGCCTTGCCGGCCTCCATCGGCCCGCCGGAGACGAACACCGTGGGGATGTTCAGGCGCAGCGCCGCCAGCAGCATGCCGGGCGTGATCTTGTCGCAGTTGGAGATGCAGACGAGGGCGTCCGCGGTGTGCGCGTTGACCATGTACTCGACGGAGTCGGCGATGAGGTCGCGGCTGGGCAGGGAGTAGAGCATCCCGCCGTGGCCCATCGCGATGCCGTCGTCGACCGCGATCGTGTTGAACTCCTTGGCCACGCCGCCGGCCTCGCGGATCGCCGAGGCGACCAGGTCTCCCATGTCCTTCAGGTGCACGTGGCCCGGGACGAACTGCGTGTACGAGTTGGCGATCGCGATGATCGGCTTGCCGAAGTCGTCGGCACCCATGCCCGTGGCGCGCCACAGCGCGCGGGCACCGGCCATGTTGCGGCCGTGGGTCGAGGTACGTGAGCGCAGCGGACGGCTCATCGCGGGCATCTCCTCGGGCGTGACGGTGGCCACCGCCTGGTGGCGCCCGCCAACGGTACGTCCGTCTCACGCACAGAGAACCGGCTGTCCCGCTGGGTGAGCGTCCACGCCGCCCGGGGTGCACCGCGGAACGCCACGCAGACCACCTGGCGCTCTGTAACTACTAGTAGGTACAGTGCCGTCATGACCTCCACCCGGGACCGCCTGACCGAGGCGATGGCGGACCTGCTCTGGGAGCGCGGCTACGCCGCCACCAGCCCGCACGACGTGCTCGCGAAGGCCGGCGTGGGGCAGGGCAGCATGTACCACCACTTCTCCGGCAAGCACGAGCTCGCGGTCGCGGCCTTCCGGTCCGCGATCGACACCCTGATCGCCGAGTCGCGGGTGCTCGAGAACGAGAACGACGGGAGCACGCCGCTCGACCGGATCGAGGGCTACCTGCAACGGCCGCGACCCGGCACCAAGGGCTGCCGCGCCGGACGCATGACGCAGGACCCGCAGGTGGTCCAGGACCCCGAGCTGCTCGCGGAGGTGGCGCGCGCGTTCGACACCCAGGCGGACCGCTGGACGCGCGCGGTGGAGCAGGCGATCGAGGCCGGCGAGCTGCCGGGGACGATCCCGGCGCAGGACCTGGCCCTGGCGCTGTCCGCGGTGCTGCAGGGCGGTTACGTGCTGGCCCGCGCCCACGGGTCCCAGGAGTACATGGACCGAGCGGTCCGCGGAGCGGTGGCGCTCCTCGAGGCGGCCCGGGCACAGACCGGAACGACGAAGGAGACAGCATGACGGTACGGATCGGCATCAACGGGTTCGGACGCATCGGCCGCACGGTGCTCCGCGCGGCGCTGACCAGCGGTGCGGACGTCGAGGTGGTGGCCGTCAACGACATCACCGACGTCACCACTCTGGCCACGCTGCTCGAGTGGGACTCCATCTCCGGGCACCTGGCAGGCGTGCGGGTCGAGGGTGACGACATCGTCGTCGGCGAGCGCCGGCTGCGCGTCTTCGCCCAGCGTGACCCCTCGCAGATCGCCTGGGGAGACGTGGGCGCAGACGTCGTCATCGAGTCGACGGGACGCTTCACCGACGCCGACAGCGCCCGCCAGCACCTGACCGGCGGCGCCCGCAAGGTGATCGTCTCGGCGCCGGCGAAGGGTGACGTGCCCGCCGTCGTGCTGGGTGTGAACACCGAGGCGGTCGACCCGACGGCGTCCGACGTGTTCTCCAACGGCTCCTGCACCACCAACTGCCTGGCGCCGATGGCCAAGGTGCTGAACGACGCCTTCGGCATCGAGTCAGGGCTGATGACGACGGTGCACGCCTACACCAGCGACCAGCGGCTGCACGACGCACCGCACTCCGACCTGCGGCGCGCCCGCGCCGCCGCGGTGTCGACCATTCCGACGTCGTCCGGGGCGGCCAAGACGATCGGCCGGATCATCCCGGAGCTGGACGGCAAGCTCACCGGCTTCGCCCTGCGCGTGCCGGTGCCGGTCGGGTCGATCACCGACCTCACCGCCGTGCTGTCCCGCCCGGCGAGCGTCGAGGAGGTCAACGAGGCGTTCCGGGCCGCCGCCGCGTCCGACCAGCTGCGGCCGTACCTGCAGTACTCGGAGGCGCCGCTGGTGTCGGCCGACATCGTCGGCAACCCGCACTCGGCGATCTTCGACGCCCCGCTGACCCAGGCCGTGGGCAACCAGGTGAAGGTGCTGGCCTGGTACGACAACGAGTGGGGGTTCTCGCACCGGCTGCTCGAGCTGGCCGAGCTGGTGGGTGTCGAGCGGTAGTCGTCGCTCCCCCGCTCCCCAGGGGGCGGCGACCGGGTGGTCGTCGGCCCCTGGGGCTGTCAGGCGAGGCTGTAGGCGCCGGCCGCGATGTCCTCGAGCAGCGTGGGGCCGGTGGGCGTCCATCCGAGCAGGTCACGGGTCGCCTCGCTGGTGCCCTGCAGGTCCATGCCGAAGAACGTGCCGATCCAGCCGAAGTGCTCGGCGACGTCGTCGGGGTCCACCGACCGGACGGGTACACCGAGCGCAGCACCGATCGCCTCGGCGATCTGCCGCGTCGGGACGCCCTCCTCGGCCACCGCATGCACCCGGGTGCCCGCCGGTGCCGCCGCCAGCGCCAGCGCCACCAGCCGGGCGGCGTCCGACCGGTGCACGGCGGCCCAGCGGTTGGTGCCGTCGCCGGGGTACCCGGAGACGCCCTTCTGCCGGGCGACCGCCGTGATCGCCGCGATGAACCCGTGGTCCCGCGCACCGTGCACGGTCGGGGCGAAGCGCAGCGCCACCGACCGCACGCCGGGCAGGCCGAGCGCCAGGTTCTCCGTGCCCCCGCGCGGCGAGTCGGGGCCGTGGAAGGGCGACGGGTCCGACTCGGTCGCGGCGCGTCCGGCGGTCAGTCCTGCCACACCTGAGGCGAGCAGGAAGGCCTTCCCGGTACCGGCGAGCGCCTCCCCGATCGTCTCCACCGCGCCACGCTCCGCGGCGATGGACGCGGCCGAGTTCGACCAGTCGTGCTTGTTGGCCAGGTGCAGCACCGCGTCGGCGGCGAGGGAACCGGACCGGATCGAGCCCGGGTCGTCGAGGTCGCCACGCAGCACGGTGACGCCCTTGGCCGCGAGCGCCGCGGCGGACGAGTCCGAGCGGGCGAGCCCGGTGACGGTGTGGCCGGCGGCGAGCAGCTCGTCGACGGCGGCGGAGCCGATCCACCCCGAGGCTCCGGTGACGAACACATGCATGGGACGCTCCCTCTCGACGGGTGTCGCCGATGTCAGCGACAGACATCACTCTAGATCTCATGTCAGCGGCTGTCATCACTAGACTGGGCGGATGGTGCGCTGGGAACCGGGCACGCGGGAACGTCTGCAGGCCGCCGCGCTGGAGCTGTTCACCGAGCGCGGCTTCGAGCAGACGACCGCCGCCGACATCGCCGCGGCCGTCGGCGTGAGCGAGCGGACGTTCTTCCGGCACTTCCCGGACAAGCGTGAGGTGCTGTTCGACGGTCAGTCGCGGCTCGTGGACGCGGTCGTCGAGGGCCTGCGTGCGGCGCCCGCCGACGCCCCGGCGCTCGACGTCGTCGCGGCCGGGCTGCGCGCCGGCGCCGAGCTGTTCCCCGACGACCTGCGCGCCTGGGCGCGCCTGCGCCGCGCCGTCATCGCGGAGCACCCCGCGCTGCTCGAGCGGGAGCGGCACAAGATGGCCGGGCTCGCCCGGACGATGCGCGCCGCGCTGGTCGCACGGGGGACCTCCGAGCCCGCCGCCACGCTCGCTGCGGAGTCCGGCAGCACCGTCTTCACCGTCGCGTTCGGGCAGTGGATCGCCGAGGGCGAGCACCGGTCGCTGGCCGAGCTGCAGACGGCCGTCCTCGACGACCTGCGCTCGCTGACGGGCACGGCGTCGGACCGCGGCACCGCCTGACGGCCCCGGGCCCGCCAGGGCGCCGGTCCGCGCCGGCAGCTGCCCGTGCCGGGTCCACATCCTCGCCGTAGCGTCGGCTCGTGCCGACCGTCCTGTGGTTCCGCCGCGACCTGCGGCTCACCGACCACCCGGCGCTGCTCGCCGCCACGCGAGACGGTGCGCCGGTGGTGCCGCTCTTCGTCGTCGACCCCCGCCTGGTGGCCGCAGCGGGAGCTCCGCGCCTCGTCCGGCTGGCGGCGAGCCTGCGGGCGCTGGACGAGTCGCTCGGCGGGACGCTCGTGCTCCGCACGGGGGCGGCTGAGGTCGTCGTACCCGCCGTCGCGCGCGAGGTCGCGGCCACCGAGGTGCACGTGTCCGCGTCCACCGAGCCGTACGGCCGGCGTCGGGACGCCGCCGTGGAGACGGGCCTGGACGTGCCACTGGTGCGGACCGGTTCGCCGTACGCCGTCGCGCCGGGTCGGCTCCGCACGCAGCAGGGCACGCCGTACTCGGTGTTCACGCCGTTCCGGCGGGCGTGGGAACGGCACGGCTGGTCGGCACCGGCGGCGTCCGCCGGCGGGGTGACGTGGGAGAGGCTGAGCGGCGACGGCTGGGCGGCGCTCCCCCGGCCCGACGACGGCGGCGTTCCCGGGGACGACGAGGCCGGGGAGCGTGCCGCGGGGACGGCGTGGGACCGGTTCGTCGACGGTGCGCTGCGCGACTACGCGACCGAGCGGGACCGTCCCGACCGGCCCGGGACCTCACGGCTCTCGGCGGCACTCAAGCTCGGCGAGGTCCACCCGCGGACGCTGCTGGCCCGTCTCGAGCAGGCCGTCGCCGCCGACCCCGAGCTCGCAGCGGCCGCCGAGGTTTTCACCGGTCAGCTCGCCTGGCGCGAGTTCCACGCCGACGTGCTGTGGCACCGGCCGGAGGCGGCGCACCGGTCGCTCCGCGCGGTCGTCCACGACGAGGCGTGGGCCCGAGGCGCGGATGCCGACGCGGCGTTCGCGGCCTGGGCGGCCGGCCGGACCGGCTACCCGCTGGTGGACGCCGGCATGCGGCAGCTGGCCGCGACCGGCTGGATGCACAACCGGGTCCGGATGGTCACCGCGTCGTTCCTGGTCAAGGACCTGCACCTGGACTGGCGGCGCGGCGCCGCGCACTTCATGGCGCAGCTCGTGGACGGCGACGTCGCGCAGAACCAGCTGAACTGGCAGTGGGTCGCCGGGACCGGGTTCGACGCGGCGCCGTACTTCCGGGTGCTCAACCCAGTCACGCAGTCCCAGCGGTTCGACCCCGACGGTGCGTACGTCCACCGCTGGGTTCCGGAGCTGCGGGACGTCCCGGCGCCCGCCGTGCACCAGCCGTGGACGCTCGGTGAGCGCGCACCCGGGGACTACCCCGCGCCGATGGTCGACCACGCGACGGAGCGGCGCGCGGCGCTCGAGGCGTACGGACGCGGGCGGTAGCAGGTCCGACCGAGCCGCCCGTCAGGTCCGGGCGACGACGTTCTGCGGCTCACGGCCGGCGAGAAGGTCCTCGATCATCCTGCGGACCACTGCCGCCACCCGGGGCTCCGTGGCGTCCGTGTTGCCGCCCTGGTGGGCGGTGATCAGCACGTTCGGGGCGTGCCAGAGCGGGTGGTCCGGCGGCAGCGGCTCGGGGTCGGTGACGTCCAGCGCCGCCCGCAGCCGTCCGGCGCTCAGCTCCGCCAGCAGGGCGTCGGTGTCGACCACCTTGCCGCGGGCCAGGTTGACCAGCAGCGCACCGTCCTTCATGCGTGCCAGCAGGTCGGCGTCGACCAGGTGGTGCGTGCTGGCGTCGAGCGGCACGACGAGGATGACCACGTCGGCGTCCGCGACGAGGCCGGGCAGCTCGGTGACGGCGTGCACGTGGTCGTCGGCGGTGTCCCGCGCGCGACGACCGACCTGGACGACGTCCACCTCGAACGGCCGCAGCCGGGCCACGACCGCGGCGCCCACCGAACCGGCGCCGACCACCACCACCCGCCGGTCGGCCAGCGAGTGCAGCATCGGCGAGCTCCACCGACCCTCTGCTTGTGCCGCGACAGCATCGGGCAGCCCCCGCTGCATCGCCAGCGTCAGGGCGAGAGCGAGCTCTGCCGTGCCCGTGCTGTGCACGCCGCGGCCGTTGCACAGCGTGATGCCCGCCGGCATGTGCGGCAGGGCGTGCTCGAACCCGGCGCTGGGCAGCTGTACCAGCCGCAGCCGTGGCAGGCCGTGCAGCACGGCGAAGCCGCCGGGCCGGACGAAGTAGTGCGGGACCACCACCACGTCGACGTCGGGCGCCACGTCCGGGTCCAGCGGGGCCGCGAGGTCCCACCGGACCAGCCGCACCCGGTCGGCCAGGTCGGCCAGACGGCCGAGCAGGTCCTGCGACGGCACGGTGACGGTCAGCACGCCGATCCCTTCTATGCCGGCTGTCCGGCCCGGTACTCGTCCTCCAGCAGAGCCATCACGATCCCGTCGCACCAGCCGTCGCCGTCGCGGTACGCGTCGCGCAGCCGGCCCTCCACGCGGAACCCGAGGTTCTCGTACAGGGACTTCGCGCGCGCGTTGATGGCGAGCACCTCGATGCCGACGCGGTGCAGACCGAGCCCGTCGAAGGCGAAGCCGAGCACCAGCTCGATCGCCTCGGTGCCGTAGCCGCGGCCCCGGTACGCCGGCCGCATCTGCAGCGTCACGGAGGCGGAGCCGACCACGGGGTCGATGGACTCGAGCGCGATCTGGCCCAGGTACTCGTCGTCCCCGTTGGCGGTCACGGCCAGGACCAGGCGGTCGTCGGACGCGGCAGCCTGCGCGATCGCCGCGGGAACCTCCGGCCGGGTGTACTGGCGGCTGCCGCCGACCAGCCGCCGGCCCTCCGGGTCGGCCAGCAGCTCGTACACGGCGTCGGCATCACGTGCCTCGATCGGCCGGAGCACGATCATCTCGCCCTGCAAGGTCGGTGCCTTCATCGCCCGCACGCCTCTCGTCGCCGCGTCCTGCCGGATCGGATCGTAGGGACGGCATGTGACCCGGATGTTGCCGACGTGCGATCGGCCGGTTCGACCGGCCGGTCGCACGTCGGCACCGGTCAGCCCTGCACCCGCTCCAGCACCAGCTCGCGCACCCGCGCGGCGTCGGCCTGCCCGCGCGTCGCCTTCATCACCGCACCGATGATCGCGCCCACCGGACCGAGGTTGCCGCCACGGATCTTCTCCGCCACGTCCGGCTGAGCCGCCAGGGCGTCGTCGATCGCGGCGAGCAGCGGCCCGTCGTCGGACACGACCTCCAGGCCGCGGGCGACGAGCACCTGCTCCGGCTCGCCCTCGCCGGCCAGCACGCCCTCGAGCACCTGGCGGGCCAGCTTGTCGTTGATCCGCCCGGCGTCCACCAGCTGCTGCAGGGCGCCGATCTGCGCCGGCGTGATCGGCAGGTCCGCCAGCTCGATCTCCTGCTGCTTGGCGGTACGAGCGAGCTCGCCCATCCACCACTTGCGCGCCGCCGCCGGCGACGCGCCGGCGGCGACGGTCGCCTCGATCAGCTCGACGGCACCGGCGTTGACCACGTCGCGCATCTCGGCGTCGGCGTAGCCCCACTCCCCCTGCAGCCGGCGACGGCGAGCCGCCGGCAACTCCGGCAGCGCGGCGCGGATCTCCTCGACCCACGCCGGGTCCGGCGCGATCGGGACGAGGTCCGGCTCCGGGAAGTACCGGTAGTCCTCCGCGTCCGACTTCACGCGGCCCGGCGTGGTGATGCCGGTGTCCTCGTGCCAGTGCCGCGTCTCCTGGACCACGGTCTCGCCGGCGTCGAGCACGGCCGCCTGCCGGGTGACCTCGTACCGCACGGCACGCTCGACGGCACGGAACGAGTTGACGTTCTTCGTCTCCGTCCGGGTGCCGAGCGGCGCGTCGGGGCTGGTGCGCAGCGAGAGGTTGACGTCGGCGCGCACGTTGCCGCGCTCCATCCGCGCCTCGGACACGCCCAGCGTGCGGAACAGGTCGCGCAGCGTCTGGACGTAGGCGCGGGCCACCTCGGGTGCCCGGGCGCCGGCTCCCTCGATCGGCCGCGTCACGATCTCGACGAGCGGCACGCCGGCCCGGTTGTAGTCCACCAGCGAGTACGTCGCACCGTGGATGCGGCCGCCCTCTCCGCCGACGTGGGTGTTCTTGCCGGCGTCCTCCTCCATGTGCGCGCGCTCGATCTGCACGCGGAAGGTGGTGCCGTCCTCCAGGTCGACGTCCACCCAGCCGTCGTACGCGATCGGCTCGTCGTACTGCGACGTCTGGAAGTTCTTCGGCACGTCCGGGTAGAAGTAGTTCTTCCGGGCGAACCGGCAGCGCTCCGCGATGGAGCAGTTCAGCGCCAGGCCGATGCGGATCGCGTACTCGACCGCCGTCCCGTTCACCGCCGGCAGCGCACCGGGCAGCCCCAGGCTCACCGGCGTGATCTGGGTGTTCGGCTCGGCGCCGAAGGACTGCTCCGCGCCGTCGAACATCTTGGTTCGCGTCCCCAGCTCGACGTGCACCTCGATGCCGAACACCGGGTCGTACCGGGACACCGCCTCGTCGTAGTCGACCAGGTCCACGCTCGTCGTCACCGCGCCTCCTCCAGCTCGGGCGCGCGCGACAGCAGCGGCCCCTCCCAGCTCTGCTCCAGCAACGCCTCGAGGGCGCCCCCCACCCGGTACAGCCGCGCGTCCTCACGGGCCGGCGCCAGCACCTGGAAGCCGACGGGCAGGCCGTCGTCGGACAGTCCCGACGGCAAAGACATGCCCGGTACGCCGGCGAGGTTGGCCGGGATGGTCGCCACGTCGTTGAGGTACATCGCCAGCGGGTCGTCCAGCTTCTCCCCCAGCCGGAACGCCGTCGTCGGCGCCGTGGGGGACACCAGCACGTCGGCCTGCTCGAAGGCCGCGGTGAAGTCCCGCTGGATCAGCGTGCGCACCTTCTGCGCCGAGCCGTAGTACGCGTCGTAGTAGCCGGCCGACAGGGCGTAGGTGCCGAGGATGATGCGGCGCTTCACCTCGTCACCGAACCCGGCGCCTCGCGTCGCCGCCATCACGCGCTCGGCGGTCGCGGGACCGTGGTCGGGCTCGACCCGCAGGCCGAACCGCATGCCGTCGAACTTCGCCAGGTTGCTCGACGCCTCCGCCGGGAGGATCAGGTAGTACGCCGCGAGCGCGTACTGGAAGTGCGGGCAGGACACCTCGACGATCTCCGCACCCGCCTCGCGCAGCAGGTCCAGCGACTCGTTGAAGCGGGCCAGCACGCCCGGCTGGTAGCCGTCGCCCTGCAGCTCGCGGATGACGCCGACGCGCACCCCGCGCAGGTCACCGGACGCGCCGGCACGGGCCGCGGCCACGTAGTCCGGCACCTCGTCCGGCAGCGAGGTGGAGTCGAGCGGGTCGTGGCCGGCGATCAGCTGGTGCAGCAGCGCCGCGTCCAGCACCGTGCGGGTCACCGGGCCGGCCTGGTCCAGGCTCGACGCCAGCGCGATCAGGCCGTAGCGGGACACGCTGCCGTAGGTCGGCTTCACTCCGACCGTGCCGGTGACGGCCGCCGGCTGACGGATCGAGCCGCCGGTGTCCGTGCCGATCGCCAGTGGCGCCTCGTAGGCCGCGACGGCCGCGGCCGACCCGCCGCCCGAGCCGCCGGGGATCCGGTCGAGGTCCCACGGGTTGTGGGTGTTGCCGTAGGCCGAGTGCTCGGTGGACGAGCCCATCGCGAACTCGTCCATGTTGGTCTTGCCCAGGATCGGCAGGCCGGCGGACTTGATCTTCTGCACCAGCGTCGCGTCGTACGGCGGGACCCAGTCGCGCAGGATGGCGGACCCGGCGGTGGTGGGCAGGCCGCGCGTGACGACGACGTCCTTGACGGCGATCGGCACCCCGGCGAGCGGGTGCACCGGCGCGCCGGCCGACCGCCGGGCGTCGACGTCCGCCGCCGTCGCGAGCGCCTGGTCGGCGCTGACGTGCAGGAACGCGTGGACAGGGCCGTCCACCGCGGTGATCCGGTCCAGGTGCGCGGTGGTCGCCTCGACGGCACTGACCTCGCGGCTGGCAAGGCGCTCGGACAGCTCGGCGGCGGTCAGCCGTGTCAGGTCGGTGCTCACGCGTCCTCCCCCAGGATCTGCGGGACGGCGAACTTGCCCTCCTGGGCGGCCGGTGCGCCGGCCAGCACCTCGTCGCGGTCGAGCGGCGGCACCGGCTCGTCGGCGCGGAACACGTTGGTGAGCGGCAGCGGGTGGCTGGTGGCCGGGACGTCCGGGGTGGCGATCTCGGCGACCCGGGCGACCGACTGGACGATGACGTCGAGCTCGCCGGCGAGGCGGTCCAGCTCGACGGACGTCAGGTCGATCCGCGCCAGGGCCGCCACGCGCGCGACCTCGTCGCGAGAGAGGGTGGACATGCGGTGGAGTCTAGTGGCGCCCTCGGACGGCCCCTCGGGCCCCGGGGCCCGACCGGACGACCGCCGGCCCGGCCGTCCGGCGCGTCCCGCCGACCACCCCAGGCGCTCGTCAGCCGCGTTCGAGGGCGACGGCGAGCAGCTCGAGGAGCGCCTCCGCGTAGGCGTCCGCGGCCGAGTCCGCCCCGAACACCTGCTCGGGCCGGCCGGCGAGCTCGACGAGCACCTCGAAACGACCGTCGAACGTGCGCGCCAGGCTGCGGAACGTGCCGCCGAGCAGCTCGCGCAGCTGGTCCTCGCGGGGCAGCCAGAGGGCGTCGTCCTGCTCGACGGAGTCCAGCGCCCACTCGGTGGTGCCGTTGAAGCCCAGCACCGTCCCGCTGGGGTACGGGTGCGCCTCCACCACCATGTCGCTGATGGTGAACACCTCGCCGGACAGCTGGGCCGAGCGGAGCGCGAACCGATCCCCAGCCTGGGGGTGCCAGACGAGGCCCGCCCGGTGCAACCGCTCGGCGGCAGAGGTCGAGATCACCCCTCCAGTATCCGCGGCAGGCGGCTCACTGCAGGGGGCGCTCGCGGTACGCGTACCGCTGCGCCGGCCGGAACCCGAGACCTGCGTAGAGCCGGGCGGCACCGGAGTTGGCCGCCTCGACCTGCAGGAACGCGCGGCGGGCACCGGCTTGCCGGGCCTCGTCGAGCGCGGCGAGGGTGAGCGCCCGGCCGAGACCACGCCGCCGCTGCGACGGGTCGACCGCGAGGCACGACACGCCCGCCCATCCCTCGGCGAAGGCCACGCGCACCCGGCCGACCAGCCGACCGCCGTCGTGCACCGAGAGGTACCGCGCCGGTGCGCCCGTCAGCAGCGCGCGGCCGGCACCCCGCAGCCCGGCGGCCGAGGACCCGCTCGACGACTTGCCGGCCAGCCAGTCCTCGAGCCAGTCGTCGTCCGGCTCGTCGGAGAGGTGCAGACCCGCCACCTGCCTCGGTGAGGCGCCGGGCTCCGGCTGCACGTCGAGGCCGCGCACCAGGACGTCGGTTCGCGTGACGACCCCGTAGCCCCGCGCCTCGAGCACCGCGTCCAGGCCGCTCGGTCGGGTCTCGTGCCCGATCCGGAACACCGACGGCAACCCCTGGTCCGCGTACAGCATCTCGACCCTCTCCAGAGCCGCGACCGGATCGGCGGGCTCGCCCAGGGCCACGACGCTGTTGGCACGGCGGGTCAGCCCGCCCGACAGCCCGACGCGCCAGCCGTCGACGTCCACCACCTGCGTCGGCGTCCAGGTGGCGACCTCCACCAGCACGCCCGGCGCCGCGGGAGCGGTCCACACGTGGACGAGGAGGTGGACATCACCGTGGTGCCAGTCCCGGTCCGGCCGTGGTTCGAAACCGAGCCGCGCGTACAGCCGCTGGGCCCCGGTCATCACGTCGAGCGTGGACAGCACCACCCGCCGCGCACCGCCGTCGACGGCCTCGCGGAGAGCTGCCTGCAGCAGCTCCTCGGCGACGCCACGTCGGCGCGCCTCCGGCGCGACGGCGAGCATCCGCAGCTCCACCTCCTCCGGCTCGGCGACCTCGGCGTAGGAGGAGCCGTACGGTGCGAGCGTCAGCGAGCCGACCACCGCGTCCCGCCCGTCGCCGGTCGGCACGGCCGCGACCAGCAGCGTCGCTTCCCGCGCTCGCCGGTGCGCGTCCCGCAGCTCCTCCTCGTACGGGTCCGCGGCGAGCAGCAGGCCGTCGGCCTGGTAGGCCTGCGCCGTCAGCTCCCCCGCCGCCTGCTCGTCCTCGCCACGGGCCACGCGCACCGCGACGGGGAGCCTGGTGACGTCCGCCGTCATGCCGGCACCCCGTCCGGACCGTGCCGGAGCAGCGCCACGAACCCCGCCTCGTCCAGGATCCGCAGGCCGAGCTCGCGAGCCTTCGCCTCCTTGGAGCCGGCGTTCTCCCCCACGACGACGAAGTCGGTGCTCTTCGAGACCGAGCCGGCAGCCTTGCCCCCGCGGGTGAGGATCGCCTCCTTCGCCTCGTCGCGGCTGAAGCCCTCCAGCGAGCCGGTGACGACGACGGTCACGCCCTCGAGGGTGCGCGGCGTCGTGTCGTCACGCGCGTCCTGCATGCGGACCCCGGCGGCCGCCCACCGGTCGACGATCTCGCGGTGCCAGCCCGACTCCGGGCCGGTGAACCAGTCGACGATCGACTCCGCGATCGTGGGTCCGATGCCCTCGATGCCGGACAGCCGGGCCAGCGCCGCGTCCCGGTCGTCCAGCAGCTCGCGCAGCGCCGCCATCGAGCCGAGCTCGGACGCGAGCGCGCGCGCCGCGATCGGGCCGACGTTGCGGATGCTGAGCCCGACGAGGACCCGCCACAGCTCCTTCGTCTTGGCCGCATCCAGCTCGTCGAGGAGCTTGCGGGCCTGCTCGGAAGGCTCCCACTCCGGCAGCGTGCGACCGTCCGCCGCCGCCGCGCGTCGTGCGGCCGGCGTGTGCTTCGCCTGCCGCCGGAAGGGTGCGCGCCGCCGCACCGCCCCGTCGGGATCCTCGCGCGGCAGCCCGGTCTCGGGATCGCGGACCACCACCTCGACCTGGGCGAGCAGCTCCATGCTGGCCGCCCGGACACGCTCGACCGTCTCGGCGGTGGCGTCGGCGGGATAGCCGACCAGGTCGAACAGGTATGCCTCCGTCGGAACCGGCGGGGTGCTCGGCACCTCGGGCTGCGTCAGCGCGGCGGCCGTCACCTCTCCGAGGGCCTCGATGTCGAGGCTGCCGCGGGACCCGATGTGCTCGAGACGACCACGAACCTGGGCCGGGCACGACCGGGCGTTCGGGCAGCGCAGGTCGACGTCCCCCTCCCGCATCGGGCGAAGCGGGGTGCCGCACTCCGGGCAGTCGGCCGGCATGTGCCACTCCACGCGGGGCACGGTGTCGTCCGGGGCCGCGGGTGCAGGGCCGACGATCTCCGGGATCACGTCCCCCGCCTTGCGGAGCACCACCATGTCGCCGATCCGCACGCCCTTGGCACGCACCACGTCCTGGTTGTGCAGCGTCGCCTGCCGGACGGTGCTGCCGGACACGAGCACCGGTTCCATCACCGCGAAGGGCGTCGCCCGGCCCGTGCGGCCGATGCCGACCTCGATCGCGAGCAGCCGGGTGTTCACCTCCTCCGGCGGGTACTTGTAGGCGATCGCCCACCGCGGAGCGCGGCTGGTGCTCCCGAGCTGACGCTGCAGCGCGATCTCGTCGACCTTGACGACGATCCCGTCGATCTGGTGCTCCACGTCGTGCCGGTGCTCGCCGTAGTGCTCGACCCTCGCCCACACGTCGTCGAGCGAGCCGACCACGCGGCTGTGGGAGGACACCGGCACGCCCCACCCGGCCAGCAGGTCGTACACCTGCGACTGCCGGTCCACGCCGACCCCTCCGCCGGGACCCCAGCGCAGCGCACCGAACCCGTGGGCGTACATCCGCAGCGGCCGCGACGCGGTCACGCGGGGGTCCTTCTGCCGCAGCGACCCCGCGGCGGCGTTGCGGGGGTTGGCGAAGGGTGGTCGCCCCGCCTCGACCTGTGCGGCGTTGAGCTGCTCGAAGGCCTCGACCGGCAGGAACACCTCGCCGCGGATCTCGATGCGCTCCGGGTGCGACTCCGGCGGTCCGGCCAGCACCGTCGGGATCGTCGGGATGGTCCGCACGTTGAGGGTGACGTCCTCTCCGGTGCGCCCGTCGCCTCGGGTGGCGGCGCGCACCAGCCGGCCGCGCTCGTACAGCAGCGCGATCGCGAGCCCGTCGATCTTCAGCTCGCACAGCCAGTGCAGCGGCACCCCGGCCGGTACGTCGCGCTGCACGCGGTCGGCCCAGGCGGTCAGCTCCTCGCGGGAGAAGACGTTGTCCAGCGAGAGCATCCGCTCGGCGTGCTGCACGGCGGCGAACTCGGTCGAGAACGTCCCGCCCACCTGCTGCGTCGGCGAGTCGGGGGTGCGCAGGCCCGGGAACTGGTCCTCGAGCGCGGCCAACCCCCGCAGGCGCTCGTCGTACTCCGCGTCCGACGACGGCGGCGAGTCGAGCACGTAGTAGGCGAACTGGTCGGACCGCACCCGCTCGGCGAGCTCGGTCCACCGGCGCCGAACCTCGGCCGGCACCTCCTGCTCCTGCTGCGGGCCGACGCCCTGGTCACCGCCCTGCGCCGCGTCGTCGGACCCGGTCTGGTTCGCCTCGCTCACGCTGCACATCATGGTCCGCACCACCGACAGCCGCCGACCGTGCACCGCAGCTCCGGCGCGCCAGCCGCCCCGGAGCGCCGGCCACCGGCCGCGCGCCTACCCGGCGGCGCGGTCGGCGACCCGCTGCGCGGCCTGCACCGCGTCCGCGAGCCCGCTGCGCGCGGCCGGGGCACCGTCGGCGACCGCGGCCATCAGCACCACGCCCTCGAGCCGTGCGGTGGCCAGCCCGATGCGCGACCACGGCTGCAGCAGCTGCTGCGCGTGCGCCGCGACGTCCACCCCCCCTCCCGGCGCGCGGGGTGCCGGGGCCAGCTGGGCCCACAGCGCCGTCCCGGCCTCGACCGCACCCGCGAGCTGCTCCCAACCCGCAGCCGGCAGGTCCTTGATCTCCACGGCCACGCCGTCGGCCCCGGCCGCGAGCGCTGCGGGCAGCCCCACCAGGGAGCTCCCGGTGTGCACCACCACGTCCCCGGCCCCGGCGCTACGAGCGGCAGCCGCCACCGCGGCGATGCGCTCACCGGCCACCTGCACCGGCACCGCACGCAAGGTGGCCCGACCGGAGAACGTGGGCACCCGAGCCTCGATGGCGGCCGCGAGCGCGGGCTCGTGGAGCAGCAGCGTCGGGTGCGCGCCCGGGACCGCGCGGCGTAGCGACGCCAGGTGGTCGACGACGCCTGCGGCCAGCGACTCCGCCACGTCCCGGGAGGCGCCGGGGTCGCTCAGCACGCGGTCACCGCGGGCGAGGTCCACGGAGGCGGCCGTCGTCACGGGTCCGCACACGGGGACCACGAGCGGGCCGGACCAGCCGTGCGCCGCCACCGCGAGGGCGTCGACGTCGTCGCGCAGGTAGGAGCGGCTCCGCACCAGGTCGCCGCCGGGCCGACCGGTCAGCCGCCAGCCGTGCGGCCCCAGCTCGACCGGCAGGTCGACGAGCATCCCGACGGCTCGCCCGAGCAGGTCGGACCACGGCCCGCGCTGGGTCAGCACCACCGCGAACGGCATCCCGGTGACACCCTCGGGTGGCGAACCGAGCTCGCCGAGCACCACGTTCTGCGCCTCGAGCGCATCAACCCCTGGCCACGGGCCGGGACCGGTCACCGCCGTCATGCGCGCACCGCGGACTCCCTGCCCGTCGGGGCCGATACCGGCCCGGTGGTTCCCGTGACCGTCGCCTGCCCCAGCACCCGGCTCCCCGCGTAGAGCACCAGCGACTGCCCCGGCGCCACGCCGCGCAGCGCGGCACCCGCGTCCAGCGCCACCTCGACCCGGTCGTCCGCCCGGATCACCCGGGCGCCCACCGCCGCACCGTGCGCCCGCACCTGCACCTCGCACGCGGTCCCGCCGGCCGGCGCGTCGCCGAACCACACGGCACGGTCCGCCCGCACCGCGGTCACCGCGAGCGCCTCCGCCGGCCCCACCACCACCCGGTTCTGCACCGGCTCGACGGCGAGCACGTACCGCGGTCGACCGTCCGCCGCCGGCCGTCCCAGGCGCAGCCCGCGCCGCTGCCCCACCGTGTAGGCGTACGCCCCGTCGTGCGCGCCGACCACCGTGCCGTCGGCGTCGACCACCTCCCCCGGGCGCGAACCGAGCCGGTCCCGCAGGAAACCCTGGGTGTCCCCGTCGGCCACGAAGCAGATGTCGTACGAGTCGGGCTTCGCCGAGACGGACAGGCCCCGCTGCGCCGCCTCGGCACGCGTCTGCTCCTTGGAGACGACGTCCCCGAGCGGGAACAGCGCACGTGCGAGCCGCTCCGGCCCCATGACCGCCAGCACGTACGACTGGTCCTTGGCCGCGTCCGTCGCCCGGTGCAGCTCGCGGGACCCGTCGGGACGCTCGACGACGCGCGCGTAGTGCCCCGTGCACACCGCGTCGAACCCGAGCGCCACGCCCTTGTCCAGCAGCGCCGAGAACTTGACGTGCTCGTTGCACCGCACGCACGGGTTCGGGGTGCGGCCCGCCTGGTACTCGGAGAGGAAGTCGGCGACCACCGTCTGCTCGAACTGCGCCGACAGGTCCCACACGTAGAACGGGATGCCCAGCACGTCCGCCGCACGACGGGCGTCGCCGGCGTCCTCGATCGAGCAGCAGCCACGTGACCCGGTCCGCAGCTGGTCGCGGTTGCGGGACAGGGCCATGTGCACCCCGACCACCTCGTGACCCGCATCGACCGCGCGAGCGGCCGCCACCGCCGAGTCGACACCGCCGGAGAGTGCCGCGAGCACCCGCATCAGGCCGGCACCGCCGCACGCAGCGCCCGGCCGGCCGCCCGCGCACGGTGCACCGCGGCCGGCAGCGCCTCGAGCACGGCGTCGACGTCCTCCTCCGTGCTCGTGTGGCCCAGGCTGAACCGCAGCGCGCCGCGGGCGTCGTCCTCGCCGAGCCCCATCGCCAGCAGCACGTGGCTCGGCTGCGGGACGCCGGCCTGGCACGCGGAGCCCGTGGACGCCTCGATCCCCGCCGAGTCCAGCAGGTACAGCAGCGAGTCGCCCTCGCACCCGTCGAAGGTGAAGTGGGCGTTCGCGGGCAGCCGTCGCGACGCCTGCTCCGGTCCCCGCAGCCGTGCCCCCTCCGCACGCTCGAGCACGCCGGCGACCAACCGGTCGCGCAGCGCGCCGACGCGGACCGCGAGCTCCGGCATCGTCGCGACGGCCTCCTGCGCCGCGACCGCGAACGAGGCCACCAGCGCAGCGTGCAGCGTGCCCGACCGCACGCCGCGCTCCTGGCCACCGCCGTGCAGCACCGGCGTCAGGTCGAGGCCGCGCCGGGCGAGCAGCGCACCGATGCCACCCGGCCCACCCAGCTTGTGCCCGGTGACGGTCATCGCGTCGAGCCCCGAGCCGGCGAAGTCGACGGGCACCTGACCCACGCCCTGCACGGCGTCGGCGTGCACAGGAACGCCGTAGCGGTGTGCCAGCGCCACCACCTCGTCCACCGGCTGCAGCGCACCGACCTCGTTGTTGGCCCACATCACCGACACGAGAGCCGTCCGGGAGCCGTGCTCGGCCAGCTCGGCCGCGAGCGCCGCCGTGTCCACCACGCCGTCCCCGTCGACCGGCAGCAGCACCACCTCGGCGCCCGCGTGCTCCGCCATCCAGAACGCCGGGTCCAGCACCGCGTGGTGCTCCACGCTCGACACCAGCAGCCGGCGTCGGTCCGGGTCGGCGGTGCGCCGCGCCCAGAACAGGCCCTTCACCGCGAGGTTGTCGGCCTCCGTCCCCCCGGAGGTGAGGACGACCTCGCTGGGCCGGGCGCCCAGCGCGGCTGCGAGCCGCTCGCGGCCCTCCTCGACCGTGCGCCGGGCCGCACGGCCGGACGCGTGCAGGGAGGACGGGTTGCCCGTGCGGGCCAGCTCGGCGGTGAGCGTCTCGACGGCGGCCGGGAGCATCGGCGTGGTGGCCGCGTGGTCGAGATAGACGCTCACCGTGCGAGTCTACGAACCGGTGGATGGACGAACCGCCACCGGGACAGGACGGGCTGGCAGTATGACCTCCGTGGGTGCCGACGACGCCATCGCCCTGCCGCTTGCCTTCAGCGGCCAGCGGCTCGACTGGCGCGACCTGCCGACCCGCGTGCGCCGGGCGATCAGCACCCTCGCCGGCTCGCAGGTGACGGCGGAGATCACGGCGACGGAGGGCTTCTCCCCCGGCTTCGTCGCGGTGCTGGAGCTGGCGGACGGTGGCGACGTCTTCGTCAAGGCCGTCTCCGCGGAGATCAACCCCTCCTCCGTCGAGCTGGCGCGCCGCGAGATCGTCGTGGCCGCGGCGCTGCCCCCTGAGGTGCCCGCGCCCCGGCTGCTGTGGTCCGGCGAGGAGGACGGCTGGCTGCTGCTCGGCTTCGAGTCCGTGCACGGCCGCTCCCCCGAGATGCCGTGGCGGCCGAGCGACCTCGCCTCCGTCCTCGACGCCGTCGACGCGCTCGCGGACGCGGAGCCACTCCCCGGCCACGGCCTGCCCCGTACCGACGACCTGCTGGCGGAGGACCTGACCGGCTGGCGTCGCCTGTTCCACGGCCCGGCCGCGGACCGTGCGACCCTCGCCGGGCAGGGACCCGTCGCACTGTGGGCACTGGAGCACCTCGACGACCTGGTGCGCTGGGAGCAGGACGCGCCGGGCGTCCTCGCCGGTGACGGGCTGGTGCACGGCGACCTTCGCGCGGACAACGTGATGATCGACGAGCACCACCGCGTGTGGCTGATCGACTGGCCCCACGCCAGCGTCGGGGCCCCATGGCTGGACCTGGCGTTCATGCTGCCGTCCGTCGAGCTGCAGGGCGGCGGCGACCCGGCCAGCATCTTCGCGTCCCGGGCGGTGTCGGACGGTGTCAGCCGCGACGACCTGCGCGCCGGGCTGGCCGGTCTGGCCGGGTACCTCGTGTGGGGGTCGCTGCAGCCCGCGCCGGCCGGCGTGCCGAACCTCCGGCCGTTCCAGGCCGCCCAGGGCGAGGCGACGCTGCGCTGGCTGCGCGACCTGTCCTGACCCGCCCGCCGCGACCCCGGCGCTCGTCGGCCGTCGTACCTCGACGGCCGACGGTCAGCCGAGCAGCCGACGAAGCTCCGCGGTCGCCTGCGGAAGCACGGTGAACAGGTCTCCGACCACGCCGAAGTCGGCGATCTCGAAGATCGGCGCGTCCGGGTCGGAGTTCACCGCGACGATCGTGCCGGCGGCCTGCATGCCGCCGCGGTGGTGCACCGCACCGGACACCCCGGCGCCGATGTAGAGGCGCGGCGTCACGGTGACGCCGGTCTGCCCGATCTGCGCCTCCTTGGCGATCCAGCCCTCGTCCGTCGCCACCCGGGTGGCGCCGACCGCCGCACCGAGCAGGTCCGCGAGCTCCTCGATGGGACCGAAGTCGCCCTCCGTCCCGCGCCCGCCGACCACGACCACCTGCGCACCGGAGAGGTCGGGCCGGTCGGACGGTGCGCGCTCGGTGCGCTCCACCAGCTCGACGCGCCGTGCCGCGGGGCTCACCGTCAGCTCGTGCTCGACGACGACGGGCTCCCTCGGTGCGGCGACAGGCTCGGCGGGAACGGCGTTGGCCTTCACCGTCACCACGGCGGGCGCGCCGACCACGGAGCACCGGGTGGTCCAGGTCCCCGCGAGCACGGTCTTGCTCGCCACCGGCACGCCGTCCTCCAGCTGCACCCCGTCGGCGTCCGTCACCACGCCGGCGCCGGTGGAGGCGGCCAGGTGGGCGGCGACCTCCTTGCCCTCGAACGTCGAGGGGATCAGCACCAAGCCCGCCCCGGTCGCGGCCAGCACGGCCGTCACCGCCTCGGCGGTGACGGCGCTGAGCGCGGGATCGGCGTCCGGGCGTACCACGTGCACCGCCGCGACACCGTGCGCAGCGAGGACGGCCAGCGCGTCCGGGCCCGGTCCGTCACCCACCCAGGCGCCGAGCACGCCGCCGTCACCGGCCAGCGGGCGGGCGAGCGTCACCAGCTCCGCCGCCGAGGGTCGGAGCGCGCCGTCGGCGGCGTGGTCGAGCAGCACGAGCACGGGGGAAGTCATCGCAGGTCCTCGGGTCCGGGGTCAGACGAGCTTGTTCTCGACGAGGTAGGCCGCCAGGCGCACACCGGCGTCGCCCCCGTCGGTCACCAGGACGCGGTCCTCTCGGGCGGGCCGCTCGGCGGCGGCGACCACCGCGGTGCGCGCCCCTGCCGCACCGACCTGGTCCGGCTCGATACCGAGATCGGCCAGCGTCCACGTGGTCACGGCCTTCTTGCGGGCCGCCATGATCCCCTTGAAGCCGGGGTACCGCGGCTCGTTGGCGCTGTCGGTGACCGAGACGACGGCCGGCAGCGGTGCGCGCAGCAGCTCGACCGCGTGGTCCAGCTCGCGGCGGACGGTCACGGTGCCCGCCGTCTCGTCCACCATCACCTCGGTCGCCAAGGTCAGGGCCGGCAGCTCCAGCAGGTCGGCCAGCACGGTCGGCACCAGGGACGTCAGGCCGTCGAGGGCTGCCATGCCGGTGAGCACCAGATCCACCGGCTGCTGCTCGGACAGCCGGCGCACCGCGGCCGCCAGCACGCGGGCCGTGCTGACGGCGTCCGAGCCGGCGATCGCGTCGTCGACGACGTGGACGGCCTCGTCGGCTCCCATCTGCAGCCCTCGGCGCACCGCGTCGACGGCGTCGTCCGGACCGACGGTCAGCACGACCACCTCGCCGTCCTCCGCCTCCTCGACCAGGGTGAGCGCGGCCTCGACGGCGTTCTCGTCCAGCTCGTTCAGCGTCCCGTCACCGCCGTCGCGAACCATCCGGCCATCGGGTCCGAGGGAACGCTCGGACTGGATGTCCGGCACGTGCTTCACGGCGACGAGGATCCTCACGCGCGGAACGTTACCTGGCGTCACCGGCGCGGTCCCGAGGCGTCCGCCGCTCGTCGCGTGCCGCAAGGACCGACGGTCCCAGGCGAGGCGTGTGCGGGCTCCCGCCGGCGGGCGGTGACAATGGGTCGCGTGAGCTCCCCGTCCCGACGACCGCCACGCCTCGGCGTGCACGTCGTCGACGACGGCATCGAGGTCGCCGTGCTGGCCCCGCACGCCGATGCGATCGACCTGTGCCTGCTCGACGAGGGCGCGGAGCGCCGCGTCCGGCTCGACGGTCCTTCGCTCGGCGTCTTCAGCGCCCACGTCCCCGGCGTGCAGCCCGGTCAGCGGTACGGCTTCCGCGCCCACGGGCCGTGGGAGCCCTCCTACGGCCTCCGCTACAACCCGGCGAAGCTGCTGGTGGACCCCTATGCGCGCGGTCTCGTCGGCGCGCTCGGCTACGGCCCGGCCACCTACGGCCACGTCGTCGACGACCAGCTCCGTGGGGACCCGCACGGCGCAGCGGACGGCCGTGACTCCGCCGCGCACGTCCCTCACGGCGTCGTCGTGGACACGCGCGACCTCGCCGGCCCGGACCCGGCCGCCAACCGACCCTGGACGCCCTGGCGGGACACGGTCGTGTACGAGGCGCACGTCAAGGGCCTCACCGCGCTGGCCGAGCACGTGCCGCCCGAGCTGCGCGGGACCTACGCGGGGCTGGCGCACCCGACGGTCATCGAGCACCTGGTGCGGCTCGGGGTGACCGCCGTCGAGCTGCTCCCGGTGCACGCGCACGCCTCGGAGCCGCACCTCGTCCGCCGGGGCCTGACCAACTACTGGGGCTACAACACCCTCGGCTTCTTCGCGCCGCACGCCCCGTACGCCACCGAGCTGGCCCGGCGGCTGGGACCGGCGGCGGTCCTCGCCGAGCTGCGGACGGCAGTGCACGCCCTGCACGAGGCGGGGCTCGAGGTGCTGCTGGACGTCGTCTACAACCACACCTGCGAAGGCGGGGCCGACGGCCAGCACCTGTCCTGGCGCGGCCTGGACAACGCCGTCTACTACGCCCACGACGGCAACATCCCGGCGGGGATCGTCGACGTCACCGGCTGCGGCAACACCCTGGACTTCCGGCGGCCCGAGGTGGTCGCCCTGACGATGGACTCGCTGCGGTACTGGGCCGACGTGGTGGGGGTCGACGGTTTCCGGTTCGACCTCGCCGTCACGCTGGGGCGCGGGACGCAGGGTTTCACCCCGGACCACCCGCTGCTCGTCGCCGCCTCGACCGACCCGTCGCTGCATGCGCTCAAGCGGATCGCGGAGCCGTGGGACATCGGGCCCGGCGGCTGGCGCACGGGCCAGTTCCCGCCACCGTTCGGCGAGTGGAACGACCGGTTCCGCAACGCCGTCCGCTCCTTCTGGCTGGCCGACCCGGGCCGTGCCGCGCACGGTCTGCCGGGCCATCGCGTCCGCGAGGTCGCCACGCGCCTGTCCGGCTCGGTCGACCTGTTCGGCAACGGCACACCGCCGCTGGCTCGTACGCCCACCGCGTCGGTCAACTTCCTCACGGCGCACGACGGGTTCACGCTCGCGGACCTCGTGGCCTACGAGCACAAGCACAACGCCGCGAACGGGGAGCAGAACCGGGACGGCAGCGACGACAACCGGTCCTGGAACCACGGCGTCGAGGGGCCGGTGCCGCCCGACTCACCCGGTGCCGACGTGCTGCCCCTGCGGCGCCGCTCGATCCGCAACCTGCTCGGCACGCTGGTGCTCGCCGCCGGCACGCCGATGATCACGGCCGGCGACGAGCTCGGCCGTACCCAGCACGGCAACAACAACGCCTACTGCCAGGACTCCGAGCTGTCGTGGATGTCCTGGAAGCTGCCGCCGTGGCGACGCAACCTGCTCGAGACCGCCCGCCACCTCCTGACGCTGCGCCGCGCCCACCCCGCGCTCCGGGCCACCGGCTTCTACACGGGTGAGCCGGCCGACGACGGCGAGGCACCGGACCTGGCCTGGTTCGGCCCCGACGGAGCGCCGTTCGACCACGCCCGCTGGCACGACGCGTCCATCCGCACGTTCCAGATGGTCCGCACGACGGCCGCACCGGAGTCCGACTCCGTCCTCGTCGTCGTCAACGGCGCCCTGGACCAGCTGGCGGTGCGGCTGCCGCCGGACCACGTCGCGAGGTGGCAGCTGGCGTGGGACTCGGTGTGGGAGCACCCCCGCGAGGAGCGCCTGACGGCGATCGCAGGCGGTCTGCACGCCGGTGGTGGCGAGAGCGTGGTCCTCGAGCCGCTCAGCATGCGCGTCTACGTCCGCGCCTGAGCGGTACCGCCACCGACCTGCGCCGCGTGACCGGCCCCGTCGCTCCGCAGCACCGGATCCCCACCTGACCAGGACACGCGTCCAGCGACGCCCCGTGCGGATGCTCACGTGCGGCACGGGCGGATAGGTTCGGACCGTGCGACCGTCGTCGTCCCCGTCCCCCCGTCCGCAGCCCGAGCCCACGGTGGCGCCCGGGGTCCCCCCGACCCCTGCGGCCGCCCCGGCACGCCGCGCGACCTCCTCCGGCGCGACCGCCTCGGGCGCGCCCGCACGGCACTCCGCGGTGGACGCGGTCCAGCCGGCGCCGCCCGACGAGCCGCCCGTCCGCATCGGACGCATCCCGGTGCTCGACGTGGCGCCGGTCGCGGAGGAGGGCCGGTTCCCCGCCAAGGCCGTGGTGGGCGAGGCGGTGCCGATCCAGGCGACAGTCTTCCGCGAGGGCCACGACGCGTTCGGCGCCACCGCCGTGCTGGTCCGGCCGGACGGCGAGGTGCACCAGCGGGTCCGCATGACGGAGGTGCTCAAAGGCCTCGACCGCTACGAGGCCCGCGTGGTGCCCGACGCCACCGGCGCCTGGTCGTTCCGGGTCGAGGGCTGGTCCGACCCGTACGGCACGTGGGCCCACGACGCGGGGATCAAGGTGCCGGCCGGCATCGACGCCGAGCTGATGCTCACCGAGGGTGCGCGGGTGCTGACGCGCGCGGCCGAGCGCACCGGGCCGGATGCGATGCCCGAGCAGGACGCGGTGGTGCTGCAGGACGCCGCGGCGGCCCTGCGGGACCGCGAGCGCCCGGCCGACGAGCGCCTGGGCGTCGCCCTGTCCGACGCCGTCCGGGATGCGCTCGCCCGTACGCCGCTGCGCGACCTCGTCTCCCCGTCGGCCGACTACCCGCTCGTCGTGCACCGCCCGCTCGCCCTGGCTGGCTCCTGGTACGAGCTGTTCCCCCGGTCCCACGGCGCGCACGTCGACCCGGACACGGGGCGCTGGGTCTCGGGCACGCTGCGCACCGCCGCCGAGCAGCTGCCGCGCATCGCGTCGATGGGTTTCGACGTCGTCTACCTCACGCCGATCCACCCGATCGGCACGACCTTCCGCAAGGGCCGAAACAACACGCTCGTCGCCGAGCCCGGCGACCCGGGCTCTCCCTATGCGATCGGCTCGGCCGCCGGTGGTCACGACGCGATCGAGCCGAGCCTGGGGACCTTCGACGACTTCGACGCCTTCGTGGCTTCCGCCCGAGGGCTCGGCCTCGAGGTGGCCCTGGACCTCGCCCTGCAGTGCTCGCCGGACCACCCCTGGGTCCGGGAGCACCCGGAGTGGTTCACCACGCGTGCCGACGGCTCGATCGCCTACGCCGAGAACCCGCCCAAGAAGTACCAGGACATCTACCCGCTCAACTTCGACAACGACCCCGAGGGCATCTACGCCGAGATCCACCGCGTCGTGGAGCTGTGGATCTCCCACGGTGTGACCGCGTTCCGCGTCGACAACCCGCACACCAAGCCGCTCGCGTTCTGGGAGCGGCTCCTCGCGGAGGTGGCGCGCGACCACCCCGACGTCCTCTTCCTTGCCGAGGCTTTCACCCGGCCGGCGATGATGCTCGCGCTGGCCAAGATCGGCTTCCACCAGTCGTACACGTACTTCTCCTGGCGCAACACGAAGGAGGAGCTCGAGGAGTACATCGCCACGGTCGCCGGCCCGGACGGTGCGTGGATGCGCCCCAGCTTCTGGCCGACGACGCACGACATCCTCCCCCCGTACCTGCAGGCCACCGGCCTGGGCGGCTTCGCCGTCCGAGCGGTGCTGGCCGCCACGGGCTCGCCGACGTGGGGCATCTACTCCGGCTACGAGCTCGTCGAGCACATCCCGCGTCCGGGTGTCGAGGAGCAGATCGACAACGAGAAGTACGAGTTCCGCCCCCGCGACTGGTCGCAGGCGGACCGCTACGGCATCGCGCTGCTGATCGGCCGGCTGAACGCGGTGCGCCGCGCCCACCCGGCTCTCCAGCAGCTGCGTGACGTGCGCGTGCACCCGACGACGGACGACGCGCTGGTCTGCTTCTCCCGGCACGTCGCGGCTCAGGACTCGCCGACCGGCGTCGCGGACACCGTGGTGGTCGTCGTGAACCTCGACCCGTTCCACCCACGGGAAGGCATGGTCCTGCTGGACCTCGAGGCGCTCGGGCTGCCGGCCCTCGGTCCCGTGCGAGCGCACGACCTGCTGACCGACGCCACGTTCTGGTGGGGCCCCGAGGCGTTCGTCCGGCTCGACCCGACCGTCAGCTGCGCCCACGTGGTGCACGTGGACGTGCCGTGACCGAGCCGCCACCGACCACCGCCGCGCTGGCGCTGCACGGCCTGCCCGCGCGCCGCCAGCCCCAGGTGCCCGCCGCGGAGCTGCCGGGCGCCCCGACGCCGGACTCCCAGTGGTACCGCACCGCCGTGTTCTACGAGGTGATGCTGCGGTGCTTCTCCGACTCGCGGGGCGAGGGCTCCGGCGACATCCAGGGCCTGATCCAGCGCCTGGACTACCTGCAGTGGCTCGGCATCGACTGCCTGTGGCTGCCGCCGTTCTACCCGTCGCCCCTGCGTGACGGCGGCTACGACGTGGCGGACTACACGGCCGTTGCCGCGCAGTACGGCTCGATCGCCGACTTCACCGAGCTGGTGCAGCAGACCCACGCCCGCGGCATGCGGATCGTCGTCGACCTCGTCATGAACCACACCAGCGACCAGCACCCGTGGTTCCAGGCGTCGCGGGCCGACCCCGAGGGGCCCTACGGCGACTTCTACGTCTGGCGCGACGACAACGCGGGCTATCCCGATGCCCGCATCATCTTCGTCGACACCGAGACGTCCAACTGGACGTTCGACCCCGTCCGGCGGCAGTACTTCTGGCACCGGTTCTTCAGCCACCAGCCCGACCTCAACTTCGAGAACCCCCGCGTCGCGGAGGCGATGCTCGACGTCGGCCGGTTCTGGCTGAACCTCGGCGTCGACGGCTTCCGGCTCGACGCGGTCCCCTACCTGTTCGAGGCGGAGGGCACCAACTGCGAGAACCTGCCGGCCACGCACGCCTTCCTGCGCCGGGTCCGGCGGATGCTCGACGAGGAGTTCCCCGGCCGCATCATGCTGGCCGAGGCGAACCAGTGGCCCGAGGACGTCGTCGACTACTTCGGCACCCCGGAGGAGCCGGAGTGCCACATGTGCTTCCACTTCCCGGTGATGCCGCGCATCTTCTACGCGCTGCGCGATCAGCGCGCGACGCCGATCGTCGACATCCTCGCGGACACGCCGCCGATCCCGGCCGGCGGCCAGTGGAGCACCTTCCTGCGCAACCACGACGAGCTGACGCTCGAGATGGTGTCCACCGAGGAGCGCGCCTCCATGTACGGCTGGTACGCGCAGGACTCCCGGATGCGCGCCAACGTCGGGATCCGGCGTCGGCTGGCCCCGCTGCTGGACAACTCGCGCAAGGAGATCGAGCTCGCCCACGCCCTGCTCCTCTCGCTCCCCGGCAGCCCCTGCCTGTACTACGGCGACGAGATCGGGATGGGCGACAACATCTGGCTCGCGGACCGCGACTCCGTCCGCACCCCGATGCAGTGGACCCCGGACCGCAACGCGGGCTTCTCCACCGTCGACCCCGGCAAGCTGTACCTGCCGCTGGTCCAGTCCCTGGTGCACCACTACGCCCACGTCAACGTCGAGGCGCAGCTGGCCCAGCCCACCTCGTTGCTGCACTGGGTCAAGGGCATGCTCGCCGTCCGACGCCGGTACCCGGCGCTCGGCATGGGCGAGTTCACGGTGGTGCCGTGCGACAACGACTCCATCCTGGCCTTCCTGCGCCGGACGCCGACGCAGACCGTGCTCGTCGTGGCCAACCTCGCCTCGACGGCCCGCGCCGCCCGCGTCACGCTCCCCGGTGCCGCAGGGTCCGCGCTGCGCGACGTCTTCGGCGGCGCTCCGTTCCCCGCCGTGGGTCCGGACGACGCATGCACGTTCACGCTCGGCTCGCGGGACTTCTACTGGCTGGAGGTGGTCACCCCGTGACGCTCACCGCGACTGCAGGGTCGGCGGACCTCCCCCTCGTGCCGCTGACGGAGCTCGTCCGGACGTGGCTGCCGACGCGCCGCTGGTACCCCGCCAAGGGGACCGAGGCGCAGCTCGACGTGGTGGCCACGCTGCTGCTGGACGACGAGGCCGTGCGCATCCCTCTGGTCCGCGTGCGCTTCGGTTCGGTCGACACGCTGCTCCAGGTGCCGCTCGTGCTCGAACGGCTCGCTCCGAGCGGCACGGCGCAAGCCGACCCGTCACAGCCGGTCGACCCTGACACCGTCGGCCGGATCGGCGACCTGCTGCTGCTCGACGGCACCGGCCACCCCGCGTTCCTGCGCGCCTGGCTCGCCGCCGCCGACGGCCCCGACGGCCGTGCGCCCACCGACCTGGACCCGACCACCGCGCGCGTCATCACGGGCGAGCAGTCGAACACCTCCGTGGTGCTCCGCCGTGCCGGCGAGGAGCTGCAGGCGCCGGCGGTCGGCATCCTCAAGGTCTTCCGCACGCTCGCCGCCGGACCGAACCCGGACGTGGACGTACCGCGCCGGCTAGTCGAGGTCGGCTGGGACGGGGTACCGGCACCGCTCGGCTGGCTCGTGGGACGTTGGCCGGACGCGGACGGGCAGCTGGTCGAGGGCTACCTCGGCGCGCTCTCGGCGTTCGTCCCCGCGGCGCGTGACGGCTTCGAGCTCGCCTGCGAGCTCGCCGGTGCCGGCGCACCGTTCGACGACGCGGCCGGCCAGCTCGGCACCCTCATCGCCGGCATGCACGACGCCCTGGTCCGCGGTTTCGGTGCCGAACCGAGCAGCGCGGACGACGGCGACGGCGCCGCGGGTCCGGAGCAGGTCGCCCGCCAGCTGGAGGACCGGTTCGCCTGGGCCGCGGAGTCCGTGCCCGCGCTTCAGGAGTACGGGGACGCGGTCCACGGCGTCGCTGCCCGCGTCCGTGCTCTGCCGGACGCACCGCCGCGGCAGCGGGTGCACGGTGACCTGCACCTGGGCCAGGTGCTCCGATCGGCGGACCGGTGGGTGGTGACCGACTTCGAGGGTGAGCCGTTGGCGCCGCTGGCCATGCGCACCCGACCGGACCTGGCGGTGCGGGACGTCGCAGGCATGCTCCGGTCCTTCGACTACGCGGCGGCGGTCGGCGGCCTGCACCACGAGGCCGCGCACGCCTGGTCCGGTGCGGCCCGCGACGCCCTCCTGGTCCGGTACGACGCGACCGCCGGAACCTCCCTGGCCACGGGCTCGGGCTCGTCGGCGCTGCTCCTGACGGCCCTGGAGCTGGACAAGGCGCTGTACGAGGCGGTCTACGAGCAGCGCAACCGTCCCGACTGGCTGCACATCCCCCTGGCCGGGCTGGACCGGCTGCTCCGCTGAGGGACAGGGCCTCGTCGGTCGCCCGCCCCGTCCGCGTGTCCCGTGCGCCCGTCTGCAGGGACGCCGCTGCGGTGGTTGGCTAGGGCAATGACCTCGGTCGCACCCTCCCCGGTCCCCGTCGACGCCGACACCCTGAGGGCGGTCGCGTCAGGCCTGTACTACGACCCCCATGGCGTGCTGGGCGCCCATCCCGGTGAGCACGGCGTGACCATCCGCACGCTGCGGCCGCTGGCGGACAGCGTCGTCGTGGTGACCGACGGCGGGCAGACGGAGGCTCGCCACGAGCAGGACGGGATCTGGGTCGCCGTTCTCGACGCCGACGCCGTCCCCGCCTACCGCCTCGCGGTCACCTACGGCGAGACCACGACCCTGGTCGACGAGCCCTACCGCTACCTGCCGACGCTGGGAGAGGTGGACCTCCACCTCATCCGGGAGGGCCGTCACGAGCAGCTCTGGACAGTCCTCGGTGCGGCCGTCCGGCGCTACCCGGATCCCCTGGGCGACGTGACCGGTACGTCCTTCGCCGTCTGGGCGCCCAACGCCCGCGCCGTCCGCGTCATCGGCGACTTCAACTACTGGCAAGGTGCGCAGCACGCGATGCGTTCGCTGGGCGACAGCGGCGTCTGGGAGCTGTTCGTGCCCGGCGTCACCGCGGGGGCGCGCTACAAGTTCGAGATCGTCGGCGCCGACGGCACCTGGCGGCAGAAGGCCGACCCGATGGCACGCGGCACCGAAGTCCCGCCCGCCACCGCGTCGGTCGTCATCGACTCGCACTTCACCTGGTCGGACGACGCGTGGCTGGCCCATCGCGCGAGCACCGACCCGCACACCGGTCCCCTGTCGATCTACGAGGTCCACCTCGGCTCGTGGCGTCAGGGGCTCTCGTACCGCGACCTCGCCACCCAGCTGACCGACTACGTGCGTCAGACCGGGTTCACCCACGTGGAGTTCATGCCGGTCGCGGAGCACCCGTTCGGCGGCTCATGGGGCTACCAGGTCTCGTCGTACTACGCGCCGACCTCCCGCTTCGGCCACCCGGACGACCTCCGTTACCTGGTCAACGCCCTCCATGAGGCCGGTATCGGCGTCATCGTCGACTGGGTGCCGGCCCACTTCCCCAAGGACGACTGGAGCCTCGGCCGGTTCGACGGCACATCGCTCTACGAGGACCCTGACCCGCTGCGCGGCGAGCACCCGGACTGGGGCACGTACATCTTCAACTTCGGCCGTGCCGAGGTCCGCAACTTCCTGGTGGCCAACGCCACCTACTGGTTCGAGGAGTTCCACGTCGACGGCCTCCGCGTCGACGCCGTCGCCTCGATGCTGTACCTCGACTACTCCCGCAAGGACGGTCAGTGGCGACCCAACCAGTACGGCGGTCGTGAGAACCTCGACGCCATCTCGTTCCTCCAGGAGGCGAACGCGACGGCCTACCGCCGCACGCCAGGCGTCCTGATGATCGCCGAGGAGTCGACGGCGTGGGGCGGCGTCACCGCGCCGACCGACCACGGCGGTCTGGGCTTCGGCCTCAAGTGGAACATGGGCTGGATGAACGACACGCTCCGCTACATGGCGGAGCAGCCCGTGCACCGCAGCTACCACCACGGAGAGATCACGTTCTCCATGGTGTACGCGTACTCCGAGCAGTTCATCCTGCCGCTCTCGCACGACGAGGTGGTGCACGGCAAGGGGTCCCTCTACGCCCGGATGCCCGGCGACCACTGGCAGAAGACGGCGAACGTGCGCGCCCTGTTTGCGTACCAGTGGACGCACCCGGGCAAGCAGCTGATCTTCATGGGCGACGAGTTCGCGCAGCAGGGCGAGTGGTCCGAGGCGGACTCTCTGTGGTGGGGACAGCTCGACGACCCCAACCACGCCGGCGTCCAGCGACTCGTACGCGACCTCAACACCCTGTACCGAGCACAGCCGGCGCTCTGGAAGCTGGACCACAGGCCCGAGGGTTTCGAATGGATCGACTCGAACGACTCCCAGGGAAATACCCTCGCCTATCTCCGCAAAGCACCGGGCGCGCCCACCGCGGTCGTCGTCGTCAACTTCGCCGGCGTGCCGCACGAGCAGTACCGCCTCGCGCTGCCCGGCGCCGGCACATGGACCGAGGCCCTCAACACCGACGCCGCGATCTACGGCGGCTCCGGTGTCGGCAACCTCGGGCAGATCACCGCGGATCCAGTGCCCCATCACGGACGACCTTTCTCGGCCAGCGTCCGCATCCCGCCTCTCGGCGCGGTGATCTTCATCGCCGACAACAGCTGACACCGGCAGCCAAGCCCCACCGGGACACCCGCCGGCCTCAGAGCGGCACCGCTGCCGACCCGTCGGCACACGTCCACCCCGCACACCGAGGCTCACCGGCCTGACGCGCACGGCGAACGTCGCCCGAACGCCATCCCGCAACCGGACACCGGTCGTCCGGCTCGACCCGCCATCGGTGACCGAGAACCGGGGCGAAGCACCCGTCCGCACCGAACGTGCCCGCATAGGCCTGCACATAGGCCAACCCGCGGTCGAATGGACATGGCCCACCCGGACGGCTTGGCGCTCCGTGGCCGAGCCGCGGTCGTGGGTGAACGCAGAAAGGCCCACCCGGTGAGGGGTGGGCCTTTCTGGAATGGTGTTCGGCGGCGTCCTACTCTCCCACATCCTGGCGGGTGCAGTACCATCGGCGCTGAAGGGCTTAGCTTCCGGGTTCGGAATGGGACCGGGCGTTTC
>MKTI01000008.1 GCA_001898185.1 Cellulomonas sp. 73-145 | reverse complement strand
AAGGGGTCGTCGCAACACCGGTGGTCAGTGGGTTGAACAGTAGCCCTGTAAGGGCCTGGGCCGGGGTCTTCCAGCCGAGGGTTGCCCGGGGCCGGGAGTTGAGTTGTGCAGCGACCACGGCGAGGTCGGCCGCGGTGTGCACGCGTAGGTCGGTGCTCTTGGGGAAGTACTGGCGCAGCAGCCCGTTGGTGTTCTCGTTGCTGCCCCGCTGCCAGGGACTGTGCGGGTCACAGAAGTAGACCGGCATGTCCAGCGCGAAGCTGATCTCGCCGTGCCGCGCCATCTCGATGCCCTGGTCCCAGGTCAGCGACCGGCGCAACGCGGCGGGCAACCCGGCCATCTCGGTGACCATCGCGTCCCGGACGGCTTCGGCGCCGTGCCGGCCGCCGGGCAGGTGCAGCAGCATCACGAACCGCGACGCCCGCTCGACCAGCGTCCCGATCGCCGAGGCGCTGTCGGCCCCGATGATCAGATCGCCTTCCCAGTGCCCGGGCACGGCCCGGTCCGCGACCTCGGCCGGGCGCTGGGAGATCATGACCATGTCGGGGATGCGACGGCGAACGCGTTGATCGGGCTGGCGACGAGCGCGCCGCACCGCACGCCCGGTCCGTAGACAGCGGGTCAGCTCACGCCGCAACTCACCCCGCCCCTGGACGAACAACTCCTGGTAGATGGTCTCGTGGGACACCTGCATCTCCGCCCGGTCGCCGAACTCCAGACGCAGTGTGTTCGAGATCTGCTGCGGGCTCCACAACGCGGCCAGCCCGGCCCGCACCTGGGCCAGCAACTCCGGGCAGGTGGCGAGCTTGCGGGGTTTCGGGCGCGACGCGCGGGCATCGGCCTTGGCCTGGGCCACCGCCGGGCGGTACTGCAACCGCTCCCGCGCCGGCCGCGGTGCCACCCCGGCCCGGGTCCCGGGCAGGTTCGGCAGACCATCCGCCCGGGCCGGCGGCCGGTCCCGGTGCAGGGTCCGGTTGCGTTTGATCTCACGTCCGACGTTGGACCGGTGCCGCCCCAACACCCGACCGATCTCGGCGTTGCTGAGCCCGGCCGCGATCCCGACCGAGATCTCGTCACGCTCGGCCTGACACAAGTACCGACCCGACAACGGCTCAAGATCAGGGATCACCCCGCCAGCGTGACGCACCCACTCCCGCCCGGTACTCGCCGACACACCCGCTGACGCGGCCGACGCGAGGTATCCCGCCCCAGCCACACGGGCCCGCCAGAACACCCGCACCGTCTCCCGCGGAGTTCGGAACGTATTCATCAAGATCACCTCAGATCAGAGGGATGTTGCGACCGTTCCTTGAATC
>MKTI01000007.1 GCA_001898185.1 Cellulomonas sp. 73-145 | reverse complement strand
TTCCGGATTTAGAGTGCGAGTGCCCCGCAGTGCAGTAGCGACCGGAGCCGGTAGTTGATCAGGTTGCGGAAGCCGAGGGCGTTGCGGCGGAGTGCTTCGAGGCGGCCGTTGATGGCCTCGGTGGGCCCGTTCGAGGCGTGGTGGTCGAAGTAGGCCAGCACGTCGTCGCGTCGGCGGTGCAGGGTGTGGCCGAGGGTCGCCAGTTCGGCCAGCCCGGCCGGTAGGCCGGTTCGAAGCCGGTCGATGACCGCGGTGAGGAGTGCCTTTCCGCGGCGGCGGTCCTCGGCGGCGTAGGCGGCGATGATCTGTTGGTAGGCCAACCAGGTCACCTCGACCGCGACGTGCTCCTCGCCGGCGAACACCGCCTCGAGCCGAGCGCGTTGGCGGTCGGTCAGCAGCGCGAGACGGGTCCGCAGCGTGCGTCGCACCCGGTAGAGCGGGTCACCGGCGCGGCCACGGTGGCCCAGGGTGTCCTGCTGGACCCGTTGGCGACACAGATCGAGCTTGTGTCCGGCCAGCGCGACGACGTGGAACGGGTCCATCACCGTGACCGCGTCCGGGACGGCGTCGGTGGCGGCGTTCTTGTAGCCGCCGAACCCGTCCATCGCCACGACCCGGACTCCGTCGCGAAACACCTGGTCGCGGGCGTCGAGCCAGGTCCTCAACGCCGCGGCCGAGCGACCAGGGACGAGGTCGAGCAGCCGTGCGGGTCCTCGACCTGCGACGACATCGGTCAGGTCGGTGATCACCGTGACGAACCCGTCGCCCGCCGCGCCGAACACATGCGCCCACTTGTGCTCGTCGACCCCGATCACTCGCACCCCGTCGAGCCGGGCGGGACCGGCGGTGAGCAGCAGAGCCTCGGTGGCGGCGACGGCGACGCTGTTCACGGTGTCCCAGCTGCGGCCCAGCTCACGGGCGACCGCGGCGACGGTGGCCTTGTCGATCGCCAAGCGGCGCAACACATAGTCCGCGCAGCGCCGGGTGGTCGAGGCCCCGGGGCGAGCCAGACGACCTGAGTCGTGCACGAAGATCTCGCGGGCGCAGCCGTCGTGGACACACCGGTAGCGCGGCACCCGCACCCGCAGCTGCAACGGATGCCCGACCACCGGCACATCGCTGACCCGGCGTTCGACGCTGTCGCGGTAGACCCCGACCAGCCCGCACCCCGGACACTCGCCTGGCCCGTCGGTGATCAGGTCGCACCACAGCACCGTGGTCTCACCGTCCAGGGCGGCGTCGGTGATCCGCACCCCGAGCTCGACGGTGCGGACGATCGTGTCGGCCACGATCTGGGCGGGCGAGAACGTAGGCTGCGACACAGGGCCCCCGGGGTGTTCGACGATGTTCGGCGTAGGAACCTTCATCATCAACTTCTTGGGGCCCGCCTCAGCGCAGCGACACGACCCCGCTCCCGCGGTCGATCACGCCCTCAGCCGCACTCCATTTCCGGAAG